>CAVWXX010000005.1:0-640721 GCA_963759155.1 uncultured Gammaproteobacteria bacterium | reverse complement strand
AGGTTTTTCTCGCCTTAATGACTAGACCTTAAGGCAAGTGTGGCTGGTCTGTGCAGACTGATTAAAAACTGACAAACAGGCTTATCTAGTAAAAACCCCTTCTGTCAATACTTTGGCAACGTAGGTCAAGCAAAGACCCATCTAACACTTCACTATGCAGCCTAGTTTTTCACCTACTGGGGACATATAAATGAAACGTATATTTGGTCTATTGCTACTACTTATAGCATTCAACGCATCAGCAATCGAAATCAACTCAAAGTTAAGTGGTATTTGGAGCAATCCAAATCAAAGTGGTCACGGCCTGAATGTCGTAACTTTCGATGAGAACACAACGATTGTCTATTGGTATACCTATCACACTGACGGCACACCGATGTTCCTGATAACGGTTGGTCAAAATAATGGCAATCGCACGACTGGAACGACTTACTACAACACAGGAATGGTGTTTGGTGACTTTAATCCCAATGATATTCAGGAGTCAGTCTGGGGAACATCCACCGTGACGTTCAACGACTGCAATTCAGCCTCTTTGTCGTACTCATCTAATGAACCAGGTTATGGCAACGGAACCATACCCATGCAGCGACTGGCATCGGTTACTGGATTGAAGTGCTCTGACAGCCCTTTACATGGCACGTACATGGCCGTGTTAGAGGAGCCAATCAACGGATATCCGGATACCGGGTACGGCATAGCCACTCTTTTTGCTAATGGTGATATGGTTTTTTTTGCTGCAAATGAGTCAAGAGCAGGTGTCGGTATGGGCCAATGGCGTGTAACTACAAACGATGGTTTTGCGTTTGATGTGACCACATACTCAGTGGACGGAGGCTGGAATGACGTCTCAGGAAGTGGGAAATTTAATGAGGATGCACTGATTGCGGCTTACACGGGCAATGGAAAACTCATTGCCACCACAATTCCGTCATTTCAACATAGCTTGGATACCGCAAAAATGGCTGGAACGTACGCCATCCATGATAACAACGACACAATAATTGGTTCGGCTACCATTCAAAGTGATGGGAAAGTAACTGGATCAACAAATCTTGGTTGCAATTTCGACGGCTGGTTCTGGGTTCCCGATACCAACTTCAACCAGGCATACTTGGATGTGAGCGTATCAAGCTGTGGAAGTACAGAGAGAATAGTTGGAGCAGCTGTTTACAACAATGAGAGCAATCAAATTTCGGTAATGGGTGCCGACGGATGGTATGGATACGTTTGGACTCTGAAATAAGGGTCATCAATTAGCCAGCTTACTTAACAATACATACACGCCGAACGCAAAGACAAAGCTGACGGCGTGTATCTATTCAAAAAGCAAATTCAGGTCGTCCGGTCAGTCAAAAATATCAGTGACGTACAACCCTTTGGTATCTGTGGCCAACTGTAGCAATAACACCATCGTTACATACCATATAGGCATTTAGTGATTTCGAATAACCTCGCAATGCGCGTTGCCCAAAATCTCTGGTAATCGCTTTTCGAGTTTTTTTCGTAAAGAAAAATACTTCCGAACAACCTCCGACCGTTTTGGTAATCCCAGAAGGGCTGGAAGAAGTATTGATTGTCGATGAGTAAGCGGATGGCGCTGGAAATTTTTTGAGTTAAAAAAAGCACTATCCAATGCCAATTCAACTACCATCAAGGCTCCCATTCACGGGACTGCTGAAAATCCTTTATTCGTAATCTTTGCATTTGCAGTGCACCAAAAATTGTCTCTAGTTCAATGGACTGCCCCGAAGGAACAGACAAAGCAATCTGGGCTTGGGCGCCAAAGAGACCAGCATAATCGCTTTCTATATATGCTCTACCCCACCAGTTCAGGATTAACTCCTTGGAACGTCCCATGGCTTTTGCTGAAGGCAACCGATCACCCTTGCTTCTGTTTATGGATGGCTTAGCAGGAAGCAAATTCCATAAGTCATTATTAGACCAAAGTGAATATGGAATGCAGTGGTCAATATCAACCGCTCGAATACGATCACCCGTCCATACGCAGTGAATACTTTGACCACGACTCATACATTGTTCCACTAGTTTCCTGGCAATGCTGGTGTTGCGCTGTCCCTTTTCCCATATCAACGGTTTATAGTACTCAGCCAAATCTCGAACAACTCCGCGATTGTTATCGTACTTTTGCATAATACCAACCCAAGTCTCAGTTATCGCGGGTTCAAGCCAGCATGCATACCTTTCCATTGCATCCCAAATTGATCTAGGAATGTAGAAACTCCCATACTGTCTAAGAAACTCCTGATCTAGTGTGAAGCTCTTATTGCTCGGTGAACGTTGTGCACTGCTTTCAAATATCGGGTTATTGGTAAAGGGATCTGTAATGTAGTGCGCAGGGTAGTTACAAATTGTATTTTTAGCGTCAGCTAAAGCTCTTCTCAAAGAATGGGCAAGCTCTCCAACAATGTCTTGCCCAACTTCGAGGTGACCCTGCGGTAGGTTTCTAAGGTCCCGAAAAGGTTTCTTAGCAAAACCCAAGCCCTTGTTAGGGTTACTGCTCTGAGGGAGTTCGCAATCCAAAACAAGAGGCCTAAACAACTGAATCCATGTGAGTGCGACCAATCCCAGTGGAACCGTTACTCTTTCCTGATTGCGCTCTAGCACCATCCCTGGATACGCATCTGCTATTCGTATAACGGATCTCAGCAAAGCCAGTTTGTAGGTGGACGATTTATCATCATTTACAATAATGTTACGCAATGCCGGCAACCCACCAGTGCCATCATCAGGCATACGAAAAACGAGAGCCTGCCAGAACACCCCATCGCGTCCCAGCTGATCTTTGTTTCCCTTATCATCAAGCACCAACTCCAGTGACTGAGCGATTGCCAAGTTGAGAATTTCTGCATCAGAGGTTTCATAATGGTGTTGATTAGAGGGAAAGGAACCAGACTTTAAGGTAAGCACTAGCAGTCCCTCTGGCTTCAACAGGTTTGCAAGTTTTCTGAAAACCCTGCCCCTTTCACGCTGTGATACATGCATCCAGACCGCACTGAGAAGAATCAGGTCAAATTTGACACCCAAAGCCTCAACTTTTTTCAAATCAGGCAGCTTGTCATCTAACCATTGGATCTCACTTTTTGGATACTTTCTCTGAGCAGTTTTCCGAAGCTCGTTCGCTGGTTCAACTGCAATAACTTCAAATCCGCGAGTAACTAGATAATCCGCATCTCGACCAACACCTGCTCCAATATCCAGTGCGACACCACCTGCATATGGAATCAGCCCTATCCAAGACTGATGTATTTCATGAGCAGGTCTTGAGCAATAAAGCTCTACGAGCCTACTCGCGTTTTTGTTGTAATAGTTGAGGGAGTTAATGGTCACCAGCCAATTGTATATCTTGGGATAAAAGAAAGTATCAAACTCATTTGTTATTCGGCAGGGTCAGTCGTAAGCTTCCCTTTCAACTTAATATCACGGGAGCCGTTAATGACTGATGCATTCATTGGTATTGATCTGGCGATTGCAAAGAAAAAGCGCCTTCCTGTTTGCATATGCACCTGGCATGATGGTCGGTTAATTCCCGAGGCTTTAAGAAAACTGCCGATTAAGCCTCCCAGAGGCAATGGAAATGCGGCAGTGCTCAACGACTCTTTGGTAAGTGAGTTCACCAAAAGAGCAGCAGAGTACATAGTAGGTGCTTGTGAACTTTTGTCGCTGACTCCTAAGCGAATCGCAATTGATGCACCAAGTGGACCGCGTACTGAGGGTACGCGTCGCAGAGCCGCAGAATCGGCAATGGACCAGGCTGGGATTAGTTGTTTCACAACCCCAACTACTGCTGAGTTTGAAGTGATATTCGAAAAAGTTCGTCATCATTTAAATCAAGGCGGGGCACATACTCACATACCGCATGCTAACCAGCTTTGGATGAGCGCTGGTTTTCGACTTTTCGAGGAGTTAAGTCATATCGCACCTTGTATCGAAGTTTTTCCACAAGCCACTGCCCGAGTGCTTGGGTCCGGGCAGGTTCACAAGTCAAAAAGTGGGGCAGCGGATGCTCAACTGAAAGCAGCAGCCAAACATACAGGTTGGCCCACTGGGCGAGCAGGTGAGCCTGACTTTTCTGACATCGCATTTGTACCAACTCATGACCGGCTGGACGCATATTTATCTGCTTGGGTTGCTGCGCTGGAAGACCCGGACAGGATCGCCTTCGGCTCCCCTCCTGATGATGTAATTTGGACACCACGAATAAATACCAACAGACGTTATCATGTTGTATCCAAGAAAAATAAGGCGCCAAAAACCACATCCCGAGCAACCACAAGAACTGTCGCTAGAAATTGTCCTGCATGCGGTCAGCAGTTCAAGCGCTGGCCATTTGGATGGGACTCTCACGCAGCACACCGATGTACGGGGTTAGATTCGAAAGATGCAAATGCCAGGAAGGCTGAGTTTAAGGCGAGATTTAGCCATCTATTTCGAAATTCTGATAGTTAAAAAACCACTTTCATAGAACTACAAGACTTTTCAGACCTACTCATGCCTGTGACACGGTTTTAGATACCATAAATGATTTCTTAAACCTGACTGGTATTTGCTTACATAACCTCTTTTTGCAACCTTCGCGATTATCACAATTTGCGAACGGTCAGTGCGATATATGATCCTCAGAAAATAAATTTAAGTTGCTCCACGGGACACTTTTTGACAATATGTCCTATAATATACCTAGAGAAACATTATGACCCAAACCGAAAAAAAGGCCAGAACCGCACTCCAGGAAGCAGTTAAGCGATGGGGACTGCCGAAAATCGCTGATGAGTTTAACGTCAACTCCCGAACGCTAGTCCGCTGGAAGGAGGGGTCAATTCCTCATCCCGGTATGGTATTACTTGCCGCCAATGGCCTGTTGGAGCAAACCATGATGAGTCACTCGCAAAACCAGAAGGCCAATTCACTTTTATTGATCTTTTTGCTGGCATTGGTGGAACACGCATTGGGTTCGAACGGGCCGGTGGCCGTTGTGTTTTCACCAGCGAGTGGGACCGCTTCGCCAATGAAACATATCGGGCCAATTTCAACCTTGAACATCCGATTGCCGGTGATATCTGGAAAGTTGACCTGGATGACATCCCATCACATGATGTATTGGTCGGTGGCTTTCCTTGCCAACCATTTTCAATCGCAGGCGTTTCCAAGAAGAATTCTCTTGGACGCGCACATGGTTTCAAAGACAAAACTCAAGGGACTCTCTTTCACAGAATTGTGGAAATTCTGGACGCCAAAAGACCTGCTGCCTTTCTTCTGGAGAATGTGAAAAATCTCCGCAGCCATGACAAAGGTCGTACCTTTGAAGTGATTAAAGGCAGGTTAAGAGAGTTGGGATATCAGGTTTCATGGAAAATCATTGATGGTGGCCACTACACCCCACAGCACCGCGAGCGCATCTATATTGTGGGATTCAGAGAGCCAACAGCATTTGATTGGGACCAGGTTGATTTAGAAGATCCATCCCTTGTTGTCGGAAGGGTCATGAAAGACATTCTTCACCCTGAAAATGGCACTGAATCGCTTGAAAAAGACTTTTTGGTAGGATCCAAAAAGAAAAGTTAATCCGAAGTATATTCTTAAGCAGCAAGCTCTGGAACTACCTGCAAGCTTATGCGAAAAAGCATCAAGCAAAAGGCAACGGGTTTGGTTTCGGACTGGTAAAGGAACAGGATACCTGCAGGACACTTTCTGCGCGGTATTACAAAGACGGCTCTGAAATTCTAATTGATATGGGCGGTCGCAATCGCCCAAGAAGACTCACTCCACGAGAGTGCGCCAGAATTATGGGGTTCCCAGAAGAGTTCGAAATACCAGTTTCAGATACGCAAGCATATAAACAATTTGGTAACTCAGTGGTAGTACCAGTAATTGAATCAATTGCCAAAGCCATGACGCCACATGTCGTTACTCTGGCTGAACGTGAGACAGAAAAGGATCAACTCGCTATGATTGTGTAATGAATGACGTTCATACAACTGAACAACGCAGGCGCAATATGTCTGCGATTCGTCATCAAAACACCAAACCTGAGCTACTTATTAGATCTGAATTACACAAAAAAGGGTTCAGGTTCAGAATTCACCGCAAGGATCTTCCCGGCAAGCCTGACATAGTTTTACCTAAATATAACGCTGCAATATTTGTTAACGGGTGTTTTTGGCATGGACATGAATGTCATCTGTTTCACTGGCCAAAAACGAGAGAGCAGTTCTGGAAGGAAAAAATTGGTGGAAACATGCTTAGAGATTCGAAAAACAGCGGAGCATTGCTGGCTGAAGGGTACAGGGTATTGACCATCTGGGAATGCTCCTTAAAAGGCAAACATAAACTGGACTTCAACGAGCCTCATTGAAAGTGTTTCGGATTGGATCAAATCTGACTCAAATCATTATGAAATTCCATAGCTTTTTGCAGAAATAACTTTGCCAATCGTGAATAATCAACGACTTTCTGACTATTTTGACGGTTTTGTAATGAAGCGCTTAAGTGCTGTAGAGACAGACCAATTCGCATCAAATCAGCACGAGTTCAATGGCGTTAAAGAACTGAGAAGCCTCTTGGGTACAGAAAAAGTTGAGTTCACAGCCCGGTTTGTTTACCTGAGCGAGGAAGAAAGCGAAAACCTGATCAGCAACTGCACAGCTAACTTGGTATGACGCCAGAAGTGCGCACCCAACCCGATCTGAGTTTCGTTTGTATTTTGAAAGCAACCCCGTTCTTGAAGAAGCAAATGCTGGCGATTTACTTTTCATTGGTAAAACCCCTGGAGGAACAGTTGTTTGTCGTAATTGCTGAGGCCAACAGTACTGCTGAAAGTCAATTGCTTTGGCTATTTAGACTCAATCATACGATGCAGGATGGGTTCAGCTTTAAAGAACACTCCCAATTCCAACAAGTGGGGATTAGCTTTGTGGAGCGTCAGTTACTTGAGCAATTGGGTATCGCAACAGTCACTTATCAAGGCGAGATACTCGACCTAATACTTAAAACTTTTGGTCCATCTTTTCCAAGCACAAAGATATTCTCAGAATTTGCTCGCACATTGGTTATAGACGCAAACCCGATTGGGGATCCAGACGGTACTCTCATGCGTTGGCTTGATCAGGAAGAGATCATTTTCAGAACGCTTGAACGACACATTGTGTCGGAGAAACTGGCTGACGGGTTCAATAATGATGTAGATGAATTTATAAGTTACTCGCTTAGGAGTTCAAAACAGACGCAAATCACGCGCTGGGCACGCGTTTGAAAATCACTTGCAGCATATATTTGTAGAAAATCGAATATCTGTTCTCCAGAGGGAGCACGACAGAAAACAACTCTAAGCCTGACTTCATTTTCCCTGGTATTTCTGCATACGAGGACCCGTCTTTTCCAAAAGAAAACCTCACCATGCTGGCTGCGAAGACTACCTGTAAAGATAGATGGAGACAGATACTTACTGAAGCAGAAAGAATTGAGTTAAAACACCTTGTAACGCTTGAGCCTGGTATTACAGAAAATCAAACTGATGAAATGAAAGCCAGTCGTGTTCAGTTGATTTCCCCACAGGCACTTCATAATTCGTTTTCTATTCAGCAACAAAAGTGGCTTATTGATATAAGGGGCTTTTTATTTACTCTACAGTCAAAACAAAGCAGTATGAATCTAACCTTAATTTAAACAACACCAAGCAAGTTGAAGCCTTGGTACGCGGAATTACACTTTAACGTGACTGTAATTTTGCTTGTTTTGCGCGGAAAAGCGCTTCCCTTTCCTAGCTACTAAGAAATAGCACAATTTAATCTATGGCTTCTGTAATTAGTTTTTCGTAACTGTATTTACTCTTTAGTAGCTCAGTTACGTTTTTGACCGTATTACTACGAAACGCTCTAACTATATCTTCATCGCCAGTTGACCAAATCGCCCAGTTACATAAGGTCTCAACGAGAGCATCTATATTGTTCTTTTGCTCATCAGTTACAGCGTCAATGAATAACGGTTTCTTGTCCCCAATTCTCATTGTTGCGTATCGGAGAGCGGGAAGCAGTATTTCACCCATCCACCAGCCGATTGCACCCTGCTGGAAGAAATTTCTTGCTCGAGTTGCCTGAATGCTTCCTTTAGTGTGCCAGCCTTCTCCTAACTGTTCGCTACAAATTTTATTAAGTATAGAAATGATCATACTGCGTTCATTGTCACGCCCGCCCGATGAATCCAAATCAATTTCAAGAAGATCAGAAAATATCAATGGAGAGATGACTTTATTAATTACGACCTTATCGGTTGTGGGTTTAAACATGACCCCAGGCTTTACAAATTTCGCCAACTCATTATCTTCGTCAAAAAATAAGATTCTTCTTAGCTCTTCAAAATATAGCTTCTTGAGTTCTGCTCTTGACTTTGTATCACTCTGTTTTTCTACAAGGCCCTTCTCGGTCCTAATTTGCCCCTCAGCAACCGTGTATTGTTTCAGATAGGACTTAACCACATCACCCAACTTAGCAAGCGTGTCGGATCTTGTTAGAGGTTGTTTTTTGATTTCCTGTTGAATTTTGACAACAAGCTGTTGAAGCATTGCTATATCAGGATCAATATAAATTTTTGTTGGGACAGAATCTCTATTGAGCAGAATCTGAGCTGTTGTTTTATGTTGGCCGTCAAATTGAAGTAATTCCCCAATACCATCACCTGTGGGCCTGAACCTGCAATTACTAGGTTCATGGACCGGACGTTCTTTGAAGTTTAAATATAATTTTCGCACGTGCCCATACATGATCTGGCGCGGTTGAACATCGGCGTCGTTCTTAATGCAGGCTACCGGGATATCAGCAAAGTAGTATTCACACATTGTTGCCGGATCCACCATTTTATTGGCTTCGAAAGACCAGGATTTATACGATAGTTTTATCGAGTTGCCAGTTTCTTCTACCTCTATCTCACTATTAGCATCACCAACATACTCGTCCAAAACATCGTCAAACGTTACGCCAACTTTGTGTTCACAGAATACTTTGAACTTAACAATAGGTTTGGCGATATCAAACGGAAGGTGCTGGCGACTGGAGTTACAACTCCTGTGAGCCAGATAATAATTGGACAGCTTGTTCTTGCCGCCGTCTGTCGCAGCGATTTTGTGATCAGGCACTATCTGTTTTGGATCAGTCCCTAATAGGTGGTCACAAAGTGCACATTTACCACCAGATTTACTCCAAAGCCTTTTTATCTGCGTCCTCCCTTTCACTTTTCGGAAGCAAGTTTCTTTTACCTTTAGACAAAGTAAATGGAATTAATTTAGAAGGTGCTTTTTTTTTGACAGTCGACTTTTTCTTTGGTGCCACAGTATTTTCCTTAAATTCAGTGCGGTGAAGATCAGAATCAATGCAGATTAACAGAAATGCATAGGCATATCCGTAAATAGGTCTGGACACCCACAGCTTTTGGCGTTTAGCGGCACAGGTGTCGTAGCTTTTCTCAGATTTGCAACTCAGTACTAATGGACAAACTTTTATGACAATGAGTTGCAAAACTAGACTTCATTTGTAGCACACAGGGTTAGGTCGTAAATCGCATGGGATCGGAAACCTTGTTTAACAATCGGACTTCAGGCATCACTTTTCCGTGAATTTCATATATAAGGGGAATATGATAAAAATACATATTTATCAATCAGTAGAAAGATGAAACGCTTGTAAGACATTGGCCATTGACAGGAACGCTGAAGTCTTAGCGCCAAATTGAAGGGGGGCAGATTTATGCAGGGTTTAAATAAAACAAAAGTCCTCCAATTACCATATACCACGCCCCTGTACGTCGTCAGTGTATATGGCACCGCTTGAGCCTTTTCTAAGACACCCATGTCTCATGTCTCTCGAACGATGGGTGACCAAGCTTTTTTACTTTGAAGAGTTTGGAGATAAGAGAACTGAATTGCCTCTAGGTCTTCTTCTGTGGACTCCAAGGTTTATAGACCTTAATACGGCCATGACTCGCGGATACCTCATATCCTGTCTTTTTGTATTTAATTCCGTAGACAAGTACAAGTGACGTCGCTGGATATTGCTGTCTAAACACCTTAACTTCATTTTTTGTAAGGAATACTTTTTTTCCGTCAGTTGATGTACCTTTTACCTCTGCAATAAATTTCTCCTCTTTCTTTTCACACCGCAAGTCATATGGATGATTGGAAGAAACATCGTCGACGATATACCCCTTTTTCTCAAAGAAGACTTCGCACGGGCCATCGCATGATTTTCGATCGCCTTCTTTATAGCAGAATCCTTCAGAAAGCCTTGGCCTAGATCAAATTTTCCTGTCAAAAAATTTGAAAGATTTTCTTCAATTCGTTTTTCAATATTATTTGCGTAACCTACACCGTCGAGTATCAATCGATACCTCCCCCCCCCCAAGCTCTTCAAGACCAACAGTATCTCCTGCTAAGATCCCTTGAGAATTTAGATACCTTAAGCAGTGGGTGACATGAAGCTCTTTTTTAAACTGTACGAACGAAGCTGCCAATAATGTTCGTTTTCATCAGCATCAATGACAATAATTTCACAATTGTCCTTGGCGTTATTTGTATTGATCTGCGGAAAGAAACTTAAATCTCGTTGAAGTACATAAATGCCACTTTGATGGGATCTGGTTAGTCCCAAGTCATTTCTACTAACTTTCTTCTTCCAGATTGTCATATTATCCATCTCTTTAAGCGCCCTTTAGGGACTAGTAATTTATTAGTAAAAAGCACAAGTAAAATAGGAAAGAATGAATACTAATCTCCCCAAAACGTCGATTGCGCTTAATTGCACTAGTATTTAGCTTCAACTGTTACATCGTCGCCTTCAAGCTTTCTACTTTCTCAACCCCGAAAAATCAATAGACACAGTAGCTTGACTAAGCCATACGCCAAATTTTTTATTAATATTTACCTGTTTCTTCAGCAACTTTCTGAAGCCCAAACTCTTGCCTAACTGCCTCAATTCGGCTTCTCACAAACCTCTCAGTGTCCTTGTTCTCGAAGCACACATAACAACCTTTTAACCCCCTGGTCAGCAACACACGATAGGTGTTCTTAACGAGGGCCAAAAACTTGTCTCCTGACCGCTTTACGACCATGTCATGCGAGCTGGTTTTATCGCCAATCCAATCCATCTGATCAAAGTCGAACACCAGGTCAGTTCCCCAAATAACCCCCACATAATCAAACTCAAAACCTTGCGCGGTGTATACGCAGCCCACTTGTTCAATTCCGTTCGGATCGTGTGCCCAAAGAGATGACTTCGGAATTCCCTTCGCCAACCGTCCCGCATTCGGACGTGCATTCCAAGGTTTCTCAAAACCACCAATTTGCACATCCGAAACGAGTGTGCCATCAGAATTCGGGTTTGACCATGGCCAGCAAAATCCCGCTGTCATTCTGCCTGAATGTCCACTATCCGCTTTCTCTCGAATTGCACGCTCGAGCGCTTCAGGACTTTCAAATATTCGAAACTCGAAACCTTCCTGACCTGTCCAAATCGCATTGGCCGTTTGGCGGACACGCAAAGTGTTGTTTATCCAGTTCACAAAAGCATCTGAACCACTACACCTGAACTGTGCCTCAAGTCCAAACTCTTGTATTTCATGTCCGAATTTCTCTGCCTTGGCTCGTATTACCTCAGTTGAACCTATTTCATTTGGTCGCACGATCTGATCATCATCGATCAGGTAAACCCCGACTTTTGAAACATGCATTAATTCTTCAATTTGGGGCACACTAGACCTGTTTGCTGCCTTGGTGAAACGGTTATTAGACGTTTCTCTGATCCTGTGCGCTTCATCAGAGATCAGCACATCCACCTCGTCTGCTTTTGCAGTCATATAACTATTGAAATACTTAAACTGAACTGCTCCTCTAGTGCCAATTATCTTCCTAAGAGTTTCTGTAAACGCTCGAGAGCCGGTCGCGTAATGGGCGTTATAACCATTGAGTAGTAGATCAGCCATCAAGTTAAGCGCAATGACTGATTTTCCAGTCCCTGGCCCGCCTTTGATAATAATGGTTTGTTTTCTCTTGTCGTGATAACCCTTGCGAGCAGCTGCAAGTACCTTGTCATAAGCGACGAGCTGCTCATCCAGTAATATGTATTCAGAGTTTCCTTTGATGACATGCCCAATATGATCCATCAGTTTCTTGCTTGGGCGATACTGACTTTGCTCAATTCGTGCCAGAACTGGAAGCCCGTCGCCTCCATCAACATAGTTCGCGATGTGACTGGATAATTCGTCTACGTCATCTCCTGTGAACACGGGGTTTAACTTAAGTTGGTGTCCAAATTTCTCTGCCAATAATTCATCTTCTTGTTCAAACTGATAGTTGTGTAAGTAAGCGCAGGCGCCTAGCCGTACGGGCTGATCACCCTCATAAAAGGCAGTGTGAATGTCTTCCAAATAGCTACGATATTGCCCAACCTGAGCCGATGGGTGAAGTACATCCCGCATTCCACCACCAACCCAGGTAACTACTTCATTGTCGCCATCTGAAGCTTCGCATTTTTCCCACTGTTTGAGTTCGACTATGATCGCGCTATCTGAACCAGATTTATCAATACCGGTAAACATGCAGTCGAGTCGCTTCGATGAAAGTGGAAGTTGATATTCCAGCAGTACGCCGCTTTTTTTTATGTCCGCGTATTGAATTACCTGTGACATGGCTCGAAGAGAGTTTCGCCAGGAAGCAATTTCGTTTGGTGAAGGGTTATAGCGGTAATAGGTAAAAAACGCTGACTTCAATTTGTCAGCAACTTGGTTTTGAATGCAGTCCCTGATGAACTGCTGTGATGATCCTGAGTAAAGCCTCAAGAGCTTTGTTCCTTTTTCGCTTTTTTATTGGTATTCAGTGTACTTTTTAGAGCTGCCCCGAACGACATCCGCTGGATATTTCACTTCATTTGATTCGATTTTTTTCTTTGTGGCACTAATCAGGTCGATCCCCAACTGATCTGATATTCTGATCAAATAAACAAAGATATCAGCAAGCTCCTCCTCAACGCCTCTTAACATTTCCTTTGATAAGTTGTAGCTCTCGCTTTGCTTCAGCCACTGAAATTTCTCAACGAGTTCAGCCGCTTCCACTATGAGTGCCATCGCAAGGTTTTTTGGTGAGTGGAATTGGTTCCAATCCCGTTCTTTAGCAAAGTCAGCAATTTGCCGCCTCAATTCTTCTAATTCGTGCATTACATCTACCTAAAGATCAACGGTGAATACGCTCGTCGTTATAATTTTCTTGTGCCATTAAATTTAGGAAATTGAGAACAGCCTCAGAACTGCTGATCACATTTCCCCCTCGCTCGGCCGCTCGATTGATCATAACTGATTTGCACACCGGATAGCCCACTTCTTCTTCGGGGAAAGTGAAGACACCCATGATTTTTCTTGCTTGAACACATGGGTTCACTTTTCCTCTAACACTTCGCCACTCGCGAAATAGTTATATTTTCATGCCTGCCGGTCGGGTCTTAACTTCTTTAGATTTCTTTGATTTCTTCTTAAAAACAGTGAGATCTATATCAGCCATATTAATCGCGATCTGCTCAGAACCATGGACATGACAAATCAGGCGATTATAAGACTCTTTATAAGGAGCCTGAATTGTAGACCCCCCAAATTCTCCAATATTTGTAACTACGACATGCTGGTACATGTGGTAATGCAGTGCTGCAGCCATATTATCAAAGGTACTTACATCCTGATTATGCGCAACCACGATAAACAAATCCGATTTATCCCTTAAATCCGTGGCCAAACTCAAATCAGTTGCATCATAACAAATCGCGCCGGTCAATCTGAACGGCCTTTCATCCCCGTCCCGAATTTCAATAATGTGCTGGCATGGACGAAATCCTTTGATCCCAAGTTTCTTTTCACCCTTAGTCATGAATTTTTTACCCTGGTCACGGATAATCCATTGCCTTCCATTTTCTCTATAATCCGGTATGAACCATCGAGCAAAATTAACCAATCTCCCCTGATGATCTGAAAACACCATTCCTGCAAAAATTATAGTTTTAGTGCTGTCTGCCAAGCGCTTGATAATATCTTGATCGTCAATATGAACCGACAACTCTGGAAAAACGATAAGATCCGCTGAGGGCTTAGCATCAGACTTGTCTGCTTTTAGTTTAGCCGCAAGCGTTTTACAGGTTAATTGACAAACCTCCATTAGGTGCTCACGATGAGCCGCTCTAATTTTTGAACCGCAGAGCGTTTTATCAACTTTTTGAAAGTCTTTCTGTCTTGGCAATAATTGCTGTACAGTAACAACCCGAAATCCGTCAAAACCTTTATGTTTCGGTTGTCTGATTACTGTAGTAATTACAGGAGTATCCGAATTCTGACAATAAGATAAATTCTGTTTTTCAAGGCGTGCCTCCAAAACCGATTTCAAGGACTGTAAATCATAGATTAAATCTATATCGATAAAGTCTACATACGTTGATTCAAATCCTGGCCATTGAAGGCATTTTTTAAGAAGATCTGTAACCCAGGTTGACAAAGTCGCGTATTCGCCAACGATTGTCTCCGGAGAATGCATCATTCCCATACGCCGCTTATACCAGCTGGTTCGAACACCTTTATATGTGACAGTGTCCCCACTTTTCCATCGGTTTCCTGTGAAGTCCGAGCCACCCAGTATTGATGCTCTTAAAATCGCCCCAATCCAGTAGATGTGCCCTCTCTCGACAAGTGATTCAGGGGACTCGGTTGACAACCATTTCGGAATTGAAAATCGCGGATCAATTATCGTTCGCTCATACAATGAACACTTAATCTTGGTAATTGAAGGTTTTCCTACATCAGACCATTTAATTTCATCAAAACTCTTCCCGCACTCAAAAGAAACTTTTAGAGATTTCGGTGACATCCCCGATACTTTTTCTTCCGTATCACATAGTTCAATCAATCCCAAGGCCAATTTTAGAATTGCCGCTTCATGTTCGAAACCATTGGATTTCGACGCTATAACATTTGATAATCGTTGCTCTGCCACCCTTGACACTGCTGCTGAAACTGGAGCCGCCCATTTAAATTTTGTGACTAGCTCTTTGCTCTTTTCACATTTTTTTATTTGCTTCCACAATGCGAGCCAAAATGGACCACCACGTTTTGCAAAGGGTTCTACCGCTATTTCACGCTTTTCTTCAAGGCGAGAAATATGCTCTAGGAAAAGTTTCGCATAAGCATCAAATCTATCTGTAATCTGTGCAGCTACTTCAAACAAGGAGTTACGTTGTGTTTTATACGCCAGTGGTCTGCGAGCCAAAATTGCCAAGAGTGCATATTGAATTAATGATGACCTACGATTAATCTTTTAGTGGACTTATCTAATATTGCTAATAACATTAGAGCTTGTCTGCTAACAAATGCCTTTTGTATTCCTGATGCAAGTACCTTCCGTGCATAAACTTCTGACAGATCCAAAATTGAATACGGGTTTAAGGGTTCTGGATAATTTATCCTTTGGAAAAGGCCATTAAAATCCCCACTGCAACGAAATAAGTCCGCCAACAGGATAATCCATCATCGCTTTGGTAATCTTGGTTGCTTTACATTCTTCATTAAAGCTACTTCGCGAATATATTGCCTCAAATACTGGTTCAAACAACTCAGAGGAAGGATATATCTCGATAGCTTTGCGCAAGACCAACCCCAAGGAGGGGTCCTTTGTCCAGGCAAAAACTAACTTCTTAGCTAGGAGTTCACTTTCATTATTGCTTTCTTTCAACCCCTGCCAAGGAATCAGGGTCATTTGAAAAAGGGGTATATCTCTGCTTTCTTCGCATTATGCTTTCCAACCGATTGGCCGCAAAGCGTTTCAAGGTATCTGGTCTAATATCATGATCGAAACTTATTGTTTGTATTAGGGCGCCGTCCCTTGAAGCATTTTCTGACAGTTCTGAGATATCGTCATTTTCAATACTTAGGAGGCCTTCGAGCATCCCCCCTACTCCATCCAAAACATTGCGGTCTGCCGGCCCGCTAAGCTCACCTTGAAGCATCTCAAGCCTGTTTGCCATACTGCTACTATTATCCAGATTGGATAATGCTGATACTTTTGTTTCGGTAATATTCAGACTTAGCTCCTGACCTCCGAATTCATTTAGATATTTCTCTACCCAGTCGTTTAGACGTTTGTGGATTTCATCTTCCTTGGCGTTCTTGGAGCTTATTACGATACGTAGGTCATCAACATAGCGACAATAATCGTGAATAACCAAGTCGCAATCAGAAAAAAGCTTTTCTCCTATTTGGCCACCAATGGCACGGTCAAATTCAATCATGTAGGCATTGGCAAAGAAACCTGAGGCTACCAGCCCTTGGGGCAAGCCCTCTTCAAATTCAACTCTATGCTTCTAGATAACGCACGATCCCTTTGTTTCCATTGCCATGCGGTAACTTTAGAGAATGCTTGCCAGAATTCACCACAGAAATCATGCCCAAATTGGCTAGAAATTTTCATCAAACGCTGAATCAGCACTTCCCTATTAACATTGTCGAAGAACTTGATAATCGCAACTTCGCAATATAGACAGGATCGGAGTGTTGATGTCGTTCTGATATTTTCCTGCCTACTTCAATTGGTCTTTTCAGAAAATTTTGGTAATCAGTAAAAAACTTCCTATGACATCACTATTCCCCCAATGAAACCACGCTGTATTGTCTTTATTCCAACTACAAACCAATCGATTTCCATAGCTATAAATTTGCTTCGCCTGTAAAGCTTCAACGCTTTCATCTTCTTGATTTGAGCTACAATCACCTTGCGCGGTTTCTACCGCATCGGCCAAACACATCATTGCTGCAGTCGCCCAGGTTTGATCACGGATTGTAATATGAGCCAAAGGTCTAATTGGTGGGTTCTTCCCTCGCTTTGTATCTTCGGTCTTAGGTATCCATCCCTTTTCTTTGTCTATTATCCAGCGCTCACTCTTCGCTGCAAGTACCAAGTCCAGTTCATAGAGACTTGTTCCTTTACTAATCTGATTGGCCCAATTACGTGCGTCACTCTCAATACCTAATGCGGAAATATCTAGCGCTAATGTATCTGCATACCAGTTAAAGTTCCGGATGTAATTATGGGACTTCTTCCATGCCTGCGCTATTACCACCTCATCAGCTAGATAAGAAATTTCCGGCTTTAATAATCGATATTTTTTTGCTACTAATTTCATGACTCATTGAATCCGGAGAGATATTTTATTGGAGCTTGATTCATATCCACTACACCGTATGAAAATCGAAAAAAAGAGAGTAAAAAGGCTTCTGTGTGATAACCCACTTTCTTTGTTTCCAGAACAGCTGCGACTTTTCCGTCGATGTATAGCATGTGGCCGACGAAACCATGGCCGGATAAAGGAAATTTTCGGATGGGAACGCCACGGTGGGTGATGCAGGTTTTGTTGGCCCATCTCACACACATTCCAACCTGCTACTGCAAGCAGCCTGTCGATCTCTGTGCGTGCTTTGTGTTTGTCCCCTTTGAGTGACATTGCAACCCTTCTTCTTTGTATTCTTCCGTGATAGAGAGTTAACACTCACTCTCTGTAAGGATTCTACGCTTTTAACATAAATTCACCAACTAACTTTACCCAAAATTCAACGCGTTAGAACAAGACACGGACACGCATAATTTTCAATGGGCAAAAATGGGTAGTCGCCATTAGGGCCTTTTGCGCACTCTCGGGGTCTTTTTGCTATGGTAGGAGTCCGAAGAAATCGGGGTGTCTCACCCATAAATTAAAATACGAAAAGGTGCACATTCTTGCCTTAAATATCAAGAGCCAACCTTAGCAAGGCTTATAGATAAACGCGTATTAAAAACGTTTGAGTCAGCTAGACCAACGAATCTAGTTCTATTGTTTGGCCGTCCCAGTTAAAAAACGAGGCGCATGTGACAGAACAAACTTGGCCACATCCGCACCAGCCAAAACATCTATAGTTTTCCCGATAGCTTCAGTGGTCTTGCGGACCTTATCTTCCAGTGCCTCAGTACTTTCTGCTGTTGTAATCAATAACCCTCCGTCTGCATCGAATGCCGCAATGCCTTCCTTAATCTGATCCACGGCATTCAGATCGAAATGTTCGCCGTCATATGACTTCGCCTGAATGATCAACTTGGTAGTGAGGTTAACTCCAACGATAGGGTTCTGGAACACCACGATGAGGTCAGCTCCCTGATCGGACTTCCAGCCAAACCCATTTTGTTTTGAAAGAACATTTGGCATGTCGTCAAAAATACTATGGAGAAAGTTTTCAAATTCTTTGCTCCGGTTCATTTTCTTCGAATTATCTTGGTAATTTTTGGGAAAATTTCCAGAGTTCATTTTGTCTTTAGGTGCACTAGCCCCTTGATGCCCTCATCGTACTCGGCAAAACGGTTTACTCGGAGGTTATCCAAACTTTAAGAAAATCCTTAACCTCTAACACTCTTTGGCCACGTCTGCGAGGAGCCAAGTTCACAGACGGAGCACATTTGGGGTCACTGCGGTCAAATTCGACTATCGTTTCAGGATTAACTGGAATGAAATTATTAAAATCTCGCTCTCCGTCGACTACAATCCCATCATCAAAGCTGTATTCCCCGGCCACCTTTACTGCCACACATTTCCCATAGTCTGGGCTATTCACATGTACGACCCAGTCACCTTTTTGAATTCGAAGAAGGAAGTCATTCCCACCGTAATACGTGTCCCGAAGAGAACCCGTTTGATCCCACATACCAAAACGGGATTTTCCATTCTTGATATCAGCATAGACCTTTAGTCTTGCGGGTTCGTCGTCGATTTTCGCAAACGCAAATACTTGTGGATTTATTAGCGTCGCCCTCTGGAGTTTTGTTGCTTGTAGCCAATTTTACGCCGCAAGGTAGTCACTAACCATCAGTACATGACGCGTTTCTCACCTTTCAATAAATCCCACCCCCCCAAACTACCCACTTACAACTCCCACTCACCAACGGAGACCCGCAAGTGCGCCTATCCGCATACTCTTGGTGAGTGCTGGAACGATTCGAAACCTTATACAGCAGGGGTCATCTGGATAACCCCTCAACCTTCGCTTTCACCTCCTTAAATCACTCTCAGCCTATGAAGCCCGATCTGAATCGCTCCCACCTTGCTAGACACCTCTCAGCCATACAAAATAGCTACAAGAGAGGTGCATATGAGCAACAATCGCCACACAGAAAAACCGCGGACTACGTTGCAAAGAACTGAACCAGCTTCAGCATGGCCGCCGTGTCATGCTTGCAATACCGCAACATGTCCACTCTAATCTCCTCGCGCCTTTCCTCGCTTGTTTCAGGATTTATTGCTTCCAGGTAAGCGGACGATGCTTCGGTTCCAACGTTGATACCTTCCAACAATTCATAATCCATCTCCGGGGCAATTGTCGGCAGCACAGCCTTGATGGACCAGGAACCGAGCATATCCGGATGGTAATAATTCGCCTTGGTGACTGGATGGAGGTCAACCAGTCGATTGATGATGGCTTGTAGCTCACCCGCTATGTCCGGAAACATATCCGCCAGGTTTCCAATAACGCCTTTCTCGTAACTTGTGTACATCAAGACCGGGCCTTGGGTTTCCAGGTCAGCTACCAATTGTTCGGCCAACGCACGCATAGGTGGATCTCCTGAGAGATCGAGAAACTCCCTGTGTTCGACAAGGCTGCGCGATCTTTCAATATGACATGACCACTGAATGGGTAGGCTCTGGTATGGACGGATATCGGGGACAGTTTACTGAAATGATTTTCCGTATAGTGTTTCCGGTGGCCAGTTTAACTATGCCACTACACCTGAATGGGCGAATAGGCTGTGTGATTTAAGTAAACTGTCCCCCGAACGTCCTATATGCAAGTATCAATCAGAAAGTGAACGACCTAGTTCCTTCTTTGAAACACCAAGCGCTAACAAGGATTTAATCAGGAGGTCAATGGATACCGCCGGGTCTGCGGATTCCATTTTTGCCACTCTGGATTGGCTGGAATTCATTTTTCGCGCGAGGTCGACCTGCGTCAATTTCTTACTCAGTCGTTTTGCCCTCAACTTATCGCTCAGCGCCAGCTTCAATTCAATATATGCAGACTCATCAGCTGAAAGTTCTAAAAACTCATCTGCGGTGCCAAATTTCCAGCCTTTTCTTTCCAGCTTTTCTCGCCTGGCTTTACTCACTGTCATATTCTCTTATCCTTTTTTTACAGAGATTAATGATTCTATTGGGTGTTTTACTTGTTTTCTTAGCGAACACTTCAAGTAAAACAATTGCCTCTGCGTCAACCCGATAGACAATTCGCCAACTCACATTTGCGTCAGTTATACGCAGCTCATGGCATCGTGGCCCAATTACGGGCATAGGCCGTGAACGAGGCATTTCAATTAACTCACCACGTTGCAGTAATCGCAGTAAGATTCCTGCCTCAATTCTTGCTTTTTTGGAAAATGGTGGCGTTTTTACCGCCCCATGTAGCCAAACCAGTGGTTTATCCACCTGTCTTGCCTGCTTTAAACATTATGTCATATGTGACATATTTCACAATACATAAATTCTTCATCCATACCCTTCAATAAGTTGTTGGTTTACACGTCACCAGTCTAGGGGGCGCTTAAAACTGACAGAAGTCACAATAGGTGCGGGTTCTTGTAGGAATTGCTAAATAGGAAAAAGAGGATAAAGGAGTCAGATTGGGGGAAAAGGGGCCGGATACATTTATCGGCAAATGTATCCGGCCCTGTTTTCCCGGTGTCGCATTTGGATTGCTATTAAGCCGTGAAAACCTGATGGTTGAAATTTGACTATATAGAGATCAGGCCGCCCTGCCTTCAAACACTAGTTTCATTTCCAAGTGGGCACCGATTGCGCGGGCGGCGTTTTGCAAGGTGTTTAAAGTCACAGATTCGTTATCCGGGTCGAGCAGGCGATCCAATGCAGAGCGACTGGTGTTCATACGCGCAGCCATGGCGGCTTTCGACACATTTTCCTTTTTCATGAACTGGGTCAATTGCCAGGAAATAACTCGCTTGATGGCAACAGACTGACTGGATTCGAGCAAGCCCTCTTCTGCCAGGAAATCATTCAAGCTGCTGCCGATATGTTTATTGTCCTTGATCATGATTTTCTCCCAACTCTGAAAGTGGCCAGACGCTCTTTCGCCAAGGCCAGATCGGCGGCCGGCGGGGTCGATCTTCTTTAGCCATTCACGGACAGGTTCCCGTCCTGAGGCCGTGCAATAAAAAAAGACCTTGTGGAAACTCCGACTATCCTTTCTCGAATCAAGTGTACCATATTTGGTACTTATATTTCGTTTCAAACTCATCAAGTGAGAATGATCTATTGGTGAAAGGATGAATATCGGATTTTAGAGCTGATCCGTGTAAGAAGAAGTGTAAAGGGGCCGGGTTAGTAACAATTAGAAGACTTAAAAATACCCCCATCCAATCGCCTGGAGCAATTACTGGGTGATCGAAAAGGCCAGTTCAGTATATGAATCAATCAACAATACCGAGTGTGCTTTGTATGGAAAAACGGTAATGCTCATGATGTGGGAATTGTGGACTATCACAAAGCAGGGTGAAGCTGAAACCATGATTAAAAAAATGCAAACTATGCCACCGGTTCACCCAGGTGAACTATTACGGGAAACTCTTGATGAATTGGGTCTCACTGCCTATGCATTGGCGAAAAGTATAGGCAAGGCACCCATTCAGATCAGCCGAATCCTGACCGGTAAATCGTCAATTTCCGCACCAATGGCACGTCTAATCGGTGCTTCGCTTGGAACAACTGCGCAGTACTGGGTGAACCTTCAGGCCCATTATGATCTGGAAATAGCAAAGCAGATTTCACCATGCCTGAAAGTGACGCCATTGGTAATTGATGGGAAACGGGTAGACCTGAAAACAGTTGATTCTGCCGCTGGACAAGAACTATCCAGTCATGTTGGCTAGCGTGCTCTAAACGATCCGCCTGAGACTCGAATTACACTCGATAGATTAATGTCATTGGGTGAATCGAGAGAAAATGCCATGAGGTATATAGCGAGTGTCTTATCGGTAGAAGTATTCGAGACCCTCAAAAACAAAACCCCTTACAACGAAGAACGCTATCTTACCAATCTCAAGAATCTTCCAGAGTTACCTTTTGACTCTGAATGACGCCAATTTCCACTTCTTTTCACAGGCTGTAAGCATTCTATTATTCGCCCAAAAGCAAGTGCCTGGGAGGTATTTGATGAATGGGGTATGTGGGTGGTGGTTTTCATTAGGCGCTACCTGCAGAAGCCAACAGTGAAGATTTAGAATTTTACCCGCTGTTGCAATAACGCCTTTCTCGTAACTTGTGTACATCAAGACCGGCCATTACTCACCTCCTCACGGCAAACTGAGTTATTCATTCGCAGGCCTACAAACTTTAAAGGCATCGATGACAACAATAAAGGATAAAACTCACTATAAAAATTGCACATGATTAGCTATCATGTACATATGTACATCACAATTGATACTTCAGCATTAATTGCCGTGATTGGTAATGAAGCTTCAAAACAAAGTATCGTGGATTTAACTGCGAACTGCTCGCTATACGCTCCTGCCTCGGTGCATTGGGAAATTGGAAATGCTTTTTCCTCGATGTTTAAGAGCCAAAAACTGGATATTAGGCGAGCACAGCAAGCACTTACAGTTTATAGCGGTATACCGATCAAATTTGTTGATGTTCCACTCGAGGCGACGCTGGAAATATCAAAAGCTCAAAACATTTATGCCTATGATGCCTACCTTATCCAATGCGCCCAGCAAACCAGCACGTCTTTGCTGACCCTGGATAATGGATTGAAGTCCGTAGCTCAGCAGGTTGGTGTTCATGTACTGGAGGTAATGCAATGAGAGAGTACAGTTTTACAGAAGCACGGCAGTCCTTTGCAGCAATCCTGGATGAAGCAAAAAAAGAAGGCGTTGTTTGCATCAAAAAGAGAGATGGCGAAACATTTTTCCTGAAACCGGCACCACCCAAAAAATCCCCGCTGGATGTGAAGGGCGTTGATCTGGGTTTGTCTTCTGCCGAAATTGTGGATGTAATCAGAAAGGGCAGAGAGAGGCAATACGGTTCTTAACCTAATTAAAACTCACGAAACGATCAAGCAGTATCGATTTGCGCACCAGGTATTTTTCCCGGTATGACTGACGTGGCTTCAAATTGAGTTCCGCCAGGCCAAAATAAGCGGCAAACCGGTCTATTGAACGCAGGAAATAGCAACGGCGGGCTTCATCTTCGGCGGTACTATATGAGTTCTCGTGAAACATATCCAGCGCCATTGGAAAGGCCGCCAGGAACTTGTCTTCGTAGAACTGCTGGGGTTGTTGGGTGTTACCAAATGAGGCCAGCAGAAAAAGCGTGTAGAGAAAGGAGTGCTGCACTATCCCGGCCTCGGGATATCCATCCCTGTAGCCCCAGTTGAATTTTGTGGTGTACGCCTTAAAAAGTTCGAGATATATTTTGTCATAAGCCTCCGAAACCAGCATCTTTTTGCATTTTTTGGTCAGAACAAATTTTCCGCGATACTTGCGGATGAGCCCGGCAAGTTGTGCCACCAGGCGGGTGCAATGCAATACTTCAAGGTCCACCTCGCTGCTAATACCCCCAATACGCAACAGGCGGGTGCCCTCACCTTCTTGGCCATCTGCCTGCCGTAACTGCTCTGCCATTGCTTTGCAAAACTTCAGCGGCAGATTGCCCTTCGCAGTCGTTTTCAGGCCGCTTTCGCCGATGGCCTCCATCAGCGGAATGAACACCCGCATGATTTCTGTATCCCGGGTTGACGCAACGTCCGGGTTAAAACACACGGTTTCCGGTGAATCAAACGGTGAGTAAAGCAATTGGGTCATCTGTTCGGGCGATAGCCCGCAAAACTCGTCCAGCGCCCTTTGGTTGCGCTGGTTCATTCGCTGTTTAGCAAACGCGTTGATCTCTTCCACTGATGAAAATGGCCGCTCCTCTGCGGCCTCGGCAATTTCGTCAACAATGGCCTGTGCGGAACCCGGCTTTGAGAGGCAGAAGATACCCATGGCTCTATTATAATATTGAAAGTAGTCGGCTTGACATACTCTCGATGTGACGGTTGTTGGGCAGATCCAAACTAAAAGGGGCCGGATACACTTAAGCAAAAATGTATCCAGCCCCTTTTTCGCCAATAATGTTGTTTTCTGGCCTGAAACTGAGATAGCATTCTATTCGAATGAAGAAAAGAAAACGTAACATCGTACAAGCAGATACCCCGGATGGTCAGCTGGCCGGTGAGGCCTTGGTTGAGGTCGTGGAAAATCAAATTCAGGATAACGATCCGCCTGAGACTCGAATTACACTCGATAGATTAATGTCATTGGGTGAATCGAGAGAAAATGCCATGAGGTACATAGCGAGTGTCTTATCGGTAGAAGTATTCGAGACCCTCAAAAACAAAACCCCTTACAACGAAGAACGCTATCTTACCAATCTCAAGAATCTTCCAGAGTTACCTTTTGACTCTGAATGACGCCAATTTCCACTTCTTTTCACAGGCTGTAAGCATTCTATTATTCCCCAAAAGCAAGTGCCTGGGAGGTATTTGATGAATGGGGTATGTGGGTGGTGGTTTTCATTAGGCGCTACCTGCAGAAGCCAACAGTGAAGATTTAGAATTTTACCCGCTGTTGCGATATCGGGGGACAGTTTACTGAAATGATTTTCCGTATAGTGTTTCAGGTGGCCAGTTTAACTATGCCACTACACCTGAATGGGCGAATAGGCTGTGTGATTTAAGTAAACTGTCCCCCGAAGGTCGAAGAGAGCTATTTAGTACATCTGAAATCATGAAGTGGATGTTACTGAAACAGAGAGTCAATATTCCCAATCAATGCATAGATCTTTTCCACACTATCTCTAAAACCAATAAAGCTTTAACTGTTACAAAGGCCCAAAGCGACAAGGATGTTATTCGCCTGGTTAGTCACCTCACTAAGTAAAATTAAGTAAATAATGGGCCGGATACATCAAAAAGCAAACCAGCACGTCTTTGCTGACCCTGGATAATGGACTGAAGAAGGAAGCGCGCTATGCAATCGATCGCTGATTTCTCACCCTCAACTCACAATCTAAGTCGTACGCGGCTATAATCGCCTGCCTTGTTCACGCAACCACGGTTGTCAGGTTAAACAGTCATGACTTCATCCAAATCACGCGTCGTCATTATCGGCGGTAACTTTGCCGGGCTTGTTGCCGCATCCCGCCTGTCCCCTGATCACGATGTGACGGTAGTTGACGCGCGCGCGGAGTTTGAGTGGACACCCAATATCCACGAAATACTATCCGGAGTGAAAAACCGCGAGAACGTTGTGCTACCACGCGCGGAGTGCGTTAGCCGCTATGGTCATAAATTCGTACACGATTGCGTAACTCATATCGACCGGGACAGTAATGTGGTGTGTACCGAGGGCGGGCTGGTGCTGCCATATGATGCCTGCCTGATCGCTGCTGGCAGCCAGAGAAAGTCTTCCGGTATCGAGGGTATAGACAAACATGCTTTGGGGCTACGTTATGTAGATGATGCCGTGCGTATCGCAGACCGGCTCGACAGACTCGCTCGACGCCAACGCCGCGCCTCTATCGTGATTGTCGGTGGTGGCGTGTCCGGCATCGAAGCCTTGGGAGAGATTCTACGGCGACGGCAACAAGGTGACGAATTTGATATTCATGTCGTTGAGCGTCATTCACGTATTCTCGAACGACAAACCAAGCGCCTGGCCGACGATGCTATACAACGCTTCGCGCCGTACCCGGTAACACTGCACACAGACGCTGCTGTTGCAAAAGTGGAGGCCCGCAGCGTGACCCTCGCAAGTGGTGAAAAACTGGCTGCGGATCTATGCATCTGGTCTGCTGGCACGACATTACCCGATTTTCTGCGCGACTCAGGGCTCAGCGCCGCCGGTGATAAGTGGCTGCCTGTGGATGACACCCTCAAGAGTCGCTACGCGGAAAATATTTTCATTGCCGGTGATTGTGCAGGCCTGCCTGAACCGGTCCGCAAGCAGGCTTATTATGCGATGGACATGGGTGAGGTCGCTGGCGACAACATCACACGCCTGCTCAGCAATCGGGGATTGAAACGATTCCGGGCTGCACCCATGCCAATGTTGATTTCCTTCGGCGATATAACCACCTGGCTGCTCGCTGGCGAAAGCATCATCGCGAGCCCGCTGATCGCCACTGCAAAAGAAGGGGTCTACCAATACACCATGGCGCGTCTCGCATCGCCGGAAGAACCGTTGCGATACTCGGTAGATGTGGTGGACCGGGCATTGCTGGCCACGCGTCGGCTTTTGCTGCCGCAGTTAACACCTCAAAAACTGTTCCATGGGCTCACTGGCAGCCGCATCATTATCTGACTGAAAAGCATCTTTCCGCGACTTATGTCGCAACAACTGCTGGGCAATCACCGCACCCGGCCATCCGCCAATCAGTGCCAATGTATGCAGTGTGCTTTCCTTTGTACGCCAGCGACCCCTCCGCGCGGCCCATTTGTCCTTTGCATAGACCAAAAAAGTGAACCCACTGGCTGCCAGGTACAGGTACAGAATCTGAATGGGCATGTTGTATACCGGGACCGACCAACCAACAACCGCGATGAAACCAATCGCCATCAGAATGAGGAATAACCGGGTGATTGATTTTGAACTTCCGGATGGTATTTCGCTTGCCCGTGTCACCTTAACGGCGCATGGGCGGCCCTGTTTGTCGGTGGATAACGAGTACAGGACTACCTGGTTGAGTTCGGGTGGTAGATGGCGATTTTTGAATGCGCGGATGTGGACGAATACCTGCTTGGCGCTTGAGGCTGGGGTGATGAAACCGTAGCCTTTTTCTTCATTCCAATAGGTGATTTTCCCCCGGTTTCGCATAAATAGAATTTCAGTTATTACAATAAGATTTATCTGAATATTTTTTCTTCGGTGCAGTCAATTATTGTCCAACAAAACTCTCTTAAGAAACCGCCCAAACAAATCCTCAACCATCTCAATAGCCCCCATCAAGCGATGATCCCCATCAATCAAATGCAATGTGCAACCAGCCTCTTTCGCAAACCTGATTGAATGCTCTGGCGGAATAACGTCATCAGACCAGCCATGGATGATTTCCACATGCCTGGTGGCGGGATCATACCGCTGTTGTTTATAGCCCGGAATATACAAAGCCGGCGCCAGCAGGAAAACAGCATGGGTTTTAACATCATCAGCGGCCACCAACGACACGTAGCCACCCATGCTCGAGCCAACCAGAATGAAACGCTCTTCTTCTTTATTCAGTATGTCCCGCAGTCGCTCAACACGTTGATCAGGATCCATCAAATCCGTGTAATCAATACTGTCTACTGCACAGCCATGTTCGCTGGCAATAGATGCGAGCCTTTGTATTTTGCTGCCCCAGGGACCACTTTCTTTACCGTGTGAAAAATATACTTTCATCATTTTGTTCTTTCTGTTTCTCAAATCCTAAAACCCACATAACCATCTGTATTTAAAACATATAACATGGACTAATCGCCCTTTTAACTGTATACTTATACAGTACTAAATACAGAGAAAAACCCATGCCAATCACCCAGCATACCTCATCAACCAAAAAGCACCCACTCGCCGGTAACTACCCCGAGCCCGAACGCATCACCAGGCTTAACCACCTCGCCGACAACATCACCGAGTTGGTTGCCCATCTCGATGCCGGCACGTTCCAATTATTGCAATTAATCTGCGAGTTCGACAAAGAAGAAGGCTGGGACGGCACTGGCATCCGCTCGTGTGCACACTGGTTGAACTGGAAGTGCGGCATGAGCTTAGGCTCCGCTCGCGAGCGGGTGCGGGTGGCAAGGGCATTGCCGGAGTTACCTCAAATCAGCGCAGCTTTTTGTAATGGAAAAGTCAGTTACTCGAAGGTGCGGGCCATGACGCGGGTGGCGACACCCAAAAACGAGGCGGCCCTGTTGCAGGTGGCATTGCACGGTACCGCCAGCCATGTTGAAACCCAGGTGCGCTTGTACCGCAAAACAAAGCGCATTGAAGCGCTCGAGGAAGAAAATTTACGTCATGGCCATCGCGAGTTGAGTTGGTATATCGATGATGATGGGTACTGGGTTTTTAAGGGACGCTTCACACCGGAGCAAGGTGTGATGTTGAAAAAGGCGCTGGAGGCAGCGGGAGACCAGTTGTTTGAAGAGCAGCAAAACGTGCCGGCGGAAGTTGCTGTAGAGATCGACAAAAACATACCGCTTGATAACACAAGCCCGGAACCTGTTTCGCAAAAACGCGCCGATCAACTCGCACGGGTGGTTGAAGGGTTCCTGGCCGGGGCGGGTAAGGATCAATCCGGTGGGGACAGATACATGATTAACATTCACGCCGATGTCGAGACATTAAAAGAGGACGGTAGTGGCGCCGAGGCGGAACTTGAAGACCATGGCCACGTTTCCGCGGAAACGTGCCGTCGCCTGGCCTGTGATTGCGCAAAAATTCACTGGCATGAAAATAGCCAGGGCGAACCGCTGAATATCGGCCGCAAAACGCGCTCTATTCCACCGGCTATCCGGCGGGCATTAAAACGCAGGGACCAGGGTTGCCGTTTTCCCGGCTGTACCTGTAGCCGATATGTGGATGCACACCATATCCAACACTGGGCAGATGGCGGCGAGACGTGCATGGATAACCTCGTTTTGTTGTGTCGCACACATCACCGGCTGGTGCATGAGGCGGGTTATGGGGTGCGCTTTGAAGCGGGTGAGGGTGCTGTTTTTAGCCTGCCGGATGGCAAGGTCATTCCGCAGGGGCCGGAAACACGTTCCCGCGGGAAGAAGGTGAGACCGGGGTACCCCGGTCGAGAGGCTGGCCTGGGCCACGTTTTTGCGATTACATCAGCCAATCAAAAGAACGGATTGAACATCACGTCTGAGACGCCAGTTCCGCGATGGCATGGCGAGCAAATGGACAATTGGGTGGCGGTTGATATGTTGTTGCAGTGTGAATAGAACACTGCTGACGGACCCCATGTAGATGCTCAATAAGCCAGGATAGCTACATTTAATCCCCATCCTGCAACACCCGG
This sequence comes from uncultured Gammaproteobacteria bacterium, assembly GCA_963759155.1. Lineage (GTDB taxonomy): Bacteria > Pseudomonadota > Gammaproteobacteria > Xanthomonadales > SZUA-36 > SZUA-36. The sequence goes on along the minus strand of CAVWXX010000005.1, from coordinate 611,553 downwards.
CAGCTTTTTCTATAGTGCGTGACAATGAGAGTGTTTCAACTCCCGGGTTCAAAGCCACTTCCCGTCACAGGGGGGTAGGTTCATGGATATGAGCATTGCCTAACTCGCTGAAAGAGAACAGCCTGAAAGCCCGGTCACCATTGTAATCCAGTATCCGCAAATCATCGGTCTCATGCAGATCATTAGCGACCACATTGAAATGCCAGCCATAACGTTGCTCTGCCAATTCGCATGGAACCTCATAGGCAATGAACTTATCAATTCCCTTTGACAGGAGCTTATCCAGCAAAATTGAATTCTCGATGGATCCATGCGAAGTAAGGACCATCAGAGGGCTACTACCTGTAATCAGTAGAAAGGTCTTCATCTCAATCTCCCGATATTTATGTCCCCCTTCTATATATAGTTTAGTATTTTCTTGGATTTTTGGTAGTGCAGTCGCGAAAATCTATGGGCACGGTTTTCCAGGCTATGCTCTAAAGTAGGTAACGGGTGACCCCATTAATCGATCCCTTTTACAATCGCCCGGTAAATGTACGAAGGAACCACTCTCCATGAATAAAGAAATGCTTATTGAGCTTGCTAAGAAATACACGGCCGCCTGGAACAGCCAGACGCCTGCAAATGTTGCATCATTCTTTGCCGAAGACGCCACTTTATATGTCAACGGCGCTGCTGCGACCGGTCGGGATGCAATAACGGAAGTTGCACGTAGTTTTATGACAGGGTTTCCGGACATGGTGTTGCTCATGGACGAACTGGAGACCCAGGCGGACAAGGCCATTTTCCATTGGACCTTCATCGGCACCAACAGCGGCCCGGACGGGACCGGTAACAAGGTGCACTTCAGCGGATTTGAGGAATGGACCATTGGCGAGGATGGCCTGATTTCACAGTCTGATGGCAATTTTGACAATGATGAGTACCAGCACCAGCTGGCGCATGGTATTGATTAACTGCTATTTTAGTGCGCCATCAACAAAAATTAGATTGAAGCAAAAAGATTAACGTAATCACTATACTCATAACGACGGTTTCTAGCTTGACCAGTTACCTCAACAAGTACCCCGATTTTTTCCAGACGGCTTCTCAGCGTGTTAGCAGCAGCAAAAGAAACACCTGTAAGTTCAACAATACGATTTACCGAAATAATCGGCTGACTAAATAAGTTCTCTAATACAATCAGCCCATTACCTGTCACCTGACCGAAGTTCTGTACAATCAATGACCTGTGTTTTTCACGCAACTCAACAATTTCTCTGGCTGTTTGTGTTGCTTGACGAGCAACTTCATCAACACCCTCTATAAAGAACTTAAGCCAGGATTCCCAGTTTCCTTTATCCCTGGTTCCTTGCAATAGGTCGTAATACTCTTGACGATTTTCTTTGAAGTAGTATGAAAGATATAAAACAGGTTTCAGGAGAACCTCTTTTTCACAAAGTAATAGAGTGATTAGCAGGCGCCCAACCCTTCCATTACCATCGAGAAATGGGTGAATGGTCTCGAATTGCGCATGAGCTAATCCAATCTTCACAAGCAAAGGAAGTTTGTCTTTTTTATTTAGAAATTTCTCCCAATCAGATAACGCATCCAACATTTTGTCACGTGGCGGAGGAACATAGATTGCATCTCTGATTGTGCAGTTAGTCGCTCCAATCCAGTTTTGTGACCTTCTTATTAGAATTAGCCTATAACAAGGGAGCTAAGTGACCTTCTAATTAGAACTAGCCTATAACAAGGGACATCACACCTGGGACGCCAATTCCGCAATGGTATGGCGAGCAAATGGACGATGGGGTGGCGGTTGATATGTTGTTGCAGTGTGAATAGAGCTACTTCAAGCGGCGTCGCTTTTCGTATACCAGCCATTCTTCAAATAACTGGTCGCCCATCATTCAAACCAAATCCATCGCATGCCGCTTCAGATCAGCCAACTTCACAATCCTTAAACAGGCCGCATGGGTTGCCTGCAGAACCACCTTTGGTGCTACACCCGCATCCAGGGCTTGCTGCCAGCGGGCGGCGCACAAACACCATTGATCACCGGGCCTCAATCCCGGGAAACCGAATTCGGCACGTGGCGTTGTCAGGTCATTGCCCACGCTGAGCGAATACTGCAGGAATTCCTCTGTGACACGACAGCAAATGGTGTGCGAGCCCATATCTGCGGGTTCGGTATTACAGCAGCCGTCACGGTAGTAGCCGGTCAGCGGGTCTTCGGAGCAGGAGGCGAGCACTTCGCCCAATACGTTTAGTTTCGCGTCCATAGTGATTAATTCTCAGTGGGGTTAACGGGACATTGCCGAGTTTAGCACTGGCAAGCTGCCTGGTGGCATTTGTGATGGGTGTGCTGACTTATTGTTAGTGCTACCTTGCAATAATTGGGGTCCAATAATTGGGGTCAGAGTAAAAACTCTTTAGTAGTTTTAGCTCTGACCTCAAGTACTCGCTAAAGAGTTTTTACTCTGACCCCAATTATTCCAATTATTCCAAGGGCATCCGGTCGATCAGTATTAGTTTACTCTGGCACTTTACTCGGACTCCAATTTACACTTATCCAACCCCGACAATCAGGAATTAACCATGAAACGGATTCCAGCAGGTTCCCCCGTTGCAATTCTATTCAGCTTATTAATCATGCTACTGCTCAGTTTTGTAGCACACGGTGAAGAGCTGGTCGATGCAAGCGCTGACTATGATACGAACAATGTTTTTGCCCGAATCTTACGTGGTGATTTACCGGCAGATGTCGTCTTTGAGAGTGAATACGCACTGGCTTTTCATGACATCAGGCCAAGGGCCAAAGTGCATGTGCTGGTCATTCCCAAGGGGCAGTACACGAATATATTGCAATTCAACCAGAATGCCAGCAGCGATGAAAAACTCGGGTTGCTTGATGCGATCAGTCAAACCGCCAGGATTATGGGGGTGGATGAGTCAGGTTTTCGGCTTGTAAGTAATACCGGTCACGATGGTGGACAAACAGTGCCGCATTTGCACGTACATCTCATGGGTGGTGAGCATCTAAGATAGCTAAGTAAAAGGGGCTGGATACGTTAACCGCCAATGTTGAGGTACACTGAGATCGTAAAATGCAAAAACAGTTAATAAGAAAATGTCATTCATCGCTGACCTGAAACGCAGAAAAGTATTCCGGGTTGCGGCAGCCTACATCGTTGCCGCATGGGTGATTGTTCAGTTCGTTGAGACAGTCTTTCCAGCTTTTGGGCTGGACGACGCAGCGTTTCGGATACTCGTCATTGCGCTCGCCATCGGGCTGATTCCAGTTGCACTGCTGGCCTGGGTATTCGAGCTGACCAGCCAGGGGATAAAGCTGGATTCCGCCGGGGCTGACAATGAGGTAACGTCGGCGCGAAGTCGGAAATCCAGTGCAAACATCATCGCGATATCGGTTGCCGTCATTTCGCTCGTCGTTTCCGGCCTCATGGTGATGCGGGCAATTCAGTCACATACGCAACGTAATAGTGTCGTCAGCCAGATTATGGACCTGGTTGCACAGGACGACTACACGGCTGCCTATCGTGTTGCCTCGGACTCCGCGAACCTGCTGGAAGGGGACCCCGTGTTTGAAAACCTGTGGCCTGAGTTTACGGTACAGATGTCTATTCGAACGAGTCCCGAAGACGCAGAAGTTTTTATCAGGGAATACGGTGCTGCCGGGGCTGAATGGACATCGTTGGGTCATACCCCTATTGAATCGATCCGGCTGCCCAACGATGTGCTTCGCTGGAAGTTTGTAAAGGACGGCTACGAGGTTGCTGAACGTGCACGCGAATTGTTTAACGGCTCTATCGAGATCGAACTGTCCGAGGCGGTGATCCCGGAGGGAATGATTCATATCCCGCAGACATCCCGGTTATTTCTTATGACCGGGTATACGCTATCGGAAACCGAGACACCTGAGTTTTTAATCGATCGTACCGAAGTAACCAATCGCGAGTTCAAGGAGTTTATTGACAACGGGGGCTATCAAAACCCCGAGTTTTGGACGGGACTGCCATTCAACCGTGATGGAACCAAGGTTGCACCCGAAGAAGCGATTGCAACATTCCGCGATTTGACAGGTCGCCCCGGTCCATCAACCTGGCAGGGTGGAAGCTATGCCGACGGTGAAGACAATTACCCCGTCAGGGGCGTAAGTTGGTATGAAGCAAGTGCATACGCAAATTACAAAGGCGGAACTTTACCCACCATTTATCATTGGAGTACGGCCGCGGTTAGCCCACCATTTTCGGAGATCGGCGATTATGACGACTCATATCGCGGTTCCAGCCAGTTTCGGTCACGCCTGATTTCTGAAAGTAATTTTTCATCGGATAGTGTCGCCGAGGTTGCAAGTTACGATGCTGTGGGACCTTATGGAACCTTTGACATGGCTGGCAATGTGCGCGAATGGGCGCTTAATGCCACGTCCGACCTGCCGGGTAGTGATCGCTATATTCTTGGTGGAAGCTGGAAGGACAGCAGTTATTTGTTCACCTACGGCATCGCCGTGTCGCCGTGGGAGCGCGCTGCAACCAATGGTTTTCGTGTCATCAGGAATATGGGTGACGACAAAAAGTTAGTCGAATTCTCGCGCGCGGTCGCACGACCCGAACAGGAAGTAATAACGCCCTTGTCCGATCAGGAATTCGAGATCTATCGCGGCACTTATGACTATGACAGGACAGACTTGCGAAGCAAGCTCGAGTCCTCTGAAGATTCCGAGCACTGGCGACGCGAGGTGGTTTCTTTCGATACCGCTTACGGCGAAAGAATGTCCATGCACATTTTTCTGCCCAAGTCGGCCAAGCCACCTTACCAGGTCGTTACATACTTCCCGTCTACTGATGCGATATTTGCCTCTTCGAGTGATAGCATGCAGGTCGCCATCGTGGATTTCATTATCATGAGCGGACGCGCCCTGGCATACCCTGTGTTGCGCGGCACCTACGAGCGCAACATCAACCTCACCACCACCTGGCCGGAGAATACCCGTGCCTATACCGATAACGTCGTAAAGTGGATTCAGGATTTCCGCCGCTCGGTTGATTACCTTCAGACCCGCGACGACATTGATATATCACGCCTTGGTTTTTTTGGCTTGAGTTGGGGTGGCTGGAACGGGCCAATCGTGATGGCGCTGGACGACAGGTTTAAAGCCGGCGTATACGTGGGTGGTGGCATTCCTCCCACGCGAGCAAGGCCCGAGGCGAGCTCTGCCAGTTTCGCCGCACGGGTAACTGCCCCGGTACTGATGGTCAGCGGGCGGCATGACATGCTACGCCCGGTCGAGACGTACCAGGCTCCGATGTTTGAATCGCTTGCCACGCCAGTGGAACACAAGCGTCACGCTATCCTCGATGGCGGGCATATCCCCCCCAAGAACCAGCTAATCCGGGAAACGCTTGCCTGGTATGACACTTATCTCGGGCGCGTAGAATAGCCCCGGCCCGCTGGCTCACCCTGCAGTTTTGGGTACAGAGTTAAGTGCCAGGGTAAAATCTTGTCACTCGGGGCTGTTACTCTGGTGCGTTTCTCTGACATAACTGAACCCCTATTGCCCCTCAACCGGATGTTCAAACTCAGGTGGTGTACCCAGGCCCCCAAATCCCCCACGAAGCACATAAATCGCCAGCACCCAATAAAGAGCCGCAACCCCTAAATAAGGTCCCATCAGCCCATCCGGTAGCCACGTCATGGTGAGCAATTCCGGAGACAGCACAACGACATCTTCACTCGGCAAAAAGGCGGTATAACTAAGCGTCGCACCCATGGTTGCGTGAAAAAATATGCTGACCAGGATGCTACCGTTTGACTTGTTATACGCCCAGGTGAACAGGATGGTCACTGGCAGCAAAAAGAAGACAGCCCAGATTGCCGGTACGTTGTGCATGCCCTGGCCCAACCAGTAGGTGGGTGCGTGCCAAAGCAGGTGAAAAAAGGCGATGACCAGCGTTGCCTTCAAAGGCGTCATGATGTGTTGCAGGCGTTGCAGTGCGAAGCCGCGCCAGCCGAACTCTTCGCCTATTCCGGGAATCAGTAACTGCATCACCATGACTTGCGCGACCCACGCCCAGCCCCAGAATTTGGGGTTATATTCGATGCCCGTGGCGGCAGCGCCGATGTAACCCCCGGTTAGCCCGATCACCAGGAAAAACCCAAGCAACGGCAAAAACCATTTTAGCCCTTCCTTGAAGTTGAGCCGGCCAAAGAAGCGCTTCAGGCCGTCTTTACCATAGAAGATAGCCGTCACGACAATAGCTGCCAGTGAGGGGCCCCAAACACCCAGGATCACGATAGGGGAGTCGGCAAAACCAAAAATCACGGCGCTTCCGAATATGCCCCATGTCACGACGAATGTTGCTAAAAAAAATACGATCAGTTGACGGCGCACTTGTGCCTGCGCCTGTTGAGTCAGTATGTTTCCCATTAGGCCCTCTTGTCAGAAACTTGTGGTTAATTTGTTTATTTGACGTCGAGAAGACGAAAAAGGATGCATAGAGGGGGTAAAGGGTCAGCGCTCTTTAACGGTTTTCACCCCTACCGGGCAACTTATGTCGATTGTCCAAACAAGAACTCTAGCCACATTTTTGCACCTATTAGTAGCCTATGCAGCGTCTTTCCTCTTAACAACCATGTCGACATTACAATTCAGAACATGCAGAAGGGTGACCAGCTGATTCATCGATTTGCGCGTGTTCGCCGGATCAAGCAAACGGTACAACTGCGGCAGGGAAGTGTTTAACCGTTTGGCGATCTGCCTTCTGCTCAAACCACTGCTTTCAATTCTTTGTTTCGCTTCCAGGGTGAGTTTGTAGGTCAGGAGTTCGGCGAGATAGGCAGGGTCTTCGTTATATTCCAGGACTTGCTCGATATGTATCGAGCCTTCGTCGCCGGATTGCAGCACATAGGTGATGGCCTCATTGGCGAGTTCTTTATCCACAAAGACCTCTTCGATCCGGTTTTTGGAATCCGGGTGAGGGTCGGACCTGGAGTAGGGAAACGTAAACTGCGCTCCTGAATAGTTATGCACAATAAACTCTTTTCGCCGGTTATTTATTTCTACACTTCGTATTTTCATAGTTTACCTTCGTTCACGAGTTCTTTGATGAGTTCGAGTACTCTTCGGCTGGCTTTACCCTGCATGGGTTGCCAGTTTTCCAGATCCCATTTCACTACAAGCTTCGAGCTGCGGTACACATGAACATGACGGGGAGAGTGATCTCCTATCCAACACAGGAAAACAAAGTTTCCCCGATGAATTTTACCCACGATTAAATGATACCATAGAAGGTATCACTTGTTTATCTCTGAAGCGATTTTGATAATCTGTAATCTCCAGAGGTGCGTGCGGATTTGAAAGATAGATTGCATTTTTCATTCGGCTCCAGGCGCGCTACTTAAAAAGTAAGTTTCAACGAGTTGTTGCTGAATAAAAATAGGAAAACGGATGTTATCTGCGTAAGACAAAATGGACGCCAACACCAGGCACAACAAAAATGGTCAGAGTGAGGGGCCAGAATACACCCTTTGCATTGAGTCATAAGATAGGTGTAAAAACGTATCCGGTCGATTTCCCTAAAAAACCTGAACCAATATTATAAATATTTAATATAATATAGGATTCAATATCCCAAGGAGAATAGTTGTGGCATACGTGGACCTGACCAAGGAGACCTTCGAAGAGGTCATTACAAACAATGAGACAGTGGTCGTCGACTACTGGGCAGACTGGTGCGCTCCCTGTAAATCCTTTGGTCCTATTTTCGAAAAAGTATCGGAAGAATTTCCCGATGCCGTATTCGCCAAGGTGGATACCCAAAATGAGCAGGAGATTGCCTCCTTTTTCCAGATTCGCTCCATTCCCACGCTAATGATATTCCGCGAAAAGGTCATGGTCTTCTCACAGCCGGGCGCGTTACCCGAGGGCGCATTGCGTGAAGTTGTCACCAAGGCGAAAGACCTGGACATGGTAGAGGTCCACAAGCAGGTGGCTGAGCAGCAGGCCGCGAAAGAAAAGCAAGCCGGTAAGTGATCTGAAGGCGAAGACGTCAGGCGGCCTTGTCTCCAAATACAAGTTTCATTTCCAGGCGGGCAACGTAGGTCTATAGTTTGAAAAAGGGCTCTGACCTTTTTCACGCTATACTCTGCGCCTTATAACAATAAGGAAAACCCGCTTATGACCCGTTTTCACCTGGCCGCTTTGGCCATTTTTGCCTTTTCAACCGCCACTTTCGCTTCTGAGCCCGTACCCAAAGAGTCGTTGCTGGCGCCACCTGCCGACGCCACTCGCTACGTCATCGTCTCTGATACCAATACGCATGGTGATGAATGGCGTTGGGAGACCGAAGAGGGTGCGATTGCCTTTCGCAAATCGCAAAGCGCTGCGCGGCTGGATCACCGAAACCGATGCGCTGGTAGTGATCGGCTACGACGGCAAACCACTGCGTATACAGATTCGCGGTGTTACTCCCGATGGTAATGCGGCAGAAGAAATGGTTTCCGATGAAAACGGCATCCGCTGGGATTCAGGCGCAGACACCGGTACGGCACCCCCGGAAGGCGGGCTCTATCTGCCCAGGGGCGGACCGGGCACCATGTTTGGCCTGCTGGTTGAGTACATGCTCGATAAGGGTGAAGTACAGCTATTGCCCTCCGGAACCGCCCGCTTGCGCGATGGCGGCACGCTGGCAATCGAGGATGAAGACGGTGATATCGAAGCGCGGCTGATTTTTATCGAAGGGCTGCAGCCGGCACCGGTCCCGGTGTGGGTGGACGACAAGGGTAAATATCTGGCCAGCATCGGCTGGATGGGACTGATCCGCGAGGGCTACCAGGAACATTTCAAGACCATGCGCAAGATGCAGGAGGAAGCGGCACAACAGGCGGCAACATCCGTGGCCAGGCGCTTTCTTACCGAAGACGCGCGGCGCCCTTTGCTGGTGGATAACGTGCGCTTGTTCGATGCGGAAGCGGGCCGGTTTATCGAAAACCAGGCTGTCACCACACAAGACGGCAAGATCACTGCAGTCGGCCCGGCGGGCTCATTGACAGTCGCCGATGGCGGGCGGGTACTGGACGGCCAGGGTAAAACACTGGTGCCCGGCCTGTGGGATGCCCATAAGCATTACAGTGACGGCTATGACCTGCTGGCCAACGTGGCCACTGGCATGACCAGCATCCGCAGCCCGGGTAATTCCCTGGAGAAACTGGTCTGGGCAAAGAAAGCACGCGCCGCTGGCAATTTGCTGGCACCTGAATCCTTTGGTGCAATCATCATCGACCAGGATCACCCCCTCTCTGCCCAGGGTGCTACGCTGGTGAGCAGCGAGGAAGAGACCATTGCAGCGGTGCAAAAGGCAGCGGACGCAGGTCTGTGGGGCGTGAAGTTCTATACCTCCATGAATCCCGAGTGGATCGCACCGGCCGCTGCAGAAGCACATCGTCTTGGCCTGAATGTTCTCGGCCACGTTCCCGCCACCATGCGGCCGCTGGAAGCGGTGCGCGCGGGCTACGACGAGGTCACGCATCTCAACTTCATCATCATGCAGGACCTGCCCCAGGAAGTGGTGGATGTATCCAACACGGCCGCGCGCTTCGAAGGGCCGGCACACTATGCCATGGATGTCGATCTGGATGGTCCGGTGATGACCGAATTCGTGGCTGAACTAAAACAACGCGGTACCTGGGTCGACCCGACGATCATGATTTTTGAGGGCTCTTTCCTCAACGATGAACCGGCGTTACCCCCGGCTTTCGTGCCTTACGAGGGAACGATGCCGGCAGTACTCGAGCGCGGTCTGAAAACCGGCGGTTATCCGCTTTTCGGAGACGTTACCCGCGATGACTTCAGAAAGAGTTACGAGAAAATGGTCGCACTGATCGGCAAGCTCAACGAGGCGGGAGTGCCCATCGTCGCTGGCACGGACGGTTGGGGGCCGGAACTGGTGCGCGAGATCGAAATCTACGAGCAGGCCGGTATGAGCAAGGCCCAGGCCCTGCAGACGGCCACTATCAACCCGGCCCGGTTGGTGGGCATCGCCGAACGGACCGGTTCCATCACCAAGGGTAAAGAGGCTGATCTGCTGTTAGTGAATGGCGATGTCAGTGCCGACCTCGGCGCCCTGAGGCATGTGCACACGGTGGTCAGCGACGGCTACGTAATGGACGGCAATGAGCTACGCGCTGCTGCCGGGTTTACTGGAATGCCGCGCTAACCCCGCTTGCTCTTACATGTCGATCATGTCGACACTTCAACAATATATGTCGATTAAAAGACGTTTTATCGACATGTATTTAAAGGGGTCAGTGCCAGTTGACTCTGGCACTTGACTCTGACCCCACTTACTCCAAGTCGTCGCCCCCCGACCGCATCTCCGCGCGTCGCATGGGCATCTGGTCGATCAGGCCAAAGGTAGCTTCGAGATCCAGGTCGGATGAACGCGATTTAACGGTGCCGTCCTTTCCGATCAGGCGCACGGCTGTTTCAACCGGCACCGGTGTGAAGTAGCGATTCATTAGCTCGTCGCGCAGCTGATCCTTCAGTTTTCCATCGTAATTGGTATGCAGCGTATTGTCGTCAAGCACGAACCAGGCAATATCCCGCTCTTCAATTTCCGCTTTGAAATCATCCAGGTTTTGCAGCGCATTTGACATGTAAGGTTCGCGCGCAAATATCAGGATCACGCGATACTCCCAGCGAAGGTCTTCCAGGCCGGCCGGTTTTTCTTCCGATGCCTGGGCATTGATATTTACGGTCATCATGCAGGCCAATAGAATTGCAGCATATTTCATTTACTAATGCTGCCCAATCCTCTCTGGCCCAATATCCTTCAGGGCAGGCGTACCCATTTGGCCCATCACCATTGCCAGCTCGGCACGCAGAATTTCTAATACCTTTTCAACACCCGGTTGCCCGAACGCCGCAAGACCCCAGATGTAAGCCCGTCCAATACATACGGCATCGGCGCCCAGGGCAAGCGCTTTGAAGATATCAGTACCGCGGCGAAAGCCACTATCAACCAAGACCGGGATGTCACCGTTCACGGCATTGACCACCCCGGGCAGGCTGTCCAGTGTTGCCCAGCCACTGGCTTCCGCCCTGCCACCGTGATTCGAAACTATAATTGCATCCACACCGGCTTGTACCGCGCTGCTTGCATCTTCGGGGGTCACGATACCCTTTATCACTACCTTCATACTGGTGATGCTTTTTAAGCGCCCGATAAAATCCCAGGTCATGCCGGGTGTATCAAATTCTTTGGTGGTTGCCTCCGTGCCCTCGTACATGGACTTGCGGTCCAGCCAGGCATCTTCACGGGTGCGATCATGACACTCGGAACAATTACGCTGATCCTGGCTGATATAACGCATCATGCTTACCCTGTTACTACCCGAATTCAGATCCACCGTTAAAACCACGACAGGCGCGCCTGCCTTCTCGGCTCTTTTGACCATCTTCTCAGCCACCGACCATTTGGTTGTCGGGTATAACTGAAACCATACCGGCCCACCGCGGGCAGCGATGACGTCCTCAATGGAAGTGGTGCTTACATTGGAAAGTATTTGTAAATGGTCGCCAGTGCGTGCCGCACGGGCAGTCGCCAATTCGCCCTCCGGATGAAAAGCCCGTTGGCTGCCAACCGGGGCAATGATGATCGGTGAGCTCAACTTCTGCCCGAGCAACTCCAGCCGTGTGTCTATGCTGGAGGTATCGACCATACGTAAGGCACGCAAATAGTGTTTCTCAAACGCCTTCCTGTTCGCATGCAGTGTTTCGTCACCATCGGTACCGGTGGCAAGATAGCCATAGTGAGCCGGTGGTAAAACCTGTTCTGCAACCCGTTGGAAATCGAACACATCCAAGGCATCTTTCGGCGATGAGACCGGATTCAGCAGCGTGTCTGCCAACAGGCGGCCGGGGCCAATACCCGCAAGTAGGGGGCTGGCGGCAAGGAATTGGATGAGTTGCCGGCGAGCCAGGTTTTTTTTGTTGATGCTTTCCATTACCACTCCTGCTTTGGCGTCAGTGACCATGCCACCGGGTCACTGGTTCTGCCTAAGTGTAGTTGAAGCAATCACCATCTGCCGAAATCTCCCTCCCAACCCTGAGATCCGCAACGTATCAGGCCAGGCGCCCGGCAACGTCTAAATGGAGGATTTGTTAAAGGTTTTTTAGTTCGACAAGCTAGTTACGGGTTGCGAGTTCATATTTCCGGATGAGGGGGTCAGCCGGAATTTTCCAGGCGCTGGTGATCCTACGAATCTGGCTTAATGTCAATTGACGCCGCCTGTTCAAAATCTCAGACGCGCGCGGACGTGATTGCAGCAACCTCGCAAGTTCGGCCTGGTCCAGTTCTAAAAAGTCCATTACATTTTTAATAAACTCGACAGGGTCAGGGGCATCGATTGGAAAGTGATTTTCTTCATATGCTTGAACAAGGGTGACGAGTATGTCGAGTTCATCGCCTTCGGGCGTTCCGGGCTGCGCATCCATTAGCGCATCTACGCGGGCAAGCGATTCGAGATAATCAGTCTCAGAATGAATCGGTTTAATGTTCATTATATTGCTTCCGCGTCAATAGCATCGTACTGCTTGTGGGTGCCTAAAAATCGAATGTAACCAATTTTAAATTCGTAGTTAAACTTCACTATCAATCGGTATTTGTTGCCTGCGATATTGAATACCACTCTATTGCCTTTCACGATACTGGCATTGCGAAACTGACTCTTCACATCTTGAGGCTTTGCCCAATTCGCATTTTTAGCAATCACATACCAGGATTTTAACGGCTGCTCAGAATCGCTAAAGTCCGGGTCGCTCCAAAATTCCCTTAATGTTCTTATCTTGATTATTCGCAAAGACTATTCCATTCGACGGGTATCATTGTACAAAGTTCCCAAATTGGGAACAAGTCATACTTGCAAAGTCGGGTCAGGCCGGTGCTTCAACCTATCTGGCTTGACTGAGTCACATCAAAACAAGTGTCATGCAATGCATGCGGAATTGAAATAGGAGACTGAATGGCATCTGTGTAGGTAAATCCGTTCATATAAAGAGTATGATGGGCAGCTTCTAACATGTTGGTAAAGGTGTTTTCATGACTGCAGATATATATGGGTTTGAAGTACAAACGATCACAGGTGACAAGGTCGCACTGGGTAACTATGAAAACCAGGTGATGCTGATTGTTAACACCGCCAGTAAATGCGGGTTCACGCCACAGTACGAAGGCCTGGAGGCACTTTTTGAGAAGTACAAAGACAAGGGGCTGGTAATACTTGGTTTCCCCTGTAATCAGTTTGGCCGGCAGGAGCCTGGCACTGAAAGTGACATCGCGGAGTTCTGCCAGCTGAACTACGGGGTTTCATTCCCCATGTTTTCCAAGGTCGACGTCAACGGTGATGACGCCGATCCACTCTTCAAGTATCTGAAAAAGAGCCAAAAGGGCTTGTTGGGTTCGGAGAAAATCAAATGGAACTTCACCAAGTTTCTCGTCAACCGAGATGGCAAGGTTGTCGCGAGGTTTGCGCCGACAGTAAAACCGAAAGATTTAGAAAAGGATATTGAAAAGTTATTGTAGGATGAGGAAATCCGAAGATAACTTCCGATAAAGGGCTCTGACCCCAATTATTCTAAACATGAGTTTAATTGAAGTTTGTCTCCCCAAAACCTCACAGAACCCAAGTGCTTTTGTTGAACGGCTTGCTGAAACAGGCTGCTCCAGATCTCGTTGGTTTATCTGATATAGCGGAAATACTGGGCTACTCACGGCAGAACATCAGAAAACTTATGATGAATAACCTGGTTTCTTTTCCAGCACCCATTCACGAAGGTAAAACAGTGCTTTGGCATTTATCCAGCATCCTCAGTTGGGTTAAAGAAAGTAATCGGTATCAAGTTGATGAGTTGCTTCTGGATGTTGCCAACATCAACATGCAACTTAATATCGCCAAAGAATCAGTGCATATGGATGCAACAATTCAGAAGCAATTTTTGGCAGGAATGTGATCGTAAAGGTACCTGGGTGATGGACTCTCGGTGATGGGCTCTGGGTAGTGGGCCCTGAGCCATTTATTTCAGTGGTGCGCTGGTCATGTCGCTGGTTTAACAGCATCCAGGTAAAACCACTGGCCATTTTCGAAAATAAAGCGGCTGTTCTCATGCATTTTGTGGGCCTTGCCATTGCGTTTGAATGTCGCGACAAACTCAACCTGGTCCGTGCGTCTTTCAGCATTGATGATCTTCAACCTTAACCAATGAATGGATGGGTCGCTCTCAATTGAATCCGGCCGGGTTGTAGGATGCCAACTGCTCAACAGATACTGCTGACGATCAAGGCTGTAGGCACTGAATCTCGAGCGCATTAAAGCCTCTGCCGATGATGCAGAGCGAATACCGTCTATGATTGGCAGGCAACAACGCTCGAGTGACTCAGCGGAGCCACACAGACAAGCCGTTGACTTTTTCTTCATATAAATTCAGCCTTGAAACCACAGATTCTAAATCACAATCGTCTCATATGTACTTGAGCATGTCTTAAAGTTGCCTCTTATAATCTAACTGTTATTCAGTCTTAAGAAACGGTTATGACGCCAGCCCGGGCCGGATGATTTATAGGCCGCCTGGCCGGGCTCTGCTTAGCTTCCAAGAGGTAAAAACACATGAGATTCATCATACTGACCCTGCTTCTCCTGCCCATCGCAGCCTTCGCGGCAAACTCCGAGATCGAACAGCTTCGACAGGAGTTAGCGGAATTGCGGGCACAAAACGAACGCTACGAACAACGCCTCAATGAAATGGAGGCGCGACTGGAGTCGGTCGGTGTGGGTTCATCCGATTCAATAACATCATCAGACCGGGAAGTGACCGAGGAAGCCATACTGCCGGCCGGAGAATTTGACGGTGTCAGCGACTTTTCCACTGATTTTGACCCACAAATGTTCGATTACTACGGCTACATGCGGGCGGGCTATGGTATCGGTAAGGGCGGTGAGTCACAGGAGCGATTCAAGTTGCCGGGTGCCGATGCGGCCTATCGCCTGGGCAATGAAACCGACACCTACATGGAGGCCGGGTTTTCCTACTACAAAGTGGCTGAGAGAAAAGACCAGCCCTCGACCTTGTTTGGGACACATTTCCTGCTGGCCTTCTCCACGCTGGATAAGGCAACCGGTATCGCCCTGGATGGCGATAACGGAACCGTTTCCCTTCGAGAGGTCTTTGCCACGGCACAGGGCAGTATTGCAAATCAACCCGATGCGCGACTTTGGGCCGGCCAGCGGTTCTACCGGCGCCACGATATCCATATTAATGATTTCTTTTGGCTGGACATGAGTGGTTTTGGCGGCGGCCTGGAAGATTATGACCTCGGTTTCGCAAAAGCCTCAGTGGCCTGGATAGGGGGCACGCTTGATGATTTCACCGGCACCAACGACTACATCGGTGACCTTGATACCACCGATAAAAACAACATCGACCTGCGCTTGAATGACATTGATATGGGTATTGGGCGCGGCAACTTCTGGTTCGTTTACTCGCATTATCAACTTGAGGGTGAGTTCGCCGGGGGAGAAGAACTGAAGGGCAGCGCCGATGGCATTGCAGCGGGGTTTTTCCTGGTCAGCGACTTTGGCGAGAGCAACAAAAATACCGCCACCATTCAATACGGTAATAGCGTTGCGGCCAACTTCAACAGCTTCAGCCCTTCTCTGCGAACCAGCGAAAATGGCGAAATCCCCGAGGGAACAAGTGTCGAAGACCAGTCGCGCTTGCGCCTGATGAATATTCTGGAATACAACTTTAACCAACGTCTGGGGCTTCAGGCCGTTGCCATCTATCAGCACGATGACCTGGGCCTGGCGGAAAACTCAAACCGCCACTGGTACTCAGTCGGCGTACGCCCGGTTTATAGCTTGAGTCAAAACTACAACCTGGCATTCGAAGCGGGTTATGACTACAGCAAACTGGAAAGCGGCGAAAAGGGTGGCCTGCTCAAGCTAACCGTAGCACCCGAGATAACACCCGACTGGGGTCTGTTCTCACGACCGGCCATCCGCCTCTATCTGACCTGGGCCAAGTGGTCGGATGAGTTCCGGGGCCTGATAGGCGGAAACACCTATGCCGATGATACCAATGGGTTTTCACTTGGGGTGCAGTTTGAGTCCTGGTGGTAATGATTTTTGGGGAGAATTCCGGGGTCAGCGTAAATGCCACGGTGGCAGGGTTTTTACTGTGGCACTTCACTCTTGCCCGATTTTCTAATGCTTAAGTGTAGTTGGAGCAATCTTCAACTGTCGAAATTTTCTTCCCAACCCCGAGGTCCGCAACGTAACACGCCACACGCTTGGCAACCTTTACGAGAGACTCTTTTACAGTGTCATAGGCTTCAATGAACTCCCAGTAAACCGTATGGTCGCCTTCAATGGCTTCAAACCAGAAGTTGGTATCGTTGTTCGCCTGGTATTGGGATTTTTGGGCTGATGTCTCAGTGGCGCTCGCTGCCTCATCGGAAACCACTTCGGCAATTACAGCCTGGATAAATAAAAGCGATCCCACCAGAACCAGCAACTTTAGAACTTTCACACTGTTCACTCCTCACAACACCTTAAGTACTAATACGTTTAAGTGGTGGATTTGTTACAGGTGCAGCCCAGTAATTGGGGTCAGAGTAAAAACTCTCTAGGAATAATTGCAATAAAGGTAAAAACTATCAAAGAGTTTTTACTCTGACCCCAATTACTCGGAATACCTCAGTCTTAATATTTTGGGTCAGGGTAAAAATAGATTTCATCTGGCCCTATAACTTTTATTTGATTTAAACTCGATACTCATCCTCAATTTCAGGAAGAATTCTCTTGTCTACACCACGTCATTTTTACCGGCCCGAAGACGGGCATGGATTAAAGCACGATCCATTCAATTCCATTATTGCACCACGGCCCATTGGCTGGGTTTCAACAAGAAACGCCAAGGGGCAGGTGAACCTGGCGCCTTACAGTTTTTTCAATGCATTCAATTATCAGCCGCCGATTATTGGTTTCTCCAGTATCGGGTTCAAAGACAGCGTCACCAATGCTGAGGAGAGCGGTGAGTTTTGCTGGAACCTGGTCTCCCGGCCACAGGTTGAAGCAATGAATCAAACCAGTGCGATGGTTTCAAGCGACACCGACGAATTTGAACTCGCGGGTTTAAGTAAATGCGAGTCAACGATCGTCAAGGCACCTCACGTGGCAGGCTGCCCGGTGGTTATGGAGTGCAAGACCTCGCAAATTGTTCAGTTACAGTCAGCCCAGGGAGAAAAGTGTGAGACCTGGTTGGTGCTTGGCGAGGTTGTCGGAGTACACATCATGCAGGCTCTCATTGAAGATGGTGTCTACCAAACCACCAGGGCAGAACCTGTTATGCGTGGCGGTGGCCCGTCCGACTATTTTGGTATTTCAGAGGCAAACCGGTTTCAGATATCCCGGCCCAGGTAGTTATGTGGAAACAGCGCATTGGACACCCACGACTTTTTGAGTGGCGGGTGGCCGTGGATTAAGGATTAATATGATGAAACTCAAGTATTACATCTGTGATGTATTCACCGACCAGCGCTTTGGTGGCAATCAACTTGCCGTGTTACCGGATGCCAGGGGTTTGAATAACACCCAGATGCAGCAGATTGCCCGGGAGTTTAATTTTTCGGAAAGCACCTTTGTTTTTCCACCGGATGAAGGTCACACTCGCAGAGTGCAGATATTCACCCCGAGCAGGGAAGTGCCTTTTGCTGGACACCCCAATATCGGTACAGCATTTGTACTGGCGACATGTGGTGAGCTTGAAGAATTTGATAGATCGACAGACATTGTCTTCGAGGAAAAGGCCGGTTTGGTCGGAATCAGCATACGCCGGTCTGATGAGGACAAGATCAGCTGCGAACTCAAGGCGCCACAGGTGCTTTCATTAGGAAAGGTTTTACCCGTTGAGATGGTGGCCGATGCAGTATCCCTTTCTGAGAGCGACATCGTCACAAACACACATCCTCCCATGCTTGCATCCGTTGGTCTGCCATTTGTGATGGTGGAACTACGGGATCGATCAGCCCTTGAGAAAGCGAGTATCAATGCCGGTGGGTTTGAGCAGATCGCAGCCCTGGGCGTCATGCCGGATATTCATCTCTATGTTCAAAGCCACGATGAATTTGATGTTCGGGCACGCATGTTTGCACCACATGATGGCGTGCCGGAAGACCCCGCCACCGGCAGTGCCAATTGCG
Organism: uncultured Gammaproteobacteria bacterium; assembly: GCA_963759155.1. GTDB lineage: Bacteria > Pseudomonadota > Gammaproteobacteria > Xanthomonadales > SZUA-36 > SZUA-36. Next base: position 593,293 of record CAVWXX010000005.1, on the reverse strand, counting down.
CCCTGGCAGGTTTGCTGGGTCATTTCCACCCCTCAGAATCCGGAATGCTAGAGTGGCGAATCGCCCAGGGCGTCGAAATGGGCCGGCCCAGCCTGTTGAAGGCACGGGTTGAGAAACTGGATGGAAAAGTTGTTTCCAGCTGGATTGGTGGAAGCTGCGTCATGGTAAGTGAAGGACATATTTACGTGGATTAAGTGAAACGAAAACCTAAACTTCTTTGGCGCTGAACTCAGACGCCACAAAGCGCACGAACACAAAGGCCGCCTGGCAGATGTTGAATATCAACGCAGCCAGGTAGAGTGGGTAGTTTAGATCTGGCCAGAAATTAAATATCACCAAAACCAATGCCGCCTGATCCATGAGTTCCAGGGTTGATACGACGCCCACTGCAAATTTATCCGGCGGAAACCTGCCCTCTACTGGCTTGTAGGATTTTATAAACGAATAAAGCACACCGTAATTCAAAAGCAATAAAATGCCCGCAGAAATACCCCAGACCAGGCGCTCTGACAAATGAAAGCTGGCTAAACCAACCGGTATCAAGGCGGCAACGACAACTACCATGCTGGTGGAAATCACAATTCGCAGACGCAGGATATCGTGCAACGCATCTGCTCGCGTACCACGTTGCCGTAGCACGCTGACCAGGGCAGCAAAGCCTGCAAAAGCGGCTGAAATTTCCGCAATATTTAGTAGGTTACCTGTTACATCCATGGCTGTCATAGCCAAGCGCTCATCCAAACTTGATTCGCCGTAGACAATACACGCAATCGGGCACAGGTACAAAAAGAAAAGGCTGAGAAGGCAAGTTTGTGATTTACACTATGCAGATGAGTTTAGCCACGATGACAACAAAATGTTTCGACATGCAAACCAGTGCCTGGCGGGCAGTTTGCATTGGATATGAGGCGTATCGGATTTTCCGGTGTGCAACATGGACCAGGTCATGATCAATAGCCGCGTAGCCCTGGTGGTCGGTGCAAGCCGCGGCATTGGCCTCGCCATCACCCGGCTACTGCTCCAGGAGCAGGGCATTCAACGCATTTATGCGAGCTACCGCAACGCTGATACCGCCACCGGCTTGATGGAGATAAATGATGACCGCTTGCGAACAATCAAGGCGGATATAACCAACCCTGCAGACCTGCAAGAGATTGCCGCGAGTATCCAGGCAAATGGAGACCAGCCGGATTTTGTGATCAATGCCGCCGGGATTTTGCATGAAAATGGCCTGCGCCCTGAAAAATCCTTAAGTCAGTGTCAGCCAGATACGCTCACTCGCATGTTCCAGGTCAACAGTATCGGCCCATTGATGCTGGCCAGGGCAGTGATTCCGCTGATGCCCAAAAACCGGCCGGGGCATTTCGCCGTACTTTCCGCCATGGTCGGCAGCATCACGGATAACCGTTTGGGTGGATGGTACGGTTACCGTGCCTCCAAGGCAGCACTCAACCAGTTCATGCGTACCCTGGCGGTGGAATGCCGGCGCAGCCACCCGCAACTTTGTATAACGGCCATCCACCCGGGCACCACGGATACCGCCTTGTCGCGACCGTTTCAAGCCAATGTCAAACCCGGAAAGCTGTACACGACCTCACAGAGTGCCGCGCGTATCCTTAAGGTGGTGAGTGCCTCGCAAGCAGAACAAAGTGGTCATTTTATGAACTGGGACGGCAAGCCGATTCCGTGGTAAATAGAATGTTTAATTATCAATAACAGACCCAATCGCCAGTCTCGGTATTCTCATTAAAAATGAACACACTGAACCCAAAAAAATTACTCAATAGCAAGTGGACTGCAGTTAAACCTGCCAACAAGGAAAAACACTTTTTGGTGACCGAAGTCGAGTTTGACGAGAACGGCGCCATTGTCCATTGCCTGATTGAAGCCGTCATGACCAAGCGCTCAATGGCGATTGAATGGAGCACACTCAAAAATGCTGAACAGTGGATTTGTGGTTGGCATTAATGCGAAAAAGGCTTAACCCTCTCTGGCGCCTGACCCTGACACCTTGACTTAACCCTTAATTTACCGACCCTTCTTCAACGCACTTCCCGTCCTTTTGTCTCAGCTTCTTTCTCGGCTTCTTTCTCAGCCTTTTCCTTTTCCGCTTTTTCGGCCTCTTCCTCAGCCCTGGTGGCATCCAGGTACTTCTTTTGATCGCTGTAATAATCGTCGATGGCGTGCTCGGATGACAGCGGGCTTAAATAGTGCGCCGCGGTGAGTCCTTTCTTGTTCATCGCCAGGCCCGTCAAACAGGCCTTGATAATATGCGCGCTATTGAGCGTGGTCTTGTAGGTCGGGTCAAGCGCCGTGTGCAGCTCGACCAGGTCGAAACCAACCACGTTGGATTCGGCGCATAGGCGACGCACGATAGGAATGGCCTCGCGCATGGTGATTCCGCCGGGTACCGGGGTGCCGGTTGCCACGGCAAAGGCCGGGTCGAGCACGTCGATATCAAATGAGATGTGCAGCTTGCGCCCTTCTTCGCTGGCCTCGGCAACGATCCGGTCAAGCACGGCCTTCCAGCCCCGTGCTTCTACCTCCGCCATGGTGTGGTAGCGCATCCCCTGCTCCCGCATCCATTTAAACCCGGTTTTGTCGGGACCACTCGCACGCAGCCCCACCTGGATGTAGTCGGCAGCCCGGACATGACCTTCGTTAATCAGCCGGTAAACCGGGTAACCATGGCCAATCAGGTGCGTTCCACCCCACCAGGCATCGTAATGCGAGTCAAAGTGGATCACCGAGACTTTTTCTTTGCCATACACATCCGCCAAAGCGGCAACATTGGGATACTCGAGTGAGTGATCGCCACCAACAATCATCGGTACCGCACCGGTACTGGCGATCTCACGTACGATTTCACGCACGTGCTGCATGGATCGTTCCGTGCTGTTGTTGTCAACTGCGACATCACCGTAATCAACGATGTTCAAGACTTTGGATGCATCGATCTGAACATATTGGTCAGCTCGCCCAATTGGCCAGCCCAACAGCCGAAGGTCGGTGGTGGCGCGTTGTCCCGAGTCGCGCCAACCCGAGCCCATATTCAACGGCGCACCGAGGATTGCCACATTCACTTTACCGGCGATGAGATCTTCCTTTGATAGGGCCAACGGGTGCCGGCCAAATGTCGGTGGGCCACCAAAACCATCATAACGGCCGAGTGACAGCGGACCAGCTTCACGTTTCGGGTCCATGCTTCGCGGACGTTGCAAGCGCCAGGCATTAAATTCAGGTGAACTGGTATTCAGAGGAATATTGGGTGCGTCGCGGCCCTCCTTATAGTTATCGTGTTCAACCACCATTTGCATCACGTTAACCCACGCCTTTACTTCTTTTGGTGACCGCTTGTCCAACGCCTCAACGGTGTCTTTTACCGAGCCGGTGAACGCCCTGGCCTTATCACTTTTCAGAAACTCGATTTCTTCTTTTGTCAGCAGCTTGAGCTTTGGCGCCACGCTTTCCGGCAGTTCTATCGGTGGCTTGTCTACATCCCGCGGGTCTTTGCTATCAAACGGATAACGCTGGTCACCGGTGACGTGTTCGGGTGTTTTTATCTGTTCGGGCTTTTCATCCGTCTCGTCAGAAGCCATGGCCACCGGCGTCACGGTGATTGCCAGCAAAAGCAGAACGGCTCGAACGTTAATCGAATCAAGTCTCATCATAAATTCCTTAACGGAGGTCCGCTGCTTGTTATCACTGGCCATGATCAAGCGCCAGTGGGTGAACATAGTCGGCATCAAGACCGTTCTTGCGCAGGGCAATACCCACCAGGCAGGCATTGAGTACGGCATTGGCATTGAGAACCGACAGCCGCGAGAGATCCATCATCGGCGCCATGTCGGTAATTTCAAAACCGACAATCTCTTTTGCTGCGCAAACATGACGGATTGCCTGCACGACTTCCTCCACACGCAAACCGTTGGGTGTGAGGCGTCCTGCCGCGATCATGTCGGTCGGGTTAAGGACGCTTACATCGATAGAGACAAAGAAAGCATCCGGCCCGTTCTCAACTTCCCGCAACACACGCTTGAGCACATCGTCAAAACCGCGCTGCTGGATTTCTGCCATCGTGTGATATCGCACTTTCTGCTCACGCAGCCATTGCAGTGTTTCAAGGTCTACCGCGGGCCCGCGCAGACCCACCTGGATGGTATCGCTGCCATTGACGATACCTTCATCCAGTAACAGGAATATCGACTGGCGGTCAGATACGGTGTGGTCACCAAAGCGCTCAGCATCGGGGTGTGCATTAAGCTGCAGCAATCCAAAAGACTGGCTGCCGCGCGCCCGGGCGACACCTTTAACACCGGGATAAAGCATCGACGTATCACCGCCGACCAACATCGGTATTGCACCGGTTTCTGCGGTTTCGGCCACCATATCGGTAACATGGCCCACGGTGAGTTCGGTGGTTAGCCAGTCGACAGAGAAGTTGCCGTAGTCCGCCAGTGACAACACTTCATCCGGCTTGATAAGCGACTGCACATCCGCCATCGCAATGGTATTGGTGGCACGCATTGCATTCGGGCCATTGCCGGCATCGCGCCGGCCACTGCTCGCGTTATTGGGTACACCGATGATGGCCACATCCACCTTGCCCGCGACCAGGTCCTCCGGCCAGATAGCGACTTTTGCGCCGGCAAAGGTCGGTACACCGGATTGTGGAAACTGGTAACGATGCACACTGAATGGGCCCGGTTCACGTTCCATTTTGCGTAATAGGGCAGGTGTCGGCAGCTTTCCCCTGTTGAACCGCTTGGAATCGGTATTCAGTGGCGTCGCCCCCATGTCCCGCTCAGGGTCATAGCTCATCTCATCGGAAAGGGCCATCAAGTCGCTTACCAGGGTTTGCAGGCTTTCAGCATCGCGGATGGCCAGTTCATGTTCCAGTTGCTGGCGGGGAAGAAACTTTAGAATTGCACCAGAGACAAGGAAATCGATCTGTTCATCATTGAGCGTACTCACCTGTTTTTGAAGCTCTTTTGGCACAGACCATTGCCCAAGTGCAGATTGAACAGGTAAAACCACGCATGCCAGAATGAATGCGACCAGCGCAAGGTGACTTATTGAGTCTCGAAATTTCATATTGCCTGCCTGGCTGGCTTAAGTTCGGGTACCACAGGTTTCTGGTAATTTATTTTTGTAACGGTCATTGGCTGTCACCCTGTCTTGGCGTGATCCATCGCTTGAAGAAATCCGATACGGTGAGTTGTGAAAGGTCGAGAAATTCACCTGCATCGAAAAACGAGCCGCTACAATCGGTACAGGTTTCATAACTTATATGACGTTGCTGCTCGTCAACTGTACGGCACATTTCTCCACCACAGCGTGGGCAGCGGTAATCATTGACAACGTTAAATTGCCTGCCTTGTTTGGCACTGCCGGTGTCGATCAGCGAAGCCGCTTCCTTATTGCGCAAAGCTTCAATTTCGCCTGCATCGAACCAAAGCCCATTACACATATTGCAGCGGTCAACCTCGGTGCCCTGCACATCGATCTGAACCATATCAGCGCGGCATTTGGGACAACGCATGGCGCCCGACCAGAAAACGCCACCGCCAGCAGTTGAACCCGCCGTAAAGGTTCGTTTGCCTTTCTTGGCAACGGTCGATGTTTCACTGTGCTGGTGTCGATGAAACAACAACACGACAATCAACACGACCACCAGCACTGCCATTAACATGTACGATTCTGTATAGCTGGTCTGCTCTGAAACCATGCCGAAAATTTTCGAGCCCGCAGAATGCCCAAGATTGGCCACTGACATGTAGATGGCAAATTGCGTTGCCGAACAACTGCTGGAGCAAACGGCCATCCCCAGTGCAATCACACACACCATCACCACCGGTAGCATAATCACCCATATAGACAGCATCACCTTCACATAGGTAGCGTCTGTCCACATGAACTGGGTCTGGGCCAGCAGAAATGCATGCACTCCCACCAGCGAGATGGTGAAAATCAACATGCGTTTTGAGCCAAAACGATCGATCATCGGCCCGAAAACCAGGGTAAGCCCCGCGCCAATCAGGCCCATCATGGCCACCAGTTGTGACCACTCGGGTGAGGTAAAGCCAAACACCTTAACTGCCGCAACCGGCATCAGTGCATGGCCATAGCCGCTTATCAGGCCATCGACCAGCATGATGGCCATCACCACCAGGCTGGCACGCTGCCATAAGACCTTGTTAACCCCTGTGAACACGGCCTTGAAAGAGTTACCTTCCCGGTGCGGCGAGGCGGATTCGCCGGAAGACCAGGGCAGTTTGCGCTCACCCGGCCGTTCGAGCACAAAGATAAAGGCGAAAAAGAACAGGCTGGATACAATTGCCGCGGCCAAAGCCGTTGCCTGCAGACCAAAACTCACCAGCATCACACCGGAAACCGCCGAGGTCGCCGCCCAGCCCACCGCTTTACCAAAGCTCATATAGCCATTGAGGCGGCCCTGTTCATCAACAGGGGTTAAATCAATCGACATGCCATCAACCGCAACATCCTGCGTGGCGGCAAATACATTGATTAACACACCGATCATCATCAGCAGACCAATCTGTCCGACCGGGTCTTCGACTAACATCAGGGCGAGAAAAGAAACTGACAAACCCAGTTGTGCGCCCAACACCCACGGCCGCCGCCGGCCCATCGGCGCAAATTCAAAACGGTCCATCAACGGCCCGGTCAGGAGCTTGAACACCCAGGGCAATATGATGACGGCAAGGTAAGACCCGATATCCGAAGCACTGACCCCCTGGCTGACCAGCCAGGCAGGTATCGCGATACCCAGCAGGCCTTGCGGGATACCCTGGGCAAAGTACATCATTGCCCCGGTCAGGTAACGAATACGCGAGCTGTCTAATAGAGTACGCGTTGCTGTCATACCCATATCAACTGCCTGTCGTGGATCAACGAGGGCAGTCGCGGGCTACTTGATGCTTGCTTCATGGCTGGCTTCTTTTTGTAATTGTTGTAACCAGTCTAGTACATGGTGCGGATTTTGCTCGAACTGATAGGGTTACTGACTTTTTATAGGTAGTTACTTGTTAAAAAACTTACCAAAATAATCGTCAATTCCAAGTTCTTTCGAAACGCTGCCGTCGAGCAACTTGTATAGAAACGACCGGCGTTGATACTGGTCTTCTTTAAACGCTCTATAGGTCAGTTCTTCCGGTGTAAGAAGCCTGCTTTCCGGCGTCTTTTGCTGTTCCCCTTTAAGCAAGGTTTCAGGCTCAGCTTCAGGTGCATTTTTGGGCAAGCTTGAAAATTCCTTGTCATCAAACCAGAGAATCTGACAACTGCGGCATATATCGATCAATATCTCACTCTCCTGTCCATCCGCCTTGACAACGCTGAGTGGGTTCTTGCAGCCGGGACATGGCCGTCCGGTATCGGTTTCACCTGCATAAAGTCTTTGCCAGATTTTCTTGAAGGCTTTTGGGTCCAGCCCTTTTCGAACGGTGGGTATGGAAACCACCAACCCGCTGCAGGAGGCGCACTTCCACAGTCGGACATCTCCCAGCTTTTGGGCTTCGAGTACAACGTTGCAGCTTGGACAGGTAAATTCCATTTTTACAGTTTAACTGTATTGGCTGTCGTGAGAACACCGCGCTTTTCTTCTACTTTCTAGTTTTCTACTATACTCAATGAAGCAAAAAGAACTATCCCATTAAATAAAAGGAAAAATCATGGCCAGAACTACTGTGTATGTAACGCTTGTTGTCAATGGAAACCCGGAAGTGCAGTTTGATCGGGATATCTGGGGTGACAGTAAAATGAGGTGGAGAGAAGCTGACGACTCTCCTGATTTTGACTTTGTGAGTATTTCAGGTCTGCCGGAAGACGTTTTTGAAACAACCCGGGTAAGTAACGAAAAAATCAATGTCAAAGACAAAATGAATACCGGTGTGTACCCATACACAATCACAGTCAAATACAAAGATACAAACGGGGATTGGCAGACCGCTAATTCCGATATGGACGCTCCAATCGCAGAGGGTGGCAGACCGGTTATACGCAACTAGCGCAGCTCAGGTTTCGGTTATTCCGACACCCCGGGACTTTAACCAAATCCAACCAATTAATGCGTGAAAACTGATTACAAATATCGCGCGTTCCTGAGCTACAGCCATAAGGACCGCAAGTACGCGAAGCGACTCCACCGTGAACTGGAGCGCTTTCGTATACCCAAACATCTGGGTCGCAATGCCGATTCAGAATCAGAGCCGAAAAAAAACCTTCGCCCGATATTCAGGGACCGCGATGAACTGTCCAGTGGGTCAGCCCTGTCACAGGTCATCACGGGCGCTTTAGGCGATTCGGAATGCCTGATTGTTATCTGCTCACCATCAGCGGTGGCATCTAACTGGGTGAGTGCTGAGATCAGGACTTTCCAGCGCCAGGGCAGGCACGACCGAATCTTTTGCTACATTGTCGACGGCACACCCATGAGCGGTGACGAGGAGGAATGCTTTCCCGAGGCCTTGAGAAACCCGATCGATACGGATGGCCAGTTAATTCCTGAACCTGACGAGCCCATCGCTGCAGATGCAAGTGATGACAAAAAGAACTGGCAACGTGCAAAACTGATGCTGATCGCCGGCATCCTCGGTGTCGGTCTCGACGAGCTATTACAACGCGATCTGCAACGACGTAACCGGACCATGTTTGCAGTGGCAGCCACATCAGTGAGTATTGCAGTTGTCATGTTGGCGCTTACCGCCTACGCACTCCTGTCACAGGCAAAAGCCGAGCGCCGCAAGGCTGATGCCGATAACCTGGTCTCGTTTTTGCTTGGTGACCTTCAACAAGAGCTTCACGCCGTTGGTCGCACTGATCTTTACAGTAGCGTTGCTGAAAAAGCGATGGAATACTTCAAGTCGCTGGAAGGTGAAGATGCGCGTGATGAAGTCCTCGCCCAACGGGCGGAGGCATTACGTAAGATTGGTAGCGCTCATCTTGAGCGTTCAGACATGAAGGGCGCTGAAAATGCCTTTAACGAATCACTCACCATAAGCCGCCGTCTGGCCGAGCAAAATCCGGATCGGCTTGACTGGAGCCTGGCACTCGCGGAGAGTCACTTTTACGTCGGCCGGGTTCACTGGCAACGCGGTGAGCTACAGGCCGCGCGTACGGAGTTTCAGAATCAACTTTCCGTCGTTGACAAACTGGCGGCCGCCCAACCAGACAACACGGAACGACTGGAACACAGTGGTTTCGCATGGACAAACTATGGTCGGGTACTTGAGCTCAGTGGGCAATACAACGAGGGTTTACACGCCTATAAAACCGTGATGGACGTTTTTCAGCGCGTTCTAAACAAGCAACCCAATGATACTTACTCGAAATTGGAAGTTGGCTTTGCACACAATAACCTCGGCAAACTGAAAACTTCGCTTGGGCTTTTGGAGGAGGCTGAAGCCCACTACCGCAGTGACCTGCAAATCAAGAAAGAAGCAGCAGAGCGTGATCTATCGAACAACGAGTGGCGCAGCTACCTGGCATCCAGTCATTTCTGGCTGGGAAAGCTATTACTCATGCGTGGTGAACTTGATGATGCCCGCCACCAGAACGAATCAGCGCTTGTGTCTCTTGACGCCCTGTTGATCAATGATCCGAATGCGATGGGAGCCCGCAAACGCCGTGCAGAGGTCTACAGTGAAATGGCCGCAAACTGCAGGCTCAGAGGTGAAACCGGCTGCGCCTCTTCGTATATTGAAAGCGCCCTCGCTGACCTTGAAATACTGACAAACGCAAACCCTGAAAATGCAATATGGTTGAAGATCCAGGCCGATGCTGAGCTGGAGGCAGCGTGGCAGGCCGAGATAGGTGGAGACCACGGCAGCGCGGTCGACTACGCAGAAAAAGCCCATATGATTACAGAGCAACTAACCGAACAAGCGCCCTTCGACCGCGATGTTCGCAAGTTGGAAATAACCACCCTGCTGACCTTGGGTGACCTGTCACAAAAATCGGGCCAGGCGGAAAGTGCGCGATTTCACTGGATATCGGCTCTTGATACGCTGAATCAGAACTTCATCACCACGAAAGATCCACGGGTGCTGGATTTGCAGATAAAACTGCTGAACCGCAACGGTTACACGACCGAGGTGAAAAACATCGAGCAAAAGCTCGCCAAAACGGCCTACCTCAGCCCCTACCCCTGGCCATAAGCACCTCATCACAGAGCTTCATCATTTTGCAGACATGCCTTGAAAAAGGACATCATTCTTAATATTGTTGCATATAAATTAGTTTTGCGTATAATATTTGTATAGATATATTAAACTTGTAGATCGACGGGACCGCCTTTGGGCGGTCTCTTTGCAAATGGGTTTAAACTCTGCTCACCCTTGCGCTTGATGGAATTGCCACAACCTTGCATCATTGTTTAAAGGAAAGAGTCGAAAGCCAACTATAAATGCGTACCCGGTTTATCATGTGTGTCCGGACCTGATTTTTCATGTATAGATAAGCCGATTTCAATGGAGCCCGCGTTAGTGAATTGGAAAACAACAATTGTCATCTGTATCGCTATACTGCTATTGGCAGCTTCGGTTATTACCGTCATACACCTGACAGAGCCAAAAGCACAGCGCACCAGCGCGAGTAAGCGTACAGCCATGCTGGTGGAAGTGACGCAAGGCGAGCGCGGCACGTTTCAACCTGAAATCCTGGTGATGGGAACCGTACGGCCCGAAAAAGAAATCGTGCTCAGTCCGCGGGTCAGCGGCGAAATCGTCACAATCTCGGAATCATTCACACCGGGTGGCTTTGTTGATGAAGGCGAAGTCCTGCTGCAAATCGACCCTTCAGATTACGAGGTCATCCTGTTGCAGCGCAAAAGCGAGCTGTTGCAGGCAACCGCTGAGCTCGAGCTGGAACTGGGCCGCCAGAACCTGGCCCTGAAAGACTACAAGGAACTGGAAGGAACGATTTCATCCGAGTACAAATCCCTCGTGCTGCGTGAGCCGCAACTCAATACCACACGCTCCCGCGTCGAGGCTGCCGAGGCAGCTGTGCGACGTGCGGAGCTCGACCTGGAGCGCACCCGGATTCGTGCGCCATTTGCTGCCCATATTATCAACCGGGAAGCCAACGAGGGTTCCCAGGTTTCACCCGGTGAGACCCTGGGTAAGCTGGTGGGTGTCGAGCATTACTGGGTTGAAGCTGCCGTACCGGTATCGAGCCTGCGCTGGATAGATTTTTCCGAAGGCAGGGACATATCAGGCTCAGAGGTACACGTTCGCAACCGCGCTGGCTGGCCCAAGGACAGCTTTCGCGAGGGTAGCGTACACAGTCTGATCGGTGAACTGGAAAACCAGACGCGTCTTGCCCGCGTGCTGCTCACCATTACAGACCCCCTGTCACATGAGCCGGAGTCTGCCGGCCTGCCGCCGCTGATGATAGGCTCCTTCGTTGAGGCGCGCATCGCGGGAATACCGCTTCAGGATGTCATCCGCATCAACCGTGACTATGTTCGAAAGGATGACACCATCTGGATTAATGAGAGTGGCGAACTGAAGATTCGTGAAGTCGAAGTCGTGTTTCGTGATGACGAATTCGCTTACATTCGGGAAGGCTTAAGCACCACAGACCAGGTGATCACCACCAACCTGGCGACCGTGTTTGATGGTGCGGCACTGCGATTGGCAGAAAGCACGCCATGAAAACACCATCACAACAGGCCAGGCTCAACGGCGGTCGCTTTCCGGGCCCCATTGCCTGGATGGCACAACACTCTATTGCCGCGAACCTGCTGATGATCCTGCTGATCGGCGGTGGAATCTGGACTGCACTCAATATCCAGAAGGAGGTTTATCCGCAATTTGACCTGGATGTCGTCAACGTCAGTGTGAGCTATCCCGGCGCGGCACCGTCCGAGGTTGAGCAGGGAATTCTACGACCGGTCGAATCCGGGATACGCGGGATCGAGGGCATCAAGGTCATCAGTTCGACAGCACGGGAAGGCTCTGGCTCGACCCGCATCGAACTGGTCACCGGAACCGATCGCATGAAGGCTTTCCAGGACATCGACCAGGCGGTGAATCGCATCCGTACTTTTCCCGATGACGCGGAAGAACCCGAAGTCACGCTGGTATCACCACAGCGCGAGGTCATGAATATCGTGCTCTACGGCCCGGTTGATATCTGGACTTTGAGAAAACTCGCCGAACAACTGCGTGACCGGTTTCTCGCCGACCCCGCCATCACCCAGGTAGAGCTTGGCAATGCCCCCGATTACGTCACACACGTGGAAATTCCGCAGTACCGTTTGCGCGAGTACGGCCTGACGCTTGGTCAGGTTGCTGACCTGATTCGCCGGTCAAGTGAAGACGTTCCAGCCGGAACCGTCGAAACGAATGCCGGTGAGGTGCTGCTGCGACTCAAGGAGCGACGCCAGTGGGCTGACGAGTTCGAAAAGATCGAGATTATCTCGACCAACAGCGGGGCCGCCGTGACGCTCGGCGAAATCGCCACCATTACCGATGGCTTCGAGGAAGCCGGTTTTCATTCACAATTTAACCAGACGCCTTCCGTTGAGGTTGACATCTTCCGGGTCGGGGACCAGTCTCCGCTGGAGATCGCTGAACGTGTGGAGACGATCATGGCAGATGTCGAAACCACGCTTCCCGCCGGTGTGCAGTGGCGCATCGACAGCAACCGCGCCAAAGATTATGAACAGCGTTTGTCCCTGCTGCTGAAAAACGGCTTTATGGCCATCGGTATCGTACTGCTGATACTGGCTGTATTCCTCGAGATCCGCCTGGCTTTCTGGGTGATGATGGGCATGACCATTTCATTCGTCGGAAGTATTCTCTTTCTACCGGCGATAGGCGTCAGTATCAACATGATCTCGATGTTCGCCTTCCTGGTGGTGTTGGGTATTGTCGTCGATGATGCCATTGTCGTGGGTGAGAACGTCTATGAGGCCCGGCAAAAGGGCATGGATCACATGTCGGCTGCCATCAAGGGCGCCAGGGAGATTTCCACACCGGTCACCTTCAGCATCATCACAACCATTGTGGCCTTTGTGCCTTTGCTGTTTATGCCCGGTACAACGGGTAAGTTCTGGGCGCCATTGCCAGCCGTGGTTATTATCGTTCTGGCCATCTCCTTGCTTGAAGCACTGTATATCCTGCCTGCCCACCTGGCGCACAGTTCCAGCCAGCCGCACACGGGGTTCGGGCGGCGTATTCACGGCTGGCAGCAGTCTTTTTCAAATGGCTTCAGCCATTTTGTTGACACCCATTACCGGCGCCTGCTCGATCTTTGCCTGCGTCATCGATATATCTCGCTGAGCTCCGCCGTCGCCATCCTTATCGTCGTCTCCGGATACGGCATGAGTGGTCACATGGGTATGATCATGATGCCCGAGGTAGCTGCCGATGAAATCGAAGCCGGAATCCGTCTGCCGGTTGGCACGACACCCGACCAGGCCGCCAGGGTAGCCGGCCTGGTAACTGAGTCCACCCGCCGGATGTTTGAAGAACACAACCTTTACGAAGTAGCCGAAGGTGTAAAAACAAACGTTCGACGCGGCAGTTTTATCGACGTGGAAATCGTCATGAGACCACCGGATGAACACAATATGTCAGCCGAGGAAATCATCGCGCTATGGCGTGACCAGATCGGTGATATCGAGGGCGTGAGCCAGATTACATTCGAGGCGGAGCGGGGCCCGGGTGGTTGGAGACGGGATATCAGTGTTGATCTGAGCCATTCGGATATCGAGGTGCTGGAAGCAGCCAGCCAGGCGCTGCTGTCACGGGTAAAGGAGTTTGAAGGGGCAACCAACGTCAATGATAACTATGACAAGGGTAAGGCCCAGTTTGATTTCACCCTGTTACCCGAGGGTAGAAACCTCGGCCTGACACCGGCATATGTGGGCCAGCAGGTGCGTGATGCATTCTATGGCGCACTGGCCCTGCGTCAAATTCGCGGCACCGATGAAATCGAGGTTCGCGTCAAGCTGCCAAAAGAGGACCGCAAAGATATCCAGTCGTTTGCCGACCTGGTTATCATGACACCGGATGGTGTTGAGGTTCCTTTGCTGGAGGTGGTTGAAGTGAATCGTGGGGCCGCTTTCAGTTCGATCAACCGACGCGATGGTCGACGGGTTGTCAACGTCGGACTGGATGTTGAACCCAAGCGTGAGGTATCACGCGTGCTAGAGGCGATCCAGACGGAAACACTGCCGAATTTGCGCGCAGATTTCCCTGGTCTTACCTGGACCTTTGAAGGCAGCCAGGCTGAGATGCGGGAATCCACAGCCGCTTTATGGGGCAGTTTCGGGCTGGCCATCGCCGTGATGTATGCCCTGCTGGCGATCGTCTTTGGCAGCTACCTGCAGCCACTCATCGTCATGACCGCTATCCCGTTTGGGGTCGTCGGGGCCATTATTGGACATATCATCCTGGGCTTTGACCTGTCACTGATCAGTTTCATGGGGGTCATTGCACTCTCTGGCGTGGTCATTAACGATGCCCTGATCATGATCGATTTTGCCAACCGGAAGCGCGATAAACATTCCGCCTTCGATGCCATTCACATGGCAGGTTTGCGACGCTTCAGGCCAATCATACTAACCACATTGACCACCTTCGGCGGCCTGACACCCATCATCATGGAAACGTCCCGCCAGTCGGCTTACCTGGTACCGATGGCTATCTCTCTCGGCTTTGGTATTGTTTTTGCAACCGCAATCATCCTGGTGCTGGTGCCCTGCCTGTACATGATCCTCGAGGATATCAAGCATCATCTTGGCAATGGTGACACCGTAAGTAGCAAGGCATGAGGTTCCCTTACCGGGTTTTGATCGAGACCATGACGACACAGTCAATTTAGCGCATGTCTGACATCAAGAAACTTTTGAAAAAGCACGGGGAACTCAACCAACTGGATGGCGTGAAGGTGGAAAGCCATGTGCAGCGCGATAATGACGACTGGGTCATCAATACGCTAATGCTGGAAGGGTATGACGTGCCTTTCAAATACAAACGTAAAAAAGCTTACAAGAGCCTGAAGGGGGCGCAGGTTAACCTGACGTTCTATGCAGAAACGGAATCCGTCGCCGGTATTGCTTTTGAAGTGATGAATGTGGTGCGGATCAGACGGGCATAGTCACGCTACAAGGCAAGCTCCAGAACCATGTCAATCAGCTCTTCCTTTGAGATCACGTTGTCGTGATTGGTATCGAATTGTTTGAAGATATCGCTGCTGAAATTAAGACCCTGCTGATGCAATAAGGCCTCTGCCAGCGCGACAAACTCACCCTTGGAAATTACGCCATCCTGATTGACGTCAAAGACATCAAATAACTCGGCGACCATCTGTTCAGTTTTCATAGCGGAAAGTGTAGCTCAAAAAAACCATTTATGGATAGTGGGGGTGTCAGCCAGTGAACCTGTCAACAACAAGACCCCAGGCCTTCAGTCGACCCTCGCTCATTAATGAATCGGCCTTGCCAAGTACAAAGTCATGCAGGTGTTTTGCAACGGCGGGATAAAAATCCGGACCAAAGCGATGCTTTATCTCGGCCGCAAAGCGGGAATTCAGGAATTTGAATGGGCTCTGGATCAATTTTTCGCTGACTTCATGGTCATCCAGAAACAAATATACCGCCGTTGAATGGGCCATCTTGTGACTGGCGATGTCGATCTGTTCTTCATAGCCAGCAGGGTCATCACACAACACCACGCTGACCCGCTCTTTACCCGGCGGCAGCCAGACACGGTTGAACACGCCATTAAACAGCTCTCTGAAGCGATGTTCTTTTGATAGTAAGGTGGGGCTGACATCTATTAGTCCAAACTTTGAATGCACCAGCCAGCTGTGTCCGCTTTTGTAGTGACTTTCCTGCCCGATGCGAAATGCAGCATTGCCGGAAACAGGGCCCTGCACAAACATACACTTGCCATTGGCGATCTTCGGGTAGATGTCACCGCTCTTTAACATCAGTGCCATGACAAAGGCATGGTCGCGACTATTCCAGCCCGCATCAAACTCACCTTCACTGCCGATGAAGCTATTGGAATAAAGCAGGTGATTGATTTCCTTTTTAAACGCGGGCGTACCCATCATGCGTGTTTTATCAATCATAGTGCTGACACTCATTTCGATCCGTTTGGACTCGTTGACATTGCGACCATTAAAGCAAAAAGGGACTGCCCTGTCATTGAGGGATGTCAATCCGAGGAGTTTAAGAGATCAGTGTCGCGGATTTCCGGTCAAAAAGACTTTACCGGGGACCTTCGCCCTTGATCAAGGACAAGGAAATGCTAAATTTTCCCTGATATTCTGGCTTGATGAACAGAACTTTCCGTCAAAGCGAAAAAGCCCTGGCCGAGGCCACCAGTTACAGCGAGTGGTACGAGGCCGCACTTGAACTGGATCGTCACGAGGGGCGCGACAAATGGCGCGAGGAGCTCGAGTCCGACGAATACGACTACCGCTTGCTGGCGTCCCGTGTGAGGGTACTGAAAAAACTGCGGCATAACAGGGATGTAGATCGCACGATCTTCCGTCTGCGTGAAGAACTGCACGGCAACCTGGGCAATATGGCCAATCCGGCGCTGTATCAGCATGCCCGAACCGGCACCAAGAAACTGATCAATGAATACCTCGACCAGGTATCGACCTGCCTCCAGCTTCTGAGTGACAGCGACACCAAAGCCCTGCCGCCGATGCGCAAGCGGCGTTTTCTGAAGCGTGCGGCACGCAGTTTCGGACGCTCCTGCCTGTTGCTCAGTGGCGGCGCTTCACAGGGGCTGTTCCACCTTGGTGTGATCAAGGAACTGGAGGCCGAGGGCATCATGCCACGTGTTGTCACCGGCTCCAGTGCCGGGTCGATCATTGCCGGTATCGTTGCCTGTCACACCGATGAAGAACTGGAAGATTTACTGGTTCCCAGCCGGATGGAATTCGAATGGTGCCGCATGTTTGGCATTACCGACATGATCAGGGGCTCTGGCGTGATGGACCAGTCGTTGCTGAAAAAATCGATCGACCGCAATATACCGGGAATGACTTTTCTCGAGGCTTACGAGCACACCAATCGCATCCTCAACATTACCGTGTCACCGGCGGATCCCCACCAGTTTCCCCGTTTGCTCAACTACCTGACCGCGCCGAATGTGCTGATCCGCAGGGCCGCGCTCGCATCAACCGCTATTCCCGGTCTTTTTCCACCGGTGCAATTGCGGGCCAAGAACTTTGCCGGTAAATCAGTGGCTTATATGCCGCAAAGCCGCTGGATTGATGGTTCGGTGCATGAGGATATTCCAAAAGAGAGGGTCAACCGGCTGCATAACATCAATCACTACATCGTCAGCCAGACAAACCCGCACGTGCTGCCTTTCTTGAGCGATGAAATGGACGAGACAGGCCTGCTGCCTTTCATCCAGGATGTGGTCATCAAGGGTCCGATGCTACAGGTAGAACATTTCCTGGAGTTGGTACACCGGCATTTCGAGTTACCCGGCCTGAACTCTGTTATTAAAAAAGCACACGCGATGGCACGGCAATCCTACAGTGGCGACATCACCATTCACCCGGAACGGCACCTGAGAAACCTGGGTAAAACATTCTCCAACTTCGGGCCCGCAGAAGTGGAAAAAATACTCTGGGAAGGGCGGCGTGCAACCTGGCCAAAAATCGAGAGAATCAGAAACACCACGCAAATCAGCAGAACCTTCGATGATTGCCTGCGATCCCTGAGTGAGCGTTACCGTTATGTGAAACGATGAGAAACACTTAACATTTGTGACGTTTCCACCGGTGGTTGTAACGAATGTTCTAAAGTAGTCGTCAATATTGACTCGACTTTTAGCCACTTCTACAGCCATACAATTGAATATGAAGAAATGTTTACTAAATCCACTGAGCCTGTTTCACAATGATGGGCGTTTCGTATGAGGGTTTACAGAGAATCTGCTATCAGCCTTGCCGTATTCCTGGTATTGCTGGTCGTTTGCACAGCAGGCGGGTACTGGCTGCTCTTCAGACTGGGCAGGGCCACCCCGGTCATGCTGTCGGTCGGTGTTGCCACGATTCTGACCTGTCTGATCAGAAAAAAGGACCTGGCATCATTAGGCTGGGGTTGGGGGAATTGGAAATATCAGTGGTTAAGCTATCTGCTACCGCTTGCGATCGCTACTTTGGCCTATTTGATCATCTGGTTTACAGGTTGGGGTGGTTGGTACAACACCGGGTTTGTACTTGAGCAGATGCAAGCCTACAACCTTCCTGACTGGAGCAGTTCGGGCATTATTCTTTTTCACCTATGTCTTACCGCGTCCTACAGCTTCATTTTATTACTGCCTTCAGTTCTCGGCGAGGAAATTGGCTGGAGAGGTTTCCTGGTACCGGAACTCGCCAGGTTCATGTCTTTCACCAATGTGGCGCTGGTAAGCGGGCTGATATGGTCGCTGTGGCACTGGCCGATGATGTTCAAGGGTTTTTATGGTAATGATGTAACACCCCTGTACTACCAGCTCTTCTTTTTTACGCTACTCCTGGTCTCTTATTCCGTGATCATGACCTACCTGCGCTTGAAGACCGGCAGCTTGTGGACGGCCGTGATATTCCACATGAGTGCCAATGTCTTTCTACAAAAAGTATTCACACCCCTGACCGTTGAGAATGAAAGTTCTGCCTGGTACGTGAACGAGTTTGGCGCTGTACCGGCCCTGGTAGCTTTTGCTTTCGCGGTTTTTTTCTGGAGGAAGGGTAGGTCAGAGTTTGGTGACCTGAGCAGATAGAGTGCGCCGCCAGACCACCGCGTAGATAACCACGTTAACTAGCAACAGCGCCAAACCCAGCATGATCTGTGTTTCATGGGTGAGTGCCGGGGGATAAACCAGTGGCACCAGGTAGTGGTCAACAAATCCACCGGCATATCCCCTGCCACCGGCTGCGACCCGCAAATCGTTCTCCAGGTAGGTCAGCGGGCAAATCCATCCCCGCAATTCAATGAGAATACCCCAACCGGCAGCCGGGATATGCAGCCAGATCAGGTGGCGACGCCATAACACAAGCAGGCCGCCAAATACGACAAACAGGATAAAGGTCGCGTGCAATAGGAGTACAAAGTCTGCAAGCAATGCGTACGGCATAATCCAGTGGCCTGATCGGTGCGATATACTACGATTTAACGCCTGGAACCGATAAATGGCAAGACCCTTATTCGGGGCTTTCCGGGCTCGTATTGCGAGGAAAGGACCCACATGCGGACTCTGGTAAATATCCTGATCTTTGCGGTCAGCATGTCTCTCGTATTGATGCTTATGCTCTACCTGCTGCAGGGAAAGATGTTATTTCTTGCCAATGTTCCGGGGCGTGCGCTTACCGCATCACCGGGCGATATCGGCCTTGATTTTGAAGATGTTTCGCTGACAACCCCTGATAATGAGGTTCTGCATGGCTGGTACGTCCCGGCTACCGATTCCGTCGGGACTGTCCTGTTCTTTCACGGCAATGCCGGTAATATCTCGCACCGCCTGGACAGCATTGAGATTTTCAATGAACTCAAGCTGGACGTTCTGATATTCGATTACCGTGGTTATGGGCAGAGTAGTGGTAAGACCAGTGAACAAGGCACCTACATCGACGCGCAAACCGCATGGGATTACCTGGTCAATGAGCGGGGCATTGCATCTGAAAAAATAGTCATTTTTGGCCGTTCACTCGGCGGCGCAGTGGCATCCCGACTCGCCGGCCGCACCACACCGGCCGTGGTCATTCTCGAATCCTGCTTTACCTCCGTCCCCGACATGGCTGACCACCTGTACCCTTTCCTCCCGGCGCGGGTCTTCACTCGCCTGAAGTACCCCGTGAAAGAACACGTAAAGCTCGTCTCAAGCCCCCTGCTCGTCATACACAGTCAACAGGATGAAATTATCCCGTTTGATATGGGCCAGGCGGTTTTCGCCGCAGCACCGGAGCCAAAAGAGATGCTAATGATTTCGGGAGACCATAATGGCGGGTTCCTGTTGAACAGACATCAATACCAATCTGTGATCGGTACATTTTTGGACCGGCACCTGCGACCTTGAGTGTGGTTCTGCGCACAAAGAGGTGACACTTTGATCCGGGCTTGATTTTTCCGGGCAACGATCAGAATTTGAGTGCCGGATTGTGGTTGTCCGGCTTTCACTCGTAGTAGAATCATATTGGAGACAGTTTGAACAGCCAGCCCTGGCATACAAGAGCCCATCCGGTGCACCGGGGCTTAGACATCAAGCGGTCGCGAATGGGCGATATGATTATTTCTTTGCTGAACTTTGGGATGAAGATATGCAACTTCACTCGCTCGAAACCGACCCTGAATACATTTCACTTCAGACTGAACTTGTCCACCTGCAAACTAACCTTGCGAATGAATCTGAACGACTATTAATCATCTTCGAAGGGCGTGATACGGCCGGAAAAGGTGGTGGAATCATGCGTTTTGTCCGCTTCCTCAACCCCCGTCATTACAGGATAGTCGCCCTCACCAAGCCAACCGAAGTCGAGCGTGGACAATGGTTTCTTCAGCGCTACATTCAGCATCTGCCGGATCCTGGAGAGATCGTTTTTTTCGACCGTTCCTGGTACAACCGGGCAGTCGTTGAGCCGGTAATGGGTTTCTGCAGCATGGAAAAACACGAAGAGTTCATGAGTTACATCGTTACGCTGGAGGAGTCCCTCGTCAATGATGGCGTCAGGATCATCAAATTCTGGTTCTCCATCGAACGCAAGGAGCAAAAGAGACGTCTTTCAAAACGTAAGACGGAGCCGCTACACATGTGGAAGATGAGTACGGTTGACGCGGTTGCTCAGCAAAACTGGGAGGCTTATAGCGACTACAAAGCCAAGATGTTCAGAATGACCTCAACACCCAAGAGTCCATGGGTCGTAATTAATGGTAACAATAAGGACGTGGCCCGCAAGGAGGCCATGCGTTATGTCATTTCTCAAATTGACTACCCGAAAAAGGGCAGCGCCACCGAGCGTATCGTGCCAGACCCTGACATCGTGGATGTGATACATAATGCCCAAGAGGCCGACAGATATCTGTCAACTCACAAGGGGCATTAACAACCAGAGGAAAAGGTAGAAAAGGGCTCTAAACCCTTTTCTACCATATTATCTAAGAGCTGCTAACCATCTCGACCTTTTCACCGATAATCTCACCAACCCTCGCGGTATCATGGAGGTCGAGTTCAACCGCATGTTCGAATATCAGGTCTCCGTGAATGATTACATCCTGACCGATTTCAACTTTTACCGGTTTGCGCCATTTATTGGAACTCCAGCCTTTGGGTTTGCGCACCAGGACATTACCTGACACTTCAGACCCTTGCAGGATTCGAAGCTGACCATTAATTGTCTCTACATCACCGGCAACCCTGGTGTTTTCGATCTTGATACCACCGTTGACCGTCTCGACATTGCCACCTACCTCACAACCCGCTGCAAGGGTAACCGAACCATTGACCGCATCAATACCCTTATCAACCGTGACGTCATTATCCAGCTTGATCGAGCCGTTGACCGAATCCACTGACTCAACAAACGAGCCGGCGCCGATACGAATCGAACCATTCACCGAGTCAACATCACCAGCCATTGAGCCATCGTCGATGCGAATACTCTTGTTTAACGTGCTGTGGCTATCTGAGGCCATGGTCATTGCCGGTAATACCATCAGAGCTGCTACTGTCACTGCGGTAAGAAACTTCAAATAAATATTCATTGATCACTCCTTTAGATGTTTTGGTACCCGGTTTGGCCAGTTCAGCACGCAAAAAGCGTTCAATTGAATCTGATAACAACCCGTTACGTCCAGGCAGTTCCACGGACGCCCCGTGGATTCGCTTACAAGATTGGATGGTGAACAGAGTCGATCGGTTTAAACAGCTACCCTATTCAGGGCTGCGGAGATGCTTTTCCGGTAAGACCAGGGCGGCCAGCAGGTAAAGTACAACCGCCATAAACACAACAAACCTGAAACCGAGATGAATGGCGAGCAAGGTTGCCAGTATTGCGCTTACCACCGAGGCACACCCGTTAATTCCCCATGCCCAGGGTATCCAGGATGGTCGTTCGTTTGAAACCGAATCCAGGCCGAGCGGGAAAGGCATACCCATCAGGAATGCCAGCGGCGCAATTAACAATGCGGATGCGAGTATTTTGAGTTCGCCGGGAAGCTGAACCAGGGCGTTGAATAGCCACGGCAACAACAAGATATAGAGAACACAAATCAGTCCAATACCCGAAGTGATTTTGAGCAGGGAAACATGTTCGTGCCAGCGTCCTGACATCAGGCTGCCCAATCCCGCGAACACCAGGAACGCACAGAGCACCACCGACACTGCATACAGTGGATGATGCAGGAACAGAATAAACTTCTGAATGAAGGCAATTTCGACAAACATGAAGGCCGTGCCGATGGCAGAAAAATACATAATGATGCGCCAATGCAGGCCACCCGCCCGTGAACTGCTACGGCGCTTTACCCACAAAGGCAGTAACACCAGCAACAGACTGGCCATCAAGGCCGTTAGCAGGGTGGCGACAAGTATCAGGTAACCCCACTCCAGCAACGAACTACCACCACGGTTTCGCAAAGCCAGCAATTCGGGCAATGTTTGCCACTTGAGAAAATGGGAAAAATAGGGCCGGTCGTCTGTGGCCGGTCGAATGTTGAACTTGTATGCATCCATGAAAACCGAGGGCGCCGGCCCCAGTAACTCCACGGCAGCCTCAAAGTACCAGGGTCGTTGCAATTGGTTATAGCGGTTGGCTTCACTGGCCTTCATACCCGGGTAAAACGCCAGATCAAACCACCGTTGACTGCAAAATGTTTTCAGCTTATGGATGTCGTCATCACTGAAGGGGCCGTTTTTCACGAGCAGGGTACTGGTGTTCCAACTTCTGATCATGGCCATCTGCCGGCCCGGTTCAGCTACCCCCGCCTGCTTCAGCGTCTCGATCGCGGTAGCCAGTATTTTCAGGCCGTCCCGCGGCGGTGTTTTCATCCAGCGGGTGATACTGAGTATTCCGCCTGCTTGCAGGTGTTGCAGGTATTCGGAAAACGCCTCAACCGTGTACAGGTAGTTTTCGCTGAGCGCATAGAGACCGGCGGAAGACGCGCTGAACGAGTCCAGCAGGGCTACTTGAATTAAATCATAGCGATGTCTGCTGGCAACAACGAAGCCCCTGGCCTCCTTTTGGTGCACCGTCACACCACGTAAGCCGTAAAGCGCCCCGGTAAAACTGCCGAACTTCCGGTTGACCAACTCCACCACCTGCGGGTTGAGCTCCACGGCATCCACGTGGTTCGCACGGTGGTACAAGGCCTGCAGCACGTGTGCACCGCCGCCGGCACCCAGCACCAGCACACCAGGTTTTGGCAACAGGTGGTAGGGTAAAGCTGACGACTGATAATCAAGGTACTCAAGCTCTTCCAGCTCACCATCAAACCGGGTTAACACGCTCAATGAGTCGGCGTCGGTGAACAGCCCCAGTTGTTCCGGAATTTGTCCGGGCGTATTAAGACTCAAGCCTGGTATATGACGGAATGGAATCGACGGGCTTTCCACCGTGGTCAACAGGCCCAGGGGGCTTGATCGCTGGTCAATTTGTTTCGCGTTGAGTACTCGCAATGATTGACTCAAGCCCTTGAACTCGGACACATTCAAAGAAAACCCAGCCACCGGCAACAACAACACGACCGCTGCCAATATAAACAACAGTGTTGGCCAGCGTGGCCGGACCCCGGCCTCCCACCATGCCACGGCGGCGGCCAGCAAACCCGTTGCTGCGACCGCCTGCAATGCCGTGGATGGCGACACAATAAACAACAGTCCAATAATAGCTGCAGCACCGATGCCGGCGCCCGACAAGTCATAACAGTAAATGCGATGAAGCCGGCCGGGGTAATGTGAAAAAGCCAGGCAGATACAGTTGGCAGCACAAAAAAACGGTATAAAAAGCAGTAGAAATACCAGCCCCAGCCACAACGGCTGCAGCGGGTCCCAGAGCACCTCCAAAGCATTGAATGGAACGGCTTGCGCGAGCCGGAAACAAGCCATAGCGCTGATACCGAAGAGTACGGCATTGACGAGGTAGGCGGTCAAAAACCGTTGCGCCAGCCAGCGCCGGAACAAAAACACAAATGTACCACTGGCCCCGTACCCGAGTAACGCCAGGCTGATCATCATATAGGCAAAATGATGCCATTGGATAATTGAAAACAAGCGCATGAGCAGGATTTCGTAAGCCAGCGTGGCTGCAGAAATAAGGGCGATGGAGATTAGAGGCAGACCGGGTAATGTAGAACGAGGCTGCAGCGGGTGAGACCGGGAAAGATCACTATGGGTGCTAGTGTTCACCGGTAAACGGCACAAACCTGACCGGTAAAATCTGACGGGTTGTCAGTTCTCCATCCAGGGTTTTTCTCATCAGGCTCAATTGCTGCACCTGGAACATGGCCCCCACCGGAATCACCATTATCCCACCGGGCTTCAATTGCTTCACCAGTGGCGGTGGAATATGACTGCTGGCAGCGGTGACAATAATGGCATCAAAAGGTGCATGATCCTGCCAGCCAAAATAGCCGTCGGCGTTTTTCACCTCGACATTCTCAAAACCCAGACGCTGCAGACGCTTTTTAGCCGATTCGGCCAGCTCCGGAATAATTTCAATGGTGTAAACCCGGCTGACCAGCCTCGATAAGATCGCAGCCTGGTAGCCCGAACCTGTACCGATCTCCAGCACGACATCACCTGGCTCCAACTCCAGCAAATCCGTCATCAGGGCAACGATATAAGGTTGTGAAATTGTCTGCCCATAACCGATGGGCAAGGGCCGGTTTTCATATGCCTGCGATTGCAGGTGTGCAGGGACAAACCGGTGTCGCCCGACCAGGCCGATGACCCGCATCACGCGATCGTCCAGGCTGCTTTTACCGATGTAGCCGCGCGTGTCCATAACATCCTGGGAAATTTCTTCGACCAGCTGTGCACGCAGTGTCTGGAAGTCTTCAGCCGCGGCGGGCCATGTGGCCAATACAATAAACCCCGCCATAGCCAGGAAAAATCCCCGGCGGTAAGTTGAGGCTAACCTGTATAAACGGCTCATCCCGGTCACGCAAGCGGGTTGTATGGTTCCTGTAATTTTAGCACTTTGGCGGTCAACTTGAAAAATTACCCACAAAGACATGAGGGAAAGCTATCGTTATGTGAAGCGTTGAATTACCATTCACAGTACTGCATGAGGAGTTTAAAAATGCATATTTTTAGTCGTGTCATGGTGACAATGCTGGGCTTGGTTGTACGCATGCTGAGCTTTCCCAAACCCTTCTCATTCGTAGGGCCTGATGCCTCATTATCATTGGTCCGCGAGATTATCGGTCTTGGCGTCAAGCGGGTGATGGTGATTACCGACGGGCCATTGCTACAGCTCGGATTAGTGGATCCACTCATTGAGTTAATGAAAGACAGCAAGGTCAAGGTCGAGGTATTTGACGACATCGTACCCGATCCGGATTACGACCTCGTACTCAAGGGCGTCGAACGTCTGAAGGATTTCAATCCGGACGCCGTGATTGCCGTGGGCGGTGGATCATCGATCGATGGCGCAAAGGCCATTCTGCTTAGCCATGCCAACGACTGTCACCCATCCAAATTAACCGGGATCTGGCTGTATTCCCTGCCACGCAAGCGTTGCCTGCCTTTCTACGCTATTCCGACAACCGCCGGCACGGGCGCCGAAGTAACCATCGCAGCCGTTGTATCTGACAAGGCCGCTCAGATGAAGCATGCCATTATCGACCCTAAAACCGTACCGGACATGATCGCGCTCGACCCTAAACTCATGGTGGGGTTGCCACCCTTCATCACTGCACCCACCGGGATGGATGCCCTGACACATGCGGTTGAGGCCTACGTCTCTGCCATTGCCATGCCTGAAACCGATGAATTGGCGCGTATGGCAACAGCCAGCATCATGCGTAACCTCTTGACTGCCTACACCGACGGCCAGAACCTGGAAGCACGTGAACGTATGGCGGTGGCTGCCAGCATGGCCGGTCTTGCCTTTACACGTGCGGGTGTCGGCTATATCCACGCCATCTCACACCAACTCGGCGGTCTTTACCACGTGCCGCATGGGCTGGCCAATGCCATCGTAATGCCCTATGTGCTGGATTTCTCCAAGCCCAACTGTGCCAAACGACTGGCCGACCTTGCCCGGGTTTCCAATATTGGCGAGAAAGGCGCATTTGATACAGAGCTGGCGGATGCCTTTATTGCGCGTATCCGCGAACTTAATGCGCAAATGCAAATACCCGACCGTATCAAGGAGCTCAAGCGCGAAGATTTCAACAAGATTATCGACCGTGCATTTGCAGAAGCCCACGGCACCTATGGCGTACCTCGCTACATGACTCGTGACGATGCGACGGCGCTACTGGAGAAATTGCTGCCTTGATTTCAATCATCAGAGGAAAAGGCCTTTGATCCCTTTTCCTCGATGTAACCCAGTTCTTCCTGCTCATTAACATACGCCTCAAATTCCTCGTCCAGTACGAACCGCTCTAATAGCTCGGCAAAACGCTGCCGTCCGGCTTCGGTCGTGAGCGACCTGGAGAAGTGGCCGGGCGGGTTTTCCGGGTCGACATGACTGCTGCCGACAATATGTAGCTGAATGAATGGAAACTCGATGGCTGCATGTAGTTTTTCAACTTTCAGCCTGGCGTTCATCGCCGATGATTCAGCGGTCAGGCTGAGCAAGGGAAGCGCTTGCAACTGGCCGGCCTCCTCAATGGTTTCAGACCAGGGTACTGCATCAAGGAGAATCAACTGCGCTATGTCTATACCTTCGCGTTGCGCCTTGATGGTCGCTGAAAAAGCAAGCGCACCACCGGCACTATGGCCAGCCAGGCTGACGTTTTTATAGGTTTGAGAGAGTTCGCGCACAAGGCCCAGCAGGAATTCGACATTTTTTGCCCTCGACCTTGCACCACCCATCAGGCTATAAAGGTCTGGTGTCCAAACACTTACGCCCTTACCGGCAAGTGCCTCTGCATGGCCGGCCATCCGCTTGGCATTTCGTGAAAACCCATGAACCAGGATCAACGCATCGCCGGAAGGTTCTGACGGGATATAGCGAACCGTACGATGTTGTTTATCGTTGATAATCTGAAAACTTTCTTGCGAAGCTTCAATCAGAAACGATATAAGCAAAAGCAACAATATTAACCGGGCCTTCTTCGTCATAAAAAGCCTACTGGTTGATGTGAGTTATGATTCTCATTGAGTTGAGTTTAGTTAACCCCAATACAAAGAAAAAGCGCGACAAAGAAAAGGTGACCCGGTTGAGTTGTAAATTGAGGACCATGAGGCTCAAACAAACCTCATGAATAAGTTTGTTGTCACAGGTATTTTCGCACTGATTTTCTTTGTTGGTCTCGGTGTGATAATCACCAACGAAAACGCGGGTTTCACAGACTTGCTGCGTTGGGTTAGTGATTCCGGCCCCCGTGTGTTAAGTATTCTCGCCCTGCCCTTCATAGCTATCCTATTTGTACTTGTTGTTTATCTTCGCAAGAAAAGCGAAGAGCGCAAATGGAAGCAGGCCCTGCTAAAAACACGAGCAAAAAGAAAAGCCAACTCTTAATCGCCTTATACTCTCACTACTACAGGTGAGAAATTAATAAGGTGGAAACAAAAATCGTGTCAGAAGACAAGCACGGGGGAAAATCAACAACAGCCCCCGTTGTTGACCAACAACGTGAGAGTAAAAGCGTCGCTGAAAGGATCAGGCGGCAGCTCAACTACTCTCTGCTTGGCCTGTCCAGCCTGGCAATCACCCTGGGTATCCTGGTGGCCTATGGCGCCTATGGTTTTCGTTTTACATATAATTTTTTTGACCGGTGGGTGCATGAAACCGGGCATATTTCACCCGGCTTGGGCCAAATGCTGCTGCTAACGGCGGGAGGATTGTTTTTTGGTTTGATCCTCAAGGTTCTCCACTGGCAGCGTTTCAGCGGACCGGCCAATGTAATCATCGCTGTGCACGAACACGATGGTCGCTTCAAAATTAAAGATGGTCTCATCACCGCGGGTTGCGACGCCCTGGCCCTTGGACTGGGGGCTTCGGTTGGCAGATACGGCCCGGCGGTTCAACTGGGCGCAACCCTGGGCTCTATCCTCGGACAAGCCATTGGCCTAACGCGTACGGGTTTGCGGGTGCTGCTTGGCTGTGGTGTGGCCGCTGCCATATCAGCTTCATTCAATGCGCCGATCGCAGGTGTGATATTTGCCCACGAAGTCATCATTGGACACTTCTCTTTGCGGGCATTGGCACCGATCACCGTGGCTTCGGTCGTCGCCGTGGGCGTCACGCGATACCACGGTTTTGAATACGTCGCGCTTAAGTTAACCGAAGAAAACCTGCACCTGGTGGTTTGGGAGTACGCCGCCTATGCTTTGCTGGGTCTCGCTGTTGCAGCTGTGGCACTGGTCTACATGAAAGGCATACTCGGGACGGGTGAGTGGGCGAACCGGGCGCGACTGCCAATCTGGATTCAGCCCGCGCTGGGTGGTGCATTGGCCGGGGCGATCGGATGGTGGATACCCGAAGCCCTGGGTCTGGGTGAGAAAACCATGCAGAGCATTCTCGACCCCACCATTGCTGCATCGACCTATAGCGTTGGGCTACTTGCTATGCTGAGCCTGGCCAAGTTATTGGCGAGTGTGAGTTGTCTCGGGCTCCGATACCCGGGTGGTGTCTTCAGCCCGGCCCTGTTCATGGGGGCTGCGCTGGGCGGGCTGGCCGGATTCCTGGCGCCGTTCCTCGATTACCAGATATGTGTACTGGTTGGTATGGGTGCCTTGATCGCATCGGTGATCGGGGCGCCACTCGCGACCATCCTGATCGTTTTTGAATTGACCGAGAATTACGCAGCTGCAACTGCCGTGATGATCGGTGTGGTGGCGGCGAATGCCCTGGTCACAAGGTACTATTCACGCTCAATTTTCCACCGGCAAATTCTCCGCCTGGGTATAGATCTCGACAGACCAAGGGAGCAACGCCTGATGGCCACCCGCAAGGTTGAAGAGATCATGTCTCTGAATGACCTTGGAATCCAGTCGGGTGCAACAGCTTTTGAACTGCAAACCCTTATAGCGCAGGGCCGCAAAGGGGACCTCTTCGTTGTCAGGGGCGAATCCCGTGAACTGGTGGGCAGGCTGCCGCTTGCGCTACTGATCACGGCCCAGCCCGACCAAACCGCCATGGAATTATGCACCCCGGTGAAACAATTTTTGCAACAGTCAGATGACCTGTGGACCGGGTTCCTCGCGATGGAGAACCTGGTCGGTCACACGCTGCCGGTGGTGGAGGATAATAAATCGATGCGACTTGTAGGTTCAGTCGCAGAAAGCGATTTTATATCAGCTTACCGTCTTGCTGTTGAGCAGGAACGAGACGGACAGGAGGACAAGGAAACAGCAACTTCACGTTCAGCTTAGATAAAATCTACACTTGAGTCGCCGAAATCCAGGCTCTCGCCAGTATGTTGAGAAGAAGACGGTGAATCATGAGGGCTGCCAATGTCACTTGCCATCGGAGACTCTGTATTCTCACGCACTTCGCTAATGTCTGCCTGACGTCGAGTACTCACCCAATCCGCTTGGGGCTTCTTTGTATCAGTTTGAGGTTTGGTGCCTAATCCGCTGGCCATAAGACCCTTCCCTTTGTCCGTTTTACCCCCCCAGGCTATTAATGTAACCCGTGAGCAGCCTTTCTGATGTGACTCAGATCACCTTTCTGAGCGCAAAACTGGCAGAAAAAGGCGGCTTGTAGTTACTTATTGATATCATAGCAGACAAACGACCCATACAAAAAAGATAGCTAAGCCCTTTATTGTCGACGCAATCATACCTATGTATGGGGAACAAACTTTTATTAACCACGAATAAAGGAGTCTTATCATGGCGCATGTATTACCCCCACTGCCATTTGCCAAAGATGCACTTGAGCCAGTCATCTCGGCGGAAACTATCGATTTTCACTACGGCAAACATCACCAGGCCTACGTTACCAATCTGAATAACATGGTACCGGGCACAGAATTTGAGAACGCCTCGCTGGAAGACATCGTCATGAAATCTGATGGTGGTATTTTCAACAACGCAGCACAGGTCTGGAACCATACCTTCTACTGGAATGGCCTGAGCCCCGAAGGCGGTGGTGAACCAACTGGTGAACTCGGTGCTGCCATCGATAAGGCTTTCGGCTCTTTCGCCGCATTTAAAGAAACTTTTATCAAATCAGCCGTAGGCAACTTTGGTTCAGGCTGGACCTGGCTGGTCAAGAATGCAGATGGCAGCGTGGCCATCGTCAACACATCAAATGCCGCTACGCCTTTGCGTGATGGCCTGACACCATTGCTGACCATTGATGTTTGGGAACATGCCTATTACATCGACTACCGCAATGCACGTCCGAAATACCTTGATGAGATCTGGAAACTCGTTAACTGGGACTTCGTTGCCGCCAACTTTGGCTAAAGCAGTTTAAAGAAAGCCTGCCTGACCGTGCCCTCCCGGGTGCGGTCAGGCCTGCTATGAGGCTGCGTACTTTTTTTGTAGTATGGTATGTGCTGATGGCAAAACATATCGTCGGCGCAGGAACCTGTGTCGAGTATATGTTGTTATTTTTACTGGTTAATAAAAGGTGCTCTTATGCAGTGTCCAGCTTGTAACGGTCAACTCGAAGCGACCTTGTACGAAGGTGTCAGTATCCATGTCTGCCCGTCTTGTAAGGGCAGTTTGCTGGATGAAGACAGACTGGGTGAAATCGAGAGAATCTGCGAAAGAGTGATTTCAAGGGAAAAGGGGCACACTGAAACAAGGCATTATGAAGGCACTCGTGTTTGTCCAAAATGCAGCATCGCCATGCAGAAGGCCAAGTATGGGAAATATATTCCAAAGACCATAGACAAATGCCCGCAATGTAACGATATCTGGCTGGATAAAGGCGAATTGGAAGACATCCAGGTCGCACATGAGATCTATGATGAAAATACCAACAAGCTAAAAAGAAACTAAAGCCTTCGGGGTCTCAATTTAAACTGTTTAAGCCAATCAGGTCGTGCCTGGTATCAGGCATGCTGCACATAGAAAATCAAAATCGCCAGACCGCTGACAAACACCGAGGCGATCAGCAGCCAGGTATCCTTGATTGAAAAGGTATCATCGAAAAGCTTTGAAAAGAGTCCGTAAAACACACCAAAAAACACCAACGAAAGGACACTTTTGCCAATCCAGTGATGACCGCCTATCGAACTGAACAACTGTTTGACGGAAGCGGATAACTCGCTGCCAATCGTCGCGACCGCAATCAGGACAATGGTGAGGGCCGCAGCCCGTATTAGTGCCTTTGTATTCATACTCCACCCGCCAATAATGCAAACCGGTAGCCGGAGGAAATCAGCGCACCCATTCCGGCAATGGAAAACCCAAGCAGAAAAATCAGCCCTGAAAGCAGTACGATACTGACCCGCGCATCTCTGTTTTCAACCAGTTCCGACTCAAACCTGTACAACATAGCCGTGGCAAGCGTAGCCAGTATCGGCAGGAACAAAAAGACATGTTCTTTCACCTCCATGACGATACTGTGCACCCAGGCCGCGTCGCTTGCTTGGATCAGAGGTTTGACGTGCAGTCCGTAAACTTCAACATAATAAAAACCACCCACCAGCCAGGCGAAAAGCAAAGCGGCACAACCAACAACTGCGGCCACCTGAGCGCGTGCAACCCTGCTCTCAGTCGGGTTCAGTAACTCGACCAGTACCCAAAGAAACGCGATTACGCCGACTTCGGCAGTAATTGCGTGTAGCAAAATTAACGGGTTCATCATGCAGTGTTGCCTTTGTTATTTTGGAACAGGAAGCGGCACCCCCTGGTGCCTTTATTCAGTATTGCAGAAACGGTATTGATTTGCTTAACAGATTTATCATACGGCAGAAACCATATTTCTACAGGTCCTCCGGCTCCCCTTGCCACATAAGCTTATAGCCAAGCTCATCCGCCTCTTCAACATGCTCGAGTAATGCACTGAATTTTTCCTTGAACAACTTATCTGCATGCGATTTTTCATGTTGCTCAAAAGACTTCCAGTAGGTCACGATTGCGACGTGTTTCTGATCTTTCTCCGGTTGATTGAGTGAGCCTTCTGCCGATGCAAACCCAGTAAATTCAAAAACCTGGCCGGCGATAAAGCCACCTTCGTCATGGTAGTTATTCTTAACGACATTGCACATCTCGCCAAGTTCCAACTCCACGTCCTCGGCGGTGACGCCCTCTTTCAGGTAAACGCGGTTGAACAGCATGACACAATCAAACGGAATGGTGATTGGGTGAAACATCTTCTTAATCCTCTAAAAAGTCTAAATATTTTTTCGCACACCTTGTGATACATCTGCCACGGTGCGCAGGAAAAACTATACTTGGGGTCAGATTGAACAAAAAAAAGTCTGGCTAAAAAAGGTCATCCATGACGGGGGATGAATATTCAGCTATTCTTGAGCTCAATGCATGGAATAGGGGTCGAATGAATGAATTTACTGATTTACAAGAGCCGTTGTAATGGCCTGGCCAACTGGGATTTGATTAACTCTATTCTTGCCAGTAGTGCCCGGAATAATCCCAAAAACGGTATAACCGGCTTGCTGGTCGCAACAGAGACTCACTTCCTGCAGGTTTTGGAGGGTGAATTCGAGCCCCTGAATGCAACCTTTGAGCGGATCGCCCGTGATACACGTCATGATACGGTGCAATTGATCAGTTTCACCGAGACCAAAAAACGAAAATTTGCAGACTGGGGAATGCACGGCATTGGCCTGTTCGACCTCAACCGCGACCTGCTATTCAAGCTCTGCCTGGAGTTTGGAGACGACAACGGTAATGTTCGTTTTCCGACCAATAAAAAGAAAGCCCTGGCCCTGGTGGATCTCCTGGTATCAGAAGAAGTTTAATTTAGAGGTCAAGGCCACTTTTGTTTGACATATAAACCGCCCGAGGCGGGTCTTTAGGGTATGAAAAATTTAACCCAAGAAGAATCGACACCCGCTTTTACACTCAGGCTGGACAGTTAAACCTATACGTTTCCGGAACCATCCTTACCGCCTTTACCCTTTCCTTTCTGGTTAGCTTTGTCCTGGCCCTGACCTTTACTTTGTCCCTGGCCTTTTCCTTGGCCCTGACCTTTTCCTTGGCCCTGACCTTTGACCTGACCTTCATTTTGGTTTTTTTCGTATTGATACTGGTTACGAACCTGTTTTTTCTGTTGGGCATCACCAGTGGCGGTTTGAGATTGTGAACGATACTTGGTTTCAGCAGGAGTTTGACTTCGTTCCTGTTGCTTAACTTGCTGCTGTGTACTGTCCCGCTTCTGTGCATTGGCAATACCAGCAGAAAAAACCAGCAATAACGCAGTCAGGTAAACGAATATTCGGCTCATTTTCATGATGACTTTCCTCTCTGGTGTGAATCAATATATCAACTATCGGTCGCTTTGCGACAGATAACATTTTGACCGCTAAATATGGATGAAGTTTGAAGATATCATGAAGATTGGGGGCGCTGGAACTTGTATGGACTTTCCAGGACAGGTGCCGTGCCCAGGTCAACCTATTGAGTGGTTCAGAAGGCGTGCCTTTGAATATCTGCAAGGTTGGGGGAGCTGGGATGTGTATTAACTTCTCAGGACTCGCTGTGAATACATCCATGTACGCTCGGGCGCGACATCCATGTCGCTCACGGTCCTGATAAGTTAATACACACCCCAGCTTAATATCAAACGACGTGCATCTTTCATAGGTTGTTTGTGCAAACATTCGCAAAGATCGTGGTTTATCAAGCTCAGAATTAACCGACTGTTACTTATCAGAAACCATTGACCCCTGCATTCGCACAAAGCCAAGGGGGTGCAGTAGCTTATGCCGGGACCTTGAGCGACACTGAGGGATGAGGACGGTAGAGCAATGCAGGAGCAATTGCCGAGGGATGTCGCGACAGAGCCTACAGGACGTACTTGTGGCGTGTCCCGGCATAAGCTACTGCATGGCCTTGGCTTCCCGAACGATCAATTGTTCTTTTCCACTTCTGAGGCCTGAAGTAGGGTACCGCATAGCCTCGCCTTCCCGACTGATCAATGGTTTTTTCCACCTGTGAGCCCGGAAGAAAACTACCGCATAGTCCTGGCTCCCCAACTGATCAAAGGTTCACAAGCTATGAGTCCTCAAGCAAGGCAGAAAGCAAAACCAGTGTCAGCTAATCCCTGCAGCCCAGGCTGCCGCACCAACTATTCCCGCCTGGTTACGCAATTTAGCCGGCACAATCGGAGTTCGACGCAGTTGATCTTCGGACATGAATTTCTTGTGCTTCCTGCTTACCCCGCCACCAATGATAATGAGCTGTGGTGAGAACACATGCTCGATGTGAAGACAGAATTCGTTCAGCCGCTCGCCATACTCAAACCACTTTAAACCGTGCTCTTTCTTGACCCGCCCAGCCATATACTGCTCAACCACGTCATCATGGCTTTCCAGAAACAGCTTCCCAATCTCGAGGTTGGGCACAAGTTTACCGTCCATAAAAAGCCCGCCACCGACGCCTGTACCCAGCGTGACGGTTATGACCACGCCATTAACGCCACGCCCCGCACCAAAACGCATTTCGGCAATGCCGGCTGCATCGGCGTCATTGACCACCTTCACCTCACAGCCGGTAGCCTCTGAGAACCGCTCATTGACCGATTGATCAGTCCAGCCCGGCACGTGATGGGCCGTCGGTGGAGTCAGGACAATACCGTTGGCTACCGCTGCTGGAAAACCAACGCCGACGGGCCCCTTATGATTAAATGCTTTTATCAGGGTGGCAATGGTTTCTGTGACAGCATCGATCCCAAAACCAGTCGGAGACTCAATACGGATTCGATCAGTGGTAAGCTCACCCGTATCCAGATTCACCAGCGCGCCCTTGATTCCGCTGCCTCCTATATCAATCCCCAGTACCTGCATGAAACCTCTCCTAATGTCCTGTGGCGTTAAAATGACCAAACGCTATTGGAGGCACTGTAAAACGTTTGTAAGGTGGAAAGGAAGTGCCAGGACACAATTACGGCTATCTGCGACTGCACCAGCTTGCTTGACGTCCCGCTATCAAAGCAGGCTGTGGATTGGTTATCGGATGTAAGCGCGGGCAGATCAAGCCCATACATCTGCTACTATTCTTCTCCCAAGTCGAAATAAAGACCAGACAGCGCTTAGTAGTATGAATATGAACAAAATCATTCCCCTGCTAGTGATAATAATGATTGCAGGTCTGTCAGCGTGTACGCAGACGTCACTCAGTAAAGAGCAGGTATCGAACGACCCTCAGCTGGGCATTGCCTGGGTGGCGTCTG
This sequence comes from uncultured Gammaproteobacteria bacterium, assembly GCA_963759155.1. Taxonomy (GTDB): domain Bacteria; phylum Pseudomonadota; class Gammaproteobacteria; order Xanthomonadales; family SZUA-36; genus SZUA-36. The sequence goes on along the minus strand of CAVWXX010000005.1, from coordinate 557,830 downwards.
CCGCAGAGTATGATGCGGTCACGCTACAGGCCTATCAAAACGCCACGGACCACCTTGATGAGCTGATTGCTGACGCGAGCGCGACAGCGTTACCCGGCCGGGTTGACTCGACGGGGCTGCCAACCGCGGTAATACTTGATGTCGATGAAACTTCCGTCAGCAATGTCGAGTTCCAGGCAGAAATTGATGGCAATTTCAGTCATGAGGCTTTTGATTACTGGCAGATGAATAACCCGTCACGCCAAATAAAAGGTGCGCCCGAGTTCATTAAGGCAGCTCGCGATAAAGGTGTAACCGTATTCTTCATCACCAACCGCCCCTGTCATGAGCGGGACTTTGCACCTGGACCTTGTCCACAAGAAGCAATAACCCTGCAGGATCTGGCGGAAGCCGGCATCGAAACCGATGCCGAACACCTGATGCTGGTAGGCGAAAAGCCCGGGTGGAACCGCGAGAAACGTTTTCGCCAGGAACTCGTTGCCAAAGACTACCGTGTCATCATGCTGTTGGGAGATGACCTGGGTGACTTCCTGCCTTGTATACGCGCCAAGGCAATTTCACCTTGCCCAACTGCTACGGCGAAAGACCGTGACCGGATGACCATGCAATACCGTGAATACTGGGGAACGCGCTGGCACATCCTGCCTAATCCAATGCATGGCTCGTGGAGCAGTTTTATCTCCACTGACGATGGATAGATATAAGGAGTAAAATGAAATTACGTTACAAAGTAACCGCAGGAATCTTCATTCTGGCAGTGATTTGCATATCCGTGTTTTCCGTCATGCTAAGCCACAACGCCGCTTGCCCGCCCGCAACTTCCCGGGCTTTAAATGGGGATTCGATGCAGGCTGTTGTTTATCCCTGCTACGGTTCAGCTGATGTTCTTCGGCTCGAAACGATTGAAAAGCCAGTCCCTGCGGATAACGAGGTTCTGGTAAAAATCAAGGCTGCCGGTGTAAACCCACTCGACTGGCATTACATGAGAGGCTCACCGTACATCATGCGCGTGGGGACCGGCCTTGGTGCACCGAATGAAACACGTTTGGGCGTAGACTTCGCCGGCACAATTGAGGCCGTTGGCAAAAATGTTACCAAGTACAAACCGGGAGATGATGTTTTTGGCGGCGGGACCGGCGCCTTTGCCGATTATCTGAGTATTGCTGAAGACCGGGGAATGGCGCTGAAACCGGACAATCTGAGCTTTGAGCAGGCAGCCGCGGTCCCCATAGCCGCAATCACCGCATTACAGGCAGTTCGTAATAAAGGACAGTTAAAACCGGGGCAAAAGGTCTTGATCAATGGCGCCTCAGGTGGTGTGGGTACGTTTGCTGTTCAGATTGCCAGCTTGATAGGCGCCGAGGTGACAGGCGTATGCAGTGCGCGAAACGCCGATATGGTGCGTCTTATCGGCGCTGATCACGTCATCGATTACAAAACGGAAAACTATACTCAAAGCGGGAAGAAATACGACCTGATCATCGATATGATTGGCAATCATTCATTGTCAGACAACCGGCAGGTGCTGACACCCGAGGGTAAGTTCGTCATCATTGGTGGCGGCAAGGGTAACTGGCTTGGACCATTGATGGGCCCTTTAAAGGCATCTCTCTACTCCCCTTTTGTGGCGCAGGATTTCGTCCTGTTGATGGCACAAATGCGCAAGGATGATCTGGAGACGCTCGCAGACCTGATGTCCGCCGGCGAGATCACACCGGTGATTGATCGTCTTTACTCGTTGGAGGAAGTCCCGGAAGCGATCCGCTACTCTGAAGAAGGCCATGCCCGTGGCAAGATCGTCATACAGATAGAACAGCCTCAATAGTGAGTATTTTACTATCACTTCTTGCGACCGCGATAATTGCCAATTCGGGCCTGACCCCGCTTGAAGCAGATGTCGCCTGGGTGGCTGAAGGCGGGTTCTGTGAGCCGGAAACTGTTCTGCTTTTACCGGACGATACGCTGTTGGTCTCAAATGTTTGTAATTTCAAGCAGCAGGGAAACGGTTTCCTAAGCTTGCTCAGCGCACAGGGCAAAGTGCTCAACTGGCGTGCCCTGGAGGGTCTGGATGCCCCGTTGGGTATGTCCATGCTGGGTGACAGGCTTTACCTGGTGGACAACAACCGTTTGAAAGTATTTGATTGGCCGGAGCTTGATCTCTTACAGACAACCGACCTGGAGACGGCTGTTGCTAATGACCTTGCGGTTTCCGAACAAGGTGTTGTATACATTACTGACACGGCAAGGCACCAGGTCATTCGTCTCGCACCCGGCGGCAGGCAATCTGTTTTGACCGGTCAGGCGCAGTTTAAAGGCGCCAACGGTATCGCTATTGAAGGCCATTACCTTTTTATCGGAGGTGCGCGCCTGTGGCGGCTTGATCTGCGTGACAACTCCGTAGAAACCATCGGCCCGGAATGGCTGACTGACATTGATGGTATAGAGTTCGAGCGTGACGGAACACTACAGATCACACCGGTTGGCGGGCCATTGGTTCGTTATCATAACGACGCCGACGTGGAAATCATTGCAGGACCCGGCATCAGCAGCGCCAATCACTGTTTTGCCGCAAGGCTGCACTTGGCGCTGATTCCAACTGGCTTCGACAACACGGTGATTGCAATTCGGGTACCCGTTGCAAAATACGACAAACAGGATAGATGAGTTTTTCCAATTCTGGGTCTACAATAGGTCTTTGACATTTGGTGGTTTATAGCCTAATCCCGGGATTCCATGCCGGCTAGGGAATGCACAATGACCAAAGAAGCTGAATTGAAGTTACTCATCAAGGCGCTGAGCTTCGCGGCGGACAAGCACCGCAACCAGCGTCGCAAGAATGTCGATGCATTCCCTTATATCAACCACCCCATCTCCCTGGTCAATATTCTTTGCAACGAAGTTCATATTACCGATGTCAATGTGATCTGCAGCGCCCTGTTGCATGATACCGTTGAAGATACGGAAACAACAGAAGAGGAATTGACAGCACATTTTGGTAAGGAAATCAGCAGTATCGTGATGGAGGTGACCGACGATCAGTCCATCACGGTCAGGCAAAAGCGCAAGCAATTGCAGATTGACCATGCCCCCCACATCAGCGAGCCGGCCAAGATACTTAAATTGGCAGATAAAATCAGTAACTTAAGGGATTTGGCCATTGATCCACCGCCAAGCTGGAGCATTGCACGCAGGCGCGAGTATTTTGACTGGTCAAAACAGGTGATCGATCAGTTACGCGGCACGCATGCAGAACTGGAGGCACTCTTCGATAAGGCTTATTCAAAACGATCGTAACTTGATGACAGGATTGCGTTAAATTTCATTTCCAGTAGATTGGGCAATGGAGCTATTCACATATGTATGCGCAGGTACTTCACGAATGCAAGCCAATAGGCAAAAGGCCCCTGGTACTGACTGAACTGGAAACACCCTTTGCCGCTAACGATGATGTGCTGATCAAGGTGCATGCCTGTGGAATTTGCCGTACAGACCTGCATGTTGTCGAAGGTGAACTGGACCCGAAAAGATATCGCTTCCCAATTATTCCCGGTCACCAGGTTGTCGGTACGGTCGTGTCAGATTCGAATGCCGCTTTACTTAAAAAAGGTCAACGGGTTGGGGTACCGTGGCTCCATTCCAGCTGCGGAAGTTGTCGTTTTTGCCTTGCCGGACGGGAAAACCTGTGTGACCACCCGGAGTTTACCGGCTGGACCCGGCATGGCGGTTTTGCTGAATTTCTGACTGCACCTGCAGGTTTTGTCTATCCGCTCCCGGCACAACTCACCGATATCGAGGTCGCTCCCCTGTTGTGTGCGGGTATTATCGGTTATCGCTGCCTGCGTCAATGCGGGATAGACAAGTGGGCCGGTGCAAAATTGGGTTTATACGGCTTTGGTGCAGCTGGTCATATCGCGATTCAGATTGCACGGCACCGCGGCGCGGATGTTTATGTTTTTACACGTGACCAGGAACGCCATCAAAAACTGGCAGAGGAACTGGGTGCAAAGTGGGTCGGTGGAACCTTTGACACACCACCCGCAAAGCTCGACGCATCAATTATTTTTGCCCCTGCAGGTGAGATCATTCCCGTCGCACTGCGGTCACTGGAGCGTGGCGCCAGCCTGGTACTGGGTGGAATCCACATGAGCCCGGTACCGGGGTTTGAGTACAAGGATATTTATTGGGAGCGCGTAATCCGTTCAGTGGCAAACAACACCCGGTTGGATGGCCAGGAGTTTATTGCTGAAGCAGTCGCAGCAAATATTCGTACGCATACGGAAATCTCTTCACTGGCGGACGCCAATGCCGCACTACTGGCCCTAAAACATGATGCGATCAAAGGTGCTGGCGTGTTGCTGATGGAAAACTGACCTGGCAGACTTTTAGCCTGCCTTCCTGCTAGTTTTCGCTGTATGTCATTGTAAATGTATCGATTTATCCTTTCAGGCAATTGAAAGGAATGATTTGTTTGTTTTATACTGGTTGAGTAAATATTCGTATTCAGTCATGGCCATAACTTTGCTACCCCAGGGTACCCGGAGTCCAAATCATGAAAATACGACAACCACCTTTCAGCACTCCTCACCATCGGGGCCAGTGTGATGCTGTCAGCGAGAATACTTCAAAGCAGCATCCGAATCTTAACCCGGGGAATGTATCACTGGCCGCTGTGGGCAGCGTTACTCTCCTGGACAGAGCAACCGCACAAAAGCTGCTGAAACACCTTGGCCAGCCTCCGATCAAATTCGTGCTTTGGGATGGGAGTACCGTTTCTCCGAATGTTGGTGAAACCATCGGGACGATGTACTTCCATGACCGTGGGGCACTGTACCTTCCATTATTACGTCCTGAGTTTTACTTGGGTGAGCTTTACAGCGAAGGAAGAATTGAAATCGATGGTGATCTTTGCCAGTGTCTGGAAGTGGTTTATCGTGGTATTCAAAGGGATGGCGGCTGGGCCTGGTTAGCCTGGCTGAACAAAACACTGGGCCACAGGAAAATCAGGAACACTTTCCGCAAAGCGGCAGACAACATTCATCATCACTACGATATCGGTAACGATTTTTACCGTCTTTGGCTGGATCGCGAAGCCATGCAGTACACATGCGCTTACTATCCGGACCCGGCCATGACATTGGAAGAAGCACAGTTGGCCAAGATGGCTCATGTCTGTAACAAGTTGCAGTTAAAACCCGGAGAAACCGTTGTTGAGGCCGGCAGTGGATGGGGTGGTTTTGCACTTTACATGGCAAAAACCCACGATGTCAGGGTCAAGGCCTACAACATTTCCCGTGAGCAAGTGGGTTTCGCGAGGGAAAAGGCCGAGGCGCTGGGTCTCGCTGATCGCGTGGAGTACATGCTTGACGACTACCGCAACATCCGTGGTGACTTTGACGTGTTCGTTTCCGTCGGCATGTTGGAGCACGTTGGCACAAGTGATTACGCCTTACTGGGAAATGTCATTGATAGGTGCCTCAAACCCGGCGGCCGGGGATTGATTCACAGCATCGGCCGTAATTGGCCGAGGCCCATGAACGCATGGATTGAGCGGCGAATATTTCCAGGTGCCTATCCTCCAGCCCTTCGCGAAATGATGGATATCTTTGAGAGCGGACGTTTTTCGGTTCTGGATGTCGAGAACCTGAGATTACACTACGCCCTGACACTACAGGCATGGCGTCAACGCTTCGAAGCGAACGCCGACCGGATTGAAAGCATGCTGGATGAAAAATTTGTACGCAGCTGGCGCTTATACCTGGCCGGGTCCACTGCCGCCTTTAACACCGGCGGTTTGCAACTGTTCCAGGTACTTTTCACGCGCGAACGGGACAACGACATACCCTGGTCGAGAGCCCACCTGTATACCTGTCAACAAGACCGAAGAAATGGCGGCCAGGCTTCCCCGGATGCTTGAGACTGAAATCCTGGTTATCGGTGGCGGCCCCGCTGGCTCGACCCTGGCAAGAGCCTTGACACAGGCCGGAAAACACGTTGTCATCATGGATAAGGCTCTATTCCCGCGGGATAAGATATGTGCCGGCTGGGTTACGCCTGCAGTGATGCAGGAGTTGGAAATCAAACCCGAGGACTATGCCCGCGACCACGTATTGCAACCCATTCATGGCTTCCGAACCGGGCAGACCGGTCAGAATCAATTGCAGTCAGATTTTACGGGCGAGCCGGTCAGCTATGGTATCCGTCGTATTGAGTTCGACAATTACCTGTTGAAACGCAGTGGTGCTGAACTACTGCAGGGACAGGCCCTGAATTCAATGCATCTGCGGGACAACAGCTGGCTGGTTAATAATGCAATCAGGGCAGAATTGGTCATTGGAGCAGGTGGTCACTTCTGTCCCGTGGCCCGCCTCATCGGATCAAAAAAACCACATGAGACGGCTGTCGTTGCGCAGGAAATTGAGTTCAAAATGACCCCGCAACAGCAGGCAAACTGCCAGGTTGATGGCGAACGGCCGGAGTTGTTTTTCACAACCGATCTCAAAGGTTATGGCTGGGTATTTAGAAAAGGTGAGTACCTAAACATCGGTCTTGGCCGTGAGGACAAACATCAACTTTCCGGACATGTGGACGCGTTTTGCGAGCATCTCAAGCAGATCGGCCGAATACCACATGAACTACCGGGAAAGCTGATGGGGCACGCCTACCTGCTCTATCCTCACGCCCGGCGTACCATGGTAAAGGACCGGGTCATGCTAATCGGTGATGCAGCCGGTTTTGCCTACGCACAAAGCGGTGAAGGAATCCGCCCTGCCGTGGAGTCTGCCCTGCTGGCTGCACAGACGATACTGGAGTGCCGGGGAGATTACTCCGCGAATCAATTACGGGCGTATGTCGACAAAGTGGAAATACAATTTGGCAGACGTAAACCCCTGGAAGAAAAAAGCGCGAGTAGCTCTCCACGGTTCCGCCAGGCATTGGCGCGGATACTTATGAGAAGCCACTGGTTCTCAAAGAATTTTCTGATTAAGCGCTGGTTTCTTCGTACACAGAGCAAACCAGTACCGGCAACGCTTACACCTGTTGCCTGATAGGGACTTTTGTTGACCCAAATCAATCTGTCACGTGTCAACTCGTCATATGCTGAGCGCACAATCGATCGTTTATTGGCCGGGAGTACGTGATGTTGACTGCAAATCAGATTCGCGATTTCAAAAAGATGCTGGATGAACGTTTCTTTGCGGTACGTGAAGAGGTCCGGCTTGAACTGCTTGAATCGGACGATCAAACCTATATCAAACTTGCGGGACAGGTCCATGATATTGGGGAGGCGTCAGTGGCCGACCTGCTGGTTGACCTGCAGCTGGCGGACATCGACCGTCATATTGATGAAATCAGGGATATTGATGCGGCGCTGATGCGCATCGCAGCAGGTATTTATGGTGTCTGTAGCCATTGTAAGGCATCGATATCGGCCGATCGGCTGGGAGCCTACCCAACGGCTAAACGTTGTCACCGCTGCCAGGTCGATCATGAACATAACTACGCCGGCAAAACTGGCTCAACTTTATAAGCAGGATAAGGGGTCTGGGTGGTATTCGGCTTAGGCTGTATGCTATTGCCATGAATACAAAAGAAAACGACGCCAGCGCCAATACACCACTGGTTCTGACACATCGACGCGACGGGGTAACGACCCTGACAATGAACCGGCCTGCGCGTCTCAATGGCTGGACCATGGCGATGATGAACGCTTTGAAAGAGGCTTTCAAGGTCGCCGCCCATGATACGGAAACCAGGGTATTGATTCTCACCGGTGCGGACCCGTATTACTGTGCAGGCGTAAACCTGGCGGCCACACTCCGTCTCGGGCATCCACGTAAGTTACGCGCGATGATTGTTGAACACAACCAGGCGCTGTTTGACGCTTTCCTCGATTTCCCGAAGCCCTTGCTGGTCGCTATCAATGGGCCTGCGATCGGTGCCAGTGTGACCTCGGCAAGCCTCTGCGATGGCATGATCGCCTCGGAGAAAGCGACATTCTCCACACCCTTTGGTGCACTGGGTATTCCACCTGAGGGGTGTTCAAGCGTTCAGTTCGAACGTCTGATGGGCCAGGCGAATGCAGAGAGAATGCTCGGAAAGGAGGGTTGGAAACCCACTGCGGATGAGGCACTCAAGGCCGGGCTTATCCAATGGGTCGCGCCACATGACGATCTCCTGGAGCAAGCCGGCAAAATTGCCCGTGAATGGATAACATCAAATCGCATAAGAAGTTTTCGCGGAGGCAGCCTGCGTGAAGAACTTAAATCCGTCAATGCCAGTGAGTCTCAAGCACTCGCCGATGCATTTTTAAGTACACCTTTCATCAAAGCTCAATTCCGGTTTCTGTGGAGTAAGAAAAAATGGGCACCGGCATTCATGTTTCTAACTATGTTGATCTCACGGCCGTTATGGTCACGATTACTCTGAGCGACAGAGACCTTTGATGTGGTTTGAAGATCTGACTGGCTTCGTCGAAGTTTCGCCTGATCAGGTACGAAGTCAACTGGTCGTTAGTGACAATAGAATTAAATCCAGGGTCAATGGCAACACTTTTGTTTGTGGTGAACTGCAAACCCCCTCGCTGGCTGAACTTCGATCAACCCCGCCCCAAAAGCAGGTACCGGCTGGTCCAATCAAGGTGCGGGAAGTTATTTCCGATGTAACATCACTTCACCTTGACCCTGATAACGCCGGTGCTTTGTTCCAGGTAGCATCCCAGTTCAACCTGCTGGAAATGCCTTCGCAACACGTCGGTCCGGAGCGCGGTGTTGGCGTCTATGAGTACGATCTCACCCAGGGTCCGGCCTGTGCTGTCGCAGCGGGTGCGGGTACGATTTATAGATGCTACATGGCAGAAGTGAATGGCAAAACCGGTCAGTCGGCCGATAGTCAGATCGATTGCCTTGAAGATATGGGTAAGGTGCTTGGCAATACCGATGGGCGCTTGTGGCAGATGCAAAACGGATATGCCATGGCAACATCCACGGGGCTTTCGGAAATATCTGAAAGAATCAGAACCATGTCGAAACATCAACGTGATTTTCTACGGCAGAAATTACGTATTGGCATTCAGTGGGATACCCAGGTTACGCTGGATGACTGCACCCACCTTGTCACCCAGGTCTATGGGTCCGCCTTACCCGTAGGCTACTCGTATCACGACAGTCGTTCATGGGAGCCGTTTGCCAGGCTGATACTCAATGCATCCTACGAGGCAACTTTCTGGGCAGCACTTCTGAACTTCGCCCGGACAGGCAATAACAAGGTTTACCTGACCCTTCTGGGTGGTGGTGTTTTTGGTAATGATGAAGACTGGATACTGACAGCGATCAGGCGGGCACTTGAATTATTCGCCCGTGTTCCCCTGGATGTAGCAATTGTCAGCTACAAGGCATCACGGCCAATCGTGAAACATTTGATCACATAGAACAGGCTTGAATTAGTAGTATTTCTAATATTCCAGAATACTAGTTGATTTTCCTTTATACAACATTTATCTTAAGCACATGAACATTGAAACCGCAGCAAAGCAACTGGAAGCCTTGGGGAACCTGACCCGGCTTGAAATCTTTCGTCAACTCGTCAAGGCCGGACCCGATGGTCTTCCTGTCGGCGAGATCAGGGAAGCACTGGATGTGCCTGCATCAACGCTTTCACACCATATAGCAAAACTGATCAACGCTGGATTGCTTATCCAGGAACGTGATAGCCGCAGCCTGATTTGTACTGCCGACCATGAGAATATGGATACCCTGATGGAGTTTCTCGTCAATAACTGTTGCAGTGAAGACTGGGTAATTCAGTAGTAGTTTTTCGAGGTCATATTTATTTTGTTGAATATTCCAGAATTATCGTAAAGATGTTCTAAGAAACCCGAAAAACATCATTCCTCTGAAGAGCATTGATAAATGAGCAAGACCGATCTCGACACGTTAAAGCTGAGACTGCGTGAGTTTGCAGATCAACGTGACTGGAATCAGTTTCATTCACCCAAAAACCTTTGTATGGCGCTGGGCGTCGAAGTTTCCGAACTCACCGAGCATTTCCAATGGCTCACCGAGGAACAAAGCAAAAACCTCCCGGCAGAGAAGCTCGAAGAAGTGGCCACCGAACTTGCTGATACGCTTCTGTACCTGGTACGCCTGGCCGATAAGCTTGAGGTCGACCTGTTAACAGCCGCCCGCGACAAAATTAAACTCAACGAGCAAAAATATCCCGTAGATAAATCGAGGGGTAACTCTAAGAAATACACTGAATTTGGCAGCTGATTTTCACCACCGGCACAGCCTAATACGCAAGCAACTGACTTAAATCAATTTTTCGCAGCCTTTTTACGCATAGCATGACTTGTCATTACCCGCCCACCGGAGGTTCTGTGTCACTAACCCGGGGGAGGTGAGGTTTTATTACTGATTGGCCGGACATTTAAAATGCGAATAAAAGACATTCTTAGAGAAAAGGGGACCAGGGTTGCCACCATAGATTCGGAGGAAACCATCCATGCGGCTATCGTCGAGTTAAACCGCCAGGTAATCGGTTCCCTGATCGTGACGGATGAAGATGGAGAGATTGCCGGAATCGTCACTGAGCGTGATGTGATGAAGTGCTGTGGTGAGAATTGCAGTCACCTGAAAACTCCTCCGCCACGAGACCAGATTATGTGCCCTTTCCTGGTCAAGGACATCATGACGAAAGATTTGGTCATTGGAGTCCCGGAAGATGACCTTAACTATGTCATGGGCATCATGACAAAGCATCATATCCGGCATTTGCCGATATTGGACAATGGCAGCCTGGGCGGCATTATTTCTATCAGTGACCTTGTAAATGCTCACCTGGAAGAAAACGTTTTCGAGAGCAGAACCCTGAAAGAGTACGTTCATACATGGGGACACTCTCACTAGCCTGAAGTTTGTTATTTCAGGCTTCGATTGAGCTCAATCCCGATCCAACCCAAGGTAGTGAACACCAAATAGCTGTTGTTCGTCCAACCAGCTTGATTGAATTACAAAACCCGCACGCTTTGCTATCTCCTGAAAGCTTTCCTGTGTGTACTTATAGGAGTTTTCAGTATGGATGGTTTCACCACGGGTAAATGAAATATTGCTGTCACCCAGTTTCACCACCTGATCAAGCTCGCTCACCAGGTGCATTTCAATACGATACTTTTCCTCATTGTAAAAAGCCTGGTGACTGAAACTATCGATATTAAAATCAGCGTTCATTAAAGCATTGATATTGCTTAGTATATTCAGATTAAATAGAGCAGTAACCCCTTGTTTGTCGTTATAGGCCGCTTCCAGGACCCGGGTAGATTTGTGCATATCAATACCTATTAAAACACCACCGTCGTGGTCTACCCAATGACCCAGGTTACTCAGAAACTCTGTCGCGTCAGCTGGTTTCATATTTCCCAGTGTCGAGCCCGGGTAAAATATCACACGTTTACCCTGTGGAAGACCTTCAGGCTCTTTTTCCTGTTTGGCAAAATCGGTACAAACCGCGTGGACAGCCAGCCATGGATATTCTTTAGCCAGTTGGATGGCAGAGTCTTTCAGGAAGTCAGATGAAATATCCATGGGTACATAAGCCGCGGGTTTCAGAGCATCCAGCAACAACCTGACTTTTTCACTACTGCCACTGCCCGGCTCGATAAGTACACAATTTTCCCCGCATAATTCCGCCATATCGTTTGCATCGCGCTTGAGGATTTCCCGCTCGGTGCGTGTTGGGTAGTACTCCGGCAGCGTGGTAATCTGCTCAAAAAGGCTTGAGCCACGCGCATCGTAGAAATATTTAGGATCAATACTCTTTTGCTTCTTCTGCAGCCCACTCAAAATCTCTGAACGCTTATCACCCCCGGGCGGGTGCAAGTCACTAAAAACAACATTGTCCGGCTGTGATTCCGGCTGTGATTCCGGCTGTGATTGTGTTGTCATAAGTTCTTCGCCAGGCGAATGCCACTGAACTGCCAACGATCTTCGGGGTAGAAAAAGTTCCGATAGCTGGGTCTCAGGTGATCGGCACTTGTGACGCATGAACCGCCACGCAACACCCACTGGTTTGACATAAATTTACCGTTGTACTCCCCTATCGCACCCTCCTGAACACGAAAGCCGGGATACGCCCGATAGGCGCTGGCCGTCCACTGCCAACAACTATCGTAAAGCTGCAACAGGGGTTGGGTTACGTTGCCCGGTATTGCCGCTTGAGGGTGTAAGCCGGATGCTTTCTTGTCACTGAAAGCTTGCTGCCGGGCGGCAAACTCCCACTCGGCCTCCGTCGGTAAACGCGCATTGGCCCAGTTTGCATAGGCGTCAGCCTCGTAACCACTCAGGTGGCAAACCGGTTGATCGGCTAACCTGGGCTGCAGGCCATACAGGGTGAACTCATGGGGATCGTTCTTTACACCCCGCCAGTACAATGGCTGTGACCATCCTTGTTCCTGTACCAGCGCCCAACCATCCGCCAACCAATAAGCGGGCTTTGAATAGCCCCCATCATCGATAAAAGCCTGGTATTCGCGATTGGTGACCAGTCGATTTGACAGAAAAAATGGTTCGACAAACACTTTGTGAGCAGGGCATTCGTTGTCATAGGCAAACTCATCATTCCTGCTGTCAAAACCCAGTTCAAATAGTCCGCCAGGAAACTCACACCATTGCATTTGAGTCACATGAGTGGGTTCCGGGGCCAAATTCACCTGCAGGGCAGGGTTCAAGGGGTTGACGGAAAACGAATATTTGATATCTGTGTAAAACAGTTCCTGATGTTGCTTTTCATGTTCGATACCCAACCGGCAACGCTGGTTAATCAGCTCACGCCGTGGATGGTCATCCGCCGCCAATAACCGGGACATTGCGTTGTCCACATGCTCCCGGTAGGCAAGCACTGCGGAAACGCCCGGGCGCGAGAGCAAGCCCCTTTGTGCTCGCGGAAACTGCTGACCAATGGCGTTGTAATAGGAGTTGAACAGGACTTCGTAAGCCGGGTGGAATACCTCGTAGCCACTGGCAAACGGTTTCAGAAGAAAGGTTTCAAAAAACCAACTTGTATGGGCAAGATGCCATTTGGGCGGGCTCGCAAATGCTGCTGCCTGTAAAGCATAGTCTTCCAACTCCAGCGATTCACATGCCTTGACCGATTGTTTTCGGGTGGCATGGAAATCCCCTGCCAACTCCAGCCCGCCTGTATTTTCCATGCCTAACCTTTGCCGTGTTTTCAATTAGTGAAACATTTACCGCCGTCAAGTACAACGGCCTGCGTCTGAGTTGAGACCTGTTCACAGGCCGAAAATGCGCTACCCGGGCTGAGAATTTTGTAATCTGTGATGGTCTTCACAGCATTCTGATATCATTTGCAAAACGCCGACAGGGTGGTCAGCCGGTAAAGACGATTTATGATTTGTCTACTGTGGCAAAACGATCACACACGTTTACCGGTTTCAGTCGATACACGAAAAATTATTATCAAAGAGCAAATGGACCTGTCCCTATGACGAGCATTTCAAACGCGGTTGTTCGACAGTGGCAAATCTTTTTTGCTTTGATTGCCCTGCCGGTTCTCGCTACCGCCCAGCAAACCGTGGATGAGCCACTGGATGAAATTATTGTAACGGCAACACGTTTGCAGACAACGGTGCGTGAAGCCGCCCGCTCCATATCCGTTGTTGACCAGCAACATATTCAAAATGGAACGCAGCAATTGTCACTTGATGAGGCGCTGGCCGGCGTACCGGGTCTGTACATGCAAAACCGTTACAACATGGCGCAGGACTTGAGAATTTCATTGCGTGGGTTTGGCGCGCGTTCAGCATTTGGCATACGCGGTATAAAGATTATCGTCGATGGTATTCCTGAAACCCTGCCGGACGGGCAAGCCGGTGTGGATAGTATCGACCTCGGATTCTGCAAAAAGCATCCAGGTCATACGCGGTCCGTCGTCATCCCTTTATGGAAACGCGTCCGGTGGTGTCATTGTGATCGAAAGTGAGTCGGGCTCCAAGCCACCGTTTATTGAAGCCAGGCTGGCAGCAGGTGGCCTTGGCTATCAGAAGTACCAGTTGAAGGCCGGTGGCGAGGCAGGAAAATTTGACTATCTTGCAAACATTGCTTCCCAGCAACTCGATGGATATCGTGAACACTCCGCCTCGGAAGGCACCCTGTTCAATGGACGCTTTGGTATTCAACTCGCCGAAGATGACTCTCTGACCTTTGTACTCAATAGTACCGATCAACCCCATGCACAGGACCCTGGCGGTATCAGCGCCGCGCAGGTAGCGCTCGACAGGACGTCGGCGCGTGCAGCGAACCTCATTTATGACGCTGGTGAGGCCCTTGACCAGCAACGTTTTGGCATGGTTTACCAAAGAGACCGCGCAGCGGGTAGCCTGACGGTCAGAAATTACTATGTCTGGCGTGATTTTTCCAACTTCCTGCCGTTTGAGTCGGCTGGCGCGGTTGACCTGGACCGGTTTTTTTATGGATTCGGCGCCCAATACACACTGGCAGATGTTCTGCCTGAGCAGGTCGGGTTGATGCTTGGTTTTGATATTGACCGCCAGGATGATACCCGCCAACGATTCGACAATATGCAAGGCCATATCGGACCATTGAGGCTCGACCAAAGGGAAAAGGTTAACAGTGATGGTGTATTTGTTCAGAGCAAATACGTGTTTAACCGGCGCTGGGACATGGCGGCAGGCTTGCGTTACGACAACATAAAATTCGATGTTGCCGATCACTATCTGATAGACGGTGATGATTCGGGTAAAGTCAGCTTTGATCAGTTCAGCTACTCACTTGGCTTGAATCGCATACTTGAGCGTGGCGTGCTGTTTGCCGCGATCAGCAGTTCATTCGAAACCCCGACCACCACTGAACTCGCCAACCCGGATGGTAGCGGGGGTTTTAACCAGTCGCTGGAACCCCAAACCGCCATCAATTATGAACTGGGCTATAAGACGGGGACCAAACAGCTTTACTACGAAATAGCGGTTTTTCATATCGAGCTCAAAAACGAACTGGTGCCTTTTGAGCTGCCGGGCTCACCAGGCCGGACGTTTTACATCAATGCCGGCAAGTCTTCCCGGACCGGTGTAGAAACCGCGGTCTCCTGGCAAGGCTCCAGCGGTTTCGGCATCGATGCATCATTGACCTGGTCAGATTTTAAGTTTGACCGGTTTATAGATGAAAACGGGCGTGATTTCTCTGGCTCACACTTGCCAGGGGTGCCCGAGTACTTTGCTTTTCTAGGCTTGAATTATGAAAACAGTAACGGTTTCACCGCGACATTCGAGACGCTTTATTCCGGCAGCCTTTTTGCCAACAATGCCAATAGTGTCAAAGTGCCTGACTACGTGGTTTCCAGTTTACGCGCCACCTACGATATTCAAACTGCGAAGTTACTATTCCAGCCCTATTTTGGTGTTAACAATTTATTTAATGCGCACTACAACAGCAATATCCGCATTAATGCATTCGGCGGGCGCTACTACGAACCCGCACCTGAACGAAATGTTTACGCCGGTATCGTGATTCGATACCAGTAAGAAAGTCGTATACATATTCCCTCAATATACAGGGTAAGATTATTGGCAACGAATAGAGAGGTCGCTGGCAATGTTCCTTAGATTAGTAGTGATTGTGACATTTTGTTTTTGGGGCGCTGACCGCGCCAACGCGGATGAGGTGACCGACCAGGTCAGCCAATGGCGGCAGTCAAATGAGCAGCAGATCATTGACGAATTTGCCACGCTCCTCAGTATCCCCAATGTCGCTGCCGATGAAACCAATATCCGCAGAAATGCCGATCATATTTCCCAATTGCTGACAAATGCCGGGATGAATGTGGAATTGCTTGAACTGGAGGGTAGCAATCCGGTTGTTTTTGCAGAGCGGCAATCACCCGGCGCGACCAGAACCGTGATGATCTACATTCATTACGATGGCCAGCCAGTGAACGTCGATAACTGGGCATCTGACCCGTGGGTACCGGTTATGCGCACGGACATGGTTGAAAACGGCGGTGAGCAGGTGCCAATGACAGCACCCTTTGACCCGGATTGGCGTATTTTTGCACGCTCGGCGGGCGATGACAAAGCACCCGTAATTGCGCTGCAATCGGCCTTGAAAGCTTTGGCAGAGACGGGTATTGAACCCACCGTTAATCTCAAGGTGTTTTTGGAAGGCGAAGAGGAGGCAGGCTCTCCCAATCTGCGTCGAATGCTCGAGGCACATAAAGACAAGCTGTCTGCAGACCTGTGGTTGTTTTGTGACGGACCGGCACACCAGAGCCGGCGCTGGCAGTTGGTATACGGTGTTCGTGGTGCATACGGCTTCAACCTGACGGTCTATGGTCCGAATCGCCCGCTGCACAGCGGTCACTACGGTAACTGGGCACCCAACCCGATCATGTTGCTGACTGAGTTGATCAGTAGCATGCGTGCTCCCGATGGTGAGATCCTGGTGGATGGCTACAGTGACCAGGTAGTGGCACTATCGGAAAAGGAACTGGCAGCGATTGCTGCTGCGCCGAGAATGGACGACCTGCTTGCCTCAGACCTGGGCATCGTTGCACCGGAAACCGGGGACCGCCTCGAACTGGCCATCGGGCGACCGGCCATGAACCTGCGTGGTATACGTGGTGGTGATGTGGGCTCACAGGCGAGGAATGTCATTCAGCCATCGGCTGAAGCCTCCATTGGCTTACGCCTGGTGCCGGACCAGACACCCGGCTATCTGCGCGGTGTTATCGAGCGGCATATCGAGTCCCAGGGGTTTTTTGTCATCTATGATGAACCAACGCCTGAGCAGCGGCAGAAACATCAGAAGCTTGCGCGTCTCGACTGGTCTTCATCCGGCGGCTACCCGGCTTACCGGGCGTCCTTTGATGAGCCACTGGCCATGCAGATATCGGACATCCTGGATAAATTGTCAGACCGCACGCTTATTCAGACCCCGACCATGGGAGGTAGCCTGCCCCTGTATATCGTCGAGGATGTCCTTCAGACGCCGATTCTGATTTTGCCTGTCGCCAATCATGATAATAACCAGCACGGGGCAAACGAAAACCTGCGTCTGCAGAACCTGTGGGATGCGATTGAAATTTATGCCGCGGTGTTAACCGGCCTTTAGGCATAAAGCCGCTAAACCGGCGCTTTTCTTTCAGATATTTATCTGCATTTGCAATGTACGGGGGTTGGCGGTGAATCAGGTCAACAATCTGTTAACATGAACCGATTGTACATTTATCTATGAGGTATTGAGCGCCCAGGATGATTGATCTCAAGAAAACCCTGCTAACCAGCCTGTTACTTTTTCTCTGCAGTTCACCCCTGGCCGCCGACCAGGCCACCAGTGAGAAAGAAGCTTCTGAACCTGAGCAAACACAGGATATGGATGGCGCGTACTTCCAGGGAGAACCCGGTTTCCCCGATCCCTTATGAATCCGGCCGGGTGGGTGAGCCCACCTGCGAAGACCGCTGGACAAATTTTCTTCCATTTTTAGGGCAGGCGGCCTGTGAGTTGGGCTATGTCCTGCCACGCCCATTCGGCGTTTCTGCGGGTTATATGCACCAGGACCAGCCCTTTGATGTGGGTGGTATTTTCGTCAATGGAATCGATGTCAAAACACCTGGTGTGGCAGTGGTCGACGAGGTACAAAATGAAGAATCCACCTATACACTGCGTTTTGATGCCTGGATACTGCCTTTCTGGAATATCTATGGCATCCTCGGCAGAACCAGTGGCGAAGCAATCGGCCCGCTGAAGCTCGATCTTCAGCCCGTTTTCCCGCTGCTATGTAGCCTTCCCGGTAACGATTGTGCTGTCGACACCACCTTTAATCTCAATTACAAAGCCAACGTCAGGGGTTACGGCACGACCATCGCCGGCGGCTACAAAGATTTCTTCGGCATGGTCGATATGAACTGGACCACGGCTGACCTGGACATCTCATTGACCGACGCCAAGGCCAAAGTGATTTCAAGCCGTATTGGCTGGAACGGAAAACTGGGTAAATTTACCGGTGTTTTATGGCTTGGCGTTATGTACCAGGATATTTCCCAGACCCTCGACCTGCCGTTGGATATTGGTGAGAACACCTTGATCGTGACCATCGACCAGTCCACCCAGGAAGCCTACAACTACCTCATTGGCGGCCAGTGGGATATCAATCGCAGCTTTTCCATTCTTGCAGAGTTTGGTTTTGGTAAACGCAAAAGCCAGATGTTGAATTTGACCTACCGGTTCTGATGCCTGCTGGGGTCTTACTTGTAGCCGGCTGCCTGCAGTAAAAACAGGTTCGCGTAGTGCCCGTTCAATTCCATCAACTCCTCGTGGCTGCCGCGCTCAATCACCCGGCCATTTTCAATCACAATAATCTGGCTGGCCATACGTACGGTAGAAAAGCGGTGCGAGATCAAAATGGCAATACGGTTCTTTGTCAGCTTGCGGAAATGCTCGAAGATTCTCGCCTCGGCAGCAGCATCCATCGCAGCCGTCGGTTCATCCAACACCAGGATATCCGCATCAGTGCGCATAAATGCGCGCGACAGGGCGATTTTCTGCCACTGACCACCGGATAATTCCTGGCCATCTTTGAACCATTTACCAAGCTGGGTCTGATAAGCGGATGGTAGCTTGTCGATGAAATCATCCGCCATGCCCTTGCCGGCGGCATCTTTCCAACGGTCCTCATCATCGAATTCTCGTACGTCACCCGCCCCGATGTTCTCACCCACCAGGAACTGGTAGCGTGAGAAATCCTGGAATATCACACCAATACGCTGGCGCAAGGTTTCCTCATCCCAGTCATTCAGATCCAGACCATCAAGCAGGATACGTCCCTCATCGGGTTTATATAGCCGCGTGAGCAGCTTGATCAGTGTCGTCTTACCGGAACCGTTCTCACCGACCAGTGCCAGTGACCTGCCGGGGTGGATATGCAGATCCACGTCTTTTAGTGCTGGTTCACTGGCTCCGGGGTAGGTAAAGCTGACCTTTTCGAAACGAATGCCATCATCGGGTTTGGGGCCTTTCATCCTGCCGGCATCTGATTTTGTCACCGGTGTTTCCAGGTATTCATAGAGCGTAGAAAGGTACAGGTTATCCTCGTACATACCTCCGATGGCGGAAAGGATGGCAGCCACTGACGATTGTCCCTGGCGGAACAGCATCAGGTACATGGTCATCTGGCCCAGCGTGATACGACTGATGACCGTTGCAAAAGCAATCCAGGCATAGGCGCCGTACAAGGCCGCCGTGCCTATCAGGCCCAGTACAAAACCCCAGCCATCACGCCGTATGGCCAGCGCCCGGTCGGCCTTGTACAGGCGCTTGAAAATATCCCGGTAGCGTTGCAACAACAACGGGCCCAGGCCAAACAACTTCACCTCCTTGACGTTGTCTTCTCTGGCGATGACGGTCTCGAGGTAAATTTGCATACGGGTTTCGGGTGAGCGCCAGCGAAACAGGGTGAAAGCCTGGCCTGAAAAGCGTGTTTCCGCCACGAACGAGGGCAGTCCAGCCAGTACCAAAATCAGAACGGCCCATGGAGAGAACTGCACCAGCAGCACACCGTAGCTGACCAGGGAGATCAGGTTCTGACCAAGACCAAAAGTACGGTTGACCAGCGACAGGGGACGGCTTGAGGCTTCGCGCCGTGCACGGGTCAGTTTGTCATAAAATTCGGAATCCTCAAACTGCGCCAGTTCCAGCGTAATCGCCTTTTCAAGGATCATCACGTTCACACGCTGACCCAGTTGTGCGCGTAACAAAGCCTGGCAGAGGGAAATACCACGTTGTGCGCCGGAAATGGCCGCAACGATCAATGCCTCGATGGCCACCAGGGTAAAAACCCGTGTCATGTCGATATCACCACTGTCCTGGGTGATTTTTGTGGCTGCGAGTACCGCGTCAATAATCAAGGCGCCCACATAGGCCATGGCTGCCGGCAATACACCGGCGATCAGTGTCAGCAGCGCTAAAAACACGGTAAGACGGCCGTTGGTGGCCCAGACCAGTTCTATTGCACGCCGGCTATAGCGAAAGACACCAAAAAACCCGCGCGTAGTGGCTTCAATCGGTGGAATCGTTGGAGTGTGACGGGCCATGCGTGAATCTTACATGATGACTTGGTCATGCTCATGACTTTCCCAGACGATTTTTTACAGCACAGGAAAAATTAACTACACCATTTACATGGCGACTTTTAATGACATTCCCCGCCACTTTCAATAAGCTTGTGCCCTTTCATGGCTTAACCATGCATTTATAGACGAATAGAAGGCTATTTTATGAACAGCAACACCCGTTTAATCATCGCTATCACATTGGTTGCTTCGCTTTACGCGATGCCGTTGATGGCACAACCTCAACAAAATGGACCCTGGTTTTTCAATATTGACGGTGGTGGCGCCCATCAATCTGAAGCCGATCTGAGTGACAGCACCGGTGGGTTTTCCATGGACCGCTGGTTTGTCAGCGGCGGTGTTGATTACGCATGGAGCCGGCGTGACTCGGTTGGTATTTCAGTCGGTGGTGGTCAATCCAACTACGATTTTGTCGATGGAAGCAGTTTTGGCGGTGGTGAGCCCTGGAACAAAATTGATGAATTTCGTGTGTCATTGAACGGGCGTTTTGGCTTTGGTGAAACCGGTTCGATTTTCATCATTCCCACACTCCGTTTCAATGGCGAAAAAGACGCCAGTTCCAGTGATAGCCGTACCTGGGGCCTGTTTGCCGCAGCAACCTGGAAGGTCAAAGAAAACCTGACCATTGGTCCTGGTATCGGTATATTTTCACGTCTTGAAAGTGGAACAAGGGTCTTTCCAATACTGGCCATCGATTGGAACATTACGGACCGTTGGAACCTCTCCACTGGGCGCGGACTGGCCTCCTCGGTGGGACCGGGTCTGAATCTTAGCTACAAGCTGAATGATGACTGGTCATTTGGTGTAGCGGCGCGTTATGAGAGTAAAGAGTTCCGTCTTGACGACGACGGGCCGGTTGCAGATGGCGTTGGTCGTGACAGATCGATGCCACTGGTATTTACGGCCATGCTTTCGCCAAATAAGAAACTCAACCTGTCAGCATTTTTGGGGGTAGCATTCGCTGGTGAGTTAAGGGTCAGGGACGCAATGGATGTTAACGTTGACGAGAGTGACTACGATACGGCCCTGTTGGCCGGCGCCACATTCGAGTATCGCTTTTAGGCCTGCTGACAAACAAGCCCCTTCGGCTCAAGATCACGACAAACCCTGAATTCATACCAACCCCGCAACCCTGAAAGGTTGCGGGTTGGAGTGTTAAGAAGAGAAAACCGGGAAAACTATTGGGTATTGTCGACCGGTATCATGATATGGGCGTAATCGGTGTCCTTCCACATGACATAAGGGCCACCGGAAGACGGGTCGGTGGTGATACCCTCCAGCATTTCCTTTGGCAGAATGACCATGATGTGGGGACCGGTTTCGACATAATCATGCGCGTGTACCGGATCTTCATGATAAGGGGTTGAGTTGCTGACACCACTACCCTCAGGCTCACCCAACAACATGTAGGATATGCCAAGACTGGTGGCCTTATAGGGTTGTTTCGCACCCACCGCGGCCATCATCTCGCCCCACACGGCATCGATGCAAAGTGCGGCACCATCACCCGGCATGGTATCCGGCAAACAGGTCCAGCCGTTATTTCCTTGGGCAACGACTTCACCATCGATCACCACGGTGGCGCCTGCGCCCACTGAAACCGGGGCTGCTGAGCGCGCATAGGCGATTTTTTCCTCCAGATCACTACCGCCGAAACAGGTGCCAATACCGGCTACCAGTAGTGTCAACCCCAGAACAGACTTTGAAATTGTGCTTTTAATCATTTTCATTTTCTCCACGTTTCTCTGTTTATCGTTATCCTTTTTTCAGGTGATGCTTTCAACGAGTGCCCGAATTCCTGACTCGCATATCAAGCAATCACTTCAGTAAGTATAGGGAAATATTGAAAAATCGCTTGTTCAAGCACCTTTTCAGTCACCCCGGTGTACCAAAAGGCGGTGCATACCCTTCGGTTCCCCGCCATAATGAGCATGCATGAAAACACCGGATCTCATAGTAATCGGCGCAGGTGCGGCCGGCCTGATGTGCGCGATGACCGCGGCCAAACGCGGCCGGCGCGTGCTGGTGCTGGAACGCTCCAATAAGCCGGGCAAAAAAATATTAATGTCCGGTGGCGGGCGTTGCAACTTCACCAACCTTTACGTAGCGCCTGATCGCTTTCTATCCGCTAACCCACACTTTTGTAAATCAGCCCTGAGTCGTTATACCCAATGGGACTTCATCTCACTGGTGGAAAAGCATGGAATTGAGTATTTCGAAAAAGAAACGGTCAACGGTCTGAGTGGACAGCTCTTTTGTCAGCAGTCGTCAAAACTCATCCTGGCCATGTTGATGGAAGAGTGCCGTCAAGCCGGTGTGGAGATCAAGCTTCATTGTGAAATTGAAGCAGTGTGTCACACCTCAGGTGCCTGGTTTGGCAATAAGCTACCCGCGAACAAGCAGTCCGTGCATGGTTCGGTGCAGATTAAAGACAAGCCCGTGACCGGTAGCGGCTTTCACCTGAAGACCAGCCTGGGTGATTTTTCCAGTGAGTCGCTGGTCGTGGCATCCGGTGGCCTGTCGGTCCCCAGCCTGGGCGGGTCCGGACTGGGTTATGAACTGGCAGAGAGTTTTGGCCTGCAATTACTACCCAGATCCGCCGGCCTGGTGCCATTTACCTTTACCGATGCAAACCATTCGCTTTGTGAGCGACTATCGGGTGTTTCTATTGAAGCGGTCCTGTTCAATGACCGGCAATCTTTCCGCGAGGATTTACTCTTCACTCACCGTGGGCTGAGTGGACCTGCTGCACTGCAACTCTCAAGTTACTGGCGTCCCGGCGAAACGATCAATACCAGTTTATTACCGGATCAGAAGGTCCTGGCGCTGTTGCTAAACTGGAAAAAGCAATCACCCACGACACTATTGCGAAGTCACCTGGATCATTTATTGCCACGTAAGCTGGTACTGGAGATCGAACAGTTATGGTGGCCTGAACTTGCTGAAACCGCATTGGCTGAGTGGCCGAATGTGTGGTTGGAGGCCATGGCACAAAAACTTGAAAGCTGGACACTCAAGCCCGCTGGCACCGAGGGCTATCGGACGGCGGAAGTGACCCTGGGCGGCATTGATACCAACGAATTGTCATCAAAGACCATGGAGTCAAAAATTCCCGGTTTGTTTTTCATCGGTGAAGTCGTGGATGTGACCGGTCACCTGGGTGGTTTTAACTTTCAATGGGCCTGGTCATCCGGTTTCGTTGCAGGCCAGGCAGTTTAGATGTTTGGTCAACTGACGGTTGCATCCACCAAAAAAACCTTGACACAAAGACAAAGTGATTTTTTAATTCACCTAACCGAGGCATGCCTCTGTGTGGAGATACTCAGATGGGTGATGACAGTCAAGTAGATTTCGAAGACGACGATATGGACGCCTTGGATGATTTTGATGATGATGCAGACATCGACGATTCTTCTGATGACGACGAAGTTTTGGCTAAAGACGTCGAAGCTGCCGAACAGAGGCGTATTGCTGCCAGGCGTGAGATTGAAAGAAGGGCTGAAGAAAAAGCCCTCAACTCAAGACTCGACGAGTGGGAAGGTGACCTGGACGAATGGGATGCTGACTCAGACGATTGGGACGAGGACGACCTATAAGCCATCCTTAGAGCGGTAAATAGATCACCGTATTCGAAATCAGGATCATGATAAAGATCAGACCCGTTGTCATCGGTCCGAGGTAAATCCTGCCCGTCATATTAAAGAAGTAGCGGTTAAAGTACGGCAGTACAAACATCATCGGCACCACGGCAAACAGCAGATTCACATATAACCAGCCATCGGTCCAGTAGACGGTACCGGTTACCGCAAAGGTCAGGTACTGGACCAGCACAATCAGCATCAACCCCAGCGAGTTCGCAAAACCACCCAGCAGCAAGCTTTTCCATTGTTTCTCACCTTCAAAACGCATGGCGCCATTGATACGCAATGAGTTTGAAAGCAAAAAGATGAAGAAAAAAGGCACATACATCGCCAAAAGAACCAGCAAAGGGGGCTGAAAGGTACGCACCCCCATGAACAGGAAGCGATAGTCCACGTGCAGGAAATAATAAATGGCAAACAAGGTCAGGAAGAAAAACAGGAACAACGCGAATGCGAGCATGAAGGTTCTTAATAGTTCGGAGAGGCTCGTATCTGCCCCCCAGGACCGTGGTGACACACCGTGTTTCTTGCCAAAAAAGCGGTAACTCAGCCAGAACATCAGGTAACCAACACTACCGTTTAGAACCGCCCACAACATCACGGCATTGTTCATTCGCTGCGGGAAAAACCAGGTTTGTTGCCGGGTAGAGGCAGCAACGAACAGTTTTTGTGACAACTCCGCCATGGGGATATAGGTAAAACACGCGATCAACGCACCGGTCGCAAACATACTCCAGAAGAGTAACTTGCCCTTACCCTTCGGTTTGGATAAAGCCGGTGGTATTGGATGTACCAATGGTTTGAAATAAGGAATTTCGAGCAACAGGCGACCCATGGGTACGACCGCGACCAGTGCCGCAATCAAGGAAATTAAACCCAGTAACTCCTTCCAGTACCAAACCTGGTTTTGGCTCGAAAGACCACTCTCTATTTCAAAAACCCGCTCAAAATATTCGAGTTGATTGGCCGTTGCCTCTGTAATGTAGGGCTGAAACGGGTGTAATACCATTTCGTTGTGAACAACCCGCAGCGTTCTTTGATCCTTATCTCCATAGTAGCGACCAAGCTCCACTTCTTCGATAGCCATTTCACCTGGCCCCAAACCGGAGTTCACGGTGCGTACTGCTTCAGGCGCTTTACGCATATCACCATTCTTCAGCTCGTTGCGGTAGGCACCCTCGTCATAAAACGCATAACTTACACCCACGTTGGAGCGCACATCCTGCAAGACATTATCGGTTAATGTCAGCACATAACCCGAAACGAAAACGGAATGGAGTTTGCTGGGTTGGCCACTTGAGATCGCTTCCTTGCCAAAATAATTGGCGCCACGGATAGCCGCGTTACCGCCGGCAGAGTGACCTGTCGCACCAATGCGGCTCTTGTCGATGTAATTAAGGTTTGAGCTGGAAGCCGCATAGTCGACGACGGCAAACATACCGTAACCTTCCGTGGTTGCTGCCCTGCGGCTCATCGACGCACTTGAGAAACCCTGTGCGTAAGGATCAATCAGGATGACGACAACACCACGACGGGAGAGCTCAATGGCGATGTTGGAAAGTGCTTCTTTGGAACGCTGAAACCCGGGGATAACGACCACCAAAGGCGCCGGATTCTCGCTGGTTGCCGTGCGGGGCTTAAACAGGTCCGCAACCACCCACTGTCCGTTCTGGGTGGGAATTTTGATGTCACGCACATCTACGCGACCGCCGCTGGTTTGAATTTGCGAGGCAATAAAACTGCAAACAAACACGACCAACAGAGAGATTAATAGCAGCTTTTTACTGGCTCTCTTTTGCGCTTCAACCACAGTCACCTTCCCACGGGATTACCATTGAGTCTCACCAGTACCGGGCGGACTGCTACGGACTATTTTTCGAATGTAATATCTACCATCAGGTCATTGGCCAGCTCTTCGATTTCAGCTTCCAAAACATCGATGTCAGCGGTCGCGGGTACGACAAGTTTCGCGTGGGCTCTGAACAGCTCCCCGCCGGCCATTGATGCCGCTTCGACAAGTGTTTCGAGGTTCAGCACGTTGACATTGTGCCGCGTCAGCAAACAGGTGATGTCATGAACAATGCCCGGCCTGTCATTACCAACAAGTTCAAGCGCGTATTCATTGGTATCTGCACTTGCGGGTGTCTCACTACTGACATGGGCAATGACCTGCAGACCACTGGATTTGAGTGCATGTAGTTTCTTCACGCAGGCATCGGTTTTATCACTGGGTACAGAAACCAGCAAAATTCCAGCAAACTGGCCGGCCAGTGAGCTCATGCTGCTCTGGGTCCAGCTTCCACCAAACTCCGTGACAACCCGGGAAACCCGCTGGATGATGCCGGGCTGGTCGTCGGCGATTACAGTCAATACGATGGGGGTGTTCATAAGTGTTTATCTGTTAGTCTGCCAAATGAAGTGGCTATGATATCGGAAACTCTGAAGGTTTTCCGGTCGGCTTTTATACACTTATCTTAACCAGGCGACTCAAGTTACCCGGGAGGCAAAAAAAACCCCGGCAGCAGACCGGGGTTTCGTGAGATTGTTAAACTCAGGATTTACTTGTCATCACCGTAATCACTTTGTTCGGCCATATGACGAAGCAACATATTTTCCCCTGACGTGTAGGTTTTGCTCCAGTCTGCCATGAACGCCTTGGCCTCATCTTCGCCCATGGCCTTGCCCATAACCTCCATAAAAGCAGGTTCCTTTGGCGCCATGTCAGCAAAATTCTTGCGCGGACTAACCAGTGTGGTCGTATTGCCGCTTCCACCCGATACCGTGTCTATGAAGTTATAGTAGGTTGGAAAACCACCTGCTTTTAGTACTTCGTCAATTTTTTTCAGACCCTCGTTAAACGCGGCGCCGTGACCTGGTTTGATATGCCAGCTGGTTACTGAGTAGTACTCATAACCTTCCAGGCTGTCCGGCCAGATACCAAGTTCATCGTCTGTTTGTGTGTAGGTGACAACAGCATTCGCAATGTGCGGTTGAACCAGGCTGGCAAACTTGGCTGCGGACTCTTCATCCCAATCATGTTTCGCATCAAAATCAGCCCAGTTATGACCACCGGAACGTGCAATGTATTTACCCGTATCCTGACCGGTCACAATGGAGTACCAATGATAGCGCATGGAGCCTTTCTTTTTACCCATAAAGTGGTGGTACTTAACGATAGCTTCTTCCAGTGCCTTGGCCTGGCCATCCTTGGCTGTAATTAACGCAACCCGCGCGAGACGATCGTTTTTTTCTTCGTCTTGCGCGATCGCAATTGACATGCTGCTGAGCAATGTCAAAGCGACAATCATTATTAGAATTTTCTTAAAGTGCATATTGGAATCTCCCTCTTTTCAGAGTCAAAAATACCCACATCGGCCGGAATGGCACTGGGCGGGTATTAATCAGTATAGGAGATTTTCTAATTTTTTCAGGGAGATGGGTAAATCACAGCTCGCGTAAGGCCTGTGCAATCGGCTGTCGTGCCGCCCGTACCGCCGGAAACAGGCCGCCAACCAGGCCAATGATCATGGCGAAAGTAATACCCTGGGCCAGCAGTTTTAAATTGACGTCAAATGCAAAAGTGATGGCACTGAAACTGGCCCAGTTCAGTGTCGCCGCACGGTACCCGTCAAAGGCCAGCCAGGCCAGGCCAGCACCGAAAACACCCCCCACAAAAGCCAGTAATAAGGACTCGCTGACCACCGAAATGACAACCGGACCTGAGTTAAAACCCAGCGCCCGCAGGGTAGCGATTTCTCTTGTACGACTCGATACCGCCGTGTACATGGTGTTCAAAGCACCAAATACCGCACCCAGACCCATGATGACTGCAATTAATGTACCAAGACCTGTGATCAGGTTATACACCGTGGTTGACTGGGAGTCGTAATAGTCAGATTCACGCATGGGTTTGACATTCAGACGCGGGTCGCTGGTCAGGCTATCTTTAAACTCATTAAATGCGTCCCTGGAATTCAGCTTTACATAAACCGCCTGATATGAATTTCCACGACGGTATGCAGGTTGTAATACTGCCGCATCTACCCAGATTTCCGACTCGGACAAACCTCCGTCCGCTTCAAACACACCAACAACCGGCCACTTTTCCTGACCCACTTCAATACTCGAACCGATTTCAAGGCCTGCAAACTGTTGCCGAGCACCTTTGCCGACAATAACCTCGTTAAGCCCCCACTCGAACATGCGACCTTCGGTCAGTTTAAAATTTTTCCGTACTGTCATGGCCGGTGCCTGCACACCACGTAAAGGGACATTGGCATCGGTGCCCGTGGTACGCATGGGAAGGTTGATGACAACAAACAATTCCGGTGAAGCGATTGCACCTGATGCATCTCGGGCAATTCCCGGGGCCTCGGTAATAAGACGGGTATCCTCCCCTCCCAATCCGCTCATCATCTCTGAATCAGCACCACTGCGCAGTACTATCGCATTGCTGTCACCGGCTGAACTTTGCATGGTTTTGAGCACGCCCTGGGCGATGGACAGCACCCCGACCATCACCGCTACCACACCGGCAATACCAAGTAAGGCCGCCGCTGATGATCCCTTGCGTTGCGGCAAAGAGCGGATACTGAACTGTGTGACCGAAACAACCTGGGATATCCAGTTAAACACCGCTCATCTCCTCAATGCATCTGCAATTTGCAGTTTCTGCGCCTGCAACGCTGGAACTATGCCAGCAATAAATGCCATCACCACGATTAACACCAGGCCCAGAAAAAGATCAGAGGTCGGCAGGTAAAAAACCGGAAAAGATCCGTCGGTGGGGTCTCCCATGGATACCAGTAACCAGGCCAGGCCGAGACCAAGCGCGCCGCCAACAAATGTGATCGCCAGGGACTCACCAAGCACCAGCCCCAGTACGCCCTGATCAGTGAAGCCGATAGCTTTCAGAACCGCCAATTCATTGGTGCGTTCACGAACGGTGTAGGCCATCGTGTTGCCGGCGACCAGCAGGATCGTAAAAAACACGGCGGACATGATGGACATGATGATAAAACCAATATTTCCGATCTGGTTGGCAAAACCCTGGATAAATGCACCTTCGGGTTCGGCCTTGGTTTCCTGCGCCGAGTTGGCAAATTCTGCGTCAATGGCTGCCGCGACCTCGGCCGCTTTGTCGGGGTCGGAAATTCGTACGGTGTACCAGCCTACCAGTCCCTGGCCATTTGCGCGGGTTTCATCAAAAAAATCATAACGGATAAAAAATTGGCTGGTATCAGTACCTTTTTCCGCCCCGTCGTAGACTGCCACCAGGTCAAACTCCCAGGTTCGGCCACCATCCTTCTTGCCCCAAATGGTGGCATTGATGGGGATTCGATCACCCAGCTTCCAATCGAAGCGGTCCATCAGGCCACGTCCCACCAATACACCACTGCGAGTCTCCAGCCAGGCGGCCTTTTGCTCGTCGCTTATGACGAACTCCGGATACATGTCGAACAGTTCTTCGGGCACAACAGGCATTTGGGCAAAGAAATTCTTGGGTTCCTGGTAAATTCCGCCAAACCAGGTCGAATGGGCAGCGTTGTCTACGCCATCAATTCTTTCCATTTTAGCCTCGTAGCTCTGCGGCAGAAGCTGGATTAGCGAAACCTTGTGGCGCACGATCAGACGGTCAGCGCCGGCGACTTCGACACCTGCATCAAAAGCCTGGCGAATCGCGGTCAGGTAGCCAAACAGTATAAAAGCGACCATGATGGACATGATAGTCAGACCGGTTCGTATTTTCTTGCGTTTCAGACTGCTGAAAATCAGGTAGAAATATTTCATTGCTCAGCCCTTTTAAGCATTCTCACCCGGTGTATTACTGTTGTCTCCTGATTCATCATCAGTCGACCGGATCAACGCTTAACTGACCCTTGTTCAAGTGCAGGGTTCTGCTGGCACGATCCGCCGCATGAATATCATGGGTCACCATGATGATGGTTTTACCCTGCTCCTTATTCAGAGCCTGTAATAAATCCAGGATTTCATCGCCGGACTTGCGATCCAGGTCACCGGTAGGTTCGTCACACAACAACAGGGTCGGGTCCGTAACGATGGCACGGGCAATGCCGGTACGCTGCTGTTCACCACCGGAAAGCTGACGCGGATAGTGACCGGCCCTGTGAGACAGACCGACGATATCGAGCGCGATACTTGCACGCTTTTTCCGTTCGGATTTGGATAGTTTTGTCAGCAACAAGGGTAATTCAACATTTTTTTGCGCGGTAAGCACCGGCATCAGGTTATAGAACTGAAAAACCAGCCCCACATGTCTTGCGCGCCAGGCGGCCAGTTTGCGATCGGACAGTTTGTCGATACGCTTTCCACCGACTTCCACCGTACCTTCACTGGGTCGGTCCAGACCGCCAATCAGGTTCAACAATGTAGATTTGCCGGAACCGGAAGGACCCATCAATGCCAAAAATTCACCGTTTGGAATATCCAGGTCTAATCCACCCAGAACATGAATTTCTTCAGATCCGCGTTTGAAGATTTTATCGACACTGCTGACTTTAACCAATGTCTCGCTGCTATTGTTGTCCGTCATCCACTTGTTTCCTTAACACGCTCACCGTCTTTGAGACCGGACGGTGCGTTTATAATAACTTTATCACCACTTGTAATGCCCGAGCTTACAAGCATTTCCTGGCCACGCTCTCCCGCAATGGCAACAGCACGTCTTTCAACCCTGTTACCAACAACCAGCAACACGTATTGCTTTCCATTGCTTTCACTGAGCGCCGCTTTCGGCACCATCACACCCGCCTGCCCGGATGTCGCCTTGGCTACATCTTCCTGGAATGCGACTTTTACACCCATATCCGGCAGGATACGCGAATCCAGCTCATCAAAACCTACGCGTACTTCAACCGTGGCGCGCTGCCTGTCTGCGGTGGGTATGATCGCTATTACATGACAGGGAATAGACCAGTCCGGATAGGCATCCAGCGTGGCGACGATTTTCTGACCGGGTTTAACACGATTGATATAAGCCTCGTTCACATCGATTTCGACTTCCAGCGAAGTCATGTCAACAATGGTGCCGATACCGGTACGGGTGAAGCCGCCACCGGCTGAAACCGGCGAAATCATTTCACCAGGTTGTGCATTTTTTGCCACGACGATACCGGTGAAAGGGGCGCGGATCACGGTATCCTCAAGTTGTTGGCGATAGACATCGAGTTGTTTTTCAGCGACCGCCACACCAGCTTGCTTGCTTTCAAGTCGCGCGGAAAGCGAGTCGGCACCAGCACGGGCACGATCCATTTCGGCTTCTGAAGCAAGTTGCCTGTCTACAAGGTTTTTGGTGCGTTTGTATACCGCGTTGGCTTCTACCAACAGTGCCCTGGTCTCTTTAAGTGAAGTCTCAGCAGACCTGAGCTGTGCTTCTGCGAGGGCATAACTGGTAGCAATGTTGGCATCATCGAGACGAGCCAGTACCTGGTCCGTTTCGACCTGCATACCTTCTTCGATGAGCACTTCAACCACCTTACCGGTAAATTTGGATGAAACCGTCGCCTGGCGGCGCGCAGTCACATAACCGGAGGCATTCAATACAGTACTTGCTACCTCCCGGGAGATTTCACGGGCGATGGCGGTACTGACTTCTATCGCTGCCGGCGGCTTTATAAGAAACCAGTAAGCGGCGGCAGCCATGGCTATGGCCAGGATTATCAGCAAGGGCCAGCGCCTGGCCTGTGATTCAACTTCCGGCTCACGCTCAATTTTTAACTGGTCAAGCTTGTTCGAATTCATATTTTGCTGTTAACCGGCTGTTGTATGAAACAGAACCTACCAGTATAACGCCAAACTACGAAATCAAAGATCGGTCATCAAATTCTTTTATAGTTCCTGATCCTGTTTAACAAATATCAATGCTTCAGTATCAAAGCCCAGAGATTTCGCCTGTGTAAGCAATTGCTCAAGAACAACTGGTTCAAGCACAGGTGTTCTTGACAGAATCCACAGGTAATCGGTATTGGGCCCGGCAACCAGTGACCACTGGTAGGCTTCCTCGTCAAGCGCAATCACGTTATAGGCGCCATAAAACGGACCAAAAAAAGAGACCTTCAACTTGCCTGTATTTTTATCGTCAACAAAATAGGCCTTGCCCTCAGCTTCCTGCCATTTGCCATTGGCGGTTTTAAACCCCCGGTTGATGACCTTGACTCCGCCACCATCACGCAAGCTGTATTCAGCTGTTACATTTGATAATCCGCGTTCAAAGGAGTGATCCAGGCGGGCGATCTCGTACCATTTGCCAAGGTACTTATCCAGTGCAAAGCCATCAACCGGCCGGGCGCCATCCGGCACGCCTAAACAACCGCCAAGACCGGCGGCCAGTACTATCAGCAGACCAACCCGCTTCCAGGCCGGAAGTAAATTCATCACTTAAACACCTCTCGAATCATGGACTTGAGCCTTTCGACCGCTTTCCTTACACATCAGGTGTCGACATTGAGGTGCTTTTTGATTTGTTTGATACCCATATCAATATCTGACCCAATCATCAAAACACCGGATTTCTTCAGTTCATCAAAATTTGATGCGACTATGCTGCCACCCAGAAAAACCGGAACGTTCAGCTTCTCTACCAGTCGGGGTAGGTGCTCAGTGATAACGTCGCTTCCTGGCTCAATGGTTCCGGATAATACGAGGGCATCACTGCCGGTCTTTTTAATGGCATCGGAAAACTCGCTCAGTGGCATATTTGAACCTAATAGTATGGTTCTGAAGCCATTGTCAGAAGCATCGAGCGCAAACAACAAAAGACCAATTTCATGCATGTCCCCAGGCAGACACGCCATTAACAGCTTTGGCCCGGTTTGATTCTGTGAGCGGTGATGAAAGCGTGCTCCTAATTTATTCCGTAAATAAAAAGCAAAAAAGTGCTCCTCTGCGACACTGCCCTTACCTGAAGCCCAACGTTCACCTAACTCTTTGAGAACGGGTGACAGCAACTTTTCTGTCACTGAACGAACCGGGTAATGCGATAGCGCATCGGCATAGGTTCGTTCGAGCACGTGTTCATCAAAACGGATAATGCCGGCAATCATGCTATTGATATATCGCCGCCAGTTATTCTGTCTTTCATCCACAGTGCTGCTGTCTGAATCATTGCCCGAGACAATTTCAGCTTTCACCTGTCCTATACGCATACCTCTGTCTAATAATCCAACCACCCGGTTGATCAGGTCAATGTGTTCCTGGGTATATAACCTGTGACCACTGGCTTTTCGAATCGGCTCTATCAAGCCATGACGATTCTCCCATGCCCGCAGTGTTATCGAGTTAACTCCCGTCAACTCTGAGACCGTACGTATAGGAAAGAGTCCCGGCGTATGCTCATCGTCTTTGATTTTTACTACCTTCATTATGCTCACCAAATATGGATTCCATTAATTTCTTATACAAATCATAACACTTTTTGATGAAAAACCCGAGTGTTTTTTTGTTCGGCATCTATACTCATTATTATACAAATATGCCATTAAGCTTAAATATTGACGTATTAATCAATACACAATCAACACAAAAACCTGTCGTCACCCGAGAGAGAGTGGCATGCCTTGTCAGTTTAATTTGAATTTAGTGCTTTACTTTACTTATACAAATATTATACAATATTTCCAAGTTAGATTCTAAAGAGCACTTACGGGCTCTTTGGTTTTCCAAGGCCGGTGCGGCGATTTACCAGCATCAGTCATTAGTGAGCGGAAATTGCCGCACGGCCACCAAGCAGTGGTATTTTTTTAAAAATATGAGGAGTTAGTTATGTTACGTAAAAATATGTTGATAACCGGAGCCGCTGCCCTGTTAAGCAGCCAATTGGCCTTCGCAGACGCACGAGTCACCGTAGCCCACTTCGCACCTTTCGCAGAAAATATTGACGACACCTCTGTGAGTGTGTTGCTGAACGGAACGGTTGCTCTGGAAAATGTGAAGTTCAAAGATTTTACAGACTACATCGCCTTGCCCGCTGGCGAGTATAAGGTCGATATCGTCCCCACAGGTACGGACGTCGTGGCAATGACAGCAACTTATATGCTGATGGACGGTCAGGACTACACGGTATATGCGTCAGGCAACGGTACTCTACAGCCGCTGGAGTTGGTCGCTCTTGCTGATGATAATACCCCACCTGCTATGGATATGGTTAAAGTCAGGATCGTCCATGCGGCACCATTTGCAGCAACACCGGAAGCAACTGAAGTGTCCATCCGCACTGCCGGTGGTGACCTGGTAGCCGACCTGCAGGGCGTACCCTACGACGCGGCAACCGGTTATCTCGAATTACCCGCAGCAACCTATGACCTTAAGGTTGCTTCCAACAACGGTCAGGTAAACTTCATCGATCCACTTCCGGTTGAATTGCCTCCTGGCGCCATCGCCACCCTCTTTGCTGTAGGCGACATTGCCAACCAGGACCTGGGTATTATTGCTACACCGATCGCCGAACTTCCACTGCGTGCGCCGGTAGACAACAGCACCAATGGCTCTTACATGCTGGATGGCCTTGCCGGTCAGGGTTTCTGGTTTACTCCAATCCCAGCCCAGAACCGGGTGGTAGGGTCGTGGTATACCTATAATGCCGACGGCACGCCAATGTGGTTCACATTCGAAAGCGAGCCAGGCGAGTTCGATGGAATGATGGCCAGCACCACTTTGTACCAAAGCAATGGTGAGACGCCGGACGGTGGAATGCAGGACACTATGCCGGTCGGAACCATTGACTTTAATGTGGTTGACTGCTATCTGATCGAAGCCACGGTTACGGTCGGTGACAGCATGACAGATTATGATGGTGTCAGGATGACACAGTCCGCATCCTGCCCGCCACAAGACTGATAACATTTACAACTCGCAAGAACGAAAACGGAGAGCGATTGCTCTCCGTTTTTTTTATCGATCTACAGACTTCCAGCACGCATTGATTTCTCAAAAACGAAACTTACCGCACAATAACGGTCCCGTATATTACTTCAGGTAGCGAACAATGCCCTCTGCTGCTTTGCGCGCGTCAGCCACAGCGGTTACCACGAGGTCTGCCCCTCGCACCATGTCACCAGCGGCGAAGACTTTCGGATTGCCTGTCTGAAAGGCATAAGCTTCATTTTCCTCTGCCTTGACCAGGCCCCAGTCGTTAGTCTGGATACCAAACCTTTCAAACCAGCTTTCTGGCGAAGCCTGGAACCCATAAGCGACGATAACCGCATCAGCCTCAATATTGGTCTCGCTCCCTTCAATGGCTTCCGGCCGCTGACGGCCCGATTCATCCGGCAGACCCAAACGTGTTTCGACCACCCGGACGGCGCTTGCCTTACCCTGCGCCTGGATGACCTCAAGCGCCTGGACATTGAAGCGGAACTGTATGCCCTCTTCAATTGCGTTATCCACTTCACGTTGTGAGCCCGGCATGTTTTCCCGGTCACGCCGATACAGGCAATGTACCTCACGTGCGCCCTGGCGTATGGCCGTACGTACACAATCCATCGCAGTGTCTCCACCACCCAAAACCACCACCCGCTGACCCTTCAGGTCGATAAAGCGGTGATCACCTGCCGGCATATCGAGCAATGACTTGGTGTTGCCGATCAGGTAATCCAGGGCGCGATAAACACCGCTTGCGCTCTCACCCGGCATACCACCCTTCATCGCCGTATAGGTGCCGAGACCCAGAAATACGGCATCGTGATTCTCCAGGATATCGTCAAAGGAAATGTCTTTTCCGATATTGGCATTCAAGACAAACTCGATACCCATACCTTCCAGTATCCGCCGACGGGTTTGAATGACCTTGTGTTCCAGTTTAAATTCGGGGATACCAAAGGTCAGCAAACCGCCAATTTCAGGGTGCTTGTCGTACACAATGGCTTTGACACCATGACGCGCCAGCACATCCGCACAGGACAAACCGGCAGGACCTGCACCGATAATCGCCACCTTGAAATCGGTTTGAACCACTTTTGAAAGATCCGGACGCCAGCCTTGCGCAAAGGCCGTATCGGTAATATGACGTTCAATCGCACCAATGGTCACCGCCCCAAAACCCGTATTCAGTGTACATGCGCCTTCACAAAGACGGTCCTGCGGACAGATTCGTCCGCAGATCTCCGGCAGGCTGTTGGTCTGATGCGCCAGTTCGGCCGCTTCAATGATTCGCCCTTCACCGGCCAGCTTGAGCCAGTCGGGGATATAGTTGTGCACCGGACATTTCCATTGGCAATAGGGGTTACCGCAAGCGATGCAACGTTCCGACTGTGCTTCACCTTCCTGTTGCTGGAAAGGGTCATAGATCTCTGCGAACTCCTGACGTCGCGCTTCGATGGAGTGCTTATGCGGTTCCGTCCGGTCAAGATCGATGAATTCAAACTTGGTCCGAATGTTGAGCTTGCTCATCCCACTACCCTCAAAGGCACAGCACTGGCTGGCACTTTAGCGCTTTCCTGCTTCGGATCGACAACACGGAACTTGAGCATGAAGTGCTCGAAATTATCCAGCACCCGCTGACCCCATTCACTGCCGGTGTGTCGCACATGTGCCTCGATCAAAGATTTTACAAGGGCTTTATCTGCGCTACCTTCATCCGTATTCAACTTCGACACGGTGACTTGCGCCTTATTACAGCGCCGCTCAAAAAACTTGTCAATATCAAGTACAAACGCCCGGCCACCGGTCATTCCTGCGCCAAAATTAGCGCCGGTGCGACCAAGGACTACAACGATACCGCCAGTCATATATTCACAACCATGATAGCCCACACCCTCAACCACCACCGTGGCGCCGGAGTTACGCACCGCGAAGCGTTCACCCGCTTTCCCTGCCGCAAACAACTCACCACCCGTAGCGCCATACAGACAGGTGTTGCCCATGATGGTACTGCGTTTGGCAACAATGCTTGAATCCGGGGTGGGTGAAATGGCAATACGCCCGCCGCTCATACCCTTACCAACATAGTCGTTGGCATCACCATACAAACGCAGCTGCATTCCCTTCGTGGCCCAAACACCGAAACTCTGTCCTGCAGAGCCCGTAAAGGTGAGCTTGTAAGTTGCACCTTCCAGACCATCCCGGCCATAACGCCGGGCTATTTCACCCGCCAGGCTGGCGCCAACCGAACGATCATAGTTATGAATATCAAAAGACTGCTCTGCGCTTTCACGTTTCTCAAGCGCCTCAACAACGCTCGCCACAATACGCGCATTAAGTTCACCACGATCATGCGGGTGATTTCTAATACCCTTGTAACCACCCCCGGTCCGGCCGGCAGCACCGGCACTGACCAGGATGGGGTCAAGGTCGATACAGGCCTGCTTGGCAGTCAGGGGTTCAAGTTTATCCAGCAGATCACTACGACCGATGATGTCCTCCAGTTTTTCAAAACCAAGGTAAGCCAGGTGCTCACGTACTTCTTCAGCAAGTGCGCGGAAATAGTTCATCACCAGTTCGGGTAAACCGTGAAAGTGCTCACGACGTAGTTGTTCATCCTGTGTCGCAATGCCGGTAGCACAGTTATTCAGATGACAGATACGCAGGTATTTGCAACCCAGCGCCACCATCGGACCGGTTCCGAAACCGAAACTGTCAGCGCCCAATATCGCACCCTTGATCACATCAAGACCGGTCTTAAGACCGCCATCCACTTGCAGACGGACACGATCACGCAAACCATTTGCGACCAGGGCATGATGCGCCTCGGGCAGACCTGTTTCCCATGGTGAGCCGGCGTATTTCACCGAAGTGAGTGGGCTGGCGCCGGTACCACCATCATGGCCCGCTATGGTGATGCAGTCTGCATAGGCCTTGGCAACACCGGCAGCGATGGTGCCAACGCCACGTTCTGCCACCAGTTTCACCGATACCATGGCATTGGGGTTCACTTGCTTGAGATCGAAAATCAGCTGCGCCAGGTCTTCAATCGAGTAAATATCATGATGCGGCGGTGGTGAAATCAAGGTGACACCCGGCACGGCATGACGTAAAGCAGCGATGTGGGCAGACACTTTGTGACCGGGAAGCTGACCGCCTTCACCCGGCTTGGCTCCCTGCGCGACCTTGATCTGCAGAATATCGGCATTGACCAGGTAATGTGCGGTGACACCGAAACGGCCGGACGCCACCTGCTTGATACGTGAATTGCGCAGGCTATTGAAACGCGCCGGGTCTTCACCACCCTCACCGGAATTTGAGTGACCACCCAGGGTATTCATCGCAACAGCCAGGGCTTCATGAGCTTCCGGCGACAAAGCGCCGATTGACATCGCAGCCGTATCAAACCTCGGATACAGGGATTTAGCCGGCTCCACGTTTTCAATAGGCGTGGGCTCTTCGGCCGGGCGCAGTGTCAGCAGGTCACGTAATGCCGCCGGCTGCCGCTCGTTAACCAGTCGTGCGAAAACATCGTAATCCTGTTTGTTCCCACTTTGCACCGCTTTTTGCAACGAGGTAACAACATCCGGATTGAAGGCATGGAATTCACCATTCCATGTAAACTTCAGTAATCCGCCCTGGTTGATCGGCTGACCAAAGTTCCAGGCAGTCTGTGCCAACGCCTGTTGATCGGATTCGATCTCGCGAAACCCGGCACCGCTGATATTTCCTGCTGCACCCGGACAACAGAGGTCCGTGACTTCCCGGCCCAGACCAATGGCCTCAAACAATTGAGCGCCGCGGTAACTGGTGACGCAGGAAATGCCCATCTTGGAAAGAATTTTGAGCAGGCCTTTACGAACACCACGCCGGTAATTCTTGCGGTGATCCAGCAGGTCACCCTTGAGGGCGCCACGGGCATGCAGATCATTGATGACCTGAAAGGCGAGATACGGATATACAGCGGTTGCGCCAAGCCCAAACAACACCGCGAAATGGTGTGAGTCACGCGCGCTTCCAGTCTCTACAATAATATTACAGTCGCAACGCAGGCCATCAGTAATCAAGCGCTGGTGTACAGCACCCGTTGCCAGGGCAGCGTGCATGGGTAACTTATCCCGGTCAATATCCCGGTCGCTCAGCACGATCACAACGACGCCATCAGCCACAGACGCTGATACATCATCAGAAAGGCGCTTCAAGGCTGTCTGCAACCCTTCTTTCGGGTCATAATTTAGACTGAAATGCTGGTTCTTATACCAACGCTGGTCGAGTTCGAGCAATTTGCGGTACTTGACAACATTCAGCACCGGCCAGGGTAAAACAACACGGTGCGCCTGGGTGCTGGTCTCCTGGAAAATGTTGTGCTCCCTGCCAAACAGGGTCTCAAGCGACATGGCTGACTGTTCCCGCAACGGATCAATCGGCGGATTGGTTACCTGCGCGAACTGCTGACGAAAATAGTCGTATACGGGACGCGATTGACGTGACAAGACAGCAATCGGGGTGTCATCACCCATCGAGCCGGTCGCTTCCTCGGAGTTTTCGGCCATCACGCGAATCACGTGCTCACGTTCTTCGTTGCTGATACCAAACAGTTTCTGATAAACCGGTAAATCCTGGCTGGCCTCCTTCATATAGACATGTGCCGCGGTCTCTTCCTGCTCATCATTACTGGAAATGCGAATGATGTTCTCGGCCAGCCAGTCACCGTAAGCGTGACGTGATTTGAGCGCATCATCAATCTCACGTGAGCGCCATATATTGCCAAGCTGAGTGTCAACGACAAACATCTCACCCGGGCCAACACGGCCTTTTTCAACGACATCAGCCTCGTCGTAATCCCAGACGCCGACCTCGGACGCCAATGTGATCCAATTATTTTTTGTAATCACATAACGCGCCGGTCGCAGACCGTTTCTGTCAAGGTTGCAGGTTGCCACACGCCCATTGGTCATCACGATACCTGCGGGGCCATCCCAGGGCTCGACATGCATCGAATTAAACTCATAGAACGAACGCAATTTTGCAGACATATCCGGTTCTGCCTGCCAGGCAGGTGGAATCAGAATACGCATAGCGCGGAAAACATCCATGCCACCGGCAAGAAACAACTCCAGCATGTTATCCAGCGATGATGAATCCGACCCTTCCTGGTTAACCAGCGGGCGAATCTTCTGTAAATCAGGTAATAAAGGCGTCTGAAACTTGGGTGTACGTGCCTCAGACCAGCTGCGGTTACCTTCTATGGTATTGATCTCTCCATTATGTGCCAGGAAACGGAAAGGTTGAGCATAACGCCAGTTTGGCAGGGTATTGGTAGAAAACCGCTGATGAAACAGGCAGATCGAGCTTTTAAATCTCGGGTCTTTAAGGTCGGGATAAAACTCCGGCAGGTTCTCGGGCATCACCAGCCCTTTGTATACGGCTGTCAGATTTGAAAGCGCCGCCACGTAAAACTTCTCATCCGGTTCATCCAGGTTCATGTTCTCGGCAGCAGCCATACGCCGGGCAACAAAAAGCCGTCGTTCAACATCATGAGGCTCCCAACCCGGGGGCGCGTTAACAAACACCTGCTCAATACAAGGCATCGACTCCAGTGCTGTCTGGCCACAAACGGACGGATTGATTGGCACAGTACGCCAGCCGGCAATACTCAGGGTTTCGTTCTTGATGTGCTTTTTCAGAATTTTTCGTGAACGTGCCGCAATATCCGGGTCCTGGTTCAGAAACACCATGCCGACCCCGAAAACCCGGCCCAGCATCATGCCCTCTTCTTTTGCGACTTTCTTGAAAAACGATTTCGGAAAGCGCATCAGAACGCCACAACCATCACCGGTCTTACCATCAACCGCAATTGCACCCCGATGTGTCATACGGGCCAATGCCTTACAGGCGGTACTGACTAACGCATGACTGTTCTTGCCATGTTGATGAGCAATCAACCCGAACCCGCAGCTATCCTTTGCCCGTTCCGGCCGATACAAGCCCTTTTTGTGATCAAGTTGTTCCATATTTCGGTGTTCTGCTGTCCAGTATTAATGTTAAGTGCCCAGGCATAAAAACCTGTCGTGACCTTTTTTGGGCGCAATCCCCTATCCTACACGGTGCAAGATTTTTGAAAAGCCCTGATGACAGACAAAATCACAGTTTTGAGCAAAAGGCGTCCCACTTTTTATATTTCAACGTGCAAACGGCCTGTTTTGGCTAGTTGCAAGCCAAGCCGCAATGTAACCCTTGCATCACTCGCCCTGACGCAGAACGATATACGCGGGCGGTGCATTAACCTATAAACAATAAGAAAATGCATAGTAAAGGCAGGAGGGACTCAGAAATGAAGCCTTTGATAA
This sequence comes from uncultured Gammaproteobacteria bacterium, assembly GCA_963759155.1. Lineage (GTDB taxonomy): Bacteria > Pseudomonadota > Gammaproteobacteria > Xanthomonadales > SZUA-36 > SZUA-36. The sequence goes on along the minus strand of CAVWXX010000005.1, from coordinate 516,812 downwards.
GAATCGCTTTAACCGCCCTGATCGCAGGATCTTTTTCATCAGCGACGCTGGCCGAGACGAAAACAACCGACCAACAGAAACCACCAAAATCAATCTGCGAAACGATGGAGCATTTTGACGATTTTGATTTCTGGCTGGGTGACTGGAACGTTTACTCCAACGATGAAACTCGAAAATTTCAAGGCTCAAACTCCATCACCAAGCACCACAAAAACTGCCTGATAATGGAAAACTGGACCAGCCAGCAAGGTGGTACCGGCAGTAGCATGAACTACTACGACGCGGTTGAAGACCAATGGCGACAACTTTGGGTGGCCGGTGGATACTCAATTGACTATACGGGTGGCCTGAATGAATCCGGATCGATGGTGCTGACCGGCAAGATCAATTATTACAAAACCGGAAAAGTCCACGATTTCCGCGGTACATGGACGCCCAATGAAGATGGCAGCGTGCGGCAGTTTTTTGAGCAGCAAGACCCTGAAAGTAAAGAGTGGTCTGTTTGGTTTGATGGTTTGTACATCAAAAAGAGTAGTGAATAGCTTTGGGGTAGGTTCTCCTTTTTTTATTTGCACGGATGGGGGCGCTGGGGATGCGTATGGTCTTACCAGGACTCGTTCAAGTACATCCATGTATCACTCTTTCTCGACTCCTGTCTCGCAAGGTCCTGGTAAGACCATACACACCCCCAGCTCAACATCAAACGACGTGCATCTTTAAGAGGTTAAGAGCCCAAACATTCGCAAAAAACGCAGGCTTATCAAGTTCTGAATCACACCTCTGCTACCTGCCAGAAACCATTGACCCCTGCATTCGTGCAAAGCTGAGGATGTGCGGTACCTTACTTCCAGACCTTCTGAGACAGGAGTCGAGGATGAGCGCCACATGGATGTGCTCGAGCGCGTCTGGAAGTAAGGTACCGCATAGCCTTAGCTTCCCTAATGAGCAATGGTTTTTAAACCAGGCCAATCATCCTGAACATAAGCCCCGAAAATCGGTACTGTTTTCCCCGCTAAACATACAAAAAGGCCCCCATCAACAATGGAGGCCTTCCGTCAAAGTTTCACGACTAAATCGTGGTCAAACTCATGCTTCAATCCATAAGTCTTACCGTCACACGTGCCACCGGATTCCGCCAGTCATAATCGGAAGCCGCCAGGTCACCTTCACCACTAATTCCACGGCTGATATGAACAAACCCCTCACCAAGTCCATCAGAGAATGGCGCACCACCACATTGCGGACCAGGAATATTGGCACATAATTCATCGTTCATTTCGCTACCGGCATCATAGGCAAGCGCCATGCTGGCAGCATGATGACGCGGCAATGGCATTGAATCTATCGCCACGAAGGAATCATTGGTTGGCAGCAACATTCCCGCCAGGCTAATGCGGTTGTAATCACGGTTACCGTTAATATAGACCGTCACGGATTCACCGGGATTGATCAGCGGGTTGCCATCCGGGGTTGTACCACTCGTGTTTGTATCCATAACAAGTTCCGGAAGGCTGTCCAATACGGCCTGCAGTCCGCCGGTCGCGCCGCCCTCTGCCAAATCTGCCAGCTCATCTGATGGCGCAGAGCCCAACTCGAAAAAACCTACTTCCGAGGTGTGCGTGGCTACCAGCACGGGTGTAAAAACCTGGCCGGCTGTAATGTTGGTAATGGTCACTGCATAAGTGCGTTCAGCGGGGCTTCCCTTACCATTATGGTTTCCCCTGTCATGGTCACCGGCAAATGCCACTGCCGATAAAAATAGACTACCAGTAATCAGTGCTTTTGAAATGTTCATGTTCATGCTCCTCAGCTATTGTTCATCGAAAAAGGCAGGTGGCGAAATCCGCTCTGCCAGCGTGATACATTCTGGCTCGATAATTTCACACAGCTATCACGGTCACTATTTAATTTGGCCGCATTTGAGCGCCACTAACTAACTGTTTTTAATGAATTACTGCTGAACCAGAAACATCGGCTGTGATACTTTCGTTAGAAATCAGGTCTACTTTTCCTGAGCATGGGTGAAGTTAAGGAAACCACAGTGGAAAAACGCCACATCCTGATAGTCGAAGACGAACGTGATATCGCCAGCCTCCTGGAGTTGCATCTTGGTGATGCCAATTTTGATGTGACGCTGGCCCCGGACGGTCACACGGGTATGCAATTGGCATTCAGCCGGCAATGGGATCTTGTCATCCTTGATATTCGCCTGCCGGGACCGGATGGGCTGACCATCTGCCGGGCTTTGCGACGTGAAATGGCCTACATTCCCATTTTGATGCTGACATCCAAGTCTTCCGAACTGGACCGCGTATTGGGTCTTGAGCTGGGAGCAGATGACTATGTGACGAAACCATTTTCTGTGACGGAGCTGGTTGCTCGGGTCAAAGCGATTTTTCGACGCATAGAGTCGGTTGAGAAACGGTTTCCCGGTGGTGCGGACATTCTGCATATCAATGACCTCGTCATCGATACAAGCGGTCGACAGGTTAGAAAGAGCGGTGAGGATCTGGCCCTGACAGCACGTGAGTTCGACCTTTTGCTGCACTTTATTCGTCACCCGGGTCAGGTGTTTTCACGGGCACAATTACTGGACAGTGTCTGGGGCTATGGCCACGAGGGTTATGAGCATACGGTTAATTCACATATCAACCGGCTGCGCGCAAAAATAGAAGACGACCCCGCACATCCGCAGTTAATCACTACCAGTTGGGGAGTCGGTTACAAATTTACCGCCACGCCCGCGTCATCCCATCAACCGGTCTCTGCGGGTCGTAACCGCCGGTCCAATGTGACGCCGATGAGACGTCACCTTTAATTATGTGAAGTGTCAGCCGTATGAAATCATTATTTGCCAAACTTTCCTTCGCGCTGTTCCTGGTTGTTACACTCCTGGGCAGCGGTTTTTTCCTGATCGAGCGCTATAGCACGCAGAGTTATTACGAGGAAATCACACAACGTCTGAATGCCTCCATTGCAATGTATGTCACAGGTGAGCGCCAGTTGATGGAGGATTTTGTTGTTAATAACGAAGCGCTGTCGCTACTGGCTCAGCAGGCGATGGTGATTAACCCCACGGTCGAGGTTTTCCTGCTCGACACCGAGGGCAACATACTGGCGCACACCTTTCCACCGGAAAGCATTGTTCAGAACAGGGTCGACCTGTCGCCGGTCAAGGCGCTGATTGGCGGTAATGTTGATATGCCCCTGCGCGGCACCGATCCACGCAATCAGAATCGTGAAAAGATTTTTTCAGCGTTTCCAGTCATGCACAACGAAGTTTTGCAAGGGTATCTTTATGCGGTGCTGGGTGGCGCCAAATACGATGAATTGGCCAATGCGATCCGGGACAGTTATGTTCAACGTATCAGTGCAGGGGCATTGCTGGCGATCGTACTCGCCGCATTTCTCATTGGCCTGTTGGTTTTTTGGCTATTCACACGCAGGCTCAGCCTGCTTACCACCCGTGTTAAAGCATTTACTGACTCGGGTTTTGGCGAAAACACCCAGGGACTGGAGACTGGCGGAACCTTGCCCGATCTGAATACATACCCGTCACGCGGTACCGACAAGGCCGATGAAATAGGTCAGTTGGAATTTGCATTTAGCGCCATGGCAAATAAGCTGTTCGAACAGTTCGAGAACCTCAAGAAAACCGACCAGCTGCGACGCGAACTCGTTAGCAATGTGTCCCATGATCTGCGTACACCACTGGCCTCAATGCATGGTTATGTTGAAACGCTATTGATAAAAAATGACGAGCTTAGTCCGGAGCAACGTCGCGAGTACCTGGAGATCGCCCGGAAACACACCCAGCGCCTGGGTGAGTTGATCGGCGATCTTTTTGAATTATCGAAGCTGGACTCCGCCAGTATTCACCCCAACCTGGAAACTTTCTCACTGGCCGAGTTACTTCACGATACGGTCTCCGAATTTGGCCTGGATGCCAAAAAACGAGATATTCACCTGACAGTAGAGGCCCCTAATGAGCCCAGTATCGTTTATGCAGATATCGGCCTGTTGCAACGGGTGCTTGAGAACCTGATCCGCAATGCCCTTAAGTTCACCCCCATCGGGGGTAAGATCAGTATTCGGTTGGAAAAGAAACCAGGTGCGGTTGCAGTCGCCATTGAAGACACCGGTTGTGGAATTGCTGAAGAGGATCTCGAACACGTATTCGACCGTTTTTATCGGGCTGAAAATGCGACACAGGAAAGCTCACATAATGCCGGTCTCGGCCTGGCCATCGTACGTAAGATCCTTGATTTACATGGCAGTCGCATCACGGTGAGTAGCCAGGTTGAGAAGGGAACCTGTTTTCAATTTGACCTGCCGACAAAAGCAGCAGCATGAGCTTGAGACCTGCATCAAACCGCTGAAATCACCGGCAATGCAAACTTAAAGCAGGTATAGATTTCCATCAGACCGCAACCCTAAACGGTCTTGACGCCAATTCGGGTTCAGTTGCTCAAGCAAGGTATAGAACGCCTTGCCGTGGTTCATTTCCCTAAGGTGGCACAGTTCATGGGCGATAACTGAATCTACTATCGGCAAGGGTGCCTTGATCAAATGGGTATTCAACTTGATGACACCCCGGGAAGAGCAGTTTCCCCAGGTGCGTTTCATTCTTCTCAGTTTCAATACAACGGGTCTGTCCCCTACCCAGTCCGCTCTGCCGGCGACCGCTTTCAATCTTGCGCTGAATACCTCCTGGGCCTGCTTCAGATACCAGCCTTGCAGGACATTTCGGATATTATCCGGATGACAATCACTGCTCTGAATATGCATTTTATCTTCTTCAAGAACAATCGTTGTTTTGCGTGTAAGCCCCTTTTTCAGTAACAGAGGGTAACGTGCACCAAGGTAGTAATGCAGTTCACCATTTACATAGCGCAGTGGTTGTAATTGACGTTCACGTGCCCTGATAAGAAAGCGTTCCACCCGGGATGTGTTTTGCAACAGGGTCGTGCTGATGTGCTTTTGTGACCAATGCCTGGGCGCAACAACCACAAGGCCGCCATGCTTATCCAACTCCATGTGCAGACGTTTTTTTATCCGCGGACGATGGGTGATGGTGTATTGCAATAAGCCGGTCGGGGTTTCAAGGGTGAGTTCTTGCATTTGGGTGTCATTTTATTCGTTTAAATGAGAATTATTCATCGGTTTATCGCATCTGTTGTAAACATTTTGGTGATTTAGTTGTCTTTAAGGATAAGTCATGAGGATTTGGCCTATGAGTCAACAGGAAATGATTACGCTTAAGCTGCAGATGGGTATCGACCCGTCGGTACAGATTGCCCCCGGTGTATTACTGGCCATGTGGCAACAACTGAATCTTGAGAATGTACAAGCGAAACGTAATGAATCCCGTAAGATTTCTAATCCGGGTCACATGATTTTCAATCCTATTGTGGGTTAATTTTCCCTCCTCTGTTCAGCCGGGTCTCAAAACGACCCGGCTTTTTTTATCGAAAAAAACAAGCAATTAGCTACTGAGAGTAGATTTTTAATCATGCTTGGAGTATGCTTTATTTTAATGCCAAGCTTTGTACGGGGGTTCAAAGCTTGCTCTAAATTCTGCCAGCCGGCAGGGGTCAATATTCCGGTTGTCTTTGGGGACTGATTTCGCCACCCGCTGTACTACGGGCGGTAAAAATACAGCTATGGAATGCTGGATAATTTGCAAAAGACAAAACAGGTTCCAACGCTAGTATTGACTATAGCCGCTTAAAACTAAGTACAGGGTAGAAAAAGCAGATGTTTCAATATGAAACTTCTGCTTTTTTTTGCACGACAGGATTAGCCTGCTACCTTACAATCTCCGCTGGATCACAACCGCACAATTAGGGTCGAAATACGAGTATGCACTCACCAAGTTTACGTTTCCAGATGCTTTTTCTATTAGTTATGTTCCTGTTCACAGCACCACTGGCCGCCCAGGATAATGACCAGGCCAGGTGGATTGAAGCCAAGGATAAGTGGGGTCAGGTATTGTTCTGTCAGACCATATATAAAATGCCGGAGGTACAAACCCGTCTCTACGACTTTGATGTTAAGCAATGTGATGAGGCCGCTCAGCTAATGACAAATGCGATAACCGTTTTTTCTAAACAGGACCAGGTTCAACTAAAAGCGCTGGCCGAACAACATGCATACCGTTTATCCCGATTTACCTCGGAACCATACCAGTCGGTTCCCGCCTGTCGTGAATTTTGCCAGGAAGTAACAGAAACCGGAGGACAGGGTCATGACTGAAAAAACTGAGTTTTCGCTGAACATGCCAATCAACCCGGCCAGTACTTTCAAACCCTTACCCCAATGGGTTGCTTTCGACCTGTGCCATGCCTACCCCGTGCCCGATGGAAACCTGCTTTTGCGCAATACGCAAAATGGCAAGCGGGCCATGGTCCAGCCCGAAGTCTATGCTTCCCTTTTGCATTGTGAGAAATTCAAGACACTCAGCCAGCATACCGCCCATATCGTTGGGCTAAACCCGGGAATGCAAGGCCAGGAGGATGACATCCGTAGCGTGCTCAAGAGTATGCTTGATAGCGGCATCATGCTGTCTGCGAAAAGTGAATGTGAAAGGCTCAAGCTCAAAGTTGAAGACAAGACGGAAGAGGACACCGACTCCGCACCCGTTGCGGCCATCATTACCTGGGAGCGACCACAGGCACTGGAGCGCTTACTCGAGTCAATCGCAAGCAACTGTGATACCACAAAGCTACATCGTCTTTACATCATAGATGACTCCCGTAAAACCGAGAACATCAAGCAAAACCAGGCAGTGGTTGAGCGTTTTGTTTCCAAAATCAACACACCACTCCAGTATTTTGGGCAGGATGAGCAGCAATCTTTACTCAATGGGCTCGTACAACAGTTGCCTGAACACAAAAATGCGATTCACTTCCTGGCGGATCAGTCGCGCTGGAAAGATCACTGGACTTCCGGCCTGACACGAAACCTGGCATTGTTATTATCCTGTGGTCGTCGCTTGATCATGCTGGATGATGACACCATTTGCGACTTGTATAACCCACCTCAACAAAGTCCTGATATTACTTTTTCTGATAGGCCGCGTGAGGCAGAGTTTTTTAAAAACGAGCAGGAATGGGAATACCTTAAGCAACCGCTAAACCCTGACCCTATCAACCGGCATATGCAATGCCTGGGCCTTTCCTTCTCTGAGGCTTTGGATGTCCTGGGTCAAAACCACTTGAAACCAGCTGGCTTTGCTGATGCGACTGCTTTACAGCTAAGTGAGTTACAAGCCGATTCCACTGTTTTGGTCACGGAGTGCGGTTCACTGGGCTGTCCCGGAACCGACAATAATACCTGGCTACCTGATATGGCGCCGGCCTCGCTTAAACGTATGCTTGGCTCGTTGGAAAGTACAAGCAATGCTCTCAGCACCCGTAAGGTCTGGAGCGGTCGAAACCAGCCACATTTTTCACCTCACGCCAACATGTCGCAAATTACCGGTTTTGATAACCGCCAGATGCTACCGCCCTATCTGCCCATTTTACGTGGAGAGGACCAGTTGTTCGGAATTATGCTTAATTTCATATTTCCTGGCAGCGTGGTTCTGGACTACCCATGGGCAGCACCCCATCTGCCCGTACCTGATCGCCAATGGCGTGACAGGGATCTGAATTTCACACCGGCAGACTCGTTTCCAAAGTTCTTCGTTGGAAAAATTATTGCACAAAAGTCATTTTGCCAGTCAAACTCTGCCGGTGACCGCCTGACGTACCTGAGCAACTGGTTTGAAAATATGGCCTCCTCGAGCGCTGATTCCTTGTTGTCCATGTACCGTGATAGCAGGCTTCGCGGCGATGCCGAGCGTCTTGGTCATCTAAGTATGCTGATGGAGACAGCCGAGTCAGCCCCGGTCAATTGGCAGAATTACCTGCGAAACGGTATTTCGCAATTGAATACCGATCTGGATCGGGCGAGCCGTGAGGATTTCGTGGTCAAGGGCTTGCCTGCCACGATGGACACTGATGAGTTGATCGATTTTTGGAAAACCGTCTGGGCAGATTTTGCGTCCGCGCTCAAAGCATGGCCGAAAATCCGGGATGCCGCCACTGAACTTGTAAAGTCGATGTAAGGAACACGGGCCTTTATGGTTCGGACGTCCGCGCTTGCCGGATTTCACTGGGTGCCGAACCGGTCCAGCTTTTAAATGCCCTGGAAAAGGAGCTTGGCTCGGAGAACCCAAGCAACATGGAAATTTCCGTCAGGGTCAGGCTATTGTCTATGATGTAAAGTTCCGCCAGGTTACGACGCACCTCAACCAACAGATTTCTGAAGTTCTGATCCACGTCAGCCAGCTTCCGGTGCATTGTGCGCACCGACATATGCAAGGCCTCGGCGACTGAATCATCACTGATGTTGCCATGTGGCAACTGTTCCATCACTGCTGACTGGACCCTTGCAACAATGTCATTACGGTCAAGAAGTGCCAGGCGGCGCGTAATGACCTGGTCATTAAGTAAAGCCAACTCCGAGTTGGCGCCAACCAGTAGCTCATCTGCAATCGACAAAGGTATCAGTAACTGGTTTTCAGCCTGGTCAAAATTCAGCTGGCAGGCAAAGTATTCAAAATACGGCTTAATATCCCGTGGTTCGGGGTGCTTGAAATTTACTGCAGTCAAGCGAAACCGCTCACCGTAAATCAAGCGGCACATGCGGGTAATGGTTGCCAGGGCACCATCATCACGCACCGATGCATTCTCACTGGGAATATCTAACTGGAGTGTTAGCACCATGCACGCATCGACATCCTCGACAAGAACAGCGGCCTGATCATTGACAACACGAATAAATCGTTCCAGTCTTGCACAGGCTTTCCTCAGTGTCAGGCTTGCCTGCCAGGCGTAACCCAACGCGCCGAGTTGCGAGACTGCATACACCGATGCCGACCTGATACCAAATGCCTCATCACCACACAGTGAGGCTGCCCTGGTCCGAATCCTGTCAATTTTCTCGTACGGCAGACGCATGGACGGATCGATGGGTAATTGAATATTTATCTCCTCAGCTGCGAACAAAGGCTCGGGGTCAAGCCCATAGGACTCGATGGTTTTCCACAAAATGACCACGCTGGGCGCAAACACCGACATAGCGACTACCTGTATTGGTTGGAATTAAACATCGCGTCATTCTCATTCACCGCGCAACTTGGGTCAACTTCTTGTCCACGTTGGTCAAGCGGGCCCTTACCGAATTACATAAAGTACGCCCATCACAAACACCGCTGATGGACGAGCAGCAATGGATACAGAGGAAAAAATGTTGCAGGCGGAAATTGAGTTTTGGCGCTACATGATAGAGAGCCGGAGAGGAACAGTTTCCGAACAAGCAACCGAACGCATGCTGAGTGCATGTGAATTGGCAGAAAGAAAATTGATGATGATGGACCGCGCATTTGGCGGAATCGAAACACGGCAATAATAAGGAGTATACAAATGAATCAGTTACTTATGAAAAACATTATGCGCCTGGTGGTTGCCGGGTCCGCGATCGCGATCACCATCAATCTCGTCATGCTATTTGGCTAAGACATCGTATGAATAATGGTTTTGGGGGATTCCGGTAGCACACGCCCGCTACCACTTTAATGTCCCGGTCTCGTAAATGTTCTGGTGAATTCCTCCCCCCCTTTCACCAGGATTGAGACCGGGACTATTTTTTTTAAAGCGCAGGTGCGTCAGGGGCCAGGGAAGCTGGCTTTTTATTGAAGAACCAGATGGATCAGGTTCGGAAACAGGTACACGGGCATGTCAACTGCGCGCAAAAGCCCCCGGCTCTTGATTAGTGGTGTTTCCAGTCCTCCTTCACCACCCTCAAGAGCCGGGGCAACCTATTGGGATCGACAAAGTTTCAAGCCAAAAAAAAGCTCCGGTTTTACCCGGAGCCTTAATCTAGGACGAAACATATCCCCCCCTATGTTATAAAACAATCAGCGGGTGAAAATGTTGGTAAATACTTTTAACCCTGTAGTAAATACTCTCGCAACAAGCTGAAATCAGCCGGCATCTCGACACTTAAAACCTCTTTCCCGGACACTCTTTCCAGTGCTTCTGGTAATGTCACTGGTCGATTCAGGGTGTCTTCAATGGTTTCCCTGAATTTGGCCGGGTGCGCGGTGCACAAAAACACACCGGTTTCATCTTCCTTCAGATGGTCTGTCAATGCCTTCCAGGCAAGTGCGCTGTGCGGATCAGCCAGGTAAGATTCAGCATCAAGGGCACATACAGCCTCTTTTGTTTCGGTGTCATCAATAGCAAATGAAGTCAGCAACACCTCAAGCGGTAAACCGTGACGACTCTCCAGTTCCAGTACGCGCGGGAAATTATTTGGTAATGAAATGTCCATGGCATTGGTCAGTGTTGTCACCGTTGGTCTCGGCTCCCACTCACCTGAATCAAGAAACCTCGGCACAGTGTCATTTCGATTGGTTGCTGCAATCATGCGCTTCATCGGCAGACCCAGGGCATACGCTGTCAAACCAGCGGTAACGTTGCCGAAATTGCCACTGGGAACACTGAATACCGGCTCGGTTCCGCGCGGCAAGCGTGCGACCGCCTCAAAGTAATAACAGACCTGTGCCAGCAAACGCGCCACGTTGATCGAGTTGGCAGAATTCAGTCCGAGTGCCTCGACCAGTTTTGAATCGTCAAAGGATTGTTTAACCAACTGCTGGCAAGCATCAAAGTTATCCTCGATGGCGACGGTCCTGATATTGCCACCCAATGTGCAAAACAGTTTTTCCTGCAATGGTGTTACTTTGCCTTTCGGATAAAGCACCACGACATCGATTCCCGGTTGGTCATAAAACGCGAGGGCCACGGCAGCCCCGGTATCTCCAGAGGTCGCTGTCAGAATAGTCGTACGTTGATCTGTATTGAAGCTGGCCAGGCATTGGGCCATAAAACGCGCGCCAAAATCTTTAAATGCCAGCGACGGCCCGTGAAACAACTCAAGGGCATGCACCTTTTCCGAAACCGGCACAAGCGGAACGGGGAAATTGAAAGCGTTTTCAACACAGGCCTGCAATATCTCCGGGGGCATCGCATCACCAACCAGGTAACCTAACAAGACTTTGCTACGGCTGACGAAATCCATATCCAACAATTCCTGGATATTATCCATAGGCGCAAGATTTTCCGGAAAAAACAGGCCCTGCCCCTTACCCAGACCGGTTATGACGGCCTGTGGGAAAGTTACTTTCTGCTCCGGGTGACTTATATTGATGAACTGCATAAAAACAATCTTCCTGGTTCTGAACTATGGGTCAAACTTCGCGGGCGCCGGCAAGGTCTGCCCGGCAAATGTGTACAAACCCGGTTTCATTCTGAAGGTAGTTATCTTCTAACCACCCCGCTATGTTCTCAGCCGTGTGGCTGTCATCAACAATACTGAAAATGGTCGGTCCGGAGCCGGAAATCCCTGTCGCCAGTGCACCCATTTTCTTCAGTTCTGCACGGGCCGTCTCAAAACCTGGCAACAGGGTCTTGCGATAGGGTTCGGCCAGCAAATCTACCAGGCAATTCGCTGCGCCACGAGCCTCGCCCTGGTGTAATTGGTGGACGAACAAGGCAAACTGGGCACCGTGGTTGATGACGGTTTTACGATCATATTTTTCCGGTAACACCTCCCTCGCCGGTCGCGTTTCCAGGCGGGTACCAGGCCATGCCACCACGGTTTGCCAATGACCCGGCCAGGGCAGGCTGAACTGGCGCGCACCACCCGGAATACACAGACGTAAACCGCCCAGCAAACAAGGCGCAATATTATCCAGGTGAACCTCCCCGCTGATACTGCCTTCCATTTCTGCCATCAGGTGTAATAACGCCGGCCGGTCCAGTGGACGACCAAAAAAGCGGTTCAGTGCGACCAGTGTTGCAACGATTGAACTGGCGCTGGAACCAAGGCCGCTACCCACCGGTAGACGTTTATCCAGGGTGATGTTCACTGGACGGATTTCAATACCATTAGCCCTGGCGGCCTGCTCAAAACGACGGCAGGAAGTAATGACAATATTCTGTTCCTGGTCTGTTGGTAAGGCATGTGCAAACGGCCCCTCAATATTTAAGGTCCAGTCTTTCGGTTCACCGGCCAGAATGCTGACGCAATCACCCAGCAAACTGCCATCGACAGGGGCAAGGGCCAACCCCAGCGCATCGAAACCAACCGAAACATTACCCGACGATGCGGGTGCATAGACTGTTAACAGTTTCTCATTCATAGGTCTAAAGGTCTCCAGGCCGTGCGCAACAAGTCTCCAAACACACCTGCTGCTGTGACTTCGGCGCCAGCGCCATAACCACGCAGCACCAGGGGGATCGGTTGATAGTACCGGGAGTGCAATACCAGTGCATTCTCACCATCACGAATGGTGCCCAGCGGATCCGACTTCGGCACCACATCGATCGAAACACTACAGCGACCGTTTTCGATCCGGCCAACGTAACGTAAAACGCTTCCTGCTGCATTCGCGGCTTCAATTTTGGCTGCGAATCCGGCATCCAGCGTTTGCAAGTGACCAATAATTTCTGACTTATCTGCATCTCCGGCAAAACCATTGGCAATCACCGGTTCAACTTCTACGTCTTCAAGTTCCAGTTCCAGACCCACTTCACGAGCAATGATCAACAGTTTGCGTGCAACATCCATACCGGATAAATCGTCCCTCGGATCGGGTTCGGTAAATCCCAGGTTCATGGCTTTTTCAACCGCCTGGGAAAATGCCATACCATCCTCAAGCAAACCGAATATCATCGAGAGTGATCCGGACAATATTCCACTGAAAGATTTAAGCTCATCACCGGAGCGAATCAGGGACTGCAAGGTATCAATGAAAGGCAAACCCGCGCCAACATTGGTTTCATACATAAATCTTCGAAAATGACGTGCCGCCGTGGCGCGCATTTCACGGTAATAGGCAATACTCTTGGTATTGGCCTTTTTATTTGCCGCAACGACATTGAAGCCACTGGCAAGAAACTTCGTGTATTGATCCGCCAGGCCATCATCCGACGTACAGTCAATAATGGTCGGGTTCAACAGGCCGAGCTTCTTACGAATATCAATAATGTCATCAACATCCCAGCTACTACCCTGCTGATCAAGGTCCTGTTGCCAGTTATCAAGCTCGACAATGTCATGACCCACCAGCAATTTTTGACTGTTGGCAATGGCCCGCACATGTAGCGCCTTGTGACCGGCAGCCAGTGATTTATCGTGGCTTTGAAACTGCTCCAATAAAGCCGCGCCAACGTTACCACAACCAAGCAAAATAACATCCATATGACTCGTGTGGCTGAAAAAAGCAGTATGGCATGCGCGTAATGCAGGGTAGGCGGATTTCCTTTCAACCACGACCGTGATAGCACATTCGGTTGAACCCTGGGCAATCACTTCAACATTCACTGCAGCGGCGGATATTGCACTCAAAAAGCGAGCGGCTATCCCCCGGTAGTGACGCATACCATCACCAACCAGGGTGATTACCGAGCGCTGGTCCAGCAGTGAAATATCATTGATAAGACCGTGCAGTAGCTCAAAATGAAAGGCGTTGGTCAGGGCCTTACGTGCATTTTCGGCATCGCTGCTGCGTACACATAAGGTAATACTGTATTCCGAAGAGGATTGTACGATCAGCAGTACCGAAATGGACTGGTTGGCCAGTGCCTCCATCACCCGGCGCGCTACACCCACGCGACCACGCATGCCACCACCCTGCAAGGTAATGCTGGCAACATCATCGAGGTGCGAAATCCCCCTGACAACAGCTGGTTTTTCCGTGTTGGCATGGATCAGCGTACCCGGCAGATCAGGGTGATAGGTATTCTTGATCTCACAGGGTATAGCGGCGCTCATTAACGGTGTCAATGCCTTGGCGCTGATGACCTTGGCACCGAAAAAAGAAAGCTCCATTGCCTCTTCATAACTGACTTCATCCAGGCATTTGGCGCCGGGAACAATACGCGGGTCAGCGGTAAAAAAGCCATCGACATCTTTCCAGATTTCACAACTTCTGGCCTGCAGCGCTGCCGCGACACTTGCTGCCGAGTAGTCAGAGCCATTACGACCGAGCAATTGTGGTTTACCCTGGGCGTTACAGCCATAAAAACCAGGCAGTATGACGATGCTGTGTTCACTGCTCACGACCCGTTGTAAGCGCGGCGCCGCCGCCTCGATGTCCACCAGGCTATCGGTGTGACTTTCATTGGCCAGCGGCAAGACATCGGTTTCTGACCAGAGTGTAGAGTGGCCCTGGGCCTGCAATAAATCCGCCATGACCCGGGAAGTGAAACCTTCACCGGTTGAAAGAAGTTCTGCCTGCACGGCCGGTGGGCACTGCTCGAGTAAGGCAACACCGGCCAATCGTGATTCGAGTCGCTTGAGCTGTACCTGCAGAAACTCCGTTGCCTGGGGGCTGGTCCATGAGAGATTTTGCATTTCCTGCAAAAGACCCTGTTCTTTCTCGCGGATGCTTTCTACAACAGCCTTGTAATCATCGCCCGCAATGGCGGCCTTAATGGCGTTTTCCAGCAGGTCTGTAACACCGTACATGGCTGACAAAACCACCACGACTTTTTCACTGGCCGCAGCCCTGCTGATGATACCGGCCGCGGCAACAAAGCCGTCTATATCGGCCAGTGATGAGCCTCCAAATTTCTGCACTAACATTTACTGTGTTCCTTGATCTTGTGTATTGTTCAATGTGATACCTGTTAAACCCACCCTTTAATCGTGGTCAGGTCAGGTTTAATCCTGATAGGCGTCCTGGTGAACCGAACTGACCGCACGCCCTGATGGATCATTCATTTTCTGCAGGCTGGCATCCCACAACACCGCTTCCGGTGTGCTGCACGCCACGGTGGGTCCGCCAGGTACGCATTCAGCGGCACTGGCGAGCGGGAAATGGCTTTCAAATATGCGACGGAAAAGGTATGCCTCTTCACTAACCGGTGTGTTGTAGGGGAAGCGTTTAGCAGCATGTTCCATTTGCCTGGCGCTGACCTGGGTTTTCGCGTATTCACGCACGCCGTCAATCCAGCTATAGCCCACACCATCGGAGAATTGCTCTTTTTGACGCCACGCGATTTCTTCCGGCAACATATCGCTGAAAGCTTCGCGTAATATCTGTTTCTCCATTTTGCCTTCTGTGATCATTTTGTCTTTTGGATTCTGTGACATGGACACATCCAGAAATTCACGATCCAGAAACGGCACGCGCGCCTCAACACCCCAGGCCGACATGGCCTTGTTGGCCCGCAAGCAATCGTAACTGTGCAAGCGGGACAGTTTTCGTATGGTTTCCTCGTGGAAAGAACGCGCGTCAGGTGCTTTATGGAAGTACAGGTAACCGCCAAATATTTCATCGGCGCCTTCACCTGATAGCACCATCTTTATACCCATGGCGTGAATCTTTCTTGCCAGTAAGTACATCGGTGTGGCCGCACGAATGGAGGTAACGTCATAGGTTTCGATGTGATAGATCACTTCATCCAACGCATCCAGGCCTTCCTGCAGCGTAAACTCAAAACCATGGTGGATCGTCCCAATGTGCTCGGCAACCTTTGCCGCAGCCACTAAATCGGGTGAACCTTTCAAACCAACCGCAAAGGAATGCAGGCGTGGCCACCATGCCGGGCTACGCTCATCGTCCTCTATCCGCATACTGGCGTGTTTTTGAGTGACGGCAGCGATAATGGATGAATCAAGACCACCGGAAAGCAACACGCCATAGGGTACGTCTGTCATCAGGTGGCTAATAACGGACTTTTCCAGTGCCTTGTTAATGGCGTTTACATCTGTTTCAGCATTTTCAACTGCAGCAAAATCCTGCCAGTCACGTTGATAATATTTTTTTGGTTCATTATCTTCACTGCTCCAGTAGTGTCCCGGCGGAAACTCCATCACGACCGTGCAAACATCCATCAAGGCTTTCATTTCCGAGGCGACAAACAACTGATGCTCGTCATCAAAGCCATAGTAAAGCGGAATGATGCCAATCGGATCGCGTGCGATCAGGTAACTGGCCGTGCTCTCATCGTATAGCACGAAGGCGAACATACCATGGAGCTCATTGATAAAATCAGTGCCCTTTTCCAGGAACAGGGGCAGAATAACCTCGCAATCAGATTCGGTCGCAAATTCAAAAGGCTGGCTCAGATTCTCTCGCAGAGCCTTGTGGTTATAAATTTCACCATTGACCGCCAATGACTGTTTGCCATCAGGTGAAAGCAATGGCTGTGCACCCGTGTTGACATCAACGATAGCAAGCCGCTCATGCGCCAGTACTGCGCCATCACAAACATGAATACCACTCCAGTCCGGTCCGCGATGCCGCAGCAGGCGGGATTGCTTCAACGCAAGTTGACGCAACTCCTGCAAGTCACCACTAATATTCAGTACCGCAAAAATAGAACACATAAAAAACCCCTGAAGGTATTCATTAAAACCAAACCTTGAATGATACGTTCAGATTGCCTGTCATGGAACAAGCAATTGGGTTCTTTTCCAACTCCATGACCCGACAAGGTCATCCCCGTAAAATCGTCCCCGCAAAACCGTCTGTCTCCATGCCATGACTGTCTTTTCGGTTGAGGTCCGTGTTTACGCATATGGATAACCACGGAATAAAAAAAGCGGTATGATATTCAATGTATGAAGAAACTCTTCAAATGGCTGTTATTTTTGATTTTTATACTGGCAGCTGGTTTAGTCGTCGTACTCTATAACCCCCATATCATTAAAGGCCCGCTGGAACGTTACCTGAGCGATGTGGCCGGCTATTCGGTCTCTGTTAATGGCGAGTTGCAAATTGAGACCGGTCGTTTGATCGAAATTACCGCCAGAAGCGTTCAAGTCACTGGCCCGGACTGGGCCACCCGGGAAGACCTGGTTCGTGTCGGGAACCTGAGCCTCGTGTTAAACACCGCTACAATTTTTAAAGACATCGTGCTTATAGAGTCAGTGCGGGTTGACGACCTGCAGTTCAACCTGGAAACAAATGACAAAGGCAAGGGCAACTGGATAACCCCCAATCAACCGTCATCACCTTCTGAGAGTAAGCGTGATGGTGCCCTGGTGGTTTTCAACGATATACAAGTCCGTAACGCTACCATTCGATTCCGAAACGGAAAGACCGAAGTAGAAAACGTCTTCACTATTGATTCCCTGAGCCATCAACAACAGGCGGACGGGATGCTTCACACCATCCTGAACGGCGACCTCAACAACCGGCTGGTTGAATACACTCATACTGTTGGTCCCTATAAGAATCTCCTTGAAGGTCGCGATATCAGCTATCAGGCTAACGGGCATTTTGGTGAACTGGCAATGAAAGGCGATGCCTATATTGATAGCTTGCTGGCGCCAAAGAGCCCGAAATTCAACCTTGATATGCAGGGACCGAATATCGATGAAATTACCGCCATGCTGGGTATTGATGACCTGGGCGGCGGCAATTTTTCCCTGCGCGCAAGCGGCGCCCAGATCAATGATCGCTACGAGGCAGACGTCATCGGAAAAGTGGGAGATATCTCTTTAAGTGCTTCGGCAAAATCTTCCGATATCGAGAAATTCAACGAGCTTGACCTGAACGTCGCCATCAATGGCCCCAGCCTGGGGGCATTTACACGCGTGTTCGGGGTTGAGAACTGGCCGGACAAACCTTTCAGTCTTAAGGCTGAGGCTGAACGCGTGGGTCGCACACTGAATGTACACGACCTGACCCTGAACATTGGTGGTACAAAACTGCTGCTTGATGCCCTGCTAACCGATTTTCCGACACTTGAAGCCAGCCGTATCAAACTCGTGGTATCGGGTGAGGAAATTGAGCAATTTCATGAGTTGCTTGGTATTCAAGGCGTTGCGACCGGGCCGTTTAATATTAAAGGGGACCTTGGTGTCTCTCCCAATGGCGTGGAACTGCTCCAGGTTGAACTTGAAACCACCCTGGGTCAGGCCGCGCTCTCCGGTACCCTGGGCCAACCACCGGCTTATATTGGTAGCAAGCTTGATCTGCACCTAGATGGTGGTAACGCGAATACGGTCATGTCTGCTTTTGGCATCGATATGTTACCGGAGAAGCCATTCAACCTGAACGCGCGGCTTGAGGTCGTAGAAAACGGCTTACTTGTTGAACGCGGCGTTCTGGTGACCATCGAGGATGAGCGTTTGGAGTTGGGTGGTTTTATTGCCTTTGGTGCAGGTAGTCAAGGCACCAGCATTGATATGATATTGAATGGCAAACATTTTGCCAAAGTGATCCGGCGCTACATTGGAAACATGGAGTTGCCTGATAGTCCCTACGAGCTTAGCGGCCATATACAGGTTAAGGAGGAGGGTATACGTCTTGCAAACATTGTGTTTGGGTACGAGGGTGTCAGGCTGAATACTGACGGATTGATAAAGCTGAAGGATCAACTTTCAGGCTCTGCACTGGACTTTCAGATTAACGGGGAAAACCTGTCCGCCCTGAAGAAGTTCAAGGCCATCGGCGATTCACTGGATATCTTTGTTGCGGATCAATCCTACCAGGCTGATGGTCGTTTTGTGGTTGAGAAAAATCGTTGGAAACTCAATGCGGTCAAGGGTCGGGTTGGTAGCACCACACTTGATTTCGATGCCGTAATCACTAAGCAAGCTGACCTGTCTGGTTCCAGTATTCGTTTTTCAGTCAAGGGTCCGGATTTAAACGAGTTACTGATCAAGACAGGTGAACCAGGCCTGCCAAGTGATGCATTCGAATCCAGCGCCCGTATTATGTTGTCGGACAAAACCCTGACGATCAAGGACTTCAATTTCGAGACCCTCAAAGCTCACGGGCAAGTGGACCTTGAGCTCGGTTGGCCTTATGACCGCCGCAATGACATCAACTTCAATGTGAATATCCGGGGTGATGACATACGTAATTTTCTGCCACGAATGGACTCGTTTGAAGCGGAAATGGCGGCCTTTCAGATTAACGCTGTCGGAAAAAAACAGGGAGACTTGTTCACTGTCGGGCAGTTTGATTCCAGTATCGGTAATTTGCAGATCTTCTTAAGCGGTCAAGTAGATGACCAGCCCGATGATGATCAGGTGGAGATCGGTTTTAATATTCTTTCGGAAGATATCTCAAAACTCGGGCGGCTCAACGGTGAGCCACTGCCCACCCTGCCGTTGGACATCAAGGCTGACTTCAAGGGTGATGCCCGCGAGTTTGTTTTTCGGAACCTGGTTGGCTCACTGGGAGAGAGCCACCTGAGTGGTGAGCTTGATGTATCTTTAAAGGGTCCTAAACCCGACATCAAACTAACAGCAACATCCGATTACATCGACATTCGCGCTTTTGTAAGTCCAGATGAATCCAAAGATGAAACCATTATAACGAGCAAACCAGACCGCTTGATTCCGGCGACACCAATACCATTGGAAACCCTGGCTGCCAACGACTTAAGTATCAAGCTGAATATTGGCGAACTGAGATACCTGCAAGACAGCATAACCAACTTGCGTCTGGATCTTGAGCAACGGGACGGCAGCCTGAACATATCGGACGTGTTTTATGAAGCACCACAGGGAACACTCGGAGCGACTCTATCCATAAACCCAACCAATGGGAACAAGGCTGATGTCAAACTCGATTTGAACACCAGGAATTTCGTTTTTAACGTGTCCGGTCTGCCGGATGAAAAACTGGCTCAGGTACCCGCTTTTGATATTGATTTCCGTGCCAGTGGACAGGGTGGCAACCTGCGTGAAGTGGCCGGCTCCCTGAATGGATCGCTTTACATCGGCAGCAAGGGCGGAAACGCTGAAAACGTTGACCTGGGCATACTGGAGACATTTATTTTTGATGAAATTTTCAGCGTACTCACACCGAAGACCAGGGATGACCTCAATACGCAGTTCAGTTGTATTGCTACCATCATGACGATAGACGATGGCCTGGTGACCACAAATCCGGCGTTTGCTTTTTCAACCCCAAAGATCGCAGTTATCACCAAGGGCACGCTTGATTTGAAAACGGAAAGAATGAACTTCAATTTCAACTCTACACCAACCAAGGCCTTGAAGATCAACGCTGGCGAAATGTTTTATCCCTATATTTTGATTAGTGGCACACTGGCCGCTCCGAAGGTGGGGGTTGATCCCGGCAAGGCCGCGATGCACGGCGGTGCCGCGATTGCCACCCTGGGTATATCCGTGTTGGCAAAGGGTGTGCTTGACCGGGCGGGTAATGCAATTCCGGTTTGCGAGGAGATGCTCAATAACCCGCCAAAGTAAAAGTTGTCAGGCGGTCATTGATATTCGCCGTGAGTTGTTAACGCATTAGGGCCTGGAGTTTCGCCAATGCTTCACTACCCGGGTTCAGTTTTTCAAATTTGACATCTTTCATCGGGGTTTCTGACGTACGGTAGATTTTATGCATTTCAGGCAGTTCTGCATTGATGTATAACAATCCCGTTACAACCTCCCCCCGTGCACGTTTTTGCTCAAGATAACGCATGACCCTGCTGCGGTCGGTTGCGTCATAACCACTACTGGCTTTCTTTAACAATAATCTTGAGCCGTCATGCAACTCCACCACGGTGCTCGTTCCTTCCGCATAACTGACCTTGATATCATTGGCCGGCGGAATAAAGTCAGTTTGCGAGGCCGGGTGATAGTGATCACGCGTGTAGGTATAGCTCTTGGTTGATCCTTCGTGGTTGTTGAATGTCACACACGGCGAAACCACGTCGAGGATGGCGCAACCAGGATGGAGAATACCAGCCTTGATCAGGGTGACCAGTTGTTCGCGGTCACCTGAAAAGCTTCTCGCCACAAAGCTACTACCCATTGATATCGCCGTGGATACGGCATCAATGTTCTTCCATTGATTGATGTCGCCTCGCTTCGATTTACTACCCTTGTCGGCTGCAGCTGAGAACTGACCCTTTGTCAGGCCATATACACCGTTGTTCTCGATGATATACAACATGTTCAGGTTACGACGCACCGCATGACCAAACTGGCCAAAACCGATGGATAACGAATCACCATCACCTGAAACACCAATACAGACAAGGTCACGATTACCGGAATGAGCGCCAATGGCCACCGACGGCATGCGGCCATGTACCGAATTGAAACCATGCGCGCCCGAGAGAAAATAGGCCGGCGTTTTCGAAGAGCAACCAATACCGGACAGTTTGATGACATTCTCTGGTGCTATGGATAACTCCCAGAACGCCTGGACGATGGCTGCCGTGATGGAGTCGTGACCGCAACCGGCACATAGTGTCGATAAAACACCCTCGTAATCACGTTTTAGCAAACCGATTTCATTGCTTAGCTGACCAGGCAGGTCAATTTTTGGTTTTTTGATAAAGCTCATGCCACGTCCTTTTCACACAAATGCTCACAAACCCCTTCGACGACACACTCACCCGGAATAGGCATTCCGCTGTAGTGTAAAACGGGTATCAATTTACGCGCATCGGTATTGGTTTCCAGGATCAGTAGTGAACGCAATTGCGCATCGCGATTCTGTTCGACGACGAAAATCGTTTCGTGCTGCTCTACAAAGCGGGTTACCTCTCCATTGAACGGAAAGGCGCGAACACGCATATAGTCGGCATGGATACCCTGTTCACGTAATTCATCCAGTGCTTCTAGCACTGCACCGTGTGAGCTTCCAAAGGCAATAATCCCTATACCGGTATCCTTTTCAGCCTGTATTAAAACAGGTTTGGGCACCAGTGTTCTGGCCGTATCCCATTTGACCAGCAGACGATCAACGAGATCCTTGTATTCTTCCGAACTCTCGGTGTACATACCATGTTTGTTGTGACCGGAACCGCGAACAAAGTACGCCCCCTTGGCATTCTCACCAGGTAAGGTCCGCGCCGCAATACCATCACCATCAACATCAAGATAGCGATAGAATTTTTCGAGCTTATCAACGTCGTCGGAACTCAAAACCTTGCCCCGGTCTGGCCGGTAATTATCGTCCCACTTCAGTTCGGGAATCATCCAGTCATTCATGCCGATATCCAAATCGGACAACACAAATACCGGCGTCTGCAAACGCTCAGCGAGATCAAAAGCCTCCACCGCCATTTCGAAACACTCACGAGGATCTGCCGGGAACAACAAGGGGTGCTGTGTATCTCCATGCGAGGCATAAGCACACAACATGATGTCGCACTGTTGCGTGCGGGTTGGCATACCGGTAGATGGCCCGACACGCTGGACATTAAAAAATACGGAAGGAATTTCGGTGTAATAGGCAAAACCGATAAACTCGCTCATCAGTGAAATGCCTGGGCCCGAGGTGGGTGTAAATGCCCTCGCCCCGACCCAGTTGGCACCCAGTACAGTACCAGCAGCTGCCAGTTCATCTTCTGCCTGGATGATGACATAGTCTTTCTTGCCCGTTTCTTTATCCACACGAAACATTTTGCAATAGGCTTTGAATGCATCCATCAAACCGGTCGACGGCGTAATGGGATACCAGGCGCCAACCGTGGCTCCCGCATATACGCAACCCAGACCGGCAGCAGAGTTGCCATCGATCATAATGTGCTTGCTGTTGTTTCCCATGGTCTCGGCGTGGACCGGAAGCGGACAGGTGAAGTTTTCTTTTGCGTAGTTAAAGCCGAGGTTGATCGCTTTCAAATTGCTCTCGACCAACTTGGGCTTGCTAACAAAAGTTTCTTCGATCAAGGCGCGCAGTATTTTGGTGTCGATGTTCAGCAGTGCCGCTAAAACACCCACATAGGCAATGTTTTTCATCAGGATGCGTACACGGGCATCACTAAAGTTTTCATTGCACAGTTTGGCAAGAGGTACACCCAGGACAGTGATGTCATTACGATTTAACTGCCGCTCACGCGGCCAGGTCGAATCGTAGATAAGGAACCCACCCGGCGTGACATTATCCATATCCTTTTGATAAGTCTGCGCATTCAGGGCCACCATCACATCGACCCTTTTGGAGCGTGCCATATAACCCTTGTGGTTGACACGTATTCCATACCAGGTCGGCAGACCCTGGATGTTCGATGGAAACAGGTTTTTACCGGTTACCGGTATACCCATACGAAAAAAAGCCTTTAATAAAAGACCATTGGCGCTGGCGGAGCCTGTCCCGTTCACCGTCCCGATTTTTAATACAAAATCATTTACCCGGATTTCTGACATGGGCTTGTTCCGTTGTTATTCTGGTTGTTGTGGTCAATCGCACGCGCGAACTTGAACAGTGATTTCTGCATATCCCAGGCGGCCGTCGGACAACGTTCGGCGCACAGGCTGCAATGTATACACAGGTTTTCGTCCTTTACCATGACGCGCTTGGTCTGTTTAAGTGCGTCAGATACAAATAGCGGTTGCTCGTGATTCAGTCTTGGCGCTTTTAAATGGCCCAGCAGGTCCGGTTCTTCGAGGTTGGGGGTCATCGTCAGACACTGCGTTGGACAAATATCCAGGCAGGCATCACATTCGATACACAGGTCATCGAAAAACACGGTTTGAATATCGCAGTTCAGACAACGCTCAACTTCCTGTTGGACCTGCTCCGCGGTAAAGCCCAGTTCAACTTCAGTGGTCAGGTCTTTGAACCGCTGTGACAACTCCACGTGTTCCATCTTGCGTCGTGCGGCAGGATCAAAATCGTTGGAGTAGCTCCATTCATGCATTCCCATTTTGCGGCTACCGAGATTCATCAAAACCGGCAGACGATCATGCAGGTCATCACCCTGGCAATGGCGGTGAATGGAAATAGCAGCCTGGTGACCATGTTCGACGGCCCAGATGATGTTCTTGGGGCCAAAGGCTGAATCACCGCCAAAAAATACTCCCGGCAGGGTTGATTCGAAGGTGGTTTTATCCACCACCGGCACATCCCACTGGTCAAACTCCATCCCCAGATCACGTTCGATCCACGGGAATGCGTTGTCCTGACCGATCGCCAGGATCACGTCATCACAGGGGATCATGACTTCACCGGTCGTTAACTGGTTAACGATCCGGCCATATTCGATTTCATACTCGACCTGTTTGAAGACCATACCGACCAGGCGGCCGTCTTCGATGACAAACTCCTTCGGTGAGTGATTGACGACAATTTCGACATTTTCCTCTTCGGCATCTTCCAGTTCCCAGTCAGAAGCTTTGAAGAAATCGCGCGGTTTGCGCGCCATGACCTTGACGTTTTCCGCACCCATGCGCAGGGAGGTACGGCAACAATCCATTGCCGTGTTACCCACACCAATGATCAGTACCCGTTTACCAATTTTCTTAAGGTGTCCGAACGCGACCGATTCGAGCCAGGTGATACCGATATGAATATTCTCAGCACCTTCTTCACGGCCCGGCAGGTTCAGCTCTTTGCCCTTGGGTGCGCCAGTACCGACGAATACAGCATCGTATCCTTCGTCCAGCAAGGCTTTCATACTCTTGATGGGGTGGTTCAGGCGCAGGTCGACACCCATATCAGTGATATAGGCAATTTCCTCATTCAACACATCTGCCGGCAGACGAAACGACGGAATATTTGAGCGCATCAGGCCACCCGGTTCAGACAACGCCTCAAAAATCGTGCATTCATAACCGACCGGCATCAGGTCGTTGGCCACCGCGAGTGATGCACAACCGGCACCGATCAGGGCGATTTTTTTGCCGTTTTTCTTTTCGGGTATGAGTGGCAAACGGTCACTGATGTCATCGTCACGGTGATCCGCGGCAACCCGTTTAAGCCGGCAGATTGCCACCGGTTTTTCGTTGGTGCGTCCACGCCGGCAGGCGGGTTCACACGGGCGATCGCAGACCCGGCCGAGAATGCCGGGGAAAACGTTACTCTCGCGGTTTTGAATATAGGCGTCGGTGAACTCACCCTGGGCAATTTTGCGGATGTACTCAGGCACATCTGTGTGCGCTGGACAGGCCCATTGGCAATCGACAACCTTGTGGAAGTAATCTGGATTATTCGTATTGGTGGGCTTCATCTCTGACGCCAAATCTCCCCGTAATCCCTAGCCTCATGGCCGGGCCAGGACCAAGCTTAACCGTTTTATCGGGGCAAATCACCATTGAATGTGTCTCATTTATAGCTGGTCTGCCCCCAAAACACTTACAGGATCTGGTCCAGAGCCTCTATCAGGCGATCAACCTCCTCTGTCTTGGTGTAATGAACAAATGACAAACGCGCCACACCGCTTGATGGCGGAATATTCAATGCTTCCATCAATCGCCAGGCATAACAATTACCATTGCCAATACCAATTTTCTGCACGGCGAGCGCAGCCGCAACCTCGGCGGGATCCCGTCCTTTCACGGTAAAGGACACGGTGGGTGCGCGATGTTTGGTGGTCGTCCTGCCAATGAGGTTAACCGATGGGTGTTGGTTGAGAAAATCAAGCAAGGGCTGCAGGTTTCTGCGTTCTGTATGTTGAAACAGCGCCCGGACTCTCGCTGTTTTGCCAGGTGCCGTGACCGCCTCATCACCAAAGTGATGTGAGTAGACCGCCTCGAAATAGTCGATGACACCATTAACAGATGCGACCTGAGCATGATCAGGACCAGCCGGCGTAAAACGGGCAGTGGGGTAATCGGCATTAAAAAAGTGACCCTGGTTGGGTAGTTGCTCATTGATGGCCTTGCGCATGACCATCACACCAAGGTGCGGACCATAAACCTTGTATAAGGAAAACAGGTAAATGTCAGCGCCAAGCGCCTCTACATCCGGCAAGCCGTGCCCGGCGTAAGACACACCATCAACGATGGCCATGGCCCCCGCTGCATGAATCTTGTCTGTCCATTCACGAACCGGGTGCATGCTGCCAACGATATTTGAGCAGTGGGTAAACGCCACCACGCGTGTGCGTTCATTCAGTAATTGATCAAGCGCTTGTGGATCCAGTTCCGCCGTCTGAGGATCAACCTGCCATTCGCGAATAACCAGTCCCTCGGCTTCCAGCTTTCGCCAGACACCCACGTTGGCTTCGTGATCCTGGTTGGTCACGATAATTTCATCACCCGGTTTCAGGTGCTGTCGCAACGCCTGGGCAACAACATAGGTGTTTTGTGATGTTGAAGGGCCAAAGTGAACTTCATCAGTAGCCACATTCAGCCATTTGGCCATACGCTCGCGCGCCCGGTCCATTTGTAAACCACCACCACGTGAGGGTTCGAAGCCATAGTAAGGCTGAACTTTCGTTTCCCGGTAAAAGCGGTGTAGTGACTCTATCACCTGCCCACAGGCAAAAGAGCCCCCGGCATTTTCGAAGTGTGCAAAACCATCCAGAGATGGCTCAGCGAAGGCTGGAAACTGACTACGTACAAAATTGAAATCTAGTTGGGGCATAATTTTCTCTGTTGTGTGCTTATCGCGCCAATGTTTGAAAGTCTTTCATTGAAACAGCGCTTTCAGGGTGGGTTTATTCTCTGTCAGACATGGTGTTTCGACAAGAAGAACCTTTCCTCTTTTACGCTTCTTTTTCAGTTAAGCACTTCTTGAAAGGGAAAACCTTGAAAGCCTTTTCTGTTAACTGAATATTCGATTTCCTTAATAAACCGAGTTTATATATACTAAAGAGCCCTAACCTCCTAACAAAAGAAGGTTTTTACTCCGAGCGAGGTAGTTGAAATGAGCAGCACAGAATTGAAACCCGGTATTGATCCAAACACCATGTCTATCATTGTTACAAAGGGCAGCCTCGACTGGGCTTATCCCCCTTTTATCCTGTCTACCACCGCTGCAGCCATGGGTTTGGATGTCACCATGTTCTTCACTTTCTATGGTCTTCCATTGTTGATGAAGGACCTGAAGCTGCAGGTGAGTTCGCTTGGAAACCCCGCCATGAAGATGCCGATGATGGGTATGCACATGGGTATGCCAAATCTCGTATCCGCGATCCCGGGTGTTGATGCCGCGGCATCAAAAATGATGAAGAACCTGATCAAGAAAAAAGGTGTTGCTTCGATTCCAGAGCTCCGCGAGTTGGCAGTAGAAGCCGATGTACGCATGATCGCCTGTCAAATGACCCTGGATTTGTTTGAGTACTCAAAGGATGACATGATTGAGGGTATCGAGATTGGTGGTGCAGCAACCTATATTGAAGTGGCAACCCAGAGCCACATCAACCTGTTTATCTGATTTTTTAAACTCTATAACCGCAAGGAATTAACTATGGCAGACCAAGTACTAGATGCAAAGGGCCTGAATTGTCCGTTGCCTATTCTTAAAGCAAAGAAAGCTCTGAAATCACTTGAAGGCGGCAATACCCTTGAAGTTCAGTCTACTGATCCGGGTTCGGTTGCCGATTTTGCGGCTTTTTGCCGTACAACCGGCAATGAATTGGTAGAACAGAATGAAGAAGGCGGCGTTTGGACCTATCTTATTCGTAAAACCGGCTAGCGTTCATTTTTGGCTGGCGCCGGTTAGATCAAAGCGCCAGTCGTAAAACAATCCAGGGGCTGAACCGCAGGGTTCAGCCCTTTTTTTTCGCCGCCGGAAACAGCCTCATATCCGCCAACGCGTGACGCAAGGAACTGAAAAAACCATCTTCGTCCATCTGGTAATAATCTACCTTCATCGTTAGCGCACTGCCAAAAATAATACTGATGAGCACCAGCAGGGAGCCAAGCGCAAGTGTAGACATACCGGTTATTCCTTGACCAATGGTGCAACCCAGTGCCAAAACACCGCCAAAACCCATCAACACGCCCCCCAGCATATGCCGGATCATATCGCTGCGGCTAATGAAGGTTTCCAACCGGAATCTACCGGTCATAATGGCGTAAAGAAAAGAACCCAGGATGACACCAAACACCGCAGCGATACCGAAGCTGATGGTTGACCCGGAAAAAGTTTGCAGATACATCAGGCTATCACCGGTCGGCCCGGTAAACGTGTAGGACTCCAGCCGCAGGGGCTCAAAGTCGTCGAAACCAATCACGCCGGTGATATACCAACCGGCCGGAATAATCAGGCCAATGCTGAATCCTGCCAGCAAATTATCAAAACTTTGCCGGAGTTCGTTTCCCTTAAACGCAAAAGTGATGAACCCGGCAGCGATGGTTACCGCCAGGATACCACGCACGAGTACCGGGCTATCTATGCCCAGGCCGCTACTGATAAACGTATCAATACCCTGGTTGGCAAGACCATAATTGGCAAGGTTTATATTGCTGGCCTCGATGATATTCATCCTGAACGACGACAACAAACCACGCATGGTCATGTAGGCTGTCAAGCCGATGACAATCATCACTACCAACGACTTGAGGTTGCCACCACCCACCCTGACCAGGGTACGATTCGCGCAACCTGATGCCAGTGTCATACCCACACCAAACAGGAAGCCGCCTGACAGAGAGCCCAACCAGCCAAAGTTGGGGGTCAGGTAGATGGCCTCACTCAGGTCAATGATGCCTTTGAACTGAAGTACTTGTGTCACCAGGATGGCAATACCGATGGCCAGGAACCAGGCGCGTAAACGGCCCTTGTTTCCCATGTTTACCCAGTCGCTGACAGCACCCATGGTGCAAAAATTGGTCTTGTTTACGATCGCGCCGAATATGATTCCAACGACGAAACTCAGGCTGGCGACCTTGTATACGGTTTCCCACTCCATCATGTCTTGAAGAATTCCTGTCCTGACCCGTCTACCTCAAATTTTGAATAACTATTTTCCTATACAAAAGCTGGAGAAAATAGCCCCTAATAAGTCATCCGGCAGATACTCCCCGGTAATTTCCCCAAGAGACTTCTGTGCAAGTCGAAGTTCTTCTGCCAATGTTTCAGGTGCGTTGAACTGTTCAAGCTGTTGCTGACCGGTCTTGATATGGTTCTGTGTACGCCTCAATGCCTCCAGGTGCCGGCTACGGGCGGAAAAAACGCCTTCATAACTCTCAGTGGCACCGACAATGCTTTTTACCAGGTGAATCAGCTTACCAAGGCCCTGCCCTGTTTTGGCTGATACCCATACCTTTCTCGATACTTCATCCAGGGTGCTTTCAATACAGGTCAAATCAACTTTGTTGTGCACTTCGATACAGGGAATGTTGTCGGGAACCTCTTTCTTCAGGGACAATTGCGGCCCGGGTGACTGCGTGGAATCAACAACCAGAAGAACAAGATCAGCCGCCAGCATCGTTGCACGCGCCCTGCGCACACCTTCAACCTCGACCTGGTCGGTGGACTCACGAATACCCGCGGTATCAGAAACATGCACGGGCAGACCATCAAGGGAGATGTACTCACGCAGAACATCGCGGGTGGTACCGGGAATATCCGTCACAATGGCAGAGTCTCGCCCGGCCAGGGCATTCAAAAGGCTGGATTTCCCGGCATTGGGCAGACCTGCAATGGCAATATTAATGCCATCTCTCAATAGTTGCCCCTGGTGAGCCTGGTCAAGCAAAGCCTGAAGCCTTCCGTCAACGCCGTGCAGTCTTTCAAGGACATCACTATCAGCCAGAAAATCAATTTCCTCATCCGGGAAATCCATCGAGGCTTCAACAAAAACCCTCAAATCAATTAAGGCCTGCTGCAGTTGGTTGACCTGGTCTGAAAACACACCTTCCAGCGAGCGCTGAGCCGCTCGTGCAGACGCTTCAGTGGCAGACTCAATCAAGTCAGCAATGGCTTCAGCCTGTACAAGATCCAGCTTGTTATTGAGAAACGCCCTTTCAGAAAACTCACCGGGCCTGGCCGGTCTTGCACCAAGCGTCATGACCCTGTTCATCAGCATTTGAAGTATTTGTGGACCGCCATGCCCCTGTAACTCAAGAACGTCTTCACCGGTAAAGGAAGCCGGTGCGGTAAACAGCAATGCGATACCGGAATCAATGGTCAAGCCATTTTCATCTTTGAAACGCGAGAAATGAGCCTGCCGGGGTACCGGTGACACGTCCAGTACCTGGCTCGCAATTGCGATACTCAGCGGGCCGGAAACCCGAATAACCCCTACCCCGCCAACACCTGGCGGCGTGGCAATTGCACAGATGGTGTCTGTGGCAAATGACTGTGCATTATCGACTGACATACGCACAGCTTAGTAGATATGGGCTAGCCCGTAAATTGCACGGGCTATTCTTTATCCGGCAGCTTCGATCTTTCTGGTGATGTACCACTGTTGCGCCAGTGACAGGCCCGCATTGGTTGCCCAGTAAAGTACCAGTCCAGCCGGGAAAAATGCAAACATGACCGAAAAGCCAATCGGCATGAACTGCATGATCTTGCGTTGCATAGGATCCATACCAGCCGTGGGCGTCAGACGTTGGGTCATCATCATGAAGGCAGCATTGAGTACTGGCAGCACGAAGTAAGGATCCCGCGCCGTCAGGTTTTCAATCCACAAAATAAAAGGCGCCTGGCGCAACTCAACCGACTCGAGCAACACCCAGTAAAGCGCGATAAATATGGGTATCTGCACAAGTATGGGTAAACAACCCCCCAAGGGATTAACCTTTTCGGTCTTGTACATTTCCATCATCGCCTGGCTCATGCGTTGACGGTCATCACCATAGCGTTCTTTGAGTTGCTCGATACGTGGCTGTAGCTTACGCATACGGGCCATTGAGCGATATTGTGCCTCGGTTAACTTGAAAAACAATAACTTGATAAGCACCGTCAACAATACGATCGCCCAACCCCAGTTACCCACAAAGTTGTGAATTTTGGAAAGCAACCAGAACAGTGGTTTTGAAAATACGGTGAATATGCCGTAGTTAACGGTGTGGCCCAAACCTGGCGCCACTTCCTCGATTTCATCCTGCAACTTCGGACCCACGTAAAGACGGCTTTCAAACTCATGACTGGTGCCGGTCGCTACTTCCGTGACAGGTGAAACCGCTCTTGCGATATAGCGAGGAAAACCGTTAGGTGCATAGACCTGGGTTGAGTAGGTGTTGATTTCTGCTTTGGGCGGAATCCACGCCGAAAAGAAATAGTGTTGAACCATGGACAACCAGCCATCACTGAAGCTGCGTTGATAGGGTTCACTGGCAACATCCTCGAAGTCTACTTTTTCAAACTTTTCATCCGGGCTGTAGAAACCAATGCCAAAAAAACTGTATCTGCCAGGATTGGTGAAACCACCATCATCCTTATCTAACAAAATCGAACGCTGTAACTGGTCATAGCGACTGCCTGACCAGGTTTCACCACTTTGATTGGAAAGTGTGTGACGTACACCAATATCGTACTTGCCACGTTTGAAAATCAGGGTCTTGGTAACCTGGATTCCAGTTCCATCAGTCCAGGTTAACGGCACGCGAATCTCATCAGCCGACTCACCCAGTGAGTAACTCATGCTGTCAGATTGATAGGTACTGGTGTGGTTAGGCGCTGAAGCGCGGCTTAATAAGCCTGATTGAGCGATAAATAATTCCGGACCGGCGCTTTTGAATAAATCAACCTTGATTCCGGGAACATCAAAATCCACAGCATAATTCAATAACTTGGCAGACACTATGGTGCCCCCAACCAGGTCGATCTTGACGTCGAGTACATCGGTGGTCACTGACAAAAGATCACTCGAACCTGTCATGACAGCTTGTGAAATATCTTCCTCACTTGAACCGGCGAGACCGGCATCAGGTGTCGGTAAATCACCGGCGTCAGGGACGGTGGTGTCAGTACCTGGTACGGGAAGCGCGTCAGGTGTTGTATTGGCAACTTCAGTTATGGGTTGAGATTGTGGTTTGACACCATAATCCTTTTGCCACTCCACCCACATCAGGTAGGAGAGAACGAGTAACCCCATGAATAACATCGGGCGAAGATTTGCCATTATCTTTGTGTCCTTAATTGATCAGGCTGACTACCGGTATTCCGGCCCCTGGCTTTCCTGGTCAGTTTTTGCCAATGAGTCGAGAGTGACTCATCCAGTGTTTTATTGTTTTGATTGGTGGCTCTAGCTGTCGGGAGAATTACAAAATCCAGTGTGCTTTCGGTTACTGACCCAAGCATGCGGTTGCGAAAGTTTTCCCGCACCACACGCTTGATACGATTGCGCCCGACGGCTTTTGCACAAGCTTTTTTGGAAACAGCCATACCAAGACGGTGCTGCTGTAAACCGTTGGCCCGCGCCAAAATCCGGAAATAATCGTCAGATGACCGGATGGGCTGTTGAAACACCGCTTTGAATTGTGCCGGCTTGAGCAGTCGGGATTGCCTGGAAAATTTCATCATTCCTGGCCTTTAGAACGTTTTGTGCGTTGATTTCCTGGTCCGTTCACTCTGGAACGGTTTACCAGGACCTTATTACCAGTCGTTTAAGGTGACCGGTATTGCGATATCTATGCACTTAAACGCTTACGACCCTTGGCACGACGTGCATTTATAACAGCACGACCACCACGAGTTGCCATACGAGCACGGAAACCGTGACGACGGGCGCGTTTCAAGACGCTTGGCTGAAAAGTACGCTTCATTTTAAAAACCTCAATAAATACTATTTAAGACTGTTTTACTGTTATTACAGGCAGTCGAGACAAGAGGCGAATTGTATCCCGCATAAGCATGCTAATCAAGCAATTGGCGGCATAATATTCAATTGTGCTTCAGTGTGTTGACAACTGTAGCCAAGTTATCCACAGCACGTTAGACTAGCCTGACAAGGCTGCATATTATTAAACTTATATGAGTGGCTGAAAAAAAGTAGTATCGCATACTACTTAAAATATTGATATATAACGTTTATTTTGATCATTGATATCATCTTGTTAATGTACCGGAATAGACAAACTCACGGCTTGAACGCGGCATGACGCAAAACATCTGGCAACTTTGCCTTCAACATCTTGAACGGGAATTACCGGCTGAAGACATCAATACCTTCATTCGCCCACTCGAAGTTATCAAAAGTAAAAGCCGAACCCGTCTCGTCGCACCCAACTCTTATGTCCGGGACCACATCTCCATTCACTACCTGGAGAGGATTCGCGATATTTTTGAACATCTCGATCAACCAAGAGCGTCGGTGAGTATCGAAGATGGATTACCGGTTGAAGCAAGGGAACCTCAAAAACAGGCTCAAGCGCCAGATGGAAACAAGCTGTCAACCGGACTTAACCCGCGTTACCGTTTCGATAACTTCGTTCTCGGTAAATCGAATGAGTTAGGGTTTGCCGCAGCTTCCCAGATTGCACAAAAGCCGGGGGATGCCTACAAC
Organism: uncultured Gammaproteobacteria bacterium; assembly: GCA_963759155.1. GTDB lineage: Bacteria > Pseudomonadota > Gammaproteobacteria > Xanthomonadales > SZUA-36 > SZUA-36. The sequence continues at coordinate 483,642 of CAVWXX010000005.1, read as the reverse complement.
CCGCTGCTTTTATATGGCAGCACAGGACTTGGCAAAACGCACTTACTTCACGCCATAGGCAATAAGATTCGTGAACAGAACCCCGGCACCAAGGTTTTGTATCTCGATTCCGAACGCTTTGTCAGCGACATGATCAAGGCGCTGCGTCATGGCGCCATTGATAATTTCAAAAAACACTATCGTTCCGCCGGTGCACTGTTGATCGATGATATTCAGTTTTTTGCTGGGAAGAAAAGCTCTCAGGAAGAATTTTTTCATACTTTCAATGCGTTACTTGATAGTAAACAGCAAATCGTACTGACATGTGACCGTTACCCAAAAGAGGTTGAAGGACTCGAAGCCAGGCTCCGCTCGCGATTTGGTTGGGGTTTAACAGTAGCCATTGAGCCACCGGATTTTGAAACACGGGTGGCCATTTTGATGAACAAGGCCCAGGAAAGAGGGGTTCAACTGAAAGAATCGGTCGCCTTCCTGGTTGCCAAACGATTGCGATCACATGTGCGCGATCTCGAAGGCGCATTAAACACGCTGATAGCAAACGCGAGGTTTACCGGCCGTGAGATAACTGAAAGTTTTGCCCGTGAAGTCTTGCGCGATTTGCTGACTGTTCATGACCGGCTTATAACAATTGAGAACATTCAGAAAACGGTCTGCGAATATTACAAAATACGGATGGCAGAGTTATTATCCAAACGCAGACATCGCAGCATCGCCCGACCAAGGCAAATGGCGATGTCCTTGTGCAAGGAACTGACCCAGCATAGTTTGCCGGAGATTGGGGATGCGTTTGGAGGACGGGATCATACGACGGTATTACACGCTTGTCGTAAAATAGATGAGTTGTGTGAAACCGATGGACGTTTGCGGGAAGACAAGGTTAAATTGTTGCGCTTGTTGACCGCATGACAAATTGTGGAACAATAGGGGGATAAGAGTTGAATAAGTTGTTAATAAGTTTTGATATTGACACTTAGACCGGTTTCTCCACAAGTTATACACAAGCGTGCACTAATGATTTACACAAGGTTTTAGAGCTATATCTACCTGTAATATAAGCGTATTATTGGCTTTAAACACTTACTAACAGGACTTACTACTACTACCTTTAATATATTTTTATTTAAAGAACAGTAATAACAAGGATCACAAGTATGAAATTCACCATATCCAGGGAAGTACTTCTTCAACCTCTAAGCCAGGTTGTTGGTGTCGTTGAACGCAGACAGACATTACCGGTACTGGCCAACTTCATGTTGGTAGCAAAAGGCGATGGTTTGACGGTAACCGGTACAGATATGGAAGTTGAACTCATATCCAGTGTTTCCGCCCATGTTTCCCAGGAGGGTGAAATCACTGTACCGGCGCGTAAATGTCTGGACATTGTCAAGGCACTCCCGGATGGCGCCAATATTTCTTTTAGCGTCAGTGACGATAAGGCAACCCTTTCAGCGGGTCGTAGCCGGTTTACACTTTCTACCTTGCCTGCCTCGGAATTTCCCGCAACAGATCAAGTAGAAGCTCTTGAAAATATTGAAGTTTCTGAGTCTGCTCTCAAAAAAATGATGGATAAAACTTCATTTGCAATGGCCAACCAGGATGTGCGTTATTACCTTAATGGCTTGTTGTTTGATTTCAGTAGTCAGTTACTTCGCGCCATCGCTACCGATGGTCACCGGCTGGCCATTTGCGATTTAGAAAGCCCCGTTAACATTACCAGTGATCGTCAACTCATTGTGCCCAGAAAGGGTGTGATGGAACTGTCGCGCATGTTGTCGGACAGTTCCGATGAGGTGACGCTGGCCATTGGTCGCAATCACGTCAGGTTAGTTAAGGGTGATACGACCTTTACGTCCAAATTGATTGATGGTCGTTTTCCTGATTACAAGGCAGTGGTTCCTGTTGGTGCGGATAAGCAGATGCTTGTGGACAGGGGAATATTTATCAATGCCTTGCAAAGAGCAGCTATTTTATCCAATGAAAAGTACAAGGGTGTCAGGCTGGAAGCCGAAGGCTCAACCATCAAGATTATTGCACACAATCCGCAACACGAAGAAGCAGTTGAAGAGATTGAAGCCGAGTTCAATTTTGATCGTCTTGCTGTTGGTTTTAACGTGACCTACTTGTTGGATGCCTTGATGGCGATTGATACCGAACAGGTTTCATTGGAACTCAAGGATGCCAATAGCAGTTGCCTGGTGTCAGCACCGGACTCTGACGTTAACCGTCACGTGGTAATGCCTCTCAAACTCTGAGATGGCCAATAAACTAAGATATGAGGGTTAAATCCCTAAGTATCAAAAACTTAAGAAATATTTCAACCGCTGAAATCGATTTCGATGCGAGTCTGAATTTTTTTATAGGTGATAATGGCGCGGGTAAGACCAGTATTCTCGAAGCGCTGTCAGTTCTCTCCAAGGGTCGTTCGTTCAGATCCGGCCAGATATCTTCCCTTGTTGGCCCTGAAAGTAAAAACTTTCAGGTCGTCAGCAAAATTGAAAGCCATAAAGGTGAAATACATCAACTGGGCATGGAGCGTGGTGATGACGGCTGGTCTGCTCGACACAATGGTGCGGATGTTGGTCAACTGAGTGAACTGACAGAATTATTGCCTCATGTTCTGCTGGAACCCAATAGTCACACACTGGTAAGTGGTCCACCCGATGGTCGTCGTAAATACCTGGACTGGGGTGTGTTTCACGTGGAACATAGCTTTCTAACACTGTGGCGAAGGTATAACCGCGTGTTGAAGCAAAGAAATGCCGCGCTGAGACAAACCAATAGAATGGTGGTGGAAAGCCTCAACCCCCAATTAATCCAGTTAGGCGAACAGTTACACCAGGCCAGGAAAAACCATGCGGACTTACTGAGTCAATATCTTCAGGAACAATTAATACGATTTAGTGAAGCACTCGACGGTATTACACTGACTTATAAAAAAGGCTGGACGGGTGACAGCCTTGCGGAAGCGATAGAGTTCTCCGAAATCCGTGACATGGAACGCGGAGCGACGGGTCCAGGTCCCCACAAGGCGGATCTGGTTTATGGCTGGAATGGTGTACCGGCAAAAGAAAGGTTGTCCCGGGGCGAACAAAAAGCCTTGACCGCAGCGATGGTGATGGCTCAGGCGCAAATGATTTGTGAATCCGGTGAAATCCCCATTTTAATGCTAGATGATCTTTCTTCAGAGTTTGACGAAACCCACCTGGCCAAGGTGCTTCAGGCTGGAATTGATCTGGGGGCACAAATTCTTCTGACCGGTACTGATCTGGCACCGGTAATATCGGCTTGTAAGCATCCCTACACGGTGTTCCACGTGAAACACGGTGTTGTTTCAGACTATACTGCACAGAACGGCTAAATCGTCTGAAAAACAGGCATTTAATGTCTCTCAGTGGTATAATACAGGTCGTTTCAGAGCATAAATTTCCGCAACAAGTCAAATTTTTATTGCCGCCAAAAGAAGTGGCAAATGATTTGTATAAGACGACACTTAGAGGCCATATGAGCAATCAAGAATATGATTCCAGTAGTATCAAGGTCCTTAAAGGACTTGATGCAGTACGTAAACGCCCCGGAATGTATATCGGTGATACGGATGACGGTACGGGTTTACACCACATGGTATTTGAAGTCGTGGATAACTCCATTGACGAGGCACTTGCCGGGCATTGTGATGCTATAAAAGTCGTTATCGAGATGGATGGTAATGTCAGCGTCACTGACAACGGCCGCGGCGTACCTGTTGATATACATAAGGAAGAAGGCTGTTCCGCAGCTGAAGTTATCATGACAGTACTTCACGCTGGTGGTAAGTTTGATGACAACTCTTATAAAGTCTCCGGTGGTTTGCATGGCGTTGGTGTGTCGGTTGTCAATGCTTTGTCAGAAGAGTTGGAACTCACCATTAAACGGAATGGCCACGTCTGGCGGCAGTCTTACAGGATGGGTGTACCTGTTGAGCCACTGAAAAAGACGGATAAAACTGATGAAACCGGTACCCAGATCAGGTTTTTACCGAGCACTGATGTTTTTTCTGATACCGATTTTCATTACGACATACTTGCAAAACGACTGCGTGAATTAAGCTTTCTGAACTCCGGTGTTCGTATTGAGTTGGTTGATGAAATTTCCGGGAAATCTGATATCTTCGAATATGAAGGTGGAATCCGGTCCTTTGTTGAGCACCTTGGACGTAAAAAAACCGCTTTACATCAAAGCGTTATGTACTTTCAGGGTGAGGCCAACGACATTGCTGTCGAGGTCGCGCTGCAATGGACCGATGCTTACCAGGAAAGCGTTTTCTGTTTTACCAACAATATTCCGCAGCGTGACGGCGGTGCCCACCTCGCAGGTTTTAGAGCGGCTTTAACCCGGACGATGAATCAATATATTGAAGATTCGGGTTTGGCAAAGAAAAGCAAAGTATCAATGACAGGTGATGATGCGCGTGAGGGCCTGGTCGCGGTATTGTCGGTAAAAGCACCTGATCCGAAGTTCTCATCACAAACAAAAGATAAACTGGTGTCATCAGAGATTAAACCGGTGGTTGAATCACTGGTTGCATCTCACCTTCGTGATTTTCTGTTAGAGAATCCCGCTGAAGCTAAAATTATAACCATGAAGGCGGTAGACGCGGCGCGCGCTCGAGAGGCTGCACGTAAGGCCCGTGATATGACACGTCGGAAGGGTGTGCTCGATATTGCTGGTTTACCCGGAAAATTGGCTGACTGCCAGGAAAAGGATCCCGCTTTATCAGAATTATTCATCGTGGAGGGTGACTCTGCGGGTGGATCAGCTAAACAGGGAAGAAACAGAAAAACCCAGGCAATTCTGCCACTTAAGGGTAAAATTCTGAATGTAGAAAAAGCCCGTTTTGACAAAATGCTGTCATCTGCTGAAGTCGGTACACTCATTACAGCACTGGGTTGTGGTATTGGGCGCGATGAATTCAATATAGAAAAACTTCGTTATCACACCATCATTATCATGACGGATGCTGATGTCGACGGCTCTCACATTCGAACGCTTCTACTTACTTTTTTCTATCGTCAAATGCCCGAGTTGATCGAGCGTGGGCATATCTATATCGGTCAACCACCGCTTTATAAGGTCAAGCAGGGTAAGCAGGAACATTACCTGAAAGACGATATGGAAATGAACGAATATATGCTGGCCCGTGCAATGGATAATGCATCGTTGATCTATGATCAGGATGCACCACCGCTATCAGGTGAAGCACTCGAAGGTCTATTACGGGATTATATGGCTGTGAAGGCTGCTAGCGCCCGTCTCGCGATGCGTTATGACCCTTTGTTTTTAGATCAACTTATTGATAATAAAGGTTTTTCATTCGACTGGACAGTCGAAGAAGCTCAGCAGTGGTGTGATTCGATTCTTGAAAATATGAACCTCAAATCGCCACCGAGCGTGAGTTATGGGCTGGTAGCTGAAAAGAACGATGACGGTCTCGCGCTGTTATTGAGTAAAACGACCTATGGCGTGGTGGATACCACCCTCTTAACCAGGGAGTTTTTCCGTTCACCCGAGTACAGGTTGACGAGCAAGCTCGCGGATACGTTGCATGACCTGATACAGCCGGGTGCCGTGGTGCGTCGTGGTTCGTCCGAGAATGAAATCAGCAATTTTGCCGATGCCCACGACTGGCTAATGAGTGAAAGTCGTAAAGGAAGAACTTTCCAGCGGTTTAAAGGCCTCGGCGAGATGAATCCGGAACAGCTTTGGGATACGACGGTTAACCCCGATACCCGGCGCTTATTACAGGTAACCATTGAAGACGTCATTGCGGCGGATGAAATATTTACCACCTTAATGGGTGATGAAGTTGAACCAAGGCGCGAATTTATCGAAACAAATGCACTTTATGTAACCAATCTGGATATCTGATCAAGGCAAGACCCGGAACGACTCCGGGTCTGTTTTTTTGAAGGTTTGAGTGATTAACCCAGTAAGGCCAGATTTGCAACGCGGTCAAACAAACCCTTGAGTTCGGCCAGCAGGTTCAGCCTGTTACGACGTACTGCGGGGTCCTCATCCATTACCATTACCTTGTCGAAAAAGGCCTCGATACTGTCTGAAAGACCGGCTAACAAAGTCAGGGCAGCGGTATAATCAGCCTTTTCATAGAGACGATTCAACTCGACTGAATATCTTCTAACTTCTTTGAAAAGGTCTATTTCTTCGTCGATAAGTAGCAAATCATCTTTGATCTCACTACTGTCACTCAAGCCGGATTTGCGTAAAATATTACCAATTCTCTTATTGGCTGCAGCCAGGCTTGATGCTACGTCGTGTTGCATGAACTGCCGTAATGCATCCAGGCGTGTAAGCAAATCGGGCAGGGTGCTAAGCGGCGCGTCCAGCGTTGCGTTCACCAGGCTTGTTTCATAACCCTGTTCACGTAAGTAGTGTTTAAGGCGTTCCAGTATAAACTGGCGTAGCTCGAGCAGAACCTCAGGTGAAACCGGTAATTGTTCCTGTATTGCGAGTGCTGCAATAGCGAGCACCCTGTCAAGCTCAATGTCCAGCTCACCATTGAGCAATATACGAATAACACCAAGAGCTGCTCGCCGTAAAGCAAACGGGTCCTTGTTTCCGGTAGGTTTTTGACCAGTGGCAAAAATGCCCGTCAATGTGTCCAGCCGATCTGCAAGAGCGACCACCTTTCCTACGGGTTGTGAAGCTAAATGATCGCCGGAAAAAGCGGGCCGGTAATGCTCACCAATGGCCAGGGCAACCTCTTTGGATTCACCACTTTGCTGCGCGTAATAACGACCCATAACGCCTTGAAGCTCCGGGAATTCACCGACCATCTGGCTGACAAGATCACATTTACACAGCTTAGCAGCGCGCTGGGCGGCCACTGCATCTACACCAGTTTCTTCGGCTATAATCTTCGATATTATGCCGATACGTTTTGATTTATCGCCAACAGAGCCTAACGTGTTTTGAAAAACTATGTTATCAAGTTGTTGAAACCAGTCTTCAAATGGTGTCTTGTTATCCTGATCCCAGAAGAAACGGGCATCGGCAAGCCTGGGACGAATGACACGTTCAAAACCCTCCCGTACGGCTTCGAAATCCAGACTTTCCAGGTTGGCAACTGCAATAAAACGGTTCATTAATACGCCACTGTCATGGTCCACAACAGGGAAAAACTTCTGATGATCCTGCATGCTGGCCACCAGCGCTTCAGCGGGAACACTCAGGAATTCCTCATCGAAACTTCCGCAAATAGAGCGGGGCCATTCAACGAGATTGGTGACCTCGGCCAGAAGGCTTTCATCGATCACTGTCTTGCCACCGACCGAATCGCCTAGTGCGGCAGCCTGACTGCTTATCAAAGCCCGCCGCTTGTCCTGATCAACGAGCACACACGCGGTTTCCAGTAGTTGCTCGTAATCGTCAGCCGTCTCGAGTTTATGTGGACCAGGGCTGTGGATACGGTGTCCCCTTGTTGTATTTCCAGCCTCAAGCCCAAACAGACTGCCATTGAGCACAGCAGGACCATGCATGACCACTATCCAGTGGACCGGCCGGATAAAACTGAAGTCGTTAGAAGCCCAACGCATGGGTTTGGCCACGGGCAAGGCCGCGAGTGCGGTTTCCAGCATGGGGTAAAGCAAGTCACCAAGCGCTTGACCAGGTTTTTCAATGCGGCAATAGAGCCACTCGCCCGCGTCGGTTTTTAGCGTATCAAGCTCCTCAACACGCTTTCCGACCGAGCGTGCAAAACCCGAAGCGGCTTTGGTTGGTTTGTTTTCATCATCAAAGGCGGCTACCAGGGCAGGTCCTTTTCTCTCGATGACCTGGTCAGCTTGACGGCCCGCTACATCAGAAATCAGCAGCGCCAGACGCCTGGGTGTGTAGTACATACGGCTTTTGTCAGCATTAAATGAAAGTTGTGCCTTATCCAGTTGGCTCACAAATTCACTAAATAGCGCTTGGGCGAGCTTTGACAGGGTTTTTGGTGGTAATTCCTCACAACCGATTTCTATTAAAAGATCAGCGCGCTCGACAGTACTGGTATTGGTTTCCGGCTTATTCACTGTCATTCTCCCTGAGCCCGGGGAAACCCAGGTTTTCCCTTCGGGCAAAATAGGCCTCGGCAACCTTGCGTGACAGGTTTCTCACCCTGAGGATAAATCGTTGCCTTTCAGTCACGGATATGGCGCGACGCGCATCGAGCAGGTTAAAGGTATGCGATGCTTTTAACACCTGTTCATAGGCCGGTAGTGGCAAATCAAGCTCAACCAGTTTGTTGGCCTCGGATTCACAGGTATCGAACCAGCTAAAAAGAGATTCCGTATCCGCGTGCTCAAAATTGTAGGTCGATTGCTCAACCTCGTTTTGATGAAACACCTCCCCATAGGTCACTTTTCTGCCGCCGACATCTGTCCATACCAGGTCAAAAATACTATCTACGTTCTGTAGATACATGGCCAACCGCTCCAGGCCATAAGTGATTTCACCCAGAACCGGTCGGCACTCAAGACCACCCGCCTGCTGGAAGTAGGTAAATTGTGTCACTTCCATACCGTTGAGCCAGACCTCCCAGCCAAGACCCCAGGCACCCAGAGTGGGTGATTCCCAATTGTCTTCGACAAAGCGGATATCATGAACAGCCGGGTCAATACCGATCGCCTTCAAGGAACCCAGGTACAGTTCCTGGAAATTTTCCGGGGCCGGTTTCATCACGACCTGGTATTGGTAATAGTGCTGAAGGCGGTTTGGGTTTTCACCATAACGGCCATCGGTAGGTCTTCTGCAAGGCTGTACATAGGCAGCGTTCCAGGGCTCCGGCCCGATAGAGCGCAGGAACGTGGCCGGATGAAAAGTGCCGGCGCCTACTTCCATATCGAGTGGTTGCACCAGTACGCAGCCCTGATCTGCCCAATAAGTTTGCAGGCAGTTGATAAAATCTTGAAAAGTCATGAAAATCCCGTGGTCTAATAACCGACATGTTAACCCGTTATTATATCGAACGGCGGCCAGGTACAGAAGATCAATGGATATAAACCAGTGAAACAAATTGCTTTAATCAAAACAGGATGCACGATTGATCAGATCAAACCACGACATGGGGATTTTGAAGACTGGTTCGCCGAGGGTATGGGCGTTACGAACCTGTTGCAGGTTGACGTGTTCAGAGAACAGGCCTTACCCGCGGTGGAAAATCTCGCCGGGGTCGTGGTGACGGGTTCTCCCGCCATGGTTTCAAGCAGGCTGGGTTGGAGCGAGCGTACCGCCAGGTGGTTGCAAGAAGTGGTGACAAGACATGTGCCGGTACTGGGTGTCTGTTATGGCCACCAGCTTTTGGCCCATGCCCTGGGTGGTGTCGTGGGGCCGAATCCCGAGGGCCGGCAAATCGGAACAAAAATAGCGCATCTATTTGATATTAAACAAAAAGATTTATTGTTGGGTCATCTTCCGAACCAGTTTTCAGTGCAAGCTTCACATTCTGAAGTGGTGCTGGAGTTACCCCCCGGTGCCCAATGTCTGGCAGCAAGCCCCTTGGATAAAAACTTTGCGATTCGTTTCGCGCCCAATACCTGGGGTATCCAGTTTCACCCGGAGTTTTCCGCACCGGTAACATCGGATTACATACGTTACAGGTCTGATGCCTTGCGGGAAGAGGGACTGAACCCCGAGCAACTTTTGGCCCAGGTCACAGATACCACCGAGGCGAAAACCATATTGAGGCAATTTACCGGGTTGGTCCAACAGTAAGGGTCACCCCGACGAAGGTGGGGATAAACTCTATTCAGGCCTTGTTTACATACGGTCAGAGAGACCGGCTCCCCGATACCTAATCTGCTGCTTCAACTCTAAAAACCACGCCTTCAATACCTGTGACCTTGATATGTGTGCCTACAGGTAAATCCGGACCCTTAACTTTCCAGGTGGAATCATCCACGGTCACTTTGCCGACACCATTGACAATCGGATTGCTCAGTGAAAAAACACGTCCGATATATTGCTGGCCACGTCGATTAAGGTTTGGCTGGTCGGTCGTAGCAGGACGTGATTCGCGGTATTTACGCCAGGCCAGGACAGCCACGATGGATGTTATTGCAAAAAGTACCAATTGCGTCTCAAGGTCGATAGTCGGAAAGACCAGCAATATCAGCCCAACAGAGGCAGCTGCGATACCAAGCCAGAGAAAGAAAAACGCCGGTGCTGTCAGTTCCAGAATCAGCAATAGACCAGCGAGTATCCACCAGTGCCAAAACACAATATGATCAAGCCAGGCCATCATGGTTATGAATCCCCTGTTGGTTTATCTGAAATCACCGATTTTGCAATCTCGGTGATACCCGCCAGGCTACCGAGGATGCCGGTCGTTTCCATGGGTAACAGCAGTGTCTTCTGGTTTGGACTGGTTGCAAAGTTTTTCAGTGCATCGACATATTTCTGGGCAATAAAGTAGTTGATCGCCTGCATATCACCTGCAGCAATAGCATCTGAAACCATTGTCGTGGCCCTGGCTTCCGCTTCTGCCAAACGTTCACGGGCCTCAGCGTCCCTGAAAGCCGCTTCTTTGCGACCTTCGGCATCAAGCACAATCGCCTGTTTTTCACCCTCTGCTTTAAGAATTTCGGCTTGACGAAAGCCTTCTGCTTCAAGAATATTGGCACGTTTTTCACGTTCAGCCTTCATCTGTCTGGCCATGGCATTGACCAGATCCATGGGAGGCGTGATGTCCTTGATCTCGATACGCGTTACCTTGAGCCCCCAGGGCGTCGTTGCTTCATCGACCACATTAAGTAACTGGGCATTAATCATGTCACGTTTGGATAACGCATCATCCAGATCCATTGAACCCAGCACGGTACGGATATTGGTTACCGTCAGGTTTAAAACAGCGTGTTCCAGTCGGTAAACCTCATAGGCGGCCTTGGCTGCATCCAGAACCTGGAAAAACACGACACCATCGACGGTCAGAACGGCATTATCCTTGGAGATAACCTCTTGTGAAGGCACATCAAGAACACGCTCCATCATGTTGACGCGTTGTCCGACCCGGTTAACAAAGGGAACCATCAAATGAAAGCCAGGACGAAAAGTTGAGCTGTACTTTCCGAAACGTTCTATCGTGTATTCATACCCTTGTCGGACAATAATGACGGCCTTGCGGATGACGACAACCGCAAGAAACACCACGACAACCGCTGTAATCAGTGCATTTTCAAACATTTCGGGCCCTCTTATTAAACTTGAGCAGGTAGATGTAACTCATCATAATTAACTGTTTTCTCCGATGAGAAGAATATCAGAAAGCACTGATATCAGGATGCGCCAGAAGTCATTAACGAAACCCGGACCACAGGTACTTACATGAACGATGAACAAGACAAACTGTTTGCCAAAAACCGGGCCCTGACCACCGGTTTTCGCTTTGACGAACAGGTGGTCAAAGTGTTTCCAGACATGATTGCCCGTTCGGTACCGGGCTATGAGTTGGTGGTGCCGATGATCGGTATGCTGGCACGTCGTTACGCGCAAAACGACTCGAACATTTACGACCTGGGTTGTTCACTGGGTGCCTCCAGCCTGGCGATGAGCCTTGCTGTAAATACCAGGGGGGTCAGGATAATCGCTGTGGATAATTCCGAGGCCATGGTTGTGCGATGCAGAAAGAATGTGACCGAACAAAGCGGGGCCCTGCCCATCGATGTCCATCTGCAGGATATTACGAAGACACCGATTGAGAATGCATCGATCGTTGTGTTGAATTTCACATTACAGTTCCTCAGCCCGGATCAGCGTCAATCGCTGATCAACCGCATCTCAACAGGTATGTGTGAGGGTGGCGCTTTGATTATCTCCGAAAAAATCTGTTTTGAAGATGCGCAAGAGCAAGCGGATCAGACGGCGTGGCATCACGACTTCAAACGGGCACAAGGTTATTCAGAACTGGAAATTGCTCAAAAACGAAACGCGCTCGAAGATGTGTTACGACCGGAAACGGAAGCCGTGCATTTCAAACGAATGCAACAGGCCGGTTTATCCCGCTGCCATCGCTGGTTTCAGTGTTTCAGTTTCGCCAGCTTTATTGCATTCAAATGAAAAACCCCTACCAGGCATTGCAAGATGAGGCATGGCCGGAGCTGGCAGAGCTGGGCTGGCAAAGACTCAAAAACAACACCCATGGAGATCTTCCACGTTGGTTGATGTCTATTGATGCGCTGCCTGAAGGTGATGGTTATAAGCAACTGGACCGTGACGCGCCCGTATTGGGCCGGCCGGTCGATGATCTGACCTCACTTCACAAGCAATTATTCAATTTACACCCCTGGCGTAAAGGCCCATTGGAGTTAGGTGGCGTCGCCATCAATACCGAGTGGCGTTCTGACTGGAAATGGGATCGACTGAAACCACACCTTGATCTCGATGGTCAGCAAATCCTTGATATAGGCTGTGGCAACGGCTATTTCGGTTTGCGAATGCTGGCTGCCGGTGCAAAACTGGTGGTGGGTATCGACCCAACCCTGGTTTTTGTCATGCAATGGCTGGCGATGCAAAAGCTCTGTCCGGGTTTGAATAACTTTGTCCTGCCGTTGGGGATTGAGGACCTGCCGGCAGGTACACCCGGTTTTGATCGTGTGTTCTCAATGGGTGTTTTGTATCATCGGCGTCAACCGGTTGAACACCTTCAACAACTCAAAAAACTGACCCGGCGCGGTGGTCAGATTATTTTAGAAACCCTGGTTCTGGAAGGTGAAGGCAGGGAAATATTAAAACCCGAAGGGCGCTACGCACGAATGCGAAATGTTCATGACATCCCAACGTTAACGGTGTTGCGAGACTGGCTCAGCGAGGCTGGTCTGCCGGATGTAAAGGTGCTTGATGTTTGCAAAACCACCACCGGGGAACAACGAAGTACCGAATGGATGACCTTTGAGTCCCTTGCTGAATGCCTGGATCCGGACGAACCGTCACTGACGGTTGAGGCTTACCCGGCGCCCGTCAGGGCCGCTTTGTTGGTCCAGCTTTGATAATTTTGCCATAGGAGAGCAGATTCATGAGTTTTACGACACCCGATATTTGTGATGATTTCTCGGAAAAGCTACAGATACTTGAACCACTGTTCACGGAATTTGGTGGTAAGGAAAAATTCAGCGGAGAGATTGTCACCATCAAGTGTTTTGAAGATAACTCACTGGTTAAACAGACCCTCGCTACCACCGGACATGGAAAGGTACTGGTCGTAGATGGGGGTGGTTCAAAGAGGTGCGCGCTTTTGGGTGACCTGTTGGGTGCCATGGCAGTACAAAACGGCTGGCAGGGTGTGCTGGTCAATGGCTGTGTGCGTGACGTTGAAATTCTCAAGAAAATGAACCTCGGTGTACGGGCGCTCCATAGCTACCCGCTTAAATCCAATAAGCGAGGTGAAGGCCAACTCAATGTCGCAGTGAGGTTTGCGGGTGCAGGTTTTAAACCGGGTCAGTACCTCTATGCCGATGAAAATGGCATTCTGGTTTCAGATAAAGCATTGATATAAAAGGTTTATATAAGGTATTGGGTCGTAGAACATTGTGTTGTTTTTCGTTCATGCTGCTCTTGGGCGGCTTAAAACAGGCCAGTACACCCAGGTAAAAATCGCAAACGAGCCTATCCAGGCGGTCGCAGAGAGATCGATCATCATCAAGTAAGCCTGGCCACTCAGTGGCCCGAACACCCTCACCAGTACGGCCAGCAACAACAGCCCGTAGGCTAACACCGTCAATCGTGCCGCCTGCAAAGGCCTTCCAGTATGACCAAGCGCGACCCGGGTAGTCACTGCCAGCACCATAAAGCTAATGGCGCCCATGGTGAGTGCATGCAGCGCTGCGCTCGGGCTGAATATCCAGCCGAAAACGGCGCAGCCTAACAAGACATAAGCAACCGGTATCCACAGATAGGCCACATGCAACACAAACAGGAGTGGGTTGGAAACTGTAGTAAGCCCCTTCCAACGGCCCAGTCTTAATCCATGAACAAGCGCAGCAACAAAAGCGAGCACGCCAGTGACCGGGTGGGCCGGCAAGAAACTGGCACAAAGACCGACAACGATGGTCAGAGACAGTGCGGCTTTGTTGATTTTGTCTATATTCACAGGAAGTTGATCCTGACCCTGTTGACGCAACCAGTTGGCGGTAAAGGCTGGCACGATACGCCCTGCGATAATGACGACCAGAAGTAAAATGGTGTGTATCAACAGGTAAATGGCCAAACGGTCGACACCAGGCAACCATAGACCGGCACCGAGTTGATACAGGGCGTTCAGACCTGCAACGGTGAACACGATGGCAATGAGCGGGTAATTTCGCTGACTGCGACCCCCAATGATTTCCCGGCTAAGCAGGTAGCCAAGTAAAAGCGGAAACAACATATCCAGCAAAAACACGAGGCTGGCGGGCAGCCACGGTGACAGTGACATTGCGAGTCTTCCTGCCAGCCAACTGATTAACAGCAATGCCAGCGGCATACCTTTGATAGCTGGCCGGCCGGTCCAGTTGGCCACGGCGGTCAGGCTGAATCCGGCTACCGCAGCCATTGCAAAGCCGATGAGCATTTCATGGCTATGCCAATAGGGTGTGACACCCGGCAGGCCAGCGCCATGCAAGGTCATGACCCACAGGAAAACGATCAGCATTGCAAAAATCCCGTTCAGTAAAAAGAACGGCCGAAATGCATAGCTGAGTAAAACGGGTACCTTATCCGGATTCATACCGACGAGCCTGGCAGGTGGCTTTTGGGTGCTACTGGAACATTGGCCAGCAGTTCAGGCGCTTTAACTACCGTCTCCCTTCTGGAACTCAAAGGCGGTCACACACGCGGGAAGATCATAAAACAATGGCGCCCGGCCACCCATGCGTTCACCGTAGTCCGCATAGAATCGTTCGCACTCATTCCGGTCGGATAACTCCTTATTGGTCACGCAGTCTTCTATTACTTTTTTTCTCATCGGGGCGATTTTATTCTGTCGCTCAACTTCACAGGCGGCATCGAGCCTGGCCTGTTTGTCTTCGCGTGATTCCTTTGCCAGGGCGGGATTGATCAACAACGAAATAAATACGATGATCAGTAATACCTGAATGTTTTTCATCATTAACTCCGTGATAGTGGTTTCTATCTTACCTCCACTGACTATAACTCGTCTTCACCCACCCACTTGCGAACCCTGGGTGCGGAATAGGTGGCAAACTGATTGAGCAGCGCCGCCGGGTCATCTGCTTTGATTAGCATGGGGCGGCAAAGTTCGTTAACAAATTGCTGTTCAAAAGCGTTTTCCATGAAGCGAACCAGGTTGTCGTAATAACCCTCAATATTTAGCAGGGCACAGGGTTTCTCATGAAATCCAAGCTGTGCCCAGGTGAGTATTTCAAAGATTTCCTCCAATGTACCCCATCCGCCAGGCAGGGCAACAAAGCCATCGGAAAGGTCGGCCATCATGGCTTTGCGCTCATGCATGGAAGCGACCACATGCAGCTCGGTGAGGTTTTCGTGAGCAACCTCTTTCACGGCAAGGCTTTCAGGAATAATCCCGATAGCCTCGCCGCCGGCAGCCAGCACGGCATCTGCGACTGCGCCCATGATTCCTATGGCAGCGCCACCATAAACAAGACCAATACCACGCTCACACATTGCATTTGCGAGGCTTTTTGCAGCGAGTGCATAGGCCGGGTTCTTACCCGGGCTGGAACCACAGTAAACACATATTCTTTTGATTTTCACAACTCTTCAGCCAGTAGACGATGCCATCAATCGATGCAGTGATATTTTCTTCATTAACAGCGGACCATGGAAAAAGCAAACCCGGATCGAGTTTCCGCCTGATCATGATATCGGGTTTATCCTCGGAAGGTATCATGCCGGTATCCAGGTCTTCGTGTCCGGCGACAGTCTTCAGGCCGGGAAGCTCCGTCTGCAGGTGGTTTAAAAGGGCCACCAGTGCCTTGATCTGCAGGTCAGGATAGGGTTCTGACATGACCTGGTGACCGGACTGGAACCAATCCGGATAACGACCGTTATTGACCAGTTCTATACCGATGCTTTGCGTATTGAATCCTCTGACGTGGTGGGCGACACGGTCATTCGGCACCCATTGCTCGATACTGCCATCACGATCAATATAAAAGTGACCGCTGTTACCGGTTCGCTTCTCCGGGTAATGAATCTTTTCACCATAAACCCGTGCCGTCGCCATGTCAGGCAGCTCGGTACAATGGATCACCACCAGGTTGATATCATCAGTATTACGACCATCCAGTCGCAGTGCATAGGGTAAAGGGTCTTGTCGGGTTTTCAGACTCACTGGTCTTTTGGGCATGGACCAAGTTTGTCACCATGATCCTGGTGGGTAAACGAGTCGGCATTTGACACAGCCATGGTGTGACCTTTGTGGCATACGAGTTGCTGGCCATACCTGCGATCCGATATCGAGTCGTCGGTAGCACAGCCGTACAGGCAGCTAAATGCAATTAGAACAAGGGCAACCCGCATGATTGATTCCTGTCGTGTTGGATTAAGTGCTATTACGAACTAACCCTGTTCCAAAAGAAAACGCAGATCCATGATGGCAGCATTGGCCCTGGAAATGTAGTTGGCCATCACCAGGGAGTGGTTGGCAAACATTCCAAACTGATCACCATTCAAGACCATGGGTGCGTGCAGTGGCTCCTGGGTGGATTCCAGCTCACGAATAATCTGCCGGTAGCTGATCAGTGCATTTTTCTTGCGTAAAACGTCATGAAAGTCGACTTCCATCGCCTTTAGAAAGTGAATCAATGCCCAGGTACTACCACGGGTTTCATAAAACACGTCGTCAATTTCAAACCATGATGTTTTTACATCCACTTCCTGGGGTGCTACGGTCGACTGAGTAGCAGCGGTATCACCAGCAAGGTCGGTATTCAGGCGTTCTTGCCCAACACTCGCTGACAGACGTTGAGACAAGGACCCAAGGCGTTTCTCCACCAGGCCAAGCCATGCGCTGATGTTATCAGCACGTGCATAAAACTGGGCATTCGGCTGGGTGGAATCTGACAGACGCGCCAGGTAATTCTCGAGAGACTCCATGGCTTTTTTATAGCGGCCCTCCGTATCGGGAGGAAGCCACCGGTCGCTGGAGTAGTGGAAAAGTGGATCTGCCAAAGACAAGTCAGGATCTTCGGTCGACTGTGTCTGTGAGCGGCTGAAGTCATTACGCATAACGCGGGCGAGATCACGAACCTGGGTGAGCGCACCATATTCCCAATTGGGTACGTTATCGAGAAAAACCCACGGGGGCATGATGTCATTCGACATGTAACCGCCCCGCTTGTTGAGCAGTACATCGACCACTTCGAGTAAGGTCGACGTCGTGGTGGTGCCGGTTACGTCGGCATGGCCATGTTCGCCAGCATGAAGCCTGGCGTTTTCAACAGGGTCGAATAAATCTGGCTCGTTGTTGTACCAGAACATCATTCCGGCGCAGATAATGAGCAATGCAGCGGTAATAGCAATCCATATTTTACGTTTCATAATGGTGAAGATAACAGATTTTCGGTGAGATGCGTGTGCCGGAAGTTACCGGTTGCGACAGACTGAATAACGGACATCGAAACTTACGCTGAATCAGGCATCAACCAGTCCGGTTTTAAGCGAACCTCTGACCATGGTTACCAGGTTTTCGACGTTTTGAGACTGTTCTCCAATAATGGCAGCAGAACCATGATCAAGATTGACCAGCATGGCATGCATTTGGTCAAATTCGACCATTTCACCATCGGTCACCTGAGTTTTAGGCATCAGGATAATGGTCATCGGCCCCTGATCCGTACTCACCACCATGTGTGCACCTCGCCCATCGGGGGTCGGGCAATACTTGATGAATTTAATCCGGCCGGCCAGTTGTTCATCAGCTGTCGCATCAAGCCGCGCCAGGATTTTAGAAATATCCTTTTCAGAAAAGTTTTCGCCGGCCTTTGCGATGACTGAACCACCGTCGTGTGAATAGTGGTCAGCAACGTAGGCTTCAACACTTTCCCATTGGTGAGATTGTTTCCAGACCAGGCCCGCGGCCCCAACGAACACCAGGAGACTGGCAGCCAGTGCCAGGGGTATCCAGCTTCGTTGGCGCACGGGTTGTTGGCTGATTGCCTTTACCTGATCGAGCAGGTCACCTGGTGGCTGGATGTGTACGGCACCCTCCAGTTTTTCCTCAAATGCTTCAGCTTCAGCTGCGGCCGCCTCAAACTCCGGCGCAGACTGTCGCGCCCGCAAAGTCTCAGGATCCCGGTTTCGGGGATCGGCTGCTATCAGTTTTTTGAACTCAGAAAAGTTCATGGACATTACCCGTTACTCCATCCTTTTGCATTTGCACTCTCAGTTTTTCCCGCGCCCTGAATAACTGGGTCATTACTGCGCTTTTACTAATTCCAAGCTGTTCGGAAATTTCGGCACAGCTATGTCCAAATACCACCTGCAGCAACAGGGGTTCGCGATACTTGGGCTCCAGTTTCAGAATGCCCGAGCGCAGCAAATCACGCTCTGCCCGGTCATCGGGCTCCAGTTCGTCATCCTCTACAATCACGACCTTCTCCAGGTCGGTAAACTTTGGTACCTTACGTTCAAACGTGCGGGCGTATTCACGCCGCAATATCGTAATTAACCAGCTTTTGGCAGCTGCAATATCCTTCAGATTATCCAGCGCCCGCCAGGCCCGCAGAAAAGTCTCCTGTACCAGGTCCTTGGCAAGTGCGTCATTACCACATAGCCACATGGCGTAGCGGTACAAATCCGTTGAATAAGCTTCTGCAAGCTCATTAAAACGATGAGTCCGATCCGTCTCACTAGTCATGACCGGATTTTATCGAACCTTATTTCAAATTTATTCAACAATTTTTAAACCTTTATTAAGCATTTGCGACACCTTATGGGATAATACCGCCTAATGTAAACGGAAACCTTATTGACACTCGGAACGTCTATCTATACCAATCGTTCTGTATTTAATAATCTCCGTTGTGACTAATGGCACTTTGAGAATTGACCCTAAAACCGCAGTCTGTGCCAAGTCTCACCGGGGAGTTGTCTTGGTTTTGTAATTTATGTACCAGGCAGGCAGCAGCATAGTACTGGTGTGAGCAATAAAAGGATGAGTATGAATTTCGAACAAGCCCGATTCAATATGGTAGAACAACAGGTCAGAACGTGGGAAGTCCTGGATGAACGTGTTCTTGAGTTGTTGGAAACGACCCACCGTGAAGATTTTGTACCGGTGCGTTATCGAAAAATGGCGTTTACCGATATGGCGATCCCGCTCGACCATGGTCAGACCATGATGAAACCGGTTGTTGAAGGTCGTTTGTTGCAGTCACTTGAGCTCAAGCCCGATGAAACCGTTTTGGAAATTGGAACCGGTAGCGGTTTTATGACAGCTTGCCTGGCAAAGCTGGCCAAACAGGTTGTCAGCGTCGATGTGTACGAGCAGTTTTCAAACGAAGTGGCAGCCAGGCTGAAAGAGAAAGACATACACAACGTGGAGCTCGAAACCGGAAATGCCATGACTGGCTGGCAGCCGGAACAGGCCCATGATGTGCTGGTTGTGACCGGTTCAGTACCCGTCGTGCCAGACCACTTTCGTGGTTGGGTCAACCCAAGTGGCCGTATTTTCGTGGTTTGTGGTGATGAGCCAGCGATGGAAGCAAAGCTTTTGACAAAACTGAATGCTACCGAATGGCGTGAAGAGAGCTTGTTTGAGACAGATCTGGCAAGGTTGATAGATGCTGAAAAAGCGCCGGAATTTGAATTTTAAGGAATTTAGGAGTTGGGTATGAAGTTCAATATCAATCATCAAAAGTTTTTGATAGCGACCGTTTTTTTAATCTCTTCACCGGCATTCGCCGTTGACCTGGTCGGTATTCATGACCTGGCGATAAAGAACGATCCGGCATTGCAGGCGGCTGCCTATCGTAAGGACGCCACCGGGGAAAACACCCGCCAGGCCTGGGCAAACCTGTTGCCTACCATCAGTGGTAGAGCGACCCGCAACTGGGGTGATAACACAACAAAAATTGGTGCAGTCCAATTTCCTGATGGTTCGGTTCAGGAAAAGTCAAAACAAGAAAGTGATATTGATACCCAATACTACGGGTTTGATTTACGCCAATCTCTCTACGCTCAGAGCAATTACGAGAACCTGGATATCGCCCGCGGGCAGGTAAGCCAGGCTGAGGCGACCTACAATCTTGCTTACCAGGACTTCCTGGTGAGAGTCGCAGGTGGTTATTTCAGCGTGCTGACAGCACAGGATGGTGTTATTTTCGCCGAGGCTGAAGAAAAGGCGCTACAAAGGCAGTTTGAACAGGCTGAACAACGTTTTGAAGTCGGTCTGACGGCAGTGACTGATGTACATGAAGCCCGTGCGAGTTATGACAATGCCCGTGCCCGTGCAATCGTGTCCAGAAACAACCTGGCCGACACAAAAGAGGCCTTGTATGAACTGACCGGCCAGTATTTTGATGACTACGACCCACTGCAGGAAGTTTTACCGCTGGTCAAACCACTACCGGAAAATCAGCAAGACTGGGTTGATATCGCCATGCAATACAACCCGACTGTTGTTTTCGCACAGATGGGTGTAGAAATTGCCGATTCAAACATACGCTTGCAACGGTCTGGTCATTATCCAACCCTGGACCTGGTGGGTAGTTTAGACCGCTTCACAAACAACAAGCGCGCATTTTCCAATCTCACAGGTGAAAATTTTGCAACGACGGATATTCAAAGTAATGACAACCAGATTGGCCTGGTGTTGAATGTACCTATCTATCAGGGTGGCTTGATTACCTCCAGGACAAGGCAGGCCCGGTATTTACTCAATGCGGTTAACGAGGATCTGGACCAGCAGCAACGGGCGGTTGTAAGAGCGACAAAAAATGCCTATCGCGCGGTCATCGCCGGTATTGAACAGGTTGGTGCTTTTGGACAGGCAATGGTTTCAGCCGAAAGTGCCCTCGAGGCGACCCAGGCCGGTTTTGAAGTCGGTACCCGTACCATCGTTGACGTATTGATTGCCCAGCAACGATACTTCCAGGCCCAGCGGGATAACTCATTGGCGCGTCACACCTATATCGTTGATCACCTGCGTCTGAAAGCGGCGGCAGGCGTATTGGCCTCGGAAGACCTGCAAAAGGTTAATGCTATTTTGGAGTAAGCCGAAGCCGGGCTTTACAAACACAAGGCCATTCCCGCGAAAGTGGGAATGGCCTTGTTTCGTTTGAGTTCAGTGTTGGTTAAAGTAGCTTTGTAAGCGCTTTTAGCGTCAGGTCGAGTGCGCCCTTATTCTTCTCAATCAGTTCCCGTCCGGCCTGCCCCATGCGGTCACGCAAAACACAATCGGACAGTATTTCTTGCGCTGCTTTTTGAACCGCAGACTGATTATTGACCCGGCGGGCGGCGTTGTCTTGCAGTAACTGCGCGGCGATTTCCTTTGCATTTTCCATATTCGGACCCAATAAAACCGGCTTACCCAGTGCGGCAGGCTCAAGCGGGTTGTGCCCGCCCTGGTCGCCAAAACTGCCACCGACAAATGCCAGGTCAGCACAGGCGTAATAACTCATCAGCTCGCCGATAGAATCAATGACAAAACACTGCGCCTGTTTTGAGCAGGCCTCTCCCTGGCTGCGTAACTCTGTTTGTAGCCCCGCAGCCCTTGCCAACTGCGTCGCTCTCGTAAAGCGCTCGGGGTAGCGCGGCACCAGGATAAGCAAGGCGTCCGGCAGTGTACTCAACAAACTGACGAATGCCGGCAGGATGACATTCTCATCCGCCTCATGGGTGCTGCCGGCAACCAGTACCGGTCTTTGCCGGCCCCAGCGTAAACGCAAGGCTTCAGCCTGTTCTTCCAGGCTGGCTGGTACCGCCAGGTCAAACTTGATATTGCCTGTCATCTCAACATGTTGTGGCTTTGCACCGCAGTGGATCAAACGTTCCGCATCAGCTTGGCTTTGTGCACCGATCCAGTTAACAGTTTGTAAAACATCCGCGACAAATCCGGGCATGCGCTGAAAACGCTTGACGGAACGTTTGGAAAGCCGGGCATTGGCCATCAAGAGAGGTATGTCCTGTGCCTGCGATTGCAGGTACAGATTTGGCCATATCTCGGTTTCCATCACGATAATCAGGCGTGGTTGCAGACGTTTTAAAAAACGTCTGACCGCACCCGGTGTGTCCATCGGAATATAACTGTGAAAAACCTTGTCCCCAAGGTCCCTGCTAACACGCTCGGAACCGGTTGGGGTCAAGGTAGTGACGGTCAGCGGGATGTCGGGGTAAGTTTTAAGCAGACGCTTTATCAATGGATTGGCGGCATTGAACTCACCCACCGATGCAGCATGTACCAGTATGCCGCCCTTTGGATGGTCATCGGCTATAAAACCGAATCGCTCGTTCCAGCGGCTGAGATAATCACGGTCCCGAAGCCCGCGAATAGCAAAATACGATAATACAAGCGGCGTGCTCAGGCTGATAAGCGTGGAATATAAAAAACGCATGTCCTATGCCGGGTTGTTCTCAATACAAGCGGCCCAAAGGCCAAAAAGAATCCATATCAACGATGACATATAAGTGCCATATAGTGCGAAATGGGAATTCAGCGGAAATAGCACCAGCGCCAGGGCCAGCGCAAAAGGAAAAGCCTCGTTTCGCCTGGCGGGTGTTAACTTTCGCCAAAAACGCAATACCAGTAAAAAACCGGCCACCAGGCCGAGCAGACCGATACTGCCGGTGTCCGCCATCACTTCAAGAACAAGGTTATGCGCGTGTGTTGCGCCGGATTTACCACCCGAATTCCGGATATGAATATCATCCTCTGCAGCGTATTCCATGTAGGCCTTGGGAAAGGCCCGTACACCGACGCCGTTGACGGGGTGTGCATTAAACATACTGAGACTGGTATTGAAAATCGGCATACGCAGATTACTTGCTTTACCGATGGCCTCAGCGGAACCCTGCGTGACGATCAGTGATTGTTCAATTCTTGCCTGGAACAAAGGTGAAACGAGGTAGGCACCGATAATCGCGCTGAAAACAAATACGGGAATAGATAAAGATGCTTTTCTCAGGTCACGGTTCTCGCGTTTCAACATCAACCACATGTAGACAACCAGCACCAGGCCCATGACCAGCCAACCGGCGCGCATGCCGGCAATCAGAACCGCGCCCAGGGTGACGGTAAATGCACCAACCCAGGCCCAGGCTGGCCAATGTCTCCTTGCATGTTCCAGCAATAATGGAGAAAGCATCGCCAGTGTGGGGCCAAAAAACTGATACTTCTGCACGAACAGGGCATTTAGGCGGTCAGGGTTCATTGCAATCCCAAATATATCAACCCCAAAGATCAGCTGTACAAAGCCATCAACAGCCCAAAAAACAAGCAGGTAAGAGGTCCAGCGGATTACACGCCAGCGGGTTGAATCTGCCCGGAACAGCACCGCCATACTGAGAACAGCGGCCAGAAAACGCAAGGCGGCAATAGAACTGGTCCAGCTTTTCTGCGGCATGTAGGAGTCAAAACTTGACAGGACCATCGGTAGCCAGAAGCAGAGAAAAATCGGAACCACGAAAATCGAAACCCGCCGGATGCGTTGACGGTTCTCTGCTGAGCGGGCTAAAAACGGCAGGCACAACGCAAAGACTGACAAGGGAATTTCGGCCAGCCTGCCAAATGGCAGGAGTGCGAAAAAAGATACCGCCAGCCAAGAAGGCCAGTCTTCGTGTAATCGCTTAAGCAGTAATTTCATCGGTTCTCCTTCCCCAGTGCTGAGACATACAAAGCCATGGTCTGATCCATAGAGGCTTGCAGAGAAAAGGCATCGCTGTTTTTAACCGTGGGCGTTTTGAGTAAAAACTCACGTGTTTTCTGTATCAGGGCGGGCAGGTTATCCGGCTCGACGGCGCCTGCTGGAAACATTTCCTGCAGCACTTCGGCAACCCCACCATGATTCCAGCCGATGGCCGGCACACCCAGTGACAACGCTTCGGGTATCGTACGTCCAAAGGCTTCCGGTGGGTCACTACACAGGTTGAACACCATGCTGGACGCTGTCATCCAGTCCCGCACATCCATTCTTACCCCGCAGAATGTCAGTTTGTCATTCAGCCCATAGCGCTCGACCAAACCTTCAAGCTCATTGATAAATCGTGAACCGGGTTTTGCCCGGCCAAGGATGACGGCATGAATGTCATCAAACTCCGACTGCAATGCGGCCAGCAATTCGATGAAGGTGGCGTGACCCTTGTAGCGGGACAAGCGTCCCGGCAGCAGCAGGATGCGCTTGTTCCTCAGTTGGGGAAATTCAGTATAGAGAGCTTGACGCCATTCATCTGTTGGCTGGTATCCATACGGAAAATCAACACGGCTGGTGCCGCCGTATATCGTATGTAACTGCGTGCTATCCGGTGGCAGATAGTTTTTTAGCGTGTAATTGCGAATATGGTTGGAGACCGCAATCACCTCGTCACCCCGGGCCATAATGGCACTGTAACTGCTGACAGAGTATTGACCATGCATGGAGGTAATAAATACAGGCCGTTTTTCAGCCGGTATTTTTCTGAGCGCAAGATGGCAGATCCATGCTGGAAGCCGGGAGTGTACGTGAACGATGTCCACCTGGTTTTCCAGCAACCAGCTACGCAACTGCCGAATATACGACAAGGTGCCAAGCCGCTTACGGCCAATTGGCCAATCAAGAAAATCAGCGCCAACGGCATCAACCCTTTCGAACAAAGGCCCGTTAGCTGCAATAACCGTGACCCGGTGGCCCGCAGCACGAAGAAACTCGGTGGTCTCGACGGCGACCATTTCTGATCCGCCAATACTCAGAGACACCAGTGCCTGTACTACGTGCATAAAAGCAGGTGCTTCAGTCTTTCAATGCGTAGTGTGTACCGCAATATGGGCAGGTGGCCTCTCCGCTGTCCTCAATGGGCAGATAAACGCGCGGGTGAGCATTCCAGATTTTCTGGTTTGATTGTGGGCAGGAAACCGGCAGGTCAGCGCGGCTTACTTCAACCCGTGTCTGCGTATTTGCATACTCCAGGCTATCGTCCTGGGCGTCGGTGCGATGAGTCACTGTCATCTCCACTAAAAAAGAAAGTGTATTCTACCCCAATATCTCATCACATAATGCCTGCGCGATGTTAAGCAGGGGTGTGATCTTAACGCTGGCACTATCATCGACCAATTCGGCTTGCAGTCGTGCGTGGCTCAGTTGTGCATATGCACTGTCGAGTATTCTGTGTGCATCGGTGCTCAACCAGCCACAATCATGTAATGCCTTTAGTTGCGGAGTCACTTGCGCTGAGCTGATGACCTCGGGGTATTGGCTGGCATTGAGTAGCAAACCCAGTTGCACCACAAACTCGATATCGAGCAAGCCCCCACGCCCGTGTTTTAGCGGCTTGGTGTCGCCATGCTCTTTGCGTAGCCGCTCCCTCATCGTGAGTACTTCAGTTTTGATCATGGTTTTATCGCGGGCCGTTGTTAAAACATCATTCCGGATCGCCGAGAATTGTTTGATTGTTTGCGGGTCGCCGGCAAAAGCCCTGGCACGTGTCAGGGCCTGTAACTCCCATACCCAGGCTTCTTCCCGCTGGTAGCGGCTAAATGCATCCACGCTGGAGACCAGCAAACCTGCACGTCCATTGGGTCGTAACCTGGCATCGATGCTATAAAGACGACCAGAGGGCGTGGTCGCTGACATCAGGCTGAGCATACGACGGGCCACGTTGGTGTGGTAGCGCTCGGCCGAAAGCGGACGTGTGCCATCGGATTTTTCGGCCACCGGGTGGAATAAAAAAATCAGGTCAAGATCCGAATCGAAACCCAGTGCACAGGCACCCATACTGCCGTAGGCGATGACAGCAAGCTCCGGGCCCGTTAGTTGGCCGTGCCGGCTCACCATCTCGGAACGGGACAGGAACAGGACTGCCTCCACCAGGCTTTCGGCTAGCTGACTCAATGCCATGCTGGCCTCAAATGCTGACATTGTTGATTTCATCATGGCGACAGCAACACGAAGACCAATCATCTGTTTGAAATAGTTCAGGTCCTGCAGTGTCGTTTCAGTATCATTGCCACTGTCCAAAATTCGCTGTGTACCCGCCTGGATGTCCTTGCGGGTGGGGGGGTAGGCGCCCAGGCTTGGGTCGATCAACTCATCCAGCAGTGCGGGGTAGCGTGTGACGGCTTCAGCCACCCGTTTGCTGGCGCTAAACAACTCCAGCATGCGCCCGCTGGCATCCGGGTTCTGCACCAGCAGTGACAAATAGGCGCTGCGTCTGCAGATAGAGGAAACCAGGTCAAGAACACGGTTAACAATGGCATCGTCCGGCGCCAATTCATCAAAGCGTTCCAGTAACAGCGGCATAAACTGATCCAAACGTCTGGATGCCCTCTGACTCAGTGATAAACGGTTAAGTCGTTTTATGAAATCCGAAAGCGGTTTCCAGTTGGCATTCTCCTGGTCTTCATCCTGCGCGCTATGTCTTAGCCTTTGCCAGTAGGCGACCCAGGGCTTGGCTTTATCATCGGGCTCACCTGCCTGTGGCAGACTTCGTTCGAACAGGGCTTGTACTTTGTTTCTCGTTTTTTCAAGTGCAGCCTGGAACCCGGACATGTCTTCGAACCCCATGGCCTGTGCGACCCTGAGACCATCCTCCCCAACCGGTACCCGGTGGGTCTGCTGGTCGTGTAATGCCTGGATTCGATTTTCAGCTCGTCGTAGAAAACGGTATGCCGTCAATAACTCTGACACCGTATCGGCAGGTAACAATTCCAGCTTTTGCAAATGATTAGCGGCTTTGAAGATCGATGGTGTCTGCAGACCAGGCTCCCTTCCGCCGCGTAGCAACTGAAAAGTCTGCACCAGGAACTCGATCTCACGAATGCCGCCCGGGCCGCGCTTGATGTCGTCCATCCGGTCTTTACGTAGGGCATCCTCGCGCACATTTGCGTGCATTTCCCGCAGGGCTTCAATCGCGCCAAAGTCAATATAGCGGCGGTAGACAAAGGGCTTCAAAATAGACAGCAGTAACTTCCCGGAAGCGATATCCCCAGCCACTGGCCGCGCCTTGATCAATGCGTAGCGCTCCCAGTCACGACCCTCGCGTTGATAGTATTGTTCCAGTGCAGCAAAACTGCTGACCAGTGGTCCGGAATCCCCGAAAGGTCGCAAGCGGGTATCTACCCGAAAACAGAATCCATCGGCCGTGATTTCCGACAGGCTTCGAATGACACCACGTGACAGGCGGGTGAAAAACTGTTCGTTGGACAAACCGCGACGACCATCGCACTCACCACGGTCCGGATAGCAGAATATGATATCGACATCAGATGACAGGTTAAGCTCGCAACCGCCGAGCTTGCCAAGACCTATGACGATAAGTTTCTGAGCCTCGCCTTGCGTGTTTCGCGGAATCCCGTGCTTTTCCTCAAGCACGCGAGTGTGGTGGCTGACTGCAGCCTGCAGGCAAACATCGGCAAGCGTGCTCAGGTCCTGAAGAATTTCATCCACCGGGGCAAGTTGGTTCAAATCACGCCAGATCAGGCGCATCATTTCCCTGTTGCGGAATTGACGTAAAGCCGCGTCCAGACCGTTGACGCCAATGCAAGCCTTGAGCTGTTCGGCATCCGGAGGCGCGGTATGATCCAGTCGCCCGGTGCTTTGCAAATCTTCAAACCAGTCAGGGTGACGTGATACCAATTGGTTCAGAAACGGACTGTACTTCAGAACATGGTTTTGCTGGCTTGAACTCATTGCCAGAGTATCCCGTGGGTGGACATTGATGTCCACTTTTCATCGTCCTGATGAGGCTGGAAGTGCCCCGCATACTGCCGGGGCATTCAGTCTATGGCTCATCGACCTCCATGGGGTTGTCTTCGTTGGCGGTCCATTCCTGGAGTGAACCCATATAAACAGCGACGTCAGTAAAGCCAAGTCGCGTCAGGGCAAAAGCATTCGAAGATGCTGCGATGCCACCACCACAGTAAGTGATGGTCCGGTTGCCAGGCTCGCCTGTGAAAAGTGCTGATAGCTCTTCATTTGGTCGATAGTGACCTGACTCGTCAAGCAGGGACGTGGAAGGCGTATTCGAGGCACCGGGGATATGCCCGGGCCAGTCATACATCACCATTTCACCCCGGAAATGCGCTTCAGGCATTGCGTCAATGACCTGCACCGTGTCGTTGTCGATGGCAGCGAAGACCTCATCCCGGTCTGCTATCAATTCCGGTCGGATGTTTGGCGTGAGTTTTTGAGCCGGCCGCGTGACAGCTTCGGTCGAGAGCGGCAGACCGGCTGAAGTCCAGGCGTTTATCCCCCCGTCGAGCAGGGCTGCCCGATCAAATCCGATCCAGCGCAACATCCACCAAACCCGGGCGGCCCAGCCTGAGCCAGAGGCGTCGTAGAGTACAACGCGGGATTTATCACCTACACCCAGGGCTTGCATTGCAGCAGTGAAGCGCTCTGCTGTTGGCATCGTGAACTGGAGTGAACTGTTGGAACCGGAAAGATCCGTTATCAGGTCTGCGAAACCGGCGGAAGGAATATGACCCGCCTTATAGCCGGGGAGGCCACTCACCGACCTTAAGTCCCCGTTTTCTGTAAATTCCACTTTAACCGTGCAGTCGAGTATCACCAGATCGGGATCATCGATGTGTTGGTTCAGCCATTCGGCAGTCACCAGTGTTCCCTGTTCAGGGTCGACCCCAATGGTTTCCCCAGCATGAACCTGAAAAGCCGCAACGATACTAAAAAGCATACAGAACAACATTCCTGCTAAATGTTGTTTCGTGATGTGAAAAGCTTTCATGACGTCTCCCTGGTTCGGTCTGTAATCTGGAACGGAATGTTACAGGGTGGTATTTTCTACCCAGCTTGTAGTATAGGTTCTCCAGCAGATCGGGGCGTGTGCACTTAGTCATTTATGAATATCGTTTAATACGAGCCAAAAAAAACCCCGCCGGTTGGCGGGGTCTTTTGGTCAATCGGGTTTGAACTACATGATTTACATCATGCCGCCCATGCCACCCATACCGCCCATACCACCCATGTCAGGTGCGCCACCCATCGGAGCATCGTCCTTAGGCAGTTCAGCCACCATGGCTTCAGTGGTAATCATCAGGCCAGCAATAGATGCTGCGTTCTGCAGAGCAGAGCGGGTCACCTTGGTCGGATCCAGGATACCGGACTCGATCATATCGGCGTACTCACCGGTTGCTGCGTTATAACCGTAGTTGCCTTTGCCAAGTTTTACATTGTTCAGGACAACAGAGCCTTCTTCACCGGCATTGCCGACGATCTGGCGCAGTGGTTCTTCCATGGCGCGACAGGCGATTTCGATACCAACGTTCTGATCGTGGTTGTCACCCTTCATACCTTTAACGGCTTCCAGTGCACGAACCAACGCAACACCGCCACCAGGTACAACGCCTTCTTCAACCGCTGCACGGGTAGCGTGCAAGGCATCTTCAACGCGGGCTTTCTTCTCTTTCATCTCGACTTCAGTTGCTGCACCGACCTTGATCACGGCAACACCGCCAGCCAGCTTGGCTACGCGTTCCTGCAGTTTTTCACGATCATAATCGGAAGTGGCTTCTTCGATCTGTGAACGGATCTGGTTAACACGACCGGAAATGTCGTCATGGGAGCCAGCGCCATCAATAACCGTGGTGTTTTCCTTGGTGATCTGGATCTTCTTGGCAGAACCCAACTCTTCAAGCGTTGCTTTTTCGAGTGACAGGCCAACTTCTTCCGCGATCACGGTGCCACCTGTCAGGATAGCAATGTCTTCGAGCATGGCTTTGCGACGGTCACCGAAACCCGGTGCCTTAACAGCACAGACTTTAACGATACCGCGAATGGAGTTAACCACCAAAGTTGCCAGTGCCTCACCTTCGATATCCTCAGCGATAATCAAAAGCGGGTTACCTGACTTGGCAACATTCTCGAGTACCGGAAGCAGATCACGTACATTGCTGATCTTCTTGTCGTGTAACAGGATGTAAGGATTTTCCAGCTCAACACTCATGGTTGCCTGGTCATTGATGAAGTAAGGTGACAGGTAGCCACGGTCAAACTGCATACCCTCAACCACGTCCAGTTCATTGGACAGGCCGGTGGCGTCTTCAACAGTGATGACACCTTCTTTGCCCACTTTATTCATGGCTTCCGCGATCAACTCGCCGATTTCAGTATCCGAGTTGGCTGAAATTGAGCCAACCTGAGCAATCGCGTTGTTGTCGGTGCATGGTGTGGACATTTTGTGCAGTTCATCAACTGAAGCAGTAACGGCTTTATCCAAACCACGCTTCAGATCCATCGGGTTCATGCCGGCAGCAACAGCCTTCAGGCCTTCACGCAACATGGCCTGGGCCAGAACGGTTGCAGTGGTGGTGCCGTCACCAGCCACGTCAGATGTCTTGGAAGCAACTTCCTTGACCATCTGTGCACCCATGTTTTCAAAATTATTTTCCAGCTCGATCTCTTTAGCCACCGAAACACCATCTTTGGTGACGGTTGGGCTTCCAAAGCTCTTAGCCAGTACCACGTTACGACCCTTGGGGCCCAACGTTACCTTGACCGCGTCGGCCAGAACGTTAACACCGCGCAGCATCTTGCCACGGGCGTCTTCGCCAAAACGTACGTCTTTCGCACTCATTGTTTAATCCTCAATTCTTTCAATACTTAAAAGGGGTGATCAGGCTTCGATAACAGCCATGATGTCTTCTTCGCGCATAACGAGCAGTTCTTCGCCATCCACTTTTACTTCGGTTCCCGAGTACTTACCGAAAAGGATGGTGTCGCCAACTTCAATATCAAGCGCACGTTTTTCACCGTTATCGAGAATTTTGCCATTGCCTACCGCAAGTACTTCACCACGGACAGGTTTTTCAGTTGCTGAGTCAGGAATGACGATGCCACCAGCGGACATACGTTCTTCTTCCATTCGCTTCACAATCACTCGATCGTGTAAAGGACGAAGGTTCATCTGAGGTTCTCCCAAAATTATTAATCTAAAATTGAACATGAAACCTTAGCGGCTTCACCGTTCAGGTCTGTTATGTGCCTGTGGAAGCCTCGTTGAGGTATTCCGCAGCCTGCATGCTGAGTTGGGGATATGCTGTCTACATTTCAAGAGTTTGGCCGCTTGTTTTTACATTAATCTGCAAAATGCATGATATGCATGCTATTTACCGCAGCAGCTTGTGCGTAAATGCAGCAATGTTTTTCATGCTCAGGTTAACGGTCGCTGTAAGAAGGGTCGGAGGCGCGCCGGGTAGCTACCCCCGGGACACGCTCGAGCCGTCCATGGTCGCTCGGTAATCTGTTCCCGACAGATTACGGTCCCGGTGGCAGCAACCCGACACCCCTTTTGACACTTGATACGCGGCTCATTCTGGTGACACCCGGTTGGAAGGGCTTGCCTGGTGGAGCGACCTGAAAGCGCCGAACTGGAGGGCCGTTTAGGGGACAAATGGGCAGGACGCCCATTTGAGGCCATCCAGGGCCGGATGCCCTGTATGGCCGGCCCCGTCAAAACGGTCCGGAAGTGAGGGAAGCCCGAAGGGCCGCTGACCCGCGAGCACCACCAGGCAAGCCCTTCCAACTGGGTCCCCACAATGCCCTCTACTTATCAACACGGGGGCACGCGACCGAATGTTTTTGAAACTCACAGCCAGGTAACATGCTTCACTCCAGTGCTTCAGCACAGCCTATACACAGGGTGGCGATCGGATTGGCTGCTAGACGCCCGGGGTGGATAAGCTCACCACACTCAAAACACCCTCCATAGTCACCTGCTTCGATGCGTTCAAGTGCATTATCAATCTCGACAATGTGTTGCCGTCTTCTCCGTCCGGTTTCAACCGACATCGCTTGCGCCTGCATGGCATCCATTCGGGATAACCTGCCAACCCGGGCCTGATCCAGCTCGACAACGCCCTCAGCCTGCTGACCGGTTTCCGCTGCTTTGAGTAAGTCGGACCTGAGCTTCAGTAAACCGGACTTAAAGTTTTGCAGATCAGTTTTTGAATGTTCCATGGTGCCCTTTCGGTGATTGTTTGGTTCTCAAGGATAATTTTGGCAGTAATTTAACAAAGAATGTAACCATTTCATGCGGGCTGCGTTTATTCTCATGAGATGAGCAGAAAATACCGTCAATGGGTGAAGGAGTATCAGGATCAGGCCTGGACGGTGGCTCGTTATATTTTGAAGGACGACCAGGAGGCGGAAGACGCAACCCAGGAGGCATTTGTGAAGCTTTGGCACAACCAGGACAGTATCGACCCCGATCGGGTCAAACCCTGGTTAATGAAAGTAACACGCAACGGTTGCCTCGATCGTCTCAGGCGCAGACGGCATAACGTTGAGTTCGATGAGGCGTATATGGCCGGAGACGTTAGCGGACCGATGCAGGGCGCCGCTGCCAGTGAAACCGGGGTCTGGCTAAGACGGGCCATATCGGGTTTGAAAGAACCTTACCGCTCACTGGTCGTTTTAAGGGATGTTAACCAGCATAGCTACGAGGAAGTAGCCGGCATGCTGGAATTGAATTTGGCGCAGGTAAAAACCTACCTGCACCGCGCAAGAAAGCAGTTGCGGGAGCAACTGGCCGAGGTAAGACCATGAATGAATATGATGAAAAATGGGAAGAACGGATCAACGCCTTACTCGATGGTGAGTTGAGCGCAGATGATGCTGAACAGCTCAAAGCGGAAGCATCCGACGATCGCGAACTTGCACGGGCCATTGTTGAAGCCTATCAACTTCAAAAAGCCATGGATGAGGTAAAGGTCGAGCGTGCACCGGCCAGTTTGAGTAAACGGCTCAATGCGATACCGCGCGAGCATAGCAAAGCCCGGACCTTCAGTTTGTTACAGCCACGTTGGGCAATGGCGCTTGCAGCCATTCCGTTGGTGGTCATTACCCTCAGCCTGATGCAACCAGATACACCATCGGCGAGTGAGATAGCCAAGGCGCGCCAGGAAATGGCCATTGCATTTGCCTATCTCGACAAGGCCAATGCCATCACCTCGCGCGAAATTGAATCAAGCGTTGGTCATACGTTGGCAGATGCAGTGACCGGTTCGGTCAACAGGGCCATCAAATCACAGAATTTAAACTCCAAGGAGAAAGAAGCATGAAACGTTTATTCAGGAACAAGTTTGTTATTGGACTACTTTGCACATTGTTTTCATTACCTGTTATTGCACAGGAAGACGAACTCAAAGATCTGCCGGGTTATGTCGATTTTGGCGATCTCTCACTGACCTATGGTGAGCCCAAAATCACGATTAACCTGGGTGGAACCATGCTTAACTTTGTTGGCATGATGAGTTCATCAGAAAGCCCGGAAACCTCCGAGATGATTTCCAAACTCAAGGGTATACGGGTACAGATCTATTCACTTGAAGAAAATGCAGACGTAGCCAGAAGCCAGTTTAGTGATACCAAGAGCAGTCTCAAGTCCTCCGGTTGGGAGCCGATTGTTCAGGTCAACGAAGACGACGAACAAGTCCTTGTTTATATGAAAACACTTGATGGCAACATGGAAGGTATGACGGTCATGGTGGTGGATGACGAAGAGGCCGTGTTTGTAAATGTTATCGGTCAACTGAACCCTGCCGAGCTGGCGCGGGTGATGGATCAGTTTGATGTCAATGTTGATCTGGATCTCGACTGAACCGATGAAAACTCTTGAAAACAACCATGGCATAGCCCTCGTGCTGGTACTGACATTGATCACACTCCTGATTTCTTCATGCGGTATTACAGCACCCCGGAGTAACGAGGGCTACGCTAACCTGGATTCACCGGGTATTGGTGACACCGACCGGACCCTGTCGTTATCGCTGGGTAAAACAACACTCCGGTTTGCCGCGCGATTCCTTGACGAGGAACCGGAAACACAGGCATTACTGCGGAGCCTGGATGGTGTGCGCATTCGAATCTACGAGGTACATGGAGATAACGAACGCATTGCACGCAGGTTTGAGAACATGGGCAGAAAACTGGGTAACGATGGCTGGCAGCCGGTGATGCTGGTTCGCGAGGAAGGCGAGTTGGTACAGATGTTCTCCAAGTCTTCAAGCAACAGTATGCTCGGCTTGACCATCGTGTCGGCCGACGATGAAGAAGTCGTGGTCGTCAACGTGATGGGTGACATACAACCCGAACATTTCGGAGATGTAATGGTTGCACTGGACGTAGATGATGCGCCGCAAGTACAGATAGCACAAAACTCGCAATGAGCAATGTCATCCCCGCGAAAGCAGGGGCCTCCACCAGGTAAGCAGGACTCCAAAAACGGCGCCGATATGTGACTGCAGGTGTGCGCCGCCACTATTGCTTGCTATGATTCGGTTTTCTCCATAACCGGATTGTCCAGATGCGTTTTTTACTATGTGTACTGATGTTGGTTACCTGTACAGCCTGCGCTTCAGGTGAGCCCCGTGTTGAATTAGGCGGGAAGACCTTCAAGGTTGAAATCGCGGATACCGCAGAGAAACAGGCCCTGGGACTGATGTTCAGAGATAGTATGCCGGATGATGAGGGCATGATTTTTATTTTTCCCAATGAGGCCCCGCGCAGTTTCTGGATGAAAAACACGCGTATTCCCCTGGATATCATGTATTTCGATAAAGACCTGAAAATGGTCAGCATCTCTGCAGACACACCGCCCTGCAGGGTCAGCCGGTGTCCCTCTTACCCAAGCACCGGACCGGCCATGTATGTATTGGAACTCAATGCAGGCAAGGCATCTGAGCTTGGCGTCGGGCCCGGGGACGTATTGACCATCAGGCTGGAATGATCCGGCTTTAGAGACGGCTGACATCTACAGAGCAATGCGTATTCTCATCGCCCAGATCAGCGATTGCCATCTGTCGGCAAAGCGGGGACAGACCTACCGTGGAATCAATCCGTATCGATGCCTGCAGGCGCTGATACCAAAAGTCAAAGCGCTGAAGCCCGGGCTCTTGTTAGCCACGGGTGACCTCAGTGAGGATGGCAGCCGGGTTTCCTACCAGGCCCTTAAGGAGATTTTCAGGCCACTGGGAGTTCCGGTACTCGCTCTGCCCGGGAATCATGATGACCCTGAGCTGTTGTCAGAAGTATTTCCCGGCAGCCCGGTCAATACAATAGGGGTCTCGACGCATGGTGCATGGAAAATTATCCGTTTGAATTCCTGCCTGCCGGGAAAACCGGAAGGCCGTCTTGGTGAAACGAGCCTGGCGGCGCTCGAAAAATTTCTGCAGCAGCACACAGGTAGTCCGATACTCATCGCTTTACACCACCAGCCCATTGATATTGGCAGTCCGTGGATTGATAAGTATCGATTGTTCGGCTCACAAGCTTTTCTAAGCTTGATTGATCAGAATCCCAATATCAGGGCGGTGACCTGGGGACATGTCCACCAGGTATTTGAGAGGGATAGAAACGGAACACACATGCTGGGTTGTCCATCGAGTGCAATCAACGGACGGACGATTGCACCGAAGTTCACACCGGATACCATCGGTCCGGCATGCCGATGGCTGGAGTTGAGAGAGGATAAAACCTTACTCAGCGGTATTATCGAGGCGCGTGGTAATTAGTGAGCTCTAGTCAGACTCAGGCAGTAACAGCCACAAAATGAGGTAAACCACGATACCCGGAAAGGCCGCGGATAAGATTGAGGCCAGGACATAAACGACCCGGGTGCCAGTGACAGACCAACCGAAATGTCTCGCGAGACCCGCGCAGACACCACCGATCATACCGTTACGCTTATCTCTCGTTACGCCTGAACTCATATTGTTGTTCCCTTGACGGGCTCTTTCAGAGCTCGATCATTTCAAAATCTTCTTTACCCGCACTGCAGTCAGGGCAAACCCAGAATTCCGGTATATCTTCCCAGCGTGTGCCGGGTGCCAGCCCCTCTTCGGGACAGCCTTTTTCTTCTTCGTAAACCCAGCCACAGATGATACACATCCAGACTTTATAGCCTTTTTCCGACACGGTTCTAATCCTGTTATGGCAAAAACGTTAGTTTGCCATGCAAAGACGCGCGCTTAAACCTTTTGCGGGTTAAAATGGCGTTTTTTGCAGATTGAGAACAACCAAAATGACCAACAGCCATGAATTGATTGAACGCGCACGTTTACATATCCCAGGCGGGGTGAATTCACCGGTACGCGCTTTTAACGGAGTCGGTGGTGATCCGGTGTTTTTCGAACGTTCGTCGGGTGCCTGCCTGTACGATGTTTCCGGGCGCTCCTATATCGATTATGTTGGCTCATGGGGCCCCATGATAGCGGGTCATTCCAACCCGGCCATTATTGCTGCAGTGCACGAAGCGGTTAACAAGG
Organism: uncultured Gammaproteobacteria bacterium; assembly: GCA_963759155.1. Classification (GTDB taxonomy): domain Bacteria; phylum Pseudomonadota; class Gammaproteobacteria; order Xanthomonadales; family SZUA-36; genus SZUA-36. Next base: position 447,245 of record CAVWXX010000005.1, on the reverse strand, counting down.
GCTTGAGCTTTGGTGCACCTTCGGCAGCCGAGGTGACCATGGCGGAAAGCCTGTGTGAATTGATCGACGGCATGGACATGGTGCGTATGGTCAACTCGGGAACCGAGGCCACCATGAGCGCCATCCGTGTGGCTCGTGCGGCAACCGGTCGAGACCGTATCCTGAAGTTTGAAGGTTGTTATCACGGCCATGCCGATGCTTTCCTGGTCAAGGCGGGTAGTGGTGCCTTGACGCTGGGTGTACCAAACTCTCCCGGCGTGCCTTCAGCCTGTGCTGACCTTACCCTGACCCTGCCATATAACGACCTGGATGCAGTAAAGACCTGTTTTGCCAAACAGGGTGACGAAATTGCCTGTCTGATTGTTGAGCCCGTGGCCGGGAATATGAATTGTATTCCACCGGTAGAAGGCTATTTACAAGGCCTTCGTGAGCTTTGTGACCAACACGGTGTTTTGTTGATATTTGACGAAGTCATGACCGGTTTCCGCGTGGCCCTTGGCGGCGCGCAGGCCCACTATGGTGTCACACCGGACCTGTCAACTTTTGGCAAGGTCATTGGTGGCGGTATGCCGGTCGGTGCGTTCGGTGGCAAGCGTGAGTTCATGGAACTGGTAGCACCCTCCGGACCCGTTTATCAGGCCGGTACACTTTCCGGAAACCCGGTGGCCATGGCTGCGGGCCTTGCGACACTGGAACAGATCAAGGCACCGGGTTTTTATGAGGCGCTTTCCGAAAAAACCCGGATGTTGACAGAAGGCCTGCAGGATCAGGCAGATTTCTATGGCGTGCCGTTTACCACAACCCGGGTTGGCGGTATGTTTGGCCTGTATTTCAGCAGCGAGAAACAGATTGTCAATTTTGAACAATCGGGTGCTGTCGACGTCGATACATTCAAGCGCTTCTTCCACGCGATGCTTGATCGGGGTGTTTACCTTGCACCATCGGCTTACGAGGCAGGTTTTGTCTCCTCAGCACACACCGAAGAACATATTTCGGCCACGATTGACGCGGCGAGGGAAGCACTGAGTTTATGCGCTCAGTAAGGGTTTATCCGTGGATTTTACGTCTGATCCACGGGTTTGCGGCGGGCGCCCAGGTGAAAAAAGGGTCGCTCAAAAAGGTAATAGCTAACAGCTGATACCAGCACGACCAATGCTGATGTAAACAGGAACTTCGGCAGGCCTTGCATATCTGTATAGGCCGCGCCAAAAATGAGATCCGCCTGTTGCAGAACAATGAAGTGCCACAGGTAGAGGCTGTAACTGATCAAGCCGAGAAAATAGACAACAGGATTTGCAAACATAAAACTGCCAATTCTGCTTCCCAGGTAAAGACATGCCACCATCAGGGAAAGGGGCAGACCCAATGCGACCGGGGCAATCACCATGCTCCAATGCGCCTGCCAGTAGTACTCTCCATGTGGAAACACGATTTCCCAAAGCCATAAGCAGGCTAAGCTGGCACCGGCCAAAAACCCAAGATCGAGTAACCAGGCAGGGGGTTTCGCCAAAGATTTCAAGTCAAGCCATTGCAGTATTATGGCGGCAGACGCACCCAGGAGAAACTCGGGTAAAGACCCGGGTAAATGGGACGCCGCCGCAACGATGCCGCCAATATCGGGTGATGCCGCAAAAAGGTTTGCAGACCAGAAGCGGTAGACCAGGCTCAGAAGAATGCAAAGAAACAGGATGAAAATCCATCGTACCGGTCGCATGAACGAGGCGATAAACGGCAGCATTAAATAAAACGACAACTCTATCGGCAAGGTCCACCACACACCCACCATCGGCCGGACCGGATCCCCGCCAACATTGAAAAACATGAATAAATGGGCAAACAATGAGGTTCCATTAAGCGCTTGCCATGTAATGAACCAGCTACCCACCATCAATATGATGCCCAATTGGGCATAGTAGGCAGGAAATACCCGCAAAATACGTCTCTTGTAGTATTGGGCCAGTGGTTGATGACTGGTCTGGGTTAGCGTGGCACGCGCAAAGGGCAGTGACAACAGGAAACCACTTAACACAAAAAACACGTCGACACCTGCAAAACCAAACCCCAAAGGGAACTGCAAGGCATTGCCGATGACCGGCACTGACAGGTCAAGCCTGATACCCGGATTAAAAAAGCCGTAGTGAAAGATAAAAACGAAAAGGGCGGCGATACCTCGCAAACCCGTCAGGGAGGCGACATAGCGACGACTCTGGTCAGTGGGTTTATTCAATCGAGAAAGAGGTCTTTCATTAGCGGTTGGCCGGCAGTGATCGAGTAAGCGTCAAAGTCTTTCATGCCGTTTGCGCGCAATACGTCCTCGTCAATAAAGAAGTTTCCACTGGTAGTTTTACTGTCGCGGCAGAGAATCGCGTGTGCTGCATCAGCCATGATCTCTGGGTGACGGCAATTTTCATCCTTCACTACGCCGCCGAACATCATTAGGGCGGCAGTTTTGATGACCGTGCGTGGCCATAGGGCATTGACAGCAACACCCTGTTTACGAAATTCTTTTGCCATACCGAGAACACACATGCTCATACCGTATTTGGACATGGTGTAAGCCAGGTAATCCTTGAACCACACGGGATCAAGATTCAAAGGGGGGGACAGGTTGAGGATATGTGGATTATCTGATTTCAGCAGATAGGGCAAACAGGCTTTCGAACAGGCAAAGGTGCCGCGTACATTGACCGAGTGCATCAGGTCAAAGTTACGCATGGACACATCAAGCGTATTTTTCAGGGTGATAGCACTGGCATTGTTAATCAGGATATCCAGTCCATTGAAATGATCAGCCGCTTTCTCAACCGCCTCGACAACAGCCTGATCATCGCGAACATCGAGCTTGATGGGCAGGGCATGTCCACCGGCCTTTTCAATTTCCTCTGCAACGGAAAAAATTGTACCGGGCAGGGTAGCGTGGGGTTTGTCGGACTTGGCGGCAATGATAATATTGGCGCCGTCACGTGCAGCACGCAGAGCAATGGCCTTGCCAATTCCGCGGGACCCACCGGTGATAAATATTGTTTTGTTTTTGAGTGTTTGCATTTGTAGATCCTGCATCAGGCATTAAGCAGTTCAATCCCGTATTATAGCGATGAATTGTACGCAAAGAAGGGCGCACTGAAGTAAATTGGAAACTCACTGGACACAGGACCTGCTTAACTGGATGTCCGCCAACCCGGGTTGGGCTGGTTTCTGGGTGTTTGTCATGTCTTTTGTGGAGTCACTGGCCTTCGTCGGTATCCTGATCCCCGGCATTATCATCCTGTTTGGCCTGGGGGCACTGATCAGTCTTGGTGCGCTGGATATGTTGCCTATCTGGTTGTGGGGTTCGCTGGGAGCATTTGTCGGTGACCTTGTCAGTTATGCCATTGGCCGGCGATACCGGAGTCACCTGGCAGATATGTGGCCATTTTCACGGTTTCCCCAAATGCTTGAAAGAGGTCGCGATTACTTCAACGTTCATGGTCCCAAAAGCGTGGTGATTGGCCGTTTTATTGGTCCTCTGCGTCCCGTCATTCCGGTGACGGCCGGTATGTTGGGCTTGGCTCCCCGCCGGTTTTTACTGGTCGATATCCCTGCCTGTGTTATCTGGACCCCAAGTTACCTGATTCCCGGCATGCTGTTCGGTGCATCACTGGAGGTGGCATCCGAGTACGCGGGCCGCTTATCATTGGTACTGATCATCGGCGCCGTGGTTCTATGGCTGACCTGGTGGATTGTCTGGACTGCCTATGAGTTTCTTGCCGGTCACTCGGCGCGCTGGATGCGGCATGCCATTCGCTGGATGCGAAGGCACCCGGTATTCAGACGCATCGTGGGGCCGTTACTGGATTCAAGCCAGCCGGAAGTGCTTTCCATCACCATGATGGGGCTGTTGCTGGTGCTGGTGTTTTGGGGCATGGTGATATTGTTGTTCCTGTCACCCTTTTCGGACTCTCCCAAGGCCATCGACCAGGCCGTTCAAACCTATGCCCTGACCCTTAGAAATCATATCGCTGACCCCCTGATGGTGGCCCTGACACAGTTGTCACGTCTGTGGGTGCTCATTCCGACTTCAATGGCGGTATTGCTATGGCTTATCGGTGCCGGTCACACCAAGGCGGCTTTGCACTGGCTGGTTGCGATGGGCGGCGGCGTGGTTCTGCAGATATTGATTGGCTGGTCGTTGCGCTCTACTCCCATTTTGAGTGAGGCGGGGGATCATGCCTTGTACGACCCGAGTGCCGCGTTAACCCTGGTCACGGTGGTATTGGGCTATTTCGCCGTGATGGTTGCAAGGGAACTCAAACGTCGTAAACGCAAATGGCCCTATGTGATTACCGGTCTGCTACTTTCCCTGCTGGTTTTGGCCAGGTTATATCTCGGCCTGGATTGGCTCAGCGGGGCGCTTATGGGTGTCGCCCTGGGTATGGCCTGGACGTTTGTGGTTGGTATTGCTTACCGGCAACGGGCTATGCGGCCGTTTAACGGCCTGGTGGCCTGCCTGATCTTTTTCGGCATGCTGGCAGGTACTTTTGCATGGCAGGTTGGTCAGAACCTTGACAATGATCTCGCGGCCTTAAAACTGCCTCTGCCACAAAGTGAAATCATGGCGGAAGCCTGGTGGGAACGTGAATGGCAGTTGTTGCCACGCGAGCGTACCCAAACGAAATCCGTTACCGCACGTGAGTTTAATTTCCAGTTCGCGGGGCAACCGGAAAACCTGGCGCAGGCGCTCATGGTTCATGGTTGGCAGGTGGCGGAACCCGCCAACTGGCGCTGGACGCTTTTGTCCATTAACCCGGAGCCAACGGAATTTACACTGCCGCCGTTGAGACGGGATTATCTCGGATATGCGGACACGCTATCACTGCACCGCCTGGGTGGAGACCCGTTCACACAGGAGACCATCCGCATCTGGGATTCGGGCTTTCGTCTCAAACCAGGCGGCGAGACAGTTTTTCTGGGTCAGATTAACACCGAAGTACTGGTGCAAAGACTGATGTTTTTCAGTTATTGGCGTGCAAAACCTGCCTCGAATGAAAGTCTGCAACAACTGGTAGAAGACATAGAGGCGCTGCAGATAAAACAGGTGAACGGGAATCTCCTGCTAATAAGGGACCTTCAGTCCCCGGCAGGCTCCTGAAAGCGTGGCAGTGCTTCAAGTAGCAGTTGCAAGCGCTCAAGAGGTTCACTGACCTCTAATAAGACCTGTTTTTCATGGTTTTCCAGGGGCAGCAGTTCGGCCAGGCGGTAACCCACCCAGTTCGCGTCCTGCAAATGATGTGGCTGGAATGAAGGATAGTTTTTTCCAAGTTGCTCCATGAAGCGACCGGTGATCATGGACAGCACCGAGTACTCATTTGGTACTTCAACCCCATCGGTTTCGCCCAGTGTCTGTACCTGTCCCATCAACAGGCCGTTGTCCCTCATGCGGGTTTCCTGAATAACAAATTTCTTTTTACCGTGCGCGACGATACCCAGCAGACCATCATCCAGTGTCGAGAAATCATAAATTTCAGCTGCGGTGCCAAGCCGCATATGGTTGGCGGGGCGTGAAGAATCTTCCGGGTTGTTAATCAGGCAAACACCAAAGTAACTACTATTCAGGCTGCACTCACGCACCATGTCGATATAGCGTGGTTCAAATATCCTCAGCTTCAAATAGCCGTCCGGAAACAGGACGGTATTCAGGGGAAACAGTGGTATGTCGCTGCAGGTCACGCTGAGTTCAAAAATTCGGCCATTCTGCGTGGCGCGGCCTCAAAACCGCCGTTGCTCATGAACACGACATGATCGCCCGGGTTAAGGTTGTTCTTCATTTGTTGCAACATATCATCGACCCGGGTGACAATTTTAAAACGCCCTTCCAACGGCGCAAGGGCAACGTTGGGATCCCAGTCAATACCCTCACCGGTCTTTAGCCAGATGTGGTCGGCCGCCATTAATGCAGGCCCCAGCTCATTCGCATGAACACCAGCACGCATGGTGTTGCTGCGTGGCTCCAGTGCAACCAGGATGCGGGCGTTACCTACCTTGCGCCGCAAACCTTCCAGCGTTAGCCGAATGGCAGTGGGGTGATGAGCGAAATCATCATAGACCTTGATATCGCCGGCATCGCCAACGATTTCCATGCGTCGACTGACACCACTGAACCGGGACAGGGCATCAATTGCCGTGGAGGCAGGTATGCCAACGGCTACGGCCGCTGCAATGGCGGCACAGGCATTCATTGCATTATGGCGACCGCACTGGCCCCACTCAAGTGAGCCAATGGGATTGTGTTGATGGTGGAAGCGCAACTCGCTGGCATCGGACTTGAGCAGCTCGACCTGCCACTCATATTTATCATCGATGGAAAAACGTTGCAGGTTGCTCCAGCAGCCCCGGTTGATGACTCTTTCAAGATCGGCGTCCGAACCGTTACTGATAATCGTGCCATTGCCAGGTATCGTCCGGATCAGGTGATGAAACTGGGTTTCAATGGCAGCCAGGTTCGGAAATATATCTGCGTGATCGTATTCCAGGTTATTCAGGATGGCTACCTGCGGCCGGTAGTGGACGAATTTTGAGCGTTTATCGAAAAAAGCCGTATCGTACTCGTCTGCCTCCACTACAAAATGATTCGAACCTTCACGGGCCGAGACATTGAAATTCTGTGGAACGCCACCGATCAGAAAACCGGGGTTCAAGCCGGCAAACTCCAGTATCCATGCAAGCATACTGGACGTCGTCGTTTTGCCGTGTGTACCTGCCACTGCGATGACCTTGCGCCCATGCAGATAATTCTCACCCAGCCAGCGGGGGCCGGAGGTGTAGTTCAACCCCTGGTTTAACACATACTCAACGGCCGGGTTACCGCGGCTCAGGGCGTTGCCAATAATGACCAGGTCCGGCTTGTCATGCATCGGCTCTTCAGTGTAACCCTCATGCAAAACGATACCCTCGTTCTCCAACAGGGTGCTCATCGGTGGATAAGTATGCTGGTCAGCACCGGTCACCTGGTGACCCGCACGACTGGCGAGCATAGCCACACCACCCATAAATGTTCCGCATGCTCCAAGTATATGGATTTTCATTACTTTACAATTCTCAATTTATTTTACCCGCTGTTGAATCAGGGGCTTCCAGGCATAAACAGTATTTCAATCAACACGTAACTTGATGCCAGTATCAAGACGGTCACTAACATCCCAATCGCGAATGGAACCGATAAGGAGTGGCGGTAAATATTTGCATCAACAAACAGGCTCCAGATAAAAACGGCAAACCAGACCATCGCCAGTATCGGCTGGTTCTGTGTCGGATCTGACAGAGACAGCAGCGTCCAGGTGATAAAGTTGAAGAAAATTCCAACGGTCGCCAGCGCACTCATGGTTTGCGCAAAACGCTCCAGGTGTCTCCGCCAGACAAGCAGGCCGGTCAGTATAAGAACCTGAAGGCAAATGGCCAGCAGGCTTTTGGCCGCAGCGTTCGGGTCTTCGAGCTGTTGACCGGTCACCAGGTTTTGCGCCAGGTAAGCCACCAGCAACAGGACCATCAGCAACCATGAGGCGGGCAAATTTTGCGGGCCACCGCGCAAGCGCAGCATTTGAACCAGGTTGATGAGCACGCCATTCATATGGTGATTGACTGCTTTTTGTTATGGGACGCGATAGGAGAAAACCATCCCGTCGTTCAAGCAGGCGCGTTGCCCAGGTTTAAAACACTGAGAACACGCTGAAAGATCTCGGGTATCGTTCCATCACCCAGAACCCGGGTGAGCAGTCCTTTTTCCTCGTAATAGTTCGCCACCGGTGCAGTCTGCTCTGCATAGACCCGCAAACGGTTACGCACCGTCTCTTCATTATCATCCGCGCGGCCCTCTTCCTGGGCGCGCTTGGCGATACGTTTGACGATTTGCTCTGCATCAATATCGATAAGCACAGCTTCTTCCACGGGCTGACCAAGCCGCGCCAACAGGATATCCAGTGATTTGGCCTGTGCCAGGTTACGTGGATAGCCATCCAGGATAAATCCATTGGCAACATCAGCCTCGTTGAGTCGTTCCTCGAGCATACCGGAGATAACGTCATCGGGTACCAACTCACCCTTATCGGACAGGGCCTTGGCTTGTAAGCCAAGTTGAGTGCCTCGCTCTGCTGCGTCACGCAACAGCGCACCGGTGGAAATATGCGGCACGTTCAATTCTTCTTTCAGCAATGCCGCCTGGGTTCCTTTACCCGAACCCGGGGGTCCCAATAATACAATTCGCATTGTATGATTCCAGTCCTTTAAAATAGGCGCTAACGCTAACCTCTCGTACCAACCAAGTCAATGAAGATTGAAGGGATATAAGGAAAATTATGAAGAAGAAGAATTTGCTCTACGCGCAATCCGGTGGAGTTACACCGGTCATCAATGCAACTGCTTGTGGTTTGATTGAAGAAGCACGTCTGAATAAAGATCGCCTGGGTAAGGTGTATGCAGGTAAGAATGGAATTATCGGCATCCTCAATGAGGAGCTCATAGACACCAGTAAAGAAAGTAAATCTGATATCGCGGCCTTGCGTCATACACCGGGTGGTGGTTTTGGTTCATGTCGTTTCAAGCTGAAAGGTATTGAGGAAAGCCGCGCGGAATACGAGCGCCTGATCGAGGTCTTTAAAGCGCATAATATAGGCTATTTTTTCTACAACGGTGGCGGCGATTCAGCCGATACCGCTTACAAGGTCTCGCAAATCGGCGATACGCTGGGTTTTCCAGTGCAATGTATCGGCGTACCCAAGACCATCGATAACGACCTGCCGATCACCGACAACTGCCCGGGTTTCGGGTCCGTTGCCAAATATGTAGCGGTCTCCATCATGGAAGCGAGTCTGGATGTTGAATCTATGGCTTCAAGTTCCACCAAGGTGTTTGTACTTGAGGTGATGGGCCGTCACGCCGGCTGGATCGCAGCAGCAGGCGGACTCGCCCAGCAGAAGAAAGGTGATCCGCCGCACATCATCCTGTTTCCGGAGCTGCCGCTGGACAAGGAGGCCCTGCTGAAGAAGGTCGACAAGACAGTCAAGAAACATGGTTATTGCTCAATTGTTGTCTCCGAAGGTGTCAGAGACCAGGAAGGTCGTTTTCTGGCTGACTCGGGTCGGCGTGATGCCTTTGGTCATGCCCAGTTAGGCGGTGTGGCGCCAGTGGTTGCCGGTATGATTACCGATGCCCTGGGTTACAAGAACCACTGGGCGGTTTCTGATTATCTGCAGCGCTCTGCCCGTCACATTGGTTCAAAAAATGACGTTGAACAGGCCTATGCAATGGGTCAGGAAGCAGTTCGACTGGCTTTACAGGGCAAAACCGGTGTCATGCCGATCGTGGTCAGAACCTCGGACAATCCCTATCGCTGGAAAGTTGGTGAGGCCAAGCTGTCGGAGGTGGCGAATGTAGAGAAGATGATGCCCCGAAACTTCATTACCAAGAACGGATTTGGCATTACAGCTGCTGCAAGGACGTACCTTGAGCCACTTATTCATGGTGAAGACTATCCTCCCTATGACAAACACGGTTTGCCAAAGTATGTTCGTTTGAAAAATATTTTGGTTCCGCAAAAGCTCGAACCATTTAAGCATTAAGCAAAAAGCATACAGCCAAACAACAATAAGAGGGTTTATATGAAAATTTTAATGCTGGTTGGCTGTATCGCCTTGTTTGGCATAAACCCGGCGCAAGCCGGGGATGAGTCTGAACAACAGCTTCAGAACCGCTTGCGGGCACACATCGAGTTTCTCGCTGATGATCTGATGCGTGGGCGCCAGCCCGGCAGCCCGGGTTACAACATTGCCGCCAATTATGTCAGTAGCCAGTTTATGCAAATGGGTTTGCTGCCGGCTGGTGATGAAGGGAGTTATTTTCAACAGGTGCCTCTGCGCCGGGCTTTGCTCGAAGCCGGTTCGGCGGAACTGGTGTATAAGCGTGGCAAAGAAGCCATATCCATGGTCTTTGTTGAACAGTTTTATATGGGGCCCTCACTTGTTAGCCTTTCATCAGAACTCGAGGCCGGCCTGGTTTTTGCCGGCTATGGTATTGAGTCAGCCGAGCTTGATCACAACGACTATGCAAATCTTGACGCCAACGGAAAGGTGGTGGTCATCTTCGCGGGCCAACCGCATGACTTTCCAAGTGAGGAAGGTGCACATTTTGCTTCCAGCGCAGAGAAAACCAAGGCTGCTGTCCGCCATGGTGCGGTAGGAATCCTGGTTATCCACACGCCCAAGGCGTCACAACGATACCAGTGGGACAGGGTCGGTAGCCGGGTTGGCACTCCCTCGATGGGTTGGGTGAATGGTGAGGGCGAGGTTCACGGGGAATTCAAAGAAATAAAAGCGGATGCAATGGTGCGTCATACTGCGGCAGAACCTTTTTTTGAAAACGCCCCCACAGATCTGCAAACACTGCTGGAAAACGACGCCAATGGTGAGCCTTTGAGTACATTTAAACTTGAAGGCCGGGTCAGTATGCGTCAGCGCAGTACCCATGAGAGCATTACCAGCCCCAATGTGGTGGCTGTTTTACCGGGTTCCGATCCTTTGTTGGCAAATGAATACGTCGTGTATACCGCCCACCTTGATCATATTGGTGAATTGCATACAGATGGTCATGAGGAAGGACAGAAAGACATTATCAACAATGGTGCCCTGGATAATGCATCGGGTGTTTCGGTCATGCTTGAAACCGCGCGTTTGTTTACACAGGCTGAACCACCGAGGCGATCAATACTGTTTGTGGCAGTGACGGGTGAGGAGAAAGGCCTGGTTGGCTCTGAGTATTTTGCCATGAACCCAACCGTACCGGTCGGGTCCATCGTCAGTGCAGTCAATCTCGATATGCCGCTATTGCTCTATGAGTTTGGTGATGTGATTGCCTTTGGCGCCGAGCACTCCAGTCTTGGTGATACGGTCAGAGAGGCTGCACAGAGTTATTCAACCGAATTATCACCGGATCCCTTTCCGGAGCAAAACATTTTTGTTCGAAGTGATCACTACCGGTTTGTACAGCAGGGCATACCATCGGTGTTCCTGGTGACAGGCATGAAATCATTGCATGGCAATATTGATACACAGCCCATTTTTGAAGGCTTTCTTCAAGAGCACTACCACAAACCCAGCGATGACCTGAATTTACCCATCAACTACACGGCAGCAGCCAGGTTTACGCGTATCAATACGAAAATAGGCGAACTGCTGGCAAATGACCGGGATCGACCCAGTTGGCATGAGGGTGATTTTTTTGGCAGGACCTACGCGAAATAACCCAAGCGGGATATGTGTGGCGCAAGTGAGTTTCCACTTATACCAAAGTATGAGTTAAACCCTGAGTTTTTCAGCGTTTTCGGGGCAAAAATTGAGCCTGTTGTGATATAGTTCGGGCGATAAAAAACGCATTTAATCCTGGGAGAGAAAACAATGGTGTCGGGTATATCAATCACAGTCAGCACAGTACTTGGTTTGCTGGGTTTGGCTATCGCTTTTTTCTATATGAAAAAGGTCACCAGCGTACCGCTGGATATGGGCTTGAATGAAAAGGATGGCAAACGTCTCAGGTTCATTCATGGTGCAATTGCAGAAGGTGCGATGGCCTTTCTCAAGCAGGAATATAAGTTCCTGACCATTTTCATGGTCTCCTTTGCTGCCATTATCGCGGTGTTGATTGATGACACCCACACACCGGATTATCGCGAAGGCATCTATACCGCCGGCGCATTCCTGTTTGGTGGGTTTATCTCGATTCTGTCCGGTTACATTGGAATGAAGGTCGCAACGCAAGGTAATGCGCGTACGACCGTGTCAGCCAAGAAAGACATCTCCCACGCATTTGATGTCGCCATCAATTCGGGTGCAGTGATGGGTTTTGCCCTCGTCGGCCTGGCGGTACTTGGTCTGGTCATCATCTACGCTGTGTTGAGCTGGCTGATGGCTGATCTTGGACCTGAAAACAATCATGTTCTGATGGAAGTGATTGCAGGCTTTGGTCTGGGTGGATCAACCATCGCACTGTTTGCACGTGTTGGTGGTGGTATTTTCACCAAGGCTGCTGACGTTGGTGCCGACCTGGTAGGTAAGGTCGAGCAGGGTATTCCGGAAGATGATCCGAGAAACCCGGCCGTTATTGCCGATAACGTTGGTGACAATGTAGGTGACGTCGCAGGTATGGGCGCTGACCTGTTTGGTTCCTGCGCTGAGAGTACCTGTGCCGCGATGGTCATTTCCGCCGTCGCATTTGCTGCCAGCCCCGATGCCCTCTTATATCCCATCCTGATTAGTGCGATCGGTATTCCAATCAGTCTTATCACCAAGCTGTTAGTTGGTGTGAAGACCGAGGATGATGTCGCGCCGGCATTGATGAAACTGTTGGTCATCTCCAGTGTGTTGATGGCGATCGTGATGTATTTCGTCACCATGGCCCTGATTCCGGGATCATTTGAACTGGGTGGCAAAATCTACTCAAGCATGGGTGTTTACTGGTGCTTCTTATCCGGACTGGTAGCGGGTCTGGCCGTTGGTCTGTTGACGGGCTACTACACCTCGGACAAGTATGGTCCGGTACAGGAAGTCGCCAAGTCCTGTGAAACTGGCGTTGCGACCAACATCATTTACGGCCTGGCGCTGGGTTACAAGAGTACGGTTCTGCCGTATCTGTGTATTGCGGTCAGCATTTTTGTTTCATGGAACCTGGCCGGTATGTACGGTGTAGCGATTGCTTCACTGGGTATGCTCGGTACATTGGTGGTTGCATTGACGATTGATGCTTATGGTCCCGTTGCAGATAACGCCGGTGGTATTGCTGAAATGGTTGGTCTTGAGAAAGAAGTCCGTCGTCGTACCGACATCCTGGATTCTGCTGGTAATACAACCGCTGCGATCGGTAAAGGCTTTGCGATTGGCGCGGCCATTCTGACCTCGCTGGCCTTATTCGCAGCTTTCATCACTGCTGCTGAAAAACTCTCAGGCGCACCCATTAACATGAGCTTGCTCGACCCGATGATCTACACCAGTGTGTTTATCGGTGCGGTGCTGCCATTCCTGTTTACCGCCATGACCATGAAGTCGGTTGGTAAAGCCGCATTTGCCATGATCGAAGAGGTACGTCATCAGTTCAAGACCATCCCGGGAATCATGGAAGGCACCGGCAAACCCGACTACGCGCGTTGTGTTGCAATCTCAACCCAGGCGGCCTTGCGTGAAATGATCGCCCCTGGTGTGCTGATCATGGGTACGCCACTGGTTGCCGGCTATTTGTTTGGTGTTCAAGCCGTCGCTGGTATCCTGGTTGGATCACTGGTTTGTGGCGGCGTGCTGGCCATCGCGTCCTCCAATAGTGGTGGTGCATGGGATAACGCCAAGAAATATATCGAAACCGGCCACCATGGTGGTAAAGGTTCGGATTGTCACCACGCAGCGGTAGTTGGTGACACGGTGGGTGATCCTTTGAAAGATACTTCAGGTCCTTCTTTGAATATCCTGATCAAATTGTCAGCCATCCTGAGCCTGGTATTCGCACCGTTTTTTGTTGAGTACGGTGGAATTCTGCTGGGTTAAGACTTAGTCAAGTTAGAGAAAAAGGGGCCGTTTGGCCCCTTTTTTTTAGTAGTGCATAAGTGTTGATAGTGGAGTATTCATCATTCTCCGGGTCTTTTATGCCAACTCGCGCTCGAACAAGACAAGCAAGCGGCTCCACGCACGCTCTGCCTGGGCCTTGTTGTAAACCCTGGAGTCGGGCGGGCACCAGCCATGCAAGGTGCCTTCGTAGACTTCAATTTCTGCTTCTACACCAGCCTCATCGAAGGCCTCGCGTAACAAGACCTTGGCATTGGGGTCTTTCTCGTCATCGTTTTCCGCAATCGCGATCAAAAACCCTGCCTTCATTTGCGGGGCGAGTAAATGTGGACTGTTTGGAGAGTCGCTTGCCAAACCACCACCGTGGAAAGAGCCGCCTGCACCAATCCGCTCAGGCATCGCCGCAGCGAGACGCATCGTGTAAGAACCCGTCATGCAGTAACCGGTTGTGCCAATTTTTCTGGCGGTATCAACTGAGGGTTGCGCATCAAGATACTTCACGAACGCCTGACCATCTGTCACACAGGTTTCCGGTGACAATGACCGGGCATGTGGCATCAGGCGCTCACGTACCGCAGGTTCACCGAAAGATTCACCGTCCTCTATGACCGGGCCTTTTGCTGTCCGATAGTAAGGGTTTACCACCAGCACGGAATAACCGGACTCAGCCAGACGTTTACCCATCATGCGAAAGGACGTACGGATGCCCATGATGTCTGGCCACACGATGACGGCAGCATGCGCGCCGGCTGCCGGACGGACAAAATAACAATCTGCCATGCCATCAGGTGTTTCGACAAGAACATCTTCCTCGACGATATCCAAAGCATTGGCCACGGGAGGCAGTAGCATTGCCATGGTGGCTGCCATCCCTAGCTTGCTGAATTCGCGGCGGGTTAATCCCTGCTTGCGAAAGTATTCCTCATTGTCTTTTTCTGTGATTTCATCACACATGGTTTTCTCCAGAATTTTGGGTAAGCTTAAAATGAAAGGGCAAGAGTATAGTGGTATGAACAGGCGCGGGGCACCGTATCAGTCACCCCGGAGCAGCGCTCGCCCGCTATTCCTGTTGTTCCAGGCAGGTATGTTTCGATCCACGTTACCAGGGCAATTCCTTGCCTTGCCAGTCGTAGAACTTGCCGTTGTCTGACGCATCCAGACCGGTTATCACGCTCATCAGACCAGCTGCGCTTTGATCGGTTGTTATGTTGCCCCCGCCATCGTTCATGTCGGTTTGTACATAACCGGGGTGCATGACCACAAACGTTAAACCCTGCTCACCCAGGTCCACCGCAAAGGTTTTATTGATGCTGTTAAGCGCGGTTTTGCTGGCACGGTAGCCGGCACAACAGCCCCAGGTATTTCTTTCGATGCTACCCATGGTGCTGCTGATATTGACTATGGTTTTGCGCTGGCCGGACTGCACATTGGGAAACAAGGCCTTCATCACCCTGACAGGGCCCAGTGTATTGACATTCAGAATCCACTCGATGTTATCCACATCTACAGAGGCCATGTCTTTACTGTCCTTGCCTTTAACACCGGCATTGTTGATCAGGATATCAATTGGCTGACCCGCCAGGCTCTTCGCCATGGCATCAACACTTGCCTGGTCGGTCACATCCAACTGCACAAGTTGTGCACCGGATTCTTTCAACTCAGCCGCTTTGTCCGGATTACGTGCTGTGCCTATGACGTGGAAGCCCGCGGCGCCAAAGTGTTGGGCCAGGGCCAGACCGATACCCCGATTAGCGCCTGTAATCAAAACAGTACCTTTGGAATCGGCCGCCCACGCCTCATCTGTTAACAAGCTGGCAACACATAAAACAAATACAAAAGCCATTTTCAACATGTTGGTCATGTCAGTGAGTCCTGCGTAGTTGATCGATAATTTGTGCTGAATTTAGCAGAACACCCGGACATTGTCATTCTGGTGACGGGTCCAAAGACATCCGCGGAACCCCCACGGATGACACTGCTTTGGGTACCCTTGTTCTTCGTTCCCGCCCGGAAACGGTCGTTAACGCGGCTGTTGAATCCTTGTCAGGCCCGGCGTTCCAGCGCTCCCTCTATCAGTGAATAAACCGCCGGTACGACCACCAGTGACAACAGGGTCGAACTGATCATACCGCCGATCACGGCGACAGCCATTGGCGCGTTGCTGTCAGAACCTGCGCCAACGCCAAAGGCCGCCGGCAACATCGCCAGGATGATGGTCAGGGACGTCATCAGGATGGGTCGCAGACGGATCGGGCAGGCTTCTTTCAGTGATTGCTCAATACTCTTTCCATCTTCGCGACGCTGGTTGGTCAGGTCCACCAGCAGGATAGAGTTTTTGGCGACCAGGCCCATTAACAGCACCAGGCCAATCATCGAGAACATATTCAGTGTATGGCCGGTGGCCCAGATCGCGACAACGCCGCCGATAATTGCCAACGGTTGGGCGACCATGATAATGAAGGGCTGTATGAAGGAGTTGAACTGGCTGGCCAGCACCATGTACACGAGGATAATCGCGACCACGAAGGCGAACAGCATGTAGAAAGCGGTTTTACCGAACTCTTCCGCACGTCCGGACATATTGACCTCGTAGCCCAAAGGCAGAACACCGGCGGTGGCATCGTTGACCAGCGTGACGGCTTCACCCAGTGAGACAACCGGCGTGCTGTAAAAATTGGCGGCATACTGAAGGTCATGCCGGGAAATGACCGCTGCCCCCAGTTTTGGCTCCAGTGTGACCAGGTTGGCCAGGCTCACCATGTCGCCATTCGAGGAGCGCAAATAGACCCTGGAGACATCATCACGGTAATCGAGCTGACCCTGACCCGCTTTCAGACGAATGTCATAACGCTCACCATCGCCGGGGTCGTCGTTGAAGCGGGCGATATCCATGCCGCCGGCCAGGACGTTGATAGCCAGTGCGATTTCATCGGATGACAAGCCCAGGCTGCGGGCCAGCGATCTTCTGAGTTTGGTTTCCAGTTGTGGCAGGTCGAGTTGCAGTTCCAGATCCAGGTTGCCGATACCCGGTTGTTCGGCCAGGCGCTGTCGGACGATCTCCGCCAGACGGGCTACCTCGTTCAGGTCGGGTCCGCTCAAAATAAAATGGAGTGGCTCGCCACGTTGACCACCCACCATGGGCATCGGTGATGGAAAAGCCTGCACACCGGCGATGCTGGTCAGTTCGCCACGCAGCTTTTCGATCATTTCCACCTGCGTAATATCACGCTCTTCCCATGGCACCATCCGAACCAGGAAACTGCCCTTGCTGACCTGACGGGACTGGTCGGCGCCGATGGTTACAAAGTAACCTGCGATGTCCTCGTGTTGTGCAAGAATGCTCTCGATGGCCTTGAGTTTTTCTTCTGTGTATTGGATTGAAGAGCCCAGCGGTGTTTTTACACTGATCATAAAGCGACCCTCATCCTGCACGGGCATGAAACCCGAGCCGGTGTGGGTGAAAAAGTAGCCACTCGACAGGACCACCGCCAAAGTGATCCAGGCAACCATACGGCGATTTCCCAGCGCGACGTTCAATAATCTGGCGTAAGCCCTGTCCATGGCGGAAAAGCCACTGTCGATCAGGAGATAAAGCTTACCGTGTTTCTTTTCGACCTTCAGGAAGCGCGAGCACAGCATCGGTGTGAGTGTCAGTGAAACAAACAATGAAGCTAAAACACCAAAGGTAACGACCACGGCAAAGGCCTCGAAAAACCTGCCGATGACACCCTGCATAAATATCACCGGTGCAAAGATAGCCGCCAGTGTCAGTGTGGCTGCCATCACCGCAAATACCACCTGCCGGGTGCCATGAATGGCCGCGTCAACCCGGCCTGAGCCGTGCTCCTCGGCGTGCCGGTAGATATTTTCCAGTACCACGATGGCATCATCCACCACCACGCCAATCAGCAGTAACAGCCCCAGCATGGTCATGGTATTAAAGGTGTAGCCCAGAAAGTACATGACGGCAATCGCACCCAGTAGTGATACCGGGATGGCAACGGCAATAATGATGGTGGAGCGAATGTTTTTCAGAAACAAAAGCACCACCAGCGCGGTCAGCAAGGTGCCTGAAATCAGGTGCTCTTCCAGTGCATCGATGATCCCCTGGGTCAGGGTGCCATCATTGTGTGCTACTCGAAGCTCAACACCCGGTGGCAGGTTAGGAATAATCTCCTCATTCATGCGCCGGTTGATCTCATTGACGATGGCCACGGTGTTGGCGTCCTGCACCTTGACGATGCCAAGACCAACGGTGGGTTCTCCATTAAAGCGCGCGAGTTGGCGGAAATCGGCCAGGCCATCCTCGATGTCGGCGAAATCACGTAAACGTTGTGGTGCGCCACCGGTATAGCTGACGATCATCTCACCCAGTTCTTCAGGGCTGTGGTATTCCAGGTCCAGTTCGAGTAACTCTTCCCTGCCATGGTTGATCAAAAAACCACCCGGCAGACGCAGGTGTTCGCGGTTGAACATCCGCACCACGTCGGGAACCGTTATACCGAGTTGCTTCATACGTGCGGGGTTCAGGTTGACGCGAATGGTGCGGCGTTGTTCACCACCCAACTGAATTTCACCGACACCATCGATGGTTTCCAGGCGTTTCTTGATGACATTGCGCGCATACTGGTTGAGTTGCTGCAGGGTCCGGTCACCGGTAAGAACCAGCCACATGACGGGCAGGGCGCCAAACTCGATTTTTGCCACCACCGGTGGCTCGGCCTCATTGGGCAGGTCTCTCAACACCCGGTTGACGCGCGAACTCACCTCGTTGAAGGCAACGTTGACGTCCTTATCCATGTTGAAACGGATGTTGATCACCGAGATACCCGGTGAGGAATTGGAATTGATGTGATCGATACCGGGTGTGCTGTTGACCGAGGTTTCAATCAGGTTGGTAATACTGGAGTCGATGATCTCGGGTGTGCCGCCGGGTAGTATCGTGGTCACCGATATCATTGGAAACTCAACGGTTGGATAGCGGTCAACACCGATATCCTTGTAGCTGATAACACCAAACAACACCAGTACAGCGGATAGCATATAGGCGAACACATGCCGCCTGATGGAAATCTCAGGTAAGTTCAATTGACCGGCTCCGCAACTTTTACAACGGCACCATCGGTCAGAAAAGCGGCGCCATCGGTTGCGATGGTTTCGCCACCATTGAGACCACTGACAATTTCAACCAGGCCGCCCTCACTGTGGCCGGTTTCAACCAGCAGGGCCTCTGCCTTGCCGTCATTGATGACATAGACCAAATGTCCGGCAGGTCGACGTACTACACTGATGATAGGCACCATCACTGCCTGTGCCCGTGTCTCTACCAGCACTTGTCCGGACAGTGTTGCACCGGGTCTCAGGTCACCGCGATTTTCCAGGTCGACGATAGCCATCACGGCCCGGCTGCCATCGCCGATGGTGGGTTGCAGATCAGTGATCTTACCGGAGGCAAATACACCCGGTGTCAGCGGACTGTAAATTTTTGCCGTCTGGCCAATCCGGACCTTCAATGCGACGGTTTCAGGGTAGGGTAACCAGGCCTGGAGCTTGTCAGGGCGTGTTATTTCAAACAGGGCCTGTCCGCGCCTGACAAAATCACCCGGAGTGATCAACCGTCTTTGAACGACACCTGAAACAGGCGCAATAATGCGGGACTTGGTCAAAGAATCCTCGACGATAGCCAACTGGGCAACGGCTGCTTTGAAGTCCGCCTGGAATGCTTGTAGTTGTTCCGTCGCGTCATCAAGCTGGGTCTGGGAAGTCAGGTTTTTTAAAGCAAGTTTTTCAAGACGTTCCACCCGGCGCTTCCCATTTGCTATGTGAACTTCAAGACGCTCGAGACTCGCTTTCGCGGCCTGCTGCTGTAATAACAGGGTGGAGGTATCAGTTTCTGCCAGTAATTGTCCTACTTCGATCACATCACCGGTATCGGCAGTCACCGTGGTGATGCGCCCCTCGACTTCGGCAGCCAGGGTTGGTGCGGACAGGCTGTGCAACTGGCCAACGGTTTCCAGCCAGATTGGCAGGTCCCTGGTCTCAGCCTGTTGGGTGGAAATCAGAACAGCACTGCCGCTGGTAGCAGCCTTGGTATCGGTTGAATCCTCTCCGCCACAAGCAACCAGTAGCAAAACCGGTAATAACATCAACATTAAGCTGCTGATGAGCGACCTATCCGTATGGCGGGGCATTAGTCATCTCCTTTTTGAAGCATGCCGTTGAGCAATATGTCCATGACGTTTTCGCTGTATGCACTGGTGTCATCGATAAACTCGACTTCAGGAATGTTTTGCATGGTTGGGGAGGCCTGGAAGAAAAACATATTGGCCGAAATGATCATAAAAGCAGCCAGCATTGGATCGATATTCTGGCGAAACTCATTTTCCTGCTGCCCCTGTTGAACCATTGCCACCAGGCGACTGAAAACCTCTCCCATGGCCATTTGGGTGATTTCCTGACCATACTGCGAGCCCTCGGATAAGGTTTCGCGCAGCATCAGTTGCGTGCTTCGTTTATGCGTTAGCAGGTTTTCGAGCTGACCCGAGGCAAACTTCGCCAGATGCTGTTTGAAGGTGCCGGGCGCGTGTTCCAGTGTATCCAGCAGGGCTGAAGAACGTCTCACGGCGGTTTTCATGACTGCCAGATACAGGTCATTCTTGTTTTTAAAGTGATGATAAATATTGGGTTTGCTGGTATTCGCGAGCCTGGCGATGGCGCTCATTGATACGGCATCAAAGCCTTTTTGAGCGAACAGCGTTTCAGCCGCTTCCAGAATGGCTTGTTCGCCACCGGAATAACCTGGTTTTTTATCGGATGGGTTTTGCATTAATGAGCCTTGATTTCCGTGTCTTGATTTTAGAAACTGACCGAACGGTCGGTAAGTATATGCCTGTTCTTTGGCTCAAACAAGAAAACTTCAGCCACGAATGGCCTGTTAAGGTAAAATTTGCGCCCTGTCTTTTGAAACTACCGGGTGAAATCAGCGTCTATTGCGGGGCGATGAATAAAAATTAACCGGCTTACGGTCATATCTGATGATGAAAAATAAAAACTTTAAAGGTTGCTTCAGCCTTTTATTAACGACTTCGCTATTGTTCCTTTCCTCTTTGGCGACAGCCATCGAATTTGATGAGATCAGGGAGTATGGCGATGTTTTTGAGGTGTCCGCGACAGCCAGCGACCGCCAGCAGATCGAAGTCAGCTGGAAAATTGCCGATGGTTTCTACCTGTACAACAACAAGTTTTTAAGGTTCAAGACAGAAACCGCGGGTGTTATTCTCGGCGAGGCAGTCATTCCGCAAGGCAAGCCAGTATTTGATGACCTTCTGGGTGAAGAGGTTATCAAGTTCCACGACACGCTGACGGTCCGCCTGCCGCTGGAATCGGTTGCACCCGGTGTCGAACTCGTCAGTTTGAAACTGCGTTCCCAGGGCTGTATGGAGGACGTATTTTGCTACCCGCCCACAGATCAATTGCTGGTCGTCAATTTGCCGGCCGCCGCACAAGCGACTTTGCCTGAAGCGTCTTCTCAAGCCGCCACCTCACTGGCCGATGTATTCAACACATCGGTCACTGTCCCGGGTCAGGATGCGATTAACGACGAACCTGCCCTGCCGGCAGACGAGGCTTTTGTATATGAGGCCATTGGTTTC
Organism: uncultured Gammaproteobacteria bacterium; assembly: GCA_963759155.1. Lineage (GTDB taxonomy): Bacteria > Pseudomonadota > Gammaproteobacteria > Xanthomonadales > SZUA-36 > SZUA-36. The sequence goes on along the minus strand of CAVWXX010000005.1, from coordinate 426,022 downwards.
TCAGCCGAAACAATATTGGTGCGGTTTACATCCCAGCCGGGTTACTACCTGTATCGTGACAAACTGAATTTCACGGTGTCAGGCGATAGTGGTTTTGAAGTGAGTTCAGTCGAACTGCCTGAAGGTACTATCAAAGATGACCCCGAGTTTGGCCCGGTCGAGGTATATTTTGGCTTAATCGAGGTGCCTGTTCATATCAACCGGACTGCCGGGCCGGAGCAGACCATCAGCCTGCAAGCCGACTACCAGGGTTGCCGTGACGGCGATATCTGTTACCCGCCGCAGACATCCACAATTGAATTATCCATGCCGGCCGCGTCCGCTCCCACCCCGGGTAAAAAACAGTCCAAGTCACCATCCGACGCCCAGGCGAGGGGTGCTCAACAATCTGAGCAGGATGTGCTGGCGAAAATGTTGTTAAGCAACCCAGGCGGTGCGCTGTTTGCGTTTTTCATCGCGGGTATCCTGCTGGCGTTCACACCTTGTGTATTCCCGATGGTGCCAATTCTGTCAGGCATTATCGCGGGCCAGGGTGAACGCATGACAACGTCCAGGGCATTCTGGTTATCACTGGTTTACGTACTTGCGATGGCAGTGACCTACACGGTTGCCGGTGTATTGGCCGGCCTGTTTGGTCAGAATCTGCAGGCCCTGTTCCAGAACCCGTGGATATTGGGTTTCTTTATCGCCATCTTTATTGCCCTGGCATTTTCCATGTTCGGTTTTTTCGAACTCCAGTTACCTTCGAGGCTACAGACCCGTCTGACAGAGGCCAGCAACCAGCAAAAAGGCGGCAGCCTGACCGGTGTTGCAGTGATGGGCTTTTTATCCGCATTAATCGTAGGACCCTGTGTAGCACCACCGTTGGCTGCTGCACTGATCGTGATTGGTGCTTCAGGTAGTGCGTTGCTGGGCGGTGCGGCCTTGTTTGCGCTTTCAATGGGCATGGGTGTGCCGCTGATCCTGTTTGGTGTATCCGCCGGTAAACTGGTACCCAAAGCCGGCCCCTGGATGGATAGCATCAAGGCAGTATTCGGCATCGCATTACTGGCACTGGCTATCTGGATGCTTGAGCGTATTGTGCAGGGCCCGGTGATCCTGTTGCTTTGGGGTGTGCTTGCAATAGCCAGTGGTGTTTACCTTGGTGCGCTGGAGTCCATTCCACAGGGCGCATCGGGCTGGAAACGTTTATGGAAGTCACTTGGCCTGGTTTTACTGCTATTGGGCACAATCGAAATCATCGGTGCGGCCAGTGGTGGCGACGATTGGATGAAGCCACTTAAGAGTATGCGTTCCGGCAGTCCGGTGAACAGCGTTGAACATGTCACTTTCCAGAGGATCAAATCACTGGATGACCTGGATTCAGCGGTAGATCGCGTGAATCAATCCGGTCAAGCGGCCATGTTGGATTTCTATGCCGACTGGTGTGTCGAGTGTATACGCATGGAACGTAACACCTTTGGCGAACCAGAAATTCAAAAGCTGTTTGCAGAAATTAAGCCACTCCAGGCCGATGTAACTGAAAATGACAAAACTGACCAGGCACTGATGCAAAAGTACGGTGTGATAGGCCCGCCGGCCATTTTGTTTTTTGACCGCCAGGGCAGGGAAATGCCGGCTTTTCGTCTGGTTGGCTATTTCGAAGCAGACGAATTTGCGAAACACCTTCAAAACGTGTTGGCAGCACAGTGATGCGGCAACTGTTTATTACACTGGTCGCCATCGTGGCGCTTCTTTCTGGGTTCTATTTATCAGCACGCCATTTCTCGGAACCCCTCGCCACGCCACAACCAGCATCGATGGGTACTGGTCCGCTGCTGGGCAGTATCCGGCCCGACTTTCAGCTGGCCAGTCATGCCGGTGAGTTTATTAGCCCGGCAGACTATTCAGGGAAAACCCTTCTGATCAACTTCTGGGCAACCTGGTGTGCGCCCTGCCGTCAGGAAATGCCGATGTTGATGGATCTGCAGAGACAGTACGCTTCCAGCGGCTTGCAGGTGGTAGGAATAGCGCTGGATGACGCTCAAAGTGTCAGGGGTTTTGTTCAAACTTACGGCATCAGCTATCCAATACTGGTCGGTTCGGAAGATGTTTTCGAAACCAGTGTTGCCTACGGTAATGATGAAGGTGTGCTGCCTTACAGTGTACTCATAGACAAGACCGGCGTTGTACGCTGGCAGTACGCGGGTATTATTCAACATGCTGAAATCACGAAACTGCTGAGCGATTTTTTATAGTTCGGAGTGGTGTTTTTTGGTTTGTTAAGAATTTTTTGCGCCGATTATGCGGTGATCATCTTCAATACGGTGGCGAACGGTAGACAAATGCTGTTTTTTGGTTCAGACTGTCTGCCCCTTGATGAGGAATGCTGAAACCGTGGTCAAAGTTCGCGTTTTTAATGGTCCCAATCTGAATCTGCTCGGTCAACGGGAGCCTGGAACTTACGGGCAACGTAGCCTTGAAGACATCATGCATGACCTGGAGCGGTTTGCTACGGATTGTAGCCTGCAACTTGATCACATGCAGACAAACTCAGAGGGGAGAATGGTAGATGCCATTCAGCAGGCAGGAAAAGACGGTGTTGATTACATCATCATCAACCCTGCGGGTTATACCCATACCAGTGTCGCCATCCGTGATGCGTTGCTGGCTGTAGAGATACCTTTTGTAGAAGTCCATCTCTCCGCGGTGAATTCACGCGAGCCCTTCAGGCAGGTCAATTATTTCTCCGACATTGCGATCGGGGTGATCAGCGGGTTCCGTGGTGAGAGTTACTTATTGGCCTTACAGGCTATTTTGAATCGAATTGAACCCTGAAGCGGGAGCGACGGCACGTGGATATCCGAAAAATTAAAAAACTCATAGAGCTGCTGGAAGAGTCAAGCCTGACAGAAATGGAAATTGTTGAAGGTGAGGAGTCGGTGCGCCTGATGCGTGGCGGGCAAGCGCAAGCTGCGACCTTTGTTGCACCGCCGATGGCTGCACCACCTGCGGTAGCTGCACCGGCAGCACCAACTGCCGAGCCAGCTAAAGCCGAAGATGATGGTATTCCTGAAGGTGAGTTGGCTCTTTCACCAATGGTGGGAACCTTTTTCGCGGCTTCCGGCCCCGGTGCCGAACCCTTTGTCAGCCTGGGCCAGCGGGTCGGCGTAGGTGACACCTTGTGTATCATCGAAGCGATGAAAATGTTCAACCAGATTGAAGCCGATGTGGCAGGTACCGTGGTTGCGATACTGGTCGAGAATGGTCAGCCGGTTGAATATGATCAGCCATTATTTGTGATTCGCTAATCCTGGATTAAAAAAATGGCCGTACTTGAAAAGATCGTCATCGCCAATCGCGGTGAAATTGCGCTGCGTATCCTGCGGGCCTGTCATTCCATGGGAATCAAAGCTGTTGCGGTGCACTCCACCGTTGACCGTAACCTCAAACATGTTGCCATGGCGGACGAAGCCGTGTGCATCGGTCCTGCCCCCGGCACCGACAGTTACCTGAATATCCCCGCGATAATTGCCGCAACTGAAGTAACCGACTCGGTTGCCGTGCATCCCGGTTACGGGTTTTTAGCTGAGAACGCTGATTTCGCCGAGCGTGTCGAACAAAGTGGTTTTATATTTATCGGTCCGCGGCCTGAGACGATTCGCCTGATGGGTGACAAGGTATCGGCCATCAAGGCAATGAAGGAGGCAGGTGTGCCTTGTGTACCCGGTTCCGGTGGCGGCCTGAGTGAAGACCTGGCAGAGAGCCAGGAAATTGCCCGCCGTATTGGTTATCCCGTCATTATCAAGGCAGCTGCTGGTGGTGGTGGCCGTGGCATGCGGGTGGTTCATACCGAAGCCCACCTGTCCAATGCACTGCAGCTAACACGGCGCGAGGCGGAATCTATATTTGGTGACGCCACCATTTACATGGAAAAATACCTGACCAATCCGCGTCACATTGAGGTGCAGGTGATTGCCGATGAGCATGGCAACGCCATTCACCTTGGAGAACGTGACTGCTCGAGTCAGCGTCGTCACCAGAAAGTGATCGAAGAGGCGCCGGCACCGGGTATCACACCCGAACAACGGGCTGAAATTGGCGGTGTCTGTGTCGAAGCCTGCAAACGTATCGGTTATCGCGGTGCGGGTACATTTGAGTTTTTGTACGATGATGGTCATTTCTACTTCATTGAAATGAATACCCGTATCCAGGTCGAGCATCCGGTCAGTGAGCTCATTACCGGCGTGGACCTGGTCAAGGAGCAACTCCGTGTTGCTGCCGGCGAGAAGCTCTCCTACACGCAAGACGATATCGTGATACGCGGTCATGCGATTGAGTGCCGTATTAACGCCGAGGACCCGGAAACCTTCATGCCCTGTCCGGGCACCATCAGTGAGTTTCATGCCCCGGGTGGACCAGGTGTGCGTGTGGACTCGCATATTTACAATGGATACAGGGTGCCGCCTAATTATGATTCCATGATTGGAAAACTGCTTACGCATGGCGAGGACAGGCACACGGCCATTGAACGTATGAAGATGGCACTTGATGAGACCGTGTTAAACGGCATCAAGACCAATATTCCGCTGCACAAATGGCTGTTGCTGGATCAGGGTTTTGTTAAAGGCGGTTTCAACATTCACTACCTCGAAAAACGCCTCACAGACCGGGCTACAAAGTAGCGAACGCCCCCGGTGTCCTGGCTGGAACTCAGCGTTCGGGTATCGCGGCAGAACGCACCGCTGGTTGAAAGCCTGCTGGAAAATGAGCCGGTACTGGCTTTGACGATGACCGATGATGCAGACGACCCTGTATTGGAACCGGGCGTGGGTGAAACACCCCTATGGCCATCGGTTTGTGTAACGGCCTTATTCAGCGGCGACACACCGGTTGAACCATTAACACATATGTTAAGCCTGGTACCGGGTGTGGATTGGCCGCACCAGGTCAATTTCAGAAAGTTTGAAGACGAGCAATGGGAAAGGGTCTGGCTGGATCGCTTCAAGCCCATGCAGTTTGGCTCCGGACTCTGGATCATACCGGGTGAAGCCGACATACCCGCCTCTGCTAAATATGCGCTGCGACTGGATCCCGGCCTGGCCTTTGGAACCGGTACGCATCCGACCACACATCTTTGCCTTGAGTGGATGGATGCTCATGATTTCGATGCTGAGTCCGTCGTGGATTATGGTTGTGGTTCCGGCGTGCTGGGTATTACAGCCGCCATAAAAGGCGCGAAAATTGTGGATTGTATCGACAACGATCCGCAGGCGCTGATCGCGACGCTGGATAATGCAAAAAGAAATGGAGTCGAGGGAACCATCAACGCTATGGCACCTGAACAATTTACACCGCAAAAAGCCGATGTTGTACTCGCCAATATACTGGCAGGCCCGCTGATAGAACTGGCGCCACGTTTAAGTGCGAGCCTGCGGCCAGGTGGATCGCTGGCTCTTTCAGGCATTCTCGAGGAACAGGCACCAGAGCTTGAAAAAGCCTATTCAGCCGATTTTCCAGGCCTGCAAAAGAAGGTTTTGAATGGTTGGGTGTTGCTCACTGGTATCAAGGGTTCTTAGGCGATGGATGACAAAGTAAAAATCAATCTCGGTTCCGGCCACTGGAAACTGGAAGACTGGGTCAATGTTGATATTGACCGCGAAAGCCAGCCGGATGTCTGTGCCAACCTGGCGGCCGGTCTGCCTTTCGCTGACGGGGTGGCGCGCCTGATGCACACCGAAGATTTTATCGATCAATTGGAGCTTGACCAGGCTGCGGACTTTTTACGTGAGTGTCACCGCATCCTCGCACCGGGTGGCGTATTGCGGGTACTGACACCGGATATGAGAAAGCTCGCGCGGCTATATCTTGATGATCCACAGACACTCAAGGCCATGTGGGACAATTTTGTTGCTGTTCCGCTGTCCCTGGACACTCCCGGGGAGATCTTCAATATCGGAATGCGCTTTGCAGGGCACACGTTTTTATACGATGAAGAGACATTCAAAGCGCTCACATTGCGTTGTGGTTTCCAGGCCCGCAGGGTTGAATACCAGGAAAGTGACGTTCCTGAATTACGCGGTTTGGATTTGCGTTCGCCCGAAAATGCGATTTCTTTGTATTTCGACTGTTACCGCCAGTCCTGATTTAAAGCATCCAGAAGCTCAGCGGGTGCGGTCCAATCCCTGCCACACACAAACCGTGGCAAATTCCAACGATTACTCTTATCTGAAACCAGTCCGGGTGTAGTACCAACGGCAGCCAGGGAATGATGCTCATGCTGCCTGGTTGGAAAATACTCATGACGAATATACTCGCTGGATTCGCCAAAAGGATAGGCAAATAAGTTGGGGTAGCTACCAGTTAGCTGTTCGATAAATTCACCGGCATGGACTACCTGCTGGTAGCAGTGTTCAGGGCGATTAATCATGTCGAAACCTCCCCGCTCATAGGGGGCGTCTGCGAGGTCCGGATGATTGTGATCCCAACCGTGATTGCCGATGGTCATCAAGGGGTGCGTGTTTGCATCAGACCACCAGTTGTCACTCATATGTCCCACGCCAAACAGTGATTTTCTGTCAATCAATTGACGTGCTTCAGGGCTGGCGATTACAAAGCTGGTGGCGTGCAGGCCAGGTTGAGCGTTATCTTCCTGACGACTGAGAAATGCTTCCATTATTTGCAGAAAGCCTGTTTGTAAACCATGTCCCGGAAATTCGAGTGTACGTACGTCAAAATCACAGCCGTCATCAAAGGTGAGGCATACCAATGGTTGACCGGAAGGCAGTGCCGCACCATCAAACAAACCTTTAACGAGGGCATCCAAAGATACAAACCGGTAACCGGCAGCGTGAAGTGCATCCAGGTCGGCCGCCAGTGCTACGTGATCATTGTTGCTGGTTTTCGAGCCGGCAATATTTTGGGAATGGTAAGTGAGTATGGCTGCTTTCAAGATCGGAGCACCTGAATTGAAATGTTTTGTTCTGACAAGAAACTATATGACACTTTGCCAGGTGATTTGGATAATATACTCTTTCTGCCAGCCAGTCTTTGAAAGACCAAATAAAGTCATCCATGAACCAGACATCCACAGACCACTTACAGCCATGAAAATCTGGGGTGTCATTCGCAGACAGTCGGTGGATTTCTTCGTCTACCTGGCCTTGCCGCTGGTCTCTGTTTTTCTGCCTGCTGCCTGGTCCCGTTCACTTTTAGCACGTAGCTCAAACTTCAACTGGGTGTTGTCGATGGAAGCTGAGGCCGCCTGGTCGAGTGCCAGCAAACATGTTGATACCGGTGACGAAGAACGCTGGAAGGCGCGCTGGAAGCAGGTTGAGATGCTGGATGTACGTGACTGTTACCTGATGAGCTTCGGCCGAACAGGCACCGTGTTAGCTGAGGTAGAGTGTGATTCGGATCTGGAGGTTGTGCGGGACAGGGTATTGATCGGTATGCATTGGGGTCCGGCCATATCTATTCTGAAATTACTTCAGGTTGCAGGGCTTGATCCTGCGCTGCCTTACCGCAAACCGGAAAATGACATTTTCCGGATAAGGCCGTTTTTCTACATATTTGTCCGTCTGGCGACCCGTCATATCGTGAAGACGATGGGTGACCGGGCAATAAAAATTGGTGGTGCCGGTAAGGCCTTACGAACGATGATGGATCATCCAGGCAGTGTTATCGTCGTGATGGATGCACCGCCAAAAGCAGGCAGGCCCACATTGAATGCCGATGTAATCGGACGAAACGCGATCTTTGAAGCGGGCTTCCCAAATATCCTTGCAGACAACCACAAGGAATATGTATTTTTCGCTTTAAACCTGCAACCCGGCGGTCTGGTCAGAAAGAAACTCGAACTGATGGGACCGTTCAGCGCAAGCGAAGCGCAGGACTTCATCCAACAATATGCCGGTTTCCTCGATCGCCATTTATCTTCTGACTCCGCTCAGTGGCGTATTTGGCATGTTGCAGAGCAGTTTTGGCGATGAGTTATGGATACCTGAGTTTGGTGCTGGTTTTCAGGTAACAATTGATCAGTCGTTAAGCTGGGTCCTGAAGTAGCTTGCTACAGGACTTACACTCACATGTTGGAAACCATTGATCAGTCGGGAAGCCAAGGCCATGCAGTAGCTTACCTCTGGAGTCACAGGTGGAAAAAACCATTGATTATTCGGGAAGCCGAGGCTATGCAGTAGTTCTCTTCAGGACTCGTTCAAGTACATCCCTGTAGCACTCTTTCTCGACTCCTGTCTCGCAAGGTCCTGAAGAGAACTACTGCACATCCTCGCCTTTGTGCGAATGCGGGGGTCAATGGTTTCTGGAAGATACACGTGGTTTGATTCTGAACTTGATAAGCACACGGCTTTTGCGAATGTTTGGATTTACAACTTCTGAAAGATGCACGTCGTTTGATATTAAGCTGGGGTTATGTTCAGGATGAACGGTATGTCGCGGGCGCAGGGATGCGCAGGGAGGAGAGGAGGAGCGACATGGTTCAGTTTTGCACAGCTTCTGAAGTTGAAAGCCCGAGCTTACAGGGATGTACTTGCAGCGAGTCCTGGGAAGTTAATACACATCCCAGCTCCCCCAACCTTGCAGATACTCAAAGGCAAGCCTTCTAAACTACTCAGCAGGCTGGTCTGGGCACGGCACCTGTCTAGGTAAGACAATACACATCGCAGCGGCCCCAGGAATGAGAATCCAGCGCCTATGCAAACTCAAGAATGCACTTTGAACCAGCGGCCACAAGCAGACGCTTGCGACCGGGCGGTTTGATTGATTTAGAAGTTGGGCTTATCAGGCGTTGCCTCGTAACGCTCAACCGCTTCGATGATTTCCCTGCGGGCGGCATCAAGACCTTCCCAGTCACCGGTCCTTACCCATTTATTTGCTTCAAGATCTTTGTAATGCTCAAAAAAGTGCTCGATCTGATCTAGCAGCATGTCATCAAGATCTTTGTATGTCGTGATATCACGATAGATACCGGTCACTTCGGTCAGCGGGACCGCGAGGACCTTGGCGTCTTCGCCGGCTTCGTCTTTCATTTGCAGCACACCGACCGGCCGGCAGCGCACGACGGTGCCGGGCAACATTGGCAATGGAAGCACCACCAGCACATCAACCGGGTCTCCATCACCACACAGTGAATTTGGAATGTATCCATAGTTGCATGGGTAGTACATCGCGGTTTTAAGCATGCGGTCGACAAAGATCGCACCGCTTTCCTTATCAACCTCATATTTGATCGCCGGACTGTTCATCGGGACCTCGATAATGACGTTGATATCGTCTGGTATATTTCTTCCGGGCGGGACCTGTTGCAGACTCATTCTTCTTTCCTTGTTTGGTGACCCACCATTATACGCAATCGGCGTCTGTTTGGCGGTTTTAGCGAGGGTTTTCAGCGGGTTTTATTGCTAAATTCGCAGTGTTCGTTTCAAAGCCGGACATAAGCAACTACAATATGCGCCCCGATTTAAAAGGTATAAAAATAATGTGCCCGGCAACGCCAACGACAAGCCAGTCCCGTGGATACGTCATCCCCATTGGAGGGGCGGAAGCAAAACATAAAAACCCGGTAATTCTCGAGCGCTTCATCGAACTTTGCGGTGGTGAAGACGCACGTGTGCTGGTTATTCCAACTGCATCCCTGCTGGATGAAACGGGTCCTTTATACCAGGAGTTGTTTGAAGGCCTTGGCGCCAGGGCAATGTGCATTCCCATCGAAGAGCGGGACGATTGTTACCAGGAAGAAACGATCGCCGCGCTTGAAAGAGCGACGGGTATTTTTATCACCGGTGGTAACCAGTTGCGTTTGAGTACCATTCTGGGTGGTACACCGGTAGCTCGCACCATCCGCAGGCTCAACGCCGAGGGTGTGCATATGGCAGGCACCTCTGCCGGTGCAGCCATTGTTTCTGAACATATGATAGCTGGTGGTCGCGGTGGGCCTTCTCCGCGTGAAAGTGGTGTTGTGCTTGCTCCTGGCCTGGGCTTGACCAATCGCGCCATCATTGATCAGCACTTCAATAAGCGTGGTCGTATGGGGCGACTGCTTGCTGCGCTGTCATTTAACCCGTTTGTGTGTGGGCTGGGCATTGATGAAAATACTGCGGGGTTTATCGCACCTGATGGGACGATGGAGGTGGTGGGTCACGGAACCGTGACGGTCGTGGACCCTGCCGACCTGCGTCATTCATCCATGAGTTATGTGCGCAAGGCTGAAGCGGTATCGCTGATTGGGCTGAAGCTTCACGTGCTGGCCCACGGCTCTCGATTCAACCTTGAGACCCGCGAAGCAACACTGTAACCGTCGTCAGTTTATAACGATGAAATATGCGATTGGGAAATAGCATGATATGGTTATGAGCTAAACCGAAAATCCGGTCGGGCCGGATTGGTAATGACTGCAAATAAAGGTTCTGTTATGAAGATTCTCTCTACTAATGTATACGTCGGCCCCAGCCTGTACGCACACTTTCCGGTCATTCGGCACCTCGTTGACTTGGGTGTTCTGGAAGAGTGGCCATCCGCACGGCTTGGCCATACTTTTATTGATGCATTGGTTGAAGCATTACCGGGTTTGCAGAATCATGGTTGCTCTTATGGTGAACCGGGTGGCTTCATCCGTCGTATGCGTGAAGATGAAGGCACCTGGATGGCTCACATCTGGGAGCATGTGGCGCTGGAATTACAGAACGAAGCGGGTTCGTCGGTTTCATTCGGTCGAACACGCGGCGCCGGGCCGGTTGGTCAGTACAACATGGTGTTTCAGTACAAGCAGCGTGATGTAGGGCTAGAGGCAGCCCGTATTGCACTTCAACTCTTGCTGAGTCTTTTGCCCGAGGACCTGAAACAGCAGGTTGCTTCTGATATTGATGAAGGTTTTAATTACGAAGAAGAACGCGACGAATTTATTGTTTTTGCCCAGCGTAAGGAATTGGGTCCGAGTACCGCATCCTTGGTGAATGCGGCGGAAGAGCGGGGTATCCCGTCTTTGCGTCTTAATAAGTACTCACTGGTTCAGTTCGGTCATGGCGCCTATCAGCAACGCATTCAGGCCACAATTACCAGCAAAACACCACATATCGCCGTGGAAATTTCTTCTGATAAGGAAGATACCCACAATCTGCTGCGCGACCTTGGTTTGCCGGTTCCTTCTCAAAGCATGATTTACAGCCCGCGTGAGGCTATTCGAGCAGCTCGCAGGATTGGTTATCCGGTGGTTGTAAAGCCGTTGAATGCCAACCATGGCCGTGGCGTATCGATCAACCTGACTAGCGATGACCAGGTTGAAAGTGCATTTGCTTTTGCGCGCGAGCAAGCTACCAGCAGGGCTGTTCTGGTTGAGAGTTTTGTTGAGGGTTTCGATCATCGCATGCTGGTGGTCAACAACGAGTTGGTGGCGGTTGCCAAACGGGTGCCGGGTCATGTCGTCGGTGATGGCAAAAGTACCGTCACCGAACTCATCGACAAGGTCAATGAAGACCCGCGTCGTGGTATCGGGCATGAAAAGGTTCTGACACGGCTTGAGCTTGACCGTCCAGCACTCGAACTATTGGCAGCGGAAGGTCATGATGCGGATACGGTATTACCGAAAGGCGAGGTTTTCTTCTTGCGCAATACGGCCAATCTTTCAACGGGTGGTACGGCCATTGATCTGACTGACGTGGTGCATCCCGATAACAAGGACATGGCGGAACGTGCAATCCGGGCCGTGGGTCTGGATGTTGGTGGTGTGGATTTTCTGACCCAGGACATCACGCAATCTTATAAGGAAGTTGGCGGGGCGATTGTAGAGGTTAATGCGGCGCCGGGTTTCAGGATGCATGTTGCCCCGTCGGAAGGCGAGCCACGTGATGTCGCCGGCAAGGTGATGGATATGTTATTCCCGCCGGGGACGCCGACACGGATACCGGTTGCCAGCATTACCGGAACCAATGGTAAAACCACGACCTCGCGCATGCTTGGCCATATCCTCAAAACAGCAGGCCACACGGTGGGTATGACATCAACGGATGGCGTATACATCGATAACCGCCTGACGGTTAAAGGCGATATGACCGGCCCGACATCCGCACATATCGTGCTGCGTGACCCTTCTGTTGATATTGCCGTGCTGGAAACAGCCCGTGGCGGTTTGCTGCGTTCGGGCCTGGGTTACCGTCGCTGTGACGTGTCAGCCTGTTTGAATGTGGCCTCGGACCATCTTGGGCTCAAGGGTATCGACACACTGGAACAACTGGCGGAAGTCAAACGAATCGTTATCGAGGTTGCCCGGGATACTGCTGTTCTTAATGCCGATGATGAGCATTGCCTGAATATGGCCGATTACACACAAGCTGAACATGTTTGCTACGTCACCATGAACCCGGCTCACGCGCTGGTTAAAGAGCACGTGCGGGCTGGTGGCAGGGCCGTGGTATTGGAGCAGGGCTTTAATGGTGACATGATCACCTTGTACGACAAGGGTAGCCACTATCAGCTGGTCTGGACACACCAGATACCGGCAACCATGGATGGCAAGGCGACACATAACGTGCAAAACGCGATGTTTGCGGCAGCACTGGCGTATTCTTTGAACAAGTCACTGGATAATATTCGCGATGGTCTGCGCACGTTCAGCACCTCCATCTTCCAGGCGCCCGGTCGTATGAACGTATTTGATGAACACCCTTTCCGGGTCATTATGGACTATGGTCACAACGCCGCTGCTATCAAAAGCATTTGCCAACTGGTCGACCGGCTCGAAGTCGGTGGCCGCCGGATTTGTGTGCTGGCTGCACCCGGTGACCGTCGTGATGAGGATATTCGCGCTATCGCGGACGAGGCCAGCGGACATTTTGATCATTATATTTGTCGTGCCGATGACAGTCGTCGCGGGCGCGGTGATTCCGAGGTGCCGGAGATGTTACGCGATCAATTAATGGCTAACGGTGTTGATGCCGGCGCTATCGACATCGTACCGGATGAGATGCTTGCCGTTGAGGGTGCGCTGGATATGGCAAACGAAGGCGATCTGGTGGTGCTGTTTGTCGACCAGGTGAACCGTTGCTGGAACCAGGTCATTCATTATGAGGGTCATGGCACCTCCGTTGTCAGTGCTAAAGCCACTAAACCTGCGCACAGTTTTGTAGAGCCCGATCCGGAAGCATTCTCCCTGGATTCCGGTGTACGTCTGGTCAGGGATGAACGTGGTGTGCGTGTGGCCCGGGAAGAAGAAGCCGACTAGAACGTGAATATTGAGTTACTTGACAGTCGTCGCCTGACTGGCCCGAACCTGTTTTGGGATCTGCCTGGCGCCATACTCGACGTTGCCACCGAAGGCATTCCTGCAGAGCAGCTGATTTCAGCCTGGTCCGCGGAGGTTGCCGTTCTGATGGAGGCTGTTGGCTGGTCCCCGGAACATATCTGCTCGCGAGTGTATGACGGGGGCGTCAACCTGGTCATTAATGCACCGATTGATGTGTTGTATGCAGCCTGTGAACTCAACGAAGTTGCACTGGGCAGGGCGGTGGCGGTTTTGAAAGATGAGCCATTGGCCGGTTTGGATGAGGCCATCGCCGGCTTGTCTGATCTGCTTACCAGCGAAAGCAAGCCCGGTTTACTGGCCATGCAGACCGCAGCCGCACAACACCAGGTGCCATTTCTTTGGGACGATGACGAGGTGTCGATAGGTTTTGGTCAATCGGCCCTGACCTGGCCGGCGGATCAGTTGCCGGACCCGGCGAGTATCGATTGGTCGAGCATTGGTTCAATACCGCTTGGTATCGTTACGGGCACCAATGGCAAATCCACCACGGTCAGGCTCGCAGCTTCTATCCTCAATGCTGCCGGTTTACGCGCAGGCATAACCTCGACTGATTACATCCGTGTCGGTGAGGAAATACTCGACCGGGGAGACTATTCCGGGCCGGGAGGTGCGCGTACCCTGTTGAGGCATCCGAAATCTGAAGCCGTTGTTCTGGAAGTTGCGCGCGGCGGTTTACTGCGTCGGGGTATCGGAGTAGAACTTGCCGATGCCGCTTTGATCACCAATGTCGCTGAAGACCACATGGGTGAATATGGCATTAACAGCGTGGCGGATATGGCGGAGGCCAAGTTTATTGTGCGCCGCGCACTGAGTGCCGATGGGCCGCTAATTCTGAATGCAGATGATTCTGAAAGTGTCAGGATGGCCGCGAAGCTCGATAATCGAATTATCTGGTTTGCGGTGGAAGCAGAAAACCCGGTATTGCAGAAACACCTGCAGAACCAAGGTCAGGTGGCCTATCTGTCAGAGGGTTGGCTGGTGATGGCCGAAGGTGACAAGACCAGGAAAGTGGTTTTGGCTGAGGATGTCCCCATCACCTTTGGTGGTGTAGCGCGATACAACATCCGCAATGCACTTGGCGCCATGCTACTGTGCTCCGTGCTCGGGGCGGATGACGAGGCACTGGCTGATGGCCTTAGGTCCTTTAGCGGGGACGCCGGGGTTAATCCCGGGCGTGGCAACCTGTACCAGAAAAACGGTATCCGGATTTTTATTGATTTCGCACACAATGAGCATGGCCTCAAGGCGGTTGCCGATACGGTCAATGCTTTCAAGGCACGCCGGAATATCGTCTTGATGGGGCAGGCAGGTGACCGTAGTGATGAGGAGATCGCTGGTTTTGTAAGTGCCGCCTGCGATCTGAAACCCGCAAAGCTTCTGGTTTGTGACATGCCAGGTTACGAGAGAGGTCGGGAACCGGGTGTTGTGGCGAAGTTGATACAAAAACTCGCCATGGATCATGGCCTGGCGCAAAACGCCGTGGTGATGGTTGACTCTCCGGTTGAGGGTGTAAAACACGCGTTACAATCGGCTCAACAAGGCGATTGTCTCGTGCTGCTCGCTCTTACCCAGCGTGCTGAAGTGACCCGGTTGGTGCAGGAATTTGTGGAAAACTAGAACGTTTCTTTTGGAAACCTGAATGGCAAAACTCTATTTCAACTACTCTTCCATGAATGCCGGTAAAACCACGGTTTTGCTGCAATCGGCACACAACTACCGTGAACGTGGTCTGACACCCATGTTGTTTACACCAAAACTCGATGACCGCTACGGTGAAGGCTGGATCAAGTCGCGGATTGGCCTGCAGGCAAAAGCAACCATATTCACCGCGGATGATGACTTGTTTGAGATTACGCGTACACAACTGGAGGAGCAAAATATCCACTGTGTGCTGGTCGATGAAGCCCAGTTCTTAAACCGGGCCCAGGTCTACCAGCTAAGTGAGGTCGTCGACCGCCTGAATATCCCGGTGCTGTGTTTTGGTTTGCGCACTGATTTCCAGGGCGAGTTGTTTGAAGGCAGCCAGTACCTGCTGGCCTGGGCCGATCAGCTAACAGAGATCAAAACCATTTGTCATACCGGCCGTAAGGCCAACATGGTCGTCCGGGTTGATGATGAAGGTTATGCACTGAAAGAAGGTGCGCAGGTGGAGATCGGTGGCAATGAGCGTTATGTATCGGTTAGCCGCGCCGAATTTAAAAAAGTCTTTATCGGTGGTCAACGTATCAAGTTTATTGAGCCGGTTCCGGTCGATAGCGAAGATGACTCAGAAGCGGCCAGCGGGCAACAAAGCGGTGATCTGCTATAGTCGGGTCATAAGGTCACCATTCCTGTGACAGGAGATTGACGATGCGCTGGTTTTTATTTCTTATCCTGGTATTCGCCGTGCTCTGGTACATCCGCGGTATTGAAGAGGTCGAACCACCTCCCATCGAAGAAGGAATTATTGGCGGTCCCGTCAAGGCTCTCCGCAAGGCCGAAGGTTTCGAAAAATCCTACCTGGATCAAACCGAAGCGCGTCAGAAGCAGATGGAAGAGCAGGTTGAGAAAGACTCAGGGGGTCAATAGATCTCCACTCAAGTTGACAGGACACCCCGATACAAGGTTTTGGCTTGTTAATTGCTTTTATTCAGCGCTTGTAACAAATCAGCGCAAATCTCTTCAGCATCCTCGATACCAACCGACAACCTGAGTAGCCCGGCGGTTATACCAAGCCGTTGCCGTTCATCCTCGGAGACCTTCTGGTGCGAAGTTGCAACCGGTTGGCATACCGTGGTTTCTACGCCACCGAGGCTAACTGCACAGATGACCAGTTCGAGACGGCGAATATAGCTGACCGGATCGATATCGTCAGCCAGTTCAAATGAAAGCATTCCCCCAAACCCCTGCATCTGGCGGGCAGCGATTTCATGACCCGGGTGACCGTCCAGCCCTGGATAGTAAACCCGCTTGATTTGGCTGTTCTCATCCAGGCGCCTGGCGATAAGCGCGGCATTGCTGCTCTGGCGCTCAACTCTCAGCTCAAGTGTTTTAAGACTGCGCTCGAGCAGATAGCAATCCTGTGCGTTCAGACAACCGCCATAGGCTACGGCATGATTACGGACTTTGGCGATCAGTTCAGCAGAGCCGTTGACGGTGCCGCAACACAGGTCGCTATGGCCGCCCAGGTACTTGGTGCCGCTGTGCATGACCAGGTCGAAACCATGGACCAGCGGGTTTTGCAGGATTGGGGAGGCAAAGGTATTGTCGATAACTGCCAGAATTCCACGTGGTTTTGTAAAGGCCGCCAATGCCGCCAGGTCCACTATCGTCAGTAAAGGGTTACTGGGAGATTCCACAAAAATCATGCGGGTTTCAGCGCCACTGGCAGCCTGGATAGACTGAACGT
Organism: uncultured Gammaproteobacteria bacterium; assembly: GCA_963759155.1. Classification (GTDB taxonomy): domain Bacteria; phylum Pseudomonadota; class Gammaproteobacteria; order Xanthomonadales; family SZUA-36; genus SZUA-36. Next base: position 409,340 of record CAVWXX010000005.1, on the reverse strand, counting down.
CGGGCGCTGCAAAGCTGAAGTTGATACCAAAGCGTTTTAATTCGTTGACGATCAGGGCATGCGTGCCGCCATATAAACCCTCGGTGAATACAATATGATCACCTTTTTGGAGCAGGCCAAAAAAAATCGCGGAAATGGCAGCCATACCCGAACTGGTAATTAACCCTGCCTCTGCACATTCCAGCGCATTCATTTTCTCAGCCACCACATCGTGATTCAGGGTGTTGAAATAGCGTGGATACCGCACCTCGGAATCATCAAGATATTCAATCGCGCTTGAAGACAGTAACGGGGTGTTCAGGCCCCCCATGTTTTTATCGCGACGGGTGCCTGCGCGGACGGCTTGTGTGGACTTTTTCAAAATGATTTCCTGAATTGACTGTTTGTTCTGCAGCCATTGTGAATCACTACCAACGGCCTGAAAAGAGGAATCTCTAAAAAAACTAATGGGTAGCTTTTAGCCACGGAAATCCCCGGGCACTAACCGCAATCAATCAGGGACTCTTGTGGTGGATTCGCCAGTAAGGCCACATCTGAAATACTCAGTTTGAAGGACCCTTTGGTTGCTACTACCATTGGCGCAAGTATATTGCCCAGGTTCGCACCGGCCTCTTCGAAGCAACTGAGTTTGAGGCTCATTCGAAACCAGGTATCCGGCGGAACCGCTCTGAACAATTTTGTCATGTTCAAGCTACCGGCACAGGGGTAGCCACAGTCCATCTTGATATCGACAGACTTTTTAGGTTTTTTATCAATACGAACCACGATGCTCAGAGCACCGCCCTGCGACGCCATTTCCCGGTAGTCCTGAGGATCGGTTTTTTGCCAGTAAATCTGACCCAGACCACCTTTCCACTCGGCCTGGACGGCGTCAGCAGTGCCCACGTTATCAATCGTGCGAACGGTAACAACCTTGCTTTTATGTGTCGTGGTCTCCGGGGGAACGAACCAGACCTGCCAGTTGCTGCTGCTACCCAGGAATAAAGGCCAGCCGGAATCTCCTGAACTGGAAAAAATGACTTCATCTGCCTGGGCTTGTGTAGCGACCACAAGCAGGCCGGTCAGAAACAGGCGGAAAATACGAATTGACGCATTGCCACTGGAATAAAAGGCACTTGGTTTTTTCATATGCTCAATCTCCTTGGATGTTGATGGGGTCGCTCATTAAGGTAGGATAAACCATACCCAAGCGGAAACAGGCATTTGCAGGCATACTCTGTGTTTGTTGGTTAGTGTATCGGCGGCAATTTGCTTGTGAAATGAGTTTGCGTCAGGTTGGACCACAAACGCGACAACCGGGAATATCAGCGGAAAAAAGCCACCCCTTTGTTGCAATGCAGCCAGGGAGAAAGAAGGATGACAGGGCATTGATCAATATATCTTCAAACCTGTTTCAAACAGCTATCAACGCTGTTTATTACAATCGTCATTACCAGTACTGGCTACTGCAGTTGGTTGGTTGGGGCGGTTTGGGAATGGTAACTTTCTTCAGCCTCACATTATGGTATGCGACTGCGACCTGGACCCATGTTGCTCACACCATCGTACAGTCCTTTTTGGGCCTGCTCCTTTCAATGCCGTTACACCGGATTTGTCTTTCCGTCTGGAATCGCTCAACTTTATCGCGTATCGGCTGGAGTTTGCTGGCAGTCGTCGTGGTGTCTTTGCTATGGACCATCCTGCGTATCTACACATTTATCATGATTACCGGATCAGGAGGTATCTGGGCAGATTTTGGGGGTTGGTATTTTTCCTCTTTCCTGGTTTATTTGTGTTGGGTGGCACTTTATTACGGTAATAAATACTACTACCAGGCTGAGGTGGAACGCGATAAAAGGCAGGCTGCGGCAACCGCGATAAAAGAGGAACAACTAAAAAGACTAAGCGCTGAAGCTGAAGCGAAGACTGCGCAACTGGGTATGCTCCAATACCAGTTAAACCCGCATTTTCTGTTTAATACACTGAACTCCATCAGCGCCCTGGTGAAGTTTAAAGAGACCGACAAGGCCCATCAGATGATTACACAATTGGGTCATTTTCTGCGATTTTCACTGGATAACGATCCGGCCTTGAAAATATCCCTGCGACAGGAGATTGAAGCCCTGATGTTGTATCTGGATATAGAGCAAACCCGGTTTGGTGAGAGACTGGTTTTGCAGTTTGATGTAGATGAACAGGCAAATTTGGCCCAGGTTCCCAGTTTGCTGCTGCAACCCCTGGCGGAAAACTCGATCAAGTACGCGATAGCAGCCAACGAAAGTGGCGGTACAATAAGGCTTGAAGCAACTGTTAAAGAAGGTGAGTTACAGATCGACTTGACAGACACGGGGCCAGGCACGCTGCAAAACCAGCCAGTACCAAAAACCGGCAGACGGGTGGGTCTGCACAACACATTGCAACGTTTGAAAACGCTGTATGATGACGCCTATATGTTTGACATCAAGCTACAGCCAACCGGCGGTCTGAAAATAAGCATTAGAATCCCTTATGAACCAATTTAGCCGTTCATGATGAAACTGAAAACCATTGTCGTTGATGATGAAGCTCTGGCGCGCAAGCTGGTGTTGTCATGCTTGAAGGACCTCCCTGAGGTTGAGGTTATCAAAGAGTGCAGCAATGGTCGTGAAGCCATTGACGCGGTGCTGGCATTGGAGCCTGACCTGATGGTGCTTGATATCAGTATGCCAGGCTTGAATGGGTTTGAAGTCATCAAAAAAATTCAACCAGAATTGCTGCCGATGGTCATTTTTTGCACAGCATATGAGCGTTACGCACTGGATGCGTTTGATGTGCATGCCGTTGACTACATTGTCAAGCCGCTGGATGAGCAACGTTTACACCTTGCGGTCAAGCGAGCGTTGGCACGTTACATGGAGGAACTTCATTTAGGCGAAGACAAGGCTTCTTTGCTCGGTGCTATCGATGAGATCGCAAGAAAGGTCGAAAAGCGCTCAACCGTTCGACAACCGACGAATGATGTACCCCTATCGCCCGACCCGGAACGTAGAATTACCATCAGGGACCGCGATTCAATCAAGTTGATCAAAATTGACAGCATTGCCTGGGTAGATGCTGCGGGGGATTACATGTGTGTCCATGCTGAAGGCGAGACCCACATCATGCGGTGTACCATGACGCAACTGCTTGAAGAACTTGATGACGATGTGTTCAAGCGGGTGCATCGTTCCACCATTGTGAACCTGAACTGTATCGAAGAAGTTATCCCGCATACCAAGGGTGAGTATTTTCTGCAGATCAGTCATGGCGAGCGAATAAAGGTGAGCAGGAATTATCGCGATACGATCAAGTCGTTTCTGACTGGTTTCAATTAATAACAGTATCAGCCGCGCTGCATACTTACCAGGCTCAATACCCCCTGCCAAACTTCTCTTGCGGTCCGTTTGATCTCAGGTTTGGTCCCACTCACCGATTTCCTGTTGTTTGACATTTCCTGCCCCGTAGACTTAGCATCTTATTGGTGACGGGACTCTCGTCCGGTTACCCGTGCCGGATTGATAAGAGAGAAAACCATCATGCCCAAACAAATTTTCACTGGTCTGTTCTTTATGGTGTTGGCCCTCGTCGCGATTGTTCCGGAGGCCTGGGCTGAAGAAGAAGAGCTAATTCTGGAAGAAGTCATCGTGACTGCCGTCAGGCGTGATACAAACCTGATGGAAACACCGTTGGCTGTCTCTGCGCTCACCGCAGATGCACTGGCCCGCGAGGGTGTCAGCAATATTGTCGATGTTGGCAACCTGGTTCCGAACATGCAGGTTGGCTTGTCTCCCTCAGATTCCGGCGTGTCGATTGCGATACGCGGTATCACTTCGAATAATTTTACTGAACTGGGCGATCCCACTGTTGGAATCCATTTCGACGGCACCTACTCACCGAGGCCACAGGGTGGCCTGGCCCTGTTGTTTGACGTGGAGCGCATCGACATTCTTCGCGGCCCACAGGGAACCCTGTTTGGTCGTAACTCGACTGCCGGAACCATTAATGTCATCAATGCGCGACCGCAATTTGATGATTTCAGCGGTTCTGCAGAGATTGAGGCGGGTAATTACTCAACCCATGCCTTTCGTACCTGGGTCAATCTGCCGGTAAATGAGGAACTTGCGTTCCGGGCCGCTTTCATGGTGCAGGAAGCCGATACCTATCTAAACCAGGAAATGGATTTGTATGACCTCGACTGGGATGTTGATCTCGATGGCAGGACCGATGGCCCGAATGACGTTCCGGCTGACGGCATACCCAATACCGACCAGCGCAGAAACCGCCATCAGAAGGACTCGCGGGCATACGGCAGCGTCGATCGTTGGTCCGGTCGGCTGAGCATGCGCTATGCCCCGACAGATTCAATCGACTGGCTGCTTACCTATGAGCAATTCCATGATAAAAGCCCGGGCGTACCTTTTCTGAAGGACTGTGAGAAAGCAAAGGGTACTTTTTTTGAATGTGAGCGGGATGAGTTCGACGTCAGGATCAACACACCCGGTGAGTTGGATATGACCATCAAGACCATCCGCTCTGAATTTGTTTGGGATATCTCCGATTCTGTCTCCACCGAGTACCGCTTTGCATACTCCCAGCAGGAGCGGTCGCAGTTATTTGACCAGGATGCCGGTTTTTTTACCGACCCGGAGCACCCGGGTTACGGTATTGCCATCGAGGGTGTGATCTTTGGCGGTGAGAACGGTGTCCTGATTCGTGACCCGCAAGCCTTTATCGACCGCGGTTTTGAACCGATGGCGATGCAACCTTTTGACGACCTTGCCCTCGAGACAGAATATTCAACGTATAAGTCAACGGTTCACGAGATCATTTTCAAGTCGGAGTCTGATTCCGATCTGCAATGGCTGGGCGGATTCTTTTATTTGAAAGAGGACAATGAAATTAAGTTTAACGTCGAGATACCGTTTTGCTGCGCTTTTATTCGTCCTTTGGCCCAGTCTTTCGTTCAACCAAAAAGAACAGTTGAGTCGAAAGCCCTTTTTGCCCAGTTTGATTACAGCGTCAACGACCGTCTGAACCTGACTGCCGGCTATCGTTACACCTGGGACGAGAAGGCCGACAAGAAAGGTTCGACCCACTCAACGATTGGCTACTGGACAAACCCAGGGCTGTATTCCCAAAATCCGGAAAACACCTTCTGGTATGAAAGCTGGACGTTTGTCGGTGATGGCAACCCGTATTACGGGTTTGACGTACCCTTTTGGAACGAATACTACCAATCGGACGACCTTGGTCCCAATGACGGAACACTCGGGGCGGATTTCACCGACCGGGTGCCCGGTACCGACAACACGCATGATGCGGACTGGGGTAAAGGCACCTGGAGACTTGGTTTTGACTACGTGGCAACTGACAATTTGTTTTATTACGGCTATATCGCCACCGGCTATAAGGCGGGGGGCTTTGGCGATAACGTGGATACCTGCGAATGCGGTAACTTCACCACCTTTGATTATGATCCGGAAACCGTTACGACCTACGAGTTGGGCTTTAAATCCGTGTTCGCAGACGGCACTTTAAACCTGCTCGGTACCGTCTTTTACAGTGAATATGATGATATGCAGAGAACGTTTTATGCGATCGTAGGTGAAAGCGTTAACAGCGGTAACGATATCGGCACAAACCTGACTACCAACATTGCCAAATCGACAATCAGTGGTGTTGAAATAGAACTGGACTGGACGCCTTACGACGGTGGCAGGATATATGGCTGGTTGGCCTATCTTAATGCCGAGATCAAGGATATGCCGGCCGGTGATGGCTGGTTCTGCTTTGAGCGTGCCCTTTTGGGGCTCAGCGAGTGTCCGGCGGAAGAAGATAACTCCGATCCCAATGCACCGAATATCAGGCCGACCAACTTCAAGGGTAACCAATTGCCCTGGTCGCCCAAGTGGTCAGCAACCGTCACCGCTGAGCACAACTGGTACTTTGATAATGGTCTGCGTTTAAGCCCTGTCGTCACGATTCACTGGCAGGATGAGATTTTCTTCCAGGATAACAACTTCGACGAAGGCCCGTTCCACAGCGGCCAGGAAGCTTATACAACGGTAAATGCGTCGCTGCGTCTGATTAATGAGGAACAACGCTGGGGGCTGGAGCTGTTCGTTTATAATGCCTTTGATGAAAGGACCCGTAACTGGGCGGATTATGGCCCCGGTTACATAAAATCAAGTTATGCACCTCCCCGGTATTATGGTGCGAAATTTCGTTACGATTTCTAATGTCACGTCAACTTAGAAGGTAGAGAGAAATGAAACAATTAGTAAAAAGTATTCTGGTATTAGCAGCAACGGCTTTGCTGAGTAGTTCAGCTTTTGCTCAAATCAGCTTCACTGATGATTTTGAAAGCTACGTCACCCCTCCCGATGGCAACGCGATTGGCGGTGGATGGTTGGCTTTTGCAAACGTCTTCGAGGGCTTTCCTGCCTGTGATCCATTTCTATACAATTATGGTGCGCCTTTTCTGACGCCAAACAGTAATTCAGCATTTTCCAACATTACAGTAGGTGCTACTGGCCAGGCACTGAATGTATTTAGTAATTACGACGATGATCAACATGCTAATGGCAATTGTATTGAAACAAGCGTTTTTCAAGAAAGGGTTGTCACAGCAGCAGATGCTGACTCATATACGTTTGAGTTCGATACTGAAGTACCAGCCCCACTCGGTACTGATGTAAATACGTTTGGTTTTATCAAATTGCTGGATCCTAACAACGGTTTCAGCCTGGATCTCTTTGAAACGGTTTCAACGATAACAGCAGGAAGCAAGACCATTACCGTCGCCCTTGATGCAACGGCTGACGGGAAAATCCTGCAATGGGGGTTCTCAACGGTTGCATCTAACTACCTGGCATCCGGTCGTTTGTATGACAATGTGGAGTTCGCCGTTACACCGGTAGTCGTGCCCCCGGGCCCGGGTGGTCCAAGAACCGAAGGTGTACCAATTCCTCTTTGGGCATTCCTTGGAATGGTGGGCTTGATAGGGCTGGTTGGCGGATCAAAGCTGCGCTCCAAAGGCAAGGCATAAGCAACGAATTCATGTAATTAAGGAATCTGATATGACTTTATCCATTAATAGACCCACAGCTGTATGCAGCCTGCTTTTGTCCCTTGCGGTCTTTAGTAGCCAGGCTTTGGCAGCGCCGATATTCAGCGATGATTTTGAGGATCGCGTAAATGACCAGGCACTCATTGGTAATGACTGGACCTGGTATGACCAATGGTTTACAACAGAAGGCTGCACGGGTGAGGCTGCCGGTGGATTTGGACCATTTGATGATGGAAACGGGGATGACTACGCGGCGGCAAACCGTAATTTCTTTACCGTTCCGGAAGGGACTGGTGATTACTATCGTGCCGGGCTTGAAGTTCCAGCCTGGGATGGAGCCCTGTCTAACATGTTGCGGGTTTACGGCAACCAGTACAACGTCAACGAGGCTTGTCAGCGCACACTGATTTTTCAGGAAATGGACGCGCCGGCGGCCGGTACCTATTCATTCGTTTTTGATGTCGCACAGGATAGGGTTGGCGCACCCGCCGCCGGCGAGGTTACAGCGGCGTTTGTGAAGGTCCTGGATCCGGCGAATGGTTATGAAACGGTTTTATTTGAAACGGAAGAAACCAAACCCAAGGCCGCCTCCGTACCGCTTGATGTCGAAGCCACAAGGCAGGGTGTTGATTTCACCATTACCGAGGAAATGGTTGGCAAGCTGCTCCAGTTTGGTTTCTACAACGATGTAACCCCTAACTGGAGCCAGTCCGCAGACACTTCAGCCGCACTTTACGATAATATTTCAGTGGGGTTAATGGAGCTTGGCCCGGCACATTCCGGCTCATACTATAATGTGAATCAAAGTGGGCATGGCTTTTCGATTGAGTTCGGGGAATCAGGCGGTTCGCCACTGGCGGTCGTATACTGGTACACGTATGACAGCCTCGGAAACCCTATCTTTATGCTTGGAAACGGGGTTCCGGATGGAAATACCGTGGAGATCACATTCGAATCACCGGTAGGTATGAAATACGGGGAGTTTGACCCTGAAACAGTGACGCGTGAGCCTGGTGGTACTGCAGTCTTCGTTTTCAGCGACCGTGATAATGCCACTTTCAGCTACACACCTTCAGACTTTTCCGTCAACCAATGGGGTCATACATCCCCCATTGTTGACCTACCTCTTATTAAGGCCTTCGGCATACCTGCAGATAAATATTTCGGGTCGTCAGAGTAGTCCGGGCTTCTTTAGAAACAGCGAAAACGCCCACCCTGCAAAAGCAGGGTGGGTTCGTGTGGGCATTAATTAATGAATTTAGGTAGTAAAGTGAAAACCGGGTATTTCTCAAAGCAAAAGTTTCTTTCAATCAACGCATTCATAGGATTATGCCTGGTTGCAGGTTTTAGCAGTACGGCCCATGCACAGGTGATCTGGAGCGATGAGTTCGATACTGGAACACAACCCGACACAAGCATATGGTCCTACGATTTGGGTGCAAGTGGCTGGGGTAACAATGAACTGCAGGAATATACAAGCTCCTATCAGAATGCAAGGGTTAAAGACGGCAACCTGGTCATCACCGTAATAGATGGTGCAACCGGTTTCACATCAGCACGTATCCGCACTGAAGACAAACTCACATTCAAATACGGCAAAATAGAGGCGCGCATCAAAATGCCTGATCTGGCCGATGGTTTGTGGCCGGCATTCTGGACCCTGGGTAATAATTTCAGCGAGGTCGGCTGGCCCTTTTGTGGGGAACTGGACATCATGGAAATGGGGAGTGGGGCATCGATTTCCGCAGGAACAATTAACCGGCGTGTATCATCTACAGCCCACTGGGATAACGATGGCGCCTATGCCTCCTATGGCCGGTTTCTTGATGTCGCTTCTGATCTCACATGATGATTACCATATCTATAGCATGGACTGGACCCCTGAGACGGTCAGGACCTATATTGATGACCGACTGATATGGACCATTCGAATCAAGGAAGATACCTGTGCAAGCTGTACCGAGTTTCATCAACCCCACTTTGTCATTCTCAATGTGGCGGTTGGCGGTAATTTCACCGGTTTGCTCAGCGAAGATCAGATAACCGCTACAACTCCGGCAGAAATGATCGTTGACTACGTCCGTATATCAGATAACGGCTTCACCGAAATGGGTGGTTCCGGGTACAACCCCAGGCCCCCTGGAATTGGCCCGGAGTATTCGGGGTCTTGGTTCAACCCGGATCAGAGCGGGCATGGTTTCTCCATGGAGTTTGACGAGCTTGAGGACGGGTCGACACAGGCTGTTGTCTATTGGTATACCTATGACAATCAAGGTAATCCCATATTTATGCTGGGCAATGGCATTGCCGATGGTTCTGAGTTAGAGATTCAGTTTGAATCTCCTTATGGTATGAAATATGGAGAGTTTGATCCTGGCAGTGTCGTTCGCGCTGATGGCGGCACGGCCCGTTTCGATTTTTCGGATGCGGACAATGGTACTTTCAGTTACGCGCCTTCTGATTTCTCAAGCTTAACCTGGGGTCACATCACGTCGATTGATTCTTTACCCCTCATCAAGATATTCGCTATTCCCGTTTCGGGCTCTGAGACAGCTGCAAATTAGCGCTGACAGGCAGGGCAATAGAAACTTGACCTTTGACCTATCACTTTTTGTTTGATGGTTGCCCCGCACTGAAAACAGTCTTTGCCGGCACGATCGTAAACCAGCAACTCCTGGGCAAAATAGCCGGGTGCACCGTCTGAATTAACAAAGTCCCGCAAGGTCGTGCCACCCCGTCTTATCGCCCGGTCAAGCACATCGCATATGGCTGCTACGAGACCCTCATAGCGCTGTCTGGAAACCCTTCCGGCAGCTCTTTTTGGATGAATGCCAGCCATGAACAGCGCCTCGGAGGCATATATATTGCCAACACCCACGACAACGTGGCCATTCATGATGAAGTTCTTGATGGCTACTCGCCGGTTGCGGGATTGCTTGTACAGGTAGTCTGCTGTGAATTTGCCTGATAGCGGCTCAGGACCAAGGTCACGCAATAATTCGTGGCTATGCATATCCTCATCCACCCACAAAAATGCACCAAAACGACGTGGGTCGTTGAAGCGAAGACATACGCCATTTGCCAGTTCGACATCCACGTGATCATGTTTTTCCGGGGCGGTCGGGTGCTGCACGATACGTAATGAGCCGGACATACCAAGGTGAATGATGAGCCCGCCTTGTTGCAGCCATAACAAAAGGTATTTTCCACGCCTTTCCAGCCTGACAAATGTCTGCCCCTCGGCCTTGCTGACTTCATCGGGTACCGGCCAACGTAATCTGGGGTCGCGGACAATTATACGGGCGATCCGCTGATTCAAAAGGTGTGGCTCTATACCCCTGAGGGTTGTTTCGACTTCTGGTAATTCAGGCATTCGGGTTTAAAACCTTTACGTTAGCGGTATTGTTAAGCCGCTGGTGTTAGCATTTGATCCTATGGATGATATTACACTGGTTGGCATAGATACGGGTGGTACTTTTACCGACATCGTGGTTCTTGAACGTGGTTCAAATACCAATACCATTCGGCATTGCAAGGTGCTTTCCGACCCGTCCGATCCCTCCAATCCGATCGTGGAAGGTTTGGCGCGCATGGGTCTGGAGAACCGGAAATTGCAGATTATTCATGGTACGACTGTTGGCACCAATGCCGTGCTGGAGGGCAAAGGAGCACGTGTCGCGTATGTCACCAGCAAGGGCTTTGCAGATGTGCTGACCCTGGGCCGCCAGGAGCGGGAGCAGGTTTATCAACTCAGGCAAGCCGAGACCGAGCCACCGGTGCCATCTGAGCATTGTCTCGAGGTCTCCACACGCATTTGCGCGGATGGCAGTTTGCTTGCCGAGAGCGATGAAGAAGAATTACAACAACTCAAAACCCGTCTTGAAGCACTGGGTGTCGAGTCGGTCGCGATTAACCTGGTGTTCTCCTTTTTAAACCCGCAACAGGAACAACGGATTGCTGACAAACTGGGAGATCGCTGGTTCGTATCCTGTTCGAGTACCATTCTGCCGGAGGTTAAGGAATATGAGAGGGGTATGGCCACCTGGCTGAATGCCAGTGTCGGGCCGGTCATCTCGCGTTATTTGAAGCGCCTTCAAGGACGTTTACCCGGGGCAGGTATCGCGGTCATGCAAAGCGCGGGGACAACCATCGCCGCTGATCAGGCCGCAGACCAGGCGGTACGCTTATTACTGTCCGGCCCGGCCGGGGGCCTGGCCGCTGCACGCAGTATCGCCGCGCAGACATCGAACCCCAGGTTAATGAGTTTTGACATGGGTGGCACTTCCACGGACGTGGCCCTTTTTAACGGTGAAATCCCCCTCACGCAGCAGTGCCGGCTCGGCTCCTGGCCGCTTTCGATTCCATCGGTGGATATCCATACCATTGGTGCCGGTGGAGGCTCCATCGCCAGGGTGGACAGGGCTGGTATGCTGCTGGTTGGTCCCGAGTCTGCGGGTGCCAGCCCCGGTCCGGCCTGCTATGGCCAGGGAGCCGTCAAGGCAACGGTTACTGACGCCAACCTGGTGTTGGGGCGATTGCCAAATACGATCTTGTTGGGAGGCTATTTACCGCTGGACTCAGAGGCATCGGAGCAGGCTGTGTCCGCGCTGGCGAAAGACATGGATTGCAGTCTGCTTGAAGCTGCTAAAGGCATCGTACGCCTGGCCAACGAGCACATGGCAAGGGCACTCAGGGTCATTTCTGTTGAGCGTGGCCACAATCCGGCGGATTACGCGTTGTTGTGTTTTGGTGGTGCCGGCGGTCTGCATGCCTGTGACCTGGCAGAGTTGTTAAATATGGGGCGCATTGTCATTCCTGCACGGGCGGGAGTGCTGTCGGCCATGGGTATGCTGGTTTCCGAACCCGGCCGGGAACTGTCATGGCCTGTGTTGAAGCCGCTGGCTACTTTGACGGATCAGGATATCGAACACTGGTTTCAGTCACTGGAAGCGGACGCGCGAAATCAATTGACGAACGAGGGTTGTGAACCCCGGGGCATTATATTCAGACATCAGCTTGAGCTTCGCTACAAGGGTCAGAGTGCAACCATCAGTATTAACTGGAATAGCGGTGGCGCACATGAAGCACTTTTCCACGAGGCGCATTCAAGAGCCAGTGGCCTGCGTTTGCCACATCCGGTTGAGTTGGTGAATATTCGATTAAGCGCCCGTGCACCGGCAGTATTAGAGTCAATCAATATCCCGCAAATAAGTGAGGGTGGCGATGCCGATGAGACAATCTTTATGCCGGAGCTGGCTGGTACGGTGCCGCTGTATCAACGCACCGGGCTGGCTCCCGGCGTGCCCCTGGAAGGGCCGCTGTTATTGACAGAATCTGCGGCCACGACCTGGATCAAGCCCGGTTGGATGCTCATACCGGATGAGTGGGGGAACCTGCTGGTGCATCGCAATAAATCACAGGCATAAAAAAACCCGCATATCGCGGGTTTTTTTAGAGAACACCGAGACCGTTACTTGATCTTGGCTTCCTTGTACATCACGTGCTTACGTACGACCGGGTCGTATTTCTTTATCTCCATCTTTCCGGGAGTATTCTTTTTATTCTTATCCGTCGTGTAAAAGTGACCCGTACCTTCGGAAGATACCAGACGGATTTTATCTCTTGCTGATTTGGCCATGATCTATGCTCCTCAGAATTTTTCGCCGCGCGCACGCATATCGGCTAAAACGGCATCAATGCCCTTTTTATCGATAATACGCAGGCCCTTGGTGGAGATACGTAAACGAACCCAACGATTTTCACTCTCCACCCAAAAGCGGTGATGGTGAATATTGGGTAAAAAACGACGCCTGGTCTTTACATTTGAATGCGCCACATTATTTCCGGACATGGGACCTTTACCGGTTACCTGACAAACTCTGGACATTGGATTATTCCGTTTCTGTACTATCAAAAATGAGCCGCACTTTATACCGCAATCTGACTGCATATGCAATTAGTTTTGAATATATAGCCTACTAAAATGGCGAATGTGCTAAATATGGTGGGTGAGGATTATAACATTCCCCTTGAAGCCATGGATACCGGCGGGCCATCCCCAACCACAAAATGATCCAGTAAGCGGATCTCCAATAGCAGCAATGCATCTTTCAAGCGACGCGTAATTGCCTGGTCTGCAAGACTTGGCTCGCTGACGCCGGATGGGTGATTGTGCGCAACGATGACGGCAGCGGCACTCAGCCTGAGGGCTCTCTCCGCAACCACGCGGGGGTAAACACAGGCGCCGTCTATGGAGCCCTGAAACAGGTTCTCTGAAGCGATGACCCGGTGGCGTGTATCCAGGAAGAGACAGGTGAATATCTCCCGCCTTCGATCCCTGAGTACGGTCTGCAGGTATTCCATGGTCATGGCGGGACTGGTCAGTGATATACCTCTTTTTAGTGATTGCTTCAGTTGCCGGCTGACCAGTTCATAGGTCAGTTGAATCAGGATCGCGGTTTTGTCATCCAGTCCCTGGCGCTCATCTGTGTTCAGGCGACTGGCGATCTGTAAGCCGCGCAGACCACCAAAACTCTGCAACAGGTCTTCAGCCCGTTGCCTGCCTTTTTGCTTACCGGGGTAGAGAATCCTGCCAAGCAACTCTGCATCGGTAAGTAAACCGGGTTGGAAGTGCGGTGGCAACGGGTTTAGTTTCGCTAGGCTTTGTGAACGGGTTGAATTCATGATCTGGCCATGGTTTTGAGTTGCTTTAAATGCTGAAGCAATTGCAGGACGGTGTATATTGGAGCTTGTTAACACTGTTTGTAGGATCAACTCCCAATTATTTAGTGTTGCAGACTACAAGGCTAAGGCTTGGTATGATTGCGGGCGAGAATTAAAAAATTGATTGAAAAGGAATTTCAATTGGAAAAACAAAGTTTAAAAGCTGTTCAATTAAAAATTATTGATCAGAGGTTGGGTCAGGAGATTCCTTTACCCGAACATGCAACCGATGGTTCTGCCGGTATGGATTTACGAGCCTGCGTTGAGGGCAACACGCCCATTCGCCCGGGTGAAACCGTACTCATACCAACAGGCTTTGCCATGCACATCTCTGATCCTGGTATGGCGGCGGTAATCCTTCCCCGTTCAGGACTGGGGCACAAACACGGACTTGTCCTGGGAAACCTGGTTGGCTTGATCGACAGTGATTACCAGGGGCAGGTTTATGTTTCCTGCTGGAATCGTTCAGACAAAGAATTTGTTGTTGAGCCCGGCATGCGTATAGCACAACTTGTGTTTGTTCCCGTGGTGATGGCTGATTTCGAGGTGGTTGACTCCTTCGAAGTGAGTGATCGTGGTGCGGGCGGATTCGGACATACGGGGCGCCAATGAAAGAACTCAGAACGAAAATTGCCGGTAAGCTGGATTTCCGTGGTCTGATTGACTCGGTTTTTTTCCAGATTGAGATGATAAACCCAATCGCGTTAATCGCGAGTGGTGCCGCCATGCTGGCGCTCGTCGCATTTCTTTTTTGGACGGGCGGCCCAAGCGAGCAGGACAATGAAGACACCCTGGAGCGTGTCCAGCACGTGATCGGCAAGGTGGGTGAATTCGCTCAAAACTCCCGTCGATCACTTGAAGATCAACAGGTCCAGGAGCTGGCGGCCATGGCCGCCACTGAACCCGAAAAGCTGACCAACCTGCAGCAGTATGTCAGTGGTCGTATTCCAAACCTCATCTCAGCTGGACCTGTTTGCCAACGATTTGAATACCTTGCGTGCGAACGAACTGGGTCCTTTTGGTTATGCCGTGCTGGATATGTTACTGAGTACCGCAGAAACGGGTCAGGCCCCGATGCAGATTCACGGCAAGGGAGCGGAGTCATACCTGGCTATGACGATGTTGGTCGGTGAAAAGTCGTCCCCTACGGCTTACCTGTTTGCGAAGGTGAAGCCGGATGCGTTGATGACGACATTTGAAACGGCTTTACCGGAACCGGGTGTTTTCGGTCTTGATCAAAACAATGGCCGGTCCAAACCAACCATACTCAGTAATCTTTCAGCGGCTCCGTCTCAATCAGAGCGTCTTGTTTGGCTCAACGTTCCTACAACCCTGTTCCGGGTTGGTTTTATACAGGGTACCGTGTCCAGTGTTTCTTTGGGAATAATGAGACCGGTATTTTTCGTCCTGGGCTTACTGTTTTTAGTTTTGGGGTTGATGTTGAAACTGCGCCCGCGCATGTCGAAACTGGAGTTAAAGGAAGACCCTGTTGAGTTCAGCGAGTCGAAGAATATTGTAGACACCGATCATGGCCCGCAAGAAGACGATGACCTGGTGCCTGAACCGGAGATGCAGGACGCCGGTGTTGACACCAATGACGGCCTGGGTGTCATTGAATTACCAGATCTTGGATTTAGTTTGGAGAAAGCCAGCGTGCCACGCAAAAAACCACATGCCCCTATCGAGTTAGTAGAAAGCATTTTCAGGGCCTACGATATTCGCGGTATTGTCGATGAAACCCTCGACGCCGATGTCGCTTACCAGGTTGGCCAGGTGGTGGGAACGCTCACGCTGGAGCAGGACGCGGCACCCGTCGTCGTGGCCAGGGACGGCCGGAATTCCGGTGTAGAACTTGTCGAGGGTCTTATCAATGGAATTTCATCAAGCGGTTGTGATGTGGTGGATATTGGTGCCGTGCCTACGGGTGTACTCTATTTCGCAGCCTATGATATTGGCAGTGCAACGGGCGTTATGGTGACCGGTAGCCACAATCCGCCCGAGTACAATGGAATCAAAATGGTCATCGGTGGTGTTACCCAGTCCGGTGATCAGATTACTGACATTTATAAGCGTATTAAGAGCGGCAACGTGCGTGTGGGTAAGGGCAAAGTCACCCACCAGGACATGCTCGGCCGCTATCGTGAAAAGATTGCCAGTGACATCCAGTTACAAAGACCTTTGAAAGTGGTTGCCGATTGCGGTAATGGGATTGGCGGTGTGTGTGCCTCGGACGTACTACGCGATATTGGCGCCGAAGTCATCACCCTGTTTGATGAGGTCGATGGCTCATTCCCGAATCACCATCCGGACCCGAGTGACCCCAAAAACCTCGAAGACCTGATCGAAGCAGTGCGTTTGATGGATGCGGATGTTGGCGTGGCCTTCGATGGTGACGCGGACCGCCTGGGTGTCGTGACATCTGTGGGTGACATTATCTATTCTGACCGCCTGATGATGTTGTTTTCGAAAGATGTCCTCAGCAGGGTGCCTGGCGGAACCATCATTTATGACGTCAAATGCACCGGGCATTTGCATCACGTCATCGAGGAAGCCGGCGGCAAGGCCATGATGTATAAAACCGGTCACTCACTGATCAAGAATAAAATGAAAGAGGTTGATGCTCCATTTGCTGGTGAGATGAGTGGGCACTTCTTCTTCAAAGAGCGCTGGTATGGTTTTGACTGTGGAATCTACTCGGCGTGCAGGCTGCTTGAAATCCTGGCGGCCGATGAACGTGACCCGCAAGAGGTGCTCAATAGTCTTCCGAACAGCATCAGTACGCCGGAGCTGAAACTGTATATGGAAGAAGGTGAAAACCACCCATTTGTCGCAAAAATGCAGGAGAATGCACGTTTTGCCGATGCCAGGATTACAACCATCGATGGTGTGCGTGCAGATTTTGTCGATGGCTGGGGCCTGGTGCGTGCGTCCAATACGACGCCAATTCTGGTTTTACGTTTTGAGGCTGACACCGAGGAAGCAATGAGGCGTATTCAGGAAGCTTTCAGGCTGCAAATGCATGCGATCAAGTCGGATCTGGCGATGCCGTTCTAAACATGGGGCGGTTGATCAGACATTTGCTCACGGGCGTACTGGCCCTCGTGACTTTACCCGTGCTTGCCCAGTTCAATGATAGTGATGCACCGACGGTGCTGCCTTTATCAGCGGAGCCGGGCCCTAATATAATGGCCCGTGTACTGACTTCAATAGGCAGGCCATCAGAGTGTCTCGCACCGCTTGCGGTTAATAAAATTGATGGTGAGATGAGCAGCGTGTCGGAAAAGGGTTTTTTAATCACGCCCGGTGTTCACAGCATAAACGGTATGGCAACGCTGGATATGACAAACTGCCCCTTCATCGATAAAAACCCGACCGTCCCTACCGCCATGGATCTGGAAGTCGATTTTGAGCCGGGCGCTACGTACTATATTGGCTACTACCACGCACCTGCCAATACCGCAGAGTGGAAACTGGTCGTCTGGCACATGGAAACCCGCCCTAGTACGCTGCTTCCGTAAAAACGGGGTCGACAGACCCTTTCCAGGGGCCATGGTAAAGCGCCAGTTTTCTATCTGCCGGTGTCAATCCCGCATGGGCATTGGAAAACAGGGGCTCCAGGAAACCTGTTTCATTTTCCCCGGATGAGCTCAGGCGGTTTCGCCGGGTGAGTCCCGTGGATGCCAACTCTAAAACCTCAAGCGCAATGGATTGCAGGCTACGATCACGGATCATGGCTTTCAGGCCCAGTTTTGGTGCATCTTCCCTGAGCTTCAAGCGTTCTTCCATGCTCCAGTCACATACAAGATCCCAGGCTGCTGTGAGTACAGCATCGTCATATAACAAACCTGCCCAGAATGCAGGCAGGGCGCACAGTTTCCGCCATGGTCCGCCATCTGCACCACGCATTTCCATGTAACGTTTCAAGCGGACCTCGGGAAAGGCTGTTGTCAGGTGATCTTCCCAGTCTTTCATCACAGGCTTTTCACCTGGCAGTGCAGGTAAATTACCCTTGAGAAAGTCCCGGAAAGACTGACCCGAGGCATCGATATACTCGCCATCCCGGTAAACAAAATACATTGGTACATCCAGCATGTAATCAACGTAACGCTCAAACCCCATTGATGAATCGAAGACAAAAGGCAGCATACCGGTACGATCCGGATCCGTGTCTTCCCAAACGTGTGAACGATAACTGACATACCCGCAGGGCTTGCCATCGACAAATGGCGAATTGGCAAAAAGAGCCGTTGCCACTGGCTGGAGAGCCAGCGATACCTGGAATTTCTTCACCATATCGGCTTCGGATGAAAAGTCGAGATTGACCTGGACGGTACAGGTACGGGCCATCATGTCCACACCCAGATTACCTTTTTTGGCCATGTAGTCCCGCATGATGCGATAGCGACCCTTTGGCATCCATTGTGTGTCTTTGCGCTCCCACTTGGGCTGGAAACCCATGCCCAAAAACGCGATGCCGAGTGGCTCAGCGATTGTTTTGACCTGCTTCAAATGGGTATAAACCTCATCACAGGTCTGGTGAACGTTATCCAGCAAGGCGCCGGAAAGCTCAAACTGGCCACCGGGCTCCAGTGTAATAGACGCACCAGTGTTATCCAGCAGGGCAATCGGGTTGCCTTGCTCATAGACTGGCTTCCAGCCAAACTGATCTGCAAGCCCTTGCAACATTGAACGAATGCCGCTTTTACCCTCATAGGGAAGCGGACGAAAATCGTGGGTGGTAAACCCGAACTTCTCATGTTCAGTGCCCAATTTCCATTCAGATTTAGGCTTACAACCCGCTTCAAGGTATTCAATCAGTTGTTGCCGGTTTTCTATAAGGGCCGGGTTGCCTGGTGGGTTCAATTGAAGCGCTCCATGTTGATTTTGTCGGGAATGTGGCCGGCTATTTTATTCACTTGCCGGGACACTTTTACAGCCGTCTGCTTTGTTCAGTGCAAGGAATGATGATCGTAATGTACTATATATACTTTAGCGTGGCGAGACGAGACGTTGCTACGGGAAAATTGTTCCACCTGTTCCGGTGATGATATCAAATATCCCATGGTGATTTGAGTCCCGCCATTCATCGATGTCACATCAGATCCTGGGTGAAGCTGCAGAATTGATCAATGAAGAGTGGAATGCATGACTCCGTGAAATTGATGTGTCAAATCGCCCTGCTGGCAGCCCTGGTTATGATGTTAGGAGCCTGTGGTGACAACTATCAGGAAAAGCTGGCTGCCCGTGGCAGTCACGCCCAGCCGGTTGAGTTGATACTGAATGAGGAGGGGCGCCCCATCCCTTCTATCTTGGCGCAAGAACAGGAACTGCACCGCGATAATGGCCAGGAACCACAAACACTGGACCCACACCTGGCGGAAGGGTTGCCGGCAGCGCATATCTTGCGGGACCTGTTTGAAGGACTAACGGCCGAATCACCGGAAGGCCGGATTATTCCTGGTGCGGCTATGCGCTGGAACATAAGCCGCGATGGAAAAACCTATACCTTCTATCTCAGGCGTGATGCCTACTGGTCAAATGGCGATCCGGTGACAGCAGAAGACTTTGTCTTCGGCTTAAGACGTAGTGCTAACCCCGCAACGGGGTCAAAGTATGCGCAGGTTCTTTTACCGATTGAAAATGCGGCGGAAGTTCTTTCCGGTGAATTGCCTCCTGAACAACTGGGTGTCACGGCGATGGATGAGTTTACGCTGCAAATAAGCATGCGGGACCCGACGCCGTATTTCCTCGCCCTGCTAAGTCACTCTTCGACCTATCCGGTACACCCGGCCAACGTTCAGGAGCATGGTTCAGCATTTTCCCGCCCCGGTAACCTGGTCTCAAATGGTGCTTATGTTCTTGATGAATGGGTCATTCGCTCGCGTATTTCATTGCTCAAAAACAAGAAATACTGGGATGCGGACAATGTCATACTTGAAAAGGTTAACTATTACCCCTTTGAAGACCAGTCAACCGCTCTAAAGCGGTTTCGTGCCGGAAAACTACACTGGACTTCCGAGGTACCTAACAACCAGTTCAAATGGCTGCAGAAGCACTACCCCAACGAACTGGTGATCAGCCCCTGGCTCGGGTCTTATTATTTTGGTTTTAATCTTGAGCGTGAGCCCTTTATAGAAAACCCGGGGTTGCGTATGGCATTGGTGCTGGCGCTCGACCGGGAACTGCTGACAGAAAAAGTAACCCAGTTTGGTGAACTGCCTTCATTTACCCTGGTGCCACCCGGTATCAGGGACTACGTATCGCCGGTGCCGGAATGGGCCGAGTGGACCCAGGCCGAACGCGAGAAAGAAGCCCGTCGCCTGTATTCCATGGCCGGTTACTCGGAAGACAATCCATTAAAGTTCGAAATACGCTACACCGCCGGTGACAACAACAAGAAAATGGCGCTGGCGGCGGCCTCGCTCTGGAAGCAGGTGCTCGGCGTGCAGGCTACCTTACTCAATGAAGAGTACAAGGTGTTTTTGCAGAACAGGGAGCGCAGAATTCTCACACAGGTATTCCAGGCAGGCTGGATCAGCGATTATGCTGATGCCTATAGTTTTCTGAACCTGTTTCGTAGCGGGCATGGCCGGAATGACTACGGTTACTCTAACAATCTGTATGATGCGCTGCTTGATGAGGTCGCGGCTGAACGGATACCCTCAATACGCAGGCGCCTGATGTTTGAAACCGAGCGCCTGTTGCTGGCTGATGTGCCTTTTATTCCGCTCTACACCTATGTGACCAAACGTATGGTAAACCCACGTCTGAAGGGCTGGCAAAGCAATGTGATGGACCACCATTACAGCAAAGACATGTATTTCCTGAAAGCGGCAAGTGACGAGCCAGCAGGCCGGGGTGAGGAGACCGGGGTCATGGAAGCGGAAACCCCGGACGTGCCTGATGAAGACGCTCTCAATGAAATTCCACCTGCCGAAAATGTCTCTTCTGAGCCCGAACCGGTTGAGGCTGAGACAGACAATGAAACTCCGCCGGAGGATACGCCCGAATGATCCAGGACTCCGGTATGGCAAGGCACGCTTTGTGGCGCTTGCTGGGTTTGATTCCGACATTGTTGATGTTGATCACGGTGGCGTTTTTCCTGATGCGGGTTGCGCCGGGTGGGCCTTTTGATTCTGAAATGCTGTTGCCGCCGGATATCGAGGCCAACCTCAGGGCCAAGTACCAAATGGATGAGTCGTTGGTGCAGCAGTATTTCAGCTACCTGGGTCAGATTGCAGTTTTCGATTTTGGGCCTTCTATTCAGTACAAGGACTGGACGGTCAGTGAGTTGATCGGCCAGGGTATGCGTGTGTCTCTGACCATTGGCCTGGCGGCCATGGTGTTGGCATTTTTTATGGGAACCCTGCTGGGTATTGCAGCGGCACTGCGACAAAACACGCGTGTTGACTATTCGTTGATGGGGGTGGCCATGCTGGGCATATCCATTCCTAATTTCGTCATCGCACCCATATTGATACTGTTACTGGCCGTTTATGCCGGCTGGCTTCCGGCGGGGGGCTGGGATTGGAGCATTGCCAGTATGGTGCTGCCGGTGGTGACGCTTGCATTACCGGTAACCGCGTACATTGCACGTCTGACCAGGGGTAGCATGATTGAGGTCATGCACAGTAATTTTATCCGCTCAGCCCGTGCCAAGGGGTTACCTGAGAGTGTCGTGATCCGCCGGCATGCATTGAGACCGGCATTGCTGCCGGTTGTTTCATTTCTTGGCCCGGCAACCGCCGGCATGATTAGCGGTTCGGTGATCATAGAGCGTATATTCTCCATACCCGGTCTGGGCAGTTACTTTGTGCAAGGGGCACTCAACCGTGACTACTCACTGGTGATGGGCGTTGTGATTTTCTATGGCGTGCTGATCATCCTGCTCAACTTCCTGGTAGACCTGGTCTATGCCTGGCTTGACCCCAAGGTTCGATATGACAAAAGAAGCTGACAATTTAGTTATCGACCCTTTTGCGGCCGCACTGGGAGTCAGAAGCGTCAAGGGGCGTTCGCCCTGGGAAGACGCCTGGCATCGCTTACTCAAGAACCGTGCCGCAGTTTATAGCGCTTTTATCATGGCGGCGATGTTACTGATGGTTGTGTTCGGGCCGATGCTGATTTCCTGGGAGCCCGACTTCACCGACTGGGATTACACATCGTCTCCACCAAGTTTCGCGAGTGGTCACTGGTTCGGCACCGATGCAGTGGGCCGGGATATCCTGGTAAGGACCCTGACCGGCGGCAGAATTTCACTCATGGTCGGCCTGGTTGCGACCCTGGTCAGTCTCTTGATCGGTGTCAGTTACGGCGCGACGGCCGGCTACTTTGGCGGTTCGGCGGATCGTATCATGATGCGCATCGTCGATATTATTTACGCATTACCATTTATGTTTTTTGTGATATTGCTGATGGTCGTATTCGGCCGGCATATTTTGCTGATATTTGTGGCCATCGGCGCCATCAACTGGCTCGACATGGCGCGGATTGTGCGTGGCCAGACACTGAGCCTGAAAAACACCGAGTTCGTCGAAGCAGCAAAAGCCTGTGGTGTCAGTGACTGGGATATCATCAAGCGTCATATCACCCCCAATCTCCTGGGTGTGGTGATTGTCTATGTGACCCTGACCATTCCACAGGTCATCCTGGTTGAGTCTTTTTTAAGCTTCCTTGGCCTTGGCGTACAGGAGCCGATGAGTTCCTGGGGCGCCCTTATCAGCGATGGCGCACAGGACATGGAGTCTGCACCGTGGACATTGATCGTACCCTCGGTTTTTCTTACGGTGACCCTGTATTGTTTCAATTTTATTGGTGATGGTTTGCGTGACGCGCTTGATCCCAAGGACCATATCTAGTGGCTTTACTGGAGATAAAGGACCTGGATGTCGGCTTTGATACGGCCGAAGGCGAGGTACACGCGGTTAATCACCTGAGCTTCTCGATAGACGCTGGTGACACGCTGGGCCTGGTTGGCGAGTCTGGCTCTGGTAAAACCCAGTCTGTAATGGCCATCCTGGGCTTGTTGGCAGAGAATGGTCATGTCAATGGTCAGGCCCTGTTCAAGGGTAAAGACCTGTTGCAGATGACCGCCACGGAATTGAATCAGCATCGTGGTAATGAAATCGCAATGATATTCCAGGACCCGATGACCTCCCTGAACCCGTACCTGCGGCTTGACGTTCAGATGACCGAAGTGGTCATGCATCACCAGGGCATGAAAAAAGCAGAGGCCAGGGCAAAAGCAGTGGAAATGTTACGGGCTGTGCATATACCTGACCCGGAGCGGATTATCCGGCAGTATCCGCACGAACTGTCCGGTGGTATGCGGCAAAAGGTCATGGTGGCAACGGGACTGTTGAGCGAACCGGAACTGTTAATTGCCGATGAACCCACCGCAGCCCTTGATGTAACGGTACAGGTTCAGGTTACGCATCTGATGGGGGCGTTGCGGGAAAAGTCGAACGCCGCCATTATCCTGATCTCCCACGACCTTGGAATCGTTGCCGGCATATGTGACCGCGTGATGGTCATGTACGCGGGTGAGGCCGTTGAATGTGGTTCGGTGGAACAGATTTACTATGATCCGAAGCACCCCTATACAAAGGGCCTGTTAAATTCTGTACCGCGTCTTGACCGGCCGGACGAAACAGAACTGGAGGCTATTCCGGGCAATCCGCCCAACCTTCTGACTTTGCCGGGCGGGTGTAAATTCCGCGATCGTTGTCCGCAGGCATTTGAAGCCTGTAGCGAAAAACCGCCGATGCAGGTGACCGAAGATCGCCATGCATTCCGCTGCTTCCTTGGTGCCCCGTCATGAGCGACCGGGTCATGAGAGTGCAGGACCTTGCAGTCCATTTCAAACTGCGAGAGGGTGGCTTGCTGGGGTCAAAAGTGCACACGATCAAGGCGGTCGATGGGGTGAGTTTTGACCTGGAAGCCGGTGAGACGCTGGGTATTGTAGGTGAGTCAGGCTGTGGTAAATCGACACTTGCCCGGGCCCTGCTGGCGCTGGTAAAACCAAGCCGTGGGCGGGTATTGTGGTTGGGTGAAGACCTCAACAAACTGGATGATGAGGACTTACGGAAGAAACGCCTGGATATGCAGATTGTTTTCCAGGATCCATTGGCTGCACTCAACCCCCGCATGACCGTACGCGATATTATTGCGGAGCCCCTGTGGACGTTTTTCCCTAAAATCGCACGCGTACAGGTCGATGAGCGTGTCCGTGGTGTGATGAAGATGGTTGGCCTGTTACCCAACCAGAAAAACCGCTACCCACATGAATTTTCTGCGGGACAATGCCAGAGAATTGGAATCGCCCGCGCACTGATATTAAACCCGAAGCTGATTGTCTGTGACGAACCGGTTAGCGCGCTGGATGTTTCGATCCAGGCACAGATCGTTAACCTGCTAAAAGACCTGCAGAAGAAATTGAACTTGTCGCTGGTGTTTATTGCCCATGATTTATCGGTGGTCAAGCACATCAGTGACCGTGTCATGGTGATGTATCTTGGCAGGGCGATGGAACTCTCCATCCGCGACCGCTTGTATAAAGTGCCTTTGCACCCTTATACCAGCGCCCTGATCAAGGCGGTGCCCGTGCCTGACCCGCGACTGGCAAGGACTGCGGTCGACCGGGGCTTAACCGGCGATATGCCATCCCCCCTGAACCCGCCTCCAGGTTGTGTGTTCCATAGCCGGTGTCCATTTTTGATAAAACGATGTCAAATGGAAGTACCCGCCCTGAGGAGAATGGAGAATGGTGACTGGGTTGCCTGTCATCGGGCTGAAGAACTTGACTTAAGCATTGGCAAAAGCGGTTAGAATACGCCTTATTGTTAAAAACAGAATTGAGTGAGGAAATTGGAATGACCCGAATTACACTGCGCACCGTCGCGGTAATCGCTGTTTTGGTGCTTTTAAGCGCTTGCAGTAAAAACATCAGGGTGGTCAGCGAATGGGACGCTGGTCGCGACAATATTGATAAGCGTGAAAGAATTGCCGTTGCTGCCATGATGCCGGAAGCCTTGCAGCGACTGGCTGTGGAACAGGAAATCGTCAGCGTGTTACGAAAGGCGGGCAGAAATGCCCTGGTTTCCAGCGACATCCCGGGACTGTCCGGACGTCTGACGAGGGAAACTGCTGAGCCGGCCCTCAAGGCTGCCAGCGTGGATGCCATTATCGTCGTGTTCCTGACCGGTGGTGGTAAAGGCGAACGACTGGAGCGTGCTGATTATTATGCTGTGAATGTGGGCTCCGGTTTCTATGGCGGAGGTTATGGCTGGTTTGCGCCAACATATACCAACGTGTATACCGTCGTTGAGGGATCCGGGTTTTATGATCAGTCAAACTATCTTTATGCGGAGACCTCTTATTTCGATATCGTTGAAGACCGCGCCAAGTGGAGTATGATCACCCGTTCCGAGAATCTCGAGTATAACGATACGGCCCGAACTGTCGCCAAAAAGATTGTTTCCAAAATGAGGTCTACCGGAACGCTGTAGGGCCGGTGCTGTGCCGGTTTGCACAAAACCAACCTGACCGTCATCCGGAATCGATAGCAATGACAGATAATCAATCTGAACGCATAAAGCTGGAGTCCGGTATCGACCGTCTGGGGCTGGATGTATCGTCCGCTGCCGTGGAAAAACTACTGGCCTTTATGGCTCTGCTGAAAGAATGGTCCGGCACCTACAACCTGGTTGCGCCAAGAGAGCGGGAGTTTTTGCTGACCCGCCACCTGCTTGACTCTTTGTCGATCGCACCCTGGTTACGAGAGGGCTCCTTGCTCGATGTTGGTACAGGTGCGGGCCTGCCTGGTCTGCCACTGGCGATTATCAAGCCGGAAATGGAAGTGACGCTTCTTGATAGTGCAGGCAAAAAAATTCGCTTTATACGTCATGTTGACCGTACCCTGAAGCTCGGCAATATCCACCCATTACACCAGCGTATTGAGGATTTGAGCGGGGCGGTGTACGCAAACATCACCTCCAGGGCGTTTGCTTCGCTCAAAGAATTTGTTGAAGCGGTCAGGCCCTGTGCAGATCAATCCACACGCTTGCTGGCAATGAAGGGTGTTAATCCTCGCCAGGAACTTGAAGAACTACCCGACTGGGTCAATGTAGAATCAGTCGAACCATTAACCGTGCCATATTTGCACGCCGAGCGACATCTTGTATTGATGTCGATCTCCTAAACACCCGGGTTATAAATAATACATGGCAAGAATAATTGCGGTCGCGAACCAGAAGGGCGGCGTCGGAAAAACAACAACCTGCGTCAACCTGGCGTCAGCACTTGCTGATATGAAATATCGCACTTTGCTGATTGATCTTGACCCGCAGGGTAATGCCTCGGTGGGTGTTGGAGTCAACGCGCGCGAGCTCGAGATTTCGGCGCTGGATGTGTTGCAGGCTGAATGTGATATACCGGCTGCCCTTGTGCAACTTGAAACCCTGGGTTTTGATGTCTTGCCATCCAACGGTGACCTGACCGCGGCGGAGGTTTCGCTTCTTCAGGTTGATGATCGTGAATATCGCTTGAAACACGCCTTAGAGAAAGTTGCTCATCAATACGCGTGGATCATCATCGACTGTCCACCCTCGCTGAACATGTTAACCCTGAATGCCCTGACGGCGGCCAATAGCGTGCTGATTCCAATGCAGTGTGAGTATTACGCCCTCGAAGGGCTCGCTTCACTGCTGGATACCATCGAGCAGGTCAGGAGCAGTATCAACCCGGGTTTGGAGATCGAAGGCCTGTTACGCACCATGTACGACGGCCGTAATAATTTGTCCAATGCCGTTTCCGATCAATTGATCGAGCACTTTGGCGAACGTGTTTACCGCACCCTGATACCCCGTAACGTACGTGTGGCAGAAGCACCCAGTCACGGTCTGCCGGTATTGAGGTACGACAAGTCATCCCGGGGTGCGGTCGCCTATCTCGGTCTTGCCGGTGAAATGTTGCGAAGAAGCCGCAAAAGACAAGAGGGCCAGACCCGGGCCGGCTAAGCTTTGGTACTGAATCCCGGTACCTTTTGTTCACTTTAACCAGTTTTAATTGATAATATGATTTATCAATATCGGAAAATCAGTTCATGGCAATAAAAAAGAACCCACTTGGTCGTAATCTGAGTTCAATGCTCAGCCAATCTGCTCTGCAACATGCTGCGGAAAAAGTGGGCTCTGAATTATCCGGCAGCGATGTTTTGAAAAGCCTGCCGCTGGACCTGATCAGCCCCGGACCATATCAACCCCGTTCGATTTTTGACGCGGATCGCTTAGAAGAGCTTGCTGAGTCCATTCGTCACCAGGGAGTTATTCAGCCGATTGTCGTACGTGTACGTGCCCAAGACAGCTATGAACTGATTGCTGGTGAACGTCGCTGGCGGGCGGCGCAGATTGCAGGTATTGAGAATATTCCTGCGATTATTCGCGAGGTGGCCGATGAGATCGCCATTGCGATGGCGCTGGTTGAGAACATTCAACGTGAAGACCTGAACCCGATCGAAGAGGCGACCGCCCTGAGGCGCCTCGTGGATGAGTTCCAGATGACCCACCAGGAAGCCGGTGATGCCGTTGGCCGCTCACGTTCCGCTGTGTCAAACCTCCTGCGCTTACTGGAATTGTCTCTTGAGGTTCGTGAACTGGTTGACGCAAAGCACCTGGAGATGGGTCATGCGCGGGCACTGTTAACGCTTGATTCATCCATGCAGGCCCAGGCTGCCCGTGAAGTGGTCAGTAAGGGTTTGTCGGTGCGTGAGACAGAACAACTGGTTCGGCGTCTGAAGAATCCACCGGTTCGCAAAACATCCGTACTTGATCCCGATGTTCAGCAACTCCAGGACAAGCTGGCTGAAAAACTTTGTGCCAGGGTTAAGCTGACACACAATGCAAAAGGAAAGGGAAAACTCGTGATTGCCTATAACTCAGTGGACGAACTGGATGGCATCCTGGAACACCTGGGTCTCGAAACTGACTGAACGATTCTTGACCAAGGTCAAAGATAAATTCCCCGTCTGCTACTATCATTCTTTTTAGTAAATTCACCAGAAGGTATTCATCATGCAAGGTTATCCTCATCTCTATGTTGCCACGGCGTCTGCCGCCAGCGAAGGCAACGTTGTTGTCACTGGCGAAGGCTTACCGGACCTGGATACGGCGTCTCCGCCGCAATTTGACGGCCCGTTGGGTGTCTGGTCACCAGAAACCCTGTTTTCGGCCGCTGTTGCCGATTGCTTCATATTAACGTTCCGGTCCATCGCACGTGCGTCCAGGTTCGAATGGACCTCACTGGAGTGCAAAGCGGAAGGCGTGCTCGAGCGGCCTGAAAAGACAACTTTTTTCACGACCTTCAATGTTCATGCCGTTTTACACGCACCGGCAGGCGCAAAAGTCGAATTGGCTGAAAGATTGCTGGAAAAAGCAGAAGCGCTTTGCCTGATCACCGCCTCATTGAAGTCTGAAGTAGTTCTGACAACAGAAATCCACATCGACTAAACCAGCTGGTCTGCGGTTTTGAACTGACGTCCCTGTCACCAGGCTTTGGGGCCTGGTGGCAGTGTTTGACTTGGCGTATGTTAATCTGTCGATACATCAACCCGCTAGCCGGATGGCGGGCGGAGCCTTTAAAGAGGACGGGTAAATGACGGTTGCAAATAGCCAGTTAGTAAGCCGGAGCTTGAGAATACAGACTGTTACAGCCCTGTTACTGGCAGGTGCACTGTTGTTGATCAGTCCGGTCGCGGCTTACTCATCTTTGTTCGGCAGCCTGGCAGCCTACCTTCCAGCGCTTTTGTTCGCGTTGGTGGTTGTGCCAAAGTTCGGTGCAGACAACGCTATATTCCTGCGGGCGGCAGTCATCGCTGAAGTGGTAAAGCTTTTTGCGACCGGACTGCTTTGCGCGGCTGTATTTATCTGGGTTAAGCCGCTGTCCCCCGGATGGTTTTTTGCCGGTATGGCGGTAGCCATTTTCAGTGGCCGGTTTGGCTTACTGTTGCGGTCCGGTGAATAGCGTGGGTGTTGTCAGATGATAAATGGGCCTGGGGGCTGACCAGTCAAGAGGAGCAATCTGTGTGTTACATCAGTGTCCCGGACCGGAAGGCGTGGCGGTCCTGGTTGGAAAACAACCATGCCAGCCAGGATGAAGTGTGGCTTGCCTATTACAAAAAGCATACCGGCAAGGCCAGTGTCACTTACATGGATTCGGTAAAAGAGGCTTTGTGTTTTGGCTGGATTGATGGTCTGAAAAAGCGTATTGATGACGATCGTTATGCGCATAGATTCACGCCCCGAAAGGCAAATAGCAAATGGTCGCCACAAAACATCCGGCTGGCAGAAGAGTTGATCGGTGCTGGTGAAATGACAAAAGCAGGGCTTGCGGCGTTTGATCAAAGAGTGCCCTACGATGAGGAGCTACAGAAACGCCTGGCGGCAAAGGAGCTACCGTTGACAAGGGAAACGGAGATGGGCTTAAAGGCCAGCCCTAAAGCCTGGGAAAATTTCAACCAGCTAACACCCGGCTACCGCAAGCAGTATGTTGGCTGGCTACAAAGTGCCAAAAGACCGGAAACCAGGGAAAAGCGTCTGGCAGAGGCTATCGCCTTACTGGAAGCAAATAGGAAACTGGGGATGAAGTAATTGAATTCCAGACAGGAACAAATTGCCAATGAAGTCAGTTAAGTTGGATGGGAACAAAGTTTTTCCTTCAAAAATTGTATGTATCGGTCGAAATTATGTTGACCATATCAAGGAGTTGGGCAACGAGATCCCCAAAGAACCGGTCATATTTATAAAACCAAACTCGGCCATTTCCACTGATATTCACTCCGGTGCACATGACGAGATCCATTTTGAGGGTGAGATAAGCATCCTGATCCGCGCCGGCAAGTTTTGGGCCGTGGGTTTTGGGTTGGATCTCACAAAAAGAGAGCTGCAATCCAGCCTGAAATCCAAAGGGCTGCCCTGGGAGCGCTCAAAAGCTTTTGATGGTGCGGCCGTGTTCAGCGATTTTGTGAGTTTTAACGGGCAGGTCAATAACCTGAGGCTAGAACTCTGTATCAATGAGCAACTGGCACAACAGGGCGGTTGCGAGCTGATGATGTACAAACCTGATGAAATCATTGCCGAGGTACAAAGCTTCCTTTCTCTTGAGGATGATGATCTGATCATGACCGGCACCCCTGCGGGTGTCGGGCCACTCCAGGCCGGCGACCGGTTTAGCGGTAAGATTTTTGAAAAAGATAAGCTGATCGTTGAGGCGTCATGGGTGGTCAAGTGAGAGTGGTCGAAATCACAAGAGAGCCGGTTGAACTCTACAAGATTCTGAAGTTTGAAGGCATGGTTGGAACCGGCGGAGAAGCCAAAATGGTGATTTCCGATGGCCTGGTGCGGGTCAATGGTAAAATTGAAACCCGTAAACGAAAAAAGATTGTTGCAGGCGATACGATTGAGTTTGATCAGGACACCATCCGCATACAACTAAGTTAAACGCCCTGGTAAGTTAAACGCTCAGGTAACTGGAATGACAACATGACAAATAATGATGTTTTAAGACGTATCCGCTACACCTTTAATTTCGACGATACGAAAATGATCGCCATTTTTGCTTTGGCAGGTCTCGAGGTAACACGTACCGAGATTAGTGACTGGCTAAAAAAAGACGACGACCCGGACTTCAAGAACTGCAAGGACGTTACCCTGGCAACATTTCTGAACGGTCTGATTATTGATAAACGGGGTAGGAAGGACGGTCCACAGCCGGTGCCTGAAACGACCTTGACCAACAATATTATTTTCAGAAAACTGAAGATCGCACTAAACCTGCAGGCCGAGGAGGTTCTGGCACTCATCAAACAGGCAGATTTCAGCATGAGCAAACATGAGCTAAGTGCATTTTTCAGAAAACCGGACCATAAGCACTATCGCAAATGTAAAGACCAGGTTCTACGTTACTTTATGAAAGGCTTACAGCTAAAATACCGGAGCTGACCGTTCTGCCCGGGTAAATGGCTGTACCAGGTACTCATGCAACAAATTCTGAATGATCACAAGCTTGTCCTGATGGAGGCGGCCATTGTTGAGCTGTTACGACGCTCCGATGAAGTGGAGCTCCATCCACATCTTGTCAACGCACCACTAATTTATGAAGCCCCGGGCCGGGAAGCCCTGCGCAGAATCTATCAAAGTTACATTAATATCGCGCAGCAAGCGAAGGTACCCTTCCTGATGTGCACACCAACGTGGCGGACAAACTTTGCAAGGGTGAAGGAAACAAAAATAACATCATCCATCAACATGGATGCAGTGCATTTTTTGCAGGAAATTCGAGCGTCCCGGGGCAATGACCGGGACAACATAAAAATTGGTGGTCTGATTGGCTGTAAGAACGACTGCTATCAACCCCGGGAAGCTTTATCCGCACAAGAGGCGGAGCAGTTTCACGGCTGGCAAATTGCGCAACTTAAACAGGGTGGCGTGGATTTCATCATCGCGGAGACATTACCCAGTGTCGAAGAGGCCATTGGTATTGCAAGAGCCATCGAGCATTCCGGTCTGCCCTATTTCATCAGTTTCGTGATATCACGGGATGGCCGTGTGTTGGATGGCAGTGACCTCAGCGCGGCGATAGAACGGGTTGATGCAAGCACAAACCGGCAGGCGCTGGGTTTTATGGTGAATTGCGCCTATCCATCTTTTCTGTGTGCTGCATCGCAGCCTCCAGTGGTTTTCCAAAGATTACTGGGTTACCTGGCGAATGCATCATCAAAGGACCATTGCGATCTCGACGGGGCACAGGCGTTATTGATGGAAGCGGTATCAGACTGGGGTGACATCATGCTGGATCTCAATAAAAACTATGGCGTGAAGGTGCTGGGTGGCTGCTGTGGTACCAATGAGCAGCACCTGAACTATCTTGTTAATCATCAACAGTAGAACCGTCATGCAAACCACACTTGAAGACATCACATCGGCATCCCGAATCGTATATGAGGAAATGCAGCCAACACCTCAGTACCGTTGGCCCCTGCTGTGTGAACAGCTGGGTACCGAGGTTTGGGTCAAACACGAAAACCACACACCTGTGGGTGCGTTCAAGATACGTGGTGGGCTGGTGTATTTTGACCATTTGGTTAAATCCGGCCAGATTCCAAAAGGCGTCATCAGTGCGACTCGTGGTAATCATGGCCAGTCAGTGGGTTTTGCAGCGCGTCGTTACGGTATTCAGGCGACCATTGTTGTTCCCCATGGTAATAGCGTTGAGAAGAATGCTGCCATGCGGGCGCTGGGTGTGGAGCTGATCGAACACGGTGATGATTTTCAGGCTTCCCGCGAATTCGCCATCAGGATGGCGCATGAACGGGGGCTCCACATGGTGCCTGCGTTCCACCCCTCGCTGGTGGCGGGTGTTGCCACCTACAGTCTGGAATTATTCAAACAGGTCGAAGACCTTGATGTTGTCTATGTGCCCATCGGTCTTGGCTCCGGTATCTGCGGGATGATGGCTGCACGGGATGCCCTGGGCTTGAAGGCCAGGGTGGTGGGAGTTGTATCGGCGCATGCACGCGCTTATGCGGAGTCATTCAGTGCCGGGCGTCCGGTTGAATCACCGGTCACCACGCATTTATCGGATGGCATGGCCTGTCGTGTGCCGGAACCGCAAGCGCTTGAACTGATTTTGCAGGGTGTTGATCGTATTGTTCAGGTTACTGATGACGAGGTATCGTCGGCCATGCGTATGATGTTTGCATGTACCCATAACGTCTGCGAGGGTGCTGGTGCGGCAGCGCTGGCGGCGGCAATACAGGAGAAGGCCGGACTGGCGGGTCGCAAAGTTGCAGTCGTCGCATCGGGGGGAAATGTCGATCAGGATATGTTTGCCAGTGTTCTCGGCCCAGGCCCATGAATGGAGAATTCATATGACAAAGATCATCCAGGTTCTGGTGGCGTGTTCAGTATTCTTTGCGGGCCAACTGCTGTCCTCGGAGTCAGGTGACTCAGCCGATCTACAGCAACAGGTTGCCGATACCGAGCGCGCCTTCGCAAACACAATGGCGCAGCGTGATTTTGAAGGTTTTGTATCCTTTCTTGCTGATGAAGCGGTGTTTTTTTCGGGAGACAAACCCCTGCATGGTAAACAACAGGTGGCTGACGTCTGGAAGCCTTTTTATGAGCATGCGGATGCCCCATTCTCCTGGAAGCCCGAGACGGTTGTGGTGTTGGAGTCTGGTACCTTGGCCCTTAGCTCAGGCCCGGTATTTGACCCGGAAGGCAAACAGGTCGCGACATTCAATTCAATTTGGCGGCTTGAGGCCCCCGGTGTCTGGCGTATTGTCTTTGACAAGGGTAATGCAGCCTGTGAAAGCGCAACTCCATGAGTCCGGAATCGCTTCGCAAACAATGCTGAGTTCTGTCCGGGTCTGTTGCTGACATGCACTCGAGTCCAGAATTACCTGTAACTTTAAATGATAAGCTTCTGAGCAAGGCGGCGAAATCGGTGGCCATGCTGGATCCGGATTTGGCGCGCATACTGGATGAACTTGGAACGCCGCCTTTGTGGGCTAGGGAGCAGGGGTTTGTCACCCTGATTCGTATTATCCTGGAGCAACAGGTCTCACTGGTCTCTGCCGATGCCATGTTTCGTCGTTTGACCGGAAAGATTGAACCTCTTACACCTGCAACGGTTCTGGCAGCAGGTGCACCTTTCTTACGGTCCTTTGGTGTCACCCGGCAAAAGGCATCGTATTTTTTGAACGTGGCTGAATCCATTCAAAGTGGTGAGCTTAATTTAGATGTTTTGGGTAGGGAAAGTGATGAGTATGTGTTTGCGATGCTTACTTCCGTCAAAGGGATTGGACCATGGACAGCCAGAATCTACCTGTTAATGGCCCTGTGCCGACCAGACGTGTGGCCGGTTGGTGACATTGCACTGGCCTCGGCAGTCAAGAATCTGAAAGGTCTTCCAAGCCGCCCGACACAACCCGAGCTCAGCGAAATCGCGTTGGCATGGCAACCTTACCGAGCCACGGCAGCCAGGATGTTATGGCACTATTACCTGAGTGGAATGAAAATTTAAGGTGGGAACCATAGATGCGTTACAAGGCGATTAATTTCAACACAAAATTCAGTCAATTCGATGATCTTTGGTCACCGAAAGTGATTGCTGAAATGAACGACTACCAATTCAAGCTTGCCAGGGTACAAGGCGAGTTTGTCTGGCATAATCACCCGGACACTGATGAGGTCTTCATTGTGATTGAAGGCGCTCTGGACATTGAGTTTCACGACGGTAAAGTAAGTATTGAGGCGGGTGAGATGTTCGTGGTTCCAAAGGGCGTTGAGCATAAACCCATGGCTGAGAAAGCGTGCAAAATTATGCTGGTTGAGCCCAAAGGCCTTATCAATACCGGTGACGTTGACAACGAACTGACGGCAAAAACTGATGTGTGGATATAGAGCGACCACACCCGTCCAGCTCAAAAAGAATCTAAAGGTGATCGTGCCCCTGATGCTTCGCGATTAACCACGTGTGTATAGATCATTGTTGTGGAGAGATCCTTGTGGCCCAACAAGTCCTGAATGGTGCGAATATCCATACCTGATTCCAAAAGATGCGTGGCAAAGCTGTGTCTCATGGTGTGGCAACTGGCGCGTTTATTGATGTCTGCCAACAATACAGCTTGCCGCATCGCTTTTTGCATACTGGAGTCCAGCACATGATGGCGACAAATTATATTTGGTTTGTGTGGATTATGAGCGAGTCGTTTTGATGGAAACAGGTACTGCCAGGCGAACTGATCAGTTGGTATTGACTCGGTAAAGCGGCCAGAACCGCCGCTACTTCTCTGCGAGACAGGACCACAGGAATACGTCGTTGAGGCTTTGCCCTTACAACGTCATTCAGCCACGCCAACTCGACACCCAGTACCTTTTTGTATAGAAACAGAATCGCTTGTAGTGCCTGGTTCTGCGTTGAAGGTGCAACTTTACGAACTACTGCCAGCCAGGTTAAAAACTGTTCAACCTCAGGTTTGCCCATCTTTGCTGGATGTTGTTTATTGTGAAAAAGAATAAAACGTTTGATCCACTGTACATATGATTTCTCAGTTTTGATCGCATAGTGACGAACGCGCAGTGTATTTCTGACTTCATCAAGAAGCTGTGACATAGGCGACCCCGCTAGAATAAAACCAGCATATAACGCCTACTCAAAAGCATGAATCGGTGATCCATGGTATTGCTTGTAGGTAAACCACCCGTCGTATCAGTAACTGTTTACTGATAAAAGTATATTATCCAGAATCAAAAACCCAATATGCCTTTGAAGTGCAGAAAGTTTCTCCAAAAGATACAATCATTACAGTCGGCGTATCGAGAAATTAAGCCCGATATGCCTTAATTTCCACCTAATTGAAAGTTAGCTGTAAAGAGTACAAACGGCACACATTGTGCTAGAATAGGCAAATGAAAGCGATCTCGTGGAATCCTGAAAAGAACGCTTTACTTAAGGCTGAGAGAAACGTTTCATTTGAAGATGTGGTGTTCCATATCATGGCAGGTGACATTCTCGATACAATCGAACATCCGAATCAGGTGCGCTATCCAGGCCAGCAAATCCATATGATTGTAATTGAGGGCTATGTTTACCTAGTTCCGTTTATTGAATCGGAAGAAGAGGTCTTTCTAAAGACAATCATTCCGAGCCGAAAGGCAACCAAAGCATACCGAGGTACTGAGAAATGAATAAGTTAGATAAGGAAGAAAGTGAAATTTTGGAGGCATTTGAATCGGGTAAGGCAAAGCGTGTAAAGGATGCCTCCGGTATACAGAAAAGGCATCAACAATATGCCGAAGCAATGTTCAAAAAGGATGCAAGGATCAACATTCGGCTTTCTTCTAAAGACCTTCGAGGGTTGCAGAAAAAAGCCCTTGCTGAAGGTATTCCTTATCAAACGTTAGTTGCCAGTATCCTTCACAAGTATGTAGAAGGTCGCTTACATGAGAATAGTAGCTAACAAATCATTCAACCGGACGCAGGAAAGTGCAGTGGCGCGTTTCCGCGGAAACGTCGTGCTGCGCGCCGGTTAATTCGGACGTTATATGGATCATCCAAACGCAATCTATTTTCAATTGTTTTCCTATGCGGTGATGGTGCTTGTCGGAGCTTTGCTTTTCATAGGGTCGTTTAACAAAGGTCCAAATGAATCAACAGACGTGGTTCCAAATTGGCTAAAAAGATTGGCTGGCATTTCATGCCTAGTGCTTGGCATGTTAATGCTTATCGGACACCTGGTAGAATTTCTCAGTGCATAAACGAATTTCATATAACAAGGCGTTTAAGTTCGTTACGGTGCTACGCGCCTCCACCGGACCCAAAAATGCTGCACCTTTCTGGGCCGCTTAACTAAAACGTTATACCTCAAGAAATCGAATCAGGCACACATGGTAATGAAATCAATCATTGGCGTAGTTGTTTTGTTGGTTTTGCTCACTGCTTCCTTTGGAGTCTACTTAATCGGCTCTCCAGAGGTCGTAATAGTGAACCAATCCAGTCAGAACGTTAATGAAGTCACTGTCAAATTGCCGTCTAGTCGAATAGTGTTTGGGTCGATTTCACCTAAAGGTGAAAGCACAATATTCTATTCGTGGTCGCAGGCGGAGGGTATGTACGAATATCAAGTATCGTTTGCAGGCGGATCAAGCCAAACCGCTAAATGCGGCTATGTTACCCATCATGAAATTGGTAAACGGCTGACGCTTATTATTCATGCAGATTTAACGGTTACGTGCGATGAATCGAGTAAGGTATAACAAAGCGTTAAAGTTTGTTCCGGCGCTGCGTGCCTCCACCGGACGTAAAAATACTGCGCATTTCTACGCCGCTTAACTAAGACGTTATGCCTTTGGTTGACGCATACATATAACGTATTTACAATATATGTATGCTTAAATTTGACTGGGACCCTAAGAAGGACAAAGCAAATCAAAAGAAACATGGTGTTTCATTTGATGAAGCCCAGTCTGTGTTCTTCGATGATTATGCAACTCAGTTCGATGATGAAGAACATTCAGGTCAGGAAGAACGATTTATTTTGCTTGGTATGAGTATTAGGCCTCGAGTTCTCGTCGTTTGTCATTGCGAACGAAAATCAGGTTCTATTATTAGACTTATATCAGCACGGAAAGCAACAGCGGCTGAGCGTAAATACTATCGAAGGTGAGAATATGAAGTCTGAATATGATTTTTCAAAAATGAATAGCCGAAAGAATCCATACGCTTCAAAACTCAAGAAGCAAGTTACTATTCGTATGGGTCAGGATGTAATTAGCTATTTTAAAGCAATGTCTGAAGACACTGGTATCCCGTACCAAAGCCTAATTAATTTATATTTGAAAGACTGTGTTTCCAATCATAGAAAAATCAATCTTTCATGGGCAAAGCAGGCATAACAAAACGTTCAAGTACGTTTCGGCCCTGCGGGCCTCCACCGGGCCCAAAAAGGCTGCGCCCTTTTGGGCCGCTTAACTAAGACGTTATAAAATGGGATAAAATTATTAAATTTCAGTTATGCGAATGTACCGGAGGTCCAAATAGAATATCTCCCACATGAATTGGTGATAAAAGACGATACCTAATCCATACAGAACTTGCTAAAACTGCTGGGTGAAAGTCAAAACCGTAATAAAGCTTCTGAAGAAAAGTGGATGGAAACAAGTCCGAATGAAAGGCAGTCATCGGCAATTCAAGCACCCAAATATACCGGGGCTTGTTACCGTCCCGGGCAAATTTAGTGATAATCTAGCCCCTGGAACGTTAAATAGCATTTCTAAACAAGCAGGTTGGAAGTAGAGATCAACTATGAAATATGCAGTTGTTATTGAAGATGCAGGTAGCAATTTTTCAGCTTATGTCCCCGACCTTCCTGGCTGTATCGCCACTGGCCAATCCATTGAAGAAGTCGAGAATGAAATAAGATCGGCTATCCAGTTTCACCTGGAGGGCATGAAGCAAGATGGCCTTCCTATTCCAAAGCCCAGCAGTGCAGTTGAATATGTCGAGGTTGCCGCATAACAAGGCGTTAAAGTGCGTTCCGGGCCTGCGGCCCTCCACCGGACGCAGCTTCGCTACGCCGCTCAACCTAAACGTTAGATGACTTATCATGCAAGGTCGAGAATCGGATTGGAAGAAATTCACGAAGCTTAAGAAAGTAGCGTTGGAAAGAT
Organism: uncultured Gammaproteobacteria bacterium; assembly: GCA_963759155.1. GTDB lineage: Bacteria > Pseudomonadota > Gammaproteobacteria > Xanthomonadales > SZUA-36 > SZUA-36. Next base: position 371,324 of record CAVWXX010000005.1, on the reverse strand, counting down.
TTTGCGAGTCAATTGTGGACGAATCGCGAATGCTTTGCGATAGAGAAAATTTGACGGCTCATGAAAAATATCTAGATATATATAAAATAATTCAAAAACGAGACTATGAGCTGGGTCTCGTGTTCGATGGTCACAGTCGATCACGAGCAGATCAAAAGCTTCGTGATATGTATAACAAGGGCCTAGTCACCGATGACGAACTATCGAAGTTCAGTGAAGAAACACAAAATCTTGTTAAATTGCGGTTTGGCCATGCCCCTGACTTCACCTAACAAAACGTTAGCTTTCCACTTCTTTTCCACCGGTCGCATAACAAATCGTTCAGGTGTGTTCCGGCTTTCGGCCTCCAGTGGGTGCTGAAGTCGTGGAAGACATTTTTAATGTCAATACCCAACAGGGTTAACAGGGGATCGTTATTTTGAAAATCTGGGTAGATGCGGACGCCTGTCCGGTCGTGATCAAAGATATCCTTTTCAAGGCGGCTGAACGCACCGGTACCCGCTTGACATTGGTGGCAAACCAGCAAATTCGCGTGCCGCCGTCGCGGCTTATCAATGCAATCCAGGTGTCGTCCGGGTTTGATGTCGCAGATAATGAGATTGTGGAAAGACTTGAGGCCGGGGATTTGGTCATCACCGGCGATATTCCACTGGCTGCCGATGTTATCGAAAAGGGTGGTCATGCACTCAGCCCGCGTGGAGAAAGGTATACTGCGGACAATATAAAAGCCCGTCTGAATATCAGAGATTTTATGGATACCCTGCGTGGTAGTGGAATCGATACTGGTGGACCGCCGGCCTTAAACCAGGGTGACCGGAAAGCCTTTGCAGATCACCTAGATAGAATACTGGCCAAGTACGCCGGAAAGGAATAAATACAATGGCCAGTGACAGTTTCTCTTCTCTGCCGATATCCAAAGCCCAGCTGACGAACCTCGAGTCGCTCGGTTATCAAAAAATGACACCCATTCAGGCACAGAGTCTGCCGTATGTATTGAAGGGAAGGGACCTGATTGCAAAAGCGAAGACGGGTAGCGGTAAAACAGCAGCCTTTGGTATTGGTTTACTGGAGCAGATCAATCCACGCTTCTTTGGAGTACAGGCGCTGATTCTGTGCCCGACCCGTGAACTGGCTGATCAGGTTGGCAAGGAGCTTCGAAGACTGGCCCGCAGCATACCCAATATCAAGCTGGTACTGTTATGCGGCGGTAAGCCGTTCGGGCCGCAAAAAGGTTCGCTGGAACACGGGGCACATATTGCAGTCGGCACCCCGGGTCGTATTCAGGACCACCTGCGTAAAGAGAATTTGAAGCTGGATAATCTGAAGACCCTGGTCCTGGATGAAGCTGACCGGATGCTGGACATGGGTTTCTTTGATGTGATGACCGAAATCATCGCGCAGACACCAAAAAAGCGTCAGACACTCATGTTCTCAGCGACCTATCCTGATCAGATCAGGAAAATGTGCCGCTCCATTCAGCGTGACCCGGTGACAGTGACGGTTGAGGCCGAGCACAAGGCCGGTGTGATCGAACAGATTTTTTACGAGGTTAAAAAACACGAGCGTAACAACACCCTGTTAGCCCTTTTCGAACACTACAAACCCGAAACCACACTGGTGTTCTGCCATACCAAGAAACAATGTGACGAAGTTGCCCGCTTCCTGAGTGGTCGCGGCATTGAGGCGCTCGCCATTCATGGTGATCTGGAGCAACGGGAACGCGACCAGGTGCTGGTGAAGTTTTCCAATAATAGTTGTGCGGTGCTGGTCGCCACCGATGTCGCTGCGCGTGGCCTGGATATTAAATCCCTCGCTGCGGTAATCAATTATGAGTTGCCACGTGACCCCGAGATTTACGTGCACCGCATCGGCCGCACCGGGCGTGCAGGGGAAAAGGGAATCGCGCTGAGTATTTTCACCGAGTCTGAACTGTACCGGATTAGCTCGATCGAGCAGTATCTGAAAAAACCGTGTATCTGTGATGTTTATGCGTCACTTGATCGTGACCCGGATTTTTCGCTTGAGTCCCCGATGGTCACGATTCAACTCGATGCCGGCCGGAAGAATAAGATGCGACCCGGTGATATTTTGGGAGCCTTAACGGGAGAAGCCGGACTGGCAGGTTCCCAGATCGGCAAGATCGATATTTTTGATATGTCCAGCTATGTGGCGATTGAGCGTTCCGCACTTCGCCAGGTGCTTAACTATATGGCTGATGGCAAAGTCAAAGGACGAAACGTTCGCGCCCGAAGGGTTTAGAAGCGGTGGATACAACGAATCACTACTCACCCCTGGAAGAAAAGACCAACATTGTTTCCCATGCGATTGGCCTGGGTCTCAGCGTCATCGCTTTGCTGCTTATGCTTTTGCGTGCGAGCGGGTCGGGCAACATACTTCACGTTATCAGCGCTGGAATATTTGGTGTCAGCTTAATTGCGCTATATGCGGCATCGACCTTTTATCACAGCGCAAAAGACCCGAAGAAAAGAGCGCGCCTGAGGATCAATGACCACGCGACGATCTACATTCTGATCGCCGGTACCTACACCCCGTTTACCCTTGTCACGCTCAATGGCTGGGTAGGATGGACGATTTTCGGTATTTCATGGGGTATGGCAATCAGCGGGGTTATTCTGAAGCTGTTTTTTACCGGCAGATACAATGTTCTGTCCACGTTAATGTACGTGTTTATGGGCTGGATCATCGTTTTCGCGTTCAAACCGCTGATTAACAGCCTGGCACCGGATGGCCTGTTCTGGCTGGTCGCGGGTGGTGTCGCTTATACCACCGGTGCGGTCATTTACAGTATTAAGAAAATTCCTTTCAACCACGCCATTTTTCACCTGTTTGTTTTACTTGGCAGCTTTTGTCATTTTGTCTCGGTCTATTTCTATGTGCTGCCATAGTGTGCTTTTGGCAGCTAGCCATCAAAATCAAACCCCCGGTTCTTTTGCAGCAGCTCAATTTGGACGATACCGGAGCAATATAGCTCTGCTAATCGTGCTTGATAGGGCGCGAGTGATTCGCGCGCCTTGCCGATAGGACCATTGGGCCAGGCTGATGTGTGCGTGCCGTCTTTTAAGGCATCAATTTCCATCTGCAGGCTAGTTTCCAGTTCCGGGTATGACGCTTTTGATTCACTCGCTCGAAGGGCTTGCAACTGGTTTGTCAGTATCTGCGTAAACTCCTCCCGGGCCCGGTCGCTGATATAAGCCTCTTCTGTGGCTGAGAAATCCGAGTTCGCTTCATCAGCGAGTTGCTTGCCATAAGTGGTCAGGTAAATATAAAAATACTCACCAAGCCCCATTTCCTCCGCCAGCAGCGCCTGGTTACGGGTGGTAGAGAACTCCATCATCCTGGGACCAGCACTGAAGGCGCTCTTCATCGCCTGGAAGCCGGTTGAGGTAGCCTCTGATGCGGGTTTTTCCTGGTCAGAATCAAGTTTTTCCAACTCGCCAATACTGGTCAGGACCGCCTGGTAATCAACGCAACCGGGCTGCACGGCTTCACGGACACGTATGAATGCTTCAATTCGCTGTGGTTCAATAAAACCACTGATTGCAGGGGTGTACTCATCCACCCAATCAAAACGGTCGATAAGGGTTTGCTCTACTCGTTTGGCGCTTCTGACTCCCGTTGTCAAAAAATAGAACCCCGAGGCGATTACAAAAACAATAACCAGGGCAGTCAACAGGAACCCATAACGTCTGCTTGATACCTTTTTTGCTGTGGTTTTTTTCATTGTGCTGACTGTCTCACGCGACTTATAACTCGCAAATTAACATGTTTTGCGGGTGCCCGCAGAGCAAAATTAGTGACTTTTGGCTGTGTTTGCAATCAGAAGTTAAGCATTATCATCATGTCAAATGCCTTTAAATGGCCCGAACCGTGCTACACTGGTTCTTTTACGGCTCTCAAAAAAGTTTCGTGAAGAAGAAAAATGGCAATTTGAGCTTTTTTTTGAGCAGGTAATTGTTGTTGAATGCTTCTGCCATAAGGCAGGAAACAAAGATAGAAAATAGTTATTTAATTTATTAAGGAATGAAAGTTATGAGTACAGGTACAGTAAAGTGGTTTGATGCGGGCAAAGGCTACGGATTCATCACACCAGAAGATGGCAGCAAAGATTTGTTTGTTCACCATTCAGAAATCCAAACTGATGGTTATGCAACATTGAATGACGGCCAGCAAGTAGAATACGAAGTAGGACAAGGCCAGAAAGGCCCATGCGCAACCAAGGTTGTTGCTCTCTAATCGTAGATTACAGATTAGTCGAAACGGGCGCCAGATGGCGCCCGTTTTTTTTGGGTGAAATAAAGTCTGATTCCCTTCCCCATCAGGACGCTGATGGGGTGATGGTAAATGTCCATCCCGGGTTGTCTGCGTAAGCATCTACCAGCTTTTCATTACCGGCGACGTAAACGTCATAGTTACTCAAGTCGCCTGGCTGTATATTCAGACGCTTGAGGATAGAAGCGGTATCAGTGCGCTCGTTATTCAGTTCGATATCCACGGGTAGGTATTGAAAATTATCGAAAGCGTCCTGCCATGATCTGCACAGATTATCCTGGTAGCGATCCTTGCGGTTCCGGGTCATCCAGACCAACTGGATGCTGGCAGCTTTTTCCAGAGACATGGCGTGTTCGATCAGGCTCTTAACGGGTGCAAAACCCGTGTGCCAGGCGATAAAAACCAATGAACGTGTTGAGTTCTCATTCAGGACAAAACTACCCTCGGGGCCAACAATCCTGACCGGGTCACCTTTTTTGAGGTGCTCGAAGATAGCATCTGAGAAATCATTATCAGCAAGCCTGGGTATCTGAAAATGCAGATTCATCTCATCACAAGGGCAACTGCTGATGGGGTGTGAGGCTTCCGGCAGGTTCTCACCACCCAGTTTTACCTGTTGGCCGGCAAGAAACCTCAAACGCTGTGTGCGTGGTGTTTTCAGGTGGAGCAGGGCCACATCGTCATTAAGCACTTCAATGCTCCTCACCCTGGCGGTAATTTCCTGTCGTGGTATTTCCTGGCTGCTTTGGGCCTCCGGCGCTTCAAGCACGACATCGCTGACGGCAGTGTTGCAGCACATCAGGACCTGGCCGCGGGCTCTTTCTTCCTGGCTTATGAGGTAATCGTGGTGACGAATTTTACGGACTTCGCCAGACACGACTCTCGCAAGGCATTCACCGCAATTTCCATTGCTACAACCGTATCCAAGTGCAAGGCCTGAGTGTAAGCCTGCTTCAAGTAGCGTCGAACTGCCCTCGGATGGAAAACTGCGGCTACTGGGAAGTATTGTGATGTTGTAAGCCATTAATTCCCGATGTGGTTATGGGCGCCTGTTCTTGGGCTTCCTTTTTGCTTTTGGATCTCTTTTCTTGTGACTCTTGCCTTTTGACAGGGAAAGTCTGCGCTTGCCTTTGTGTGGGGATGATTTTTCAGAACCCTCATGTTTCTGTTTTTCCCCAAGACGTGAAATTCCCAGCTTGTTTCCTGCTACCCAGATCTTCTTAAGGGCGTTAAGCGTTTCATTTGACATGCCGGCAGGCAGGTCAATCAAGCTGTGATCATCATGGATACTGATGCGCCCGATACTTTTACCCGTGATGTCTGCTTCATTGGCGATGGCGCCAACAATATTGCCGGGCATGACACCGTGGTCATGACCAACGGCAAGACGGTAGCGCTCCATCCCTTCAGACGGTGGTCCATCACTTCTTTCGTTTTTGGGTGGCCGTCGTCTGGATGATGTATCCCTCTTTTTACGGTCGGCGTATGCCCCGTCTTTCTTAAAGCGATCGCCACGACCCTTGCCCTCATGTCTTGGCCTGCCTTCTTTATCCCAGCTCTTGTTTGCAATGTGATGCGGGTTGTTCTGCAAAAGGAATGGGGCGTCACCCTGGAGTAATTGGGCCAGTGCGGCCGCTATTTGCAGGAAGTCTGCATCATGTTCCTTATGATATTGTTCAATCATTTGAGAAAACAGCTTGAGATCAACACCTTCAAGTGTTTCGGTAATACGCTGTTTGAATTTTTCGATACGCTTGTTGTTGATGGCATCGGTCGAAGGCAGATCCATGACTTCGATCTTCTTCCGGGTGGCATGTTCAATGGCATACAGCATGCGTTTCTCACGTGGTGTGACAAACAAAATGGCATCGCCTTCACGACCCGCGCGACCGGTACGGCCAATCCGATGCACATAGGATTCGGTATCGGCTGGAATATCATAGTTCACAACATGGCTGATGCGATCAACGTCAAGACCGCGCGCGGCGACATCAGTAGCAACAACAATATCCAGCTTTCCCTTTTTCAAACGATCGACCGTGCGCTCACGCTGGTTTTGTGCAATATCTCCGTTAAGTGGCGCCGAGGCGTAACCACGGGCTTCAAGTTTTTCAGACAAATCAGCGGTGGCGAGCTTGGTGCGCACAAAGATCAGCATGGCATCGAAGGGTTCCGCTTCGAGGATACGGGTCAGGGCATCCAGCTTGTGAAATCCCTGAACCGGCCAGTACCGCTGACGAATGGTATCGGCCGTGGTGGTCTTGACCTTGACGGTCACTTCAACCGGATTGTTCAGATGACGGGTGGCAATTCGCCGAATCTGTTGTGGCATGGTGGCCGAGAACAGGGCGATTTGACGGTTTTCCGGTGTTTGTTCAAGTATCCACTCCACGTCATCGATGAAGCCCATCCGCAGCATTTCATCACCTTCATCCAGCACCAGTGTGGAAAGCTTGTCCAGTACCAGGGTGCCACGGCGAATATGGTCCATGACACGACCGGGTGTACCGACGACCACATGCACGCCGCGTTGCAATGCCCGGATCTGTACGCTGTAGTCCTGGCCGCCATAGATGGGTAGTACGTGAAAGCCCTTTAAGTGGTGAGCATATTTTTGAAAAGCTTCAGCAACCTGTATCGCCAGTTCACGGGTCGGTGCAAGCACCAATACCTGCGGATCCTTCTGTTTCATATCGAGTCGCGATAAAACCGGCAAAGCAAAAGCTGCTGTTTTGCCCGTACCTGTCTGGGCCTGTCCAACAACATCCCTGCCTTCCAGCAAGATTGGAATGGTTTGCGCCTGGATGGCTGAAGGGGTTTCATATCCCACTTCATCGAGAACCTTCAGCAGAGACTCCTGCAGTCCCAGCTGATTAAATGAGCTTATTGTGTCGGTATTCATGTGCGGTGTCCGGATGGGCGAATGTAGTATTCAGGCGTGCATACACACCAATAATTCAGTGCATGCTTAGTAACCATACAGTTTATCTGATTTTGGGCACCAGGGCCGGTAAAAACACTGTTTGAGTTTTCTGAAGAGACGGGCTGTTCCCGCTGTGTGGAAGTCTCAGCCGGCGGAAACTGGATGCCGCCGGCCATGGGCATCTCGCGTCTAATCAGTTGAGGGTGTGGTCGAGGCGCGGGCTTCGTCGAGAGCGGACCTCAGCGCCTTGGCCCAGTCTGTCATCATGCGCTTGGCGTCCGCCCGGTTGCTGACGCTGGTACGCCATTCCATCCGACCACGCCAGCGATCCTCTTTCCTGTCGGTAGCCTTGGCGATCTTATCGTTTGTGACCGAGTCAAAGAGCTCAAGGTTGAGGGTCATTTCGCCGGCAGATTCAGAGAAACTCCTGGTCATAGCAGAGCTTTGAATGTCCGGGGCAGAAACATCAAGATCGACGATGGCAGGTTTGACGAGGAGAACATCTTCAGCGGCTTGTTCAGCTATTGCATAGCCACCGTCGACCAGTTCTTTAATGAAAACCTCGCGAAATAATTCGGCGACATCAGCTTCGATTTTCTTCATGTCACTATCCTTGACCCTCATCGGATTGCCACGGTTCTGGTCACGTTTCCAGTTTTTCTTGAATGCGACGGTGGCATCAAGCAGCATGACGCGCTTGTAGATACTCAGGTCGGCGCCCGGGTCAGCATAGACGGTTGCCAATTCAGAGTTCTTGACGAGTTCCATACCTTCATCATTAACGGCCGGTAAATCCTTTTTTGCCCACACGGGTGCGATGGCAGCGCAGCTTAAAAGCAGGCTTAGAATACTCAGAGATATCCGTTTTGTGTTCATATTGAAAACTCCTGATGATGTTTTCTGCTTGCTGGACATAAGTGCCCGTTTCTGAAGAAAGTTTACTACAAAACTCGTTCATGATATTGACCACGCAGAACCCTATAGGTTCTTTGCCTGGGATTTGTTCTTTGAAGGGATGTCATGCCAGAATCCGGTTGGCTCATCCCCAGCTTGGTATAATGACGGGTTAAATGTTTCAGGTCTGGATATGTCCGAGAGAAAAGAACACTGGGAAAACGTTTACCTGAATAGATCGCCGCGTGAGGTGAGTTGGTATCAGCAGGAGCCGACCCGGTCGCTGTCGCTTATTTCCGGTATTTCACTACCCCGGCACGCACGGATAATTGATGTTGGCGGCGGCGCATCAACCCTCGTGGATAGACTATGCGAGGAAGCTTACACCGATATCAGCGTATTGGATGTTTCAAAAAACGCGCTCGACCATGCCCGCAATAGGCTGGCAGAAAAGGCGAACAGGGTTCATTGGTATGAAGAAGATGTCACCCGCTTCAAGCCACCACACCGGTTTTCCCTCTGGCATGACCGCGCGGTGTTTCATTTTTTAACCAGCAAGGCAGACAGGGAAAAATACATCGGTGTTCTCAGGCAATCATTGGAACCGGGTGGGCACCTTATTATCATGACTTTTGCGATTGATGGTCCCAACAAGTGCAGCGGGCTTGATATTGTTCAGTATGATGATGATAGACTGACTTCAGAGTTAGGCGAGGGTTTTGACCTGCTCGAAACAGGTCACGAATGTCATGTTACTCCGGCAGGTCATCAGCAGGAATTTGCTTTTTTCCATTTTAAATTTAGTGAGACGATTACCTGAATGGTTTTAACAAGCTTATCAAACGCCATCAGGTGTCTTTCCGCACCCCTGCGTGTACTTGGCTTTTTACTGATACTGCTAAGCCTTTCACGAATTCTTCTGATTGCCTGGTATTGGGACCGTGTAGCACCCACGGGCGGTAACTGGTTCATCCTGCTACAGGGTGTTCGCTTTGATCTTGTCCTGATGGGTATGCTGGTCGGTCCCGCCCTGTTGGCCGCACCATGGCAGTCGGGGAAAAAATTCGGGTCGATCATTTTGCGTTATTACCTGGTGACGGTCACTTTCTTCATCGTATGGCTGGAGTTGGGCACGATTCCCTACATCGATCAATACGATGCCCGGCCGAATTACATCTATATCGAATACCTGAAGTACCCCCGCGAGGTTTTTTCCATGCTGCTGACCTCGTACGGGCCTTTAATGGCGCTGGTTGCGGTGGTGACATTCTTATCTTGCCTGGTGACCTGGCGACTGACAAAAAGTGCAGGCCGGATGTCATCTCACAGGCGCTTTCCTGGCGCCCTGTTTTTGATGCCGGTCATTGCGGTCCTGGTGTTCGCCATGGTCCGATCAACGCTTGATCATCACCCGGTGAATCCAAGTACCGTTGCCTTTACCACGGATTCAATGGTCAACCAGTTGCCGCTAAACTCGGCCTATACGCTGATTTATGCAGTTTATGAGCAGTATCGTGATTCCAAAGGCGGGGAAGCCAATTACGGAAAAATGGATGAGGCCGAAGCCCTGCGCATCGTCGTTGAAGACGCAGGCCTTGAGGCCAGGGTTGATTTAGAGAGTGCCACACCCACGATGCATGACCAGGTGGCCACGCGTCGTTTGAGTCGGCCGATGAACCTCGTGATCGTACTGCAGGAAAGCCTGGGTTCCGAATTTGTCGGTAGCCTGGGCGGCAAAGACCTGACACCAAGCCTCGACGGGTTGGCAGATCAGGGCATATGGTTCGAACAACTTTATGCTACGGGCACCCGGTCGGTTCGCGGCCTCGAAGCTATTCTTTCGGGTTTTCCACCCACGAAAAAACGCAGTACCGTCAAGCGTACCGAAACGCAGACTAACTTTTTTACCATCGCCAATGTGTTACAGAATCAGGGATTCCAAACCAGCTTTATCTATGGCGGGTCAGCTCATTTTGACAATATGCGGCGCTTCTTTCTGAACAATGGCTTCCAGACAGTGATCGATCAGAAAGACTTTGAAGACCCCCAATTCGTTGCCACCTGGGGTGTTTCGGACGAAGACCTGTTTCTGAAAGCGGATGAATACCTGGGCAGCATGGGGGACCAGCCATTCTTCAGCCTGGTGTTCACCTCCAGCAATCACAAACCGTTCGAGATTCCAGAAGGCAAGGTAGACAATCGCACCGGTGCGGACGCGCCACGCGAGATGGCGGTGGCCTATGCAGACTTCGCATTGGGCCGGTTCATGGAAATGGCACGCGCATCCAATTACTGGGACAACACACTATTCCTGATTGTCTCGGATCACAATTCCCGGGTGAAGGGGGCCAGCCTGATTCCGGTTGAACGCTTTCATATCCCGGGCGTTATTATTGGAAATGGTATTGAGCCACGGCGGGTACCGGGTATCACCAGCCAAATCGACCTGTTGCCGACCCTGCTTTCATTGATGGGTGTAGACAGTCGTCATCCTGCGATTGGCCGGGACTTGACCTTGCCTCGGTTTTACAACGGCGGGGGCCGGGCCCAGATGCAGTATCATGATTTACAGGGCTGGCTTGTGGACGGTAAAGTGGTCATTATGCAACCCAAGCTGCCCATTCAGTCTTATTTGTATCAAGCTGGCGAGAGTCTCATTCCGGACCCGGCGCCGGATCAGGCACTTGAACAACTGGCCCTGGCACACGCAAAATGGCCAGTCATGATGATCAGAGAAAAGGCTTATCGCCCTTAGGAGAGATATGAGTACATCATCGAAAAGAATTCTGATCACTGGTGGCGCCGGCTTTCTGGGCTCTCATCTGTGCGAACGACTTCTGGACCAGGGGCATGACGTATTGTGTGTGGACAATTTCTACACGAGTACACGGCGTAATATCGTGCACTTGTTGGAACACCCTAATTTCGAACTGATGCGACACGACGTCACCTTTCCCCTTTATGTCGAAGTCGATCAAATATTCAATTTGGCTTGTCCGGCGTCACCTATTCATTATCAGCGTGACCCGGTACAGACCACAAAAACCAGCGTACATGGTGCCATTAATATGCTGGGTCTTGCCAAGCGCACCGGCGCGCGCATTCTGCAGGCCTCAACCTCCGAAGTCTATGGTGACCCGGAAATACACCCGCAAACAGAAGACTACTGGGGCAACGTCAACCCGATTGGTATCCGCTCGTGCTATGACGAGGGTAAACGTTGTGCCGAAACCCTGTTTTTCGATTATCGCCGCCAACACAATACAAGCATTAAGGTAGCACGGATTTTCAACACCTACGGCCCCAAGATGCTTCCTGATGACGGTCGCGTTGTGTCCAATTTTATTATGCAGGCGCTACAGGGTCATGACATCACCATTTATGGCGATGGGATGCAGTCACGCTCTTTCTGCTATGTGGATGATCTGGTTGAAGGTCTTATCCGCCTGATGAACTCGAAGTCAGAGCTGACTGGCCCGGTCAACCTGGGCAACCCCGGTGAGTTCACCATCAGGGAACTCGCTGAAAAAGTCATAGACATGACCGGTTCCAAGTCCAGCCTGATATTTGAACCGCTACCCCAGGATGACCCAACCCAAAGACAGCCGGACATCAGCCAGGCAAAGGCGGAACTGGGGTGGGAGCCCACGGTTTCACTGGAGGCGGGCCTTAAGCCAACCATAGAATATTTCCGGGTGTTTGCTTCCTGAAAGCGTACTTTCAGAAGCCGTCCACAATCCATTTTCCGCACATGAATAGCGTCGCTTTTCGTACGTTTTTACCCGGCTATTAAGTGATGCAGATATGGAATTGAGACAATTTCGGTAGTTTTTTGAGCAAACCTGTAATATAAACAAGTACCTGATGCCCTGAGAGGTATGGAACTCAGGTTGATTATTCACACGGTCGAAGACTGAAGGGAGAAAATGTCGACACCGTTTAGCGTCCTGATTATTGGCAATTCCAGCACAGATACACAGCTTATCGAGAGACAACTGTGCAAACGCTGGCCTGCGCTGGTATTGGAGCGACAGGAGAGTGTGGAGGGCTTAAAAGCGACTTTGAGTCAGCTTGCCTGGAATTGCATCCTATATGACCTGGACCTACCCTTTCTGGATGCAATTCACGCACTGAATCTGGTCAGGAAAACGGCCAGGGACACACCGTTTATCATCATTTCTGACATCCAGCATTTCGAAAATTCAATCAGTCTGTTGAAGAATGGGGCCGATAATTTCATTAGCAGGGATAATATTAAGCGACTTGTTCCTGCCATTGAAAATGCGTTGCGTGACACTGAAGCGACCGGTTTGCTATCCACCACTGCGGGTGCATTACAGAAAAGCCAGCACCGGCTTGGCCAGGCGCAGTGGCATGCATTGATAGATACATTACCTGACCTGATCTGGTTAAAGGACCAGCAAGGTGCTTACCTTGCCTGTAATCACCGTTTTGAACAATATCTTGGTGTTGATGAAGTGGCTATTGTCGGTAAAACCGACTACGACTTCATGGACGAGCAAAAGGCGGACGCCCACGCCGAGCAGGACCAGCGAGCGATGTCCAACGGCGAGCGTTGCGTTAGTGAAGAGCAAGTACGTTTTGCCGATGACGGACATGTCGAGCAACTTGAAACCATCAAGGTGCCAATGTACCAACCCAATGGTGAACTCATCGGGGTGTTGGGCGTTGGCCGGGATATCACCCAGCGCAAACTGAATGACGAGTTGATGCGGCTTCAGACCCGTCGTGCCGAAGCCATGCAAAAGCTGTCCCTTATCGCCGAAAAACAGGACGAAAAGGCCTTTATAAAGGCCGGCCTCGATCTCGTGGAGGACCTCACCTATAGCTGTGTTTCCTTTTTACATTATTTCCACGGCGAAGAAGGCAGCACTGAACTGACTTTCTGGTCTGACCGGACGCTGGAGGAATATTTTGAATCGGGTGCTGATGTTCATTACCCACTCAACGACGCGGCTATATGCGTTGAGTTACAACAGCAACTCCTCCCCGTGTTGTTCAATGATTACGGTGACTATGGCCATCAGCATGGTCTGCCCGAGGGAAATACCGAGTTGAGACGTCTGATCTGCGTGCCGGTTATCGATGACGGGCAGGCGGTAATGGTTGTGGGGATTGGCAACAGGGATAGTGAGTACACCGCTCTCGAGAAGGAAACCGTGCAACTGATTGCCAATGAAATGTGGCGTATTATCCAGCGCCGCCGCCTTGAGAGCAGGTCAGCCCGTTTTAGCCGGGTGCTTGAAAATAGCCTGAATGAAATCCTGATTTTCGATAGTCAGACGATGCGGTTCGTCGATGCCAACAAAGAGGCCCAATTAAACCTGGGCTACTCGATGGAAGAGCTTCGATGCTTGACACCCGTTGATATTCAACCGCAATTCACGGCAGAATCACTTGCCGCGCTGATTGAGCCATTACGCACCGGCGAACGGCCTGAACTGATGATAACAACGGTTAATTGCCGTAAAGACCAGACCATGTACCCGGTTGAAATTCATCTGCAGTACATGGAAGAACACTCTCCGGTTTTTGTGGCGGTGCTCAGGGACATCGATGACCGACTGCGGATGGAGAGCGAACTACGGAAGCTGGCGCAGGCCGTGGAGCAAAGTCCGGAAAGTATCGTTATCACCAACCTGAAGGCCGAGATTGAGTACGTCAATGAAGCTTTTCTGGAGGCAACAGCCTATACCCGTGAAGAGATCATCGGCAAAAACCCGCGTATTCTGAAGTCGGGTAAAACACCGCCGGAAACTTTTCAGTCATTATGGGCTGCACTGACCAGGGGTTATGCCTGGCAGGGTGAGTTATTCAACCGGAACAAGCATGGTCAAGAGTACGTTGAACACGCGATCATTACACCGATCCGCAGTCCGAATGGGACCATCACCCATTATGTAGCGGTCAAAGATGACATCACCGAGAAAAAGCACCTGACACGCGAACTCGACGCCCATCGTCATCATCTCGAGGACCTGGTGGGACAACGTACCGCCGAGCTGGCTGATGCGAGGGAGAGAGCGGAATCGGCCAACAAGGCCAAGAGTATTTTTCTTGCCAATATGAGTCATGAAATCCGCACGCCGATGAATGCCATCATCGGGCTCACGCATTTGCTACAGCGAGCCGAACCAAGAAAGGACCAGGCTGAAAGCCTGACGAAGATTGAAGCCTCAGCAGGCCATCTGCTGTCGATTATCAATGACATCCTGGATCTCTCCAAGATCGAGGCCGAAAAGCTGACCCTGGAAAAATCAAATTTTAGTCTCAGCGAGATTTTTGATCATATCCAGTCCTTATTCCGTGAAGAACTCTCGGCACGGGGATTGACCATTGACGTGGACATGGGAGACACGCCGCCCTGGTTGAAGGGCGATGCAACCCGGCTACGCCAGGCCCTGTTTAACTATGTTGGAAACGCGATCAAGTTTACCGAGCAGGGCACGATATATCTGCGTTCCCGAAAAATTGAAGAAACGGACAACAAGGTTCTTGTACGTTTCGAAGTAAGGGATACAGGTATCGGCGTCGCAGACGATATATTGCCCGGTTTATTTGATGCTTTTGAGCAAGGCGATGCTTCCACCACGCGTGTACACGGGGGTACCGGGCTCGGTTTGGCTATCACCCGGCGACTGGTACTCATGATGGGTGGCGAGGTAGGTGCTGAAAGTACGCTGGGTGAGGGCAGTACGTTCTGGTTTACCGCCTGGCTGGGTTATGGCAAGGGGAAAATGCCCAGCATGTCTTCCGGCGTAACAGTGGATGCCGAGCGGGTTTTGCGTGAAAAGTATACCGGTTCAAGGGTATTGGTGGCTGAAGATAATGCCATCAACCTGGAAGTGGTGGTTGCATTGTTATCCAGCGTGGGTCTCGTTGTGGATACAGCCCAGAACGGCCGTGTTGCGGTATCTATGGCGCGTGACAACGATTACGACCTGATATTAATGGATATGCAGATGCCGGAAGTGGATGGCTTGGAAGCAACGCGTTTGATCCGTTCCGCCAGTGGCCCCAGGGCGATTAACCTGCACACACCCATTTTGGCTTTAACGGCGAATGTTTTCAAAGAGGATCGCCTGGCCTGTCTGCAGGCGGGTATGGAAGATTTCATCGCCAAGCCAGTTGAGCCGGGTAGCCTGTTTTCAACGATGATTAAATGGCTGCCAGGAAGCGATGGTGTGGTGAACAGGGTTTCGTTAAGCGACCCAACGGAAGTTGATATTCTCGACCAGCCTGTCATACCGGGACAGCTTGAAGGCGAGATTCATCCCGGGATCGCGGTAGATCACACCGCGCTTGATCGCATTTTTGCTGACGATCATGGGGCGAAACAGGAAGTCCTGCAAAAGTTCGTATCACAGATGGACGATATTTTTTCCGATTTTGAGACAGCATTCAAACAAGGGGATGCAGAACAGATCAGGTTTCATAGCCATAAACTCAAATCGTCGGCCCGTACCGTCGGGGCGAACTCACTGGCTGATCTGTGTTTTGCGCTTGAGAAAGCCGCACGGGACGCACAATGGGATGATATCAATGGTCTCGCCGGTGATTTGAAGCCGACCATCACCCGGGTCAAGGATTACGCTAAAGCGTTTTAATCACTTAACTGCCTGGGGCCAGATCTTTCGCCTGATCCACTTCCGGATTTCTTCCAGGAGCAGAACAGAACTCGCAACCAGTGTTGCCAGGAGCCAGTCGCTGCCGGAAAGTGTTTGAACGTTGAATATGGCCTGAGCCGGCGCCCATTGCACCGCCAGCACCTGCAGGATAACCACACTGATCAGGGCTATCCACAGTGTACGATTGCGGAAGAAATTCGCATTAAACGTACTTCTTTTAGCCACCCTGGCGTTGAAAGCGTTGAACACCTGGAACAACACAAAGGTGGTGAAAGCCAGGCTTTGCGCATATATCGCTGAGCCGTTCTGCATGCCCCACCACAGTACGCCCAGGGTGCCAACCATCATGATCGTGCCGTAGCTTATCAATTTGCCGAGGAGACGTAGCTTCAGGATCCGTTCAGTGGTTTTGCGCGGCCGGTGTGACATGGTGTCCGGTTGTGCCGGGTCAACACCCAGGGCCATGGCGGGCGGGCCATCCATAATGATATTGACCCACAGCAGCTGAATTGGCGTAAATGGCAATGGAAGACCGAGGAACGGTGCGATCAAAACGGTCAAAATCGCACCGATATTGGTTGATAGCTGGAATCGGACAAACTTTACGATATTGTCGTAAATGGTACGTCCTTCCTTGACGGCTTTTACAATCGTGGCGAAGTTATCATCGGTCAACACCATGGTTGCCGCTTCCCTTGCCACGTCCGTGCCGCTTAAGCCCATGGCGATGCCAATATCAGCCGTCTTGAGTGCCGGTGCATCATTTACACCATCGCCGGTCATCGCGGTGACGTGACCGCGTGCCTTGAGCGCAAGCACAATGCGCACTTTCTGCTCCGGCGTGGCGCGGGTGAAAACACCCATGACATCAATTCCGGCAGACAGTTGGGCATCGCTCATTGCATCGAGTTCGGTGCTGGTTACAACTGCGCCGACAATTCCCAGTTCATTGGCGATCGCCTGGGCCGTGATTTTTTGATCCCCGGTGATCATTTTGATCGAGATCCCTGCTTCATGACACAGTGCGATGGCTTCACGGGCTTCAGGCCTGGGTGGGTCCAGCAGGCCTACCAGACCGGTAAATACCAGGTCTTTTACAAACGCAAACAGGTCGCCGGCCGGATCAAAATCCCGGGCCGGTACTTCGGTACAGGCAACGGCCAGCACACGCAGACCGGTCTTCGCCATTTGTTCATTTGCCTGTTCGATCTTCTGCCGTTGAGCAGCATCAAGTACCTGGTTACCGTTTTCGTCGAATACCGTCTTACAACTGTCCAGCAGTACGTCCGGCGCACCCTTTACCATGACACAAACGTGCTCACCATTAAGATGAAATGTCGCCTGGTACTTGTGTTCGCTATCGAATGGGATTTCAGCAATACGCGGGCACCTTTTTCGCATTAAGGCAGTGTCAATCCCACCCTTTATTGCAACCGTGAGCAAGGCACCATCCATCGGGTCCCCAATGACCTGACCGCCGCGTAATTCGGAGTCGTTGCAAAGTGTGACCGGCTTTAACAGGATTTCCAGGTCCGGCAATTCGGTGCCCTCACCGGTAATCTCCCCCGCGGTATCGTAGCCTTCACCACTAACCTTCAGATGTTGGCCATTGATGAAAAGTTGGCGGGCAGTCATCTGGTTGACCGTCAGGGTGCCGGTTTTGTCTGTGCAGATAACCGAAGTGCAGCCAAGGGTCTCCACGGCGGCCAGTCGTTTGACGATGGCCTGGTTGCGCGCCATCCGCTGAAGACCTATCGCCAGCGTAACCGTCACAACGGCAGGCAGGCCCTCCGGTATTGCAGCCACGGCCAGCGCGATGGCTGTCATCACCATGTTAAGCCATGGCTCACCACGCAACAGGCCAGCGATTAGCATAAAAACGACCACGATAATCGCAATCAGGGCAAGTCTTTTACCCAGGTGATCCAACTGCACTTGTAGTGGGGTCGGAGAGTCCTCCGTCTCCACCAGCATGCCAGCCAGCAAACCCAGTTCGGTGTTCATACCGGTGGCGGTAATCACCATTTCGGCCCTGCCACGGGTGACGATGGTATTCATGAAAAACAGGTTGGCACGTTCTGCCAGTGGAACATCCCGACCGGAAAGCGACTCGGCGTGTTTGCCAACCGTGTGGGACTCTCCGGTTAATGCAGACTCATCTACTTCGAACCTATGCGCACTGATTACGCGACCATCGGCGGGAACCCTGTCTCCGGAGTCAAGCAGGACAATGTCCCCTGGCACCAGCAGGTCAGCCGATAGCGTTACCGTCTTGCCATCACGACGCACCTCTGCAGTTGGCGCGAGCATCTTTTTCAATGCGGCAAGTGATTGCTCGGCGCGCTGCTCCTGGGAGAAGCCTAAAAACGCATTAATTAAGACTACGATCAGAATGACCACGGCATCGGTCATATCGCCGATGATGGCAGCGAGCACCGCCGCACCGATCAGCACCAGGATCAGGACACCTTTGAACTGATCAGCCAGTAATAGCCAACGGCTTCGTGGCGGTGTTTCCTTTAGATGATTGGGGCCATAGTGCTGTTGCCGCGCAGCGGCCTCTTCAGAGCTAAGTCCGGTTTCCGGGTTAACATCAAGACGTCGTGTAGCCTCGGCGGCAGTGACCTGATGCCACCCGCCGGTATTGGTTTCGTTTTCTGTCATCACGATGGATTGTAAGGCATATCACCGCATTCGAACACTCGCATTCAAGTTGCGGTGTGGTTGAAGTGCTATTCGGGGAAATTTGACCTAAGATAAAAACACCAAGAGCATTATCACAAGGAGCATGACGTGTCATATACAAAGCCCGAATTCAAACCTCAATATGAAAACTATATCGGCGGTGAATGGATGGCGCCGGTTGATGGAGAGTACTTTGATGACTCATCTCCCGTTGATGGAAGCCACATTGCTCGTGTACCGAAATCGAACAGCAAAGACATTGACCTGGCAGTCAAGGCTGCTGGTAATGCAGCGGATGCCTGGGGTAAAACCTCGGCGACGGAACGTAGCAATATCATGTTCAAGATCGCCGAACGCATAGAGGAGAACCTTGAAAGCCTGGCCCTGGTCGAATGCTGGGACAATGGTAAAGCCATACGAGAAACCATGGCGGCCGACATCCCTCTAGCGGTGGATCACTTTCGTTATTTTGGCAGTGTCATTCGCGCCGAGGCGGGGCAGGTGGCTGATATCGATGCGGGTACCGTATCGATGGAGGTTCATGAACCATTAGGTGTTGTGGGTCAGATCATTCCGTGGAATTTCCCGATTTTGATGGCGACATGGAAACTGGCGCCTGCATTGTCGGCCGGTAACTGTGTAGTGCTTAAACCTGCAGAGCAGACCCCTCTATCCATTCTATTTTTGGTGGACCTGATTGCCGACCTGCTGCCGGCCGGGGTGCTGAATGTTGTTAATGGCTTTGGCCCCGAGGCAGGTAAACCACTCGCAACCCATCCGGATATCAAGAAAATTGCCTTCACGGGTGAGACCACCACCGGTCGTCTTATCATGCAATATGCTTCCGAGAATATCATTCCCGTGACGCTGGAACTGGGTGGCAAGTCACCGAATATCTTTTTTGAGAGTGTCATGGCCCAGGACGATAACTTCCTTGATAAGGCCATTGAAGGCCTGGTGCTGTTTGCTTTCAACCAGGGAGAGGTCTGCACCTGCCCGTCGCGTGCGTTGATCCAGGAAAGCATTTATGACGAGTTCATGGAACGTTGCCTGAAACGTGTGGAAGCCATCAAGATGGGTGACACACTGGATTTGAGCACGCAAATGGGTGCGCAGGCTTCCAATGATCAGTATGAAAAAATTCTGAATTATATTGATGTCGGTAAACAGGAAGGCGCCGAAGTATTGATCGGTGGTGAGGCATTTGAAAACGAGGTTTACCCGAACGGACTGTATATCAAGCCGACCATTTTTAAAGGTCATAACAAGATGCGGGTGTTCCAGGAGGAAATATTCGGACCGGTTCTGTGTGTGACCACATTCAAGGACGAAGCCGAAGCAATGGAAATCGCCAATGACACACTATATGGATTGGGTGCCGGTGTCTGGACGCGCGATGTCCACCAGATGCAGACTTTCGCCCGTGGTATCCAGGCAGGCCGTATCTGGTGCAATTGCTACCATGCCTATCCGGCAGGTGCTTCATTCGGTGGTTACAAGAAATCCGGTATCGGCCGTGAAAACCACAAGATGATGTTAAGCCATTACCGCCACACCAAGAATGTGTTGATGTCATATGACAAGAACCCGCTGGGATTCTTCTGATCGCAAAACATGATTCGAAAGGTGGTCATCCCCGCAGAAGCGGGGATGACGGTGGTTTATTTTAGAGACATCTTATGTATGTAGAACGCGTTTCAGTGACAGAAAAAGCCAAAACGGTCATAGACCAGCTTAAACAAAAACATGGTGACCTGATGTTTCACCAGAGCGGTGGTTGTTGCGATGGCTCTTCACCCATGTGCTTTGCAAAGGGCGACTTCATGGTGGGCAGCAGGGATCTGTGCCTGGGCGAGATCGAAGGCTGCAAGTTCTATATGGCAGCAGATCAGTTCGAATACTATAAAAATTCACATATCGTGGTTGATGTCACCAGCGGCAGAGGTTCAAGCTTTTCACTGGAAATTCCACTCGGGTTAAGATTCATGGCCGTATCACGAATCTTTACGGATGATGAACTCGACAATATTCGACCGGTTGAGGCATAGATCATGCTATCCGCCTCCTGTCACTGCGGCGCTATCAAATTGGAATTTGATGAAAAACCGCAATCATTAACGGAATGCACCTGTTCTATTTGTCACCGCCTGGGTGCTCAATGGGCTTATTACACGCGTGGGCAGGTTCATATCACCGGTTCACCCGCAAAGCGACAGGCCTATTTGTGGGGTGATAAATGTATCGAGTTTTATCACTGCAAAACCTGTGGGTGCACCACGCACTATGAAAGTGTTGAGAAGAACGACGATAGCCGGATTGCTTTAAACACCCGGATGATGCGGCGTGAAGATACTGCCGGAATTCCGATCAGAAAGTTTGATGGTGCGGATACGTGGAAGTTTCTGGATGAGTAAGCTTTTGAAAAATGAGGGGAGTGGGCCTCCCTGGCGGAAATAGCACAATCCACCAGTGAGACCCTGCCCCCCAAAGGCACTCGATTCTAGTCAAACTTTGAAACCTGCTTGCCGGTTTTCGCAGTGTCCAGAGGCACATTGGTCAGCCTGATGATCCGGCCCCTGCTGTTGACGACACAGTCCATTTTCGATACCAACTCGCTGCTTTGAGGGTCTCTTGCAGACAGGCTGATCCGTTCAAGTGACTGCATTTTTCTATCAAAGCCCTGATTGGCTGAATCCAGCCGATAGCGCACATCAGTCCCATTGGCCTGGGAAAGCTCACTGGCCAGTGCATCGGCACAGACCTCAAGTGCAGTTTGAGCTGTATTAGCGTGAGCCTGGAAAGGAACCATCGCTATTGCCAGGGTACATTTAACAAATAATCTCTTCTTACTGTTCATGATTAATCTCCTCCGTTGATCGTGTTTTGAACATGGTGAAGAGCTTATTGCCGGGCTGTTTTACTGACAAACGGGTTTTAATCGCCTATACGACAAATATTTTCACTCATCGCTCTGAAACTCCCTGATGATCCAGTCGATGAGATTGACGATATCGAGTCGGTCTGACTCTTCCGGTCGATGAGCAAGATAGAAATGTTCATCCGTTACCCACTCGGTTTCGAAAACCCGTTGCAGCGCACCCGATTCAAACCAGTTTTTACTCAAAGGCCAGGAAACGATGGCAAATCCCAACCCCTGTGCAGCAGCCTGAACGACGGTCGACATTGAATCAAAGCGCAGCACTTTGCCTGCAACTGGTGCCTCAATATCCAGGGCCTTGGCCCAATTGCTCCAGGCTTGCGGCCGGTTTTCGTGAACGATCAGTGTCTGGCCGTCAAGACTCTTGAAAGATGAACTATCAAAACCTTTCAACAGGGAAGGCGCGCCGGCGACCACCAGGCGCCGCGCAAATAATGGATAGGTGACCAGTTCCGGCCAGTCACCGGATCCCAGCAGGATAGATAAATCCGTTTCAGCCGAGTGTTCTTTCACCAGGCTGTGTTGGGTGCTGACGCGTATATCGGTATCCGGCATGATGGCCTGGAAGTCATGTAATTTGGGTAGGAGAATTTCGTTGGCGAAAAATGGCGGCACACAAAGACGGATCATTCCTCTACCATATTGTGCCCACAATTGGTGCGTTTCCATCTCCAGGCGGGCAAACATGCCATCAAGGAAATCAAAATAACTCTTGCCGGGTTCAGTGAACTCGAGGGCACGTGTTTTACGCACAAACAGGTTCAGATCGAGGAACTCTTCCAGGCTCTTGACCTGGTGACTGATCGCGGAGGCGGTTAAACACAGCTCTTCGGCGGCCAGCTTGAAACTCTGGTGGCGGCCAGCAATCTGGAATGCCCTCAAAGATCTGAGTGAGGGCATTCTTCTCTTTGTATTCATGGGTATCGCAATCTATATGTTGTAACAAGAGGGTTTTATGCAATAAGCGCGCCAGCCGGGGACAGGCCGGGCATGGGTCACCTCCCGGCTGGCCAGTCGGGTGGTGAAGACATCGTGTGGCGTCTTACTTCGGCTTTCGCGCTATGGGCCTGACTGCTCTGCCTGTCGCCTCCGGTCCAGTTCGATGCGAATGGTATCAAGCTTGCTGTCAGTCAGGTGGTAAAAAAGCAATAATCCGCCGGTTAATACATATAAGGCCCCTGGAATGACCGAAAACATCAAGCGTAATGACGCCAGTGCTTCATCGGATTGTTGTACGGCAGCGCCGTCATAATTGGCCATGGTCAGTAGCAAACCTGCAATGGCTACAGCAATACCACCACCAATTTTCTGAGCAAAAGTTGTCGCCGAGAAAAACAATCCGGTCGCCCTTCGTTTGTTCTTCCATTCGGAAAAATCCACGGTATCTGCAATCATCGCCCACAACAGGGGAATGGTCGGCGCAATGGCCAGCTTGGACAGGATATTGGTAATGTGTAACTGGTAAAAATCATCAGGACCGGGAAAATAAAGGGACATGGTCAACAGACCGGACAACACTGAGCAGACCAGGTAAACATTGCGTTTTTCAAACCGCTTGGTCAGAGGAGCAGCCAGCAATACGCCAAATATCAGGCACAGGGTGGTGGAGGTATAAAAGATGGTGACATCGTTTTCACGACCGACAATATACTTAAAGTACTGGTTGACGACCGCACCCTGAATGTTGATCAGAATAAAAGTGACGATGCCCAGTATGAACAAAATCAACCAGTCGCGAACGCCAAACACACATTTGAAATCTTCAACGATGTTATTGACCTGATCTTTTGGCGGCTCAATACGCTCCTTGGTCGACGAGAAACTGAAGAAGAGCAATAAAGTACCCACTACCGCCAGGACGATGGCGATCATCTGAAAAGCACTCTGCTCAGCCTGGGTTATCACCTGCTTCAAGGTTCCGCTCGGGTCCAGCAGGCGGGCCTCACCCCAGTTAAAGTCCCTGATATAGGCAAGCGCTTCAGCTGGCAAATTCATGGAAATTGCATATGCCAGCACATCACCGACAATCAGATAGTTCTTAATTGTCATGGTTAAGCTGACCACAAACATTCCGGTAAAACCAAGAAAAAAGCGATACTGGTTTAGCAGCGTCCGCTCTTTGGAATCGCTGGTCATCACCCCTGACAATGCTGAAAATGGAAGATTCACCGCGGTATAAAAGGTGCTTAGCATCAGGTAAGCACAGGCCGCGAAAATGATCTTGCCGGTTTGATCAAAATCCGGTGTGGTAAAGAGCATGACCAGGGTCGCGCCCAAGGGAATGGCGAACCACAGCATGTAGGGGCGAAACTTTCCGTACCTGGTGTTTGTCCGGTCTGCAATGATGCCAATCATCGGGTCGGAGACAGCATCCCAGACGCGCGCCACCAGCATGATGGTGCCGGCTGCGGCCGCGGATATTCCATACACATCCGTGTAATAAAAAAACAGGAACATGCCGGCCAGATCCCACGCGAAGTGGCTGGCGGTGTCTCCTAGTCCATATCCGAACTTTTCACGAAAGCTCAGTTTGAAATTTTGTACATTCATATTGAGACACTCTCACTAAATGAGGATTCGAACCCCCTGAAGGGTACCATGGCGCTGATTATTCTTTTTTAGTGAACCACCGTTTGAATGGCCCGTGCAGGAATGCTCCATTCTGCTTCCTGGTCACCCACATAAAAGTTGAAACTGATTGGTTCGTCGGTTTTATTCAATATGACGGTGGCGATGGAGCCATCCGGGTTGATAAAGGAACCCGCCAGCAAGAAGCTCTGGCTTACCGTTGTACTGACCCGTTTCGCACCGGGCTTAATGAATTTTGAAAAATGGCCCAGGTAATAATACGTCGGTGTATATATCAGCTCGCCCGTCGTTGTATCCGCATGTATCGGAGCAAAACAGAAATTACCCACGTGATTGGGGCCGCCGGTTTCATCCAGCAAAATATTCCAGTCCGTCCAGCCAACAACACCCGCATTGAAGTCATTGATCATGTCATTTGCATAGCGCTCGGCATTGGGCCAGTACTGAAACCGCTCCGGATCGAAGTGCTCAATCGTGCCTTCGGTAAAGAGGATGGGTTTATCCGGGTAGGATTCGTAGACGTTTTGCAGATTGACGTGCTTCGCATCACTCCCGGTCCAGATCTCGTACCAGTGATAGCCGATTCCCCAGGCGTATTTGGATGCTTCCGGGTCACCAAAGATGGTGTTGGCCCTGTGGCTTACCAGGTCACGGTTATGATCCCAGACGATGATTTTCTTATCACCCAGGCCTTCTCGTTCCATGGTTGGGCCGAGGTAGAGCTTGAGAAAATCGCGTTCTTCTTCAGCCGTGTAAATCGACGACTCCCAGATTTGCGTAGCCATGGGTTCATTCTGAATGGTAATACCCCATATCGGGATACCTTCCTTCTCATAGGCCTTGATGAACTTTGTGTAGTAGTTTGCCCATGGCTGGTAGTACTCCGGCAGCAACTTGCCGCCCTTAAGCATGTTGTTGGTGTCTTTCATGAATGCTGGCGGACTCCACGGGCTGGCGTACATCAGCAGTTCACCACCAGCCGCCTGTATGGCGCGTTTGATCAGGGGGATGCGAAACTGCCTGTCGTGCTCAATGGAGAACGTGTTGAGCTCTTTGTCACCCTCTTCGATATAGGTATAACTGCCACTGCCAAAGTCGGCGCTGTGTATGGTTGTGCGTGCCAGCGAATAATTGAGGCCTTCAACATCGTAGTATGCCTTCAGAAACTCTTCCTGCACTTCGGGTGACAATTTCGCAAATACCTCGGAACTGGCGTCGGTTATCGCCCCGCCAAAACCCAGCATGGTCTGGAAGTGGACCTTTGGGTTAACAAAAACAGAAATTTCATTTTCTGTAGGTTGAGAGCCTTTTTTGAAACTGACTTCACCATCTGCTGCAAGCCGCAGGTCGGTATCTTTGGCGGTGGTGAAGATCGTTGCGGCTGCCGCACTGCCAATCGCGCATGTAGTGCACAAAGCGAAAACTAGCGGTCTAAATATTCTCATCGTCTTTTACTCATACCTCAATTTGTCCGTGGGCAGGTTGACTACCACTTTTTTGATGTGCTTTTCACGTTTGAACAGTGATTGACTCAATGTCGCGCCCAATCGGGTTCCCGGAACAGGCGCCGGAGTTTCGCGGTCAGAATATACCTGTATGCTGCTTTCCTGGGCCAGACGGTAAATGACCGGGACGCCACACAGCGTGAAAGCCAGTGAACCGGCCTCCAGGCTCTCGGACTGCATATCTCCGCCAACGGAATACTTCCAGGTCGTTGGCTCTGACAGAAACTCGCTACGCTTGAGAAGTACCGGTGCAAATGAAATCTCACCCCGGTTGATCTCCACGCCCAGTTCATAAAACCGCGTAATGACATCCTCTTTGACCTGGCCGGTCATACCCGGTTGCTGTACACCGGAAAAACCCGTGGTGTGGGAGTAGGGGTCTACGGGAAATGCACCATACTCAGCGGGGGACATGTGCAAGCCCAGTCCTTCCTTAATATCGTCGAAACGTTCCAGTAATGGTGATAAATGCTCACTGGGCAACATCGCGCTCTCCACTGGCTGATTTAATAACCTCTGCGGTTGCCAGCAAGAGCTTTGAAACCATGTGCCAGTAGGTGCAGCCAAGACCCTCATACTTGTACATGGCGCCGGAACGGCCGGTAAACTGGCGGTGGTTGAAAACGGATTCGTAAATACTGCACAAGGCGGAGCGGGTGTCTGTGGAAATACCGGCTTTCCTGTTCAAGGGCGTCACGCAGCGCCCTTGCGTTTCTGAATTTGCCGTTGAAGTGAACGTCACCGTTTAAATCCTGTTCAACAAAACGGGTTCGGCCGGTGGCCAATTCATTCTGAATCCAGGCGTTTTCATGGACCAATGACGGATCAATGACGTTTTTCTCACGAAAAAGCGGAAGACTTCTGTCCGGGTACAGAAGATAGCTATTGATGTCAGAACGGTAAATTCTGCTCGACCTCAGGGCGGATAATAAATCCAGGCTCTGCCTGTCATCCAGGTAACCGGAACTCAATACGGCGACCTGACCTTCCAGCATTTCGTAGAGATTCTCGACCTCGATCCCATCAGGGTTAACCTGTAACAGGTTGTAGGAGTGGAACAGGCCATCTTCCCTTTGATTTTGGCCAATACTATGATCCAGGTACGATTTTGCCAGATCGATAAACGCCAATAGTTCTGGCCTACCCAATTTGGACTTGCTACCTGAGAACCCGCCATAAACACGTTCACGATAAGTTTCAGCGGCTACACCCAGCCCGGCCATGAATGCCTGTCGGTCTGACGGGGTTGATGGCAGCATCTTGTATATAGCTAAACTGTTCAAAAACCTTGTGAGATGCTTTCAAAAAACATGAGTACCTCGTCAGAGACCGGGTACGCCCGGGTCGAATCTGCTCTCAGCAACTTTTCCAGCATGACAAGAAACCGGCGCAGGTAACAAAGCGTGACCATGGATAAGCCATAACCGACCAGCGCATTATTGGCATCATTCCACTCGGGCCGGCGGGTGTTCATCCAGATACCACCACCCGGAACCAGGTTGCCCAGCTTGACGAGGGTCGTTACTAGTAATTTTTCAAGCAGGTTGGCCCTGCACATCGACCCGTTTGCCAGTGTGAGCAATTTACCGTCACTGCCGGTCTGTGCGCATCGTTCAGCAATCAGCGAGGCCCTTGTTTCATCATAGTTAACGCTGTTGTCAGGGTCGTGAAGAAGCGATTGGTAGCCTTCAATCCGGTAGGGTATATCGGCGTAAACGAAAAGCTCGGTCGTGAGATACTCAGCGACTTTTCCAGGATGATACTGGTCTGAAAGCTCAATGAGTTTAAGCAGGTAATTGATCTGGTGATCACCCCAATAGCCGATATTTGACCAGGGATCATCAGGGTGTAATTCCTCCCATTCAAAGCCGTCTTTTGTTATCCGATAAGGGTTATAGCCATCGGCGGTCGAGGCGTTCACGAATTTGCTGATGAAGCTTTCTACGAACTCCGGATAGGAACCAGCCAGGGCCTCCCAATTCTGGAAAATATCCCGCCAGTTTCCCTGGAAATGAAGTTTGTCAGAACCGTCAGCATTCCTGATATCAATGGAGAACGCATTCCAGGGCCGGCTTGGGTCGCCATGGCGGCGACTGAAGGTCAGCGGCAGGTACTCGAGAACAAGCCGTTGCATATCAACGTCACCGCTGTTTTCAGCCATGCTTAGCATCGAATCCAGGGTTTGCGTTTTGCCCTTTGACTCAAGCAATTCATGGTATTTCTTCTGTAATGGCTTGTTCCAGGCACCAACAAAATGAAGGAAGTCATTTAGTGGAAAACGGTACTCA
The DNA here is from genome assembly GCA_963759155.1 of uncultured Gammaproteobacteria bacterium. Taxonomy (GTDB): domain Bacteria; phylum Pseudomonadota; class Gammaproteobacteria; order Xanthomonadales; family SZUA-36; genus SZUA-36. The sequence goes on along the minus strand of CAVWXX010000005.1, from coordinate 343,563 downwards.
TCATAAAAAGTACCACCGCGCATGATATTGAAAAGCGTATTGGAAAAATGCCGGCTATTGGTCAAGGTGTCAGAAGAGCATTGGCAACCGTCAGCACTGCCCACCAGTTGCAGTAACTTCAACGAACCAGCTTCAATATCCTGTTTGATATCGTGTGCCGAGATACCTTGATCGATGGAATTGATCAACCTGGCGACTTGAGCTGCCGCCTGGTCGACATCAGCCTGGATGCTCCAACTGTTCTGCCCGTTGGCTGGCAAGAGGAAATCGGCCTGTAGCAGAAACGCGCTGCGCTTACCCTTTTTGATGGTTTCAGTACTGACCTGCGAACCACCGCAAAAGCTTTCCACCTGGTCTTCCGACAGTAATAACTCTGGATCTTCAAGCCCGGTACTCCAGACCACCGTGGCTTTCAAAGCTTCACTGGGCTCCGCCAGGTCGGTAAGAATTGAGCTCATCGAGTACAAGGCTGCGGTTTGCTCAGGGAGGGCCTCCGCCTGTTTGTAGGCATCGACAAGCGTACTGAACTCGGACTGCAGCCTGCGGGTGACACCGGAGGGAAGCAGGTTGCGCAAACCATCGAGTACCGAAATCGCAACATCGGTGCTGCCGGTATTTTGAACACTTGAATGTTTTATGAAACCAAACTGGTTGCCGGTTGACCATGAATAGGAAAAAACCAGGTCGAGGTCGTGATTGATCTCTTCAAAGACCAGTTTGTTGCCGATCTGGTTCTTATAAAGATTACGTTCGATTTGATAGACACTGACATCCTGGCAAAACGGTTTCCAAAGGTATGTCCTGTTGTTCTTATTGACCAGGAAGATCGTCAGCGGACCCGTGGTGGTTTGTGCATCGTGAATCTTGTCGTCGGTGTAGTATGGAAAAAGAGAGCTTTCCGGATTTCCCCTGCCGCAGCTTAACCCGCCGGTGCTTGATACGTACAACCAATGATCGTAACCACTGACAACCGACATGAAAAAAGCCGGCATTGTGTGATAGTTCGAGATTTTATAGAAGGTTTCTCCGTCGCGAACAACAAGCTCACCAGCGCCACCTTCAGTGGCGTGTTTTACCGGCGTGCTGCCCCAATAAATATCGGTCATTTTTACTCCACCAGGAATGGGATGTTGGCGTGAGCGGCATTTTCGTTGCCGTCACGGATGTAAACAAACAGACGATAGGCGCCGGGCTCTGCGGGCGCCTTGATGACAACCCGGTCGCTATCGGAACGTTCCATCAAGCCGGTCAATGCCTCGGGAACTTCCTCGCGGTCACCGCCTTCCTGTGTGGCCTTGCTTTCGTGCAGGATTTCCCAATGATACTGCAGCGTATCGCCATCAGGGTCTGACGCTTTCACCTGGGCCTTGTAAGTACCATTCGCATCCAGCCTGACATTCTTTGTAGATGTCTTTGAATCGAGCTTCATGGACTTGATCTGTGGTGAACGATTGTCAGGCCAGTTGCCGTTCCACAGGTAGTGCATGACATCAATGGTTTCTGTTTCCGACCCATCCGGCAAAAACATGCCATACCAGGTGGGTGTGCGTTCCTGCTTCTGGCCCCACAGGAATACGTATGAACCGATGACCTGATCAGGATTCGAGGCAATGGCAGCCTTGTGGCTTTTCATATAGTTCGCGGCTTTTTCACTGCTGTTTTGTTCGATGGGTGCACCCCAGGCTGTTTTGCCAACCTCCCAATGTCCGATGGCGCCCCACTCCGTCACGAAGAGAGGTCCATTGTATTCCGCTGCCTTGATGGCACCTTTCAGACCGACAATACCGCCGTACATTTGAGTACTTATGAAATCCAGATCGGGTGCCCGTGCTTCGACCAGTTTCACCAGTTGGGGGTTGAAACCTGCCAACGCGGTGGTCGTTGGATGATTCGGGTCTGTTTCGTGAATCATTTTGGATATATCGTTGATCGCATCAAAGACTTTCGGGTTTCTGAAAGACAGGTTCACTTCGTTACCGATGATCCACACGAGAAGGGCAGGGTGATCCTTGTATTTCATGACTTCGTTACGCGCAAATTCCAATTGCGTGGCCACTGCTTCTTCGTCGTTATAATCGAAGCCAAGCCGCTCACGGCCGACCTCGATACACATGGCGACGGTTACGCCATGTTTGTGCGCATTATCAAGCACTTCAAGAGCGGTGATTTTCGGGTTTTCGGTACTCCAGGTTCGTATTGAGTTTCCACCGTGTGATGCGAGCAGGCCGATGTCACCCACCTCGAGACCTGCACCACGGATAGTGTAAGGCTCGCCACCCCGTAATAACTGGAAGCGCCCATCTTCCTGCTTAATCTCCACCGGAATTGCATCGGCCTGGCTGGTGACTCCAAGCGATAAGCCAAGTAGCAGGCCAAGGGCGGTTACCACCATTTTCAGATAATTTGTATGCGAATATTTCATTTTCTTAACCCACATCATTTTTTAGTTACGAGTTCGGCCTGGAGTTGCTCCAGGCTCCTGCCTTTTGTTTCCGGCAGTACCCGCATAACGAAGATAAGCCCGACGATGGCAAAAGAGCCATAGATCAGGAATGTAGTGGCTGGCCCAAAGTTCTCGAGTTCCCATGGAAAGACCAGTTGCACCAGGAAACTGATACTGGAGTTGATCAAGCCGCAGAAAGAAATGGCGATGCCACGAAGCCGGTTGGGGAACAACTCGGAAAACAAAACCCACATGACTGGTCCGAGAGAGACACCGAAACCGGCAACAAAACTGAGGATTCCTATCAGTACCATGGTGGCGTTCATGTCGATCAACTCACCACCCGGCCCATAAGTTGCCGAATGGAAGCTATATGCGAGCAGCAACATGCTGCTTGCGATAATCACCAGGCCGGCAATTAGCAGAGGGCGTCTGCCCAGCTTGTCTATCAGAGCGATGGCCACCACGGTAGCAACAAGATTCACGATGCCGACCAGCACGGCCTGCATGAAAGAAGCATCCTTCCCAATACCGGATTGCTCGAAAATCATCGGCGCGTAGAAGAACACGGAATTGATACCGGTGATCTGTTGCAGGATGGCTATGACAATACCGATGGTCAGAACCAGGCGCATGGCAGGCAAAAACAGTTCTTTAATGGCACCCTTTTCAAGGTGGGATTCAGCATCCAGGGACTCCTGCACGGCACCAAGGTCTTCCTCAGCCTGTGCTTTTCCGCTCACGCGAGTCAATATTTGCAGTGCCTCTGCAGCCTTTCCTCGCATGACCAGCCAACGCGGGCTTTCCGGTACGAGGAACAGTGCAAAGAAATAGATGACGGCGGGTATCGCCTCGACGCCGAGCATCCAGCGCCAGGTCCAGTCCTCGAAACGAAGTGATTGGGCCCATGCCAGGTCAGACTGACTGAGGCTCAGGATCAGGAAGTTGCTGAAATAGGCAACCGATATACCGATGACGATATTCAGCTGGTTGAAGGAAACCATTCTTCCACGTATATCGGCGGGTGCAATTTCCGCGATATACATCGGTGCGATTATCAGTGCCGCACCAACGCCGAAACCTCCTAACATCCTTGCAATGACCAGTGTGAGATAGTCGGGTGCCATGGCGGAAGCAATCGCAGAAACGGAAAACAGGACTGCCGCTACTTTTAACACAGGCCTTCGACCAAAGCGGTCACTGATAGGGCCGGCGGTCATCATGGCAAGCGTTGACGTCAGCGTTAGTGAGGCAACTGCCCAGCCGACCTGGATCTTGGTCAACTCGAATTCCGGCCCGATGAAACCGACCACCCCTGAAATAACGGATGCATCAAAACCCATCAGGAAGCCACCTAACGCGACGATCAGGGCAACCTTGATTGTATATCGAGTGTTAGCTGTCATAGTTATTATCTGCTTTTGACTGATTCCCTCAAGACCAGGTTTGGCTCAAAGGTGTTTTGGATGTCCAGGTCGCTTTCACCATAGGCATTTTTTAACACGCAGCGGGCAGCCATCTGCCCCATCTCGTCGATACGGCAGTCAATCGATGTCAGTTTTGGGTTAAGAAACCTGGTGAAGTCTACGTTATCGAAGCCGATGACAGAAACATCATCTGGTATCTTCAGGCCGTGTGTGCGCGCCGTATCCATAACGCCTCCCGCCATCTCATCATTGGCGCATACAACACCGGTAAATGGAATGCCAAGCTTCAAAAAATGATTCATGGCCTGTCTGCCGCTGGCCTCTTCAAAATCCCCTTCAAAAATCAACTGCTCGTCAACCTCAATGCCAAACTCTGTCAGCGCTCGCTTGTGGCCGGACAGGCGCTTGAATGAATCCACTTTCCAGTGTGGGCCTGAGACATAAGCAATTTGCCTGTGGCCACGCTCCAACAAGGATTTTGTGGCGACATAACCACCATGTTCGTTATCCAGGCTGATGCATCTATCGGCAATCTCCGGCAGGAACCCATTGAGCAATACAATAGGGACAGAACCTTTACTCAAGTCTTTAATAAAGCGATTCGAAACCGAGTAAATATGCAATATCAGCGCATCACACTTGCTGTCCAGAAGAAACTCAATACAGTCTTTTTCCTTGCGCTCATCACTATGGCCGGCTGTAATGACGACTCGTTTACCCGCTTCCCGTAACTCCCTTTCTACGCTGCTTAACATGATCCCGAAAAAAGGACCATGTAACTCGGGGATAAGAACGCCAACGCTATTGGAGCGCTTTGATGCCAATGATTGCGCCATGGAATTGGGGCGATAACCAAGCTCTTCTATTGCTTTCAGGACTTTCTGGCGTGTTTTGACCGTGACTTTGCCACTGTTATTCATGACCCGGGAAACGGTTGCAAGCGACACGCCGGCAAGTTTTGACACCTCGTAGATTGTCGCCATTGAAAGTTTCGCCGATTAAATGTAAGCGTTTACATACTATCGTCTAGATACAGAAATTACAAAAAAATTATATGCCCGATTAAAACGTTACAGATTTTGTATCGCTTCAGCTTAATGCGCTTTACAGGCTCTGTAGCACGCACAGGTGGTCATGATTGGATACGATGTGTTGTCAATTGTTAAGAAAGTGTTGACTGGTTGACCAATTTTACGATACCTTTAAAGTAAGCGCTTACATTTTGGATTAGCAGCGTACAAAATGTAAGCGCTTACAGGCTGCAAACAAGACTTAAATTAAACATTGGACGATCTAAATAATTTAGTGGGAGCATAGATTAGTGAATAACAGGACATTCCGCAGGTCATCATTATCAGCGAGCATCGCGTTCGCACTTGGCGCGTTTTCGTTCCAGCCCATCATGGCGCAGGAAACTGAAGCGGAACTCAATGAAGATGAGGGTTTTGTCGAAGAAGTTATCGTAACGGGCGTACGCAAAAGCCTTATAGCCTCGATGGATCGCAAACGCGATGCGATCGGTGTGGTTGACGCGATCACGGCTGAAGACTTCGGTGATTTCCCGGATACAAACCTCGCGGAAGCGCTACAGCGTATTCCTGGTGTGTCCATTGATCGCTTCAATGGTGAAGGCTCTCAAATTACTGTTCGTGGCCTCGGCCCCGATTTCAACCTGACCCTGCTCAACGGTCGTTCGATGCCGAGTTCCGGTGGAAGGTCCTTTGATTTCCTGGACGTCGCGACAGAAGGCGTCAGTGCGGTCGAGGTCTATAAGACATCGCGTGCCGGTCTGCCCACGGGTGGTATTGGCGCCACGGTCAACCTGCTGACCTCGCGTCCGCTGAATACCCCGGGTATGAGGGGTGTCATAACTGCAAAGGCGCTTCACGAAACTTCGGTCCCGGGTTCAAGTGACCTGAATAAATGGACGCCGGAAGTATCCGGTCTTTACAGCCAGACTTTTGCTGACGACACGTTTGGTGTCCTGGTATCAGGTTCCTATTCCAAACGTGAAAACCGTGAGGAAAACGCCAGCGTGGCGCAGTGGTTCGAGAACAGGGACATTGGCGACCAGGCTGCGATCATCAACAACAGCCAGCGCACCGATGGCAGAACCTGGTATCCGCAGGACGCCGGTTACGGCTATGCCGACAACGAGCGTGAACGGACCAACGCCCAGGTTGCCTTGCAATGGGCGCCGACCGATAGATTCACCGCAACGTTGGACTACACCTATGCAGAGACGGAATTTACCAAGAACTCAAACGGTTTCGGTATCTGGTTCCTTGCCGGCGGTTCGGCGGTCAACGGTAACATTAACGAGCGCGGCGTTTTTACCCAGGTAACTGAAGCCGGAGGTGACTACGCCACCGGAATCGGCCGCGACCACACCAAGAAAAAACTTAGCTCCTGGGGTATTAACCTGGACTGGCAGGCGACCGACTCCCTGACCTTCGAGCTTGACTATCACGATTCGACTTCGAAAACCAGAGGTGCGGGTCTGGGCAGCCTGCCTGGCAGCAGCGCCAACGTCATCATTGGTAACTCGTTTGATGCACCCTGGTGTCGCGGCAACCCTGACTACCCGGCGGATTGCGGTGCGGCCAACATCACGACCAAGAGTGCCAATTATTTCGGTGGCGGGATACCGGTATTTGATATGGGCTTTATTTCACCCACCGGCGAATTGCAGAATGAGCTTTTTGCCAGCGACATTGGTTCATTGTTCGGCCAGGCGTTTGACGACAGCACCGATAACGAGATTAAGCAAATCCAGCTTAGTGGTATCTGGGAAGGCGATGGTGGTGCCCTGCAAAACATTGAATTTGGCTTCTCCCAGGTCAAGCAGGATTTTAAGACCCAGAATGCCTATTCAGGCCAACTTCCGGCCGGCTTCTGGCTGACCTCGAATGGCTGGTGGGATGACAGCACATTTACACGGGAGGAATACGGAAACCTGCTGGGCGATTTCGGCAACTCCGGTGACTACCCGATCGATTGGTATTGGACGGCACCGTTCGACGCCGTTGTTGACGGCTACGAAACCGTGGGCGGCAACGACGTCGCACTGGCGGGATGCTGCTATTGGCCGAGTTGGGGCCCCGACTTTCAGGATGATGGCCGCGGGCGTTTCTGGGCCGGGCCCGTAGACGGTGGGTCGACACTTTCAGAGAAAGTGACCTCCGCCTTCTTACAGTTCACATTTGCAGACGATTTTAACGGTATGCCAGTCACTGCCAGAGCCGGAATCCGCTACGAGAAAGCCAAGGTCACGTCAAAAGGTCTGGAAACCCCGGCCACGGCGCTGGTATGGATCGGTGGCAACGAGTGGATTTACGATTATGCCCCTGAACAGGTTCCTTCGAAGGGTGGTGGATCGACGGAATACTTTCTGCCCAGCCTTGATATCGACATGTCATTTGATGAAAACCTGATCGGCCGATTCTCGTACAGCCGGTCTATCGCCCGGCCACCGATTGGTGACATGAGTTCAACCAGGAACTTTGTCGGCAACCCCAAGGTGGGCAGCCGTAACGTGACCGTCGGTAACCCCGAGTTGGAACCCTATGTTTCGGATAACTTTGATCTTTCACTGGAGTGGTACTACGCACCGGGCAGTTATGTGTCGGTTGGCTACTACTACAAGATTGTGGACAACTTCCTCGTCAACACGACGGTTGATCGTACTTATGAAGGCTTGACCGATGCATACATCGGCCCAACCGCTGAATTGGCGCGTCAACAGCTGGCTGATGAAGGTATTGTTGCGACCGATACGAATGTGTTCGCACGCATGAACGAGATTCTGGGTAACGAGCCTGGCACGTTCATCTCCGACCTGCCTGGTGACCCCCTGGCCATATTTGAAGCCTCCACCGTCACCAATGGCGAGACAGGCAAACTGCATGGTTGGGAGCTTCAGGTGCAGCACCTGTTTGGTGATTCCGGGTTTGGCGTCATAGGTAACGCCACCTTTGTGGGTGGTGATGTTGACGTGGATCGTGAAGTTGATGGAAGGTTCTTCGCCCTGGGTGGGCTGAGTGACAGCGCCAACTTGCAGGTGTTCTACGAGAATGACATATTTGCCGCCCGGGTCCTCTATAACTGGCGCGATGAGTTCTATAATGGCGGGGTCAACAACGGATCACCGGTGTTCACCGAAGCTTACTCCCAGGTTGATGCAAACTTTACCTGGTATGTAAACGACAGCTGGACGGTATTCGTGGAAGGCTACAACCTCACCAATGAGACCCAGAGAACCTATGCCCGTTATCCGGAAATGTTCCTGCGCGGTAACCAGTGGGGTGCCCGATACGCCATCGGCGCCAGCTTCCGCTTTTAATAACAAATATTAGCGCTTAAGATGAAGCCGCTGTGATTGCAGCGGCTTTTTTTTGGCACCAGCAGACGTAAAATGAGTAATACTGTCAGCAAAATTGTCATCGTAGGCGGCGGCAGCGCCGGCTGGCTTACGGCCGGGCTGTTGGCCAGTCAATTGACCGGTGATAGCGATGCCCCCGTCGAAATCACGCTGGTCGAGTCACCTGATGTGAAGACCATTGGTGTTGGCGAAGGCACCTGGCCGACCATGCGCATCACCCTTAAAAAGATCGGCATTACGGAGAAGGAATTTCTCACCCGCTGCTCGGCCTCGTTCAAACAGGGCACGAAGTTCGCAGCCTGGTCATCGGGTGTTGATGACGAGTATTACTACCACCCGTTCAGTGTCCCTGCAGGTTATGGTGATTTGAACCTGGCGAGCTACTGGCAGGATCAGAAGCACCGGGTCAGTTTTGTCGATGCCGTGAGTGCCCAGGGGCATCTTTGCGACCGCAACCTGGCGCCAAAGCAATTAGCGACCCCTGATTACGCCTTTGTGGCCAATTATGGTTATCACCTGGATGCCGGCGAATTCGCCGGGTTGCTGCAGGAACACTGCACCCAACGGCTCGGTGTCAATCATATCCGCGATCACATTATCAAAATCAATGGTTCTCCTGACAGTGACATCCGGTCATTGAGCACTGTTAGCGGCATGGAGATCGAAGGGGACCTGTTCATCGATTGTACTGGTCTGAGGTCCTTGTTACTGGGCGAGCATTACGGGATCCCTTTTATCAGCAGGTCCGACTCGCTTTTCAATGATGCAGCGCTGGCTGTCCAGGTGCCGTATGCCGGGGAGGAAGCACCGATTGCGTCTCAGACGACTTCCACGGCAAGATCAGCGGGCTGGATCTGGGATATCGGTCTCCAATCAAGACGCGGGGTTGGCTACACCTACTCCAGTGCCCATACAGATGACGAAGCGGCGCTTCAGGTCCTACGGCAATATGTTGGTGCCAATCAGGGCCCCGATATTGAAACGCTTGAACCCCGCAAGATCAGGTTTGAGCCCGGGCACCGCGAAAAATTCTGGCACAAAAACTGTATCGCAATAGGGATGTCAGCTGGGTTCCTCGAGCCATTGGAGGCCAGTGCGCTGGTCATGATCGAACTCGCTGGTCAGTTCATCGTCGAGGAGTGCCCTGTAGATCGTGCCAGCATGTCCCTGGTGTCTAAACGCTACAATAAGCTGTTCCGTTATCGCTGGGACCGGATTATCGATTTCCTGAAGCTCCATTACCTGCTCAGTAAGCGGGATGATTCGGAGTTCTGGGTCGATAACCGCAAACCCGAGGGCATATCTGACAGCCTCAGTGAACGCCTTGAGCTTTGGAAGCACCGGGCGCCCTGGCTGAGTGATTTCGCCTACCAGGATGAGATATTCTCCGCTGCAAGCTACCAATACGTGTTGTATGGTATGGGCTATGACACACAGGTCAGAAAGAACGCACGTTACCAGGCCTCTTCCAATGCAGCTCAGCGATTGTTCGTTGAGAATCACGACACTGCCAACCGGATCATTGGTGGCCTTCCCGCTAACCGGAGTTTGCTGAACAAAATCTGCCGGCAAGGGTAGCCGGTTTAACACTCACATCGGGCCGGTTCTGACCGTCTCGCGACTTAATCGGAATATGCCATGACAAACCATGCTCTACTCGACAATATAACGCATAAGGACCTGAAGATTTTGCCCGGGTATCACGCTGGCCAGGGTTTCGATGCCAGCACGGCCCGGGTATTTCCGTTGGAGTTCAGCGAGTTGCAGATGGAGTATCCGATCGTGCTCACGCGTAACAAGGAGACCCATCATTTCGAACCCGTGGTGCTGCTGGGGATTTCTAAAGACGAAAATCTTTTTCTTGGTCCGCAAGGTTGGGATGCCCTGTACATACCCCTGGCTATTGAGCGTCAGCCATTTTTGATTGGTTTCCAGGAGACCATGGAGTCCGGTATACCGCAGCGCCAGCCGGTTGTTCATATCGATATGGACCACGCGAAGGTCAGCACGACGGAAGGGGAGCCGGTTTTTCTGGAGCATGGCGGTGAAAGCCCTTTGCTTGAGCGTATCAGCTCCGTATTGATGGCCATTCACCAGGGAAACGAGATCAACCAGGTTTTTTCCAAGCTGCTGGTCGGCCTTGACCTGGTCGATTCGTCCGACATGGAATTTACCCTCGCGAATGGCGAAAAGCACACGCTCACTGGTTTGCATATTATCAACGAAAATCGCCTGAGAGAATTAAATGGCGAGGCACTTGAAGCGCTTCACCAACAGGGCTTTTTGCAAAGTATTTACATGATGATTGCATCCCTGCCGAATTTTCGAAAATTGATCGATCGGAAAAATGCTTTGTTGAAGTCGCAGGGCGGGGCCGGTACATGAGTCGTCGAAATGACATCCACTGATATCCTGGCCACAATGGCCCCCATCATCGAGCGGGACCTGGGACCCGAACAGCAGGTGCTGGATGTGGTGGCCACAACGGATGAACCCTTTGTCATCCGCGGGCTCGCTTCTCAATGGAAGGTTGTTCAAAAGGCAAATATGTCGAACAGTGAAGTGTTCAAATATCTGCGAGGCTGCGCTGCCGATGTGCCGGTTTATGCCAGCAAGGGCGCACCGGCCAACGAGGGCCGGGTCTTTTACAGTGATGACTTGACGTCCATGAATTTTGAGCAGGTCGAAACCCGGATGACGGCGGTACTGGACGATCTTGAGCGGCACGAACATGATGCCCAACCGCCCACAATCTACATGGGCTCGACTGAAACCGGGTACTGCATGCCGGACTTTGCAGCCGACAACCACCTCGAGCTTCCCGATATCCGGCCCACCGTGCGGGTCTGGCTGGGTAACAGTCACCGGGTGGCCGCTCACTACGATGTGCTTGAAAACATAGCAGTGGTGGTAGCCGGAAGAAGGCGCTTTACCCTATTCCCGCCAGAGCAGATTGCAAACCTGTACGTGGGGCCGATCGACTATACCCCCGCTGGCCAGCCAATTAGTATGGTTGACTTTGACCGGCCGGATTTTGAGCGTTTTCCGCGTTTTGCCGAGGCAGTAAAACACGCCCGGACCACCGTGCTCGAACCTGGTGATGCGGTGTATATACCGAGTACCTGGTGGCATCACGTGGCGGGTCTGGATAAGCTGAATATACTGGTCAACCATTGGTGGCTGCCCGTACCGGCCTATCTTGGGGCGCCTTTGGATGCCCTTTTACATGCCATCCTGAGTATTCGTGATCTACCGGCCCCGCAACGCAGGGCCTGGCGAACGTTTTTTGATCACTATATTTTCGATCCGGATGAACAAGTGGCAGCACACATCCCCGAAGGTCGGCGGGGGGTGCTCGACCCGCTCGATGAGAACTCCGCGCGTAAAATTCGCATGATGCTGCGCAATAAGCTAAACAAGTAAATTATGAATATCTTGTCACGAACAAACAGGTGGGGGCGATGAGCCGGATCAGGCGCGTGGTTATCGTAGGCGGCGGAACTGCCGGTTGGATGGCGGCCTCCGGTCTGGCCAAGAGCCTTGGCGGAACCATCGATATCACGCTGGTTGAGTCGGACGAGATCGGTACAGTCGGTGTGGGTGAGGCGGTTATCCCCGTGATCAAGTCTTTCCACGCCCTGCTAGATCTGGATGAGAAAACGTTTATCAATGCCGTCAACGGTACTTATAAACTCGGGATCGAATTCGAAAACTGGGGCCGTTTGGGGGAAAGCTATTTTCATCCGTTCGGCTCACCCGGGGTCGAGGCCTGGGCGGCACAGTTTCATCACTACTGGCTCAAGGCCCGCGGGCAGGGCGAGACGCACCCATTGCGAACCTTCAGCCTGGAGGCATCGATGGCAATGGCAGGCAGGTTCACACTCAACTCTGAACCTCAACCGCAATATGCCTATCACTTCGATGCCAGTCTGTATGCAAAATTGCTGCGAAAGCTCGCCGAAGCGCACGGGGTGAAACGGGTCGAGGGCAAGGTGGTCGATGTAGACCTGAATGGGGAATCCGGCTTTATCCAATCGGTTCAGCTGGAATCAGGTGAGCAGATTGTGGGCGACCTGTTTATTGACTGCTCGGGCTTTCGCGGTTTGCTGATCCAGCAGGCACTGAAAACGGAATGGGAAGACTGGTCGCACTGGTTGCGTAACAACAGCGCTGTCGCGGTGCAGACAGAATCGGTTTCACCGCCGGCGCCCTATACCCGGTCAACTGCCCGCACCAGTGGGTGGCAGTGGAATATCCCCTTACAGAACCGGGTAGGCAATGGCCTTGTTTACAGCAGTGACTACCTGTCTGACGATGAGGCGAAGAGGGCCTTGTTGAATAATATCGAAGGCGAACCAATCACTGATCCGCGCACCATCAAGTTCCGCACAGGGCGGCGCTCGCAACAGTGGGTGAAGAACTGCGTGGCGGTGGGCTTGTCCAGTGGTTTCCTGGAGCCCCTGGAGTCGACCAGTATCCACCTTATCCAGAACAGTGTTTTGCGACTGGTCAGGATGTTCCCGGCCATGGAAATCGATCCGGCCGAGGTCAGGCAGTTCAACAATGAGACCACGGCCGAGATCAAAAATATCCGCAACTTCATTATCCTGCACTACAAGGTGAACCAGCGATCTGACTCGAAATACTGGGTGGATTGCAGGGAAATGGCGATTCCGGATTCGTTGGCCCACAAGATCGCATTATTCGAGAGTAATGCCCGCGCCGTGCGAGAAAACAACGAGATGTTTCGCGAGTGCTCCTGGGCTGCAGTGATGCTGGGGCAAGGAATAGTGCCCACGGGTTATCATCCGTTCGTTGATAACCTCAGTGATCAGCAGTTGCGTGAACTGATGGTCGAGGTCACCACGAACGTCAATCGGATCGTGGGCTCGAGCCCGTCACATCGAGACTTCTTGATGGCATTAAAAGGAAGTTCAAAATGAGATATTTTGCCGCGTTATTCGTTTCTCTAATATTGCTTTCAGCTTACGCAAACGGTGCCTCCGGGCAGGAAGACCCGGAAGGCTGGAAGACGGTTTTCCTGGATGAATTTGATACCTTCAACACCGATAACTGGCGAGACCAGATATTGTGGGTGAATGGAGAAGACCAGTGTTACGTAAGGGACGGGAAGTACAATACGCGTGAAGTCAGTGATGGCACGCTCAAACTACGCGTGATCGATCTTGGCGAAAAGCAGCCCTGTGACAACTTCGACAAGGCCGGTAAAAAACATCCCGACACGCAGTATGTTGCCGGTCGAATCTCGTCCAAAAACCGCAAGGAATTTGCCAGGGGGCGCTGGACCGCACGTCTGAAAGTTGAGAACAGTGGTCAGAACGGCATGTTTCCTGCCTGGTGGCTGCTCGGTGCCTATAACAACGAACCCCCGGTAGAAGAGCCCGATGAGACGGTGTGCTGGCCGATGACCGGGTCTGGTGAGATCGACATCTTTGAACACCATAGCGATGGTGGCCCCAATCACTATGCTGCCCGGACGATCAAGAATGAAGGGGCATGCGGTAAAGGTGACTGGCAGGCCTTGATGCTGGTGCGGGAAGCCAATCTTGATGAGTACCACGAGTACGCCGTTGAGTGGGCCGGCAAAGACATCATTTTTCGTCTTGATGGTGTTGAGATATATCGCAACGAAGGCATCGCTGATGAATTGCCCGAGCCAATGTTTGCAATCCTCAACTTTGCAAAGATCAATAATGCTGCGATGACGCAAAATTGGGAAATGGAAGTTGACTGGGTGAAATACGAAACCCGGCAGTAAACGAGCGATCCATCCTCTGCTATTTATTCACTTTATCAGATGCTTGCCGTGGTCAATTCGCCATTCACCAGTCGATAAATCCCCAGCGGATTGTCATTTTTCAGCGCATCCGGAAGTAAATTATCCGGTGTCCCCTGGTAGGCCACAAACCGCGCAAAGCGAACAATGGCGCCGACACCAACACTGGTGGATGTAGAAACAGACGATGCCGGATAAGGCCCGCCATGCTGTTGTGATGGGCATACCTCTACACCTGTCGGGTAACCGTTATAAATCACGCGGCCGACCTTTTGCTCCAGCACATCAAAGAGCTTTTCAGCCAACTCCATGTCTTTATCGGCATGGACACTGGCGGTCAGGTTGCCGTTCAGGTTTTCAGCGACTTCCAGTATCTGCGCTTCGTTTTCGCACTCAACATACAGGGTTACAGGGCCGAACACTTCCTCGGACAGCGTTTTGTCCGCGAGAAAATTTTTGCCGCTGGTTTTAAACACGGCGTTCGGTGGTGTCATGCTGCCGGCTTCAAAGTCGGCCCGGTTTAACCATTCCAGTTGCGGGTGGTTGTTCAGGTTCTCTAGACCTGCCTGCAAAGAAGCCGCAATCTGGGGGTTGAGCAGGTAGCCACGGGGCGCTTCGGATAATTTGGTCTTAAGCGTGGTTTCAAAAGTCTCATTGGCAACCGACACCACGATGCCGGGTGAGGTGCAGAACTGGCCGGTACCCATACACACCGAACCACTCAGACCTGTGGCGATGTTTTCAGCCTGTGCTTGTAGCGTATCGGGGCCGACGAACAAGGGGTTGATACTACCCATTTCAGCAAACACCGGTATTGGTTGAGGGCGTGCCGCTGCGATATCCATCAATGCGCGGCCACCACGCTCTGAACCGGTAAAACCAACCGCTTGTATAACTTCATGCTTGACCAGGCCGGTACCCAGCTCATTACCCATACCTTGCAATAAGGAGAACACACCTTTTGGTACACCACACTTTTCTACCGCGTTCATGATGGCATGTGCGAAAAGCTCTGATGTCGCAGGGTGTGCAGGGTGACCTTTGACAATGACGGGATTGCCGGCAGCCAGTGCAGATGCCGTATCACCGCCCAGCGTACTGAAGGCAAAAGGAAAGTTGGACGCACCAAATACTGCAACAGGCCCGATCGCACGCATCATACGACGCAAATCAGGCTTCGGCACCGGCGCACGGTCGGGTAGGGCGGTATCAATACTGGCCTGCACCCACTCACCTTTTGTCGTCAAATCCGCAAAGGCGCGCAACTGACCGCAGGTTCGGCCGCGCTCGCCGGTGAGGCGAACCAAACCCAGGCCGGTTTCAGAGTCACAGACTTCTAATAGTTGATCTCCCAATACCTCGATTTCATCGGCAATGGTGTTAAGGAAAACCCCGATGGTTCTGCCATCCAGTTTGCGGTACGCCTGAAAAGCCTTTCCGGCCGCCTTGGCCGCCTTATCAATATCATCGGCACCACATGAAGCGAATT
Organism: uncultured Gammaproteobacteria bacterium; assembly: GCA_963759155.1. Lineage (GTDB taxonomy): Bacteria > Pseudomonadota > Gammaproteobacteria > Xanthomonadales > SZUA-36 > SZUA-36. The sequence goes on along the minus strand of CAVWXX010000005.1, from coordinate 328,026 downwards.
GATACATGGACGTTTTGTTATAAGGATTGAACGACTGGAACTTTGAACCTTCCGGACTAAACCAGTGACCTGCAATACAGGATTGCCCCGTGATATCTATCATGTGTTATTTCCCTGAAAACTTTATGGATTAACCAGAGCAGTATGGTAGCAACTTCCAGCGTCTTATGTACCCGGTCTGCTGGATAATCATCAGGAAACAACTTAGGCTTTAAGCTCATACTTGGAAAAAGTAACTGGAGAAATCATGATGAGTGCCGAGAAAACCTACCAGGGAAGTTGTTTTTGTGGAGCGGTTGAATTTACGGTAGCCGGTGAACCTGAAGCGATGGGCTATTGCCACTGTGAGTCGTGCCGGCACTGGTCTGGTGGGCCTGTCAATGCGTTCAGTCTTTGGAAACCTGAAGCTGTGCAAATCACGAAAGGTGCTGACAATATTGGCAGTTATAACAAAACACCACAAAGTGATCGCAAATGGTGCAAAACCTGTGGCGGTCACTTTCTCTCAGAGCACCCGGGTATGGGACTCACTGATGTCTATGCCGCTGCCATTCCAACATTTCCACACAAACCTGCTGTACATGTCAATTACCAGGAGGCAACGCTGCCAATCAAAGACGGTTTGCCAAAACTAAAGGATTTTCCTGCGGAAATGGGTGGTTCCGGTGAATTCTTGCCGGAATAGGAGAACAAGCCGTTTAATTTGAAGAGTGTGAGATGTGAGGATCAGGGCAGCAGTACCCGATGATTCGGAAGCTATCAGCAAGCTGATTTGTGAACTTGTTGAAAAATTTATTGCCGGGGAATTTTCACCTGAAGGCAGAGATTTTCTGCTTGGCACGATGACAGCGGGCGCGATAAAACAAAGTATGCAATCAGGGTATCGTTACCATGTTGCTGAAGTTAAGGAATTACTCGCAGGAGTTGTGGCTGTTAAGGGCAATGCTCACCTGTATCACTTGTTTGTTGCAGAACAGTTTCACCGCCAGGGAATCGCGAAAAAACTCTGGCAACTTGCGATGAAAGAATGCCTGCTTGATGGCAACACGGGTGAGTTTACAGTCAACTCTTCTTACTACGCATTGGGTGTTTATAAAAAGCTCGGGTTTGTCGCTCAACCAGGCCCAAAAGAAAAAAATGGGGTGGTTTTTTATCCAATGAAATTAATTGTTCAAAGTCAGCCTTGAAGCTGCAGCGACCCATGTCCTATGCACGTATTATCAGCCTGACAAGCCTGGCCATGATCGCGTTTGCGGGCAACTCTCTTCTTTGCCGGCAGGCGCTTAAACATACCGCTATTGATCCGGCAAGCTTCACAGCCATTCGCCTGGTATCCGGTGCGCTGGTGCTGTGGCTATTGGTACGAATGAAACAAAATGCCCCGGCGGGTGAGGGTAACTGGGCATCAGCTTTGGCCCTGTTTGCCTATGCGGCCGGTTTCTCATTTGCCTATATCAGCCTGTCTGCAGCCAGTGGCGCCCTGCTGCTGTTTGGTGCGGTACAGGTCACCATGATCAGTTATGGGGTTTGGACGGGTGAGCGTCTTCGGCTATTGCAGACGTTTGGCGTTTTGCTTGCTTTTGGTGGGCTGGTTGGTCTGTTGCTGCCGGGTCTTTCGGCCCCGCCTTTGTTGGGCGCCATGCTGATGATTGGGGCGGGCATCGCCTGGGGTGTTTATTCCTTGCGCGGTAAAGGTGCCGGTGACCCGATTCGGGTAACGGCCGGAAACTTTTTACGTTCGGTACCTGTTACGGTGGTTTTGAGTCTGCTCATGGTCAAGTTCGTTTCCGTTGATGCTGCCGGTGTTGGTTATGCCATTGCTTCCGGTGCATTGGCTTCCGGTTGCGGTTATGCCATCTGGTATACCGTCCTGCCGGCCTTGAAAAATACCAGCGCCGCCAGTGTACAGCTCAGTGTTCCGGTGATTGCCGCACTGGGCGGCATTGTTTTTCTGGGTGAGCCTGTGACCTTACGCCTGGTCCTGGCATCTGTTGCTATACTGGGCGGAATTGCACTGGTCATAGTGCAAAAACGATAAATGATTGAGCTTTCGGTTTCGTCGAAGGCGGGAGAAAGGAGGTTTTATGGAGTCCGGAAAAGTCGTCACCGGTAGTTGCCTGTGCAGGAAAGTGCGCTACCAGATCACCGGGAATATGGGTGTGTTTCAATATTGCCATTGCTCCCGCTGCAGAAAATTTACTGGCAGCGCGCATGCGGCCAATCTCTTCGCCGCGCCTGGAGACTTCAGTTGGTTGAGCGGTGAAGAATTGGTTGGCCGATACGACCCGGAGGATACAAAGTATTTTGCCACCTGTTTCTGTAAAAACTGCGGGTCGTCATTGCCATGGCTGTCAAAGAGCAAAAAGGTGGTCATCATCCCCGCCGGAACACTTGATGAAGACCCGGGTATCCGGCCAACGCAAAACATATTCTGTGGCTCAAGACCCGCCTGGTACACGCATGTGAGTGACCTGCCGGAGCATGAAGAGATGCCACCGAGATAGTTATGACACCTTTGGCGGCTTGTCATCAGACGCTATCAAAGCGGGTAAACGTGTTAATATCCGATAAGATTAGAATCTTTATTCTCTTCACGGTTCAGGGCTTTTAGTCTCTGATAATATTCGTGATATTTTCAATGAACGTGGTGTTCAGGTCATGACCCCGGCTTACACGAGCGACCCGCAATTGATAGAAAATGTTGCACCTGAAGCCTGGTATCCAGCTCCAGCAATGAAGCCGGCAAAATAATGATCCGTGCCATCACGTCGGTCGCTGCCCTGCTGTTCGGGACGGCTATCCTGCTTACCGGTCAGGGTTTGCAGGGCACGCTGATACCGGTGCGCGCGACACTGGAAAATTTTTCAACTATCTCCATCGGCCTGATGGGTGCAAGCTATTTTCTGGGGTTCACCTACGGGTGCTGGAAGGGTGCCGCTTTAATACGCGGGGTTGGGCATATTCGGGTATTTGCCGCGATGACCGCTATTGCTTCAGCCACGCCTATACTTCACGGCCTGTGGGTCGATCCCTGGATATGGAGCTCGCTTCGTTTTGTTTCCGGGTTTTGCTTTGCGATACTCTATCTTGTTATTGAAAGCTGGCTAAATGAGCGCTCGACAAATGATAATCGCGGCAGGGTTTTTTCCGCGTACATTTTGATCAATATGACAGTGCTGGGTGTAGGCCAGCAGATGTTATTACTGTATGAACCGCTGGACCTTAATTTATTTGCGCTAGCGTCCGTGCTGGTTTCGCTGGCGGCGGTGCCGGTGGCACTTTCAAAGTCTGAAACCCCGCGCCCCATTGAAGATGCAAAACTGAATTTTCGTTACCTCTACAACAACTCAAAAGTGGGAATGCTGGGCAGCCTGGTCTGTGGTCTGACCAACGGCTCTTTTTGGGCACTGGCTCCGGTCTTTTCCGTTACCTATTCCGGTGATATCTCTTTAACTGCCAACTTTATGACGGCGGTTGTGTTTGGGGGCGCTATAGGTCAATGGCCACTGGGATGGTTATCTGATCATACTGATCGACGTACCGTGTTGGCTGGAATATCGCTTGTTGCTGTCATCATTGGTGCCATTATGTGGCGCATGGCACCGGAGCTATCAAGCACCGGCTTGATTACATTGGCGGCCTTATGGGGGGCGATGGCCTTCCCTGTTTACTCAATATCTGTCGCACAGGCAAATGATCGCGCTGAAGCCGGAGACTTTGTCATGGTGTCTGCAGGTCTGTTGTTGATGTATGGAATAGGGGCCATTATCGGGCCTTTTCTCGCATCAATGCTGATGTCATTTTCAAGCGCCGGGTCCCTGTTTCTGTTTACCTGTACGGTTCATTTGTTTTTGGCAATCTATGTGCTGACGCGAAGACTGATAAAACCACAGCCGGTGGAAGTTGACCAGACATCGTTCAGCGATGCGTTGGCCTCAACGCAAACGCGGTCGCAGATTTATGAAGATGAGTTGGGAAGAGGAAGCGACTGAAGGCTTCGAACCAGATAAGGAATTAATGTCATGGGTACAATTAAGTCTCTATTTTGTCATGAATCCTGCACCGAAATAGAATCAGTGGGGAGTATACCCCCAAGCAGATTCAGCACAGGTTTCCGGCTATATTTCAGCTCATGTCGAACGCTGGTCATCATGCTGATGATGACCATTGCGGCCTTTCCCCAGACGGGTTTGACTCAAGATGAAGCCAGCAATAATCGCTATGAGGACTTGCTTGTCCTGTTTGAAGACTGGCGTGAGTTTGAAAGCCCGCCTTTACTCGACGGTGCGCCGGACTACACGGCGGAGACAACGGCTCGGCGCCATCTGGAACTGAAAACTTACCAGGCCCGGCTGATGTCTTTCGATATAGCAAGCTGGCCGGTAGGGCAGCAGGTGGACTGGCACCTGGTTCGGGCGGAGATGAATGGCATGGATTTTAATATCCGTGTACTCAAGCCCTGGGTTCGTGATCCGGCCTACTACACATCCATATGGACCGCGCAAAGCGATACACCTGCCCATGAAGGCCCCATGCATCATGCGCCAATCGAACTGTGGACCTATGAATTCCCCCTGGACCAACAAGCTGAGGCAAAGCTGACAGCGGAACTCAACAGCATACCGCCGCTTTTGCAACAGGCGCGGCTCAACCTGACCGGCAATGCACGTGAGCTTTGGATTGCCGGTATTCAGAACCTGAGGGATCAGGAAACCACGCTCGCTGAGTTGATGACCAGCACACAGGCGGGCGGCGATGAGTTCCACGCAGCCCTGAAGGGCGCAAAGGTTGCGACTGCCGGGTTTATCCAGTGGCTGGAGGAGCAATCATCATCAAAGACCGGCCCATCGGGGATCGGTAAAGAGAATTACACCTGGCAATTGCGTAACGTACACCTCGTACCGTTGAGTTGGGAGGAAGAGGTCGGCTTGCTTCAGCGTGAACTGGACCGGGCTGTTTCCATGCTGGTGCTGGAGGAGCATCGCAACCGTCAACTGCCTCCGCTGGTGGCCATTGCCAGCGCTGAAGAGTACCAACAGCGTGCTGAAGAAGCTGTTATCCGGTTCTCAACATTCCTGCGTGACGAAAACATTCTTCCGGAATACGACTACATCGAGCCGGTATTACGGGCACATATGGGCCGTTTTGTGCCTGCACAATCGCGAAATTTCTTCATGACGGTGTCACATTATGAGCAACTGGCATTGTGGACCCACTGGTACCACTGGTTTGACCTGGCATTGATGGAAGCACAACCCCACCCAAGCCCGATTCGCCGCGAGGCCCTGCTTTACAATATCTGGGACAGCCGTTCGGAAGGTATGTCCACCGGTTTTGAGGAAATGATGATGCACGCGGGTTTATATGATGACAACCCGCGCGCCCGCGAAGTCGTCTGGATCATGTTGGCGCAACGTGCGGCCCGTGGTCTTGGTTCCCTGTACGCACAGGCCAATATTTTCACCCTGCAGGAAGCCCGTGATTTTCACGTGGCCCGTACGCCGCGTGGCTGGATGCGTGAAGATCTGGATCTGCTGGGTTTTGAACAACTGCTATACCTGCGTCAACCCGGATACGGCACCAGTTATATTACGGGTAAATATCTGATCGAACGGCTACTGGCCGAAATGGGTCGATTATCCGAAGAGGAAATCGTCTTGTCTGATTTCTTCGGACAGGTAGACCAACAAGGTGTAATCCCCATGTCGTTGATTCACTGGCAACTGACCGGTGATGACACACAGGTTCGGGCCTTGATGGAGTAGGTTAGGCGGGGCCGGGCTTTTGACGGGTTATCCTGTTCGCGATTCCTGACCTGATCTCTTCAATAGAAGTATTTATTTTCGTTACCCGGCTAACCTAAGCCGCACCCCTCCCGTCTATACTTCTGAAATGAGCCAAACCGAACAACAAATCATCCGCAAAGCCGCCAAAGGCGACCGTGCAGCGTTTCGTCAACTGGTGCTGGAACACAGCCACGCGATGTTTCGCCTGGCCTGGCGTTTGAGCGGTGATGAAAACGCCGCTGAAGATATTGTTCAGGAGGCCTTTATCAAGGCCTGGCGAAAGATTGGCGAGTTCAGGATGGATGCCAGTTTTAAATCCTGGTTACACCGCATCACGGTCAATACATCCATGGATTACCTGCGCAAACACGTGAGACGCAAGCAGTTCGAGACTGCAGAACCTGAATGGGAAACAACCGATCGGGCGGCGCAGCTACCTGATACCGGCACCCAGATCGATATCAGCCGGCAAACACAGGCGGCCATGATGGATTTGAGTGATGCAGAACGCACGGCCCTGTTGCTTAAACATTACGAAGGCCATTCGATCCAGGAAGTAGCCCGCATCATGGAGATAACCACGGGCGCCTGTAAACAGAACATTTTCCGCGCAGTCAAGAAGATGCGCATTGCACTAAGACCACTGGTGGCAACATGAGACATATCACCGACGAAGACCTGACCTTGCTCTATTACGGCGAACACGATGATCCGGCACTCGCTGTAAAAGTGGCCGAATCAGAAGCGCTATCAGCCCGTTACGACGCATTATGCGACGAACTAAAACTGGCTGATGCCTATCAACCACCACAGCGTGGTGATGATTATGGTGCAGAGGTATGGCAACGAATTTCATCACATTTAGGTGAAGAAGATACGAAATCCACGGGCCGTATAAGCGCGTGGCTGGCATCGTTGGTTCAACCGCGGTTTAGCCTGGCAGGCGCGCTTTCCGTGGTTCTGGTGGCGGTACTGGCGTTCACGCTCGGCCGTAATGGCGGGCAGGAAATCAGCAACGAACCCGGGGTATTACCCGGAGCAACTTCAGTGGTCCTGGCGGACATTGATTCCGGTCGTTTATTAACACACTCGGTATCCGCCCATCTTGAACAGGTCAACCTGGTTCTGACACAGTTCGTCAATACTTCAGAGACGAGCTCAAATGACACCGATTACGCCACTGACATGCTGGTTGCCAACCGCTTATACCGGCAGGCAGCAGCTTCAGAGGGTAATCACAAACTCGCCGCATTCCTGGCCGATCTCGAACCTTTGCTGATCGAACTGGCCTACCAGGCCCAATCGGGCTCGCCGGCGACCCGCGAACGTATGCAGCAGGAAGTCAGAGATGGCCTCTTGTTCAGGGTTCGCGTCATGAACAAGCAATTAAACAAACCCGAAATTTCGGTTTAAGGACACCACTATGGACATTAAGAGATACTTGACGACAGCCACGCTGACCACGGTATTGGTAGCAGCAACGGTGCTGGCACAGACACCTTATGATGAAGGTCAGAAGGCATTGCGTGAGCAGAACTGGACGGTCGCTGCCGAGCAGTTCAACAAGGCGATAAAGGCTGACAAGAGCACCGCAGATGCCTCCATGTACTGGCGTGCACATGCACTCTACAAAGCAGGGCGTAATAAGGAAGCCGAACGCCAGGTGAAAAACCTGGAACGCAAATACCCCGATAGCCGCTGGGTAAAAGAGGCCCGGGTATTGCAAATTGAGCATGGTGACACTGCGCCGGTACTGGCTGAAGTTTCAGATGAAAATGGAATGGATGAAGATTTGCGCATGTTTGCACTGGCGCAGCTGATGGATCGTGATCCGGAGCGGGCTTTGCCGCTGGTAATGGACGTGTTGAAAAACTCTGACTCAGAAAGCATACGTGAAGACTCGCTTTTTATGTTGGGCATGAGTGATGACCCCGTGGCCCAGGAAGCCATTGCCAGCATCGCACGTGACAGCAAGAATCCGGAATTACAGGCAAATGCGATTCATATGCTGGGTATGTCCGATAGTCAGCCTTCGATCGACCTGCTCGCAGACCTGTACCGCGAGTCCGATAACGTCGAGGTCAAACAAGCCGTTATTCACGCCTATATGATCGGTGATGAATCGGGTGAACTGGAGGAGATTCTGAGTGATCTTCTTAAGCAGGAAAAGAGTCCCCAGCTACAAAGAGACATCATCCGCACACTGGGAATGATGGATGCGACTGATGAGTTGCGGGAGATATACCCGACACTTAAAGATGATGAAACCAGAGCCGCTGTTCTGGAAGCCTATTTCCTGGCCGGTGACACCCGGACTTTACGACAGGTCCTTGAGACAGAGACAAACCCTGCATTGCGTAAAACGGCCATACAGGGCATTGCAATGGAAGACGATGAAGGGGCGCTTGAGTTGCTCGAGTCAGTCTATGACAAGGCGACCAGCACCGGGGAAAAGAAGGCGGTTCTCGAATCCCTGGTGATGATGGATGACGCAAAGGAACTGGCACTGAAAATCGTCCGCACCGAGACCGACACTGAACTCAGGCGCGACGCGATCCACATGCTGGGTGTGATGGAGGCGACTGAGGAAATGGGCTCGCTCTACGCATCCGTTAAGCAAATGGAGCTGCGTAAACAGATTCTCGAATCCATGATGATCGCCGATGATATCGATGGACTCGAGAAAGTGCTGCAGACCGAAACAAATGAAGAGTTGCGGTCCCAGGCGATACAGATGTTGGCGGTCAGCGATGATGAAGATGCAGCCCGATACCTCGCAGGGCTTTATCCGAACGGATCGCGCTCTGAAAAAAAGGCGGTTATCCAATCCATGATGATCATGGAAAATGTCGAGGGACTGATCAGCCTGATGAAAACCGAGACCGACCCGGAGCTCAAGCGTGAAATGCTGCAAATGCTGACCATCATGGACTCAGAAGAAGCAGATCAGTACCTCTTTGAAATGCTGGAGAATAAAGGATGAAGACCAAATGGTTAAGTTTGGCCCTGTTGGTGCTGAGCAGTCACAGCTGGGCCCAGGTAGGTGCATTGTTCAATGCGGAAGTGACCGCTGATACATCGATCTCCAACCCGGCAAAAGTGATGAAGGAAGCCGAGGGTCACTGGCTGGCGTTCAGTCTGCCGGCCCAGGCGGGTACACGCTCGCCATGCTGTTGGAAAGGCAAGTGGGGCGGCATGGGTCAGGCCGGTTGCAGTCTTGAAACCAGGCATCAAAGTTACGGCACAAGATCCGACTCACCCCTGACAGAGAATGTGGTTGTATTCAGCCAGGTTCGTGATGGGCAGGTAAAGAATATTCGCGTTGTGGGTGAATCATGCCCGGTGGATGGAGATGGTGCGCAGGTCAATTGGATAGGAGACGTTGACACAAAGGATGGCCTGGATTGGCTGGAACAGGTTGCCCGCTCGGACCTGAATGACTCAGAGGGCAGTTCAGCTTTGTTCGCATTGGCCTTGCACCGCAGCCCGGATGCCGGGCAGCGTCTTTATTCACTGGCCAAAGAAGTCGACAGTGGTTTATCCGAAGAAGCTATTTTCTGGTTGGGGGAGAACCGTGCTGAACAGGGCTTCAGGATACTAAAGAAGTTACTGGCTGAGCTACCGGTGGGTGACGAGAGGCGTACAATCAACTTCGCATTGTCCGAAAACAATACAAACGCTGCGGCAGCTTTATTATTTGAAATAAGCAAGTCAGATTCAGACCCCGAGCAACGCGGCGAAGCGATGTTCTGGTTGGCTGAAGGATACCCGCAGCAAGCGCAGGGCTGGCTGCTTGAAGTGCTTGAAACCGAGCAGGATGAGGATGTTTTAGAGCAGGCGGTATTTGCCATGTCGCAGCTACCGAATGGTGCAGGTGACCAGGCCTTACTGGAACTTGCTCAAAACAAGCAGCTATCCCGTGCGGTGAGACGCCAGGCCATCTTCTGGTTGGCCCAGTCGGATAATGATAGTAGTGTGGCTGCTCTGACCGAACTGCTGACCCGCTAGATAAGCTGAAATCCTATACAGATCAAGGGCCACCCGGGTGGCCCTTTTCTTTTCGAAAAACTAAAGCGCTATACTGGAGGCCTGGCAAGCAAAGGAGCGCGTGATGGATATTCAAACACTCACATCATTCTTTATGTGGTGCAGCATTATCAACGTTGGCATATTATTTTTCCTCGCCCTGATTTACCTGCTGGCTCCGAACCTGGCATATCGTCTGCAAAGCAAATTTATTTCGATTTCACGGGAAACCTTTGACATTGTCTTCTACTCGTTTATCGGGTTTTTCAAAGTCGTCGTTCTGGTTTTTAACGTGGTCCCCTGGATTGCACTGCGTATTATTGGATAAAGAATTGGATAAAGGGGCGCAGTCGCAGCCAGGGCATTCACCCTGACCTGTCTTGCGGGGCAAGTCGTTTTAGATACTACCGCTATTCAGTGACCGTGATTTGAGTGACCGGCGTACTTCATGCTGGTCAAGCCGCTCAGCCAGGGCACATTGTGGGCAAAAATGAGCAGCTCATTCTCTATGGCATACCAGACCGAGTAGATTTCTGCCAGGATCGGGTTATCTCCTGCCTTTTTGTCGTGTGCCGCTTTCACCGTGTAACCAAACTCATTGGCCAGGGCTATGAGCTTGAGTAATTCGTCTAATCTCAGGGGGTCTGATTTGAGCAATTGGGGATTGATGGTATAAATATTGTCGTGCAGGTTTGATTTATATTGGGAAGCCATTTTCATTCCATATAGTCGCCCTCCATGGCTGACTTTTCTAATTAATTGTTATTGAAGTGTCTTTGGTCTTTTTCGACGGGGAAGTATGTAATAGGGCTCGCATCGTCTTCCTTGATATAGGTCAACTGAATTGACGTTCTTTCAATGTGTGCTACTAAGGTCTATATGAAACAAAACCCCTGGCTGGACAAAGTCCCCTGGACTAAATACTCTGGCTACCCTCGACAGCCAACATCAGGATAAGCAATCATGGATATGCTTTCCGCTCTGGACGCAACTTTTATTTACCTCGAAAGTGAGCACAGCCCGATGGCTATCGGTGCCGTGTATGTTATCGACGCTAAAGATGCACCCGATGATTTCTCTTATCAGGCCTGGCATACACTGGTAAAAAGCCGGCTGAAACTCTCCAAAGTATTCCGGCAGCGCCTCGTTCAGGTACCACTGGATATGTCTTTTCCTTACTGGATCAGGGACCCGGGATTTGATCCGGATAATCATTTACCCAGCGTCACGCTGCCTGAACCAGGTGGAATGCCGGAACTGATGCAATTGGCTGCGGATACCTGGGGCCAAACGCTTAATCGGGAACGGCCATTGTGGGATATTACGTTTGTCAGTGGTATCAACAGCATCCCCGGAATTTCGAAAGGCTCATTTGCCCTGATAACCCGGGTTCATCATGCTGCAGTGGATGGCAAAGCCAGCACCGAAATGATGTCCGCGCTACTGGATGTGACACCTGAGATCCGGAAAATTGAAGGCGAAGACAACTGGGAGCCGGAAGCACTCCCGTCCAACCTGGATGTGATCACCCGCTCCTGGTCCAAAGCAGGTCAGAAAGCGAAGGAGTTGGCGGGTTTTGTCGGCAAGGTTGCGGTGGGTGCGGCGCATCTGCAGGGTGACAGATGGCTAAGAAGGATAGAACCACCGCCCCAGGTTATTGAGCGCACCACCCACAATATTTAACCAGGCAATCGACTCACCCAGGACGTTTTGGGGCAAGGAGTTTGACTTTGGTCGTATCAAGGCGATTCGCAAAGCCGTACCCGGGGTAACGATCAATGATGTGGTGCTGGCGGTTTGCGCCGGGGGGCTACGTCGTTACCTGTCCGAAAGAGGCGAATTGCCGGTTAAGCCACTGGTGGCCATGGCTCCGATATCTGTGCGTGGTGAAGAGGAGGGCACCGGCAACCAGGTGTCCGCGATGCTGGTCAGCCTGGCAACTGATATTGAAAACCCGCTCGATCGCCTGATCGCATATTCGCGCAAACACGCAAAGGTCAAAGATCCACGCCGGCGCATTACCGGCAAATATGCTCACTGAGTTTGTGCCTTCCGAAACCCTGGCGGCAGCAGCACGAATTTATACGAGAACCCGGCTTGGCGGACACCACAGGCCATTCTTCAATGTCACCATTACCAATGTGCCGGGGCCGCCGGTTCCGCTTTATGTGGCGGGTGCACGTATCCATGGTGCTTTTGGCATGGCACCCATTCTTGACGGTTTGGGATTGATCCTCGTGGTTATCAGCTATCATGGGAAAATATCAATTGGCATCAGTTCATGTGAACAAATAGTGCCTGACCCTGACAATATGGCAGAATGCATAGCCGCTTCTCTTGATGAACTGGAGAAGTCAGTGAGCCAGGCGGGGCCGCTTCTTGAAGCCGGCGGGCAGCCAGCGCGCGAGAAAGCGTCAAATAAAAGCGCTGACCCTTTGAAGGAGTTTCACGACGCCAGTCGGGCGTTGGATAAAGCGATTGAATCACTTGGGGATTAGATTGAGTAGTGAAAAAAACAAAACAAAAGAACTATAAAGAAAAAGACTATATCGATCACTCTCATCGTCCTTCCAAGCTTTTATTGGTGGCCGAGGGCAGAGCCGTCTATGACGCAGCAGCAATGATACCGATGCTGGCTCTTAAGCGGTTTTTACCGCAGGGCGACAATCACCCGGTGCTGGTATTCCCCGGCTTTCTTGCCAGTTCCCGCTCCACCCGGCCGTTACGTCAGTACCTGGCAGACCTGGGTTACCGGGCGCATAGATGGAAGCTCGGCTACAATATGGGCTATAGCTATAAACTGCATTATGGTATGCGTGACCGGGTAACCGAGCTGGTTGAGCGTTATGGCGAGAAAATCAGTCTTGTCGGCTGGAGTCTTGGTGGTGTCTATGCACGCGAGCTTGCACGTGAAATGCCGGATATTGTGCGCCAGGTCGTTAGCATGGGTAGTCCGTTTCGTGGTCACCCCAGTTCCAGCAATGTGCACAAGATTTTCAACATGTTCACCGAAGTTCCCTATGACGAAATGCCGGAATCTTTTCTTCAACATATGGCGCATCCACCACCGGTTCCCACCACCGCGCTCTACACACGTGGCGATGGCGTGGTTGCGTGGCAGTCGACCGTCGAATTGTCCGATCGGCATGATGTCGAAAACATCCATGTCGGCGGTGCTCACCTGGGGCTCGGTTTTAATCCAAGGTCAATATATGCACTGGCAGACCGTCTGGCCCAACCCGAAGGGCAGTGGCGGCCTTTTAAAGTACCTTTTTGTATGAAGCCGCTGTTCCGTAACTGGTATCCCGACTGGCTGGTACACGGCGATGAAAACCCGCTTGAGGTCAATGGCTAAAACAAGCATGCCGGACCCATGTGGCGTGGTCGACAAGTGAATACGCGTAAATTAAAAGATGAAAACCACAAAAAAACCTCTTGATCGCGCGGGCTTGCTCAAGCTGGCCAGTGTAGCTTCGGTTCTAACCGCCGGTTTTCTTATCATCGCCAAACTCGTGGCCTGGTCGGTGACCGGCTCGGTGAGCCTGCTTGCTTCACTGGTTGATTCAATCATGGACAGCATCGCTTCGCTGATCAATTTTTTTGCTATCCGGTATTCGCTTCAACCACCTGACGAGCAACACCGGTTCGGACATGGCAAGGCTGAACCCCTTGCCGGTCTTGCACAGGCGGCATTCATTGCGGGCTCGGCCGTTTTCCTGGTTTTTCACGCCATTGACCGTTTACGTATCACACATACACTGGAACAGGTTGGAATCGGCTTGGGCGTTATGGTGCTTTCCATCGTCATGACCCTGGGCTTACTGGCGATTCAACGTTACGTCATAAAGAAAACTGACTCGACAGCTATTCGTGCGGATTCACTTCATTACCTGACCGATTTGTTGACCAACGTGTGTGTTTTGATTGCGCTGTACCTTTCGACGTTGGGCTGGACCTGGGCTGATCCGGTATTTGCAATCGGGGTTGCCATTTATATTTTTTACAGTGCATATCAAATTGGTCATGAGGCGTTTCAGCAACTCATGGACCGCGAACTGCCGGATGATATTCTTGAAAAAATTCAGGCGACTGCCATGAGTCATGCCGAAGTCATGGGTACGCATGAAACACGTACACGCCAGGCAGGGCATACCCGTTTTGTGCAGCTTCATCTGGAACTGGATGAAAACCTGCCGTTAAGGCGTGCGCATGCAATTGCAGACGAGGTAGAGGCTGAAATCCTGGCGTTTTTACCCGGTGCGGAGGTCATTATCCATCAGGACCCTGCGGATGACTCCGGCAAGAACCAGGGTTAAAGCGAAGCCCGGTCCTCAAGAAATTTACCGATCTCAACCCATGCTTCCACAGCCTCGGGAATTTTCGGGTCAAATATTTGCCAGATATGCACCATGTCGGTCCATGTCTGCAGTTTTGCCGGCGAGCCTGAGGCACAGGCCTTGTAAACATAGCGGCGGGCATCATCCAGCAACATTTCGGCTTCCGAGGCATGTACCAGTGTTGGTGGCAGATTAGAAAGGTCACCCAGCAATGGTGATGCCAGGGGGTTGCATGGTCGTACTTTGTAAGTCCAGAAGACATACCAGCTTTTGACGAACTGGGGTAGCCTGGTGAGTGGCTTCATGAAAGGTTTCAGCATGATGTCGGTGCCTAGATTGGCACGGAGACTGGCGCCGGAGAAAGTGATATCGGTTAATGGCGATAAGGCAACCACCGCTTCGGGTGCGCGCAGTTTGTTATCACGAATCCAGGCGACCAGGGATAAAGTCAGGTTGCCGCCGGCTGAATCGCCAGCGATGAACAGTTGCCTGATTTCACCAGCGCCATCGGGGCCATTCTCAAGTATCCAGTGATAGGCCGAACGACAGTCATCAACACAGTCCTTGTGGTGGTGTTCCGGCATCAGGCGATAATCAATCGCCAGAACAGCACAGCCCGTGATCTCTGAAAACTTGTTGGTGATGGTACGGTGACTTTTCGGACTGCCCACCACGAACCCACCACCATGGATATATAAAACGCGGCGGTTTGGATCGGCGCCGGGCGCGATGACCCACTCGGCCGCTACACCACCTGCATCAACCGGGCGAAACTCACTGCTGTATTGGCCTCCATCGCTGATGGTTTCGAAGGCATCGCGTGCTGCCGGAAGGTTATCATGGCGTCTACCCACGGAAATTCGCAGGGTGAGTTCCCTGATGTTTTTAAGTATCTGCATGTGCTCAGGCCCTGGGCCACCTGAACAGGTGAAACGCTGGACGGCATCAGGATCGGCAGGAACCGGAAGTTCTTTTACCTTGCGACCACGAAGATAAAACCGCTCAAACGCCCAAATCCCCAGAAAGAACAGGATAAACCAGGCCAACAGATTCATTGCTAACTCCCGGAAACAAAGTAAAATCAAAAGGGCAATATTTAAAACCACTATTTTAAGCTAAATCGGTTCACGGGATTAATCGGTATCAGGAGTTTCTCAAATTGACAGAAGATCTTATTAAAGAACCGATCTCAAAGGTTGATACCGCCTGGTTGCGCATGGAGCAGCCGACCAATTTGATGATGATCAATGGCGTTATCATGTTGGATCATGACTTCGACTACGACGAACTTCTCAAGACCATTGAGCAACGCTTTCTTACCTTCAGGCGCTTCCGGCAGAAAGCGGTCGATGGAGCCAGGGGGGCTTTCTGGGTATTTGACGAGGATTTTGATATTCGTCAGCATGTTCGCCGTGCCGCTTTGCCAGGTGCTGCGGACCGCACTGAGCTTGAAATTTTTGTCTCCGATCTGGCCAGCACACCGTTGGATACCTCGCACCCGCTGTGGCAGTTTCATGTTATTGAAAATTACGTCAACGGACCGGTTATTGTCGTTCGCATCCATCATTGCATTGCCGATGGTATCGCTTTGGTACAGGTATTTCTTTCACTGACTGATCCAACCCCCGAGGGCCGTCCGTCGGCACGTGAGCCGGATGTCTGGAAAGAGCGCCGGGCCAGCGAGGCAAAGGTGTTTCAGCGTTTAATCGATCCGGCCCGTGAAGGTCTGGATTTCGCCACGCATGTGGGTCAGCGCCTGATCGTTGAAGGCGCCAAGATTTTGCAAAACCCCGCTGTGGCCAGTAATTATGCTGCTGAGGCAGGCGAGATCGTCCGTGAACTGGCGCATTCATTGACTTTGGAGAATGATCCTGTCACCCGGTTCAAAGGCCGTCTCAGTACCCGTAAGCAGGTAGCGTGGGCAGACCCGTTACCACTTGATGAGGTCAAAGCTGTCAGCAAGGCCTTCGGGTGCACGGTTAACGATGTACTCATAGCGGCGGTCAGTGGCGCACTCCGGCAGTACATGGTCTCCGTAGGTGATGACCCGGATAATTTACCTGATATTCGTGCGACCGTGCCGGTTAACCTCCGCCCGTTGGAGCATGCCCAGGAGCTTGGTAATCACTTTGGCCTCGTGTTCCTGTCTTTGCCGCTGAGTATCGATAATCCGCTTGAAAGGTTATACGCCGTCAATGAGCGCATGAACGAGCTCAAGTCTTCAAAACAGGCGGCCGTAACATTAGGCTTCCTGGGGGCACTTGGATTAGGACCTTCAGCGGTACAGAAACCGGTTCTGGATATACTCAGTCAGAAAGCCACGGCGGTGCTCACCAATGTTCCCGGACCACAGAAACCCTTATACCTGGCAGGCTCAGAACTGAAAGAACTGATGTTTTGGGTGCCTCAAAATGGCAGTGTTGGCCTGGGGATAAGCATACTCAGTTATAACGGCCAGGTATTTTTCGGTCTGATCGCCGATCACCGTCTGCTGCCGGAACCTTCAGCTGTCATTTCCCGGTTCAAGGCAGAGTTCGAAAAACTCCTGTACCTGGGCATGATGTTGCCACTCGAAGGCCGGCCGGGTTCGGATATTGCCAAAACCCTTTTGGATGACCCGGAAATTCCCGACTAAGCGACTTATTCCAACTCGGCCAATGCCGCTTCAACATCCAGTTTTTCCATGGCGTCCATCGGCTCAAATTCACTGGCCTTTACATACAGATCACTGACTTCATCAATCTTGTTGTCCTCGTAAAGAAGATAAAGCCCGTTACCGTATTCAATATGTGCAATCGGAGAGTCCGGTGTGAGTTCAAGTGCACGGTCGAAATGCTCAATGGCTTTACCGGCACTGGCGCCATAGGTCATTTTACCAAGCATCTTGCCAACCTTATTGATGATTTCAGCGTGATACATACCGAGGGCCGTGTGGGCTTCAGCGTGATCCGCTTGCAACTCAAGCGCAGATGTCAGGCTGCTTTGAATCTTCCCGCCAATGCCCTGGCTAAGTGCCTTCACAATTGAAATGCTCTGGCTGTAACGCCCAAGGTTGAAGGCGTGAAAATAATGACTGTTCGGATCGTCCGGCAAGACTTCAATGGCAGCCTCAGCGCGTTCTATCGCGGCCAGGTAACAGGCTCGTTGCTTCGCCTCATCAGGTTCAAGGTATGTTGCGTAAACCCCCGCCGCCTTGTTTGCCGGGGAATGCGCCAGGTGTCCGCATTGTTCAGAAAGTTGAACCGCTTTTTGAAAATCACCGGAATGGAAGCAACGCCAGGCATCCTGGATTGTCGCCGCCAGTGCTGAAACATCACCGTCGAAGTCTTCCGGCGCTGCCTCCGGGTACTGTTCCAGGGTTTGTTCTACCCAGTCGTCATCGGGGTATTCCACACAGTCCCCACGGTGCAGGTCGGACCATGATTCAAGCAGGCTCTCACCTTCATATAGATAGTCGGAGTTGTCGTGGGGGAAGCTGTTCCATCGGGACATAGTCGTTCTCACCGTTTTAGTGTGTTTGCTCTAAATAATGAGCCTACCATAAGCCCATCAATATTCAATCCTCACTCGATCAAGGAGCACGAGATGGTAAGCAAGACATTGAAAAAGAAAGTACCGGCCAAAAAGGCTAAAAGCGTAAAGGCAGTCCCTGTTATTGATTCGGCAAAGGAAATCTGGTTTGCCGGTCTGGGCGCGTTCTCTGTTGTACAACAGGAAGGTGAAAAACTGATCGGGCAAGGCACGAAGCTGTTTGACAAGCTGGTGTCTGAAGGCGCCCGGGTAGAAAAGGAATCTATTGATTTCGTTGACTCAACCGTTGATGACATCAAACACGATGTTGAGAAAACCATCAAGGATGCCCGCAAGCAAGCCAATGAAAGTTGGGACAACCTGGGCAGTGTATTTGACGAACGTGTTTCAGGAACCCTTGAGCGTCTCGGTATTCCAACCACGAAAGATCTGAGCAAGCTTTCAGGCCGTGTACAGAACATGACCCGTAAAGCTACCAGTAGCTGGAAGGAAGTCGAAAAGGTTGCCCGTGAAGCGACAGACAACCTGGGTAAACTGGAAGGCGAATTCACAAAACGGGTCAAAGCTGTGCTGGAAAGTCTGCATGTCCCGGGTATGGATGATCTGAAAAAGCTGGAGTCTTCAGTTGAAAAACGTGTTTCTGACACAGTTGGAAAACTCGAAACCACTACCACTGGTGAGCTTAAGAAGCTGAACGACGGTGTGCAGGACGTATCCCGCCAGGTTTCTGATAACTGGGGCAAGTTGGAAAGCATTGTTGAAGACCGCGTCAAAGTAGTTTTGGGTGGTTTAGGCATTCCGAGCTCTGACGACATCAACAAGCTGGCTACCGAGTTGAAAAAACTTTCAAAGCAAGTAGCAGATCTGGATAAAAAGTTGAATGCCAAGGCCAAGGTTGCTCCAAAAAAACCAGCAGCTAAAAAGGCGTTGACCCCAAAAGCTGCGACCACCATGACGGTTGCAGAGAAAAAGAAAGCGGCTGAAGCAATCAGCAAGATGAAACCGGCTGCCAAGACAGAAAAGGCAAGCTAGGATCTTAAGAAAATGATCAAGGCCGGCCATGGCTGGCCTCGATCACCCAGGAACAAGAAGCTTTAGTGTGTTTGCTCTAATTAATCTAATTAACATACACACATCAGAAATTAACGCTCAATTGAGCAAGGAGTTTGAAATGGCTAAGAAGACACTGAAAAAGAAGGTTATGAAGAAGAAAGTCCAGGCGAAGCCCGCGGTACCTGTTGTAGATTCCGCACGTGAAATCTGGTTGGCCGGCCTCGGTGCATTTTCTGTTGCACAGAATGAAGGCGCAAAGGTAATCGAACAGGGCAACAAACTGTTTGAAAAACTGGTGTCCGAAGGTGTGAAACTTGAGAAAAAGACCCGCAATGTTGCCGAGTCAGCTGTTGGTGATATCAAGGGTGAAGTTGAATCAAAGGTAGGTGCTGTTCGTAAACAGGCAGTTGATAACTGGGACAAACTTGAAACGATTTTTGAAAATCGTGTAGCAAGAGTTCTGGGTCAGCTTGGCGTCCCAACCGCAGAAGAGGTGAATAAACTCTCCGAGCGTGTTCAGACCCTGGCAACCAAGGTTACTTCCATGAGCAAAACTGCAAAGCCTGCTCCAAAGAAAGCAGCGGCTAAAAAGCCAACTGCCAAAAAGCCGACGGCCAAGAAGCCAGCCGCTAAAAAGGTAGTAACCAAGAAAGCAACAGCTAAAAAGCCTGCGGCCAAGTAAGTCAATAGTTCCCCCACTTCCCACATTGGGAATATTAGGGCCGACACCCAGTCGGCCCTTTTTTTATGTTCAGGAAATGTCACAAGAATCAGTCAGGACTAAGCGGTGCTGCTGCTTGAGTTGTTCCGAAATTGCCTTCTGTTAGTTGCAAGGTTGGGGGCGCTGGGGTGTGTATTGTCTTGCCTGGGCAGGTGCCGTGCACAGACCGGCCTACGGAATGGTTTTGAAGCCTTGCCGTCGATAATCTGCAAGGTTGGGGGAGCTGGGATGTGTATTAACTTCCCAGGACTCGCTGCAAGTACGTCCCTGTAAGCTCGGTCGCGACATCCATGTCGCTCACGGTCCTGATAAGTTAATACACACCCCAGCTTAATATCAAACGCCCTGCATCTTTCTGAGGTTACTAGTCCAAACATTCGCAAAAGCCGTGTGCTTATCAAGTTCAGAATCAAACCACGTGTATCTTCCAGAAACCATTGACCCCTGCATTCGCACAAAGACGAGGATGTGCAGTAGCTTACTTCCAGACCTTCTGAGACAGGAGTCGAGGATGAGCGCCACATGGATGTGCTCGAGCGCGTCTGGAAGTAAGCTACTGCATAGCCTTGGCTTCCCGAATGATCAATGGTTTTTTTCCACCTGTGAGTCCAGAAGTAAGCACAAGCAAATCGCAACAAATATATTCAGCGACTAAGTACAATAGAAAGCATAGTCAGAGGAATGGTCATGAATACACAGGAAATTTTAAAATTTGGTGTGGCATTTGTCGGGATCGTCCTGATAATTGGTGCGATACATAATTTACGTACCGGTTATACCTTTGGACTAACCGGCAAAGGAAAATTCTATCGCGAGGACGAACCCGGCCATTTTATGTTTCTGTTCTTCAGCAGAATTTTTTTGGGGTGTTTGTGTCTGGCACTTGTATACTTTGTTCCTTCTTAAGATAGTTCAATGTAAGCAATGGCTTGTTCATGACAGTAAACAGGGGAAAACGAATCCGCAGAAATCATAAGGCGAAGCTTGTCTGCTGTCTGCTACCGCTCTCAAAGAAAACTGACTGGAGATCACAATGAGTCAATTTGACATGTCTGGAAAAGTCGCCGTGGTCAATGGTGCATCGCGTGGTATTGGTGAGGCCATCGCAAAGGGTCTGGCCGATTGTGGTGCACTGGTAGTGTTAACCAGCAGGCGGCAGGAAAGTGTACAAAAAGTTGCAGATGAGATCGTTGCTGCCGGTGGCAAAGCAGTGGCGAGAGCCTGCCATGCCGGGCACCTTGATGAAATCAAGGCGTTGTTTGAATTTGTAAATGAAGCGTTTGGTCGTCTCGATATCCTGATCAACAATGCGGCCACCAACCCTTATTACGGCCCTGCCACGGACCTGACACCCAAGGCCTTTGATAAAACGGTGGATATCAATCTGAAAGGCCCGTACTTCATGCTCTCTGGGGCTGTACCTTTAATGGTGAAAAGCGGTGGCGGTAGCGTCGTCAACGTGGCCTCTATCGCGGCGTTAATATCACTGCCCGGACAGGCTGTTTACTCAATGACCAAAGCAGGCCTGATCAGTATCACCAAGTCTTTTGCGAAGGAGTATGGGCAGCAGGGTATCAGGGTAAACGCCATCCTGCCCGGTGTGGTTGAGACACAACTGGCATCAGCGCTGATTGAGGATCCGGGTGTTCAGAAGTGGTTGTCCCGGTTGCCAGCAGGCAGGGCGGCACAACCGCAGGAAATGGTGGCCGGTGTTCTCTACCTGGTGTCTGACCAGGCGGCCTATACAACCGGCACGACACTGGTGATGGATGGCGGCGCAACTCTGGGTTGAGGTAAAGATGTCGACTGCTAACATGGATTCAACCATCCCGGTAAGAAAAGGTGAGGGTCTCGACTGGCTCGCCCTGGACCGATACCTGAAGACAGCACTTCCCCACCTGGTAGGAAAACCGACGGTCAGTCAGTTTGCAGGAGGCAAATCCAACCTGACCTACCGGTTGAAATACGATAATGATGACCTGGTGGTTCGCAGGCCCCCGTTTGGTACAAAGTCAAAAACAGCTCACAGCATGATACGCGAGTACCGTGTGATGAGTGATCTGAAGCCGGTTTATCCTTGTGTGCCGGAGACACTTTGTTATAGCGATGACGAATCTATCATCGGGTCCGAGTTTTACGTGATGCGAAAAGTCGAGGGGCTGTTGGTAAGCAATCAAATCCCCGTCGAATGGAACTTTACCGCTGAAGATACCCGCCGGTTTTGCACCGGGTTTTGGGAAAAGCTGATCGAGTTACACCAGGTTGATTATATTGCTGCCGGACTTGGAGATTTTGGCAAGCCACAGGGTTATGTTGAGCGCCAGGTACTGGGTTGGAACCGGCGATTTGAAAAAGCACTGACACCCGATGTACATCATTTCAGGGGAGTTCGCGAGTGGTTAGTAGCCAGTATGCCGGCCGAGAGTAACCGGCACTCCATTTTGCATGGCGATTTTCGTATTGATAACGTTATCCTGGATAAACAGAACCCCCGTACTGTGCTGGCGGTACTCGACTGGGAAATCTGTGCACTGGGTGATCCGTTAATGGATCTTGGTAACTCATTGGCCTACTGGATACAGGATGATGACCCGCGCGAAATGAAGCAGTTGTTAGTTCAACCCTCGAATGCACCCGGAATGCTGAGTCGTAGTGAGATTCTCGACTTGTATCAGGAGCGCACAGGTATTGACACCTCCGGCTTTAATTTCTATCGGGTTTATGGTTACTGGCGTCTTGCCGTGATTCTGCAACAGATCTATTTTCGCTATTTCCATGGTCAGACAAAGGACGCGCGCTTCAAAACTTTTGGACAAGCTGCTCAACAACTGGGCGAACATTGCCAAAAAGTGATTTCTATTTAGCCTCGAGGTCAAGCGTTTTATATTGGACAAAGAAACCTGAGCAGTTAACCTACACATGATAGCCAGTTAATCGGAGCAGTGTTTTGAGTGGTTTACGACAACTTTTACTGATGACCCTGCTGATCAGTGGCCTGGGAACTGCATCAGCGCAAGAACCACAAATAAATAACGAACTGAGCCAGGAACTGGTATCGGCGAGAATTCAGACGCTTAGAGACAGCGGTAGTCAGGAAGGCGCTGAAACCACGATTGGAAGCTACGAGGCAGTTCTCAACTGGCTTGGGGAGGCCCAGGTACATGCTGCCTCTGAGAAGACCTACGTGCAGGCTCAGATCGATGCACCTGTAAAAGAGGCGGAAATACGTGATCGTATGGAAACCATGGAATACCGCTCGGCTGACATCGATTTGGAATCCGTTGCGAAACTCTCGGAGGAAAAGCTCGAAGAGCAGTTGACGTCGCTCCGGCTGAAACTGCGTGAATCTCAGACCAAAAAGGGACAGTTGGATGAGAAAGTTCTGTCTGAACAAAGCAGTGCACCCAGCATCCAGGTTCGGTTTAGCGCGATAGACAACCGGCTTCAGGAACTGCCCGGCACACCCATAATTATCGAACCAGATTTGCAACCGTCACAGTTCGAGGCGTCACAGTGGGCTGTGCTGGCTGAGCGCCGGGCATTAAATGCTGAGCGCAGGGCCCTGGAAGCCCAGTTGTCCAGCCAGTCTGTGCGATACAGCAGACGAAAAGCGGAAAGTGAAGAGCTGGCTCTGATTCTCGATGGACTGACCTTTGAAATCGCTGCGCTGGAGAAAGAGCTTGCTTCGAGGGCAAAAATTCAGGAATCAGAAACCAGTATCGGCCTGGACGAAAGCACACCGGGATTCGGCTTTATTCAGCAGTTGGTAAATACCAACTCGAAACTGCGGGAGCAGGCCGAGGCTCTGGACAAAACGCTGATCGCTTTGAAAGCAGAGAAGCAGCAGGTGGAAAAAGAGTTGTTGTCTTTGAATGACCGTTATGAAGGGGTCAAAACACTGGTTTCACTCGCGGAAGACAGTACCTCTCTGGGTCCTGTCCTGATGGTTCACTGGCACCAGACGGATGGTTTCAGACTGTCTGATACCTCCTACCTGACACCGTCTGGAATAGGAGATCATGTTATTCAACGTACCCGCTACGAGGATACGCTGAACACCCTTTCCAATACGACAAACTATGTTGCGAAGGGGCTTGCTGCAGAGGTTGGTAGTCCGGCACCCGAGCTTGATGAGAAGCTGGTCGAAACAGCCAAAGACCTGGTCCGCTCGCAACGCGAACTTTTGGCAGCATTGATTGCCAGTGAAACTGAGCTGGTCAATACGCATTCAGACCTCGAACGGAGCCGCACAAAGCTGGGTGAGCAGGCTGAAGAATACCAGGCATACCTTGGCAGGCGAATACTCTGGGTGCCCAGTCACCCGCCACTGTCTTCTGATGTTTTGGACAAACTCAGCCAGGAGACCAGGGGACTCTTTGACACGCTCTCCGCGTTGCGTTTTGCGAACCTTAGCAAAAATAGCGCGCTTGTTTTGATTTTGGCAATCGCCCTGCTGGCGATACGGGGAAAAATAGACTCGCGTCTTAAAAACATCAACAAAAAGATAGGCAGGGTTCGTGATGATTCCATTCTTTTCACACTGCAGGCGGCACTACTCAGTTTCATTCGATTATTGCCCGTACCCTTACTGCTGCTCCTGTTAGCAAACAGTTTGCAAAGTCCAGACCCGGAAACAGCTCCCTACCTCGCACAGGGCCTCGAACAATCAATCAAAATTTTATTGATACTGATGCTGGTGCGAACCGCATGCCTTGAGTTTGGTATTGCCCGTACGCATTTCGCATGGCCGGCGGAATACTGTGACAGCATGCGGCGTCTGAGTACCCGCCTGTTAGTCTGGTGGTTCCCATTAGTGGTGATAACGGCCTTTATTTTTAAAGTAGAGCTTAATTCGATCAGTGCGGTACTGGGTCGTCTGCTTTTTTGTGTGGATATGATCATCTTTACGGTCTTTCTGTTTGGTTTTCTGGCATACGATTCAAAGTCGCTGAAGAGTCGCAGTCATTTACGTTTTTGGTTATTGGCCCTGACACTGGGTGTCGGCGTCTATTTCATTGGAAGCAGTATCTTTGGCTACCTCTATTCAGCCCAGGTTGTTTGGGGGATGTTGATCAACTCACTGGTAGTCATTATCGTTCTGCTTTTCTTTTATGACATCCTGCACCGCTGGTTGCTCGTGGTGCGTCGGCGCCTACGGTTCAATGAGATGCTGGCCGCACGACAAGCGCCAAAAGACGGCGAGACACAGGAGCCTGAGCACGAAGAGGTCAATCTCGTCTCTCTCAGTGAGTCTGTTTCAACCCTTTTACGAGTTGGTACGGTCACTACAGGCGCCTTCCTGCTTTTCTTCATTTGGGCACCCTTGTTCCGTGCGCTGGAAGTTATGCACAGCATCACTCTCTGGACGATTAACGACATGGCAGAGGGCGAAGCCATTTTGACCAGTATCACACTTGCGTCTTTGGTCATGGCTTTATTGATTGGCATTTTTACGATTGTTGCTGCACGCAATATGCCGCCATTGCTGTCATTGATACTCAGAAGTCAAAAAAACGTGTCCCAGGGGACGCGTTATGCCGTGGTGAAATTATTGGGCTACCTGATTATTTCTGTAGGTCTCCTTGCATTCCTTTCCACTCTCGGACTCAGGTGGGACCGGCTGCAATGGCTGGTGGCGGCACTTGGCGTGGGTATTGGTTTTGGCTTACAGGAGATCATCGCGAACTTTATCAGTGGTTTGATTATCCTGTTTGAGCGTCCTATCCGGGTTGGAGATGTAATTACTGTCGGTGAGAGTTCAGGACAGGTGATCCGTATCAGGATTCGGGCTACCACCATTCGTGACTTCGACGGCAAAGAGTTGCTGGTTCCCAATAAGGAGTTTGTTACCGGACGACTACTGAACTGGACTTTGAGCGATTCCAGTATTCGAATGACGCTGGATGTCGGTATTGCCTATGGCAGCGATGTTCGAAAGGCAGTCGCTATCCTTGAAGATATATTAGACAAGCATGATCTTATTGCCGATGATCCCGAACCGGATGTTATCTTTAATAAATTTGGTGATAGCTCGCTTAATCTGACGGCACGGTACTTTTTCACCGACGTACAACAACGCGGCTTTTTGCTCAGCGACCTGCATACCACGATCAATGAAGCTTTTGCCGAGGCCGGAATCGTAATTGCCTTCCCACAAATCGATGTGCATTTTGACCGGGAGGACAAAACAGACATCCTGGAAGGTGAACCGCAGGCGACTTGATGACTGGGCCATGCAGTTGGTAATGGCCGGGGTTCTTTGGAAACGTCAGGCGTCCGTATTCGCCTCACTCCTGGACCGGAGTGATTTGACATAGGGTCGCAGTTCCTGGCGTGCAACCACCATTCTGTGCACCTCATCCGGTCCATCGGCTAATCGCAACGTACGCGCAGCCATGTACATGCTTGCCAATGGGAAGTCCTGTGATAATCCATGGGCACCGTGCATCTGGATGGCATCATCGATAATATCCAGGGTGATTTGTGGAACCACTGCCTTGATTTTTGATATCCACAAGTGGGCCTCTTCAACACCTTTTGTGTCTATTACCCAGGCAGTTTTCAGGGTTAACAAACGCGCCATGTCGATATTCATACGTGCATCGGCAATACGGTCGTAATTTCCACCCAGCTTGGCCAGTGGCCGGCCGAATGCTGTACGGTTTATAGATCGGTGGCACATGAGCTCAAGAGCCTTTTCTGCCATGCCAATGGCGCGCATGCAGTGGTGTACGCGACCTGGTCCGAGTCTGCCCTGTGAGATTTCGAAGCCACGACCGGCACCCAGAATGATATTTTCTTCAGGCACCCGGACGTCGGTAAATTTCATATGCATATGACCGTGGGGCGCATCGTCCAGGGAGAAAACCTGTAAGGGGCGTACAATTTCAACACCCGCAGTATCCATGGGTACCAGGATTTGAGAATGTTGTTGATGCCGGGCATTTTCGGGGTTGGTTTTAACCATCACGATCAGAATTTCGCAGCGCGGATCACCGGCACCTGAAATATAAGACTTCTCACCATTGATAAGCCAGTCGCCATTATCCAGCACGGCACTGGTGCAGATATTGGTGGCATCAGAGGAAGCAACTTCCGGTTCGGTCATTGCAAATGCAGAGCGAATCCTGCCGTCCAGTAACGGTTCAAGCCACTGCTTTTTCTGCGCGTCGGTTCCGTAGCGCTCCAGTACTTCCATATTGCCGGTATCCGGTGCACTACAGTTAAAGGCTTCGGCGGCCAGGTGGGCGCGTCCGGTTTCCTCTGCCAGGTAAGCGTATTCGACAGTGCTAAGGCCATAGCCCCGGTCACTGTCGGTTAGCCAGAAATTCCACAAACCCTCTTTTCGGGCGGCTGCTTTGAGGTCATCCAGGATGTCGGCCTGACGATCGGTAAATGTCCACCTGTCGTCCTTTTCCACTTCCGCCAGAAATTCAGCGTCTGCGGGGATTACCCGCTCACTGATAAACTTCCTTACCGCTTGAACAAGGGGACGAACCCGCTCTGACATACCAAGTTCCATAAGTAATTCCTGTTTTACCTGTCACTGAATCAAACATGATAACCGAAGCCGCAAAAGAAACTGACCTCAGGTTAATTGGTTAGAATACAGGGCTTATCACCCAGGCCGATAAACGGGACAGTCGATATGAGCGAATTTGTAAATTTGTCAGCACAAGGGCGCATCGCTGTTATCGAGATCAACTCTCCACCGGTAAATGCGCTTTCGCAAATCGTACGCCAGGGCATCATGAAACAGCTACAGCTTGCGATCGATGACAAAACTGTTGAAGCCGTTGTACTTATTTGCGCCGGCCGAACGTTTATTGCGGGTGCCGATATACGCGAGTTTGGTTTGCCGCCGATGGAACCTTACTTACCTCAAGTCGTGGCAGCTCTCGAAGCCAGCCCGAAACCGCTTGTGGCAGCCATTCATGGCACGGCGCTCGGCGGTGGTTTCGAAATCGCACTGGGCTGTCACTATCGCGTCGCAAGAACTGATGCGAAGGTCGGTCTCCCCGAAGTTAAGCTCGGCCTTCTACCGGGTGCCGGTGGCACCCAGCGGTTGCCACGTTTAATCGGTGTGCAGGCCGCACTTCCGATGATCATGTCCGGCGACCCGGTTGGGGCTGAAAAGGCGATGAAACTTGGCGTTATTGATCATGTGGTAGAAGATGACCTTTTGAGTGAGGCAATCACCTTTGCCAAAAAAATGTTGGATAAAGGTGCGCCTTTACGCCGTTTGAGCGACATAAAGATCGATCCGGAATCAATACCGGAAAGCTATTACGAAGAATTCAGGGCGGCCAATGCGCGTAAAACGCGGGGCTTTTTTGCGCCTGAACGTATCATCTCTGCCGTCCAGGCCGCCGCGGAATTGCCTTTTGAAAAGGGTATAAAGCGCGAGCGTGAACTGTTTATCGAGTGCATGCAATCTCCAGAGTCGGTGGCTCTAAGACACGTCTTTTTCGCCGAGCGACAGGCTGCCAGGGTCGCAGGTCTGGCAAAAGACACGCCACTGCGGCGCATCGAAAGTGTGGCCATGATTGGTGCCGGCACCATGGGGGGCGGGATAGCGATGAACTTTGCCAACAAGGGCATTCCGGTTTATATGGTTGATGTCAGTGTCATGGCGATTGAACGGGGTTTGGATGTGGTGCGTGCTAACTACATGCGGGGTGTTGAAAAAGGTCGCATGAGTCTGTCGCAACTCGAAACCCTGATGCAGTTATTCATACCGGTCACAAATTACAAAGACCTTGCAGATGTGGATCTGGTCATTGAAGCCGTGTTTGAAAATATGGCCGTGAAAAAAGAGATTTTCAAACGTCTGGATGGAGTCTGTAAGCCGGGAACCATCCTCGCGAGTAATACTTCCTACCTGGATCTTGATGAAATTGCGCAGGTGACTTCACGCCCGCAGGATGTGGTGGGTATGCATTTCTTCAGTCCTGCCAATATCATGCGTTTGCTGGAAGTGGTGCACGGTGCGGAAACTGCACCTGACGTGATGGCTACCGTGATGAAACTCGCCAGGCGGATTGGCAAAGTGGGTGTGGTCAGTGGCGTTTGTTATGGCTTTATCGGAAACCGTATGTTGGAGAGTTACATCCGGGAAGCAGGTTTTCTGTTGCTCGAAGGTGCAAAACCCGAACAGATCGACCGGGTGCTTTATGAATTTGGCATGCCGATGGGACCCATTGCCATGGGTGACCTCGCGGGCATGGATATCGGTGCGAGCATACGTGAGGAACGGCGGCGAAATGGCACTTTCCCCGCGGACGAGCGCTTTGGCCTGGTAGCAGATAAGTTGGTCGCAATGGGTCGCTGCGGGCAAAAGACCGGCGCAGGTGTTTATCGCTACAAAGCGGGGTCGCGTACACCGTATCCAGATCCGGAGGTACAGACGTTAATTCAGAACGAGGCTGCCAAGCTGGGTATCAACCAGCGTCTGATCAGTGATGAAGAAGTACTGACCAGGTGTATCTACCCACTGATCAATGAAGGTGCACGTATCCTACAAGAGGGTATAGCGCAGCGTGCCAGCGATATTGATGTGGTCTGGATTAATGGCTATGGCTTCCCCGCTTATCGCGGTGGGCCGATGCACTACGCTGATCGTGTCGGGCTTAAGGGAATTTACGATCAGATTTGCAGCTACCGTGAATCACTGGGTAATGAATTTGCTTATTGGGAACCTGCACCCTTGCTGGAAAAGCTGGCGCTTAAGGGTGGTAAATTTGCAGATGTCTGACCTTGCCCGGAGCGGGCAAGCCTTTCACCGGCTAAATGCCAATATCTCCCAGCGTCTTCATGACGCTGCGTAAAAGGCCGTGAATGATGGGATGATCGATTTCAAAATTGGTCACGACCTGGTTCAGTTGCTCACTAATTTCTTCACTGTGCTCAAGGTCCGCGTCCTTCTGCAGGCGATCAATGGCCGCATCCAATGACTGGATATGTTCTTCCAGTCCTTCGGTGTTCTCGATTTTAGCAAGCTCTGCTATCAACAAATCAATATCGTTTTGTAACTTTTCTCTCATGATCAGCCTTTAAGTTTCCGGTTTTGTAAGCCTTCATTAATCATAAATCACAGATACATTATACCCGCTTGTAAGTATGTGCGAGAGCCAGAACCTGGCCGGCTTCCGGTTCACGCAGGTAGGGCAGAACCAGGTGCAAGACACGTGCGACCGAAGCAGAAAGCACTTTGCCATCGGCAAGACCGGGGTCGCCCCTGACTTCGGCGAAGGGTATCCAGTAGGTCATGGACAGTAGCATGTTATCAACCAGCACTTCGCTATCCTGTTCGTTGATTTGCATAACCTCATTTTTTCGCAGGCCTGAAATCAGGTTAAAGAGCGCTGTTTGTTGCCTGAGGAGCAGGCCATTGAGTGCCTGCCGGAGGTTGGGAATGCGACTGTACAGATCACTGAGGTCGCGAAAAAGGAAACGGAACCGACCCATGGCTTCAAAAAACAGATGTAATCTCAGCCACAAGTCCTCTGCTTCCTGGGTGGTGGATGCGTCGAGTTCCAGTGTTGGCTGAACATGTAATAAATATAGCTTGAACAGCTCCAGGACAATATCGTCCTTGCTTCGAAAGTGGTAATACAAATTGCCGGGGCTGATATCTGCTTCGTCTGCAATGTGGTTGGTACTGACGTTGGGCTCACCAAATTCGTTGAACAAAGCCAGGCTAGTGACAAGGATCAGTTCTCTTGTATCGCGGCGCGCCATGGCGTGTGATTCAGCCTTTCATCAGTCGATGGAACCACCAAGCTTGCTGACCAGTTCAATATACTGGTTCATGGCATCTTCCTGAGAAAGACCCGTCAAGCCCTTCCAGGCCTCATATTTCGCCACACCAACAAAGTCAAACATACCGGGCTTATTGCCCGAGACATCACCTGATGAGCCCTGTTTATAGAGCGCGTAAAGTTTCAGCATCGTGTCGTTATCCGGTCTTTCCGGAAGTGATTTGGCGGCAATGCTCGCCTGTTCGAAACGCGAATTGATCTCAGTCATGCGAAAAATCTCCAAGCTGGTTCATACTGATACGGATAAGTGAATTGTAACAGCATGGGAAAAGTTTACTAATCTGATAAGATTGTTCGACTTGCATACGCATGGCATGAAGGGATCGGAGAAGATTTATGAATTACCTAGTTACCGGTGGGACCGGTTTTATCGGTCACAACCTGATTGGTGAATTACTAAAGCAAAAGAAAAACGCCACCATCTATGTCCTGGTCCGTAAGGGATCAAAAAAGAAACTGGAAGCGCTGAGAAAAGAGTGGGGTGATGACGCCAAGCGTGTCATTCCTATCACCGGTGATCTGACCAAATCCATGTTGGGTGTGCCAGCCAAGAAAAGACGTGAACTGGAGGGCAAGATTGACCATGTGTTCCACCTTGCGGCCGTTTACGACCTGATGGCAGATGCTGAAAGTCAGGTCCGCGTCAATGTGGAGGGCACTCAGAATGTTGTGAGCCTGGCCACTGATATTAAGGCCAAACGATTTCATCACATGAGTTCGATTGCTGCGGCTGGTTTGTACGCGGGTATTTTCCGTGAAGACATGTTTGAAGAGGCGCAAGGTCTCGATAACCCTTATTTCCGAACCAAGCATGATTCTGAAAGCGTGGTCAGACGTGAATGCAAAATGCCATGGCGTATTTATCGACCGGGTATTGTTGTCGGGCACTCTGAAACAGGTGTCATCGACAAGATTGATGGTCCTTACTATTTCTTCAAGCTCATTCAAAAGATGCGCAAAATGCTACCGTCCTGGATGCCGACCCTGGGCCTGGAAGGCGGTCGAATCAATATTGTGCCGGTCGACTACGTGGTGGATGCAACGATTTACATTGCACACAAGGCAAAGCTTGATGGCCAGTGCTTCCATCTGACTGACCCCAAACCGAAACGTATCGGTGAAGTGCTTAACCTGTTTGCCAGGGCCGCGCATGCTCCGCAGATGACCATGCGTATCGACGCGAGGATATTCAATTACATCCCATCGACAATCACGGCAGGTTTGAGGATGTTGCCACCTGTGCGGCGGATTACCAGGCATGTCATGAAAGATCTTGGTTTGCCACCAGATATGATGAAGTTTGTTAATTACCCCACCAAGTTTGACAATCGCGAGACGGAAAAGGCGCTAAAAGGCAGTGGCATCATGGTGCCCCGGCTGGATGATTACGCCTGGCGCTTATGGGATTACTGGGAAAGGCATCTTGATCCGGATTTGTTCATTGACCGCAGCTTGCGTGGCCACGTACGCGACAGGGTCGTGGTTGTAACCGGTGCATCTTCGGGTATTGGGCTTGCGGTGGCTGCCATGATGGCAAGAGCCCATGCAAAGGTTATTTTGGTTGCCCGTGGTGAAGAAAAGCTGGCGGAAGCGCTGGCAGAAATCAAAGCAATGGGTGGCAAGGCCTGGAGCTATACCTGTGACATATCCGATCTAGATGCCTGTGATCAACTCATCGATCAGATCATGGAAGACCACGGCGCTATCGACGTTCTGGTCAACAACGCCGGACGCTCCATTCGCCGTTCCATCGCGCTTTCCTATGACCGCTTCCATGATTTTGAACGTACCATGCAGTTGAATTACTTTGGTAGCCTGAGACTGATCATGCGCGCATTGCCGGGTATGTCGGCCCGCCGTAAAGGTCATGTGATCAATATATCCTCGATTGGTGTACTCACAAACTCTCCGCGTTTTTCAGCCTATGTCGCATCCAAGGCGGCGCTGGATGCGTTTTCGCGTTGTGCTTCTGCCGAATACAGTGATACCGGGATCAACTTCACGACGATCAACATGCCGCTGGTGCGGACACCCATGATTGCCCCGACCAAGATGTACGATAATGTGCCGACCATCACACCGGACGAGGCGGCTGAGTTCATCCGGCAGGCGGTTATTTATAAAC
Source organism: uncultured Gammaproteobacteria bacterium (assembly GCA_963759155.1). Taxonomy (GTDB): domain Bacteria; phylum Pseudomonadota; class Gammaproteobacteria; order Xanthomonadales; family SZUA-36; genus SZUA-36. Next base: position 295,627 of record CAVWXX010000005.1, on the reverse strand, counting down.
CGCAAAGAATCGCCACGCGTATGGGTGTGTTTGCTCAAACCCTGCATGCGGTAGCGCCAAAGATAGCCGAGATCGTGATGAACAGCGCATTCCGGATGTTTCCGGATTCATCCGCAGCCAAGGGCGTTTCCGAAGATCAGGAACAGGCATCACCGGAACAGGTCGCCTTTGCCAGCCTGATGCAGGGAATTCACTGGTAGGTATTAAAAACTCACAAAGGTCGCGAGTGGACATTCATGTCCACTCCTGGCTTTGGGGCGGGAGCCCGGTTCTGCGACAAACTTCAAAGGAGTGCGTGGCAGCGAAGGCTGCCTGCACCGCTTACTGAGCTCAGCCGGCCTCGTTTTTCAAGGCGCTGTTCCAAATCGCATCCAGCCATTTTTGCGTACGCTCGCTGGCCGTTCTGCTGGCTTCCAGCAAGGCAGCATTTCCGATCATGGCTGAAAAGTCTTCGAACATGAGCGTTGCTTCCCTTTTCACGGAAGGTACCTCGACGAACTCTGTTTCGTTCCAGTTCTGGCGGTACTCAAAGTCTGCGGGTTTATCACGAGGGCGTTGCGAAAGGAAATCATCCAGCTTGATAACGCCTCGCTCACCGGAGATTCTGAGATCCATGATCCCCGCGCCGGATTCAAAGCCGCAATTCCAGGTGTTGGTTGAACCGTCATCAAACACGATAACACCGCTGCCACTAACGGCTGCGCCGGTATCGGGGTCACGGCGCAGAAAAGCTTCGACCGATTTGATCTCAACGCCCGGTGCCGAGTACTCCACGGCAACCCGCATGTTGTACCAACCGGCGTCACCAATCGCACCATAGGGCTCGAGAACGGGGTTGAAGCGAATGTTTTCTTTGTCGGAGAGCTTGAACTGGAAAGCTGAATCGATGGACCATGGCCAGCCGACCATTTCCGCTGTCCTGGACTTAATCAGTGCGGTTCTGGGGTGATGCACGAAATGTGTACCGTCCATAAAACCAACACCGTTTGCTTTGCAGGCGGAAGTGATTGCCTGTAGTGATGGCAGGTTTGCAAAAGGCTTCTCACCCAACACATGTTTGCCATGATTGGCTGCGGTCACGCAAATTTCTTCGCGGACACTGGTCGGTGTGGCGACATAGATCGCGTCCACGCCATCCCACTTGAGCATGTCAGCCCACGAGTCAAAAGCCCGGGAGGCACCGTGTTTATCGGCAAACTTTTTGGCAGATTCCATGCGGCGGCTTGATACCGCGACAAGCTCAGCGCTCGCTGCCTCAAGAATCCTGGGCGCCATGCTGTTGGCGATACCGCCAGTACCAACAATACCCCAACGCAGTGGTTTGGCCGCGGTTGGGTTTGAATTCGCATGGCTAACTCCGCTGAAAGTAGCTGCCACGACACCGGCTCCGACTGCCTTCAAAAGATTTCGTCGGTCGGAATCAACCGGATTTGCTTTAGTGGGCTTGCTTTTTTCATTCGTCATGCCGGTCTCCATCTTCTGGGCTGTACGGTGAAGTATAGAGTACCAAAACCCGATATTGATGGGTTATTCCGAATGAGGACAGCACTGCTTAAAGCCTGAAGAGCCGTTATCACCCTGTGACGGGACGGCCACCTTGTTCCATTGTCATTGGAATTGTGGCCTAATCCGTAACCTTGTTGTCACGTAGACTTGTTAGGCTTTTAATATGGCGAAATTTATACCTGTAGATATTTTTGACCTGGTTATCTTTGGTGGCGCGGGGGATCTCGCACTGCGCAAGCTGATGCCAGCTCTCTTTCACCGTGACCTGGATGGTCAGCTTCCTGCCGGTTCCCGGATCATTTCCGTTGGCCGTAGTCATCTTTCGCAGGATGAGTTTTTGGGAATGGTGAGCAAGTCTCTGGAGAGCAAGCTTTCCGGCACAGAGTACTCGCCGGAATCCTGGCAGTCTTTTTCTGAACGTCTGCAATACGTTGAAGCGGATGCGTTGAAATCCGCCGAGTGGCAGGGTTTGAATACCGTGCTGGAGGGTTTTGAGGACCGCATCCGTGTTTTCTATCTCGCTACGGCACCCAAATTATTCGGTGACATCGCTGAAGGTCTTAGTCAGAACAAACTGATCAACGATAACGTACGTATCGTGCTTGAGAAGCCTGTGGGCAATGACTACGCCTCGGCCTGCGAAATCAATGACCGGGTGGGTGAATGTTTTCAGGAAGACAGCATTTTCAGAATTGATCACTACCTTGGTAAGGAGACCGTTCAGAACCTGCTGGCCTTGCGTTTTGCCAACTCAATGTTCGAGCCACTTTGGAACCGCGGCAATATTGACCATGTTCAAATTACCGTGGCAGAAGATCTGGGTGTGGGTGGTCGGGTTGAGTTCTATGACCAGATTGGCACTTTGCGGGATATGGCTCAGAACCACATGATGCAATTGCTGTGTCTGACGGCGATGGAACCACCTATCAATCGTGACCACAATGCTGTGCGAAATGAGAAGATGAAAGTGCTGCATGCGCTGAAGCCGATTGGTGCCGGCGAGGTCAAACGGCACACGGTGCGCGCGCAGTACCGGGCAGGCGCAATTGACGGGGCGATGGTCGATGGTTACCTGGATGAACTTAACGGGAAAACCAGTCAAACAGAGACTTTTGTTGCGCTCAAGTTGCAGATTGAAAACTGGCGTTGGTCGGGTGTGCCTTTTTATCTGCGTTCCGGGAAAAGGCTGAAACAGAAATACTCGGAAATTGTCATCCAGTTCAAAGAGGTTCCATTTTCTATTTTTCCGGAGCTCTGTGACACCCGCAATGCAAACCGCCTCAGCATTCGCCTGCAGCCTGATGAGGGCGTGAAGCTCGGCCTGATGTTGAAAGATCCGGGTCCCGGCGGTTTTGATCTGAGGCCGGTTTCACTTGACTTGAGCTTCGCGGATCCCGACGGCGCCCGTTATCCCGATGCCTACGAACGCCTGTTGATTGAAGTTATCCGGGGTAACCCGGCATTGTTCATGCGTCGTGACGAAGTGGAGTTTGCCTGGCGCTGGATCGATGGAATTATTGCCGGCTGGGAAGAGGCCAAACAGCCGGTTGAATCTTATATGGCCGGAAGCTGGGGGCCAACCGCATCGTCATTGATGCTCGATCGAGACAATCGCAACTGGTTTCCCGACTGATCCCATGTCAAATTTTATCGAATTTCGGGCATTCAAGAACCGCCCCGAAGCAACTGCTGCCGCCGCAGACCTGCTTGTCCGCCTGGTCGGTAATGTGCTGGAGCAAAGTCCTGACTGCAATAGCATCGCTGGTTGTCAGTGGCGGCTCTACTCCCGGCCCATGTTTTGAGCTGATGTCTGCCACCTCCCTTGATTGGTCCAGGGTGACGGTTATTCCCAGTGATGAACGCTGGGTGCCGCCGGATCATGCAGATAGCAATGAACGGTTGATCAGGAAGCGTTTGCTCACAAACCAGGCCATTGAAGGAAAAATTCTGCCACTTTTTCGAGCTGCCATAGACCCGTCCCAGGCGCCTATACTTATCGAAAACGATTTGGCCGATACTGCTCAACCCTTCAGTGCCGTTTTACTGGGTATGGGTGAGGATGGACATTTCGCCTCCCTGTTTCCGGATTTCGACGGATTGCAAAAGGCGCTCGATCCTGGCAACAAATCAGCTTGCGTCCTGGTGCAAACCGCCGGTAGCCCGCATCTGCGTATAAGCTTGACCTTGTCAGCGTTACTCCATTGCACGCAGACCGTGTTGTTGATATTTGGTGAGGCCAAGCGTGAGGTATTTGAAACCGCAAGAGCCGGCGGTAGCGCTTACCCTATAGAAGCCCTGTTGCGTGAAACCCGGAAGCCAATGACGGTGATTTGGGCACCCTAAGCCAATCTGATAACGAGTAATCAATAGATGCATCCAACCCTTATAGAAGTCACCGATCGTATTTGTAAACGCAGCAAGAAATCACGTGAATCGTACCTGCAACGAATCGATCGCGCTGCCGCTGCCGGACCTTCACGTCATACGATGTCCTGTAGCAACCTGGCGCATGGCATCGCGGCCTGTTCAGCGGGTGACAAAGCATCACTGGTCGACGGGCCAACGGCAAACATTGCGATCATTTCGTCCTACAACGACATGCTTAGTGCCCATCAGCCCTTTGAGGCTTTTCCAGACATCATCCGCAAGGCGGCCCATGAGGCGGGCGCAGTGGCTCAATTTGCCGGTGGTGTTCCGGCCATGTGTGATGGTGTCACACAGGGTCGGCCGGGCATGGAATTATCTCTTTTTAGCCGTGATGTCATTGCACAATCAACGGCTATCGCCCTGTCGCACGATATGTTTGATGCCGGTATTTGCCTGGGTGTTTGCGACAAAATTGTGCCAGGCTTGTTGATGGGCGCCTTGAGCTTTGGACATCTACCGATGGTGTTCGCACCTGCGGGGCCCATGGAATCGGGTCTGCCAAACAAAGAGAAGGCCCGGGTTCGCGAAGAATATGCGGCAGGTCGTGTGGGTCGCGATGAGTTACTGAAGAGTGAATCCGCCTCCTATCATTCAGCCGGTACCTGCACGTTTTACGGGACGGCCAACAGCAACCAGATGCTGATGGAGTTTATGGGCTTGCAGTTGCCGGGTGGGTCATTCGTTAACCCGGGAACGCCGCTACGAAATGCCCTGACAAGCGAAGCTGTTCGCAGCGTGCTTCAGCTTTTGCCAACGGGTGATAACTACACACCCATCGGCCACATCGTGGATGAAAAAGCCATCGTCAATGCCATCATCGGCCTGTTGGCAACGGGCGGCTCTACCAATCACACCATACACCTGGTGGCCATCGCTGCGGCAGCGGGTATCCGCATCAACTGGGATGATTTCTCCGACCTTTCTTCTGTGATCCCACAACTGACCCGAATCTATCCCAATGGTCAGGCTGATGTAAACCATTTCCATGCCGCAGGTGGATTGGGCTTCACCATGTCCTCACTGCTCGATGCCGGGCTTCTGCACGATGATGTGCAGACGATCCTGGGACCCGGTCTTAAAGCTTTCTGCCGCGAACCGGTGTTGGAAGAGGGTGCTGTTGCGTGGAAGCCGGTCACAAGTCAGTCGCTGGATACCAGTGTCCTGAGGTCGGTCGACGAAGCATTTAATGACCATGGTGGCCTGCAACTCGTACAAGGTAATCTTGGTCGTGCGGTCATTAAGACATCTGCAGTTAAAGAAAAATATCATCGGATCGAAGCGCCCGCCCGGGTGTTTGATTCTCAGCAGGGTTTTGTCGATGCGTTCAACAGGGGTGAATTCACCACCGACATGGTCGTGGTACTGACTCACCAGGGACCTTCTTCCAATGGCATGCCTGAACTACATCAACTGACACCTTTTCTTCGGGTACTGCAAGCCAGCGGTTTGAGAGTAGCACTGCTGACCGATGGCCGTATGTCCGGCGCTTCGGGACAGGTTTTGGCAGCCATTCATGTAACACCCGACACCCTCGGTGGTGGTTTCATTGGCAAGGTCCAGGATGGTGATATCGTGGTGATCGATGCCGTGGATGGCATTATGAAAGTGAATGTTTCTGATGAAGCATTGAGTCAACGTCCGGATCCGGGACCCGGGTCGGAGGACAGTGCAGATGGCATGGGCAGAGAACTGTTTGATGTGTTTCGCAAGCATGTTGGTGAAACAGAGGCTGGTGGGACGGTACTGCGGGGTTTGGGGTCTCAAGATTAACCCTATTGTGCAATTTGGCGTTCTGAAATAGTGCCAGTTAGCTTTTCATAAACAATCGCTTACCTTCATCCAGCCCACACTGATAAGCGGCAATAAGCTTGTCGTAATTTGCATTGGCGACGTCATCGACAAGTTGGCGGGCAGGATCTGCGTCGTAGTAGGCGATGGAACGTTTAATACCGTCGCGGTAGCGGCGGGTTGCGACGTAACCAGGTACAAAGCGCTTGATTTTTGTGTTGTCCAACACGACTGAGCCAGCCTTGTCGCCATGTAGGCCACCTTCCTTGTCCGGCATGCAGGCGACAATAAAATCGGACGCGATATGCACAGCATTCAACTTATCGACCCCGGCTGCCTCGGCGGTTGCTTCAAATATCTGGTTCCAGTTGAGCACTTCATCCGTGGTGATATGAAAGGCGTGACCGATCGAACCCTGATGGCCAAATAGTCCCAGCAGTCCCTTTGCGAAATCGTCATTGTGAGTCAGTTGCCACAGTGATGTGCCATCACCAGGAATGATCACCGGTATACCTTTACGCATACGATCAATGACCGTGTAAGGGTGTTCCCAGCTATTAAAAGACAGGGGTATGACGGTTTCGCCATAGGTGAATGACGGTCTGACAATGGTGACCGGAAAGCCGTTTTCCCGCAGTTCCCGGTTCAGATATAACTCGCAGTCAATCTTGTCACGTGAGTAAGGCCAAAATGGATTAACCAGTGGTGTTGATTCCGTCACCATATAATCAATAATGGGCTTCTGATAGGCGCTGGCTGTACTGATGAAAATAAACTGACCTACCTTGCCCTCGAATACCTCCAATCGCTTTTTAAGGTCATCCGGGTGAAAGGAGATAAAGTCGACGACGACATCCCAGTAGGTGTTGCCCAGTGCCTTCTTTGCATCAGCAACATTGGCAATGTCAGCAACAACCTGGCGGGTGCCGGTAATGGTTTGCCGGTGACCCCGATTGAGCAAGGTCAGGTCCAGCCCCTTTTGCACTGCCAGCTCTGCACAGGCCTTGCTTATGATCCCGGTTCCACCGATAAATAATATTTTCACAGTCTTGTCTCTCGAGGTTTATCGTCAATTATGGCGAATCAGTCAACTTTAGTACAACGGCTGGACGAAACCTGCCAGCCACTACTTACCGCCCTGGTACTGAAACACCTGGTCCAGTGTCACCGAAAATGTCTCTGCTATTTTGAAAGCCACTTCAAGAGAGGGTGAATACTTACCTTTCTCGATGGCGATGACGGTTTGCCGGGTGACACCGATTGCCTCGGCCAGCGCTTGTTGGGTCATTTCGTTATGGTCGAAACGCAGTTTTCTGATGTTGTTGCTGATGGCAGGTTTCATCTCAGTATCCACGCCTGTAGTAGAAAATTTGTAATACGTAGCTCACCACTTGCGAAATGAATACGGCGAATAGCAACAGGTTGGCCACCCACAACGAGTCCAGCTCCTGCATAAATGTTTGAGAGGCGATAATCAAAACACCAATGCCCAGAACCCATCCGGAAATATTGCCGGCTCTCATTGAAAACAGACGGTCTCTTTCGTCGCTTGGCTGGTCAGCGTCTTTCACGTTCAGAACGGCAATCACGATATGCAAGGCGATCTCCAATACGATAATTGAGACAACTGCCCCTATAAACAGACCGAGCACGGCGCCCTTATCCAGCGTGTCATTCACCAACCCCTGATAAACCTGTGAGAAGTATCCTGCGAATATAAAAGTGATGATGGCCAGTGAGACCCAGGTGCTTTTTTCTTCGAATGAAACATTCAGCGATTTCATGTTTATGCTTCCTTAATGTTATTTAAGATGTACACATGGTATATAAATACATACATAATGTCAAATATATTATACATTAGGTAAAATAATATACTCATCACTTATTCCTCGAAAGGGTTACCAGGGTGTAAGCGTGTTGACCTTGCTGGCAAATTTTACCCGCGTTAGTGTTTTCTCAGACTTTCCATGAAGCTAAGTAAGCTGAAGATTTTTAGAAGTCGCAACTGGCCGTGCCGCTATATGCGGTCAGCTTTGCCGATGTAATCTGTAATTTCATCAACCCATTTGCCGAGATGAGCAGGGGTTCGGTGACGGATGTCATCTTTGTTCCCAGGTTGGCAAAGCAGGAAAGGGGGATTCGCGCGGTTTGCCAACCCGCGTCAGATTGCGAGTTCAGATGTGCCATCACATCAATAGCACCTTGGCCCATCGCCAGGCTTGCCTTACCAAGATCAGCAGAGATAACTCTGTAGGTGATCTGCAGAACATGCTCTTCTGCTACTTGTTGATGGAAGTCTGCTGCTGCGCCTTCAATGACCAGGCTGGCGGATCCATTCCAGGACGCCATAAAGGTATCTTCCTGGATTTGATTATCTACAGGAACGACTTCAAGCTGCCCGGTCGGACTTGTGCCACGAGCATCGGTGATAATGGTCTGGCCATCGGAGTCCCTTAAAACCATACGCCAGTCACCGGTCGCTTTGCCCTGGGTGATAAGCTCAACACTGCGGACTGTCTCGTCTTCCGGCAAGGCCGGGTTTTCTGATAATTCAACGACCGATAGGGAATCTGTATAGGTGAGGCCGTAAGCATAGGGAAACAGCGGCTTATAATCGCTGTCGCCAATATTTACTTCAGCCTGCCCGGCAGTCGCCGGCCATGAAAAGGATAATCTTCCTGTAAAGTCGAAGCGGGGGTCCCCGTTTATATCCGCAATTAACACATCGGCCAGGCCACCACCCTCCGAACCGGGTAACCAGGCGGCGACAAACGCATCGGAAACATTGAGCTCAGGGTTTACCCACATTGGCCGGCCTGAGATAAAAATACTGACGGTCGGGATTCCTGCCGCCCTGAACTTTCTCAGAAGATTCAGGCCAAGTTTTGAATTGAATTGTACATTTGGCCGGTCGCCCACGCCTTCAGCATAGGGGTCTTCACCAAAAACAACGATCGCGACATCAGGTTTTTCAATCCATTCCCCGCTTTCGCTCAACCTGGCTGTGCCACCTTCGGCTTCAAGGGCTTCCTTGATACCGGCATATATGGATGTTGCATTGGGGAAATGTTCATTGCTGTTGCCGGTTCCCTGCCAGGAAAGCGTCCAGCCACCACTTTGTTTAGCGATGTTGTCAGCACCGTCACCTGCAACCAGCACATTAGCATCTGCCGACAGCGGTAAAAGTCCGTTCTCATTTTTTAATAATACCAATGACTTACGAACGGCTTCGCGTGCAATCGCCCGGTGTTCCGGTGCTGCCAGGAGCGACCAGTTCCCCGCATGTTTGCGTTCGGAAGGTTTGGGTTGGTCGAATATTCCGGCCCGCATTTTTACCCGCAGGATTCGCGCGACCGCCTGGTCCAGTCGTTGCTGTGTAATGACACCTGTTTTCACCTGATCAATGGTGTTCCGGTAAAGCGCCTCCCAGTCAGTTGGTACCATGAACATATCGAGGCCGGCATTAAAGGACTCAGGACAGGACCTGTTGTTGCAACCCTTGACCTGTCCGTGGCCGTTCCAATCGCCGACGACGAAGCCATCAAAGCCCATGCGACCGACCAGCACGTCTGTAAGCATCGATTCCATGCCATGCATCTTTTCGCCATGGAAGCTATTGAAGGATGCCATGACGGTCTGCGCGCCAGCCGCGATGGCAGGCGGGTAAGCAGCAGCGTGAACATCTCTTAATACCGCTTCGGTCGATTGAGTGTCACCCTGGTCCACCCCGTTTTCGGTGCCGCCATCTCCTACAAAATGTTTGGCCGTGGCAAGAATGTGATCCTCACCCAAAAACTCATCCGTGCCATATTTGCCCTGTAAGCCCTCTATAAATTGTGGTGCAATCGCTGTTACGATTTGTGGATCTTCCGAATATCCTTCGTAAGTGCGGCCCCAACGATCATTTCGCGCCACTGCAATGGTGGGTGCGAAGGTCCAGTCAAGACCTGTGGTAATAATTTCCAATGCGGTGACCCGGCCGATCTCATACATCAGGTCGGGGTCGTTGGCTGCACCCAGGCCGATGTTGTGTGGGAACAGTGTCGCACCAACGATATTACTGTGACCATGAACGGCATCCGTACCCCAGATCAGTGGAATTCCAACGCCTCCATCCGATGTATCGGTTGAAGCCTCCCAGAACGCATCCGCCAGGGCCAGCCATGAGTCAGGTGTGTTGCGCAGGTTCTTATCAGGTGCAGAGCCGCCACCGTTAAGGACCGAGCCGAGGTTATACTCGCCGACCTGTTCAGGTGTTACGTGATTGATATCCGGTTGAATCAACTGCCCGACTTTCTCTTCCAGTGTCATTTTTGCCATTAGGTCAACAATGCGTTTTTCCATTGCTGCATCCCTTACCATTGCGGTTTGCTGTCGTGGCCAGTTTTCCGGATTAATGCGTTTTTTTTCCGACCCGACTTGTGCAGCAGGAGTGTTTTCCTGTTTCATATAGACCTCGCGTGACTGGTTTGGAGTTTCGTGCTGACAAGCCACAATGAGCAGACTGATGGAAAACGCAACACAAATGGATCTAATGGCTTCATTCATTTAATTTCCTGGGATATTTAACCTGGTGGGGTACAGAATGATGATTATTGCTATGAGTATACTTTAGACTAGTCGTGATGGAATAGGCCGTTATCGGCTCTTTTAAACCCGCAATAGAAAGGATGTTTCATGCATAAAACAAGTAAACTACGATCTCAAATGGCCATACTTACGAGTGCTTTTTTATTGGCAGGTGGAAGCCTGGCGAACGAAAACCCGGTCATTACCGATGGCGTGGCACCCGATGCGGGTTTTTGTGTCAGCGCACTTAATGCGGCAGAGTTGCAACTGGATGGTTTTCGTAAAGCCTACCCGGACCCGACAAAAATCGCCCGCTCTTATGAAAAAGGCCAGGCAAAGATGGTGGAAACAAGGGACTGGACCAGCGGGTTTGTGGCCGGCAGTTTCTGGTACATGTACGAGTTTACAAAGGATCCCGATTGGTTGGCCTCCGCCGAAAAATGGACAGCCGCCCTGGAAAGCCAGAAAAATAACACCCGCACCCACGATGTTGGTTTCATCATGTTCAACAGCTATGGCAATGGCCTGCGCCTGACCGGTAACGAGTCTTTTGAACCAATCCTGATCCAGACAGCCGATTCCCTGATGACCCGCTACAACCCGAATGTCGGCGCAACGCGTTCATGGGATTTCGGCGAATGGAGTTTTCCGGTCATTATCGACAATATGATGAACCTGGAGCTTTTGTATGCTGCCTCACAAATGAGTGGCGATAAGACCTATGCAGATGCTGCGACCAGCCACGCAACAACAACCATGAACAACCACTTCCGTCCGGACAACAGTTCATTTCATGTTGTTGATTATGACCCTGAATCCGGAAAGGCCGTTCACAAGCAGACACACCAGGGTATCCGGGATGACTCGGCCTGGGCGCGCGGACAGGCATGGGGGCTATACGGTTATACGGTGGTTTATCGCTTTACCCGGGATGAAAAGTTTTTGAAACAGGCTGAGAAGATAGCCGGGTTTTACCTGAACCACCCGAACATGCCTGAAGACAAAGTACCGTACTTTGACTTTGACGTGGCCGATGACCCGGACATTGAAAATTACCGTGACTCCTCGGCTGCAGCGGTCGCCGCCAGCGGCTTATTGGAATTGGCGACCTATGTTTCCGAACCACAGTCCAAGGTTTACCGGAAAGCGGCACTGGCCATGCTGAGCAGCCTGGCCTCACCGGCCTACTCAGCGGAGCCCGGCAGCAATGGACACTTTTTGTTGAAGCATGCCACCGGTCGTTGGCAGGCTGATGATGAAGTTGATGCGGCACTCAATTACGGAGATTATTATTACCTGGAGGGACTACTTCGTTGCAAGAACCTGGATTAAGTCTTTCGGCCAGGTTCAGTTTGCAGGAAAAGGGTAAACATAAAGATCAATCAGAGGAATCATCATGAAGAAAATGGTTCAATTCACACTTAATGACAAGGCTGTGAAACTGGAGACTGAGGTCGATCAGTCGCTACTGTGGTTCCTGCGTGGCGACATGCAGTTGACCGGTACAAAGTATGGTTGCGGTGTGGGTCTTTGCGGTGCTTGCACTGTGCTGGTTGATGGCGTTGCACAACGCGCCTGCATGCTGGATGTTCAATCCATTGCCAACAAGAAACTGACAACCATCGAAGGTCTGGCTGAGGGTGAAAATTTGCACCCGGTCCAGCAGGCTTTTGTCGATCATGATGCCTTGCAATGTGGTTACTGCACACCCGGTATGGTTCTTTCGGCGGTCAGTTTACTGAAAGAGAACCCAACAGCCTCCGAGGCTGAAATCGTTGATGGCCTGGATGACAATTTGTGCCGTTGTGGTGCTCACAAACGAATCGTGGAAGCGGTACGCTCAGTAGCGCTTGACGATAAAAGCTGATCGGAGGAAATCATGAGCAAAGAGAATCAGAAAAAAGAACTGAAATCCTCCGCTGTATTTAATCGCCGTAGCTTTCTTAAAAGTGTCGGTGGTGGTGTAGTCGTTCTATTCACGACCCCGCCACGTTTTTCCCTGGCCGAGGAGTCACATGCCGCATCTGCATCCGGTGGGGAAGGTTTTAATGCCTATTTGCGTATTGGCGATGACGGGCGGGTCACCTGTTTCACCGGCAAGATAGAGATGGGGCAGGGGATCGTTACATCCCTGCCGCAGATGCTGGCGGATGAACTGGATGTCGCTGTTGACATGATTGATATGATCATGGGCGATACTGATCGTTGCCCGTTCGACCGGGGCACCTGGGGTTCGTTGACAACCCGGGTTTTTGGTCCGGAGTTACGGGCAGCGGGTGCGCAGGCACGTGGCATACTGCTTGGTCTTGCCAGCGAAAAGCTCTCGGTACCGCTTAACCGGCTGGAGGTTAAAGACGGTGTGGTATTTGACCGCTCAGATCACTCCAACAATATCACTTATGCGGCTTTGACCAGGGGTGAGGCGATTGTCGATGACATGAAATCACCTGCGCCGGTCAAGCCGGCATCAAAGTACAAGGTCATGGGTCAGGCTTTAAAACGTCGTGACTCCGTCGACAAGGTCACAGGCAAGGCGCAGTTCACGGCGGATATCCACTTACCGGGTATGCTGATCGCGCGCCTTCTGCGTCCCTCATCACACGCAGCAAAACTTAACGGGCTTGATGCCTCGGCAGCAGAAGCCATCACGGGTGTCCGTGTGGTTCAGGATGGTGACCTGGTGGCGGTATTGCACGAAAAACGGCATATAGCGGACCGCGCATTATTACTGCTCAAACCGGACTATAGCGTACCCGAATCAACGCTTACTGAAGATAACATTCACGAACATCTCATGAGTATGGCGCCGGATGGTGTTCCGATCGCTGATGGTGGTGACCTGGCTGAAGGTGAACGCCTGGCGGTGGAAGTCATTGAACATACCTATCAGGATCCCTATGTTGCCCATGCGCCGATGGAGCCCCATGTGGCGCTGGCGAATTGGGAAGATGGAAAAATGACCGTCTGGGCATCTACCCAGAGCCCATTTGGTCTTAAACGCCAACTGGTATCAGAACTGGGGTTGGCAGAAGACAAGGTGAGAGTTTTGACGCCATTTGTAGGTGGTGGCTTTGGTGGTAAAGGCGCCAGTCCGCAGGGTGTGCAGGCGGCAAGATTATCCAAGATCACCGGCAAACCGGTACAGGTTTTCTGGACCCGTGAAGATGAATTCTTCTGGGACCAGTATCAGCCTGCATCCATCGTCAAGATTCGCTCCGGGCTAAGCAAAGCCGGTAAGCCGGTATTTTGGGATTACCGTGTTTATTTCGCCGGTGCACGCGGTAGCGAGCAACATTACGACATCCCCCATCACCGAACGGTGGCGCATAGCCGGGGTTGGAACGCACCGCCCGGATCGCACCCCTTCGCAACCGGTGCGTGGCGTGGGCCGGGCGCCAGCAGCAATGTGTTCGCACGCGAACAGCATATCGATATCATGGCCGCCAAGGCCGGTATCGACCCGCTGGAGTTCCGTCTTCAAAACTGTAGCCACCCGAAGTACCTGGGTGTTCTGAAAGCTGCGGCTGAAAAGTTTGGCTGGAAACCTTCGCCCGGACCAAGTGGTCGTGGCATCGGTGTGGCCTGTGGTATCGACGCTGATACCGTCGTGGCCAGTATGGCCGAGGTGGAGGTCGATCGTAAGACTGGGCAGATTAAGGTCAAGCGCGTGGTCTGCGCCCAGGATATGGGTCAGGTCGTGAATCCGCAAGGCGCCACACTTCAGATGGAGGGCTGTATTGCCATGGGCATGGGCTACGCACTGACAGAAGCGCAACGGTTCCGCGGCGGTGAGATTCTTGATCTGAATTTTTACAACTATGAACTTCCGCTATTCTCGACACAGCCAAAGATTGAGACGATCCTGATTGACTCGGATGACCCTGATCCTCACGGCGGTGGCGAACCCGCCATCATCAACATGGGCGCTGTCATCGCCAATGCGGTGTTTGATGCCATTGGCGTTCGGATTTTTGAATTACCGTTGACCCAAAAACGCGTGAAGGCGGCACTGGCTTGACCGGCGTGAGTCACTGCGTCAGGTGAAGAAGGAAAGCACATTGCAATTGAAGCACTGCTTATTGCTCATCGTGTGTTTTCTCCTGCCATCCGTGAGTTATGCGGTACAGGCAACGGCGTGGCTGATTCAAAATACCCAGGCGCGGACGCATATCAGTTTAAACGGCTCGTGGAACGTCATTGTTGATCCTTATGAAAACGGCTATTACAACTACCGGTATGAGGAGCACGACAATGGCTATTTTAAGAACAGCAAGCCACAAAAACCTTCCGACCTGATCGAGTATGATTTTGCCAACAGCCAGAAGCTCAAGGTTCCGGGTGATTGGAACACCCAGGACGACAAACTCTTTTTGTATGAAGGTACGATTTGGTATCAAAAGGACTTCATCTTAGAGAAGAAACCAGGCAAACGTTATGTCATTCATTTTGGTGCGGTCAATTACAGTGCCATGGTTTATGTTAATGGTGAAAAGGTCGGTCAACATGAAGGCGGGTTTACGCCCTTCCAGTTTGATATCACTGAACGACTGACAGACGGTGATAATTTTGTGGTTGTGAAAGTCGATAATTCCCGGAAACGGGATCAGATTCCCACCGTCAACACCGACTGGTGGAATTACGGTGGGATTACCCGGTCGGTAAAAATCCTCGAATTGAACTCAACCTATATTGCGGATTATTTTATTGAATTTGGCAGCAAGAAAGAGAAGGCAATAAGCGGTTGGATACAGTTGGCTGGAAATCAATTAAGCGACTATGGCACGGTCACACTAAAACTTCCTGCCCTGGATATTGAGGAGGATTTGGCGCCTGATAAGAACGGCAGAATGGAATTCTCATTCACCGCGGAACCTGTTTTGTGGACACCGGAAGACCCAAAGCTGTACGAGTTCAATCTGGTTTATAAGGGCGGGGTTATTAAGGACCGTATTGGTTTTCGAACCATCACTGTGGAAAGTGACAACATCTTTCTCAATGGCAAGTCCGTTTTTCTGCGTGGCATCAGTCTCCATGAAGAGTCACCAGAAGGTGACGGCCGGGCCTGGAGTGAAGAGGATGCCCGCCGATTGCTGGGCTGGGCAAAAGAGATGGGTTGTAACTTTGTGCGGCTTGCACATTACCCGCACAACGAAACCATCGTGCGGATGGCCGATGAGATGGGGCTGATGGTCTGGTCCGAAATACCGGTTTACTGGACCATCCTGTTTGAGCGTGAAGATGTTTACCGGAAGGCCGAAAAACAACTGGGCGAGATGATTACGCGTGACAAAAATCGCGCTGCGGTCATCCTGTGGTCAGTCGCCAACGAAACGCCCAGTCATCAGGCGCGGTTCGAGTTTCTGAGCCGCCTGGTCGGCAAGGCACGATCACTGGATTCCTCGCGCTTGATCACTGCTGCGCTCGATACACAAAGCTCCACTGAGTCAGGCAAGGTCATTGACGACCCCTTTGCAGAAATTGTAGATGTGATTGGAGTTAACAGCTATTGCGGTTGGTATAGCGATACACCGGAAAGCTGCGCCGGTCTGCGATGGAGTTCAAAATACAACAAACCTGTCATTATCAGCGAATTTGGCGCAGGTGCCCTCGAGGGCAATCACGGCGATGAGCAGCAACGCTTCACCGAAGAGAATCAGGCCCTGGTTTATAAAAATAACCTGATCATGCTCGATAATATTGATGCCTTGAGGGGTGTGACTCCATGGATACTCAAGGATTTTCGTTCACCAAGGCGTCCACTTCCCGGAATCCAGGATTTCTGGAATCGAAAGGGTCTTCTTTCAGAAAACGGTACCCGTAAACAGGCATGGTATTTGATGAAAGACTGGTATGCGGTGAAAGAGACGCAATACATCGAGTAAGTGAAATAGTATAAAGAGTTTGTGCTCGTTTTCCGCTATCTATTGAACCTACAGGTTACGGCTATGAAATCGTTTTCTACTCTTTCTTTGGTAATTCTGCTGTTTATGGCCTGTTCGCCATCTGGTGAAGAAGTGTCCGCAAAAGCAAAACCAACCGATCCAGGGAGTCAATCGGGGGTAGTTCAACAACATCTTGCAGATGAAACGGACTACACCTATGTGATCGTTCACGGTGCATCCGGCGGTGGCTGGGATTGGAAAACGATGGATAACCTTCTAACGGCGGATGGTCACCTGGTTTACCGCCCGACGCTCACCGGCCTTGGTGAGAAAATGCACCTTTCCAACCCGGATATCGACCTGACAACGCATATCCTGGATATCACCAATGTCATTTTATTTGAGGACCTGCACGATGTTGTTCTTGTGGGGCACAGCTATGGGGGTATGGTTGTCACCGGTGTGATGAATCAGATACCAGATCGGATTAAACACGCTGTTTTTCTTGATGCGGCAGCTCCCGAGGATGGCACATCTGCACAGGACCTTTGGGAGATAGTGTCAGACTCATCACCGCATAAGGTCGTCGATGGCATCGTCTATTTTAACTGGCTGAATCCAAGCCAGCCGATACCACGTGATGTCCCACAATCGTTGAAAACACTGACCGAGCCGGTATCATTCAATAAGCCTGATGCTCTGAAAATCCCCGTGACCTTTATTGCCTTTGTTGCACCCGGCCAAACGGTCGAAGAGAGAGCGCTTGATCCGTCCTGGCAAAACGCCAGGGCACGTCACTGGACCATTCGAACACTTCAAAGCGATCACAACGCACAACGGTCGCACCCAAAAGAGTTGGCAGCCTTGCTGCAAGCGGCACCAGAAGACAGTAATCAGCAGTAGCAATTTGTTGTTTGCATATGCGTAGTCACAACCGTGACGGGGGTGAGCCTGGCTCAAATCTTGACGCTTGCACTGACAAAACCCTAAACTTCGTGTCAGCATTCACCCTCGTACCATTCACGACTCTCAAGGAAAAATATGAAAACTGTTTTAATCACAGGTTGCAGCACAGGTTTTGGATTCCAGGCCTCCCAGGTTTTAGCGGCGCGGGGAGATACCGTCTACGCGACCATGCGTGACCCTGGTGGTAAGAACCGTGAGGCAGCCAATGCATTGCAAGAGTTTGCCAGTGCCAACAATGCAGATATCAGGGTACTCGATCTGGATGTATGCTCGGATGAGTCAGTTGATGCTGCCGCTGCGGCAGTGGATGGCGCCCTGGATGTGATTATCAACAATGCAGGTCAGATGTACGTCGGCCTGGGTGAAGCGTTTTCAGCCGAAGAATTAACCCGCCAACTCGATGTTAACGTCGTGGGTATTCACCGTGTGAACCGCGCGTTCCTGCCGGCCATGCGGGCACAGGGTCGTGGCCTGATGATCAATATCAGTTCAGTCGCCGGTCGTATGGCGGTGCCTTTTTTCGCGGTTTATCACGCCAGCAAATGGGCTGTTGAGGGTTATTCCCTCGGCTTGCGTCGTGAGTTGGCCTGCACCGGTGTCGACGTGGTGGTTGTCGAGCCCGGGCCATTTGCTACCGAACTATTCGGTCAAAGCCCACAGCCTGCCGATGAAGACGGGCGGGCAGATAGTTATCCCCAGGCGGTACGCGACACAAATGAAAGTATGAACGGCGCATTCGAGGCCATGTTTGAAGATCCGGAGGTCCCCACGGACCCGATTGATGTGGTTAACCGCTTTGTGGAGCTGATCGATATGACACCGGGTACGCGGCCATTTCGCAGTCCTGTGGGTGTGGACCTGGGTGTCGTGGATCGCAATGCCAGTGATGAGGCGCATGATGGTCCATTCCTCGAGGCCATGGGACTGACTGATTTTGTCAAACTGAAGGTCGACTGATTTGACATGAGAAAACACCGGGCGGAGTGACAGCAACCTGTCACTCCGCGACCTGTTGCCTTGGTTAAGTCCCGGTTTTTAAGCTATTCTTTAAGCAAACCCCACTGAATATGTTTTCAGTCAAAGGCAGAAGAATCTGAATGTCCGGTATATTTCTCTCATATTCGCGCGAAGACCGAGATCGTGTCGCCCCACTGGTGGATTTTCTCGAATCCAAAGGCTTAAGCGTTTGGTGGGACAGGAATATTCAGCCTGGTGATAGTTTTGAAGAGTTAATCGACGCGCAAATACAGAAGGCCAGTTGTGTGATCGTGGTGTGGAGTCACACCTCGGTTAATTCGCGCTGGGTGAAAAATGAAGCGCTTGAGGGTCAGGACCGAAACATCCTCGTGCCCGTAATGATCGATGACATAAGAATTCCGGTAGCGTTCAAGCAATCCCAGGCAGCTGATTTTACCCGGTGGCCGGATGTTGTTGATGATAGTGAGATACAGGGTTTTCTTGCTTCAATATTTGAGAAACTGGAGCGGGATGAAGTACCGGATGTTTCCTATACAAGACCGAAAAGGAAGCGTGTAGGCATCTATGGCTTGGCTTTGGCCGTCATTGCCATCACGATCGGCCTGGTTCATTTCTGGCGACAGGCAGGGGATAGCGAGGGATTTGATTCACCGAACATTGCGATTATGCGTTTCAAGGATATTGGTGATGTTGAGCAGACTTATCTCGCCGACAGTCTTTCGAGTGAGATCTATGACCGGCTGAGACCGATTGAGAATATCAAAATCGCGAGTCAGTTTGCGAGTTGGGATGTCCCCGGGGATATGACGCCGGTTGATATTGCTGACCGGCTTGATGCCAACTACCTGGTGTTTGGAAAACTGATTGGCAACGGTTCAGCCGCGCGGCTGATGGTTAGCCTCAAGGATGCCAGGGGTCTGGAGGTCTGGAGTCGTGAGTACCAGGTGTCCTCCAATGCGATTCAACAAATTACAGAACGTATATCCGACCAACTGCTTACGCAACTTAAGGTACCGTTGAATACGGACAGTGAGCAGCCGACCGATCGATACGTCACGCCAAGTGATGTCGCTTATAGCTATTACCTCGCGGGCAAAGACCTGATTCGAAAATCGGATGAAACGGATTCGCTGAACCTGGCGAGGGAGAGTTTTGAGAAAGCGATTGCAGAGGATAGCCGCTTTGTACAGGCTTATTCCGGTTTATGCAGCACGAATATTTTTCTTTATGAAAGCAGCAGGGATCCAACCCTGTTTGAGAGTGCGGAACGAGCCTGTAACAGGGCGTTAACACTTGAGCCTACAGAAGCCGAGGCCTACCTGGCGCTGGGTAATCTTTACCGTTATAGCGGTCAACTTCAATTGGCAGAGCCACAGCTTCAAAGGGTATTAAGCCTGGAGCCCAGTAATGCCGATGCGCATATTGCAATGGGGTACTTAAAGTCAGACCTGCAAAAATATGATGAGGCACTGTTCGAGTTCAACCAGGCGGTTGAAAGTCAACCGGGGTACTGGCGCTCCTTTAACGCAAGAGGCGTGTTCTTTTACGAACAGGGAGACTATCCATCAGCCATTGAAAATTTTGCCGTGGTCACGGTGCTTAACCCGAAGAATACCGGGGCATTCAATAACCTGGGCACGGCTAAATACCTGAACGGCGAGTTCAATGAAGCCATTGAGGCATGGAAGAAATCGGACGCAATTTCGCAGGGTAGTGAATCGCTTTCAAATATTGGAACGGGTTATTACTTCTTGAGGGACTATACGTCGGCCCGGGACATGTACAAAAAAGCGATTGAGTTCTCAAAGGATGACCATCGTTTGTGGGGTAACCTGGCCGATGCTCAGCGCATGTCTGGTCTTGACGCTGCAGCCGCTGAAAACTACCTGAAGGCGATTGAACTGGCCATGAACGAGCATGCCATTAATGACAGCGATGCGATGAATCTATCGAGACTGGCCGTTTACCATGCAGCCCTGGGTAATCACGCCAGGGCCATGGAGTTTTTACAGTTGGCCCAGGCCGCCGGTGAGGGTAATCCCTACGTTTTATATGATGTCGTGGTGGTTTGGGTTCTGTTGGATTCCCGGACGGAAGCACTCGAAGCTTATAAAGTGCTGGTAGAGACCGGGTTTCCAATGACGATTTTAGATGCTGAACCAATGTTTGATGTGCTGCGAAGCAGTGCTAGTTAAAGCCCTATTGTTCAATGAAGGAGTAACTGTCGATGAAAGAATTCCTAATCTCACTTATGGTCATCTTGCTATTGTCTGCCTGTACACCGGAGCCCGCAGATATGAGCTGGAATGGTATTGCTTTGAAAACGGGTGCCAAATGTGCCGATGAGCCACCACCAGCGGAAGATTGTGTTGCTGGTGATGTCACTGCTTTGATAGAAGTTGATGCGAATGGGGCTCCTAAAAGTGTGTCGACCATCGAATCTTGCGAGGACAAAAAAGTAACATGGAAATACGAGGATGATGCATTTCCAAACGGCGATGCTCCTCCGTTTTTTATTGTATTTGATCCTGAAGACTATCCGGGAAAAGATCCGAGTAAGCTCCCAGGCTCCAAACCAAAGCCAAATCAAAATAATGCGTTGAATCAGGAGCTAACTATCAATACTCGGAAAATGAAGAACACGCCTGAATGCATTAACTATATGGTCGTATCCTATAAGGGAGTGCTTGACCCTGTATTCATCATCAAGCGGTAACGCGAAAACTAGTTAGCACCGAGGTCAGGGTGTACTCTCTGGCCCCGGGTTTCCTTTATAAAGTGCAAACGGGAAACATATATAATGTTGGCTCAGGATTGCGGGGTTACGATTTTCGCATTCGCTCCTGATTGAATTTAGGCGGGTCGGGGACAACCGAATATGCGTGTAATCTGGATCACAATCTTTAGTTTTTTAATGCCGGCATCTATTTGGGGCCAGACCGCGGTCAATGTCCGTGCACAGCCCCTGGCCGATGTGTTGGTGGATTTCGAGCGCAGGGCGCCGGCACAAGTGCTTGCGCTCAATGATTCAACCATTGCTGCCGAGGTTTCCGCTGTCGTCCTGTCCGTGCATGCGGATGTCGGACAGGCGGTCAAAGAAGGTGACCTTCTGCTTGAGCTTGACCCCGTTGATTACCAGTTAAACCTGCGGCAAGCCGAGGCAAACCTGGCCTCCAGCAAGGCCCGATTAAGCCAGGCGAATGCGAAATTGAAGAAGGCCCGCACCCTGGGCGGCAATCAATATATTTCTGCCGATGAATTGCTTGAGCGGGAAACGGATGTGATGGTTTTCACTGCACAGATTCAGGCCGAAGAAGTGGCTGTGTCTATCGCCCGCAGAAACCTTGAAAAATGCAGCCTGACCGCACCTTTTGACGGTGTGGTCGGAAAGCGCATGGCGCAAGTGGGTAATTTTGTCAGACACGGTGACCCATTGATCGCAGTGACCCAGGTTGACCAGTTTGAACTGGATGCCGAGATTCCGGACGGGCAGGCTGATGGCATTGTGCATGCTGATGTGATTCGGTTTGAGTCAAGGGGACAAAGCTGGCCGATAGAACTGTTAAGACTCTCACCGGTGATTAACAGCCAGGGCAGGACCCGACAGGCCAGGTTTACCTTTACCGCAAATGCACCCGCAGTCGGGCGAAGTGGGGAACTGGTATGGCAGGTAGGCGAGGGTATGTTGCCATCCAACCTGATCAGTCGGCGTAACGGCGTTTTGGGGGTGTTTGTCATTGATTCGGATAAAGCCCGGTTTGAACCCTTGCCCGGCGCGCAGGAAGGACGTCCGGCTCAGGTCGATCTTCCGGCTACCACCCGGGTGATCACCCTGGGTCGGGACCGCCTTCAGGATGGGGCGACTCTGATCGTGCAGCAATAAGCGGCACCTCGGCGAAAACCCATGTTCAAGAGCCTGTTAACCAATCACCCGCTGGTCAATATCCTGTTTACCGTTGTATTGGTCATGGGCGCGATGTCTTTTATCGAGTTACCACGTGAACAGGACCCGGAAATCAATTTTAACTGGGTGATGGTCGAAACCGTTTTGCCGGGTGCATCTGCTGAGGATGTTGAAGAACTGGTCACCGGCCCGCTCGAAGATGCGATAAGAAACGTCCAGGACATCCGTTGGGTGATCAGCACCACGCGGGAGAGTTCCTCCAGCATCCTGATACGGTTCAGGGATATCTCAGAAACACTTTTCGACAAGCGTATCAACGATGTACGTCGTGAGGTACAGAACAAGGCCAATGATGAGTTACCCGAAGACGCGACTGACCCTTATATCCTGGAAGTCACCACGTCGAGTGGGTTCCCAACGGCCATGGTCGTGGTGGTAGGGCAGGCCGATGACGAGCAGTTGCGGCAACAGGCCAAGATTATAAAAGAGGATCTCGAACGCATCAGCGGTGTTGATGACATCGTGTCTATCGGCTTACAGGACCCTGAAATGCACGTCGAGTTTTTGCCACGGGAACTCGCTGCACGCGGCCTGATTGCTACCGACATTGCAGACAGTTTAAGACAGGGCTTTGCCGATACCTCGGCTGGCAAAACCCGGGTGGCGGGTAGTGAATGGCTGGTAAGGGTTGAGGGCACCACCACGGACCCTGAAGAACTGGCCTCTTTCCAGGTGGCGCCCATGTCGAGGCCCAACAGCAAAATTGCTTTGAACGAGGTGGCGGAGATCAAACGCGGTCGTGAGGAAGCAACACAGATGGTTTCATACGGCGGGCAGGCTGCCGTTGCCTTGTCCGTCATCAAGGTGCCTTACAGCAACACCATTGACCTGGTCGAACGTGTCGATGCCTACATCGAAAGGAAAAACATCCAGCTTGAGGGCTCCGGTATCAACCTGGTCCTTGCAGATGACCAGACCTCGCAAACACGTTCCGCACTGACGATTATGCAAACCAACGCCATACTCGGTTTGGGTCTTGTGCTGGTGATGTGCTGGCTGTTTTTGGGTATCCGAATTGCGGCGATGGTGACCCTCGGCATCATATTTTCTATTGCCGGCACCCTTTGGGTACTCAAGGCCAGTGGAAACACACTGAATGTTTCAGTATTACTGGGTATTGTTATCGTGCTGGGTATGCTGGTAGATGATGCTGTGGTGGTCGTGGAGTCGATTTATTACCGCCTGCAGCGTGGTATGAAAGGACTGGATGCCGCCATTGATGCCTTGAAAGAAGTAGGAAGACCGGTAACCTCCGCCGTTTCGACCACCATGGCAGCCTTTCTGCCGCTGATGCTGTTACCGGGAATTGTTGGCAAGTTTATGTTCGTCATTCCCTTCGTGGTAACAGTCGGTCTTGCTGTCAGCTTGATCGAAGCCTTCTGGATTCTGCCTTCGCATGTAATTTCTTTCAGTAAAAAACATAAGGTCGGATACAACGCCTCCACCTCTTCCGAGCGTGACTTGCGTACCCGATGGACTCACCTGATCCGTCTGAAATACACAAAAATGTTGTGCTACGTGATGCGTCGCCCGATCCGCTTTCTTACCGCCGGCTCGATGGCTTTCGTGCTGGCCATCAGTGTTGTCTCGATGGGCCTGATCCAGATGAACTTCTTCGTGGCAGACCCGATGAGGCTGTTTTACGTTAACCTGGATATGCCCTCGGAAGCTCCACTGGAGGAAACGCTTCGCCAAACGGTGTTGGTGGAACAGGAGGCCTTGAAACACTTCTTGCCCGGGGAGATCAGGGCCGTTACGGTCAATGCGGGTATCAAATTTACCGATGCAGAACGCCTGTATGGAGACCAGTATGGTCAGGTGCAGGTATCACTGGCACCAGCGACGGGTGATTCACGCAGTGTAAGCGAGATCGTCAATTCCCTGCGTGAACCGTTGTCAAAGTTACCGGTCGATGGCCTGGTTTCATTTCAGGAGCTCAGTGGTGGACCCCCGGCCGCCAAGCCGGTCAGTGTAAAAGTCCGCTCTGACGACTTTAGCGAATTACGTCTGGCCACGGATGCCATGATCGATATCGTCAAGAACATTCCGGGCACCAAGGATGTGGTTGATAATGATGTGCCCGGCAGGCAGGAACTGGTGCTGGATCTGGATTACAAGGCCATCCGCAGTGCCGGTTTGACGCCGGGCCAGGTGGCGCGTCTATTACGTCTCCACCTGGATGGTGAAGTGGTTGCGTTTATGCGTGATCGTGGTGAGAAAGTTGAGTTGAGAGTGCGTGGTCTCGATCGCGCGCGGCAGGATATCAGTTCGGTGTTGAATGATCCGATCGCTTTACCCGGTGGTGGGGCGACCACTTTTGGCGCGCTTGCAAAAACCCGCGTTAGTCAGGGGCGGGGTGTGATCAACCATCACAATTACCGGCGCGCCATCACGGTAGAAGCGGATATTGATGTGGATGTCACCGATACGGTACTGGCTAATAACTCCGTGCGTAATGAATGGGAGAAAATCAGTGCCGGGTTTCCCAACACCGATATAGACCAGTCCGGTGAACTGGATGATATCCAGGAAAGCCTGGATGCGATGTTCGGTTTGTTTTTGCTGGGTCTCGGCTTGATCTATCTGATCATTGCGACGCAGTTTCGAAGCTATTTTCAGCCAATGTTGATCCTGGCGACTATCCCGATGGCTTTTACCGGCGTGATTTTCGGTTTGTTACTCACTGGCAACCCACTCAGTCTTTACACACTCTATGGTGTGATCGCACTGACTGGAATTGCGGTTAACAGCGCCATCGTCCTGATCGATGCGGCCAACCAGCGTATCCGCGAGGGTATGCGGCCATTGCATGCCACTATTTATGCGGCAAGACGACGTGTTATTCCTATTTTGATGACCACCACGACCACGATCGCCGGTCTTTTCTCATTGGCGGTGGGCCTGGGTGGTAAATCCCTGGTCTGGGGTCCGGTCGCATCGTCCATCGTTGCCGGTCTGGGTGTTGCGAGCTTGCTGACGCTATTCATGATTCCAACGCTTTACAGGACATTCCAGCGTGGTCACGGGGGCGAGGACTTTTTGGAGCATCACGGCTAATAGAGAGCCTGGAAATGCCTCGAACCCTGAACCACACTCGTGGCCGGGCGGTTGCGGGACACCCTTATTTTAAAAAACAGGAACGACATACATTGTATTTCACCGGAATAACTTTTATGTTGAGCCCTGCAGAATAATTTGAAGAATCCTGATGAATAACAACAAGAGTGAATCTGCCGCCGGTTTCCGTGGGTTTCCAAATGTGTTCTGGGTTGCCAACTCAGTTGAATTGCTGGAAAGGGCCGCCTACTACGGTGTGTTCATTGTCATTACCCTGTATTTATCGAGAATTCTCGGCTTCAACGACGTTCAGGCCGCCTGGCTTTCCGGTGGTTTTTCAGCCGGCTTGTATTTCCTGCCGACTTTCACCGGTGCGCTGGCCGACAAGATGGGCTTTCGACGCGCCCTGTTACTGGCTTTTGCCTTGCTCAGTGTTGGTTATCTTAGCCTGGCTATATTGCCACTGGCATTAGAGCAGAATGGGCTGGTCGAGTACGGTCGAACGGCCACATTTACCGGTTTACGAGAGGCTGATAGCCGCTGGTTAATCGTCCCGATTATGATTGTCATTATGATCGGCGGCTCTTTTATCAAGGCAGTTATCACCGGCACAGTAGCCACAACCACGACAGCAGCGAATCGCGCGAAAGGTTTCGCGATTTTCTACATGATGGTCAATATTGGCGCTTTTTCCGGCAAAACGATCGTAAAGCCATTGCGTGAATCCATGGGGGATTTAGGGCTTGTTAACCTGAATTATTTTGCCGCGGGTATGACCTTTCTGGCGTTTATCAGTATCTTTTTATTCTTCAAAAATGTGGAATCAAACGCTGAAAGCAAATCTTTGGATCAGATTTTGCAGGCGCTTTGGCGTGTGTTGACCAAGGGTCGTCTGATTGCCCTGATTCTGATCATTACCGGCTTTTGGATGGTACAGCACCAACTCTACGCCACGATGCCGAAATATGTCTTGAGAATGGCCGGTGAAGGTGCTTCTCCCTCCTGGTACGCCAATGTGAATCCGTTTGTGGTGGTTGTTACCGTGGGCCTGGTGACATCGTTAATGAGACACAAATCCGCACTGTTTTCCATGACAACAGGCATGTTCATCATGCCTGTTTCGGCATTGGCCATGGCGTCCGGTAATTTGATCCAGGGTAATGTCGACCTGGGTTTTATGAGTGTCCATCCCATCGCATTGATGATGATTGTTGGCATCGTATTTCAGGGGCTGGCAGAGTCTTTCATATCACCCCGTTTCCTTGAGTTCTTTTCGCTGCAGGCACCGAAAGGTGAAGAAGCCATGTACCTGGGCTTTTCACACCTGCATTCATTTATCAGTTCCATCCTGGGTTTCGGGTTATCGGGTTATCTATTGGACGCCTATTGCCCCGACCCCAGAAAATTCGCCAGTCACGAAGCATGGCAGGCAGCTGCGGGTAATGCGCATTATATCTGGTACATTTTTGCAACAATCGCGCTTGTGTCCGCCGTTTCCCTCATCATTTACGGTAGGGTCGTTCGTTATCTGGATGACAAGAAAGGGCCGCTGGTGCCGTTGAAGGCGGAACTGGCAGAAGAGCTCAACTAGGAATATTCAAATGCATGACATCGTCGCAACAATAAACTCTTACGTCTGGAGCAGCGCACTGGTTTACCTTTGCCTGGGAGCCGGTCTGTTTTTCTCCATCATGACGCGTTTTGTTCAGGTCAGGCAGTTCAAGGAGATGCTTCGCCTGCTCAGCCAGGGCAAAGCGTCGGCAGAGGGTATTTCGACCTTCCAGGCATTGGCGGTCTCCCTTTCCGGTCGCGTGGGTACCGGCAACATCGCAGGTGTCGCTGCGGCGATTGGTTTTGGTGGCCCGGGTGCGGTTTTCTGGATGTGGGTGGTGGCCTTTCTGGGCGCATCCACCGCTTATGTCGAATCGGCACTGGGGCAGATTTACAAAGAGGTCGATGAGGGGCAATATCGTGGCGGGCCGGCTTTTTATATCGAAAAGGCCCTGGGCCAGAAATGGTATGCATGGATATTTGCGATGTCCACGGTGCTGGCCACCGGCTTCCTGCTACCCGGTGTACAGGCCAACGCTATTGGTAATGCCGTTGACCTGGCACTCGGTGGAGGCGCCTTGATCGACAGCCCGTTTGGAGAAGTCAGCCAGGTCAAGCTGATCGCGGGCAGTGTCATCGTGCTGTTTTTGGGCATCATTATTTTTGGTGGCGTTAAACGCATCGCACACTTTACCCAGATTGTTGTACCGGTTATGGCGCTCGCCTATGTCGTCAGCGCATTGGTGATCATTGCAATGAACATCAGTGTTGTTCCGGACATTATCATGTTGATTGTCAAAGATGCATTTACACCGATGGCGGGCTTCGGCGCAGCCATTGGCTGGGGTGTAAAACGGGGTATCTATTCTAATGAGGCGGGGCAGGGTACCGGACCACACGCAGCATCTGCTGCTGAAGTCGAGCACCCCGCTCAGCAGGGCCTGGTGCAGGCTTTCTCCGTTTATGTGGATACCTTGCTGGTTTGCAGTGCCACGGCTTTCATGATTCTGATCACGGGCGCCTACCACGTGACAGGCGTTGAAGGGGCTGTTTCAGGTGGTGCGCTGGCCATGACCGTCGACCCCAACAGCCCGGCATTTACCCAGCTTGCGGTTGAAAGCGTGGTCTCCGGAGTCGGTGGGCCTTTTGTCGCCATCGCCTTGTTCTTTTTCGCCTTCACCACGCTGTTGGCCTACTACTATATTGCCGAAACCAATGTGGCCTATATAAAAAGAACCTTCCACATACCCGGTCTGATGTTGATCCTGAAACTGGGTTTGATGGCTGCAGTTTTCTATGGCGCTATACGAACGGCCAGCCTGGCCTGGGCGTTGGGCGACATAGGCGTTGGCTTGATGGCCTGGCTGAACATTGTCGGCATCCTGATCATATTCCTGGTGGCTAAGCCTGCAATCAAGGCGTTGCGGGATTACGAGGCGCAAAAGGCCGCAGGTGTTAAGAAATACACCTTTGACCCACTGGCATTGGGTATCAAGAATGCGAAGTTCTGGGAAGACAGGATTAATCAGGAGAAATAGACCAGTAACAAAAAACCTTCCGTCATGGTTATGGATCTGCACGGATGGGGGCGCTGAGGCGGGTATTAACTTCCCAGGACTCGCTGTGAATACCTCCCTGTACGCTCTGGCGCGACATCCCTGTCGCTCAAGGTCCTGAAAAGTTAATACCCACCCCAGCTTCTGCATCAAACGACGTGCATCTTTCAGGAATCAGTAAAGCGAGCAATTGCATATAGCATGGGCCTAAAAGTTCAGAGTTAGGCGTCACCAAGCTATCAGAAACTATTGACCCCTGCATTCGCACAAAGGCGAGGGGGTGCAGTAGCTTATGCCGGGACCTTGAGCGACAGGGATGTCGCGCCAGAGCCCACATGGATGTGCTAGTGGCGTGTCCCGGCATAAGCTACTGCATGGCCTTGGCTTCCCGAACGATCAATTGTTTCTAACCTATGTGTCCTGAATTAAGCTCCCACGCATCCAGTCTCTGTTACGCTACACTTCAACTGGCCCAAACAAAAAATCAGGCTACAAGAAATCAACCATTGACCGGATCAAACCAAACTCATGAATGAACCACAAGCATATCCAATAGGAACTCAAGGTCAAAAATGGGGCGAAGTTGAAAAAGCTGCCTGGCTGGCAGTTCAGCGTATTCAGCGTTCGTATTCCGAGGAGGTATTGTCAAAACTTGAGTTGCTGAAAAATCGTTTTGATATTGTGCAATATGGTGCCTTGTCCTGCTCGCCTGACCGCTACCCGCTTTACCTTGTCAAAACCCGTCGATGGGACACTGGCAGGCCAGCTGTTTTGATTACCGGTGGCGTTCACGGTTATGAAACCTCGGGTGTGCAGGGTGCGATTCGGTTTCTTGAGTCAAAAGCGCTGGACTACGCTTCGCAGTTCAATATCCTGGTTGCACCCTGTGTGAGTCCCTGGGGTTATGAGACCATCAACCGCTGGAACCCGGCAGCGATTGATCCAAACCGTTCCTTTTATGCCGATAGCCCGGCTGAAGAGGCTGCTGCCTTGATGGGATACCTGGTTGCGGAACAGCTTGAGCCAAGCGTGCATATCGATCTGCATGAGACCACGGAAACCGATAACACGGAGTTCAGGCCGGCGCTTGCCGCCCGTGATGCAGTGAAACATGAAAACTGGCATATACCGGATGGTTTTTATACGGTTGGTGATACCGAAAAGCCTGCTGCTGAGTTCCAGGAAGCCATCATCAAATCGGTTGAAAAAGTAACGCATATTGCGCCACCGGATAGCGATGGGAATATTATTGGAGAAGCACTGCAGCAGTGGGGTGTGATTAACTACGCCGCCCGGGCGCTCGGTCTTTGCATGGGTTTTACCAACGCCAATTACGTTACTACAACGGAAGTCTACCCGGACAGTCCGGACGTTAGTGATGAAGATTGTATTAATGCGCAGGTCGCAGCAGTGACGGGCGGCCTGGACTATCTGAGCAATCGTTTATGATTGGTCGAATGTTTTCTGTCGATAATATCAGCGGACACTTTCAAGCAAAGATAAACCTCGCTGTCATGTAAGAAACATACGCGACCAGGAACGCTGCACCAATCTGGCGGCTCATGATTGTCTTTCCAAAAATAAAGACAGGAATAAGAAGCACGCAAAAAACCAGTGAAGCGAATATGTCGGTGCTACCACCAGCTGGTATGGCCAATGGACGGATGAGTGCGCTAATCGGAAGCACAAACATCGCATTGAAAATATTGGAACCGATAACGTTTCCGACACAAAGGTCGGCATTGCCTTTAAGTGCTGCAAATATCGAAGTAACGAGCTCTGGCAGGCTCGTTCCAATCGCAACGATCAGCATTCCCACTATCACAGGTGACACACCCATTGACTCTGCCAGATCAGAACCACTGTCAATGGTCATTTGACCGCCAAGTGCGAGACCGGCAATCCCGGCTACGACCAGTATCCAGTCGGTTTTCTTCTTCAGGTGGTGCGCGAGCGGAAGCTTGTCGATGTTAGCGACCAGCGGGTCGTGTTCCTGTCGCAAAAAGTCGAGTACCGTGATGTAAATAAAAATACAGAACAGCAATAGCATGATGACCGCATCGGATCGATCCAGCACCGGTGCCGAAGACCGTAGTGGATGATCAAGCGTCATGGCAAATAAGACTGCCGTTGCCAGCAACAGCAGGGGAAGCTCCCGCCGAATGATCTTGCCCCGCAGGGCGATGGGTGAAATAAGTGCTGCGGTACCCAGTACCAGCCCGATATTGGCCAGGTTGGAGCCTGTAATGTTGCCAAAGGCCAGGGCCGTTTCGCCATGCACCGCACCAACAATATTGATGACCAGTTCCGGTGCGCTGGTACCAAACGCCACGACCGTCAGGCCCACGACAAGTGGCGGGACACCATAGAGTTCCGCCAAACCGGATGCACCACGCACCATGCTGAATCCGCCTGACAGAAGCAGCGCCAAGCCTAAGATTAACAGGGTCAGGGTGATAACATCTCTCCGTGCAACTTTAGGAAGAGCATCATAACAAACATTTTTTCTGTCTGGTCGCGATTGATCAAATTGCTCTCCTGAGGGTTCAGGTTGGTTATGATAAGGGCTCAATGCTTATAAAGTACATTCCAAAGCCGCGAGGTGCCAGCAATGCAGATCAAAGAAAAAGCCACTTGGGAAGTTTTACGTGATCACCTTTCGCACGATGACAGACTTGGGCTTAATGAATATCTCTCTGAACTGAGTGGTGAAGACAGTCTGCGGGCGTTGATGCGTTTGGAGGCGGATGAGCAGCAACAGGTTTTTGCCAGGCTGACACCAGAATCAGCAGCTGAGGTATTCGAGTTTATCCCTGATGAATCGGCAGGTGGCTTGCTTGGAGATTTGAGCCCCGAAGTTGCTGCATCCATCGTCAGCGAGATGCCCAGTGATGAACAGGCCGATGTTTTATCCGAGGTCGGTGAGGATGAACGTGAAGACATCCTGAGACATATGGATGATGAAGACGTCGTCGAGGCACGGCAGTTGATGGCCTATGACGATGATGTCGCGGGCGGCTTGATGATGAAGGAATACTTCAGTTACCCGAAAATGTTTCGAGCCTCGTCCGTGCTGCGTGACCTTGCCGGGCGCGAAGATGAGTATGAGTTAAACCATGTGCTTTACATTTATGTTACCGATCGTGCCGGAAGATTGCTGGGTGTTGCACGTATTCGCGACATCATCGTTGCTGCAAGTGATTCGCGGCTGGTTGATATTCTTCTTCCGGCGATGTCAGTCAAAGACACGACTCCACTGGATGAACTGGAAGACTTTTTCGATGAGAACAATATGTCAGCCGTTCCGGTGGTTGATGAGGAGAACCGGATACTGGGCGTTGTCCGGCGTCGGTCTGTCTATGATGCGGTAGCAGAGCGTGCCGATGCCGATCATCTCAAGTCCCAGGGTATTGTTGGTGGTGAGGAACTGCGCGCCATGCCCACCCTGGTTCGTTCACGCCGCCGCTTATCCTGGCTGTCTGTCAATATCGTGTTAAATATCATTGCAGCCAGTGTGATCGCCCAGTTTCAGGATGTACTCAGTGCCGTGATCATCCTGGCGGTATTTTTGCCCATTGTCTCGGACATGAGTGGCTGTTCAGGTAACCAGGCGGTGGCGGTCAGCATGCGTGAGCTTTCATTGGGCATTATCAAGCGTGCTGACCTGTTTTATGTCTGGCGTAAGGAGGTCGTGGTCGGCATCATCAATGGTGCCACGTTGGGTTTGTTGGTTTCAATCGTCGCCTGGGTGTGGCAGGGCAATGGCTGGCTGGGCCTGGTGGTTGGTCTTGCGTTAGCAATCAACACGGTGCTGGCGGTTTCAATCGGTGGGACGGTACCCGTTATTCTTAAGAGTCTGGGGGTTGATCCCGCGGTTGCTTCCGGGCCCATCCTGACCACGATTACGGATATGTGTGGATTTTTCCTGCTGCTTGGCACCGCCTCGTTGATGTTGCCATTATTAACGGGTGTCTGAGTGGATGCCTTGATAGAGGGTTTATGAACTGGAAAAAAACCGGCAGAACAGGTCTGCTTTGCCTGCTATCAGGCTTGGTTTCCCCCCTTTTTGCTGCCTCGCTTTTCGATGACCACTCACCCCTGGAGATTGAATTGACGGGCCCGGTGTGGTCATTGGTCAAGAACAAGAAAGATCGCGAAGAGATGCCATTCGCACTCAGTGTTGACGGAATGGAGTTCGACATAAAGGTCAAGGCGAGGGGCAATAGCCGGATGCGGGTTTGCGCCTTTCCACTGTTGAGGTTTAACTTCAATTCTATTGATACCGTCGGAACTCCGTTCGAAGGGCAGGACAAACTCAAGCTGGTAACACGCTGTAAAAAAAGTGACAGGTCCGAGGTCGATGTGTTGGAGGAGTACGCTACATACCGGATTTTCTCACTCTTGTCAGGTGTCAGTTTTCGTGTGCGTCTTGTGCACTTAACTTATAAGGATACCGATGGCCGTCTTAATAAGGCGTTTAACAGCAGTTATGGCTTCCTTATTGAACCGGTGGAGCATCTGGAATCTCGCGTGGATGGCAGCCTGGCCGAAATTCCTGGTGTTTCTTTAGGGCAACTTGATAAAAATCAGGCGGCTTTGGTTTACGTTTTTCAGTATCTCGTCGCCAATACGGACTGGTCTTTTGTCACGGCGGATACTGACGAATACTGTTGTCATAACATAAAGCTTATCAAGGTCGACACAAGGTTATTCCCGGTACCTTATGATTTCGATCTCTCGGGAGTTGTGAACGCCAGCTATGCAAAACCCGACCCGTCACTGAGAATCAAGAAAGTCCGGCAACGTCTTTATCGTGGTTTCTGTACAGATTCAGATGTGTTGCGAGGGGCATTGAGCACACTCTCGTCGAAAGAGGGTGAGGTGTTGGATGTCATAGCAAATCTGCCGCTGCTTAGCGGCAAGGAAAAGCAAATAAAGATCAGGTACCTTGAAAAGGTTTTCAGAGAGGCTGACGCTCAGGATGAAATCGTCGAGTCCTTTGAGAGAAACTGTCACCCATGATGGCTATTTCTTCGCCGGGGTATTTTTTGCACACTTCTCCTTACCGTTTTGGGTATGCATCACCAAACAGGTTCATCAAGCGGAGTGTGGTCCAGGCAACGAAGTAACGTGTGTTTAATCGTAAATTTGGACCAGGCTAATTAAACAATCAATAAAGCTTAACGATTTAGCAAGCACATCACATATTGGTTAACCAAAAATACTGACCAATAACACCTAAATAATTCAAAGAAAGGTTAACAAATCGGTTGACAATATAGGAGTGGTTGGTTTATATCTTATAGACCTATTATGATCAATTGGATATAGATTGAAAAAATGCTTGCTGCCACCGGTGGCAGTAAATCTATTGCCACCGGTGGCAGCTTGATGTATGCTCTGGACCAAGGGGAAATAAATCTCATAATAAAAATAAGTTTCACAATAAATGGATAGACATAAATTTCATAATAAATGGCACGCTTGCTAAGGAGTTAATCAAATGAAATGTCTTCGTAGTACCTCGCTGCTCACGCTGGCAGCGACGACTTTAGTTTTATCACCAGTGGCGCTTGCGCAGGATCAAGTAGATGATGCTTCAGCAGGAGATAGTGACGAGCTTACGTTAGAGGAAGTTATCGTTACTGGTAGTGCCCGGCAAGCCCTGGCATCTGCTCTTAATACGAAGCGCGATTCCGATAACCTGGTTGAAGCGATTTACGCGGAAGACATCGGTAAGTTGCCTGACCAGAACCTGGCCGAAGTACTGGAAAACATCACAGGTGTCCAGATTACCCGCCGGGCAGGCGTCGGCACCGGCGTACAGATTCGTGGTACCAACGCAAACCGTGTCGAAATCAATGGTGTATCCACCGTTGGTTCTGGTTCTGGCCGCAGCGGCATCAATTTTGAGGATGTCAATTCGGCCATTATTGCGGGTGTTGAAGTGATCAAGTCCCCTGATGCGAAAACGATTGAGGGGTCTGTTGGCGGAACGATCAATCTGAAAACGATTCGTCCGCTTATGCTTCCTGACACCCTGGGCAACATTCGCGTTCAAGGCGAAGACAGCAGCCTTAGCACTGAAGGCTGGCAGCCAAGAATCTCAGGTGCTTATGGTGATAACTGGTCAACCAACGCAGGTGATTTCGGTTTCGTCATTAGCGGTAGCTACACTGAACAGTATGCTGTGTCCTTCCGTC
Organism: uncultured Gammaproteobacteria bacterium; assembly: GCA_963759155.1. Classification (GTDB taxonomy): domain Bacteria; phylum Pseudomonadota; class Gammaproteobacteria; order Xanthomonadales; family SZUA-36; genus SZUA-36. Next base: position 261,177 of record CAVWXX010000005.1, on the reverse strand, counting down.
CCCGTGCGGACCGCGACAACATCTCCAGCCCCCCTGGCTCTGATCCCGCTGAGTTTCTCGGAATTCAGTTCCTTGTCCAGGAGCAGGAAGAGGACATCTATGAAACCTGGAATGCTGCGACAACCTTTGAGTGGGCGCCTAACGACAACCTGAAATTTCATGTCGACTACATTTACAGTGACCAGACACGAAACCAGAATAGCTACAGGCTCCAGGCATCGGGTGTGAGTGCTTTTAGAAACCGCAGCTATCCTACGGCGTTTGAAACCGTAGATTTTGGTGTTGGCCCCGGTCTATTTCCAGCGGCATTGGCGGGCACTATAGAGCCAGACCTCGACTTTGATGATGACGATCCAAACCTGCGTTTCTCGTCGGATTTAGGTTCTCGTGAAACAGACAATAAGTTATTTGCAATAGGTGGTGACTGGGAAAGTGACAGGTTTATCGCAAAGTTTGAGTACGCGCGGTCATCCTCGGAAACGTGGAACCCCAACGTAAGCCCGACGGTGAACTTTATTAACCCCAATTGTCCACTTGATGGGAGCAGCAACGATAATTGCGTGCCATTCAGGTACGATTTGTCCGGCAAATCACTGGCATGGGACGTCAATTATGATTCGCCGTTTGGACCATCACGAGAGAGTTTGCTGGACCCAGCCAATGTTGTTCTGGATCAGGTCATCGTAGGTAACGACTCAACCGAAAACTCTGAAGACGCTATTCGCCTGGACTTTACTTACGTTCTGGACTGGGCCGGCTTTCAGAACATAGATTTTGGTGGTCGCTACAGTCAAGCTGAAAGCGAGTTTAATTCCAGAGAGGATCGAATTGGTGGCTTCAGCCAAATGTCCGATAGCCCCAACGGCCTCCTGTTCCAAGAGCTTCTTGTTCCTGGTCCCTCGAACTATGGCCGTGCCGATGGCAGAGATCTGTACATCCGGGACTTCCTTCTCTTCGATGCGGATCGCATATTTAATGACCCGGAAGAAGCGGTAAGAATTCTTCAAGCTGCCACTCTCGCACACAATCCGAGTGAGCCTGAAAATGTCGAACTGGACCTGAGTTCGCAAGAGTCTTCGTACTACAAAATCAGTGAAGACACCACCGCGTTCTATCTGCAAACAGACTTTATGTGGGGTAAAGTACGCGGCAACGTGGGTGTGCGTTACCTGGATACTGACATTGATTCAGTCGGATACGGCCCTGAAGATGAAAATGGAAATAGACAGCTTCAGTCAACCAAGGGTAGCTACAACTTCTGGCTGCCTCGTTTAAACCTCGTTTTCGATGCGACAGACGATCTGCTTTTCCGGTTTGGTTACGGCAAGGATATCAGGCGTCCTAACTTCAACCAGTTGGCGACCGGTTTCCAATTTGATAACCAGGAAAATTCCGTTGTTGCATTGGGTAACCCCGGCCTCGAGCCTGAAGAGGTGAAATCCTTCGATCTTTCGGCTGAATGGTATTTTGCCCCGGCAGCGGTGCTGAGTGTCGGTTACTTCAACAAAAAACGTACCAACATCTTTGGTGTACGTTACGAGGGTGCTGAGCTTCTTTCCGATCCAAGTGTTCCTGGTGGTCTCGTCCGGGATACAAACCCATCTTGCCCAGGTGGCGGTATCTATAACCCGATCGTTGTACCTAACATTTTGGGCGATCCGGAACAGTTGGGAATGTGTGTTGACTTCACGATACCTGGAAACGACCCTGATACCACCAAGGTGACAGGTTGGGAATTTGCCTTCCAGTACGACTTTACAGAGTGGGAAGACAGGCTGGGCTGGGCATCCGGTTTCGGCGTGATTGCCAACTACACCATTCAGGATTTCAGCGGCGGATCTGACGAGGATTGTACTTCGGGTCGTGGTTTACAAGTGCTTGGGGACGTCTGCATAGAGCGCGGACTGCTTGATTTCTCCAAAAACGCTTACAACCTCACTCTATATTACGAGAAGTATAATTTCTCTGCGAGACTGCGTTACACATGGCGTGAAGGATTCCGTACACTGGACTTCGGTGGCGGAGCTAATACAAGCGGAAGCAGCACGTTCAGCTTCCCTGTTCATACATTGGACAGAGGACAGCTCAATGCCAGTCTTTTCTACACCCTGAAAGAACGCTGGCAGTTTGGTGTCGAAGCTGTGAACCTTACCAAAGAGGAAATTTATCAACATTGTGTTAGTGAAGACGGACCTCTGTGTTTCGCGGGTTATCCTGATCGCAGAATCGTTCTCAGTGCGGCCTATCGCTTCTAAAAAGCAAGGCAGTAGCGTTACAAAAAAGGGTGCCGTCGAACGATGGCATCCTTTTTTTGTGGCTAGGTTTCTTTAGGATACGTGATAAATGAAAATTGGAAACAGAATTAAAATATTCTCGCTGGCCCTGGGCCTGGCGATATCAGCAATGTCTTATGCCGGCGAGCATCCCAACCTGATCCTGACCAGGGCCGGTGTTGAAAAAATCAGATCAGAGCTTGGAACGGTTCCTCTTTTCGATGCCACCTTGAAGAAGGTCAAGGCAGAGGTGGACGCCGAAATCGAATTGGGCATCGATACCCCTGTTCCGATGGATTATTCGGGTGGTTACACGCACGAACGGCACAAGCGGAATTTTTTCGTCATGCAGAAAGCCGGCGTCCTGTTCCAGATCCTTGAGGATGAAAAATATGCCAACTACGTCCGCGACATGCTTTTTCAATACGAAGCGATGTACAAGGATCTTCCCCTTCACCCGAAGGAGAGGTCCTATGCGAGAGGAAAACTGTTCTGGCAATGTCTGAATGACAGTAATTGGCTTGTGTACGTGAGTCAGGCCTATGATGCCATTTACGACTGGTTATCTGTTGAGGAGCGGGAAACGCTGGAACAGAATCTGTTCAGACCGTTTGCCGATCATATTTCCGTGGACAGTCCTCAGTTTTTCAACCGGGTACACAACCACAGCACCTGGGGTAACGCAGCCGTCGGCATGATCGGTCTGGTCATGGGAGACGACGAACTGGTTCAGCGGGCATTGTATGGAATCGAAGGCGATGACGGCCTGGTGGTGGGAACCAAGGACAACGACGGTGGTTTCATCAAGGTCGAAGGGCAGGAAGTGGGGTTCCTGGCGAATCTCGAGGAGCCCTTTTCACCGGACGGCTATTATACCGAGGGTCCTTATTACCAACGCTACGCCATGTACCCCTTCCTGATTTTTGCACAGGGTCTGGATAACGCGAAACCCGAAATGGAGATTTTCCAGCACAAGGAAGGTGTGCTGCTCAAAGCAGTCGATGCACTGTTGAACCTGTCGGACGCGGATGGTGAGTTCTTCCCATTGAATGATGGGCAAAAAGGTATGTCATACCAGGCCGGCTCACTGGTGTCGGCAGTCGATATCGCTTATCACATCGGCGGGCAGGATCCACGGTTGCTGGGTATTGCCGAAGTGCAAGGCCAGGTGCTGCTGGACGACGCGGGCATTGCCGTTGCGACAGCCATTCGCGACGGTAAGGCACAGCCATTCGTGAAAAAATCCGTCAACTTATCCGACGGGCCGGATGGCAAGCAGGGCGGAGTGGCAGTGCTGCGCTACGGCAATGAGGATTTGACGCTCGTATACAAGTACGCCGCCCAGGGTTTGAGCCATGGTCACTACGACAAGCTCTCGTTTTCTCTTTATGAAAAAGGTGAGGAAGTCCTGCAGGACTACGGGCTTGTGCGTTTCGTTAATATCGAGCAAAAAGGCGGAGGTAATTACCTGAAGGAAAACAACACGTGGGCAAAGCAGAGTATTGCGCACAACACGCTGACCCAGAATGAGACCTCACATTTTCAGGGCAAGTATGAGATCGGCAGTCAACACCATTCAGATCTCTATTTCTATGATGATACGAACCCTGATGTGCAGGTTGTGAGTGCAACGGAAACCAATGCCTACCCTGGAACAGAATTAAGGCGGACGATAGCAGTTATCAAGAATGAAAGATTCGATAAGCCGTTCCTGCTGGATATTCTCAAGGTCGATTCAGACAAAGAAAATCAATACGACCTGCCTTTCTATCACATGGGGCAGCTGCTGGACACCAACTTTGAATACGACACACCATCGGTACTAGACGCTCTGGGAGACAAAAACGGCTACCAGCACCTGTATCTCGAAGGAAAAGGCAAGCCTGACTCCGGTAATACAAAATTCTCATGGATGGCCAACCGTAAGTTTTACACGCTGACATCGGTTGCCGGTGCCGGTGATGAGTTATTGTTCACACGTCTTGGCGCCAATGACCCGGAATTCAATCTGCGCCGGGATGCAGCCTTCATGGTCCGAAGGAATGACGTAAGGAATACAGTTTTCGTGACGGTTGTGGAGCCGCATGGCAGCTACAGCCCGGTCACGGAGAACGCTGTCAATTCGAATAGCAGAATCGCGGATTTAAGGCTCGTTCATGACGATAAAAACTACACGGCGGTTTCAATCGAAGACGTTGAAGGCCATACGAGTATGTTCATCATGTCTAACCTGGATGCAACAGTGTCAAAACAGCATGAACTAGAAATAGACGGCAAGACACATAAGTGGTCGGGCCCCTATTCCTATTTTGAGTTGTAGCAGTTCGGGTTGCCCTGCCGGTGATCGACCCTGCTGTTGATCAACTTTTGTCACCAGGTGGTCCAGAGAAAAGCGTTTGCGGACTTCCTGTGCCTCTCTGCGGGCCTGTTCGACCTGTTCGGCTTCGGTGGTTGCAATCAGTTTATTCAAAATAAGGGCAAAATGCTGATGCATTGCCGCGCGCGCGGCTTTTGGGTCGCGCTGAGCGAGCGCTTCGTAAATTTCGCGGTGTTCTTCAACCCGTTTTGCTCCATCCTGATCACAGATCGCTTTATAGGCACGCGAGACCAGTGGGGCGTTGTTGCGGACGTGCCACATTTTGTCGATGACCCTCATTAACATGGCATTTCGGGTGGCCTGTGCAATGATATGGTGGAACTTTCTATCTGCATCACCTTCGGCCAGTTCGCCCACGGCGTTTTCGTCGGCCATTTCATGTAAGGAGTCTTTGAGGCGTCGTAGTTCTTCGTCGGTAATGTGAGTGGCAGCCAGTGCTGCGGCTTCACCCTCTATCAGCGCCCTGGATTCGGTCAGTTCCCAGGGACTGATCTTGTCAATACCACCATCATTGGTTGATTGGTGTTCGAGCACATAGATGCCGGACCCGGTTTTGACCTGAACCCTTCCCAGCACTTCCAATGCGATGATTGCTTCACGGATGGTTGGTCTGCTGACGTCAAAGCGCGCAGCCAATTCCCGTTCAGGGGGCAGGCGCCCACCGGCGGGAAATTCGCCGGAATCCATAAGGCTCAACATCTTGTCAAGTACGCCGATATAGAGTCGCGGTTTATCTGCCATCTGTTCTGACACCCCAATTTTACAGCGGATATATATGGATTGATTATATTACCACAATTATCCAAATTGGCCAGATGTCTATGCTTCCAAAGCTGAAGTCCATATAAACTCATGATATTTAAGGATAAAAACACTTTAAGTTATAGTTGGTTGAGCGATTCTTGTGGCTTTAAGACGGTGCTATTCTGCTAAAAATCGAACTGGTCGACCAATTTTGTTAGTTATTCATGAAGGATTGGTTAAATAAACATTGACCAAAATGTTATTAATTGGTTAAAATCCGTTCGTCCAAAGTTTTTCCTGGCTTCGTTTAAGCCATAAATATTTACCAATAGTTAAACGGCAAGTAAGGAAAGTGATCTCTATTCTCTCTATGAAACCGCTAAAAAATGCAGGTGAAATCAATGATTAAAACAAACAGGTCCGAGCTTCCTGGGAATGCTCATCCACTAACAACAGGAATACGCGTCGCGCTAGCCGCCATGTGTGTCTCTGCTTTTGCTGCTCCCCAGGCTTTTGCCCAGGATCAGGCCGATGCTTCAGCCGCTCAGGATACAGATATTCTTGAGGAAGTTGTTGTAACGGGTACCCGTCAACTTATTCAGGACTCGATTTCCATCAAACGGGATAATGTCCTGGTTGTTGATGGTTTATCTGCTTCCGACATTGGTGAGCTACCTGCTCTGTCCATTGGTGAGGCGCTCGAGTCTCTTACCGGTGTTGCCTCTCACCGTGAAAACGGCGGTGCGACGGAAGTCTCGATTCGTGGTCTTGGCCCGTTTCTGAGTGCAACCACATTTAATGGCCGCGAAGCGACCAATGGTAGTGGTGACCGTTCCGTTAACTTCTCACAGTTTCCTTCAGAGTTGATGAACAAGATCGCCGTATACAAAACCCAAAACGCAGCCCTGATCGAAGGTGGTGTTGCCGGTGTCATCGCACTGGAAACCCTCAAGCCTTTGGATTACGGCAAACGTCGTATTCAGGCGGACGTCAAGGGTAACTACAACCCTGATCAGCAGAATATCGATGGCGATCTGTCAGGTGATCTTGGCTGGCGTGGCACAGTCAGTTATGTCGACCAGTATGAATTTGATAATGGCGGCGTTGTCGGTCTTGCTCTTGGCTACCAAAGGAGTGATATCTCTCAGCCTGAGCAGGAAATTCGTGGTTCCAGCCCGACAGGTACTTCGATATATGCATGTATCAATGATCCGGGTGTAACCAATGAAGGCTTTTTCAGGTCTTCCAGTGGTGACTGTGAAGATCAGATTGGTGGTAGCTCCAACCAGGGTTACAACACAGAGATCAACCCGGAAACCGGCAAGGCATATAGTGATGGCCTGCCATATGCTTTCGCGCCGTCAAGTCGTGCATATCGACAAAACGATACCAGTGACGAGCGTGACGCATTTTTTGGGGCACTTCAGTGGCAACCGAACGAAGACTGGGATATCAACCTGGACTTCCAAAAATCCAAGCGCACACAGGAAGAGTTGCGCTACGATTTCAATATCGCCAACCAGAAACGTGCCACAAACGGTGTGACGGGACCTGCTCTCGTGGTTGCCCCACTGGGTGGTATAACCAATTGGTTGGGTACCACAGCCATTGAATCCAACAGTGAAGCCTATGAAAGAAAAGAGGAATACACCGGTATTGGCTTGAACATGGCGTGGGATGCAACTGATCGCCTCAGGCTCATAGCGGATATCTCTTCTTCCAAGACCGAACGTATAGAAAAGCAGGTTTCTGTCAGGATGCAGTCCGACAACCAGGATATCTATGGTAATGATACGCCGGCGGGCTATCGCCCAACGGTTCATTGGGACCTGCGTAACGGTTTTCCACAGTTTACGATTGAGGATTTTGACGTAACCGATCCCACACTGTATTCAGATGAATACCGTACACGTATCGATTCCGATGTTGATCGTACCAATAAGATCAAATCGGGCCGTCTCGACTTCGAGTCTGGACACTGAATGGGGTGCCATCACCAGCCTGGCTGGTGGCCTGCGTTATTCCAAGCTGACCTATCTGAACCTCGGTGGAACGCGATTTGATCCCGGTACCGTTGATGACAGTTCCGAGGCGGAACGTGAAGCCATCATCGCCATGAACGAAAGCTGTCGTATAGACTTCAAAGAGAAGGGGTTCCTGGGATCTGAGTACGGGGGTGGTGAGTTGATTACCGTTGTCGACGAGGACGGCAACCAAATTTCCGGTTCCGGCGATACGTGGGCAGTATTTGACAACCAATGTATCACCGAAGGCATTCTTGCCTTCCAGGGTGAAGAATTTGCATACCCTGAGCAGTTCAAAGAAAGCTCCAGTACAACTGACGTTACAGAAACCACCATGGCCGGTTATTTGATGGCCAATTTCGAAACTGAGCTTGGCGGCAAGGTGCTCAATGGTGACTTTGGTGTTCGTATAGTCGATACCGACGTTAAAGCAAACGCCTGGCGTTCTGCGTACGTTATCACCCAGAATGAAGATGGTTTTTACCAGATCGATGAGACAGGTGATCTGGAGAAAGATACTGCCAAGGCCAGTTATACAGAGTGGTTGCCGAGTTTAAACGTGGTGATGGACCTGACAGATACCGTACTGCTTCGTGGTGCAGTGTATCGCTCAATGTCACGTGCCGACCCGGGTGATCTCGGTTGGAACCGGTCATTCAACGTAAATACCAGTGATGACATCATTGATCCGGATGACCTGATTACGAGTGTATCCGGCTCAGGTAATCCCTTATACCGATCCTTTGATGTCATGGAACTTCGATACGTCGATCGAGTGGTATCCAAATGACGACTCTATCCTGACATTGGGTTATTACTACAAGAGTTTCCAGGGCGGTTTTGTCACGGAACAGCAGTTGGAAACGTTCGTTGTTGATGGCGTAGACATCGTAAAACCGGTTGCAGTTACTCAAACCGATGGTAACACCAGCACACTGTGGGGTATTGAAGTTACTGCAGCGCATAACTTCAGCTACCTGCCGGGTATCCTGTCAGGCCTTGGTGCGAAAATTGGTTATAACTACGGTAATTCTGACTTCGAGTTTGAAGACAGTAACTATGGTGACCTCTACTTCACAGACGTGGATGGAAACAGGGAACAGACAAATATCGGTATCGTTGCTCCGGGTAATGTTCCAGGCTTCTCCGATAACGTCTTCTCAGGTACGGTTTACTGGGGACTGGGCGGGTTTGATGCCAGCCTGATCTACAAATACCGTAGTGAGTATTTCCAGCCTTACACCAGCAATGGCACGCGTTTGCGCTATGTGGGTGATGTGGGTGTCTGGGAAGCCAGAATGTCCTATGCGTTTAATGAACATATCAGCATCTCGGTGGAAGGTATCAACCTCTTCAACGAGCCGAAGCAGACCTATTACTACAGTAAAGACAACTTTGGTGAGAGGAATGTTTACGGACCGCGTTACTTCTTTGGTATCCGTGGCAAGTGGTGATAGTGCCCTGTTAGAACTCAGATGCCCGACCGGACGTTTTGCATTACGCGGCCGGTCGGGCACTGAATCAGAAGTGCTTTTTGTAGTCTAGTAAGTTTATGTTGCAGGTCAGTTACCCGCCGGCCATATCCCCCCCCAACGGCCGGTGGGGCTGACGTTTCAATGAAGTATCTAAGTTGATAGCTCAAGGTTATCAGGGGTTTTTAACAAAATTTGGAAGAGAGGCAAATGAGGTATTTTTCCTATTCAATGTTCGGACTGCTTCTAATCCTCGGTGTTTTTGCAGTTTCCAATTCTCACGCAGCTACCATCCAGGTAAGCTCACAATCCGAATATCATGACGCCACAAAAAATCTGCAACCGGGCGATACCGTTGAACTGGCCAATGGCGAGTGGACAAACTTCGAGATTGTCTTTTCAGGCATCGGAGAGAAAGACAAGCCCATCACACTGACAGCCGAAGAAAAAGGCAAGGTTTTCATCACCGGCCTTTCCAACTTGCGAATTGCAGGTGAATATCTCGTCGTATCCGGTCTTGTGTTCAAAGATGGTTACACACCAACTTCCGAGGTTGTTTCTTTCCGGCTCAACAAGGAAAACATGGCAAATAACTCGCGTATCACCGAGGTTGTGATTGATGGTTTTAACAACCCCGAGCGCACCGAGTCAGATTACTGGGTGTCGATGTATGGTAAAAACAACCGTTTTGACCACAACTACCTCGCTGGAAAAAATAACAACGGTGTGACCATGGCGGTACGTTTGAATAGCGAAGCCAGTCAGCAAAACCGTCATCGTATTGACCACAATTATTTTGGCCATCGGCCCATACTGGGTTCCAATGGTGGTGAAACACTGAGAATCGGCACCAGTCATTACTCCATGTCGAATTCATTTACCGTTGTTGAGAACAACTACTTTGACCGTTGTGATGGTGAAGTGGAGATCATCTCGAACAAATCCGGCGGCAATGTTATACGCGGCAATGTCTTTTTTGAATCCCGTGGGACACTGACGCTGCGTCACGGCAACGACAACCTGGTTGAGAACAATGTGTTCTTTGGCAACGGTGTCGATCATACCGGTGGTATCCGGGTTATCAACAAACGCCAGATGATTCGCAATAATTATATGGAAGGCCTGACCGGTACGCGCTTTGGCAGTGCTTTCGTGATTATGAATGGTGTGCCTGACTCACCGATCAACCGCTACCACCAGGTAGAGAACACAACGATCACCAACAACACCATCATCGATGCCAGCCATATTGAGTTGGCAGCGGGCAGTGACTCGGAAAGAAGCGCTGTTCCGAAAACGACCCGTTTCAACAACAACCTGATCTACAACGCGGATGGCAAGGATCCGTTCACGATTCACGATGATATTTCAGGTATTAAGTTTAAGGGCAATGTGCATAACGAGATGGCTGATTTCCAGATTAGTGATGGTTTTTCGGCCCGTAAAATCGAATTGACCCGGCAGGATAATGGATTATTGGTTCCCGCCGCTGGCACTTTAAAAGGCAAGGGTATCGACGCTAACTTTAAAGTGCTGGACAGGTCAGAGACTGGTCCCAGTTGGTATCCAAAGCCTGAAAAGACGGCCCGTTTTGACACCGGTCAGACACATACCATCGAGGCGGAAGGGGATCAGTTGATCAAGGCTGTGGCAAATGCCAAAGCGGGTGATGTTATCGAACTGAAACCCGGTAACTACCTGGTGGAAAAGATTATCAGCCTGGATAAGGCGGTAACAATCCGTGCGATGAATGGCGAGAAACCTACGCTTGAGTTCGAACGTACCACCCTGTTTGAGATTCTGGAGGGTGGCGCCCTGAAGTTGGAAGGTCTGATCATTTCGGGGAAAAGTGCGCCGGATGTCGCCGGTAACTCGCTGGTTCGGACCTCCCGTTATTCAATGCTTGATGCCTACGACCTGATCGTCAAAGATTGCGAGATCAAGGATCTGGACGTCAACCATTCATTCAACTTCCTGACCGTTGCCAAGGGCACCTTTGCCGAGCATATCGAGATTCACGATTCAAGCTTTTCAAATATCACGGGCGCAATCCTGCCTCTCGACCGGGAAACCGACGACCTGGGTCTGTATAACGCCGAGTATGTCGTTGTTAGCAACTCGACGTTTAACAAGATTGGCAAGGCCATGCTGACCATCTACCGGGGTGGCACCGATGAGAGCACCTTTGGCCCGCATGTTGAAATTAGCGAAACGAGCCTGGTCGATGTGGGTAACAACAAGAGAAACAAAACCGGCGCATCGGTCCATTTACATGGCATCCAGGTAGTTGATATCAAGAACAATGAGTTTAAAGAAAGCAAGCCAATCCGCGTGGTGCAAACCGTGGGTGAGCCTGTTACCAGGATAAGAAACAATAATTTTGTAGCAACACCAGCGCCTGAAGTTATTAACGGTACGGCGGTTCTGGAAGGCAACACCGTCAGTGAGGAAGAAAAATAATGAAATATTCAAGCGAGTTATTTTTGAAAGGCAGTGAGCAAGCGCGTGTAGAGGTCGATAAGGGGATGTTCCGGCAGAACCTTGGCTTTAATGACAATCTTAATGTTGTGCCGCGTCAACTTTTGAAACCGGTTCCATCGGCTATACCCATGCGCATCCTCATTCCCAGGTGGCGTATGTAGAGAGTGGTGCTTTTGACTTTACCATTGGTTCGGAAACCAGGCGCCTGGTAGCGGGCGACTGTGCTTATATTCCTCCCAATGAGCAACACGGCGCCGTGTGTATTGAAGAGGGTGTCTTGCTGGATATCTTCAGTCCGGTTCGAGAGGACTTTCTTGAGGGCGAAGATAAGTAAGGCAGGAGCCGGGAAGTGAACCTCAAAGATAAAGTTGCAATTGTTACTGGTGGCTCCAGGGATATCGGCAGGGCTGTCTCCGTAAAGCTTGCAAGCGAAGGCGCGAAAGTCGTGGTCAATTACTTTAGCAGCCGGGAAGACGCCGATCAGACTTTGCGTGAAATTGAGGCTGCTGGTGGGGAAGCCATACTTGTTGCCGGTGATATGACAAAGCAGGAAGATGTTGATCGCCTGGTGGCGGAATCCGTTGCTGCATTTGGTGAACGTGTTGACGTTCTCGTCAATGTTGTTGGCGGCCTGGTCGCCAGGAAGACTTTGCAGGAGATGGATGCCGATTTCTTCGATTTCCTGTTGAGGTTGAATGTGACCAGCACTTTCATGGTCACCAAGGCCGTTGCACCACATATGGGCAGTGGTGGGTCGATCATCAATTTTGCATCTCAAGCTGGCCGTGATGGTGGCGGACCAGGCGCCTCGGCGTATGCATGTTCGAAGGGCGCCGTTATGACCTTCACCCGCGCCATGGCCAAGGAGCTCGGACCTTCAAATATCCGTGTTAATGCCTTGTGCCCTGGAATGATCAGCACCGTATTTCATGATACATTTACTAAAGATGCCGCACGTGCAAACGTTGCCAATGCCACTGCGCTAAGACGCGAAGGTAGTGCTGCCGAGGTTGCCGATGCGGTTGCTTACCTTGCCTCCGATGAATCCAGTTTCCTGACAGGTGTAAATCTCGATATCAACGGTGGTCTTGTTTACTCTTAATATTGAGGAGCCTGTCTGAATGAATATGATCGTTACGATCTGTCAAATCAGACAGGCACCTGGAGGACTGATTTTGTGAATGTGAATCAAGATTTATTGAATAGACTTGCTGCGGCACCCGTGGTGCCGCTGGTTGTTCCGGATGATCCGGAAACTGCCATTAAAACCACACAGGCCCTGGTGGCGGGTGGACTGACTGTCATCGAGGTCGTTCTACGTACGAGTTCTGCGGTCGAGTGTCTTGGTGAAATCGTCAAGGCCGTGCCTGAAGCCATCGTCGGTGCGGGTACGGTGCTTTCTGATCGCCAGGCGGCGGAAGTGGTTTTTGCTGGTGCCCAGTTCATCGTATCACCCGGTCTTTATGCACCGGTCGTAGAGTACGCGGAATCAGCCCGGCTACCCATTTTCCCGGGTGTGGCCACCGCTTCTGAAGCACAGAATGCCTGGAATATGGGCTTGCGCTCCATGAAACTCTTTCCTGCCTCACTGGTGGGAGGGCCTGCGATGATCAAGGCGCTGGGTTCGGTTTTCCGGGATGTGAAGTTTATGCCCACCGGTGGTGTATCGGCCGCAAACCTGGCTGACTATCTTGCTTTGCCCCAGGTTCTTGCCTGTGGCGGCAGTTGGTTAACACCCAAGTCAGCCATTGCTGAAGGCAACTATCAAATCATTACAGATCTGGCAGCTGAAGCTGTCGCTATTGCTAAAAAAGCCAGGAATTAATCATGTCTAAATTCGTTACCTTTGGTGAAATCATGTTACGGCTCAAGACAAGCAGGTCATGAGCGCTTTTTCCAATCACCTTCGTTTGAGGCCACTTTCGGTGGTGGTGAAGCCAATGTTGCGGTTGCCCTGGCCAATTATGGTCTTGATGCCGTATTTGTCACGGCGCTTCCGGATAACGATATCGGTGAGTGTGCCATCCGTGAAGTGCGCAGTTTTGGTGTGGATACAACCAAGATTCGCCGCTCCGGTGACCGTGTCGGTATTTACTACCTTGAGACCGGCGCCAACCAGCGCGCATCCAAGGTCGTCTATGATCGTGCGGCATCGTCAATATGTGAATGTGGCCCTGGTGATTTCGATTGGGATGAAGTGTTCAAGGATGCCAAGTGGTTTCACATTACCGGTATCACCCCTGCATTGAGCCAATCTGCTGCCGACCTCAGTCTCGAGGCGGTCAAGGCTGCCAAGGAACGCGGCGTCACGGTTTCCTGTGATTTCAATTTCCGTGGCAAGTTGTGGAAATACGGCAAATCTGCACCGGAAGTCATGAACGAACTGGTGAAGTACGTTGACGTTGGCATTGCCAATGAAGAAGATTGCCAGAAGTCACTTGGCATTTCGGCCGGTGTACATGTCGAAAGTGGTGAGCTTGAGATCGCCAAGTACGAGGCACTCAGCAGCAAGGTCCTGGAAGTGTTTCCCAACATGTCGACCATCGCCATTACCCTGCGTGAATCAAGAAGTGCAGACACCAATGGCTGGTCGGCCTGTATGCGTGACAAGTCTGGTTTTTATCATTCTAGAAAATACGAAATAACTGATATTATTGATCGTGTAGGTGGTGGCGACAGCTTTGCATCGGCCCTGATTTACGGTCTCAACGCCTATGAAGACCGCAATGATTCACTGAATTTTGCAGTGGCCGCCAGTTGTCTGAAGCATTCAATTTCCGGTGACTTCAATCGCGTTACCGTAGCAGAAGCTGAAAAACTGATGGGCGGAGACGCCTCAGGACGGGTCCAGCGTTAAGCTGTTTGACTGGCTTCTGACAGATAGCATGGCGCTTACAAAATGATCTTATCAATAACGATTAATGATCTGATGATTGCCCAGAGGAATAAAGATAATGAAACTTAAAAACTTACGTTGGTGGGTGATCGCATTAATCGCGCTTGCAACCGTTATCAACTATATCGATCGTCAATCGCTTAGCGTGCTGTGGCCGGAAATTGTAGTGGATTTGTTCCCCGATGAGTCGGCTTTGGAGCGTAAGCAGATATACGCGAATATCTCAATTATCTTCGTATTTTCCTATGCTTTTGGTCAGGCCATATTCGGCAAGATATTTGACTGGGTTGGTACACGAATGGGTTTTGTACTGGCCATCGGTGTCTGGTCAATTGCAACAGCGCTTCACGCAGTAGCACAAGGTGTTATCAGCTTGAGTATCTTCCGGTCCATCCTGGGTGTGGCAGAGGCCGGTAACTGGCCAGGTGCAGCCAAGAGTAACGCCGAGTGGTTCCCCACCAAGGAGCGGGCCCTGGCTCAGGGTATCTTCAATTCGGGTGCGGCCATCGGCGGTATTATCTCAATTCCGTTAATCGCCTACCTGACGGTTTTTTTCAGTTGGAAAATGATCTTTATTATTGTGGGTTTGATCGGTTTATTATGGCTCATCCCCTGGGTAATCCTGGTTAAGGCACCGCCAAAGACTCACCCCTGGCTCACTGATGAAGAGCGTGAGTACATTTTAACCGGTCAGAAACCCGAAGAAACTGATGATGATTCTGATGAGGATGAGTACGACCCTACAACAGCCCAGGTACTTTCACATAAGCAAAGCTGGGGTGTCATTATCGCCTCCGCAGCCATCGACCCCATCTGGTGGTTGTTTGTTTTCTGGATACCTATTTACTTAAACGAAGTCTATGGAATGGATGTGAAATCCATTGGGTTATACGGTTGGGTACCTTATGTTGGCGCCATGTTCGGCGCATGGTTTGGTGGTCTTTTGGCACAAAATCGCATGAAGGCAGGCTGGAATGTCAATAAAACCCGCAAGCTCACCATTTCTTTGGGTTGTCTTATTATGTTGCCTGCTCTGCTGGCCATGGCGAATCCGGGTGCACCTGTTATAGCCGTGCTTATCATGGCTGTGATTCTGTTTGGCTTTCAAACCGCTATCGGTAATGTTCAGACACTACCGAGTGACTTATTCAGCGGAAAAACGGTTGGCACGCTTGCTGGTTTTTCAGGTATGGCTGCCAAACTCGGCGCTGTCGGCCTGACCTCACTGGTGCCGTGGTTGACCGCTGACGGTAACTATTCGCCAGCCTTTGTCATCGGAGCTTCCCTGGCCATCATTGCCATGTTGTCTGTTTGGATTCTTATTCCAACAGTCGAGCGATTGAAGCCCAAGCACTGAGGATGGTTAGTGTGATGGGGTCAGAGTAAAGTGCCAGAGTGAGTTTCACTCTGGCACTTTACTCTGACCCCAAATTTTCTTTTTTAATTTTTAAATACAAACGAACATCTTTTAGGAGTCAGACATGACAAAACCTGTTATCGGATTCATCGGTCTTGGCCTTATGGGCAGCAACATGGTCGAAAACTTACAGAACAAAGGCTTTCAGCTGGTTGTAATGGACCTCAACAAGGAAGCCGTTGCAACGGTCGTTGCCCGCGGCGCCACCACGGCTGCCTCAGCCAGGGAACTGGCTGCAGCAAGTGACATCGTGATGCTTTGCCTTACCACCTCCAAGGTCGTTGAAATGCTTGTTTATGGCGAAGACGGCATTTTGGCCGGCATCAAGGAAGGCGCGGTTTTGATTGATTTTGGAACCTCGATCCCGGCCTCTACCCGCAAGATCGGTGCAGACCTTGCCAAGAAGGGTGCAGGCATGATCGATGCGCCACTGGGCCGTACACCCGCCCATGCCAAAGACGGCTTGCTCAACATCATGGCATCCGGCGACCAGGCAACCTTCGACAAGGTCAAGCCGATACTTGATATGCAAGGCGAAAATGTATTCTATCTTGGAGCACTCGGTGCCGGTCACACCACCAAGCTGATCAACAACTTCATGGGTATGACGACCGTTGCAGCGATGTCACAAGCTTTCGCTGTGGCCGACCTTGCCGGTGTTGACCGCCAGCAGCTTTGGGAGATCATGTCGACAGGCCCATCCAATTCGCCCTTCATGCAGTTTTGTAAAAACTACGCAGTTGATGGTGTAAGCGATCTGGGTTTTTCAATCAACAATGCCAATAAGGACCTGGGTTATTTCCTGGAGATGGTTAAGGATTTGGGTACAGAATCCCAAATTGCTGAAGGTACCTCAGCTAACCTCCAGGCAGCTGTCGCTGCTGGCATGGGTAACGGCAATGTGCCGGAAATCATGGACTACTTTCTGAAGCTGGAGAAGTAATTCGAACGATACTTGAAGGCTGAGTTCAGGCTCTGACCTTACATTTCTAAAATCGGCTTGACGCGCTCTCTGCGTGACAAGCCGATTTTACTTTCTGCATTTTGGGTTCGAAGAACGGCAAATGTATCCGGTTCCTTTTCTCACTATTCTCAAGTTTCAATCTCAATGTCGTGCTCCCGTTTCATACATGTTGCCCGAGTCATCGACATGGGTGTCTGGACTCTTTCCTTTCGACTCTTTCCCTGACTTTTTCCTTTTATGTCATTCAGGAGAATGAATTGTGTAATAATGTTTTCCTTCAAAAGTAATTTTTTTAGGATACATTCATGACAATCACCAGGCATCCGTTGGGTGTTCTCTGCATACTTGCGGTGTTCTTAATCAACCAGTCAGCATTTGCCACAAATGGTTACTTTCCACATGGAATCGGCGCCAAGAGCAAGGCCATGGGTGGCGCTGGAATGGCCAATCCGGAAGATGCGATTTCCATCGTCATGAATCCTGCGGTCGCGGTGTTTCTTGGTGACAAAATGGGTATTGGCGTTTCGGTATTCATGCCCAACCGCAATGTCTCAAGCTTTGGTGAAGGCAGCAAAGGTGAGAATGATACATTTACCATCGGCCCATTTGATATTGATAGCGACAGTGACCTGTATATAACGCCGGAAGTGGCGCAAACCCGGCAACTGAAAAACAATTCGGCGTTTGCCTGGGCGGTTTATATGCGCAGTGGTATTGCCACGTCATATCCAGGTGGCAGTGCGACATTTGACCCGGATGGCGATGGGCCTCTGGGAGTCTCAACGCTTCCAGGCGTTTATGGTGAAAATAAAACCGGCATGAAACTGGTGCAGGGTTTTGTTGATGTCACCTGGGCCAAAATGTGGGGCAAAGAGACTTCTTTTGGTGTATCCGCGGTACTTGCAGCGCAAAGTGTCAGGGCTAAGGGTACAGGTGGACTGGCGAAATATACGGAAACTTTTGCTGCCAGTGACGGATCAATTTTTCCGGATAAACTTACCGGCAACCGCCTCGACACAAATTACGGCATCGGATTGAAAGTTGGTTTACACCGGCAGTTTGGTGAGCACTTCAGCGCCGGCATCATGTACCAGTCAGAAATCAATGTAGGCTCTGCAAACAAGTACGCCGATCTGTTCGCCAAAGGCGGCGACATTGATATTCCTGCCTGGTTGAGGCTGGGTGTAAGCTGGAGCCCGGTTGATGATTTGACCTTCAATGCGGATTTACAAAAGATTTTTTATTCGAATATCGACGCATTGGGTAACTCATTCACAAACATTTATGACTGCCCGACGACCGGCCTGGGTGGCACCGATTTAAGCAGCTGTCTGGGTGGCAAAAACGGCCCCGGTTTTGCCTGGGACGATGTAGGCGTCTACAACGTTGGCGCCAGTTGGGATGTATCCGACAAGTGGACCCTGCGAGCCGGCTTCGGCTCCAGTGATCAACCCACCCCTGGCGGTGAAAATTTTTTCAATATCCTGATGGTCAGCCTGACAGAAGCACATTACACAGCAGGCTTCAGCTACAGAATGAAAAATGGCCGCGAACTGAGCTTCTCTTTTATGTATTCAGAAGAGGAGTCCATCGAGAATGCCAACCAGCTAGACCCAAATCAAAACCTCCTGCTGACCACCGACCAGTTCGACTTCCAGGTTAGCTACACCTGGGGAAATTAACACAAGCAG
Source organism: uncultured Gammaproteobacteria bacterium (assembly GCA_963759155.1). Classification (GTDB taxonomy): domain Bacteria; phylum Pseudomonadota; class Gammaproteobacteria; order Xanthomonadales; family SZUA-36; genus SZUA-36. The sequence continues at coordinate 242,838 of CAVWXX010000005.1, read as the reverse complement.
CGGGTGTTTAAAGTTATGGGTGAGGTAACCCGCTCTTTTCGGACAGTGGTTTAAGCAACAACTTTCTTCCTTTCATAATTGCTCGGAGATTGATGGTCGACCTTGCCGGTGTTGACCGCCTATTTCTGCTTTTTCATACTCTGCTGTAACAGCTCGCCGAAGCTGCCCATGGCGCCTTCTTCTTTCGGCTTCTGCTTGTATTGCTCGATGTTTACCCCAGCCTCGGCGGCCTTATTTTCATCCAGTGAAAGACTGATGCGCCGCTTTTCGATGTCGACGCCAAGTACAGTCGCCTCGACTTTGTCACCGATCTTGACGACCTCACTTGGGTGATTCACGCGTTTGTCGGCACCGAGTTCGCTAATGTGAGCCAGTCCGTCAATGCCCGGGGTCAGCTCGACAAAGGCGCCAAAAGGTTCCACTCGGCTGATGGTCCCACTGACCCTGGTGCCGACGGCATAAGCCGCTGACGCCTCCTGCCAGGGGTCCTTCGCCAGGGCACGCAGTGACAAGGCAATTTTCTCCGGCCGCTTTGGGTTGTCCGTCTTCTCGATCCGCAGTACAACCACTTCAAGCTCCTGTCCCTCGTGGAGCATCTCGTTCGGGTGGTCGAGCCGGGCGAAAGACAGCTCGCTGATATGGATCATGCCCTCGATACCGCCGAGATCGACGAAGGCACCATAATTCTGCAGCGACGTGACCTTACCGGGCAGGGTCGCTCCGACCTCCAACATGGCTCGAATTTGTACGGCTCGTTCGCGCTGCTCCTCTTCGAGTATCGCGCGCCTGGATAGCACAAGATTCGGGCGCCGCCCACCCTCGAACTTCGTGATACGGAAATCCAGCCGCTGGCCGCTTAACTCAGACAGGTCTTCGACAAAGTGAATGTCGATCTGCGATGCCGGGCAGAAGGCGCGCTGACCGGCGATCTCTACTTCGACGCCACCCTTGGTGACGCCGGTTACCCGACCCGCGACCGGCAGTCCCTGACTGTAAGCGTCCTGCAGTCCTGATAGGTCGTGGGCCTTGATTCCATGTTGGGTGCCGAGGACCAGTGCACCGGTCTCTTTGTCCTTGCTTGTCACCGTGGACTCGACCTTGTCACCGATCTTCGCGGTCAATTCTCCCGCTTCGTTCTTTAACACGTCGATATCCATAACTCCCTCGGACTTGAAGCCAAGGTCGATATAGGCGTGCTCTTCGCCAATGCTAACGATAGTGCCTTGCACGCGGTCGCCGACATCTGGCTCTGTCTGCTTCCGTGCCGGTTGGGATTCATCGAACTGGGCCAATAGATCTTCGAAGTTTTCTGAGTTGGACATGGTCAATACCGTACTAATACGCGCTGAAGGTATCCTCATCACGCCTTTAGGTGGAGTCGGGATAAGGCTGATTGTGGCAGAAACTGCTTAAGTGCATTGTAGGCGGATTCGTTGCTCAGCGAAACTTCGCTGCTCATGTCCGGCCAGCCCCATGATTGCCACGTCCTTTCGCTGTGCCGGTTTCTGCGTCGAAGACATCCTCCATCCCCTGCCAGTAGCTGACGCTTGTGTCCATCGACTAAATAAGAGTGCCCCAGGAAAATACATCAGCCGGGTGAGTCACTACCTGACAACTGACGAAAATGCGTGTGAGAACGGTATAATTCGATGTGAAGTTTTGTTGTCAATCAGCAGGAGTTTGAAATGGGTAAATTGATGCGCGGTGGCATTGCGGGTGTTTTTGTACGCTGGGCTTCGCGTCTGCGATTCCCCTACCTGTTTTTACTTACAACGGTGTTGTTCGTGGCTAACCTGTTTATTCCGGATGTGTTGCCACTGGCCGATGAAGTGATAATGGGGCTTGTTGCGATGCTTCTGGCGAGCTTCAGAAAAAAGACCGGTGATGAGGTCGAGAAAGTTCCTGGGGAAAATATAAGTAATCCGCCGTGATTGGAGGTTAGCCATTCTGACTAAGTACCTTTCCTTGGTAGACAAGGTAGGAGCAGCAGGAGCAAGAAAAATGGAAAAAACGCACTACGCAAGGGCAAGGCTTTTTGCCAACGTCATCACGGTCATCGGTTGGCTATACCTGGCAGCTGGTGTTCTGGGATTAATTTCGTCGTATTTCAACGATATGCTGAGTTACAACTTTCTGCCGGCGATGTCCGGGATCATCGTTGGGGTTCTGGCGCTTGCCGTCGCCCAGCTTATCAGTGCTGCCGTGGATGCGGCCGACAATTCGAGAGAGATTCTCGCCGAACTCCGCAAGCTTAACGACAGTTGATGATCTGCAAATCCAATGTGGGAGTGCTAACAAGCACTTCTCGATATGACAACGTTTCAGATCGCGCTATTTTGTATATATCAGCCTGGCTGGTTTGCAGCGGCAACACTTTGCTGGGATTTCTCCAGTAGGTTCTTGAGCGCTACAAGCTCGAAGTGGCGTTTGGAGGTGATGGCGTAAAAGCGCTCCGCTACGTTATTCAGGACAAAGTATTTATCAAGCTTGCCGCTCTCCAGTTCATCCTGCACGACGACTTCCGGAACAACGGTGAGGCCGCCTGAGTCGCGCGCCAGCAAACGTAGCATGGCCATGTCGTCGACTTCTGCATAGGGGGAGATCTCAACGCCGTGCTGCTCGCACAACATATCAAACTGGCTACGAATGTCGCTGCTGGGGCCCGGAAGGAGCAGCAGGTATTTCTTCAAATCCTGCGGGAAGCGAAACTGCTTTGCTGCCTTGCCCGGCGGTCCGACGATACACACGCACTGCTCGGCGATTTGCTGGCAACGCCACGGTGTGGATGTGTCTGCTGCGACCGCGCGGTTTGAAAGGATCAGGTCCAGTTTGTGCACATGCAGCAACTCAAGCAGTTCTTCGAGGCTTGCCGAGCGCATGACCAGTTTTACTTTTGACTCTCCGATCACCGGACGCAGAAAGTTTTCCTGGAAGTTTCGCGAGAGGGTGGCCACTGATCCGACGCGTAGCCGCTCCAGGCGCTGCAGGTCACCGCTTTCAGTCAGGGCGAGCAGCTCGTTACTCAGGCTGAAAATGCTTTCGGCGTATTCGAGCACGATATGCCCAACCTCCGTCAGAACGAGTGACCGGCCCTCACGGGAAAAGAGCTCATGTCCGAGCCGGTCCTGAAGCTGTCGAATCTGCGAGGAGAGTGCGGATTGAGAGACGTGGAGCAGTTGCGCTGTGCGCGTCAGGTGGCCCTCTTTGGCGACTCTCCAGAAATAGTAGAGGTGATGAAAGTTGAGCTGTCTCATAAAACGTTCTCAAAAAAAGAACAATAACATTTAAAATATATATTTTACATAAGTTTTGTATGACCTCACCATACCCGCATATTCAATATCAGGTTGAGCGGAGCGCTTGAACATGGTGGGTTCGATCATTGGCTGGATACTACCGGTTATTTATGCCGTCGGTTGTCTGCTGGCATTCAGCAAGTCACACCAGCTCTGGAAGGTGGCAAAAATGACGTCTGGCTCTGCCTTACTGGCGACAATAGCCACTGTGCTGCTTGTTCTGATTGGCGGACAATTCGCGACGATCTCCTTCGATGCAGTGGGGTTGACCCTGGCTCTGCTGGTGGCGGTGCTCGGCTGGGTTATCATCAATTACTCTTCGCGTTATTTGACGGGCGAGCCCGGGCAGGCGCGGTTCATCCGTGCCATGCTGTTGACCCTAACGGCGGTCTGCGTGCTGGTTGTAAGCAGGAACCTTTTGGTCATTGTCCTGGGCTGGAGTGTTACAAGTCTGGGTCTGCACCATTTATTGACCTTTTACCGCGAACGCAAGGCGGCCCAGATCGTTGCACACAAGAAGTTTCTGGTCAGCCGTTTGGCCGAGGTGGTGTTGGCGATAGCACTTCTGCTCGTCTATCAAACGACAGGAACACTGTGGCTGGACGATCTGCGTACCTTCCTGGCCACACAAGCGTCGCTGCCGCTTGCTTTGCATGTGGCGGCAGTGCTGTTTGCACTGGCCGCTGTTCTGAAAACCGCTCAGCTACCACTACACGGATGGCTCATCCAGGTCATGGAGGCGCCGACACCCGTCTCTGCACTGTTACACGCAGGTATCGTAAATATAGGCGGCTTCGTCCTGATCCGGCTGGCGGAGCTGATCTCGCTCGCGCCGGTGGCCCAGGCTTTGCTGGTGGTAGTGGGAAGCCTGACAGCTGTGCTTGCAGGTCTGGTGATGCTTACCCGCATTAGCATCAAGGTGCGTTTGGCATGGTCAACCTGTGCCCAGATGGGGTTTATGTTAATGGAGATCGGTCTCGGCTTATATGAGCTGGCGCTGCTTCACCTGGTTGCTCACTCTCTCTACAAAGCCCATGCTTTCCTGTCTGCCGGCGAAGCAGTGCGTCATGCACGCAGCAGCGATTTTTTACGGTCTGCGCATGTGGAGAGAGGTCCACTTTGGTATTTCGGAGCAGTCGTTGTGAGCGCCGCCCTGGTGTTCGGTTCAGCCGCCGTTTGGCTTCTGATTGAGCCAGCGATGGCCCTGCCTCCGGTGGCTCTGCTGATTGTCGCGCTCGGTCTGGCACCCTTGCTTTGGGCAGATCAGGAAGCAACGCCTGCACTGCTGTTACGCGGTGCAATGCAGATTATTGCCCTGACGCAGATGTATCTGCTCTGGCATCTGCTGTTTGCAGGGCTCGCGCCTGCCGCTGTGAATGCTGCAGCACCTGCGGTGCTGTGGGTCCTGATGTGTTTTGCAGTGCTCTACACCGCCCAGGTCTGGCTGCGCTGTTTTCCAAAAGGGCGTTTCGCCAGGTCGTTCTATCCCTGGGCCTATTGCGGTTTCTACCTCGATGAATCCTTCACCCGGCTGACATTCAGAATCTGGCCGGTGAAATTCAGCCCCTTACAGGCGCAGACATTGGCAAACAGGCGCCTTACTTTTCAGGGAGAATTGCAGTGAGCGCACGCCTGGCGCCAGCGCTACTGGAGAATGACGCTTTACACAGCGCAGTGGCATTGGCGGCCGACAGCATCGCTCCGACCTGGCCCCTGGACCGGATGATTGCGGTGAACCCATACTGGGGCCGTATCCAGCAGCCCTTTGAGGCAGCTGCGGCGGACCTGGCTAACATTGCCGGCTCAGCCATGACGTTACCACTAAGTGAATACCGTGGGGCATGGCAGCGTGGTGAAATTACCCTGGACGATCTCCGCCTTGCGCTGGACGAAAGCGGTCTGGAGAGCAGTCCCGAACGGCTTGTTGCTGCGCTTGATGAAGAACAGCCGATGCCAATTCCGTTGCCGCTGCTCAGTGACAGTCTCGACCGAACGAGGAACTTGCAGCGCCAGCCAGCCTGGTGCGACACCGTTACCCACCAGGTGTCCCAGTTCTGCGCTGCCTACTTTGATCGTGATCAGGCCGACTGGCAGCCGGATCAGGGCAGTCGCCTGTTTAGCAGTTGGCGTGACACCTTGATTCAGGATCACAGCGTCTCGTTGTTGATGCATAGACCGCAGATTTCAGTTCGTGCCAAAAAGCTGTGTCACGAGGCCGAGCAGCAAATTGCCGCGTCTCTCCTGCAGCTTGCGATACCCGAACGTGATTGGGCAACGTATCTGCAAGCTTTGTTGATGAGAGTGAGCGGCTGGGGTGCCTGGTGCGCTTATTTGCGTTGGCAGGCGCGTTTGGGTGGAAGCGAGGACAACACCCTGGTGGATCTGCTCGCCATTCGCTTGAGTTGGGAAACGCTACTGGATGATGGTGAACGTGGGCCAGGTTCGCTGTGGTCATCCTGGAAGCAAGAATGGCAAAAGCGGATGTCGGACTTTGACAGAGTATCGTTGGAGTTACACCATGTCTGGCAGCGGGCACAGGAAATCAGTTACCAGCGTGATTTGCGCCGGCGGCTACTGGTGACGTCTGGCAGTCAAGGCGATGCACCGAACAGCGAAAACGCTCAACCGGAAGTTGATTTACCCACTGTGCAGGCCGCCTTTTGTATCGATGTGCGCTCCGAGGTATTTCGTCGTCACCTGGAAGCCCAGTCGCAGGATATTTCGACATTGGGATTCGCCGGTTTTTTCGGATTGCCCATCAGTTACACACCGTTGGGTACCACTGCCACGCGCCCGCAGTTGCCCGGGTTGCTGGCTCCGGATCTCGATATCACCGACAGTTCAGGGGATGCTGAACTCGACAGCAAAATCGCCGCTGCGCGCACGGGTAAGTTGCGCCGTATGTCTGGATGGCGTTTGTTCCAGGCGGTGCCGCTGTCTACCTTTACGCTGGTCGAAACGCTGGGTCTCGGTTATCTCGGCAAACTCGTTGCCCGAACCCTGCGCGGCAATGCGCCGCCGGGGTCTGGCGATCAGCTGGGACTCAATAGCACAGAGGCAGGAGCGGTGCGGCCCGTTTTGGATGAAAGAACGGCGGGCGGCGTTGTTGGCCAGGCAGCGATTGCTCAGCAGGTGTTGCGCGGAATGTGCCTGGACAAGCAGTTTGCCCGCACCGTACTGTTACTGGGGCACGGCAGTCAGAATCGCAACAATCCCCACGGGTCGGCGCTTGATTGCGGCGCTTGTTGCGGTCAGACAGGGGAGGTCAATGCCCGGTCGCTGGCTGGTTTGTTGAACGCCCCGGCCGTTCGCGAACGGCTTCGTCAATCCGGTATCGATATTCCCGGTACCACCCACTTTATCGCGGGACTGCACAACACCTGCACCGACGAAGTCCAACTATTCGACCTTGAACAGCTGCCAGCCAGTCATGTGCAGGATCTTGAGCGATTGCAGCAGCAGTTGGCGGCGGCTGCGGCAGCTGCGCGTCGTGAACGGGCGCCAGCGCTGGGACTGGGCGAATTGCTTAACCAACCGCAGCCATTGTTGCGTGCGCTACAGCATAATGCTGATGACTGGGCGCAAACCCGGCCTGAATGGGGCTTGGCCAATAACGCCGCGTTTGTCATTGCGCCACGCAATCGGACCCTCGGAGTCGATCTGCAGGGACGGAGCTTTCTGCACGATTATGACCCCGGGCAGGATCAGGATGGCAGTCTGCTTGAACAGATCATGACCGCGCCAATGATTGTGACCAACTGGATCAACATGCAGTACTACGCGTCTACCGTGGATAACAGACGCTTCGGAAGCGGCAACAAGACACTGCACAACGTGGTGGGTGGAAGAATCGGCGTTTTCGAAGGCAATGGTGGTGATCTGCGCATTGGCCTGCCCTGGCAATCCCTGAATGATGGCGAGCGCTGGTTGCATACTCCCCTGCGTTTGACGGTGGTGATCGAGGCTCCCAGAGAATCGATAGAAAAGGTGATTGCCCGACACGAGACCGTGAGGCACCTGGTGCACAACCGTTGGCTCTACCTGATGCGTCTCGATGGTGACCGCATGGAACGTTATCACAATGGTGGTTGGCAAAACTGGTCAGGCTAGCGAGCGACTGCCTGGTTTTAGTCAAACAAATGAAAACCTTAAAGGAGAAGATCATGATCGATAGATCAGAATTGAAAAGTTACAGTTTGATAAAAGGGTCGTTCAGCCCGGATGCTGCACGACAGCTGCTGATGTCTCTCGTCAATTATAAGATCAATTTTCACCAGCAAAATGACTGGAGTCATCGGGAACGTTTTGGAGAAGAAAATCCTGCAGCAGTCAAACGCGCCGAAGAGCTAAGCCAGACCAGGGACGATATTGCTCAACTGGTAGAGCAGGCGTCCGCCATGGGCCTGAATATGAGTATTAAATCCAATATTGAGATTGAGCTGACGCCGGCTTGAATTTACGACGATCCCTTTGTCCAGTGGGCTTGCGACTTGTTCCGTGGCGGAGCCGGAGTCGGAATCCGGGCCTTTATCGCTGTTTTATATCTGCAGTGTTCTGGCAATGTGGTATTGATTTTATTTATACTCCGTCGAGGTCGGTATCTTCGCGGGGACCGGGCATTGTCAACGCAATGGCCATTACATCGACACGAGAGGGCAGAGTTGAGACGGACACGAATGCCCATGACGAGCAACTCGGCAACAAATTACCTGATTACGAGGAATTACACACATGACCTTCAAATTATTTTGGTACGTCATTGGCACGCTCATCATCTCGATAGCTGCCAGTAACACGCAGGCGGTCGAAGCGCTGTCTACCGAAGAGCTTATTTCTCATTGTGCTGTTTACAATGACGACCCGGACGGGGAGGATGGAATTTTCTGCATTCGCTACATTCAGGGCTTCATCGACGGCGCTGTCGCGACCGATGAGCGGGTAGCTCACAATGTTGCTGATGAGTACGGCCGGGTTGAAACCTCGACTGAGCGCGCTATCCGGGCCCGCCTTGGAGCGCGAATTGAACGTTTTGGCTCTTCCTACTACGCTGAATTTTGTCTTGGCGAACCGCTCCCGCTGGCCGTAGTTACAAAGAAAGTTGTCAGCGATCTTGTGCAGCTTGAAAACCTGGAGGGGCGGGAGCTTGCTCGCGATTTCGTTTACGAAACCTTGCGCCGGGAGTATCCGTGCAAAACGAACGTCAGATGAACAAACCATTCGCGCGCATGCTGATCCTGTTGCTGCTGTTGTTCGCAGTCTGGGTGCTGTGGTCAGGCTACCTGAAACCACTGCTGCTGGGTCTGGGTGCTTTTTCCTGCATTCTGACAGTCTGGATTGTGCGCCGCATGGGCTATTTTGACGATGCGAAGTTTGCGTTTCATTACGACTGGCGTCTGCTGGGCTTCTGGGCGTGGCTCGCTGGCGAAGTGGTCAAGTCGAGTATCGAGGTTGCCCGGATTGTTCTGCGCCGCAGGATTGAGATCGAACCGACGGTGGTGGATATTGATGGCAGTGGTCTGGGACCGGTCGACCTGGCGGTACTCGGCAATTCGATCACGCTCACGCCCGGCACGCTGACCCTGGATGTCTACGAGGGCCGGCTGCGTGTCCATGCGTTGACGCGCGAAGGCGCCGCCGCCCTTGAAAGTGGCGAAATGCAACGGCGGGTAGCCGGGCTCAGGAAGCGCTGATCATGTATTACGTTGTTACCATTGCGACGCTCGTGACCATGGGTCTTGCGCTGATACGAGCCGTGCTCGGCCCGTCAGTTTATGATCGGGTGCTGGCGGTCAACATGATGGGCACGAAGACGGTGCTGCTGCTCTCCGTGATTGCTTTTCTGTACGGCCGCCCCGACTTTCTCGATCTCGCGCTCGCTTATGCATTGATTAACTTTATCGGTGTCCTGGCGGTGCTCGAGTTTTTCCGCAACCGTACATTGCGACGCAGCACCGAGCGAAGCAAAGAGGACGTGACTCAATGACCACATTGCTCGACATCCTTAGCTGGGTGCTGCTGACCCTTGGTGGCCTGAGTATCCTGATCGGTGGTATCGGCGCCCTGCGAATGCCTGATCTGTATACGCGTATGCACGCCGCGAGTGTTACCGATAGCATGGGTGCGATCCTGGTGCTGAGCGGTATCATGCTGCAGGCAGGCTGGTCGCTGGCGACGATCAAGTTGATGGCTGTCCTTCTTTTCCTGCTATTGACCAGCCCGACGTCGTCGTATGCGCTGGCCAGTGCGGCGCTGCTTGCCGGGACGCGTCCGTTCGAGGAAGCAGATCAGGATGATGATGAGGGCCAGGAATGATTGCCATCTTCGGAATCTTCCTGCTCACACTGCTTGTGATCACTGCGGTTGCCATCGTAAGGACCGAAAATCTGTTCGTTGCGGTGATGCTTATGGGTATCGCCAGCCTGCTCATCGCCGCTAATTTCTTCCTTCTTGATGCCGCGGATGTAGCACTGACCGAAGCGGCTGTCGGTGCGGGTATCTCCACGGTGCTATTCCTGAGTGCGCTGGCGTTAACGTCTGAACGCGAGCGGGCGAAGTCATCGAACAGGATGCTTTCGTTCGCGGTTGTTGCGGCAGCCGCGCTGATTCTCATTTATGCGACATTTGACAAGCCGCGCTTTGGGGACCCCGAGGCACCGGTGCAGACGCATGTCGCACCCTGGTACCTGGAAAAAACTCCAGAATATATCGATATCCCGAACGTCGTCACCGCCGTGCTCGGCAGCTTTCGCGGTTACGACACGCTGGGTGAAGTGTTTGTTGTATTTACGGCCGGTATCGGCGTTCTTTTTCTACTCGGCAGTGGCGTGCCATTAGGCTCAATGCCGCGGGAGAAGATTAATGAAGGGTTGCGCCACCACCTGATTCCAAGGGTCGTCGGGCGGGTGCTGATTCCGTTTATCCTGTTGTTTGGCCTGTACGTGCAATTCCATGGAGAGTATGGCCCGGGCGGTGGCTTTCAGGCTGGCGCCATCATCGCCGCGGCAATCATTCTGTTTGCTTTGCTGGAAGGTGAGCAGCGCGCCCTGTCGGTCTTGCCTGAGCGCGTCCTGCTCGGACTCGTGGTATTCGGTCCGCTCCTGTACGGAGCTGTCGGGGTTGCCGGAATTGTCCTCGGTGGTAACTTTCTCGACTATTCGGTGTTGTCTGCTGATCCCGTGAAGGGCCAGCAGTTGGGTATCCTGATTATTGAAGCTGGTGTCGGCGTTACCGTCACCGGCGTGCTGCTGGGTATTTTCCATGCTTTCGCGGCGAGAGGTCGCTAACTCATGGAAATTCTGGGTCTCTATAACTACTGGGTATTCGCGATACTGCTGATGATCGGCTTTTATGCGGTCATCGCAAAGCGCAACCTGGTCAAGAAACTGATCGGCCTGTCGCTTTTCCAGGCTGCTGTTTTCCTGCTTTACATCACGATGGGCAAGGTCGACGGCGGCACCGCACCGATCTTCTCCGGCACGGGCGATGTCATATTCTCGAATCCGCTGCCACAGGTGCTGATTCTCACTGCGATCGTTGTTGGTATTTCCACGACCGCCCTGGGCCTCGGGATTGTCGTACGCCTGAAGGAGGAATACGGTTCGATCGAGGAGCACGAAATTCAGGAGATCGACGAGCGGTGAATGCATTGGTTGATCATTTCCCGGCACTTCAGGTTGTCGTGCCGATGCTCGTAGCACCGCTTGTCGTCCTGCTGAGGCCTCGCGGACTTGCCTGGGCGGCTTGCACAATGGCAAGCATACTCAGTTTTGCGATTGCGATTCAGCTCGTGCAGCTTGTTCTCGCCAACGGGTCGGTAGGCTACCTGATGGGTTCGTGGCCGGCGCCGTACGGTATCGAGCTCAAGGTCGATGCGTTGAGCGCGCTCCTGCTGCTGGTGGTGACGGGCGCCTCGGTATTCGCACTGGTCAGCGGACGGGAAAGTCTGGATGGGCAAATCGAGGCGGGACGCCAGCCGTATTTTTACGCCGCATGGCTGCTGGCGCTAGCCGGCCTGTCCGGAATCGTGGTAGCCGCCGATGCGTTCAATATCTTCGTTTTCATGGAGATTTCGTCACTCGCGAGCTACGTTTTGATCGCCGGTGGTCCGGACCGGCGGGCTCTGCCTTCGGTGTTCAAGTACCTGATCATGGGCACGATCGGTGCAACGTTTTACCTCATCGGTGTCGGCCTCATCTACATGATGACCGGAACGCTCAACCTCGGCGACATGGAACTCCGGATACAGGCCGTTGCGGACCAGCGCCCCGTCCTGGCAGCAGCCGGCTTCATTACCGTTGGCCTTGCCCTGAAAGCGGCGATATTCCCACTGCATGTCTGGCTGCCGAACTCTTACACTTACGCGCCACATATGGTGACTGCGTTCCTGGCGGCCTGTGCCACCAAGGTCTCGTTATACATTCTGTTGCGTTTCGATTTCTTTGTGTTCCAGGGAAACCTGGAGGGTCATGCTTTGCAGTTCGCCTTTTATCTGATGCCCGTGGCCATCCTCGGCATTCTCGTCGGTTCGGCGGTAGCGATGTTTGAGAATAATATCAAGCGCCTGCTGGCGTTTTCCTCGATTGCACAGATTGGCTACATGATTCTTGGCGCGAGTTTCGTCACCGTCGCCGGGCTGACGGCAGGTATCGTGCATATCTTCAACCATGCACTGGCTAAAGGTGCATTGTTCCTGGCTGTGGCATCGTTTGCTACGGTTGCGGCCGGTTTGCATCTTGACGACCTGAAGGGCATTGCACGTCGCATGCCATGGACTTTCGGCGCCTTCGTCATTGCCGCCCTCAGCCTGATCGGAGTCCCGGGAACCGCTGGCTTCGTCAGTAAGTGGTACCTGATCACAGCGGCTATGGAACTTGGCACCTGGGGTTTGCCGCTGGTCGCCCTTATCCTCGTCAGTTCACTGATGGCGGTCGTTTACATCTGGCGGATCGTTGAAGCCGCATATTTCGGGGAGGCGCCCAATGAACCAACAGCACCCGGACGTGTATCGCCACTACTGGTGGTAACGCTGTGGCTGGCCGCCGCCGCAAATATCTACTTCGGCCTGGTTCCCGAGTTGCCGCTAACACTGTCCGGTGATGCCGCGGCCGATCTTCTGAGTCATCTGCCGTGAGTGCCGAATCGACCATTCTGTTCGCCCTGATACTGCCGCTTGCGGGTGCGGCCGTAATCGCATTGGCGGGTCGGATCAACGCGAACCTCCGCGAGACGGTAACACTTGTGACTGCGGGCGGTCTTGCAATGACGGTTTGGAGCCTGTTGCCGGCGGTCCTGGCCGGCGAACGGCCCGGCGTGACGTTGATCGAGTTGATGCCCGGCGTAGAGATCGCCTTTCGCGTGGAACCACTCGGCATGCTGTTTGCAGCCCTGGCTTCGGGTCTTTGGATTATCAATTCTGTCTACTCGATCGGCTACATGCGGGGTAACAAGGAGCAAAACCAGACGCGCTTCTACGTGATGTTCGCGGTGTCGCTCGCGGCGACGATGGGCGTTGCCTTTGCCGGTAACCTGATCACGCTGTTCTTGTTTTACGAGATGCTGACGCTTTCGACCTACCCACTGGTGGCGCACAAGGGTGATGAGAATACGGTGCGATCTGCGCGAGTTTACCTTGGCATACTGTTGACAACATCCATTGGCCTGTTCCTGCCGGCAATCATCTGGACTTATTCGGTAGCGGGCGGCGGTGACTTCGTACCCGGGGGGTTCCTCGCGGAGCATATCGAGGGTCCCGCGGTCGGTCTGTTGCTTGGCTTGTTCGTATTCGGAATCGGCAAGGCAGCAGTCATGCCTGTGCATCGCTGGTTGCCGGCCGCCATGGTCGCGCCGACACCTGTCAGCGCTTTGTTGCATGCCGTGGCGGTCGTCAAGGCGGGTGTATTTACGATCACCAAGGTTATCGTGTATGTCTTCGGTGTGGAGTTCCTGTTTTCGGAGCCAAGCAGTGGCTGGCTGCTCTATGCCGCCGCGTTCACAATCATCGCCGCGAGCGTCGTGGCGCTCAGACAGCAGAATCTTAAACGTCTGCTGGCCTATTCGACCATCGCGCAACTGTCGTACGTCGTCATGGCCGCCGCCATACTTAAGCCGCTCGCCGAAATCGGTGCAGCGATCCACATGGTTGCGCACGCCTTTGGAAAAATCACCTTGTTCTTTGCGGCGGGGGCCATTTACGTCGCGGCAAAGAAGACCGAGATCCACCAACTCAAGGGCATCGGCAGGCGCATGCCGGTGACGATGACCGCGTTCACGATCGGCGCACTGAGCATGATCGGCGTACCGCCAACCGGCGGTTTCGTCTCGAAATGGTACATACTCGCCGGTGCTTTCCAGGACGACAACTACGTCGCACTGGCAACTATCATCCTGAGCACGGCGCTGAATGCCGCTTACTTTCTGCCGATCATCTACATGGCGTGGTTCATGCCTGAGGATGAAGCACCCGGTAAGGAGCATGGTGAAGCGCCATGGCCGGCGGTACTGGCGCTTACGCTGACCGCCTTGCTGACAATTGCATTTTTCTTTTTTAATGGCGCGACACTCGAGCTGGAGCGCCAGGTTGTCGAGAATCTGTCATGAATGAACCGCAACAACCCGATCACTGGCTGGCGCGCCCGGCAACGATAAAACTCCTCTGGAGGATATTTATCGCCGTGCTCATTGTCCTTGTCCTGCTACAGGCATTTATTTACATCAAGGGTTACTTCGGCGTTGACGGCTGGTTCGGATTCGGCGCCGTGTTCGGCTTCCTGTCCTGCCTGGCCATGGTACTGGTCGCAAAAGCGCTGGGCTTCGTGTTGAAAAGGCCCGAAGACTATTTTGATGACGGGGATCACGATGTTTGAGCTGATCCCTCCAGCCATTTTCATGATCGTGGCCGCGCTCCTTATCGGCCCGGCGCGTGGCCACCTGCGCACTGCGATCGTGCTGGCTGCACCGTTGATCACGCTGTGGTTCATCTGGCAGGTGCCAAATGGTGTTGCCTACGATATAGGTTTCCTCGACTACCGCATTGAGCCCCTCGAGGGCAGCGAGCTCCGACGCCTGTTTGCAACGATCTTCGCTCTGATGTCGTTCGTCGGCGGGCTGTATGCTTTCCGGCAGGCCAAATGGTATGAGCTCTCAGCTGCATACGCCTACGCCGCGGGTGCGATTGGCGTCAGCTTTGCCGGTGACCTGATCACGTTGTTCCTGTATTGGGAGTTGATGGCATTGTTCTCCACGGTTGTTGTCTGGTGCGGCGGAACGCCCCAGGCGCGGCAGGCGGGAGTTCGCTACGCGATCATGCATTTGCTTGGCGGTGTTATATTGAAGGTGGGTATCGAAGGTGTCATCGTACATACCGGTTCGGTCGACGTTCAGCCGATGCTGGCAAACAACTTCGACACCTGGATGATACTGACGGGAATCCTGATCAACGCGGCAGCGCCGCCGGTGTCGGCCTGGCTGGCCGATTCCTATCCAAACTCCAGTGCAACAGGCTCGGTGTTCCTGTCGGCTTTCACGACCAAAACCGCGGTTCTCGCACTGATACTGCTGTTCCCGGGTGAGTCCGTGCTGATCGGTATCGGCCTGTTCATGGTCATGTACGGCATCATCTACGCGCTGCTGGAAAACGACATCCGGCGGATTCTCGCCTACTCGATTGTCAACCAGGTTGGCTTCATGGTCTGTGCGATCGGAATCGGCACGGAAATGGCGATCAATGGCGCAGCCGCGCACGCATTTGCGCACATCATTTACAAGGCGCTGCTGTTCATGAGTGCCGGTGTTGTGGTCTACCGCACAGGCTTCAACCGCTGTACCGATGTGGGTGGCCTGTTCCGGACGATGCCGCTGACGGCTATCTGCGGAATTATCGGCGCACTGGCGATTTCAGGTTTCCCGTTGACGTCGGGTTTCACCACCAAGACCATGATCTCGCAGGCCGCGGCAGACGAAAGTCTCGTTGTTGTCTACATGATGCTGGCCGCTGCCTCAGCTGGTGTGTTCCTGCACGCCGGCATCAAATTTCCATGGTTTGTGTTCTTCCAGCGTGACTCGGGCTTACGCCCAAAGGACGCACCTTGGAATATGGGCGCCGCCATGGTGATTTTCTCTGTGCTGTGTATTTTGCTCGGCGTCGCCCCTGATTTGCTTTATCGCTTTTTGCCGTATCCGGTCGAGTATCAAGCGTATACGCCCGGCAAGGTACTTTTCTACCTGCAGTTGTTGATGTTTTCAGGCCTGGCGTTCTTCCTGTTACTGCCATTGATGAAACGGACTGAAACCATCAGTCTTGATATGGATTGGCTCTGGCGTGTATTACTGTTCAAGTTGGTGGTTCAGGTATATCGGCTCGCATCTGCTGCCGGTAGCGCTGTTTCGACTGTTGCCAGCACGACACTTCTTCAGTTGAGAAATATAGCTCAGCGCCATCTTGGCACGTCAAATCAGCAGGCGAGGCCGGGCGTATTTACCCGCGCCTGGCCAATCGGCGTTACGGCATTGTGGATTGCCGTTTTGCTGACCGCCTATGTACTTGTTTACTACTTCTGAAGCTCACGTGGTACGGACCAGTTTTTGACCGGTTTTCCCAACAGGCAGGGCTTGCGTCCGCAAGGGTCAAATGGCCTTTAGCTGATGACGAAACAGATAATTAGCAACGCAGACATGCGCTTGTTAAATGCGGAAATTGCTGGACGGACAGATGTACACAAAGACAACAAAAGTAAACCGAAGGAGCCTGTAAATGGGAACTGAAGTCAAGCAACTGGCGCGACGCGGCTGGTTCAAACGATTCCTGGATGCGGTGGAGTGGCTGGGTAATCTCTTGCCCCACCCGGTTTCGCTGTTTGCGATCTTATGTTTTGCCGTGCTGCTGGTCAGCGGTGTCGCGGGTTATTTCGGGCTCTCCGTTCCGGATGTTCGGCCAAGCGCCGGCGCCGGCGACCGGATCGTGGCCGTCAGTCTGCTTAATGCAGACGGTTTGCGGATGATCGTTGAGAACCTGGTGACCAACTTCACGGGTTTTGTGCCGCTTGGAACCGTCCTGGTCGCTCTACTTGGGGTCGGGGTTGCGGACAAATCAGGACTGCTGTCAGCGGTGGTGCGCGCCCTGGTTCTGCGTGCCCCGAAACAACTGGTGACCATCGCCATCGTATTTGCGGGAGTGATTTCCAACACGGCCTCGGAAATGGGTTACGTGGTGCTGGTGCCCCTGGCCGGTGTGATATTTTATGGGCTTGGGCGGCATCCGCTTGCCGGCATGGCTGCGGCGTTTGCCGGGGTTTCCGGAGGCTACAGCGCCAACCTGCTGATCGGCACCGTTGACCCGCTGCTCGCGGGCATCACGGAGGCGGCTTCCCATTTGATCGACCCGGGTTACGAGGTGCACGCTGCGATTAACTGGTACTTCATGATTGCCAGCACGTTCCTTGTGACCCTGATCGGTTCCCTGGTGACCATCTTTATCGTTGAACCGCGCCTCGGCACCTACGACCCGGCCAATGCCCAGGAGGGAGCGCTTTCCGAGGCCAAACTTGAACCGCTTACTGATACCGAGCGCCGTGGCTTGTTCTGGGCTGCCGTGGCCGCTGTCATTTTTTCGCTCGTCCTGGCCGCAACGGTGGTGCCTGACAACGGTGTGCTCAGGAACCCGGAGACAGGCGACGTACTGCGCTCGCCCTTTTTGCGCGGCATCGTAGCGCTGATCTTTGTGTTCTTCCTTATCCCCGGTGCGGTATACGGCAAAATCGTTGGCACGATCAACAATGACCGTGACCTGATCAAGGCCATGTCAGACACCATGGGTTCCCTGGGGCTTTATATTGTATTGGTGTTTTTTGCCGCTCAGTTCGTAGCTTTCTTTGGCTGGACTAACCTGGGGGCCATCGTTGCCGTCGCAGGTGCTCAAACACTGCAGGCTATCGGACTCACGGGACCGCTGGTCTTTATTCCGTTTATCGCCATGTGCAGCTTCATCAACCTGATGCTCGGCAGTGCCTCGGCTCAATGGGCCGTGACGGCACCGATCTTTGTGCCGATGCTGATGCTCACTGGCTATAGCCCGGAAGTGATCCAGGCGGCCTATCGAATTGGTGATTCAACCACCAACATCATTACGCCAATGATGAGTTACTTCGGCCTCATTCTGGCCTTTGCGACACGCTTTGACCGCAAGCTGGGTATCGGGACCCTCATCGCGACCATGTTGCCATACTCAATATGTCTCTGGGTGGGTTGGGTAGCCCTGTTTTTTCTCTATGTTTTCGGCCTGGATCTGCCTGTCGGTCCCGCAACACAGACCTATTATCCTGCAGCGCCCTGAGTGTTGTCCCATGTCATTTGATTCGAATGGCGTGGGCAAATACTTGAATGAAAACAATGGCTCCACCCAGCGCAATGACACATTGGCACTTTGCTGTTGCTTTGACCAGCATCTAGTCGTAACCTGCATCTGACATCCACGGCAAGCCCTCTTGCTGACGGGTGCGACGTTGTTTTAGGATCGATATGAGATTTGCAAGTATTCAAAGAGTCATCGGGTTTCTGATGATGGGCGCAAGCCTGATGATGCTGCCACCTGTTCTGGTGTCGCTGTACTACGACGACAACACCTCCCGGCTTTTTCTGGAAAGTGCCGGAATTTTTTTATTGTTGGGATTACTTGTTTATTGGCCGGTCAGGCATGAACAGCGTGAGTTGCGTGTCCGCGACGGGTTTCTTATTGTCACCTGTAGTTGGTTGGTAGTGATCCTGGTGGGTGCCTTACCATTCGTTTTGTTGGAACTGCCGGATTTATCCTTTGTGGATGCATTGTTTGAATCTGCATCCGGCTTCACCACCACCGGCGCGACAATCATCAGCGATGTTGATGCATTACCCCGTGCCATCCTGTTTTACCGCATGGAAACCCAATGGTTGGGCGGCATGGGCATCATCGTGCTGGCAGTGGCTATCATGCCCATGCTACGCATCGGCGGTATGCAATTGTACAAGGCAGAGATACCCGGTCCGGTGAAGGATGCCAAGCTCACACCACGCATCACCGAAACTGCAAAAGCCCTGTGGTTGATTTATCTGGGCATTACCGTGCTGTGTGTTGCAGCCTATGAAATGGGTGGAATGGACCTGTTTGACGCCGTTGGGCATGGTTTCAGTACCGTAGCGACAGGCGGCTTTTCTACCCACAACGAGAGCTTTGCATACTGGAACAATCCTGAACTGGAAGCCATTGCAATGATCTTTATGTTGATTGCAGGTATCAACTTTGGACTGCATTACATCGCCTGGCGACATGCCACCATGCAAAACTATTTCGATGACAACGAAGTCAAGGTATATGTTTTATTGCTGTCTGTTTTTATTGCTCTGGCCACGACCGCACTTTACCTGACCAATACCTTCGACAGCCTGGCAGCTTCGTTACGTCACGGTGCGTTCCATGTGATATCGGTCATGTCGACAACCGGTTTTACCACGGACCCTTTTTACGCCTGGCCCAGTTTCGTGCCACTATTACTTATATTCATTGCATTTATTGGTGGCTGTGCCGGCAGCACGGCTGGCGGGATGAAAGTCATCCGTGTCATTTTGTTGCATCGACAGGCATGGCGGGAACTTCGAATGTTGATTCATCCAAATGCTGTTTTACCGATCAAATACGACGGGCAGACGGTCACGCCTGCCCTCATGGCCGCGGTTTGGGGGTTCTTCTTACTTTTTATTGCCAGCTTTGCAATCATGACCATGATGCTTACAGCAACCGGTCTCGATATGGTCACATCTTACTCCGCCGTCGTCGCCTGCATAGCCAACATGGGCCC
The DNA here is from genome assembly GCA_963759155.1 of uncultured Gammaproteobacteria bacterium. Taxonomy (GTDB): domain Bacteria; phylum Pseudomonadota; class Gammaproteobacteria; order Xanthomonadales; family SZUA-36; genus SZUA-36. Next base: position 223,718 of record CAVWXX010000005.1, on the reverse strand, counting down.
GGCCCTGGGTGAAGCGGGCCTGAATTTCGCCTCTTTGAACGACCCTGCCAAGGTTATTCTGTCCTTCGCTATGTTGCTTGGTCGACTTGAGATTTACACTGTGTTGGTTCTTCTGGTACCTGAGTTTTGGAAGAATTGAAATACAGCTAAAGAAATGTTTTCAAGCTTGAGCCGGTATTAGGTGTTGATTAAATGACTGAAAGTTTACATAGCCGGGAAAATAAAAGGACACAATCCATCATGAAAAGACTATATCTTGTTACCAGCTTACTGACTGCCTGTCTATTATTAATGAACTGCAAACCGGATGTGGTCTATACGGCTGTGGAAGAGCTGGAATTTGCTGATGCCGTATTTCGGGATTGTGTTGTCAACGAAGCCAGAAAGAATAAGTGGGTCAGCGCAGGGCATGTGCTTAAATTACACTGCGTAAACCCAACCGGGAGAAAGATATCCAGTCTTTCCGGCATCGAACACCTCATGAACATCGAAGAGTTGGATCTTGCGCATAACGCTATCGTTGATCTTTCGCCACTGACAGCTCTCAATAGGCTCGAACACCTGAATTTCGACAATAACGAGATATCGCTGATACCCGAGGGTATCTCCCACGTCAGCGTTACTCACATGAGTTTTGATCACAACAGGATTCGTGACATCAATGTTTTCAGCGTGTTTCAAAGACTGGAGTACCTGAACCTGTCATCAAATGAGATCAATGATATAAGCTCACTGCAATCAATTCATACGCTGCAAGTACTCAACCTTAGCCAAAATAACATATCTGATATTGGCGCACTCGAGTCGCTTCAGCAACTCAGAGCTCTCGACCTTGGCAATAACCATATTTCCAGCGTGTCTGCGTTTGGGAGCCTGCGACGACTGGAATATTTAAATCTAAAAAATAACGATATCAGTGATTTAAACCCTCTATCAGGTCTATCTGAGCTTCGTGAAATTGACCTTTCCAGCAATGAGGTGAAAAACATCGAACCACTCATTGTTTTGGAAAACATCTGGCGGCTGTCACTTGATCACAACCCCATTGAAAGTGCCGAGCCCTTACTGGATTTTGGTGAAATTGAGTTTATCAGTCTCAGAGGTGTTGAGGGTCTGTCCTGCGCGATAATCACCAGGTTGATTGAAGAAGTAGGTGAAGACGCCTTAATCATGGACAGTGACTGTTTGTGACGGCCATCGTAGTATAGTCGCGGAAAGAAACGAAAGTACGGACGGCGAAAGTACGGACAGCCATATCTAATTCAAAACTTACAAACTCTGTCGCCATTTGCCATTCTGCCAGCGTGAGTCATGGCCTGAACTGAACCCATGCCAAAACCCGGATATCGTCAGGTTTCAGTTGAATGCACGCCTGAGTTTCAGGCGGAACTGGCCAACCATATGATGGGGTCTATTCAGGGAACCTCTCGACAATACCTGCAAACCTGGGATGCTGACGTATGTTGTCAATATCTGAATCGTTCATCAACCACTCGCGGTTGATGCTTCCAACCTTGATCAGGCAGTTTTCAAGACAGTCCAGGGCTCTGTCGATGTCTCCTGCCAGAGAGAAAAAACAGGCGCCGTTATACTGGATGATGGAATCCATGGGTGCTTTTTCCATCGAGGTTTCCATCCATGTTTTTGCTTCATCAATCTCACCCATACGCACCAAAGCGAAAGCCCCCATATTCAGAGCCCGGTTGTCATCCGGATTAAGTTCAAGTACAGCCCTGACTCTCTCAATACCTTTAAGGGAAACCTCCATGGCTTTATCTTTTTGATCAAGGCTGGTATACAACTGCGCTTGTAGCAGTACGCTCTGAAAATCTTCAGGCCGAACCTGTGAAGCGTGATCAAACAGCTTTAGTGCATGCTTGAGTTTGCCTTCATGCACCTTGGTGCGACCAAAAAAATACCAGGCCTCATAATTCCTTGGATCAAGCTGAATTGCATTCTCGAATTCTTTCTCGGCATTTTTATAATCCTGGTCCATACAAAACGCAATGGCTGCGGCAACATGTGATTCAGCCAGGTCGGGCGCAAGCTCAAGCGCCTTCGCGCTGGTGCGTTTCGCCTCGGCCAGGTTAACCTGCGTCGCATTAAAATACATATACGAGAAACCATAGGTATAGGCAATGCCCGCCCAGGCGCGTCCGAATTCAGGCTCGATATCAATAGCCTGATTGAACATCTGTTTTGCATAAACATTGTCCTGCGTGGTGTGTTTGGCAAAGTAACTCAGACCGCGCAGGAAAAAATCGTAGGCTTTTGGGTCCACATGTTGCTGTGTATGTTTGTGCGTTTGCTTTAATGAAACGCTGAGGGCCGTGGCTATTGAGCCGGCAATCTCTTCCTGAATCTCAAAAATATCGGAAAGTTTCCGGTTATATTGGCGCGACCAGAGGTGAAAGCCATCACCTGTATTGATCAGTTGCGCGGTGATTCGCAAGTTATCGCCAACCCTGCGTACACTGCCCTCCAACACTGTTTTTACCCTCAGCTTCCTTCCTATTTCCCTGATATCGGTTTGCTTGCTACTAAACTGAAATGCTGAGAAACGTGAGGCCACTCGCAGGTTGGCAATCTTGCACAAGGCAGTGAGTATCTCCTCTGCCATGCCTTCGCAGAAATATCTCTGATCTGCTTTTTCGCTCAGGTCATCGAAAGGAAGAACAGCAACGGAGGGTGCGTCATCTTGAAAATCTTCAAATGAGACACCGTGTTCTTTTTGACCTGCTGAATCCCTTTTAACACCATCAGGTGTTATCTCGTAAGCCCAGGACAGGACCAAAGCAATGGGGAAGCCGAGCAAAACGAAAACGATCAGAAGAGTAAACGCCCACGGTGGTATACCCAGCCCTTCGAAAGTCACCTCACCGATTTGTAATATGACCCAACCAACAAAAATGTAGGCCAACGCAACCCGGACGACTTTGCGCTTTTTGAGTTGGTGCCAAAGATTTTTGGACCTCACCATAGTCATAAGCCTTTCCTGACTATTACGATACACAATATTGGCTCTTTTTGATATGTGCCAACAGTATTTATCACGGCAACTCATCACACGCTGGGCGAGTGATGAAACCGCCATTGCCATGAAGTTGTTTGACCCTATCTGATTAACACGGGTACTCTAGCCACGATCAGGGCAGTTTAAAGAGGAGACCTTTATGGAGAATATGATCAGGTATCCACGCTCAATTAGCCGGGCCTTGCTGCCGACACCTATTGAGCCCCTGATTCGTTATGGAAAACGATTTGAGGGTGTTAATGTCTGGATCAAACGTGATGACCTGACAGGTTTTGAACTGTCGGGGAATAAAGTCAGGAAACTGGAATTCTCCATGGCAGCAGCGCTTGATCAGGGCGCAACTTCGGTGGTCACCTGTGGCGGGGTAAATTCAAATCATTGCAGGGCTACGACCTTTTTCGCCAGAAATCTTGGTTTGGATGTTCATCTATTTCTGCGTACACCTGACGGTCAGCCACCTGCAGTGCTGCAGGGTAATACCCTGCTGAACAAGATAGCGGGTGCAGACATTCGTTGGATTGATCCGGATGCCTATCTTGAGCGTGACCAGTTGATGGGTGAATTTGCGGCTGACCAGGCGAAACGAGGCAACAAGGTGTTTGTCATTCCGGAAGGAGCCTCTGATGCACTGGGTGCAATGGGCTTCGTAAAAGCGGTGGAAGAGCTTCGTCAGCAACTTGATGATATTGCCCTGGACATTACCCACGTGGTCAGTGCCGTTGGCTCCGGCGGCACCATTGCCGGGCTTAGTGCCGGGCGGGATGCGTTCAATCTCGACTGGCAGACACTGGGTTTTGCTGTCTGTGACAACGTGCCGTATTTTCAGCAGATCGTAAGCAATATTCGGGAGGACCTTCAGGCTTTCGGCCTGCCGGCTTTTGATGAATCCAGCAAGCTGTTGCTGAATGCCGACTACCAGGGTAGCGGATATGGTCTTACCAGCAGTGAAGAACTCAGGGAGATAGCGGAATTTGCCCGCTGCGAAGGCATTCTGCTCGATCCGTGTTATACCGGCAAAGCGTTTATCGGTATGAATCGTGAGATCACCAGCGGCGCTATCCCCAAAGGCAGCAAGGTCCTTTTCTGGCACACCGGCGGGGCTCTTGGGAGTTTTAGTTATGAAAGCCAATGGCGTGAATCACTGAGTTGAAGAATGCATAACTCCAAACCTCAAACTGACAAAACCGGCAGTGAACTGTCTCCAGAAGAAGAAACACGTGTACGAATCATTGCTGAAACGGCAAAGATACCCTGGAAAGAACTGCTACGTTTTTTTGCCCAGGGCGTGGTGGTATTGGTCAAACCGGGTCTGGACCTGGTGGATACCGCCTATGAAGTGATCCAGGATAACGAACAGCAGGTCAAACTCTGGATGCAAGCGGGTGACTTGCAGAATGTGTCGGATGACCAGGCGAAGGAATGGCTGGAAGCTAATGCCCTGATGTGGGCTGTGGTCGTAAAACCCTGGGTGTTGGTGCAGCCAGTGATGAACAAACCATCCATTGGTGGTGATGCTCAAAAATAAAGCCTATTGATGGTGTCTCGGCGCATGCTAAAAAATCCCGGCTTCCATACCGGCGGCCAATGTCATGCCGAGCTCTTCACACTGAGCAACAAATGATGGCTGCCATTTACCACGGCAAATCAGCGGCTCCTGAACCTGTCTCCAGGCCAGCCCCTTTGTGATACGTTCGATACTGTTGAGCGCACCCAAACCGTCGTTTCCGGCCCGAATGAATACGGCATACGGTAGAGATTCCGTTTGTTCAAGACAGGGATAATAGATACGGTCAAAAAAGTCTTTCAAAGCACCGCTCATATAACCGAAATTCTCGGTTGTACCCAATATGATGGCGTCTGCATCAAGCACCTCTTGCGGGCCGGTTTCAAGCGGTTGCTTGAGTGTGACTTCAATACCGCTGATGTCCGTGTGTGATGCGCCTTCAACAACGGCTTTGGTCATCTCACGGGTATGAGGCGATGGCATATGTGCAACGATCAACAATTTATTCATACGGCCCGGTAACATTCACGGCTGGAATCCTGGCCTATTATAGACAATGAACGTCAGCGTTGATCTCCGGTCGCCCGAAGTCCAAACCGGTCATGAGAATTGAGGTGTTGCCAGGCACATGACTCTTGATGGCTTAAAGAGTGGGGCTCGAAGAGTGGGGCTCGGACCTATATAACTACCTGAATTTATATGATTATAGTTCCATGATTAGGCTTTAATTGTTCTTAAATTAGCATTTTGCTGGACAAAATAGATTGTTTAGGGTTTCGGATATCAGCTTACGACTGAAACTTCCAAGAATGGCGGTTTCGCCCTCAAAAACACGGCTTTAAACCTGAATTTCGGCCAGATTGAGCAATCAGGATTGTCTAAATCAACAGCTTGCGCTGGTCCGACCCCAAGTATCCAACCGTCCTCGACGGATGATTGAAGCAACCTGATTCAGAGCGCCTGGAGTTCCCAAATGCCAGCGCCCCGGTTGCGATAAAAAGTGGTGCTTACTTCAAGTTTTCCGCTTGCCCTGAGCCTTCCTTAATGACCATTCCCTTTTTTCCTTTTTTCAAGAATTGCATGATGGGCCATCAACCGTATGGCATTGATTTTGATGAACCCTTCAGAGTCCTGCTGGTTGAAGCCTCCCTCAATATCCATGCTTGAAAGGTTCTGATCATAAAGCGAGCTGTGGCTCTCGCGACTGAGGACGAACACGTTGCCCTTATATAATTTCAGGTTAACCGTGCCATCGATAACTTCCTGGCTCTTGTCGATGGCACAACGCAAAAAGTCCATTTCCGGGCTGAACCAGAATCCATTGTAAATCAGCTCAGCGAACTTGGCTGAGAGCATGTCACGTAATCGCATCACCTCCCGATCCATGGCAATGCCTTCTATATCCGTGTGAGCCAGGTGCAAAATGGTGCCACCTGGCGTTTCATATACGCCCCTGGATTTAACCCCGACGTAGCGGTTTTCAACGATATCTATGCGACCGATTCCATTGGCGCTGCCCAGTTCATTCAGGTAATTGAAGAGTTCCAGGGAATCGGTTTTTACGGTTCCGTCTTCCTTGTTTGTAACCTTTACCGGGATACCGTCCTTGAACTCTATTGATATGCGTGTTGCCCGGTCTGGTGCATCTTCAGGGTCGACGGTCTTGGAGTAGACGGCTTTCTCAGGTTCTACGGAAGGGTCTTCAAGAATGCCGGCTTCGTGGCTGATGTGCAGCAGGTTGTCATCTTCACTATAAGGTTTTCCAGCGGTCGCTGTGACATCGATTCCGTGCTTCTGGGCATAGGCGATCATGTCAGGGCGACCCTTGAACTCACTGAGAAAGGAGGGCATTTTCCAGGGGGCTAGCACCTGGATAGTGGGCTCCAGGGCGTAATAAGCCAGCTCAAAACGGACCTGGTCATTGCCTTTTCCGGTAGCCCCGTGAGAAACGTATCCGGCATTTTCCTTTTTCGCGATTTCGATATGTCTTTTGGCGATTGGAGGCCGGGCCAGGGCGGTTCCCATCAGGTAGCGACTTTCGTAAACGACATTGGCCTTGAAAGCGGGGAAGATATAGTTTTCAACAAAATCCCGCCTCAGGTCTTCAACATATACCTTGGAGGCGCCGATCTTCAGTGCTTTGGCCCTGGCTGCCTCGAAATCCTCCTCCTGCCCGACATCAGCAATATAGGCGATAACCTCGTAGTCACGTTCCAGGAGCCATTTGAGGATCACGGAGGTATCCAGGCCTCCACTGTATGCTAAAACTACCTTTTTGGAATTCACCGGCAAGTACTCCTGAGTCACCTATAATAAATCAGGCGATAGGATAAGTCATAAAAGGTCAGCATACCCATCATTTTTGGCGATTAAAGACATCGCTGGAAATCCGTTCCTGATAACTTCACCATACTCGCGATCTAAGCGCGTGAATAATAGAAGCAGTCCTGATTTGTGGTTAAGGCAATGACAACCAATAAACCATTCAGGGCTGTTCGTCACCTCCGCCTGACAGGTTTCCAAAGCCAAACCACTCGAGTTCAGCATGCATCCCATCTTCCAGAGTGACATGCCGTGAGATAGATGTCGTGGGATGGTTGCCGGCAAAACCGCAGGTCCGTAGTTCAGGGTCCGTCATGACGCAGTATTCACCTGCTGCAAGCCCGGTAAATTGAAACTCTCCATTTTCGTCGGTCGTGTGATTTTGTAGCATATTCTTCTCACTACAGCTCCCAAAATAAAGACGCACACACATGTCGGCTATACCTTCCTCATCGTCCGCACACTCGCCGTCTTTATCACAGTCAAAAAAGACACGCCCGGAAATGGACGCTGAGTTTGAATCTTCAACGGGGGTACAGGCTGCAAATCCCAGTAACAGAATAAACAACAGGTAGATTCCGGTTTTCGTTAAAATGTTCACTGAATGCTCCTTTGCAAAATCAAGAATTTCTTCAACGGATTGCGCAGCACCTCCCCTTATGACAGATCAAAAGCTTTGGCATGTGCCAGGGCAGGTATATTATTATAACCTAATATAATGAGATAGCTTGACTGGGATCAAGAATTCTTGAAGTAACGAAAAACATCTTCCCTCCTATTGCAGTACCCTGAGATGACCTCATGCGGTTCCCGTATTCTGTGCGAGATTGTTTTTGTTCGCCCGATCAAAGCCACCAGCGTTAACCTTGCCATCAATGGGCCTATTGCAAATGAACAAGTTGAGGAAGGTATGGTTGTCCAGCCTTGCTTTTCTGTCTTGCTCTTTAGAAATTCATCTTGAACGGACAGTCCATGATCAATGTCAATATAGGTATTGGAGCACGCATTTAAACTGAAGGTTGATTGAAAAATCAGGAGTACGACATGAACGACATCAAAGTGCATATCGAAGAAATGCTCAATGAGTTAAAACAGGAACGTGATGAACTGCGTGTGAGATTGCATCTTGCAAAACTGGAAAGCAGTGAAGAGTGGCAAAAGCTGGAGGCTAAACTGGGAAAGTTTGAGTCCAAGGCCAAAGGGCTTGGAGATGCAACCGCAGATGCCTCCCGGGAAATGGGCGCGGCGGTAAAATTGCTTGGTGAAGAAATCCGTGATGGCTTCAAAAAGATAGCCAGGCACTTTTAGATATTGATTTCAGCATTTAAGATCGTGATCTGAAGGTGCTGGAGGCCGTTCACCGGTTGAGTGAATCATTTACAGTAATTGAGACTTGTCTTGATGTGTACCACCTTGATTGTGCTTCTGATTGTGGGAAAAGAGTCAGAAGAGTCAGGACACCCATCGCTCAAGAGATATGCGTTTGGGCTTAATTATATGGAGGACATTTGGAGCACAATTTAATCAATAAAACGGTTGCTCAATGGGTGAATTCAGTGGTGGTGGATTTGAATCTGTGCCCGTTTGCAAAGCGAGAGCTCATCAACAATCGCGTGCGCTTTGAAGTGACGGATGCGAGGACTGAGGAGCAACTACTGGTCGCACTGGAAGCCGAGCTGACATTGCTCGAAGGCGACGCTTCAGTTGAAACAAGCTTGTTGATTCATCCAAACGTGCTGCAAGATTTTGGCGACTACAATCAATTCCTCGACATCATCGAAAGTCTTCTCATTGAGATGCAGCTCGATGGTGTATTTCAAATTGCCAGTTTTCATCCCGACTACCAGTTTGCCGGCACAGACCCTGATGATGCAGAAAATTTTACCAACCGCTCGCCTTATCCCCTGCTGCATATTCTTCGGGAAGATAGTCTTGAACGCGCTATCACGGGTCATCCGGATATTGATCAGATTCCGGTACGTAATATCGAATTAATGAATCGTCTTGGCACGAAAAAGCTGGAAAGCTTGCTCGCGCACTGTTTCAAAGTACGCGTCGATTAATGGAAGTGGGGCTCGGACCTATATAACTACCTGAATTTATATGATTATAGTTCCATGATTAGGCTTTAATTGTTCTTAAATTAGCATTTTGCTGGACAAAATAGATTGTTTAGGGTTTCGGATATCAGCTTACGACTGAAACTTCCAAGAATGGCGGTTTCGCCCTCAAAAACACGGCTTTAAACCTGAATTTCGGCCAGATTGAGCAATCAGGATTTTCTAAATCAACAGCTTGCGCTGGTCCGACCCCAAGTAAAAGGTCCGACCCCAAGTAATCCGTAGTGATCGAATAAATGTATGCGGCCCTTAATTCATATACTATTAATCATAGGACGGCGTGGTCCTTACAACATTGTCCGTCCCCTTTGGATACCTACACGGATGCCGGAACATCATGCTTACTCAGATTGAACATCATTTGAATCGTCCTACACTAAAAATGAAGCGCATCACAAGGGGCTCTGCTCGCCTACTATGCAGTTGCCTTATGCTGTTGCTGATCAGCGGCTGTTCGTCTTATGGTGTCATTCACAATGAACCGAGTACGGGCGTCAGTGCGGGGGAACCTTATTCGATAAAAACCTGGGCCCAGTCCAAGGAAGCTGCAGATTTTGTATTTATTCTGAACTTCTCCGGTGGTGGAACGCGCGCGGCGGCCATGGCTTACGGCGTGCTCAAGGAGTTGCGCGATACGCCAGTGACCATCAATGGTCAACAAGGGCGTTTGCTTGACGAAGTAACGCAAATCAGTTCGGTTTCCGGGGGTAGTTTCACCTCGGCCTACTACGGCCTTTATGGCGACAGGATTTTTGAAGATTTCGAAAATGAGTTCCTGCTCAAAAATGTTCAGGGTCATCTCACCAACAACCTTATCAACCCTTTCCATTGGTTTGGTCGTAAAGGGCGAACCGAACGGTCTGCTGAGTACTACAACAAGATCCTGTTTAAGGATGCGACCTTCGCCGACATGATGCAACCGGGTCGACCCATGATCATCATCAATGCCTCGGATCTGGCCTACGGTGTTCGGTTCTCATTTATCCAGGATTACTTCAATCTGCTGTGTTCTGATGTTCGTGAGTACCCTGTGGCCTGGGCCGTCACGGCATCATCAGCAGTGCCAGTGATATTTAACCCTATAGTGCTGAAGAACTATCCGGGCTGCCCCGAGTATCAGGTGTCACCCCAGGTGGCTAACCTGGCAAAACATAATGATGAATTAGCCCAGACGTTGGCGGGATTGCAATCTTACAAAGACAAGGAAAACCGCGAATTTATCCACTTCGTCGATGGTGGTATCACCGATAACATGGGCTTGCGCGCCATGACCGATGTCGTGGCCGTCTCGGGTGGACCCACGCAGTTTGTCAATAAGGCACATAGAAAAATTCCGACCTATGTCGTGGTTCTGTCAGTCAATGCATCCACTGAGAAGCGCCCTGATATGAACAAGAGCGCCAAGCAACCATCAATGCTGACTTCGATGAACGCTATGACCGATATCCAGTTGCACCGCTATAACGCGGCTACCATTGATCAGGTCAGAAACAATCTCGCAAACTGGTCGGCAAACCTTTCAACACCTGAGCACGAGGTAAAATCCTATTTCATGGAGGTGAGTTTCAAACAGGTTGCGGATCCGCAATTGAAGTATTTTTTGAACAAGGTTCCCACTTCGTTCAAACTGACGGCGGAGCAAGTCGACACGCTGATTAAAAGCGCGGGAGACCTGTTGCGTGCAGATCCGGAATACCAGCAACTCCTGGCGGACCTCGCCAAACCTTAAGCTTGCTCACCTACTGTTTCAAGTAAGCTATAGCTGAAGACCGGGCCCAGGACAATTCCGCCATGTTAATGGGTTGAAAGCAGCATATAACCACGGTCATGGCCAGCGGGACGAGCAAAGGCTCACTCCCGACCAGTCCAGCCAGGCCCGCGAACAGCACGACCCGGTGTAGCACCGGTATGCTCACCATCTTTTAATACCTGCGTACCGTTGACAAATACGTGCTGCATGCCGGTGGCATACTGGTGTGGTTCGATAAAAGTGGCGTGGTCCTGGATGGTTGCGGGGTCAAAAACGACCACGTCTGCATAGAATCCGGTTTTCAATTGTCCGCGGCGGTCAATTTTCATGGTCATACTTGGCAATGCTGCCAGTTTCCGTATCGCTTCTTCCATCGTTAACAGCTTTTCATCACGAACATATTTGCCCAATACTCGGGCAAAGCTGCCATAGGCACGAGGGTGCGGATTGCTCTTCAGGAAAACGCCCTCGGGTGCAAGCGAGGCTGCATCGGAATTAAAGCTGGACCAGGGCAGGGCAACCACCCGCCTGACCACGTCCTCAGACTGGCTGAAATAGACCGTACCGACGCGGCTGTCATCTTCAATGATCAAATCCATGGCGGTGAAGCGAGGGTCGGTGTCACGCATGTCAGCCACTTCAGCCAGGGTTTTGCCGGTGAGTGGTTTTAGTGTGTCTGACTTGAACCCGACCAACAGGATGTTATCCGGTGTGCCAGCACCCAAGTACATGTTTTCCCACTCCGGCGAGTTTTCAAGCATTTCATTTGCGATACGTTCGCGGGTGGCGGGGTCCTTCATGCGCTCTACAGAAGCAGCAAAACCACCCTCCTGAACCCAGGGAGGAATAGAAGCATTGAGCCCGGTGGAACCGGCCGGATAGGTGTAGACATCCGCCGTTATCTGCAGGCCCTCGGCCCTGGCTTTTTCCACTTTCTCCACCGCCTGGTCAAACAGGTGCCAGTTGGGCTGACCGGATGCCTTGAAATGATAGATCTCGGCACGAATTTTGGCTTCACGTGCGATGGTGAGCAGTTCGTCGATGGCTTCCAGCATGTTGGCGCCTTCATCACGCATATGCGAGATATACATGCCATCGTATTCGGCCGCGATTTCAGACAGCGCGATCAACTCATCGGTCTTGGCAAAGCTGCCCGGTGGATAAATCAACGATGACGCAACACCAAGCGCACCATCTTCCATGGCCTGCCGGACCAGTGCACGCATTTGTTCGAGTTCTGCTGCGGTAGGCTCACGGTCCTCATGCCCGATGACGTAGTTACGTGGGGTGGCAGCGCCAATAAATGAAGCCACATTCGGCGTGATACCACGACGCTCAAGGTACTCCAGGTACTCTGCCAACGTGGTCCACTCAATGGCGTAGCTGATATCCGATTGCGACTCGAGCAACTCCGTCTTCATCCTGTCGTTGAGTGGTCCCATCGACTCACCTTCACCCATGATCTCAAGGGTTACACCCTGGCGGATATTACTCTGTGAACGTCCGTCTTCGATCAATGACTCGTTGGCCCAGGACATCATATTGACAAACCCGGGTGCGACCGCGAGACCTTCGGCGTTAATTTCCATTGCCGCGCTGGCTTTACCGAGGTCACCCAAAGCGGCGATCTTGTCACCTTTGAGTGCCACGTCCCCGGTGAAGGGTTTTTCACCACTGCCATCATAAATCGTGCCGCCGCGGAGAATGACGTCGTAGGACACCGGTTGGGCGTAGGCTGTCAGCATGCAGCAGGAAACAAGGACCGGTATCAATACGTTGACATACTTACTAAAATTCATGCTTTCTCTCTTCAGGTTGCGTGCATTTTTCTGTTTTGATTTGTTGCAGTATATACGTGCCTTCAACTTTTACACGCACCATCCATGCCTGGTGTTGGATATTGCTCGTGGCAAGGCCAACAGCTGGCCCCATCAGAACCGCCCCCCGCTCCCGGTCCTCGCAGGTGACCAGTGGTTGACAATTATGGTCAGTTCTCAGAAACATTTTGTGTCAGTTTTGTCAGTTCAGCTCAAGGGCGGCGTATTTGCATCTCTTGTTGCGACTTTTATAACTAATTGAAATAAAACAATAATAATGATTTATTGGTGAGTGGTCGTTCTAGTTCTTTATGACGGCATGAATGTTGCATTTACATAAGTGCGCCAGTCAAGGAAAGACAGTTTCAAAAGGATTTTGTAACGTCGATTGGTCTGGACTCTCTTCAGGATGACGAGGTCCAATAAACAAGGATTAGTTGAACGAACCAATGGTGGTCTCAAAGGGAATTAGTAGCGCCATTTGGACCTGACACTCAACAAGGATGGCGAGGTCAGGTAAGAAGACAGGGAATAGTCGATTTTGTGAAGGGTGGTTTCAAAGGGACTTTGTAACGCTTTTCGGGCTTGATGATTACCAGGAAGGTAGAGTCAGGCAAAAAACACGGAAGTTTGTACTTACAATAACCATCATGGAAAGGGTTGATATATGTTATCGCTTACAAGGAAAGTAGGAGAGAAGCTCACCATCGGGGGCAACGTAACTGTCACGGTATTGGGTTTCAGAGGAAACCAGATACGCATTGGCATCGACGCGCCACGTGACATGAAGATCGACCGTGAAGAATGGGTTGATCCCGAAGAAACAGAAATTCTTATTGAATATCGCAAGGCGAGTTAAGCATCACCCAGGTTTGATCCGGGAAGTAATGCTGGCTTAAATTATCCCTGCCCATTAAATTGGCGCACTTTTATTCCCACAAACTCAAGCACTTTGATGGCATCGATTTTTCTGTAGCCATTCTTGTAAACCACTTTTTCTACATTTCCCAGGTTAATTAGGCGCTTGGCGCAAGCGGCACAGGGGAGGTGGGTGACAAAGACAAACTTCTTTGTTTCCCGGGGGGCGTCACAGTTAATCACGGCATTTTCTTCCGAATGAAGACAGCCGCAATTCCCGGGTTCCTCCCTGTCACAGGTATTCTTCAGGCCGGAAGCGTTGCCGTTGTATCCGACTGCGAGAACCTTTCTGTAATCAGTAGTCGTGATAACTGTGCCGACACTCAGTCGTTTGCACGTGGATCGCCGGGCAATCGTTTCAGCAAACTGAATATACACTTCTTCAAAGGATGGACGGTCTTTGATCATTCTGATTCCTTAACTGCGGCACCGTATGGTTTTCCCACGCTTGAATCCTGTTTTTTCATTTTGTACCAAACTCATCAAAGAACTGGCTGGCATCAAATAGATTCGAGAAACCGAATATCCAGCAGGTTTCCGATGTGTCGGAGAAATCCAGGCCTCCGGCTTTGATAGCCTCGTTTAAATACCTTCCTGCTTCACCGTTGTACTTATTCGCTATGCTACGGGCCTTTTTCCAGTAAGCGCCGGTTTTCACATCTGTCGTCGCCCGTGTCCATTCGGCGTCGGAATCTGTTCTAAAACCAGGCGTGCCATTTCCGGTCGCATTGCCGTTTTCAATTTTATGGTAGTTGGTGTTTTTTCTGACGTATTCCAGGTCAACCGGGTTGGTCGATTCCTGGTTCCATTCACTGTGTTGCACAATGTTGATACGTTCATTGGTATTGATGCCCGGTAATTTCAATTTTACCTGGCGCACCATATTTGCGGAAAAATCAGATTGACCTGCTTCAGCGATCCAGATATTACCCCCTTTATTGAGAGTATCTACCACCAGGTCAGTCACCGTTTTCAGGGCTGTTGCATAATCGCTGTGGGCGTCGGACCAGTTCTTTCCAAACACCATGTTGAATAGTCCGTTTGAAGGTACATACTCACCCTCCTGGGTGCCATACGCCCCAGCCACGGCATGAAAGTTTACATCAGCAAAGCGTGGATCTGAGAGCACTGTGCCGACTGCGGCAATCGAGTGCACATCGTCCACATCGGTTTTACTGTCGAACTGCGGCAAGAACAGGTCCTTACTTTTATCGAACCAACCGAGCATATTTTCCGGCGTGTCTGAGTTTGTACAATCTGAGCCGTTGCGGCAGTCAGCCTGGATAACGAATGCAGCTAACAGGAGCAATGAAAGGATTAGTGGCTTGATAAGGATTTTTGTCATCATGCGATTTTGATTCTTTTAATGAGCTTAGCGGCTCTTGGTTGTGGTTTTACCGCAAGGGCAATCATGCGCCAACGAACGATGCCATGTTAGCTGTTGAACTACAAGCTCTACTGGAACCCCCTCACCTGTGCTTATTTACACTATCCCAAAAGGAATAAAGTGTCGGTGTTGTGAAAAGTTACAATCCGCTAACTGGCGTCTATACTCAAGTATCTATAACCCATTCTGGAGACATATATGTTCCGCATTTTTAGCACTGCGCTAATTTCACTTGTCGTTATATTTACCTTTTCAACCGCACGGGCTGACACCAGTTCGGGGCAAAAAGCGGTACTCGTCACCGGCGCCAGTTCAGGACTCGGACGTGCGATGACGGAGATGATGGCCTCAAGGGGCTATTTTGTTTACGCCGGTGCGCGTAAAGACAAGGACATGAAGGAACTCAATGCCATAAAAAACGTGCAGGCGGTACGTCTGGATGTCACCAAACTGGAAGAGATTGACGCTGCTGTTAAAACAATATCGGATGCCGGCCGGGGGCTTTATGGCCTGGTTAACAATGCCGGGGTGGTAGTACTGATGCCGTTGAATGAGACTGATGAGGAAGATTTTCATTTTCAGATGAACGTCAATCTGTATGGACCGTACCGTGTAACCAGGGCCTTTGCACCCCTCATTATTGAATCAAAAGGCCGTATCAGCACCATTGGCTCAATTGCCGGAACACTGTCCAGTGCAACCTGGGGTCCCTACAGTATGAGCAAGCATGCGATGGAAGCCTACAGTGATGCACTCGCGGATGAAATGAAGCGTTTTGGCGTCAAGGTCAGCCTGATCGAACCCGGTACATACCAGTCGAAGATCGGTGCGAGTGCTGTCAACAGAATGGAACAGCGCGACCAGAATCTCGAAGGTTCAGAGTTCAAGGCCGAAATGGAGGAAAATGTGGATTGGCTGACCACGACGCTGGCACAGTCGGGGGACCCCAACGAGGTGGCAGAAACGGTTATGCAAGCCCTGTTTGATGACAACCCCAAGCCCCGGTACCTGATTGTTCCCAACCAGGAACAGGCTCACTGGACGATCAACCGGGCCATTGAGCGAATGGTGGAGCAAAACAACGATCAGAAATACAGCTATAGCCGTGAAGAGTTGATTGAAATGCTGGATAAGGCGATGGCTGGTTCGGCCAAGTAAGAGGTAAAAGAGACGGAGTCAGACCCGGTTACTCGGTGGCCAGTCGTTCAACCAATGCCTGGAAGCGGGGAATATGGCCCATCTTTTCCTGGTAAAGTGCGCTTCTGAGCATATAGCCCGCAAGGTTTGGAATGCTGCTTTCGGCCTGCTGTTCAATCAGATCCAATGCCGCCTCATATTGCCCGGCACAAACCAGGGCGTAGGAAACGTAATATCGGTCAATTAATGTGGAATCTTTAAACCAGTCAGGTAACGGAGCGGGTTTTCCGGTTTTATAGTATTCTTCTATTAAATCAACAACTTCCATTTCAAAGCTTTTCTTGCCGGCTATTTCTGATATCTTCAGAAACGCAACCCTGGCCTCGTCAAACTCGTGCTTCGCCAAGTGATAGAAACCCTTCATCTCCCAGGCAAACAGGAAGTCCGGGGCAAACGCCAGGGTTTGATCCAATTGATTCAAGGCTTCATCATATCGGCCAACCTGGCTGAATGCTTCCGCCATACTAACGCCGATGACACGTGAGCGGGGCTCTAGAGTTAGTGCTTTTAGATTGACTTGCATGCCTTCATCAAAACGCCCTACAGACATCAGTCCTCCCGCGTACCAATGTGATGTGGTGGCATTTTCCGGCTCATATTTCAAAGCCTGTTCGAAATTCGAGAAGCTTTCACGCCATTCCAGCTTAAGGGTATTCCTGTACCCAAGCACAGAATACGCACGACCTGATCGCGGTTTGAGCTCAAGTGCCTTGTTAGCCGCTTGCCGGGCGCGCTCCATTTGTTCCGGTGCCTTGTCGAAATTGAACTCCCATGCCGGTAGCAAGACCCAGGATTCGGCCAGGCCCAACCATGCATCCGTGTAAGACGGATCAAGTTGCGTTGCCTTCTCAAAATGTTCTATCGCCAGGTAAAGGTTTTCTGTTTCCCTGAGGTTCCAGAAATACCGGCCCTGCAGATACTCCTTGTAGGCTTCGGTGTTACTGGTGGTTTGTGACACAATTTGAGTCTGGTCTGTGAGTCTTATTCTTAACTCGTTGACAATGGCCGCGGTGATTTCATCCTGAATGGCAAAAATATTGACCAGCTCGCGGTCATAGGTTTCAGACCACATATGAAAACCGTCACTGACACGGATCAGTTGAGCGGTGACACGGATTTGTGAACCTGATTTACGTACGCTGCCTTCCAGGATGTGCGCAACACCCAGTACTTCCGCGATCTCGCCGACCGGCAGGTTTTGTCCTTTGAAAGAAAAAGACGATGTACGTGCCGCTACTTTCAGACTATCGATCTTGGCCAGTCCATTAAGCAGTTCTTCGGAAATACCATCTGAAAAATATTCCTGTTCAGGGTCTGATGACATGTTCACGAAGGGCAAGACGGCGATGGACCAGTCAGGCTCCGCTGGCGTCTCTTCAGCGACAGGTTTTTCCACAACAGTTGATGTCGCCACTTCCACCGGTGTTGTTTGATGGTCCCCGGACAAGACAAACTTGTCATAGGCAAAATAGGCCAGTGCGAGCGCCATGACGACGGTGATCATGAAGTTGAGTTTGCTGCTTGTTTGTGACGTGATGGACTTCGACCGGTCTACATCCTCTTCGCGTTTTATTCCCTCAGGTGTCATTTCAAACGCCCAGGCGAAGAATAAAGCGAAAGGCAAGCCGATTGCCAACAGGACCAACACGGACTTGATTGCCCAGTCCGGGGTGCCGAAACTCTCGAATACGAGCTGCAAAACCTGTGCAACCAGCCACGCAACAATCAGGTAAGCAATGCCTACTTTAAAGACGTTACGTCGCTTGAGTTCATTGAAAATCGACAAGGGCTGGCTTCTTTGTGTCCGTTATTGATATTAAGCATAGTTGCTCGACCGGCAAATGCCAAAGGAAACATCAAAGCGGGATGAGTTGGGGGCGGGGTCAGAAAACAACCGGGTCAGACTCCGGCTATTTTGCAGCTTTTGGTATCAGCCACGAATTGTTGACGAGGTCGATGCCCCCTTCCATCTCTTCTTGCACTGCGCGATCGACTACAAACAGACCTTTTTCCGCCATTGACTGGAAAGTATCCATGCCATCATTCGGGAAGTTGCCACGGGTTCTGTGAATATTGAAGCGGTCGGCGAATTTCCTGTCAAAGGCCTCTTCGATTCCATCTCTTCCATGCATAAAACCAAGTAAACCACCCCAGGTGGCGGCCGGGTTATCTGAATCCCAGCCAGTCAGCACGGCAATCTTGACGGTTTCTTTAAAGTCTCCCTCTCCATGAAACAGGCTGACGAGACTGGCCGCAAAATTGATACCCGAGGCAAAGCAACCATTGCAATAGATGTTCCTGGATGTGATGTCGTATCCGTCGAGTTGTTCAACCTGGTAGCGTTGATAAACCTCATCACGCGCCTGCTCCCATGGCACACCGGCCTGGTAGCGGTCTTTGACGAAATCAAACATTTTTGCGGAATAGGATTCATCCGGCAGGTATTGCCGGGCGGTGTCAGCCATCCAGAGAATCTGTTCTTTTACGGGTAGGTTTTGATCCACAGCAGATGCCAATGAATACATCACCACGTAAAACTCAGATGCCCAGGCTGCGTTTTCACGTGCAGTGGTGCGAATTGGCAAATAAGCCATTTTGAGGGCCACATCCGGTCGTGCCGGTGCAAACAAACCAAATATTTCCGTGGTCAGTTGTGCGTCAATCATGTCGTATTCGCTGTTATTTAGCGGATCAGAGGTGTCTGGCGGAATCAGGCCATCGATACGCATGAGATCATGGGCACGTTGGTTGGAAACCCAGAGAAAGTTTTCCTTTTCTCCCTCATTGTTCAAAAATGGTGTGTTGTCATCGGAGTAGACATGCTTTAACCAGCCATCGCGTATTTGCTCACCAGTGAGCATGCTGGTCTGGTTAAGCAGCAACAGGTGCTGGTACATGTATTCGATATCCGTGTCATCATCGGCACCCCACACACCACCTTCGTCTTCGAGTACCCAGTCAATTCTGGCTGACAGGTCACTGGGTTTACCCTCGGCCCAGATGCTTGGTTGATCCGGTTGCCCCCAATCCTCGCGGGTATAGAATTCACCATGTGGGCCTTCACCACCGATCTTGTCCATTTCCGTCACCAGGCCGGTCCAGTTAGCGATGCACTGACCCAGCCAAAAACCGTGAAGTTTATTGAGATAGGCCTCACGTGAAATCACCAAATCACCCGCGGAAGAAGTGTAGGGCAGGTACTCCATTAAAGGGTTGGCCGGGCTTTTGTGGCTTGCAGTTTTGCCTGCTTGAACCGTGTCAGTCGTGCTGGCGGCGGGTTGTTCCGGGTTCGAAGGTTTTTCACACCCGGCCAGGGCAAAAACCGTTGCGATACAGCTACAAAACAGCAACGGTGGCATTTGCCGGGCTACCGAATTAGAAAGCTGCGTGAATGGCTTGGTAAAAATCACGATTGGTCTAGTCTTTGAGGGCAGAGTCGAGTGCCTGGCGGAGTTTTCTGGCCGCGCTACTGGCCCAGCGGTCAACATCGGCGTTGACGGTTTCAGGGTTGACCGGGCGTGAGCCATCGTTACCCTGGACGGTGGTGTCTCCAATCAGACCATGTTCGGCAACCCGCGCCAATACCTCACTAGTGGTTCTGTCGCGAAACTCCAGGCCCAGCGTTGCGCCGCCTACAGAGGACAGGTACAAACGGCTTCGCTCGGGGGATTCCGGCGGCACCTTGGAATAGATATCCGCCACCACGGCGCGCAAGATCATGGTGTGTTCATCTACGCCCATTACGTCGACGATCTCGAAGTATTTACCCTTGCTGACTTCCGTGCGAAAAGCCGTGCGTACCGTCTCTTCGAAACGTTTTCGATCGTCCTTACTCATAGGGTATTCACGCGTAGGGCTGGCACTAACATGAGTGCCGTTCCCGGTTTTTGGTGGTTTGACCTCCCTGTAGTCAAACTCCGCTTCGCTGACATAGATCTTGTTGTAAAAACTAAAGTCCACGTCAGGATTAATATAGGTCTCACTGAACGCGGCCCGTTTAACCTTCACCAGGTCTTTTGCACCATCAACGTGTCTAAACTGATTTTCTGCGGCCGTGGCATAGCCCACAAAGAAAAAGCATAGTGGAACCAACACCCCGGCAAACGCGTTTTTAAAGCCTAAGTCCATTTGATGCCGGCATAATTCTGGGCCACAAAAAGTATACCCTTGGGAGCTTCCGGCTCTTCTTTGCCTAACATGGCGGGTATAAGTGCCCCAGGCAATACCGATGTCACGTCGTTATAGGCGTCTGGACCACCCATATCTGTGCGGCACCAACCCGGATCCATCATGTTTGCGAGTACGCCCGAGCCTTCGAGTTCGATGGCCAGGTCCCTCGTGTATTTATCCAGCGCTGCCTTGGAAATGCTATAAGCATCGAGTTTGGGCGTGTCTTTTATACCGGAGCTTACATTGATGATGCGACCAAAACCTCGGGACACCATCCTGGGTGCAAAATACCCGCAGATCTGAATCACGCTGTAGACATTCACCTGGAAGCTTATTTCATAATCTGATTGAGGTGTTTCAAAGATCGGTGTTTCCTGTGTCATCAAGGCCGCATTGTTATAGAGGATGTCAATGCCGCCACTCAGGCTTTCAGCCTCGCTGACGAAAGCACTGATGGCTCCAGGGTCATTTAGCAGACCTTCAACGCTATGCACCTGAACACCGCTGTCTTTAAGCAGGTTCTTTGTTGCCGACTGGTTGTTCTTGTTCGAGGAGTGCAGTACCAGGTTGACACCAAGCCCTGCCAATCCTAATGCGATCTGCTGGCCAACACCCCGACTGGCACCGGTCACCAGAGCCCATTTGTCCCTAATTTCTATTGTCATTTATTTCTCCATACCGCTGAATATCATGGCGCGAAACGCCTCATTCAATTAAGTGTCAATTTTAGCTCTATTTGGATAGATGTCACTACAATGCACGCCAGGCGATCCAGCCAAAGAACAACAACACGCCTATCAGTGCGGCCATCGTGACGGGTTGATTACGGTAGGGTTGACCTACCCAGCCTGAGCGGCCATTGAGTAACAGCAACGCCAATACCAGGACGGGGAAAAACCAGGCCCCGACCACGGCGTAAAACTTCTGAACTTCACCGAAACCGCGGAACAGACCCGCCATCGGTAGCAGCGCCATGGCGACAAGGTAACCGCGATAGGCTGGTGAGCGTGTACTTACTCTCGTCTCCCCGTTTGAAGTATCCCGTTCCGGTCCGTTTAAAAGCCCCCAAAGGTCAGCGAACAGGTAAGGTACGGCCTGCCAGACACCGAGCAGGCTGCTGAATACCGCACCCGCCGCACCAATCAGAAAAACCCATCGGCCAGTTGGCCCGAGGCTTTCCACCAGTCGTTCCGATAGCGTGACGAGCAGTGTTGGCACCGCGTCCCGTCGATCTCGATCGTACTGCCGATGATGACCATTGCCATACCGAACAGCGCAGTGACCGCATAGGCGACTGCCAGGTCGATTCGGCAGATACGCAGGTCCTCCTTGCCGGTTCGGCCGGCCAAACGAATCCAGTAACCATAGCAAAGCACGGTCACCGTACCGCCAATGCCACCCATCAGCGCAACCGTCCAGGACAGGCCGCCTTCCTGATCAGGGATGGAAGGTACAAACAAACCATGAAGCACTTCGCTTGTGCCGGGCCACAGGATAATGGCCGTCGCCATGACCGTTACGAACATGAAACCGATGCAAACCTGCATGATTTTGCTGAAAAGAACGTAGCCACCCTTAACAACCAGCATGACCCCGGTGAGGCTGGATAAAATGCCGAAAACGATTTTGCCGTCCCGGGCATCTTCGAAAACCGGGATCAATGCATGTAGCGTCACACCGCAGGCGCTCATCAGCGCCGAGGAGACAAAAAAAGTCCAGAACACCAGGTACGCGAGGAAAAACCAACCGGCCCAATGTCCAAAATGCCGAACCACGCCCTCGAGAAGCGTGGTTCCGGTGGCCAGTTGCCAGCGTGCGAGTCCTTCGTTGGCGACAAACTTGAGAAATGCACCGGCGAGAGCAGCCCACAACACAGCCGTACCGAGGTGGCTGCCGGCAAAGCTGGCCGTGGCGAGGTCACCCGCGCCGATACCGGTTGCAGCCACCAGTAAACCGGGGCCGATGATGGAGATAGCGCGGTTCATGGGTCCACTCAGGCTTTACTCATTCGCTGATTGTGTTTCAATGTAGCAAATGATTATGCCGGCTCCTGCGCTTCGCTTTCCAGTTCTCGTCGCATTTGCCTGGCGGTATCCAATATTTCCGCCCAATCGTTCTTGTTATGCCGGTTAGCAAGGTCCGTCATGTCCTTGAGATGGTGATCATCGATTCCGCTAAGTGCCCTGGGATTCCGGTAAGCCGTTAACGGTGGACGACGTTTTGAAAAAGTAGGGAATATGTCCAGTTTTCCTATGATGATCAAGGTGACCAGTGTACGAACGCACTTTTCGCACTCACAGCAATTAAGCGGCATACCGGTTTGTTCATCAAACTTCAGTGCGCCGAAGCACACCCTCAAGTTTCTTCGAACGTTTGGAAAGTCTGCCAGGATTTCTGTTTTTCTGGAGCGTGAATGACTTGTCCCCGTATGAAAAACCTGCAGTTGATCGCTACTGAGGTGATGATCCAGTGCAGGGTGTGAGCCATCAGGCTCAAGCTGGTTGTAGGCGTAGGTAGCGTGACCGGAAACACCAAACCTTCCAAACAAACCGCCCAGCGCATGCGCGCAAGTCGCTAATGCGCCGCTATAGGAATGAACCTGTTCCTTTCTTTCCAGCATGGCATTCCTGAAAGCTTTCATGTTGGTGTCGACCATCAGCAAATCGACATCCCACTCCTTGAGGGAACTTTGATAAATGTCATACATCTTTTGAGCGGTGCCCTTTCTCTCAGGGTCATAGAACTGATCAAAACCATTGATCATCAGGGCGTGGGTAATGCTGAATCCGCTATATTTCACCTTTGCTGGTGTGAGTTGCAAAATCGCATGATAGGAGTCCAGGCCCCCGGAAAAAGTACAGCCCACACCCCTTGGTCTCAAATCCTGATGACGTTCAGCAAGACACTCATAGTGAATATCAACACAGTTGAAAATACCGGGCCACCAGGTACTTAAAACATTCTGGTAGGTGTCCAGTCCGTTTGCCAGGCGGGTACTTACCTTGCCTTCGACCAAAATATCCTCACCCAGGTACATCGCCGACGCGATAAGCCCGACGACAAACGCATCTGCCATGTCAGGCAGGAAATAATTCTCTTCCCCCTCCGTTGCAAACCAGAATGATTCCGGACAGTTTACGCCGCTCGCCTCTACATCTATGTTCGCTGATAGAACATTGCGGTTCTGCTGGCGGGTAATTGAGGGTGGTCCAATTCTCATTTCATGTCGGGTTTGAGTGTGTGTCGTCAGAGGGTTCCAGACTGAAAGGAACCGGATTTAAGAGAGACCTTCAGCTCATCAGGTTCATGTTCATGCAGTCTTCTGTTTGTAGTATAGCCGACGTCTCCCGTGATCAGTATGCGTTCATGCCTTCGGGGATTCGGCCCGCGGCCAGGGTTCTGGCCGCACGGATCTGGTCTTTCTTCATGCGTCCAGCGGCGATGCGCCGCACCAACCAGGGAATCCGGCGTATGGTCCTGCCGCTGGAATGGGCGATCACGAAGGCCTTTGCGCATTTCTCGAACAAATCGGCATTGAACACGATCCGTTCCGGCGTTACGCCCAGGCAAAGGCGTTGTTCGCCGATGATCGCGATGTTTGCCCCGTCTGCAATGGCATTTTCGAGCCCGGAAAAATCGCCTTTCTGCACCGGCGCCCCGGTTTTTCCAAGATGGCGCGCCTGTTCGTCAAACAGAACCGGTATCGTCTCATCGAGGCCGGCAAGCGCCGTGCACCAGGGCGTGGTGCCGATCAGCAAGGCACCGGCATCCGGGCGCGCCCGGTACAGCCGCGCATGCAGTCCGGCAGCTTCTTCAACGGGGTCGTTCATCACGATGTGTTCGGGTTTTTCATCGGTGTTGCGTATCAGCAGGAATTCCGACTGACCCGGAATACGCATCGAAAAGGAATCCCCGGGGTTTCCAAACAGGCCCTTGGCGGCAAAACGCGCCTGGTCGGCCAACAAGAGGGTTTTAATCCGGTCTTTCATACTCTTCCCTATACCGGTTTCATCACGTCTACGAGGCGGTTCAGCGTGTCATCGCCCCCTCCCTCCGGGGAATGTACCTGGGTACTCATGGTGTGGTTTCCCGTTTCTGCGTGGTGGTCACGGCGGAAAGTGCGTCGCCGATCAGCTTTCTGGTGCTGGCCGGCAGGGCAGGGGCATCATCGAGGCTCGCCCGGAAAAACGCGGCACAGGCGGCTTCGAGGGCAGCGACCCGTTTGATTGCCTCATCCATGTCCACACCAACGCAGACCACACCGTGGTTGCGCATCAGGCAGGCATGTGTCGAGGCATCAAAAGCCTGTCCGACGCGTTTGGCGAGCCAGCCTGTTCCTGACGGCGCATAGGAAACGCAGGAAATGGTTTTGCCCAACAGGGCTGCCGTATCCTGCTCTGTCACTTCCAGTGGTAGATCCAGCAGTGTATAGGCGCTGGCGATGGGCTGGTGGGTGTGCACGCTGGCGTCGCAGTCCGGCCGCGCCTTCAATACCCTTGCGTGCAGACCAGCTTCGACCGAGGCGTTTTTTTCGCCTTCAACCTGTCCGGTGTCCGCAAGGCGCATCACACAGATATCCGCTGGACCCATCGCGTAATAGTCCGTGGCCGAAGGCGTAATCAGGAAGTGTTCCCGATCCACGCGCAGGGCCAGGTTCCCGCCTGTACCGGCAAGATAGCCCATGTCGGCCAATGCCAGACACGTTTCGACAACCGCCGCGCGCTGTTTTTTAAACATCATGACCTTAAGTCTCCGACGATACGTTCACCCTGTCCCACAGCGGCGATGAAGGCCGATCCGAGTACAGACCCGTGGCACTTTTCCACCCAGACCCAAAAGGCCTGTAGATATGCCCCGCCCTCTTCTGAAGTGAAATCGGCCGGTGGGACTTATCCATATCATCATAATCCAGCGAGTGATGAAGTCTCTTGGGAATGCTTCCTAAGGCGTGGAAGCGACAGTGCTGTCGAGAAGTGCCCGTTCTTCTTCTAAATACTGTTTAAAGGCATCAAAATCGACAATTCCTCCTGGCTCAGCCACCCAGGCAGCAGCCACCTTGTAGTGAATCGGTCGTTCAGCATTGAATACAACACCGTAAGTAGAGCCATCATCCTTAACCTCACTTACCGAGTCGGTTTGGTAAAACAAAGCCAGGCCAAGTTCGTCATCAATCAGCGTCTGAACACCATAGGTCGCAATATAGGCCCAGCTGGATTCAGGCTGATTTTCGCTCTTTAAAAATTCTATGCCGGGGTGTATGACCAGGCCCGCGGCAAGCACCGGAGCCTGCTGACTACTTTGCGCCTGTACGGTTAGCAACCGGCTTTGTTTTTCCATTGAATACTGTGTTTTCAGGTTGAAAGCACCCGAGTCACTATCAAGACCCTCGTGGTTGACGACAAAACTGGCGGTTTGAGTGTTCTGATCAGCGACTTGCACCGACAGGCTCCGGGCCGGGCCAACCATGCGCATTTTGCCATTCTCATAGACCCCAAGCCCGCCCGAGCCAAGGCTATTGCCAACCTTGAGAATGTCCATGCCCCAATCGGACATGACGTGATAGTCATCACCACGGCCTACCTTGTGCAAAACGGGATCGGCAGTCTTTTTACCAAATACATCCAGCACCGAACGTTCGTCGAGGTAGAGTCTATAAGCCACTTTGCCGGACTCAATACCGGGACCCTCATAGGCGATAGTGCCGTCACCGATGGTGTGCTCTTTCGGGACGTCATATTCGCTAAGGCGATGGTATTCGCCATTGGACTTAATGCCCAGGTCGACTTGTGGAACGGTCACGCTTTGTTCGCCCGCATCCACATTCAGGGAAAAAGCCACTGCCAGGCTGACAGATACAGGCAACAGGACGCTCATTGGTGTTCTAAATTTCAGCATAGTATTAACTCTGGATGTTGAAGGGACTATTCGTTTGCCGGTTTTCCTATTGTCGCCAGGATTCCGCCATCGACATAAACTATCTGGCCGGTTACAAAGTCACTGGCTTTTGAGCTCAGAAACACAGCGGTACCTTTTAGGTCGTCAGGGTCACCCCATCTGCCGGCAGGTGTGCGCTGAATGATGAAGTCGTTAAAGGGGTTACCTTCCACGCGAATGGGCTCAGTCTGGCTGGTAGCAAAATAACCCGGACCGATACCATTGACCTGTACATTATGTTTGGCCCATTCTGTGGCCATGTTGCGGGTCAACATTTTCAATCCGCCCTTCGCCGCAGCGTAGGCGCCAACCGAATTACGGCCCAGTTCCGACATCATGGAACAAATATTGATCACCTTTCCGCCACCGCGTTTAATCATGGATTTGACAACAGGCCGGGTCATAACAAAAACGCTGGTCAGGTCGGTGCGGATAACTTCTTCAAAATCCTCAAGAGGCATATCCAGTAATGGCATACGTTTGATGATGCCGGCATTGTTCACCAGGATATCAATCGGCCCCACTTCCTGCTCGATATTGGCAACGACAGCTTCGACGGCTGTCTCATCCCTCACATCAAAGCGGTAACCATGGGCATCAATACCGCTGGCCTTATACTGTTTAATTGCGTCCACGATCTTGGCATCGCTGGAGAAGCCATTTACCACGAGGGTTGCACCGGCTTCACCCAATCCCATCGCCATCGCCATGCCAAGCCCGTGGGTTGCACCGGTAACCAGTGCAACTTTTCCACTCAGATCAAAAAGGTTTGCAGACATGATCAATTGTCCGGCGAGGTAAATTCAGCCGGGTGAATTTTATCCATATCGTCATAATCCAGGTTTTCTCCCGCCATGCCCCAGATAAAGGTGTAGTTGCAGGTTCCGGCACCCGAATGAATGGACCAGGTCGGTGAGATAACTGCCTGGTTATTGGCCATCCAGATATGACGGGTTTCATCCTTTGTACCCATAAAGTGACACACGGCCTGGTCTTCGGGTACTTCAAAATAAAAATAGGCTTCCATACGACGGCTGTGAGTATGCGCTGGCATGGTATTCCAGACACTTCCGACTTGCAGTTCGGTCATTCCCATCTGTAATTGGCAACTTTCTACCAGGCCGTGCACGATCAGTTTGTTGATGACGCGATGATTCGATGTTTCAAGCGAGCCCAATTCCACCTTGACTGCGTCAGCCAGGCCCACTTTCTTATTCGGGTAACTGTGATGGGCCGCGGCAGAGTTCAAATAGAATTTGGCCGGCTTGGCCGCGTCCACACTTTCAAAGGCCACGTCTTTTGCACCGGCGCCCACATAAAGCGCCTCTTTATAGGCGATTTCATAGGTTTCGCCATCTACCGTGATACGACCGGCCCCGCCGACATTGATGGCACCCAGTTCACGTCTGTCCAGGAAGTTTTCAGACTTTAGAGCATCAATGGTATCGAGTTTCAGTGGCTTGTCTGCAGGGCAGGCGCCGCCTACGATAAAACGGTCAATCTGTGTATAAACCAGGTTGATTTCGTCAGCTTTGAACAACCCGCCAACGTGAAAATTCTCCCTCAGCATGGCAGAGTTATACATCTCGTAGTCATCAGGGTGTACGGCGTAGCGTTCGGTGTAATTAACAGTCATTTCTCTATTCCATTCAGTCTAATAATTCAGGTTTTTGTAAACCCACTATCGTAGCAGGTGTAGTGTTTTCAGGTCATCCCTGGTCGCTTATTCGGTCATGCTTCTTCGTGTGATCTTAGTCCATCAAGCCAAATGCACGGGGTAGCCACTCGGAGATTGCCGGTATGTAGGCAACTGCCAGCAAGGCAATAAACATGACCACATACATGGGCATCAGCGGGCGAACAATTTCTGCCACGCGTGTTTTCCCGACGGCACAGGCAACAAACAACACGCTTCCAACCGGTGGTGTGCAAAGTCCAATTGACAGGTTCAGAACCATCATGATGCCAAAGTGCAGAGGGGTCATGCCCAGCGCGACTGCGATGGGCAGAAAGATCGGTGTGAAAATCAATACGGCCGGTGTCATATCCAGGAATGCGCCGACCATCAGTAATATCAGGTTGATTATCAGCAGTATGATAATGGGGTTTTCACTGAGAGCCAGCAAGGTCTCTGCCGCCATCGTCGGTATGTTCTCAAAAGCCAGGATCCACGACATCGCCATGGAGGTTGCGACCAAAAGCATGACAATGGCCGTCGTACGCGTGGCTTTCAGCAGGATGCTGCCAAGCTCTGAAAGTTTGACTTCCCGGTAAACAAAAACCGATAGGGCCAATGCATACAGGACCGCGATGGCACCGGCTTCAGTGGCGGTAAAAATACCTGCCAGAATACCGCCAATTACCAACACGATGAGAAAAAGACTGGGCAGGGCAGCGATCGTTTTTTCCATCAGTACGGAAAACTTTACACGCTCACCAGCAGGGAAATTGTATTTGCGCGCATAAGCTGCACTAACCAACATCAGACCCGCCGCC
The DNA here is from genome assembly GCA_963759155.1 of uncultured Gammaproteobacteria bacterium. Lineage (GTDB taxonomy): Bacteria > Pseudomonadota > Gammaproteobacteria > Xanthomonadales > SZUA-36 > SZUA-36. The sequence goes on along the minus strand of CAVWXX010000005.1, from coordinate 195,069 downwards.
ACCAAAATGCCGGGCAGGTAACCGCCGACAAACAGTGCCGAGATCGATACACCACCGCTGGCTACCGCGTAAACAATCAGGATGTTGCTGGGCGGAATGAGCAAGCCGGTGGTGGAGGCCGCCGCTGTCAGTGCCGCATTGAACTCCTTTGGGTAACCATCCTCTTCCATGGTTGGCATCATAAAACTGCCAATGGCCGAGGTGGCCGCGACAGCAGAACCGGAAATGGCCCCGAAAAGGGTACAGGAGATCACGTTGACGAAAGCCAGGCCCCCTGGCAGCATACCGACGACAGACTTCGCAAAGTCAATCAGGCGGTGCGCAATACCACCTTGCCCCATCAACTGACCCGATAGAATGAACAACGGAATGGCAAGCAGGGCAAAACTGTCCAGGCCGCCGGCCATGCGCTGTGCCACCGTCGTGAGCGCCGGTAGCAGATCAACGGAAACCAGCATCGTGGCAACCGTTGCGATACCAATCGAAAAGGCGATAGGTACGCCCAGTGCCAGTAATCCAACAAAAAAGATCAATAAAACTGCGATGGTCATACCGTTACCCCCGCTTTGTTACGGAAAAGGGAGGTCAGGCTGTAGAGAACGATCAACACCCCGCTCAATGGCAAGACTGAATAGACCCATGCCATGGGTATGCCCAAAACGGCGGTGGTTTGATTCAGTTCCCATGTCAGTTGCACCAGTGATCCGCCGCCAACCACCAGTACCGCCAGTGCAAATGATCCACAGCAAATGTCGGTAATGATCTCCAGTCGTCTTTTGCCAATGTTGCCGACCTTTTGGTACAACAGGTCCAGACCGAGGTGGGCTTTTTCACTGTAGGCGTACACACCGCCGAGCAAGCCCACCCATATCAGCAGCATTCGCGCCACTTCTTCGGTCCATGGGCTGGGGTCGCCCATCGCGTAGCGTGATACCACCTGCCAGGTCACCACGATAACCATCAGTGCCATACATGATGCCACCAACACTTTTAAAATTTTATCCAGCCATTTGATCATAAGGTTCTCTATTGGGCTGCAATGGCGTCGATCATGTCGCCAATGGCAGTCCCTTTATATTCCGCTTTCATATCCTCAACTGCCGCGATGAACGGGGCTTTGTCCGGACGAATGATTTCAACACCACTGGCTTCAATCGCTGCCAGGGCCTCAGCTGTCGACTCGCCCCAAAGCTTGCCCTGATAGACGGTACTGTCATCCACTGCCTGTTGTAACCAGTCCTGCTGTTGCGGGTTCAGGTTGTCCCAAATGTGCAGGCTCATCAGCAGAATATCGGGCACGGCCGTGTGTTCGTCGAGTATGTAGTACTTGCAAACCTCGTACTGGCGAGACAGGTACAGGCTTGGCGGGTTGTTCTCCGCACCGTCTACCACGCCTTGTTGCAGGGCGGTGTAAAGCTCACCCCAGGAAATTGGCGTCGCTGAACCACCCATGGCAGCGATCATATCCACGGATGTCTGGCTCTTCTGGACGCGGATTTTCAAGCCAGCCAGGTCGGCCGGGCTGTAGATGGGCTTGTCTGTCGTATAAAAACTACGGCTGCCCGCATCGTAGTAACCCATACCGCGAAGACGTACTTTCTCCGGAGCCAGCAACAGGGATTTGCCAATATCCGATGCCAGGACTTTTTTATAATGATCCATGTCGCGGAATACGTAGGGCAGGCTGAAAACCTTCATTTCCGGAACAAAGCTTTCCAGTGGGCTGGAGGATACCTTGGTCATGGCAAGACTGCCGATTTGCAGTAATTCCACCAGTTCCCGCTCGGAACCCAGTTGACCGCTGGGGTAAATCTCAATTTTCATTTTACCGTTGGAGTAGTGGTCGAGGCGCTCAGCCATGTGAACCATGCCTTTATGCACGGCGTGACCGGTATCGAGTGCATGCCCGAGCTTTAAGGTCGTGACATCACTTTTCTGCCCACAGGAAACCAGTAGCAGTGCAATCGGGAATAACAGCACCCGAAATTCAGGCCTCAAAAGGAAACTCATCCACTTCTCTCCAATTCCAGTTTGGCTGAAGGTTTGTTGCATTTGACCTGTCAGCTACGACTCTGGACCTTATGTTAGAGGAGTTATAGTGCCACCGGTAGCATTGATTGTCAAAATGAGTTAAATTCAGCATTGTAAACAAAGATGCAGGCCAGCAGATGACTAAAAAAGCGACCATAAACGATGTTGCGAGGTTGTCGGGAGTGTCCAAGAGAACGGTCTCCCGGGTTATCAATAATTCCCCAAAGGTAGGCAAGGCAACCCGTCAAAAAATTCAGGCAGTCATTGATGAGCTGGGCTATAGCCCTAACACCCAGGCCCGTGGCCTGGCATCGAGCCGTTCGTACCTGCTTGGCTTGATTTATGACAATCCGAATGCGCTTTATATCGATGATGTACAGCGAGGGGTTTTGAACATCTGTCGGGAATTAGGTTATGAACTCGTGGTACATCCCTGTGACATGCATGCTGAAACGTTGACACATGAAGCCGTCAGTTTTGCCAATCGCTCAAAGCTGGATGGTGTGATCATATTACCGCCAGTGTCTGAGATTAATGGTCTTGCCGTGGCCCTTGGCAAAGCAAATGTAAATTACGTTCGGCTGGCATCTATCGCGTTGGATAGTGCAGAACATGTTGTGATTTCGGATGACCGTTCGGCAGCCGTTGCCATGGCGGAATACCTGGTCGGCCTGGGGCATCGCCGTATCGGTTATATCACCGGGCCTAAAGGTTGGGAGTCCACCCGCGAGCGTCTGGAAGGCTTTTGTGATGGACTGGAAAAGCATGGCTGTAAGCAGTCCGGCGATATGATCGCGCGAGGCGCTTATTCTTTTGAGTCAGGAATAGAATGCACCCGGCTGTTATTGGCCAATCCCAAGCGACCAACCGCTATATTTGCCAGTAATGATGAAATGGCCGTTGGTGCCATAAATGCCGCAAGGGAAATGGGAATGAAGGTGCCGGATGATGTCTCGGTTGCCGGTTTTGACGATAGTATTCTCGCATCAAGAATTCACCCAACTCTCACCACGATACGCAGGCCGGTACGGGAAATGGCGCGACTCGCTGCAAGCAGGTTGATTGCAGTGATTAACGGTCAGCACGACTTTGCTGATCAACCGATCACGCTGGTTCCATCCTTGATTATCCGTAACTCCACGCGCTCGATTTGAATCACGGGTTACCGTCAGTTTACACAGGCGAATATTGGGTTTAATGATTAAAGAGCGCGCAATACAGAGACAAACTAATGACTGAAAAACTGCTTGATCCCAACCGCCTGTTTCCGGCCGATCCATCCACACGCGAGATCACTCGCAGTTTATATGAAGGTATAAAAAACCTGCCAATCATCAGTCCGCATGGTCATACCGATCCCAGTTGGTTTGCTGAAAACAAGTGCTTCACGGATGCGACCAGCCTGCTATTGATTCCGGATCACTACCTGTTCCGTATGCTCTATTCACAGGGCATCCCCATGGAGAACCTCGGCATTCCCCGTATTGATGGCGGCTGGGTTGAAACCGATATGCGCAAGATCTGGCATGTCCTGGCGGCAAACTATCATCTGTTTCGTGGTACACCTTCTTCGATCTGGATGGATCATGTTTTTTACGAGGTATTTGGACTCACAGAGTCTTTTTCGTCTGCAACAGCCGATATGTTCTATGACCACATCACGGCCGAGTTGCAGACAGATGCCTACCGCCCGCGTGCGCTCATGGACCGTTTTAACATTGAACTTATTGCCACTACAGAAGGTGCGGTAGATGAGTTGACGCATCACCGGGCGATTGCCGGTACACCCTGGGCCAAACGTGTTATCACCACGTTTCGCCCCGACGATGCCGTGGACCCGTCAAGGGAGGACTTCAAAGATAATGTCGAGCGCATGGGCGAGATGACCGGTGAAGACACCGGTCACTGGGAAGGCTACCTGGCCGCCCTGCGCGCACGCCGTGCAACCTATCGTGAATTTGGCGCCACCGCCACGGACCATGGCCACCCCACTGCCAACACTGCGGATTTAAGCAAAGCAGAATGCGAAGACACTTTATTCACGTTGTCTTGCAAGCTGATGAAACGGAAGAAGAAGCAGAGTTGTTCCGTGCCCAGATGTTGACCGAGATGGCAGGTATGAGCCTCGAAGACGGTATGGTGATGCAGATTCACCCCGGGGCGCGTCGGAATATCAATAGCCAGGTTTTCAATATGTTCGGCCGCGATAAGGGTGCTGATGTCCCTTCTGCGACCAACTACCTGGACGGGCTTCAGGCTTTGTTGAACAGGTATGGCAATGAGCGTGAACTGCAAATCATCCTGTTCACCCTCGACGAAACAGTCTATTCGCGCGAACTGGCCCCGCTTGCAGGTCACTACCCCTGTCTGAAACTGGGCCCGCCCTGGTGGTTCCACGACAGCCCCGAAGGCATGCTGCGTATCCGTCAGCAAACCACGGAGACCGCAGGGTTTTACAATACGGTTGGATTCAACGATGACACGCGAGCCTTCCTGTCCATACCGGCGCGTCATGATGTTGCCAGGCGGATGGATTCCCGCTTCCTGGCGACCCTGGTGGCTGAAGGCCGCTTGCGTCTGTCAGAAGCCGAAGAACTGTCACACGACCTGGCTTATAACTTCGCCAAACAGGGATACAAGCTGTAGTTGCTTACAGTCAATGCTACGCCGGCAATCAGGTCAGTTTTAGTGGTAGCGAACGACAACGCTTACCCGTGGCTGCGTATATGGCATTTGCCAAAGCAGGTGCCAGCGTTGGAACGCCCGGCTCACCAATTCCGGTTGAGCGGTAATTCTGACCAACAAATTCAACATTGATTTCTGTTGGCGCTTCGCTGATCAGCAACACCGGGTACTCATCAAAATTGGTATTCACCACGGCGCCATTCTTGAAGCGGATCTCAGGGTTCAACGCAAGGCTCATACCCATAATGACCGCACCTTCCATCTGCGCGGTTGCGATATCCGGGTTGAGTACCAGGCCGCAGTCCACTGCACAGTCAACACGATGAACAACGATGTTTTTCCCTTTTACCTCGACGTGTACAACCATGGCAGCGTAACTGGCGAAGCTGTGGTGCACCGAGATGCCCATGCCGTGACTGGCTGGTAACTGCTTACCCCAGTCAGCCATTTCTGCGACCTTGTTGAGTACAGCCAGACTACGTTTTACCTGTTCAGCCTGTTTGGTGTCCTTATTGTTGTCGTAGATGCCACGGAAAAACTGTAATGAATCCACGCCGGCTTCATGCGCCAGTTCATCAGTAAAAGCGTTAATCGCAAAACCATAAAAAACGTTGTAAACAGACCGGAACCAGCCAATCCGTGTATGTGCAGGTGCAAGGCCGGACTCGACCCGCATATTCTCAATGCCGTAAGGGTGTTTTGAAACCGTACCAAGATCACCGGCCGTGGGTTGCACCACGCTCGGGTCAAATGTAGAGCCAATGGCCGGAAATGCGGCACGATGCAGCCAGCCAGTCAGCTTGCCCTGCGCATCCACCGAGGCCTCGATATGCTGGGCACTGCAGGAGTGGTAGAAACCTGTGGCGGTGTCTTCTTCACGCGACCAGGTCAATTGCACAGGAGCCCCCACCGCTTTTGAAAGCGCTGCGGCTTCGTAAACATAGTCACATTTGAATTTGCGGCCAAATGCACCGCCAGCCATCATGACGTGAACAACGATGTCCTCGGGTTCACGGCCAAGGTATGCGCCAATGGTCTTCTGGATCATTGCCGGGTCCTGGGTGGAAGCCCATATTTCGCAACTGTCATCCTGCACCCACACCAGGCTGGCCATCGGTTCCATCGGTGAATGTGAAATATGCCCGGCCATATAAGTTGCCTTGTGCCTGACCCTGGCTTCCTCAAATGCTTTATCAAGGGATCCTTTTTCAAATTCTGATTTTGCAGGTTTTTCAACATTCTTGACGAGTTGTTTCATGTACTCATCGGTGTTGTAAACAGCATTCTCGCCTGCTTCAAACTCAATCTTGAGTTTTTCCAGGGCTCGTTGGGCCGTCCAGGTGTTATCTGCCACGACGGCCACACCACCCACGGATCCAAATGCATTGTCAAAGTCCGGAATGACGACCACATCGACCACACCCGGCATACCCTGGACAGCACTCTTGTCAACGGACTTAACTGACCCTCCCAATACTGGAACATGTCTGATGGCGGCGTATTTCAAACCCGGAACCTTTTTGTCGGCACCAAAAACACGTTTGCCCAGTGCCATATCCCGCTGATCGTGACGTTGCAAGGACTTACCCATGTAACGGAACTGATCCCGTGTTTTCAGAACAGGTTCGTCGGGTATGGGTAAGGTGCTGGCCAGTGCAACGAGTTCACCGTATTCCAGCTTAAGATCATTGCTGCGGTTATAAACCGCATGTGATGTTGCATAGCAGTTTTCAACCGGCATATTCCAGGTTTGCGCGGCGGCGGCAATCAACAACTCCCTGCCTGCAGCGCCCGCTTTGCGCATGGGTTCCAGCATGGTTCTGATACTCTTGGAACCACCGGTATCCTGTGGTCCGTATTTTTTGTCGGCATCGCCCTGCAACACCCTGACACGTGACCAGTCAGCTTCCAGTTCATCGGCAACAGCTGCCGGTAATGCGGTACTGATACCCTGTCCCATTTCACAACGGCCACAGTAAATCGTGGTGTCACCATTCGGGGCGATATAAACAAAGGCGTTGGGCTCAAAACTTGTGCCATCTACAGACCCTAATAAGCCAGTAGGTATGGACACGCCGATGATCAAACCACCAACGGACAGACCGGAGGCTTTCAGGAAGTCCCGGCGGCTCAATTCGGTTGCTTTCTTATGGAAGGTACTCATTTCGCGCCTCCCTTGATCTGCTCAGCGGCATCTGCAACGGCCTTGCGGACACGTAAATAGGTACCACAACGACAGATGTTACCCTCCAACGCTGTGTCGATGTCATCCCTGCTGGGTTCGGGGTTTCGTGCCAAAAGATCCGCGGCCATCATGATCTGGCCCGGCTGGCAATAGCCACATTGTGAAACATTGTTGTTTAGCCACGCTATCTGCAAGGGATGACTGCCATCTTTCGAAAGGCCCTCGATGGTGGTAACTGCCTTACCATTCGCCGCGGCGACGGTCGTCAGGCAGGATTGAACAGCGCTGCCATCGAGATGAACCGTGCAGCTGCCACACATTCCTATACCGCAGCCGTACTTGGTGCCAGTGAGTTCCAGCGTGTCACGCAGAAACCACAACAGGGGCATATCACCATCTACGTCTGTTTTATGAACCTGGCCGTTAATCTTGATGGAATAACTCATTGATAAACCTCTTGATCTGGTGGTTTGTGTGGTTTGAATATTGTAGCGCAATAAGGGGGGGCTGGCAGCTGTTTATGGGATTACCGGATACTCCGGGCATGCGGTTCATCCATCGCAGTCCCATCACAAAGCCTCAAATCGAGAAAGTACTACCAATACCCGATTGGGGGTAAAAACAAATAGCGGCCATCGCCCTTCAGGCGTTGATCAGCTACCTGCTTTTACGAAGGGAGTTTGGTCGACGACTGAAATTTCCGGCTGGAGAGTAGGGGCAGAGCGTGAAATGCCCCTATCGTTGGTTCGTATAGACAAAGGTGAAGCCAGGTGTAATGTGATCAGTCAGCGCACTTTGCTTGGTCCTGTCGTCGCTGACACAAGCATCATGTTTGAGAACTTCCCGTTCCGTGCTATTGAACAAGTTGAAGGACAGGCTGAATCCCCTTAGATCTGCTTACCGGTATTTCGGGAGTACTCAACAAGTCCAAAAACCGCAGCCGTTCCGACGGCGAGTATCAATTGGGTTTGCAGGGGGGTTGAAATCAGGCTGCCTGTCAGCAAACCTGCACTCAATGCAGCAAATTTCATGGTGTAGTAAACCACCTTGCTAACCAGGATGGCGGCGGTTAATGCCGCGAAAGCCGGTATGCGTACCATTTGCACGAGATAACCGTAACAGGCCACGAGAATTGAAAACTCAATCCCCATCAGCAGGGCCTTGAAGGGTGTCGGGTGGCCCGTAATCATGGCTGAAGCCAATGGAATGGTGAAGGCAATGAAGTAGGCATTGGTCCGGTTGGTAAAAAGCAGGGCGATAATCAGGGCAACCCGCATCGGCTCAAGCATATATAAGGGCAGGGCGGTGACATGTGACAGGCTGGGCAGGAAATACAGGGCCGCCAGTAAGGCGACATCGATCATGAATGTATTTTTGTGTTTGCCGATACTCGCCAATGCAGCAACCATACTCGTTCACCTGGGTTTGGATTTAATTCGATATACGGCGATGGGTATTCCACGCCGCTGTCCTTTTGTGTCTTATTGTAACATTCGATGTGGATTGGGATTGACTCTGACCCCGTTCTTCCTGGGTAAATAAGATCGGGCCCTTTCAATCGGTTGAGCGATTGAAAGAGCCCGGCTCCATGTGCCTCTCAGCTTAGAACAACTAATTTATTTATTGCAGTCTTGCCAGCCTTCTTCATAGGCATCGGTGTGTTTGCTGCGATCATATGATCCGTCCTTGGCGTCGGAGCAGCCACGGTCCCATTCGCGTTGCTCAAAATCACCGGAGGATTGTTGTTGTTGATCCTTGCACGACTGCCAGCCTTCTTCATAGGCATCGGTATGTCTGCTACGGTCGTACGATCCAATTTTTGCATCTTCGCAGCCACGGTCCCATTCAGCCGGTCCATTGTCATTGGAGGATTGTTTTTGATCATTGCATGACTGCCAGCCCTCTTCATAGGCATCGGTGTGTTTGCTACGGTCGTATGATCCAATTTTTGCATCTTCGCAGCCACGGTCCCATTCAGCCGGTCCATTGTCATTGGAGGTGTGCTGTTGACCCTTGCACTCATCCCAGCCCTTTCTATATGCAGGGCCGTGCCTTTCCTCGTCATATGTTCCATTCTTGGCATCTTCGCAGCCACGTGCCCTGTTCTCAGCCTTTTTATTGGCTTCCGCTGGCAATGCATAAATTGACATGCAGCTCAAGGCGATCACGATCACCATAAATTTACTTGCTTTGTACATTCTTCTCTCCGGTATTTGAATTTATTCAATCTGATTCCAGCAACAACGCAGGTTCCTGTTTCGATCAGGGGCGGCAAATCATAAACTGTTAATTTACATGCCGTCAAATTATCGTCTTTCATGTGCATGAACTAAACTTTCGTGCAGATGTCTTTTATGCGACGCCCGGGCACTGACAACCGGCCAGATAAGAAATGGAGTATTACCGTATGAAAACACTGGTACATGTAATGGCTGTCTTCGCCGCAGTCTGGACAAGCCTGGCGACGGCTGACTGGACCGACGCTCGTTGTGATATTTACCCGAAGGGCGAAGATCATACCGATGTGATGATTCCCTGCACATTTGCGCAGCGACAGGGCAATGTCACTATCACCCGTTCGGACGGTGTTGTGCATGACCTCGTCGCCGTCGGGGATGATCCGGGTAACTACCGCGACCAGGATGGTAAAGCGGCGTACCGTCAGAGCGGGCTTGGCTCAGATGGCTTGATTTTCCGTCTTGAAAACGAGAGCGTCTTTGTTTATTGGGACACCTCTGCCCTGAACCCCGTGGATGATTCAGATAACTGGACCGCGCCCTATACCATCGATGAATATGATGCGACGACGCGGTTGCGTTGTGGTTTGACAAACTCGGACGAGATGGACACATGCCCGGCCGGCATTCTGCGTATGGAAGATGGCCAGGCCTCTATCGTCATCACCAGTCCGGCCGGCAAGCAGTTCACGATCAACTTCATGAAAGACTATGTCAATAGCGGCGCCGGCGAAGTGGTCGCTAACATGGAAGGCGATACATGGATTGTCATCATCAATGATAAAGAGCGTTACGAGGTGCCTCTGGCCGCCATCGAGGGTGGCTAGATTTACCTGTCCTCCCCCAATAGTCCGCTCTCATGGTGGAAATACATAAACCATTAATGTATGTTTTCTCCACCAAGTGGAGCGGACCATGCAAGAACTCCTGACAAAACTAGAAGAAATTCTTGCCGGTTGGCTCGGTGGGGCTGTCCTTGCACAAACTGTTTCCAAGTTGTTACTGATCGGAGTCACGGGGCTTGTATTCTGGGTTCTGTGGATTTTTGTCAGCCGCTTTTTCGCCTACCTCGACGGTAAGGCAGACGAGTGGTGTGGCACGCGCATCAAGGGTCTGAAGATTCAGCGACAGCGTATCATGACCGAAGAGGATGTATCCCGACTGGTGCGTGGCGCTATCAAGTGGGCCCGGCGGGTGCTCAAGGCCATCCTGCTGCTGACCTTCTTCAACGTCATTTTCGTTTTTTTCGAATGGTCGCGTCAGATGGCTGTCGCGATCATAGGGCATGCGGGCCTGGCCATTGAGAACATGCTGATCGCGATTGTCGAGTACTTGCCGGACCTGCTGGTGGTTATTGTCGTTGTCCTGCTGGCACGGATGGTCTTACACCTGCTAAAAACGGTTTTCGATGGTATTGCCACCAAGCGCATCCGTCTGCCTGGTTTTTACCCGGAGTGGTCGGGAACCAGTTATAGCCTGTTACGTATCCTGATTATCGCGCTGACACTGGTCATCGTTTTCCCCTATCTTCCCGGCTCAAGTTCACCTGCCTTTCAGGGCGTCTCGATATTTCTCGGTGTACTTTTTTCACTGGGTTCAACCTCGGCTGTGGCCAATGTCGTGGCCGGCATCGTCATCACTTATACACGGGCTTTCAAGATCGGTGACCGCGTGAAAATTTCAAATACCGAGGGTGACGTTATTGAGCGGAGCACGTTTGTAACGCGGATACGCACGCCAAAGAACGTCGATGTGTCTATCCCCAATGCCTCGGTGCTGAGCAACCACATCATCAACTTCAGCACCCAGTCAAAGAAAGCAGGCCTGACGCTCCATACAAATATTACCATCGGTTACGATGTGCCCTGGCCCAAAGTTCACGAACTGCTCCTGCAAGCCGCTGGTCAGACCAGCCTGATTGAGAAGGAACCTGCGCCCTACGTACTGCAAACGGCACTGAGCGACTTTTACGTTGAATATGAACTCAATGCGACAACACGTGAGGCGAGTGGTAAACAGCGGATTTATTCCGACCTGCATGCCAACATACTGAATGCCTTTAATGAGGCTGGCATCGAGATCATGTCACCTCACTACCGGGCGAATCGGGACGGCTCCAGCCTTGCACTGCCGGAGCCTGAGTGAGTTAAGTCCCGCCCAGGGGCGCAAGAAAAGCGGACCTTATTGCCCCGGATTATGAACGTGGACGTCACGCTGAGGGAATGGTATCGATAAACCTTCGGCGTCGAAGCGCTCTTTTACAGTTCGCATCAGTTCCCCGTGAACCGTCCAGTAGTCCTCGGTTTTCACCCATGGCCGGCAAACCAGGTTAACAGATGAATCCGCCAGTTCCGTAACCCTGATAACCGGTTCCGGTTGCTTCAAAACCTGCGGATGAGCGGCAAGCACTTCAGCTAAAACACGTTCTGCCTGCTCAATATCATCGCTGTAGCTGATGCCGAAGACGAGATCGATACGCCGTTCGCTGCTGTGTGTGACATTGGTAATCACTTTGCCCCACAAGTCGTTATTTGGGACGACCATCAACTTGTTGTCGGGCGTCATCACATTGGTGGTGACCAGGGTCATTGAGCGCACCTCTCCGGCAACCTGTGATGTTTCCACAAAATCCCCGATATCGAACGGCTTGTAAAACATGATCATCAGGCCACTGGCGAAGTTGCTCAGGGTGTTTTGCAGGGCAAACGCAATGACAAAGCCAGCCGCGCCAATAACCGCGACCATAGGCGTTACGTTGACTTCAAGGGCTGCCAGTCCAAGCAGCAGGCCCACGATGATCGTGATGCGCCGAACAGAAACAACCATGAATTTCCTGAGCAACTGTGAACCGCTGCTACTCAGCGTCATTGCTTTTTCGACAAGCTTGCTCAGGACAATGCTAAGCAGCCAGAAACCGGCGACAATGGCGAGGAATTCCCCGAGATGCCTGGCGAGTCGCAGCCCACCCTCGGAAGACTTGAGCCAGGAAATAATGGTGGCGCGAAAAGATTGCGTATCTGCAACGTCAAGTTTGAGACCTTTGACGGCGTTTACATAACGGCGGTGCTGTTGGACAATTTCCTGTTCCTTACCTTCCGCGGTCAAACCCAGCTTGGCGCTGAGGCCGTCAAGTACAACGTTAACCCGGTCAATTATCTGGGTTCGCTCTTCACGCAGTTCGGCCAACCTGTCCAAAACGTTGTCCTTGCGTTCGGTCTCCTGCTCAAGCTTTCGCTCAGTCGACGCTTGTTCCGCGGGTGTTGTCTCCGAAGCCTCTGCCTCGACCGCCGCAAGTTTCTGGTTCTCGTACCATACCTTGATATGCTCCTCATTCAGGAGGCGGACGGTGTCCCGTAAGATGGTCATCCAGCGGTCTGCTTCCCTGGTCAACTCTTCAGCCGACAGGTACTTGATTTGCAGGCGCAAAACTTCGACTGGTATATCCGGGTCTTTCCCGCTTGAAGATCTCTGGCTGTCGGCGGTACTGGATTCTCCCTCTGCGCAGAAGCCTGCAGTACCCGCTAACAGCAAAGTAAAGCACAGGGCAATAAAGCCTTTACGAAAAGCCAGTTGTTTTGTGGAATTCCAATTCATTCAGTCTATATCCGCAGGTTCGAATTCGATGATCGAGCCATCTGCCATTGTTGCAAGAAACAGGTGCCCATCCCTCATGACATAGCTGCGCACCCATTCAAACTGCGAGAGGTACCTGTCATGCAGGGACTCGGGTGGACACATGGCCCTGGTGGCGGCAATCGGGCCGAATTGCAGTTGGCTGTCAGATTCGGAAGTCCACGAGCCTTTACCCCGGTTGCAGTCGGCCAACACGTTCATGCTGCCATCGGTTCCGAAGCTGAGCGTATACCGTGACGGGTCATCCGGTTTGTAAGTGTTGTCATCCATTGACATGATCTGAACCAGGCGCCAACTGGTCCCGCCGAGAGATGCCGCTTTTTCTTCTGTCGGGGCTTGTACTTCGGCTTCAGGCGTTGCCGGGATAGTTTCAGCAACGGCCGTTTGCTGTGGATCGCTGTTCTGTGAACAGGCAGCGAGTACGGCTGAAAGAAGTGTTAAAAATATAATTTTTTTCAGGGTTAAGTTTTTCATGGTTCAAGTTTCCCTGATAAGAGGGGTCAGAGTAAAGTGCCGGTGCGGACAGGGTGGGGTCAGAGTCAAGTGCCAGAGTTGTAACTCTGGCACTTGACTCTGACCCCGTTCTTGCTGATTTCGCTAGTGAGTTACCTTTGAACCCTGGCCGAACCGCCCTTGGCAAATGCTTCAACCTCGGACAATCTCGCCATGGTGGTATCACCCGGGAAGGTTGTCAGCAGGGCGCCATGGGCCCAGCCCAGGCGCACAACCTCATCAAGACTGCGACCACTCAGGAACCCATAAATCAAGCCGGTGGCAAAACCATCGCCACCGCCGATTCTGTCGATAACGCCTAACTCGCAGACCGGGCTGACCGCTTGCTCGCCCTTGCACCAGACCACAGCACCCCATTGATGACGGTTGCTGTTTTCCACTTCCCTCAAGGTCGTGGCTACTGCCTGAACATTCGGGAACTCTTTCGTCACCTGGTCGATCATGCCGAAGAATGCACTGGTATCGAGCTTTGATGACGATTCCACATCCTGACCTTCAATGCCCAGGCCAAGCTGTAAATCTTCCTCATTGCCTAACAGCACATCCACGTTTTCCACGATCGCACGGAATGTTTTTTGTGCCTGTTCAAGACCTCCGATAGGCGCCCACAACTTAGGACGGTAGTTCAGGTCGAAGGAGGTGATGACACCATGCTTTTTAGCAGCCTTCATGGCTTCAATGATCAGGCCGGATGTTGTACCGGAAAGCGCGGCGTAGATACCGCCTGAATGAAACCAGCGCACACCGCGACCGAAAATCTCATCCCAGTCAAAATCGCCCGCTTTGAGCATGGCGCCCGCCTCGTTGGCGCGGTTATAAAACACCACCGGTGGACGTACACCGCAACCGCGATCGCTGTATACCGTGGCGATATTGGGGCCATTAACACCGTTATGCTCAAAACGCTTGAAAAATGGTTTTACACCCATCTCTTTAACACGGGTTTCGACCAGTTCACCAATACCATAATCAACCATGGCGCTGGCGATGCCGGTGTTCATTCCAAAACAGTCAGACAAGCCGGCTGCGACATTGTATTCACCGCCGGAGACGTGAATTTCAACCGAGCGGGCTTTACGGAAGGGTACAACACCGGGGTCGAGACGGTGTATCAGGGAACCGAGCGACAGGAAGTCCAGCTCGCAATCATCTTTACGGAAATTCAATAAGCTCATCTGTTTAGTATTTATCCAATTCAAACGTTGTAGGTTGTTGATACGGTATCGCCGCCGGTGCCGGTCCAGTTGGTGTGAAAATACTCACCGGCTGGTTTGTCGACACGTTCATAGGTATGCGCACCAAAGTAATCACGCTGTGCCTGCAGAAGACTCGCAGGTAGCACCGCACTGCGATAGCCATCGTAATAGGCCAGTGCCGAGCTGAATGTCGGGGTGGGAACACCGTTGATAACGGCGGTGGCGATCACTTTGCGCCAGGCCGATTGACTACGCTCAATGGCGTTTTTGAAGTAATCATCCAGCAGCAGGTTTTGCAGGCCGGGATCATTGTCGTAGGCCTCTTTGATGTTGCCGAGGAACTGCGCACGAATAATACAGCCACCACGCCACATCAGCGCAATCTCGCCATAATTCAAATCCCAGTTGTATTCATCAGCGGCAGCCCGCATCAGTTGATAACCCTGGGCGTAGGAACAGATTTTTGATGCAAAAAGCGCCTGTCGTAATTGGTCGAGAAAGGCGTCTTTATCTCCGCTGAACATAACCTCGGGGCCGGTCAGGTGTTGTGATGCGACCAGGCGCTCATCTTTGATAGCACTCAGGGCGCGGGCAAAAACGGCCTCAACGATGGTTTGTGCCGGAACCCCAAGGTCGAGCGCGGAAAGCGAGGTCCAGCGGCCGGTGCCTTTCTGACCGGCCTTGTCCATAATGACATCGACCATGGGTTTACCTGTCTCATCATCCGTCTTGGCCAGGATGTCACGGGTAATTTCGATCAGGTAGCTGTCAAGCTCACCCTTGTTCCACTCGCCGAACACATCTGATATTTCCCGGGGCTCCATTTTCAGCACGTTGCGCATCAGGGAGTAGGCCTCGCAGATCATCTGCATATCACCATACTCAATACCGTTATGCACCATCTTCACATAGTGACCGGCGCCATCGTTACCGAGCCATTCGCAACAGGGGGAACCGTCTTCCACTTTCGCCGAGATGGACTGGAAGATCTCCTTCACATGGGGCCATGCTGCGGCTGAACCACCCGGCATAATGGATGGACCCTTAAGCGCCCCTTCTTCGCCACCGGAGACACCTGTGCCTATATAGAGAAGACCCTTGCCTTCAACGTAAGCTGTGCGCCGGATGGTGTCAGGGTAATGCGAGTTACCACCATCGATGATGATGTCACCAGGCTCCAGGTGCGGAATAATGGATTCGATGAATGAGTCAACCGCTGCACCGGCTTTTACCAGCAGGAATACTTTGCGCGGGCGCTCAAGCTGAGCAACCAGTTCTTCGATGCTATGGCAGCCGACAATATTCTTACCCTTTGCGCGGCCATCCATAAAGGCGTCAACCTTACTGGTGGTGCGGTTGAATACGGCCACTTTGAAATCATGGCTTTCCATATTCAGAACGAGGTTTTCGCCCATGACGGCAAGGCCGATAAGGCCGATATCACATTTTTTTTCTGTAGGTTTCATGGTGTTCCCAATCGCTATCATTATTTGTAAATATTTGGGTCAGAGTCTGGTGCAGTAGTGTTGACTCTGACCCTGAACTTGCTCAATTTTCTTCCATAAAAAGAATCTTGATATGACGCTCCCAGAGGTTTTCCGTCACGTTACGGGCCACATCAGATTCAAATTTCTTCAGTGCGCCATAATATCGTTCGCCCATCTGCGCCGCGACCTTGTAGCCAACGTGGAGTAATTGGCGAAGGTGCAGATTGTACAGAGGGTCAGCCTGATTGTGCCGAAGTGCACGGGCGTATTCTTCACCGCTCCACCCGTTGACTGTTTCTGCGGATGGGAGTTGTGCTGCATCGATATCGATAACGGTAGCGTAAGGCTTGCAAAGTGCATCCCTGTGTTCCAGTGACTTCGCATAAACCTCCTTTGCGATGACCAGACCTTCACCCCCGGCCTCGGCCAGACCGATTAGCTCTTCCAGCCAGGTAGTGCCCGCAGTTTTAACGTGCACGCCTGCACCCGTTCGTTTCAAAGCCTCTCGAATAGGACCATAGATTGAGAATTTATCAGAACCGGAATGGATACTAAGCTTCAGGTTGCCGGGCAGGCCGAATTCTGAGATCGCAAAAGCGATGGTTGCCAGATCGTCATTAAATTCTTTTTCAAATTGTACGATGTCTCCAACATAATCAACTCCCTTATTGAATCGCCCGGTAAATTTTGGTGCGATGGTCTGTGCAGGGATTCCTTCGTCTGCAATTGCTGCGAGGATAAAAAACAACTCGAGTGGTGTTTGCGGGTTTTCGGTTTCATCCAACGAAACCTCGGGAATGAAATCATCACCACGCTTGTCGACAATATGGCGGTATATGACGCCGGCCGTCTGAACTGCCTTCAGGAATGTTCTGGCAACGCCTTCAAGGTCTGTGCGGGTGACTTCATAGGTTCCGGCGCCTGGTATATTCAGATTGCCGATATATTTACCATGGCGCGTTACAAATGAGTCAATGTCCGAATCGCTGGCAGCCTCTCCGATAGATTCACCCACATCGATTGTGAAAAAGTCACTGCAATACAGGAAACGATCCACTGTGTTCAGCGTTATATGGTCAGCATCAACGTGGTAATTACCCTTCCAGCCAAGCTTTCTGACAGCGTCATCTGCCTCGGTACGCAGGCTGTCAGGCTCAGTTCCGACAATTTCGTGTTCGCGATTGGATTTGTTCCAGACTGGTATGATATCAATTCCAGCATTTTTGGCATTGACGATGGCCTGCAACTGAGCTGCACCCTGGTGATAAAAACGATCACCCATGCCAAAACTGTATTTTTCGAGTTTCATATTCGATCCCTTCCTACATATCAAATAGTCATGGCGGCGTAACCGCCATCGACGATAATCTCTTCACCCGTAATGAACGATCCTGCATCGGATGCCAATAATAGTGTCGCACCGCTGAGTTCCTCGGATTTACCAAATCGCTTCATGGGTGTGTGGCCCATGATCTGCTCGACCCGTTCCGGGGTCAGCACTTTTCGATTTTGCTCCGCCGGGAAAAACCCGGGTACAAGGGTATTGACGCGAATATTCTGTGTTGCCCACTCGCGCGCCAGGTTCTTTGAAATGTTATGGACGGCCGCCTTGGTCATGGAGTAGGTGAAGACCCGTGACAAGGGGATCACCCCGGACATTGAGCCAACATTGATTATTGAAGCTTTGACGCCATTGTCGATAAAGTATTGACCAAATACCTGGCAGGCGAGAAAGACGGCCTTGGTATTGATGGCAAAAATTTGATCGTATTCCTCTTCGGATACTTCAAGAATTGGCGTGGCGGCGTTTACCCCGGCACCATTCACCAGGATATCGCATTGACCTGATTTCTCGATGACCTCGGACAACAGGTTCTGCAGGCCGGCACGGGACGTGATATCTGCAGCAATGAAATAGCCATTGCCCCCTTCAGTCCGAATTTGCGAAAGTCGCATATCGGCTTTTTGCTGGCTTCGACCCACCAATACGACCTCGGCACCCGCTCGGGAGAGTGACAACGCCATGGCACCGCACAACTCGCCGGTACCACCAATTACGACGGCCGTTCTATTATCTATTGAGAATAGATCGTCTAAATATGACATTGTCGTTACCTCTTAATCATTCTGTTAATGTGCTTCAACCAGCAGGTCATTCGGCTTGGAAACAGGTGCGCCGTTCACCGTAACCTTGCTAAAAACCAAGCCGTCTACATATGAAATTCGAGATGGTTTCGCAGCCTTGTCGACCTTGACATTGAACAGGCTTATGTCCCGGATGCGTGCGTGCTTAAAGCCACGTAAATCCATTACACGCTCTGCGCTTTCACAATGAATGTCATGGAAGCTGATACCTCGAACAATGGGTGTAAAAGGTCCATTTTCGCCTTCTTCATAATAAAAATTGATGACGAACAAGTTTCGTACCGTGCCTACTTCCAATTGGCGTACGTTCAGGTTTTCTACATACCCACCCCGCATGGCGTTGGTTTTGATGCGTATTCCGCGTTCCAGGTCGGGACTGTTCATTCGGCAGTTCTCGACAAAAACATTCTTGATGCCACCTGATAGTTCACTGCCCATTACAACGCCACCGTGCCCGGCCCGCATTTCACAGTTGGATACAATGATGTTTTCTGATGGCGTAGCCAAGCGTCTGCCATCCGCATTACGACCCGATTTAATCGCGATGCAATCATCGCCGGTGTCAAAAACACAGTCTTCGATCAATACATTTTTACAGGATTCCGGATCGCAGCCATCTGAATTGGGCCCCATGCTACGGCAGGTGACACCACGTATGGTTACGCTTGTGGATAGGACCGGGTTAATCAGCCAAAAGGGTGACTGTGTAATGGTTACATCTTCGATCAATACATTGTCACAGCTGTAAAACTGGATGAATGGTGGCCTTAGGTAGGCGTCCTCCGCGTAATGGCGATTCTTGGGTGGTACGCCGGATTCCGCGTCGGCAAAGAGACGGTCACGCGCCTCTTTTTGGGTAAACTCAGCGTCGCTGAACTTTCCTTTCCACTGTCCTTTCCATGGCCACCAGTGCGTTTCGTCCGCACCGCCGTTCAGTGTACCGCCACCGCTAATGGCTATATCCGTTTTACCATACGCATAAATTAATGGTGACAACCCCATAAGCTCCACACCTTCCCAACGTGTAAAAACAGCGGGGAGATAGCGCTCAGGCTCCGGTATGAAAGACAGGGTGGCTTCCGCATCCACATGCAGGTCAATGTGACTCTCAAGGTGAATGGGGCCGGTCAAAAAAATGCCGGATGGCACGACAACCCTGCCACCGCCCACCGCGCTGGCGGCAGCAATCGCATCAGCAATCGCGCGAGTACAATCGGTCTGGCCATCACCCACCGCCCCGTATGTTGTGATGACAAAGTCGCCCTGTGGGATGTTTGGCAACTTGATGTTTGAACGAATCAGTTTTGTATTTCCCCAGGGATCGGTGTTCGAACGACAGCCGTAAGTGAGCAGCGTTGGTGCTACCAGTGCACTTGTCAACAGTTTCAGTACATCGCGACGTAACATCTCATTCATACAAATAACCAAGGGCGTTATGCGAAAAAAAGTTTCTGTAGGTCAAACAGGATGTGTAGAATAATGCTAAATGCCACCGGTGGCAATAATTAATATTACAGACGATCCGCATCCTGGTCACCGGATGGAACGTGTGGAATTCCGCACTATCAGCGACGGAACCAGTGTGATCCCTCTACTGGCGTCCGAATAGCGTCCATCGATGGACGCTATCAACTTGGTGGTTGCCAAGCGGGCCATCTCCTTTACAGGTCGACGGATGGTTGTAAGGGTTGGAGTCAATCTTGATGCCAATATGCAGTCATCGAAACCGGAGACCGACAGGTCATCAGGCACCTTCAAACCCAGGTTCTGTGCAGCGATTATCACGCCAATGGCCATTTCGTCATTGCTGGCAAAAATTGCCGTTGGTGGATCTGGATGGGCAAGAAGGGTACGTGCACACTCCATACCGGATTCAAAAGTGTATGCTCCTCGTGCAAGCATTTCCTCACACGGCTTACGTCCATGCTTTTCAAGAGCATCGCAAAAGCCTTCGAGGCGTTCACGGGTGGATCTCATTCCTTTGGGACCTGCGATATAACCGATACGGGTATGTCCAAGCTCAACCAGATATTCAGCCATCTCCGCAGCAGCAGAGCGTTCGTTTGAAATTACCACATGCTCGGCCTTGTCCAGTGCGATGGATGCCAAACGTACGTAATTTACATTTGCTTTTGCGAGGGCACCTGCCAGGTCATTGTCCTCGGAGATTGGCGGCAAAATAATCACGCCATCAAGTTTTGATCTGGTGGCAAAGCTGACCGCCTCTTCCGTCAGGGCCTCCGAGCTCATATCGCAGGGGTGGACAACAAGTTCGTAGCCAAATTCGCGGCAGACGCTCAGGACACCACGCTGTACATCGTTGATATACAGAGCATCCGGGTTGTCATAGATCATTCCAAGTAGATACGAACGCCTGGCAGCCAGACCACGGGCCTGCGTGTTGGGCTGATAATTCAGGTCGTCAATGATTTTCTTGATCTTTGCCCTTGTCGCCTTACCAACACTGGGGGATTGGTTGATGACTCTGGATACGGTACGGATAGAGACACCTGCTAACAGGGCAACATCGTCAATCGTTGCTTTTTTGCTCTTCATGAAAACCGGGTCAACCTCTAGTCATATCATGGTTAGGAAATTGTAGCGGACGTTGAAAAGTGAAATACATTACCATCAATGTCACATGCAAGTGTTCTGATATAACAATCCACTACTGAAACCCTGTCAATCTTCGATTAAAAATTCTGCCATTTAATGATCTGTTGTACCTCAGTATAAAGAAAAATGCTAGCGCTGGCATAAAATTCTTGCAATTTGGCTCAATTTTGTAAATCATATTGATAAATTGGAAGTGATTATTGGGGCTTCAGGAACTTCTTTCAGTTTGGAAAGTAGGGAAAACAGGTTAATAGCAGGAACTTAGATTCGACACCAAGTTATTAAAAAAGTAGGAGTAATTAGAATGAATTATCAGTCAGCTTTACGATCACGGCTTCTGTCAGGTGTATCAAAGAGCACCCTCGCAATTGCGATTGCCATCGCTATACCTGTCATGGCAGCGGGCGACCAGCAAGGTGAAGCCTATTCCGAGGCAAACGACGGGGAAATGGTACTTGAAGAAGTCAGAGTCACTGGTTTCCGCTCAAGTTTACAACAGGCAGTTGCGTTGAAGCGTGATGCTGTCAACTCTCGCGACAGCATCGTCACCGAAGACATAGGCAAAATGCCTGACCTCAACCTGGCAGAAGCTCTTCAGCGTGTACCCGGCGTTACCATTGCCCGCGAGGGCGGTGAAGGACGAAACGTTACGCTGCGTGGTCTTGGGCCAGCCTTTACACGGGTCACCCTGAACGGTATGGAAGTACCATCATCTGCCGGTGGTCTGGACAGCTCCGGCGGTGTCAACCGCGGTCGCTCTTTTGATTTCAATGTCTTTTCTGCCGAGCTCTTCAACCGTATTGACATCAACAAATCACCCACGGCCACGATTGAAGAAGGTGGTATCGCAGGTACGGTTGAGCTTTATACCGCACGTCCGCTGGATAACCCCGGTCTCACCGCGTCCATCTACGGACAGGCTGGTTACAATGACCTGTCGGAAAAATGGACTCCGAAATTCACGGCATTTTTGAGCTCGACCAATGAGGCGGAGACCTTCGGCTTCCTGCTGACCGCCGCATACACCGAACGCACCACGTGGCAGGATGGCTTTGGTACCGTCCGCTGGGCAGTGCCCGATCGACCTTTTGCCGGCAATAACACCTCGCTCAGTGACGAGGAGTTGAATTCACTCTGGTACCCGCGTTTACCACGTCAGGATAGTTTCCATCATGACCAGGACCGCCTGGGTCTGAGTGGCGCCCTTCAGTTCCGTCCGAATGATGACCTGGAGTTCGGTGTTAACTGGGTATATTCAAAATTCAACGCTGACGTTTCAGCCTATAACTCTTTTGCTGAATTCCGTCGCAGTGGCCCCTGGGGCTACCCGGCCATTACGCCGAATTCAGTCACAAAGGATAAAAATGGCGACTATGTTGTAGCTGGTAATTTTGATGGTGTTGGTCTGCGTACTGAGAGCCGTCAGCAACTGGACACAACAAAATTCAATCAGCTCACGGGTGACTTCCGCTGGACTGCCACTGATAACCTGGAATTGACAGGTATGATCGGTCAGGCCAAATCCAAGTTTGATGAAGACTATTTCCGTGTGAATATCGAAACACCCGATCCCACCAACTTCTCGTATGATTTTACGGGTGATCCCAACGTGGCTGCGATCGACTACGACATCGATGTCACCGATCCCAATAACTTCTTTATCATGACCAATGACAGGATTCGTCAATACGGTGTGGACCGGACAAATGATACCGCACGTCTCGATCTGGTCTGGACCCTGAATGATGAAAACGATTTGAATTTTGGTTTGATTTACAACGACCGCGAAGTCAAAAGCAAGCAGTATGAGTGCGGTTCTTGCGTCGACCAAACGGATATCGCTGGCCTGGGCAAAGTATTAACCTATGATGATACCGGCGGCTATGGCAGCGATACAGAGCTGGACTTCTGGGTTCTGGACTTCAAAAAGGCCAGGGCAGCCTATGGCGTAGGTGATTACACCTTGTCACAGGGAACCGGTATTGCGACATGGGACGTCAAGGAGAAAACCAAGGGCGCTTACATCGATTACAACCTGAACACCGAATTAGCCGGACATGGTTTCCGCTTAAACGCCGGTGTCCGCTATGTCGATACAGATGTAAAAGCGCTGGGTTGGCTAACATCAACCATCAGTAATACGGAGAAGAATGACTATAGCAACTGGTTGCCTTCATTGAATGTTGCATTTGACGCAACCGATGACCTGGTGCTGCAAGCCGATTCAGCAAAACGATGACACGAGCCAGTCTTTCCAGCCTGGCACCCAGCAAGTCTTACTCTGATGTGAACTTCACCGTGAGTGGTGGTAATTCACAATTGGATCCCCTCGAATCTGACAATATCGACCTGTCAGTGGAGTGGTATTTCACAGAACAGGCTGTTCTATCGTTTGCGTGGTTCCATAAAAAGATCGACAGCTTCATCTCATCACCGTCAACAGAAGAACCCCTGCGTCCAGTAGATTACCCCGGTGTTGCATCGGTTTACCCCGATCAGCCCGAGCTGCTTGATCCAAGTTTGATCTGGACTTACAGCACATCTGCCAACACGGATGGTACCAAGCTGGATGGCTGGGAAATTGCTTACCAGCAGGCGTTTACGTCACTGCCCGGTTTCTGGGGCAACTTTGGCGCCATCGGTAACTACTCTTATGTTGATGCCACCACCGAAGTCATCCGCAATGGTCAGTCCGTGAAGGTACCGCTGGAAGGGTTGTCCCAGCATTCCTGGAACGCGACGCTTTACTATGAGGTCGATCGTTGGGGTGCACGACTTTCGGTTAACAATCGCGATGATTACATCACGGACAACACCGGTAGCAATGGTAACCTCGAGCATGGTACAACCGGCCCGACACACTGGGATATGAGCGCCTTCTTCCACATCAACGAGCAATGGTCTCTGACCTTTGAAGGCATCAACCTGACCGATGAAGATGAGCGTCTGTTCACCACCGGTGACGGTACTTTGGACCTGGTACGTGAGTTTAATCATACCGGTCGTCAGTATTTCCTCGGTGCACGTTATAACTTTTAGACCCTGAGTTTGCGCTCTAAACAACCCCAACCGGCTATGCTGGTTGGGGTTTAATTGAATTAGGATTAAGTCGCGTGAAACCTTCAAATTTTCTTTTGGTCCTACCTGTTCTCTTTCTTGGGTGTCAGGACGCAACAACAGACACAGCGAGTGTGCTTCCCGCGTTGGAAAAAGATGTAGTTGTGAAATCTGTCGCCTCGCTTGAGGTTTCAAACCCATCCGGATTTGTGCGCTCCGATACACTGATCAGCCTCTCACTGAATCAACTCGGCGTAGTGAGCGGTCCTTTGCAAGTTTGGAAAGATGACACGGCACAACCCTCCCAGTTGATTGACGATAATGGTGATGGTAATCCTGACAGACTGGTATTTCTGACTGATCTTGGAGCCGCGGCTACCCAAAGATTCAGGATTGACGGGCAACAGGGCGGGCAAGGCTTTTCAAAGCGTACTCATGCCGAGGTGTCCATCAAAGAAGGTGGCGACTGGCAGGAGTCAACTTATGTAGGTGGTGGATTCAAGAACGTTGATCACGTCACCACCCCGCCACAGTACACCGATCACAGTGAATATTTACGCTATGAAGGCCCTGGCATTGAAAGTGAACTGGTGGGGTACAGGGTATATCTTGACTGGCGCAACGGTTTTGACATTTTCGGCAAAAAACAACCTGGATTAGTCTTGCAGGATGTCGGACAGGATGGTTACGACAGCTATCACGAGATGTCAGACTGGGGTGCCGATATACTGAAAGTTGGTCAAAGCCTGGGTATGGGTGGTTACGGCTTCTGGGACGGTGTCAAAACGGTACTGGTGTCCGATGTTGCAGAGAGATCCACGACCATCAGGTCAGATGGTCCGGTGCACTCATCCCTGGATATTGACTATAAGGACTGGAACATCGGTACCGATACCGTGGATCTGAAGGCCACACTCTCCATGCAGGCCGGTAGCCCGATGGTGGAGGTTGATCTGACAAGCTCTTCACCGCTGGACAATATCGCCATCGGTATTGTCGCCCATCCCGATACCGAACTGATCATCGGTGACCTGGATGTTACCGGTGAAGCCTGGAGTTATATGGCCAGTTATGGCCAGCAGACCCTGTTTGACGATAACCTGGGTATGGTGGTGCTGTTTAAAAAGAGAGACCTGGTTAAGCAGACCAGGGACGAGAACAGTTATGTCCTGGTGATGAGACCTCGGGGCAACAATCTGTCCTATGTGTTCGGTGCACTCTGGTCTGGCCAGCAGGGTGGTGTCCAGTCTCGCGAGGATTTGATTGACTATCTTGCCGCCGAGGTGGAGCGTCGTACGATACCTCCGCGCTTGAGATTGAAGACCGAAGCGTCAAAACAGGTCAGCATGCTGGATCCACTGGAGGTCTCAACACTCCTGGCCAGTTCCGAAATAAGGAGGCGTGGTGAGAGTCTGTCCTATGGCGGTTGGGATACGGTGCGGGCAGCACCGAGTAGCTGGTCGTACACCACGGGTCTTATGATGCAAGCAATGGACGACATGTCTATTGCTACAGGTGACCCCGCATATGCGGATTATGCAAGGCGCACCATGGATAGCTATCTGGGTGAAAATGGTCAGATCCACACTTACGAGCCCGAAAAATTCAACATCGACCACATCAACTCGGGCAAGATGCTGCAACGACTGTATGCGTATCACGGAGACGACAAATATCGCCTGGCCATTGAGACCCTGTCGGCACAATTAACGGATCATCCACGCACATCCGAAGGGGCGTTCTGGCACAAGCTACGATACCCCCATCAACTGTGGCTCGACGGTGTTTATATGGGAATGCCATTCCTCGCCGGCGTAGGTGTGATGGAGGGTGACGATCACAAGCTCGAAGAGGCCGCAGGGGAATTCATAATCGCCCGTGCCCATCTTCGCGATACTGAAACGGGTTTGTATTACCACGCCTGGGATGAAGCAAAGGAACAGGAATGGGCAGACCCGGAGACGGGCAGGTCTCACTATGTCTGGGCGAGGGGCCTCGGCTGGTACGCCATGGCACTGGTGGATATCCTTGATGTGATACCTCTGGACAAGACTGAGCTGCGAGAACCATTGCTCGAAATCATTCCGGAGTTGGCCGATAGCCTGATCAAAACCCAGGATGCCAGCGGTACCTGGTTCCAGATAATGGATCTTCCGGGCGAGCCGGGTAACTATCGTGAGTCATCGGGCTCCGCGATGTTCACATACTTCCTGGCAAAAGCTATCAATAAGGGTTACCTGCCTGAAACCTACGCCGCAGCTGCCAAAAATGCCTACGCTGGCCTTGCCAATGAGTTTATTTCAGTCTATGCGGATGGGTCTTATCACCTGACCAACCTGTGTGAGGTCGGAGGTCTTGGCTACGGACGGGATGGAAGCTATCGCTATTACATGAGTGAGCGGGTGGTGACAGATGATCCGAAAGGCCTTGGCCCAGCCATCATGGCAGGTGTTCAAGTATCCCAATTGTTGAACAGATAGCATCAGCAGCGGAAGTTTGTGCTTGGTTGATGAGGGCAGGGTGACCCACCCTGAATACTTGACAATTCCCAGACGACAATAGGACACGCGGGCGGAGAAACACAAAATACATAATGATTTAGCGCTATTCAATCCCGCGCCGATCACGTGAACTGTAAGAGGAGAAAGTGATGTTTTCACATATGCGAAGAAACTTGCAACTACTCTGTGTCCTGGCGGTAATTGCCATGTCTCCCGCTTTTGCCGCAACCGAAACATGGCTGACGGCAGAGGAGATTCTGACAGCCATTCAACTACCTGACATACCAGACAGAGCGTTCAATATCGAAGACTTCGGTGCGAAATCAAAAGAAGGTTACGATAACCTTCCCGCGATCAAGGCGGCCATCGAGGCAGCTGCCTCATCCGGTGGCGGAAAAGTGATTGTTCCAGAAGGATTCTGGTATGTGAAAGGGCCGATTCACCTTAAAAGCAGAATTAATCTTTATCTGGCAAAAGGCAGTCATCTGCAATTTTCCGAACACCCGGCCCACTATCTACCCACAGTTCTGACACGCTGGGAAGGCACTGAACTTTACTCCTATTCACCCCTGATCTACGCAGCCAATGTGCATGATGTGGCAATCACCGGTGAAGGAACCCTGGACGGTCATGAAAACAGCCAATTCAAGCAGTGGCAGTCAAAACAAAATGACGACATGCAGCGCTTGCGTAACATGGGGGCTAACGGTGTTCCCAATGAAGAACGTATTTTTGCCGACGGCACCTATTTGCGACCCGTTTTTGTGCAATTCTTCCATGCTGAACGCGTACTGCTTGAAAACTATACGATTATCAATGCGCCATTCTGGATAAACCATCTTGTTTATACCTCCTCGGCAACGGTAAGAAACCTCAAGGTCGAAAGCCACTTTGCAAACAATGATGGCCTCGATATTGAATCAAGCCAACTGGTGCTGGCCGAGAATAATTGGTTCCGAACGGGTGACGACTCTGTTGTGGTCAAATCCGGGCGTGACCTTGACGGACGCAATATCGGCATACCAAGCAAGGACATCGTTGTTCGTAACAACGATATGGGCGGTGAAGACGGGATTGCGCTGGGCAGCGAAATGTCGGGCGGCATCAGCAATGTACACTTCATCGACAACGTTCTGCGCAAAGGCGTTTCTGCCATTCGCTTCAAGGCCAATCTTGATCGCGGTGGATTAGTGGAACATATCCGTGTGAAGAATTTTAAAGTTGAATCATTCGAGACACTTTTCTGGTTCCAACTCAATTATCCAGGAGAGCTGGGTGGTAACTTCCCTTCAACCTATCGGGATATCGTTTTCGAGAACTTTGAGGTCGAAGAAGCGGGTACTTTCCTGGAAGTGCATGCGCCTGCGGTTGCGCCTCTGGAAAATGTTAAATTTGTTGATATTGTAGTCGATAAAAATGTCACACCTTTCGTGTTGGAAAACGCCAGGAACCTGGAGTTTTCCAATGTAAAGATCGGCTCACAGACCATCAACGGCGAACTGGACTGGGTTGAATGAAACTAACTCATTGACGGACTGCTTCCCGAACCCTGATGTCTATTCCTGATCCTTGAACGAGAAGTTCATAACGCCTTCTTCTGTTCTTTTTATCGGCTGAATGGTTCCGTCATCATTGAAGTAGACATATTCGGCGCTGATGTGTCTTTGTTTCTTATGGCAGGCAGAGTTGATATCCAGCCACCTGTGGTAGAACAGGATCCACTGGCCTTTGAACTCAACGATCGAGTGGTGGTTATTGGCACCTTCCGATTCCATGATGACACCCTGGTACTGCCATGGACCTTTAGGTGATTTACCCGTGTAATACGTCAATGTGCGGTTATTTTCCGGCATGGTGAAATAGTAGATGCCGTTTCTCTTGAAGACCCACGGCCCTTCCATCTTGGGCTCATAGCCACCCATGTCCATCTTATAGAAATCACCTTTCACGCTCAGTAGGTCATCTGCCATTTCAACGACGGAATAATCGTGGTTCTTCCCGTGGAAATAGAGGTAGGCCTTGCCATCGTCGTCCATGAACAGAGCGGGGTCGTTCGCATAGGGCTCTCTCCACAATGGCCCGCCTATGGCGTCAGTGAATGGTCCGGTTGGTGAGTCGCTGACCGCAATGCCGATACCCATCCATTTTGTACTTTTCTCCGGGTTTACACGGTCTTTCTCACCGGTTCCGGCCGGAAAGACCAGGTAGTACTTACCATTTTTATAGGCGGCGTCGGGCGCCCAGGCATAATTGTCTGCCCATGCCAGGTCATGCACCGATAGACTTGGGCCGTGATCAACCCACTTAACCAGGTCGCTGGAGGAAAATGTATGCCAATTTTTCATGAAGAAATCCGTTTGACACTCTTCATCATGCGAGGTGTAGAGATACATCTTCCCATCATTCCAGACATGAGCTGATGGGTCGGCAGTTTTAATGTTGCTTCCTACGTTTAGCGGGTTCTGTGCAAAAGATAAACCTGTACAAAACATGAAAATGATCAATGCTGAATAAACAATGTGATGCTTCATTTTGGACATTGCCGCTACATCTCCGGCTGGTTCAATCGAATCATTTCGCTGGCAGCCAACAGGAATGAGCCTATGCCGTGTGCGTCATCACTGACACGATCGGTGGAAATGTAATATTCATAGGTTCCATCACGGTACGGTGTTCCGCCCAGGCCGGCGCTGCGACAGATATCATTCACATGGACCTTGCCCTCTTCATCAATGGATACGATTTTCTTAAGAAGTCCGGCGTAGCCTTTTTTGGCAACTGCAAATAACTGCTCATTAAGTATTCCGAGCCTGACGCCCTTGGCGATGGCATAGGTAAACATGGCTGAACCCGAAGCCTCGAGCCAGTTGCCTGCACGATTTCCCTGATCGGTTACCTGGTACCAAAGTCCGCTTTCGTGTTGATAAGGTATCAATGCGTCAACCAGCCGAGCCATGATCGCGCCCAGTACCTGGCGCCCCTCGTGTGCTTCTGGCAGATGTTCGATCGTATCCACGATGGCCATGGCGTACCAACCCATCGCCCTGGACCAGTGACCGGGTGATAGACCGGTTTCGTCGTCGGCCCACTGTTGCAGCCCGCTTTCATCCCAGCCGTGGTACAGCAAGCCTGTTTCTTCGTCACGTGTCTTGCGTTCGATCACGACGAATTGACTGACGATATCGTCAAACACCGATGGGTCTTCACCAAACAGTATTTCAAACTGGGCATAAAAAGGCTGGGCCATGTAAAGACCATCAAGCCATATCTGCCAGGGATACTTGCGTTTGTGCCAAAAACCGCCCGAGTGTGTGCGCGGCTGCCATTCCAGTTGCTCCCGCAAGGTGTCCATGGCGAGCCTGTAACGATTGTCCCCTGTGTGTTGATAAAGGAAGAACAACATTTTTCCCGCATTGATAGAGTCAATATTGAACTCGGTTATTTTGAAGGTATCGATATTGCCCTCAGCGTCGATAAAGTGATCTGCGTAGGATTGGATATAATCGGCATACGATTCATCGCCACGCTGTTTGAACAATTGCTCCATTCCCAGAAGTACCAGGCCATGTGTATAGCTCCAGGCATACTCACCGTCTGATTTGCGCATCAACCAGGGGTCGGGAAACCTCTCAATTTGCTGGCTGGCAAGTAAATCTGCCACCGGTGAATCGGTGGATTCATTGGCGCAGGCGGGAAAGATCAGGACCAGTAAAAGCAGGCTCAGGATAAATCGAGGGGTGGGGGTTTCCAGAAATCCGGGTTTAATGCTCATTGTGTTATCGATTTCCTCACAGAATTATTTGCCAGCGCTGGCAAACTAATTATAGTCTATGTTTGAAAGGGACTGAATGCGAGTGATTTCACCAGGGGTGAATGCTTGATTCCTGTGAAAGGTATCAAACGGCTTCGAAAGAGACAGAGATAACTGACCCGGGTGGGTTATGGTGTGACTTTTCTGATTTCGTATGAAGCGATTGCAGCCTTGATTCTGGCGAGTTGTGTTTCCGGGTCCCATTTGCCGTTGAAGGTGCTTATGGGGTCAATATCAATCAAATCCATTGGCATATTGTTTTCCAACCAGGCAAATTGTCTGCCTTCCTTGATAGACCCGAAAAAATAGTACCTGTCACCCCATAGATTGGGCCGGTTACGGCTGGTGTCTTCGTAGCTTACCCTGAATATGGGCGTATTCGCCATGTTGGCGGAATAGCTGTTATTGAGCAGGTAAAACTGCGCGTCATAATGCCGCCGGGCGAGGATAAAGCCATTTATGCCATCGAATGACGACCTTCTGATTACCAGTTTTTGTGACTTATCGGCGGCACCATCATGCCAAATGGCAGCAGCGCCTCCGTGGCTGAAAAAGGTACTGTCAGTGATGTAACTCCAGCCCCGGGGGCATACGAAATCTGTGTAGCCTTCGAAATGTGCACGGCGGTGGTAGTACATGCCGTCCAGCTTGTTCCAAAGACTGACTGTATCGGCGCCACCCGTTATGAATGTACTGTTTTCAGTGATGATACGGCTGCCCTCAAGCAGCCGAAGCGCAAATTGGTGGCTGTTATCGTTGTAGCGGATACCGTAATCATTGATCACTGTCAGATCCATGAATGTGATATCACTGGCCTTGATGTTAACTGTGGAAGCACCCCAGTCATCATCATGGGTTTCACGCCAGGTTGCCCTCAATATAGTCGCGCTTATCTTTGTTCTGTCACGGCCGCTGCCCGCGAAGGTGATGTTGTCACGCTGCAGAAAAAGTTGCTCTTCGAAATCCCCGGGGCCGATTAATATGGTGGCAGGCCCCTCGGTCTGATCGAGGCTGTTTATGGCATCCTGGATTTTTACAAAATCGCCACTTCCATCCTGTTCCACTCGAATGAATTTTTGAGGCATGATGTCAGGCGTAACTATCTGCAAACTTTCCAGTTCCCGCGCAACCAACGCTGCCATGGTATACGCGCCCCGCTCGGAAAAATGAGTATTGTCTTCTATCGCTCCATCTGAAGTATTCAAATGTAAATAGATTGCCTTGCTTTCCTGCTCTCCCAGGTCAGCCACAAACCGCGCGCTAAGCCGGGTCATATCAATCAGTGAAACATCTAAGTTGAGAGCCAGTTCGCGGATGGCATCAGGGTACTTTCCATGTGTCTGGATGAGGTTTCCGTCTGCAAATTTTCGCCTCACAACCGGCGTCAATAGAATGGGTTTTGCCTTTTTTTGAATCGCCAGTGAAACGTATTTGCGCAGGTACTCTTTGAAAGTGGTCTCTGCCGGCGCATACCGTTCCGGGCTGTGGGCCTTCTGATCATTATGCGCAAACTGAATCAGCAGAATATCACCTGTGCCGAGTTGTCTTTCAAGGTCGGCAAAAAAACCCTCGTCAATAAAACTCCTGGCGCTCCTTCCGGACTGGGCCAGATCGACGACAGTCATCCCTTCACCATAAAAGTCACCAAGAACCTGGCCCCATCCCATGCGCGGGTATTGCTCAAATCCGTACTCACTGGCGGTGCTGTCCCCTACAACAAACAAACTCCGGGCCACAGCTGGTGTAATTGGTGCAAAAAGGCATGCCAGTGTGACCAGAACCAGGGAGAAAGAATGGACTCGAGTCATAGTTCTCTGCGCAATTGGGGGCTTGTGAAAAGTATAAAAGGAATATTGGCAATGTCACGATAAAAGCGGGTTACATATGGTGAGATATAACAATTCAAGTACAATCAGACGGTCATTACAGCCCATATTCAAACACAGACAGGCAATCGATATGATTTATTACGAAACAGGTTCACCTGAAACGTCGCTTTCCAAAGATGATTTAAGGAAAGGCATGGTTGCGGCCCTGGAGAAAATGGGTGAGAAGCACAAAGTCCTCGTGATACCGCCTGATTACACCCGCCTGCCGTCACGCTCAGGGGAGTT
The DNA here is from genome assembly GCA_963759155.1 of uncultured Gammaproteobacteria bacterium. GTDB lineage: Bacteria > Pseudomonadota > Gammaproteobacteria > Xanthomonadales > SZUA-36 > SZUA-36. The sequence continues at coordinate 162,858 of CAVWXX010000005.1, read as the reverse complement.
GACTGAATATTGCTGGGAGTACCTTGGCGATAAACTGACAGATATCTTACCGGCACTGGGTACACACACACCGATGACCCCTGAGCAGATCAGCCATATGTTTGGTGAGACTCCCAGCGATCTATTCAGAGTTCATGACTGGCGTAACGATGTCATTACACTGGGAACTGTACCGGCCGAATTCGTCAGGGAGGTGTCGGAGGGTGCCTGTGACTTCACCTGGCCTGCGCAGGTCAACAAACTGCTGGTGGAAGGCGATTTTGATCTGATTCTTTCCATTGGCCAGGTCGTACCCCACGAAGTGGTGGGAATGGCTAACTACAACAAAAACATCTTTGTCGGCACAGGCGGTACAGAAGGTATCCATAAAAGCCATTACATCGGCGCAGCCTATGGAATGGAAAGAATGATGGGGCATGCGGATACGCCCGTTCGCCGAATCTTCAATTACGCATCGGAACACTTTGCCAGTCACCTGCCGATTGTCTATGTGCAGACCGTTGTCGGTTTGAACAAGGAAGGCAACTTGCAAACCTACGGTCTGTTTATCGGTGATGATTTCAGTGTGTTTGATAAAGCGGCGAAACTCTCGTTGAAAGTTAATTTTGAAATGCTGGATAAGCCGTTGACCAAGGCGATCGTCTGGCTCGACCCGGCGGAATTTAAAAGTACCTGGCTGGGAAACAAAAGCGTCTATCGCACACGTATGGCCCTGGCGGACGATGCCGAATTGATCGTTCTTGCACCTGCATTGGTTGAGTTTGGTGAAGACAAACAAATTGACCAGCAAATCAGAAAATACGGGTATTTCGGTACCCCTCATACCTTGAAGCTGGTGAAGGAAAACGAGGATCTTGGCAACAATCTCGCGGCAGCAGCCCACTTGATCCATGGCTCATCCGAAGGCCGTTTCAGTATCACCTATTGCCCCGGCAAGGGTGAAGAGAACCTGACACAAGAGGAAATTGAAAGTGTCGGTTTCAAGTGGGCGGATTTTGACGAGATGACGACCAGGTACAACCCCGAGACTTTAAAGGAGGGCTACAACACCATGCCGGATGGTGAAGAGGTTTTTTACATTTCAAATCCCGCGCTGGGTTTGTGGGCCTTCAAAGACCGGTTTAACTACTGAAAAACACTGATCAATCTAATGAAAGTCATCATCGACAATAAAATCCCCTATATCGAAGGGGCTTTGGAACCTTACGCAGAAGTGGTCTACCTGCCTGGAAATTTGACCACTGCCGATGTAGTCAAAGACGCAGATGCCCTGGTGACGAGAACACGAACCATCTGTAGCAGGGAGGTACTCGAGGGCTCAAAGGTCAAATTTATTGCAACAGCCACCATCGGCTTTGATCACATCGATACGGAGTACTGCAAACATGCCGGCATTGAATGGACCAATGCCCCGGGGTGTAATGCACAAAGCGTCAATCAATATATAGCTTCCGCACTGTGCTCTTATTCAAAACGACATGGGTACGTTTTGGAAGGCAAGACGATCGGAATCGTAGGTGTTGGCCAGGTGGGCTCAAGGGTTGCAAAAACCTGTGAGATTCTTGGTATGAACGTTCTTCTGAATGATCCGCCAAGAGAGAGGAGGGAAGGGTCATCACAGTTTGTTTCTATACAGACAATTCAGCAGCAGGCGGACATCATCACCTTTCATGTCCCACTGAATATGGACGGACCCGATTGTACTTTTCATATGGCAAACACTGCGTTCCTTCAAGGCTTGAAAAAGAAGGCGTTGATTATCAACACCTGCCGGGGAGAAGTTTTTGATACAAGGGCAGTATGCAACGCAAAGCTTTCAAACGATATTTCTGGAATTATCGTTGATTGCTGGGAAAACGAACCTGGACTGGATCTGGATTTGTTGAAGTTGGTGGATTATGGCACTTCCCATATTGCCGGCTATTCAAAAGACGGCAAAGCCAAGGGCACAAAAATGAGTGTCCGCGCCATCAGCAAGTTTTTTGGCCTTGGGATTGATGACTGGGAGCCCTCTGGTGTTGAGCCACCCTCAAACCCAACAATTGAGTTGCATCCAGGCAAACGGAAAGACGGTCTGATACTGGCAGAAGCGATTCTTTCGACCTATGAGATCGAAAGCGACGACAGGGCATTGCGTGATAACCCGCAGCTATTTGAGCAATTGAGGGGTGATTATCCAGTCAGAAGGGAGTTCAGTTCCTATTGCATCAGTGCTACAGGCCTTGAAGATGAAATGGTGGAGAAGTTCCGAAAATTAGGGTTTAAATGTATTTGAGATTAACTCAATTGTTGAACTGAATCGTATAATCAGTAAGTTACAACACAGTGAGTTGTTCACTTTCCACGCGACCGTAACACTTGCAATGTGACCATGAGCTAGTTTGAAAACGACGCACTGAGAATTTTCTTCCAGCCCAGGTGAATGGCTTTTGCACTTATAACCAGCACGCTTGCAATGTTATTTACCGGCATCAGCACCAGCGCGAGCCAACCTTCACCCAGGTCGATCAGTGTCATGGTGAGAAATTGAGAGATGAGAACGGCGAATTCTAGCAACGGCATACCGAATACAAGCCAGACAGTAGTGATTAAAACAACAGCGATTGAGTTTTAACCTGAATTCACTGGGCGACATACCGGACCATCGCTGGAATGCATGGGTAAAATGTGCGGGATCAGAGTATCCCAACTGATGAGATATAGCTGCTATTTTTAAGGATGAATTCATCAGTTTGCCTTTCGCGAGGACAAATTTTTCCTGCGCCAGCAGTTCGCTGAAGCTGGTGCCATGAGTTTTCAGGGCGCGCTGCAAGGTATGCCTGGGGACGTCGATGGCTTTGGCAATCTCATCGATAGTGCAGTTTTTATTGCTGATATACACATTAATAAGTTGTTTCACGGCGCTAACAAAATCCAGATCCAAGTCAAATTGACCAACGTCAATTTCTGTATCTGCTTTTTCAAGGTTCACTTTCAATGCCAACAAATTATTCGGAATAGAGAACCTTGATGCTTGCTGGCAAAACACGACTTTGCTCTTGCTGAATATACGGGACGTTCTAACAAAATTGTTCTCAGACATCTGCATCTCAATTTCTTCTGGAAACCAATACCCAGGTCGATCAGTGTCATGGTGAGAAATTGAGAGATGAGAACGGCGAATTCTAGCAACGGCATACCGAATACAAGCCAGACAGTAGTGATTAAAACAACAGCGATAGTTAAGACACCTGCAGCCAGCATATAAAGGACGCGCCGCGTTTTTGCCATGATCCGTTTTGTAAGCGTCTCGTCTTCCAAATCCTGCCGGGCCTCGGCAAAAGCAGATTGCAGTAATTGATCCTGGTTGTCTGTAATCATCAGTTTTTCACCTCTGCCGCATTGCCGTAAGCTGACAGGAGTTGCTGTAGCTGATGGGCTCCATTTCTGATGTGGGTTTTTACCGTTCCCAGTGGCATTTGTGTCAGCTTTGCTATTTCGCCGTGGCTCATGCCTTCGTGATAGGAAAGAACAACGCATAAACGAACCGTGCTTGGCAGTTTTACCAGTGCGCGATCAAGGTCTAAAACCATGCCGGTTGTATTGTGTTGCGGCAATTCAGTGCCGGTCATTTCGCCTGCACCACCCAGCGCGTCTTTTTTGCGGATATGTTGTAGCCATACCGAGACAGCCACACGCTTCAACCAACCATTGAACGCAACCGCCTTTCTCAACTTCCGGATACCGAGCCACACTTTCAAAAACACCTGCTGGGTCAGGTCATCCGCCAGTGTGTAATCGTTACAACAACGTCTCATAAGATTACGTACTGCAGATTGCTTACGATGCACAAGTTCGGCAAATGCCTTGCGGTCACCCGTGCGCGCCAGGCTGACAAGAAATGCCTCGGGGCAATCCGGATAGTAGTCTTGTGCCTTGTGCACAATTACGCTTCCTCAGATCACGTTGGACGAAGACTCGTTATCTTCCGTATACCAGCGTTTGGCGATATTTGCCGTCACCAGGAACCCAAGACCAATGCACCCGACCAGGGCTGCAGCGCCTAACAGCGGAAGTTGCGTTTGGGGAAACTGCGTTCCCATAATGAGTCCGAAGACCGCCAACCCTACCGCGGTGGGCAGCATGATCAATCCGGTGATTTTGAAAGCCCGGTCCAGCCGGTCACTCTTACCGCTTCCCAGCGAAAGCAGTTTGTCCATCAACTCTTCATCGATGGGCTTACCGCTTTCAACAATGCGTCTAACGGTTTCGTGCTGGGCCTCACGTTTGCGGATATCAAACCAGATACCGGCAACGACCACCGATGCGATAAAACCCCAAAACGCCAGGGATGCCAGTCCCGCACCCAATGTAAAGCCTTGCATACCTTTCTCCTGTGGATCTGGTGTCTGTACTATTAATGATCCATTTAAGGACAATTTGGATGTTTTCTTTGCCGTTTATTATCTGATCACTATTCAGATGTGCTTACCTTGATACAAATCATCTGAACCGGTCTTCAAAGCGCTGATATAATTTCGGCTTCCTGCGCCACGCACACCTTGCGCCATCCGGAGATGCCAGGGTAATTGACGGTGTCTGGAAGAAGGTGAAGATAACAAACGCCCGTACAATCGTGACCTGGCGGTTGTTGCCATGCTGGATGGCACTCTTTTTAATTGGTGAGAATAATAATGAATTATCGCATGTCCATTTTTCTGATTGTTGTTATGACTCTGGGCTGCTCGTTCACGCCTTTACTGGCGAGTGAATCAACGGTTGAGTACCGTGAGTCGCCCATTCAACTGATAGCCGTCGATGACGGTGACATTTTGCTGAACCAGGGCTGGGACTATTACGCAACGGCATTGCAAACCCGTCAGAACTGAACCGCACGCAGGCCTCGACCAGGGTAGATTTGCCACATACCTGGAACGCGACCGACCCCACGGACACACAACCGGGATACCGGCGTGATGCCAGTTGGTATCGTAAACAACTGCAGTTGTCGCCGGATACACGTGGTGATCGCTATCTTCTTTATTTTGAAAGCGCCAATATGACAGCCGATGTTTACGTCAATGGCCAACGCGCCGGCGGTCATGTGGGTGGTTACCTGGGGTTTGAGATCGACATCACTGACTTGCTAGATTCAAAGGGAATAAACGAAGTGCTTGTGCGTGTCGATAACGGCATTGACCGGCAGATCATTCCATCTCAAAAGGCCGACTTTGTGCTTTATGGTGGACTGACACGTGACGTTTATCTGCGTGTTCGTCCGCAAAACTACATTGCTTCGCTGCAAATCGATACACCTGATGTTTCATCACAAAAAGCGACTGCATTGGCGACCGTTTTCGTGCAGCAACACGCTGCCACCAACGATCCGATGGTTCTTGAACTTGAACTCAGCAAGCAGGGGATTACGGTTGTCACGGCAGAAAAGAAGCTTGAATCCGCTACCGGCCCAAGCAGCGTGCAGGTGAAGCTTCCTGACATTGAAAACCCCGCACTATGGTCACCGGACAGCCCGAACCTGTATGAGCTCAATGTGGTTCTGAAGGATGATAAAGGCAATCTTTTGCACAGGACGTCCGGGCGTTTTGGGTTCAGGTGGTTTGGCTTTAACGATGAAGGAGGTTTTGAGCTCAATGGCGAGAGACTGTTGCTGCGAGGTACACATCGTCATGAGGAGTATGCCGGCTTAGGAGCGGCCATGCCGAATGAACTGCATGTCCAGGATATGCGAATGATCAAAGAGGTCGGCGCCAATTTTGTCCGTCTCGCCCACTATCCCCAAGACCCCGTTGTTTACAAAACGGCAGACGAACTGGGACTGATCCTCTGGGATGAGTTGCCCTGGTGCCGTGGCGGTATGGGTGACGAGGTATGGAAAGAAAATACCGAATCAATGCTACGTGAAATGATTAAGCAAAACCGTAATCACCCCAGTGTGTTTTTCTGGTCACTGGGTAACGAAATCTACTGGTTACCTGATTTCGAAGGTGGTGACGATGAGCTGGCGATGAATGAGTACCTTAAGCATCTGAATGACATTGCCCACGAAATGGATCCATCCCGGCTGACCACCATACGAAAATACTATGCCGGTGCGGACATCGTTGACGTGTTTTCACCCTCCATCTGGGCGGGCTGGTATGGCGGTGGATACCATCAATATGAAGCGGCGCTAATCGATGCGCAGAAGAAGTACCCGGCTTTGCTGCACATGGAATATGGCGGCTCGAGTCATGTGGGTCGCAGCAACACAAATCCGCCGGGAGGCGATGGGCTCGATGGTGGCCAGTTGAGTGTCACGGAAATGGTCAATCAATCCGGTGTCGTCAGCGTTGCCAAGGGTGGTGACTGGAGTGAAAGTTATATTGTCGACCTGTTTGACTGGCACTTAAAAGTATCGGAATCATTACCCAACTTCGGTGGTAACGCGCAGTGGGCATTCAAGGATTTCGCCACGCCGTTACGCCCTGAAAACTCCTTGCCTTATATCAATCAAAAGGGCCTGGTAGACCGGCAGGGGCGGCCCAAAGAGGCGTACTGGGTATTTAAAAGCTACTGGACCAAAACCCCTGCTTTTTGCCATATCTATGGCCATAGCTGGACCGAACGCCATGGTGAGAAAGGGTCCACACAACAGGTTCGGGTTTATTGCAACACCGATTCGGCACAGTTGACACTCAATGGTGTTGCCCTGGGTGAAAAGCTCAAGAACCCGGAGGCTTTCCCCGCTTCGGGTCTTTACTGGGATGTCAACTTCAAGCCCGGCTTGAACAGGCTGAGGGTAACCGGCAGGTCATCGACAGGCGCGCTTGTCAGCGATGAACTTGATATTCAATACAGCGAAGACACATTTGGCAAGATGGCTGATATCCTGCTGAGCTCGATGCGGCTCGACGATGGCCTGATTTTAATCGAGGCGCTGGCGGTTGATAAGGAAGGCAAACGTGTTCATTCCAGTGACGAGCGTGTTTATTTTTCCCATGTAAACCAGGGCACGGGTGGTGTATTGCTTGAATCTTTCGGCACGCCGGACAGGAGTTCCATTATCGAAATGGCGAATGGCCGCGCGACGATCCTTTTTGATCCCGCTGATGATGGTGCCAAGGCGGTCATCGAAATTCGTTCGCAATCGTTCAAGGGCAAGTCAATAATCGTACCTCAAGGGTAAAGCCCTGCGGTGTTGTAAGACTCGACCAGAGTGCAATGTAGCCCGGATCATTACCATTAAGGAGGAAACTGAAATGAAACGCAATTCATCAGCGGTGCTTACCTGGAGGCGGGGAGCTTTGATCCTGGCAGGCATGATTGCAGTTCAGTTGGCCTGGGCCGGCAACGATCTTGTTCCGCAAATGCCAGACGCCGTTGGCCAGGTGCCGGACTTTTCCTATGCCGGATACCGGTTTGGTGAATCATCGTTACCGTTGGCGACAGGGCAATCCATTGATGTTACGGATTTCGGCGCCGTGCCGGATGATGGCCTGGATGATTCCAAGTCGGTGAACGCGGCACTGGAAGCCGCCCGCAAGGTGGATGGGCCCGTTGTTTTGTCCTTCCCGCCGGGCCGTTTTATCCTGAGTGATATCCTTTATATTGATCGTAGCCACTTTATCCTGCGCGGCGCAGGCAGCGGTAAGGGCGGCACGGAACTCTACTACCCCCGTCCACTGCGGACATTGCCCAACCCTGACGCCCATCGTGAATTGATTGACTACCTGGTCGCGTTGGACAAGCGTCAGAAAGAGAAGAAAAATAATATCAATCTCGCGTATTCACAATACGCATGGTCAGGTGGTTTCATCTGGACAGGCGTACCCGGCACGAGGATCAAGCGTTATTTAAGCAGCCACGATGAGAGCTACCCGCAAAACGATGAAGTCATTGGCCGTGGCACGGGTGGGCAGCGATTCGGAAACACGCTGGAAGTGGACGACACATCCGCCATCGCGAAAGGCGATATTATCCAGATTGGCTGGTACAACCGGCAGGGCAAAAATAGTGATTTATTGCGCCAACTCTATGGCGATGCTGCCATCACCGCCGGCTCGCACCACTGGGATGACCCGGACCGGATTATCGTGGCGCAGCAGGTGTTGGTCACCTCGGTTAATGGTAAGAACGAAATCTCGATCAAAACACCCCTGCTGCACAACATACAAGCCGACTCCGATGTCCGCATACAACGATGGGCCCATCTTGAAGAAGTTGGTATAGAGCACCTGCGGATGGTTTTCCCTTTGGCGCCATACGTGGCCCATCACGTGGAAGATGGATACAACGGAATTTATCTGACGCGGCTGTTTAACGGCTGGGTAAAGAATGTCGTCATTGAAAACTCAGACAGCGGTATCCTGTCTGAGAATATCGCTAATGTGACAATTAGTGATGTCAGCACAAGTGGCGACAAGCTGGCGCACTATACCGTCGCCATGAGCGGTACGCACAACGTGTTGGTTGACCGGCTGAATGTTTTTAACTCATCGGTGCATGCACTGAGCTTCAATACCTATGCCACACGCAGTGTATATGCCAACTCAAGTGTCTACGCTGCGCCAGCTCTGGATCAGCACTCCGGCGCGAATCACCAGAACCTGTTCGACAATATCACCGTATATCTTGAAGGCCTGTCGGCCCAAAAGGGCTATCCATTGTTTCAGGGTGGCGGTGCAGCCTACTGGAAACCCAGTCACGGCGTACTGAGCACGTTTTGGAATATCCAGGTGATCAGCCGCGATGCCCCGGAGCCCGATACGCCATTACTTTTAACGGGACCGGCCGATGGATATGGCGCTTTTTTGTTCGGTATTCATGGTAACCGTGAACTCGAAATTGAGTATGCAGCGGATACGGTTATTCAATCACTCAACGAGCGTCTCACGCCTGCTTCGCTTTATGACTGGCAGAAAACGCAACGACTGAAAGGTCACCCATCACGGCAATAAGCCTACAAAGGGTTTGCAGAAAACAGAGTTTGTAGAATACAAGGGATCACTACCTGGCTATTTTGATTCCATCTCAATCTGGATGCGTCTTGCCAGCTCAGTCGCTTCCCGGGTAACACGCTCGGTATCAATGGTCAGGATTTTCTTATCCTGCATCAGCACCTTCCCATCCACTACCACGCTGCTGACGTCCTGCTCATCTGCCACGTAAACGAGATGTGCTTTTACATTGTAGGTAGGTATGAAGTGCACATCATCGAAGGAGACCTGGATGATATCGGCACGTTTGCCAACTTCCAGTGAGCCGATCGTTTTGCCCAGGCCGATGGCCTCGGCGCCACCGCGTGTGGCCATGGTCAATACGGTGTTGGCTGGCATGACTTCGGGGTCCATACGGTCGACTTTCTGCAGGAAGGCGGCCAGGCGCATTTCTTCCCACATATCCAGGTCGTTGTTGCTGGCGCTGCCATCGGTGCCCAGGCCAACGTGGATGCCGGCATCAAGCATTTTTGTAACCGGTGAAATGCCGGCCGCTGTCTTCATGTTTGATGTGGGGTTATGGATGACGCCAACTTTGCGTTTGGCCAGGATCGGAATCTCAGCATTCGTGGGCCATACAACATGTGCACCGATGGTGGGTACATCGAGTAAACCGATGGAATCAAACAACTCGATACTGGGTTTACCGTAGTGCTCCTGTGAGTAGTCCACTTCGTAGCGTGATTCGGACATATGAATGGTGATTCCCACACCAGCATCTCTGGCCGCATCACGAACCGCCCGCAGTTGATCTTCGTTCAGCGTGTAGTTGGCATGCGGGCCAAAAACCGGTGTGATACGTGAGTTCTTGCCCTTCCAGCGCTTGATGAAGGCATTGCCAATTTTGATTGAATCCGCCGCGTTGGCTGCGCCCGGGCTGGGTCGTTCGATAACGGTGGCGGATATCAGCGCCCGCATACCACAGGATTCGACAACTTCGGCAATTACATCGGGGTAGTAGTACATATCCACGAAAGTGGTCGTGCCGCCGCGAATCATTTCCCAACAGGCCAGTTCGGTACCAATGCGTACAAATTCAGCGTCTACGAACTCAAGCTCGGCAGGAAAAATATACTTGGTCAGCCACTCCAGCAATGCCATGTCTTCTGCCATGCCACGCAGCAGGGTCATCGCCGCGTGTGAATGCCCGTTGATCAGACCTGGCATGACGACCCGGTTGTTGCCTTCAAGTTGTTTGTTAGATTGATACGTTGAGAGTATTTCGTCTGCAGGGCCAATCGCGATGATCAGACCTTTATCCACTGCGATGGCAGCATCGTTGTAAACCGATCCATTGGCATCCATGGTGACGATATGATCACCTTTTATGATGAGGTCGACGTTCTGCTTGTTTCGGTGGCTTTGGGCTTGCAGGTTCGACGCGTCCTGTGCTGCCGACACGCCGGCTGGCCATAACAGGCAGAGGCTTAACAGGTATACAAAAACACCATGAATGGACAGGTTTGTTTTCATTATTCAGTCAGGTACCTGGTGGATTGCTGTCGTTAACTAGCCTTGCGGTCATCCAGCATTTCGTCAAGGCTATCGAGCGCCCTGGAAAGACTGCGGGCTACCGGGGCGTGGCTGGAGCGTCCCGCGCCGATGCTGTCGCCGAGTGTGCGCTTGCTGTCTCTGAGTATGTCCATGTTGAGCGAATAACCACGTTTTTCCAGAACCTGTCCAAGCTCTTCATGCCTGGCTAACAGGTCTTTGCGTGTCGCCTGGTAGGAATGCTCACAAAGTGCATTGCGGCTGTTGTAGCTGAAGATGTTGGTAAAGAAGATTTCCTCATCCTTGCGATGGGGTTCCAGCAGCAACAGGTCGGCAAACGGGTGACTGCTGTAGTATTTTCTGAAGCCCGCTTCCATACGTGACTGGATCAGGGCGCGAAAGGTTTGTGACAGTATTAAAGGCAAGCCACCGCGGTTCAGTCTTTGATCAGAGACTTCAGCGTTCAAGCCCCTTTTCACCTGAATCGAACGGCACCAGGGGGTTAACACCGATGAGCAACTCAACACCCTCGTCCAGCGCGACTGAGGCGTGCAGGGTGCGGCGGAATGCACCATCGACAAAATAATGTCCGTCAATTTCCACCGGCGGGTAGAGACCCGGCAGGGCGGCACTGGCTTGAACCGCACGCGCAATACTGACATTACGGTGGTTCTTGCTACCAAAACGCACTGCTGCACCGCTATCAAGATCAACGGCTACGATATACAGGGCCGCTTTCAGGTCTTCGAACTCGTTGCTGTGACCGCTGGCCTTGAAGGCGTCCTCCAGAAAATCATGAATCGCCTGGTTGTCAAACACGCCGCTGGGGATAATCTTGCCCAGTTGGCTGACCATTTCCGAGATATTGGTTGTACCGGGATGCCGGAGCATCTTTAGCAGTGCATTGGTCAATACCGCCGGCAACATCGAGACCCGTGCCAGGTATTCCTTAAAGGCAGGCCGCATCAGGCTTTCGGGGTCGAAGCGGATGCTGGCGTATTCCTGGCCTGTGAAAATCCTGCACATCTCGACTGTTGAAATGCCATTGGCGAGACTGGCTGCGATAATCGCACCTGAACTGACGCCCACGTAAACATCCAGCTCATGCAATCTCAGGCCATCGATGCTTTCATCCAGTGCCCGCAGCGCACCCAATTCGTAAATTGCACCAACCGGCCCCCCGCCTGCGATGGCGAGACCGGTTTTGGTTGGAGATTTTTTCTTTTTTGGTGATTGGGCCTGGTGTATCGTTAGCATGCTTTGCAGCCTCCGTGGCAGGCTTCAATTTTAGCGGTGCCGCTTGCGATTGACCAGTGTGGCGCCATATAAAAAGAGAAATCATACAATATATACAAAGGTGACTCACCCCATGTCATCAATCAACAGGAAAAGACTGCAGTGAAGCGACATGCAGATCATCTCAGACAGGCCCTGACAGACAGTCACGCACTTGCTACCCGCTTTGATGAGCCCGATTTCCCGCATGAGCAATTGGAGTTGTTGCAGGATTGGCAACGACAACGTCTGTCCAATAGCTATCACGACCTGATCAGCCAGGAGCGATATCGCGCTGCCGGTGACTTCTTCCTGGCCGAGCTTTATGGGGGTCTGAATTTCCGCGAGCGCGACCAGCAGATGGAGCGTGTGCTGCCGGTGATGGTCAGGATGTTACGTGAAGATATGCTGTTGGCACTGGCCGAGGCATTTGAGTTGCAATCACTGAGTCTCAGTCTCGATATGGATATGACCCTCGCGCTGCAAGAGTCCGGTTGGAATGAGTTAAATGTAGATCGTTACGGTGAAATTTACCGCAAGTGCGGGCGTCAGCTTGAGCGCAGAAGACAGATTGAATTGATCGGGCACCTGGGTCTGGAGCTGAATGAACTGGTGCATCACCGCCTGGTGATGTTTCTGATACGTACCCTCAGGGGGCCCGCACGTGCTGCCGGTTTTGGTCTATTACAATCTTTTCTGGAACAGGGCTTGAGGGCGTTTCAGATTATGGGTGACGGTACCGAGTTTATAGAAACCATCTGGAACAATGAGGATAAGATCAGTCAGCGTTTATTCGCCGCTGAGAAAAACCCGTTCTAGGCGATCAGGCGACATCGAAACTACAACCAAAATGTTCTTCCAGGTAGCGCATGATCTCCTGTTCGATCGGGCCTTTTAACATCATCAACATGAAGCCCAGGTCAGCCTTGATTCTGAGCTCAGTTTCCTGCACGAGAATTTTTCCATTGACCCCGGGTCGCTCGAAATGGATGACCTCGTCCTCCCAGCCGTAATTGATGCCAAACTTTTTTGCCAGGTCGACCGACAGTTCATCGGCAGCATTCAGCGCATCTTCGTGACTGAGTTTATGAAAAGCGTGTATGTCGATGGTGGACATGGATTATAGGTCTCCCGGGAGTTGCGGCAGTGTAGCAAGCGGGTTTCCAATTTGCCAAAATTTTGCAAAAGAAGGTTCATCGCGGTGAAGTTGGCAAAGAGAATCAGAGCCCTGCAAATTGATTTAAGTCAAGAACTGTAACGCAAACATATAATTTTTGTTAACTGTGCATTATGATGATACGCAAACCAAGCGCTTGGGGTTCGACTTCGCTCTTAATTTGTGTTGACCTGACTTAGTCATAAACTTATTTTAGTCAAATCCGAGGCGATTGTTGTCACTGCCCATTTCCTTGGGTGACAACAAATTGCTTTGCACATCAACACGGGGAACTGAAAATGAAAAAGCCTTTTATCCTCCCACTTCTCTCACTGTTCTTAATATTTTATAGTCTGACTGTCACCGCACACCACGAACCTGCGACCAATAAGGATGGCAGTATTGTTACGGGTGTTTTAACTGCCAGCTTTAACCCTATTGAAGCCCCCGGTGTGCCGGCGGTAGTTCCATTTCCCTCCAATCTAGGGTTTTTCTCAGTTTCACCGGCTGGCTTGGTCCCCCCTTCTGACCTGACACTGAATACTCCGGTGGAAGACCCCGATGATTATTCGAACCCGAGAGTGGCGCTCAATGCACTGGACGGATTTAGCACGACAGAAAAGTGGATTGTCAGTTTCGCAGACAACACGGAATCCGGACGTTACGACAATGCAATACCGGGCGCTATCGATCCGGCGACAGTTTTAACCGGCCAGATCCGTCAGGATGTTCGAGGTCACCCTGAGTCAACTTCTCTTCGTGACCAGTATCGTAAGGGAGTTGACCCCCGGGGTGGATTACGTAGCTGTTCCGGCTTCAGCCAGTCAGATCGCGATTTTACCGTTGAAACCGCTGAAGGAATACACCTGCTACATGGCGGTACTGACCAATGACATTCGCGATACTGAAGGCAATGATGCAACGCCGGACAGGTATTACAACTTAGGAAAAACCTCGGTCCCGTGGGTAGACGAAAACGGCCAAAGCACCAACCCTCTGTTTCACTGATAGTCAATGCAGCAACTCTTGAGATAATCAGACAGGTTGTGCAGAGCATGGAGTTGAATCTGGCCTCGGTCGGTATGAATCCTGATGACATCGTTCTCGCCTGGACGGCTCAGACCCAGTCGGTTACACGGACCCTGAAAACGCTGCGTGCCCTTACACAACCTGCCCCAACCACCTTTGGTCCAACGGGTATGGACACATCCGCCGTTGGCGGTCTCGGCGCAGCCGATATTTACATGGGTGTCATCACGGTACCTTATTATGCGGGTATCCCCTCTGCGGAAAACCCGATTGCACCATTAAACACATTTTGGAAAGCAGCCCCTGGCGCATACGTGCCACCTTTTGATCAATTCGGCCTGGATCCAACGTCTACGAATATAACAATCGCCAACCCGATGCCGGTCCTTACAGGAATGCAAACAGTGCCTCTGTTGGTGACGATACCGAAAGGTGTCAAACCAGCCAATGGCTGGCCGGTCGTGATATTCGGTCACGGTATTACCAGGAGTCGTATTGATATGCTTGCAGCTGCCGATGGTTTTGCTGCAGCTGGTTATGTCGTGGTCGCCATGGACTTTCCAATGCATGGTGTAAGCCCGGATGCGACACCTGAGTACGCAGCCTTCTGGATCGAAAATACGCCTTTTGCACCAATTGCCAATGAACGTACTTTTGATGTCGACTACATTAGCAACACAACCGGGGCGCCCGGGCCTGATGGCCTGATTGATCCTTCGGGGTCCCACGCAATTTCAGCGGGCCTTTCTAATATGCTGGTTGGGCGGGATACGATTCGACAGGGTGAAACAGATCTTGGCGTACTGGCGGTATCGATTGCATCCATGGATTTTGACGGTGATGGTTCACCGGATACCGATGGCTCCAACATAGCCTATGCCGGTCAATCATGGGGTGGTATTCACGGTACAGTTATGACTGCTATCGAACCGCTCGTGACACGGTCATTCCTTTCAGTCCCTGGCGGCAGCATTGCGCGCTTTGCAGAAGCCTCCGCCGCTTTTGGACCGATTATCAGAGCAGGTCTTGCCGCCAAAGGCGTGTACCCGGGAACACCGGAGTACGAATCTTTCTTCCTCGTCTGGCAGACGGTTCTGGATTCAGCTGATCCGATCAACTGGGCAGCCGAAGCAGCAGCGAATACACCGATACTTCTGCATGAAGTTATCAATGACCAGGTCATACCAAACTTTGTACCAACTTCTCCTTTAGCCGGCACAGAGCCTCTGATTAAAGTGATGGGTTTGCAGTCTTACAGCAGCACCCAGCAGAGTGCGGACGGACTGCGCGCTGCCGGAAGGTTTGTGCCTCCCGCGTCGCATGGTTCGTGGTTAAGTCCGGCAGATTCACCGGCTGCATTTTTTGAAATGCAACAACAGGCAGCTACATTCATCGGATCATTCGGTGGCGCCGTGGTTGTGACGGATG
Source organism: uncultured Gammaproteobacteria bacterium (assembly GCA_963759155.1). GTDB lineage: Bacteria > Pseudomonadota > Gammaproteobacteria > Xanthomonadales > SZUA-36 > SZUA-36. The sequence continues at coordinate 147,504 of CAVWXX010000005.1, read as the reverse complement.
AAGCCACGATGGTGCCCGTGATGACCATGGAGCCTCAAGAGACTGTGAATCTGACAGAGAAGAAGAGCTCAAAATCTGTCAAGGGCAAGTACAAGCAAGGCCGAGGCAAGATAAGCAGGCTTGAGCAAGTCAAAGGTCAGACACAACCCGGCCGGTTAGAGTAGGGAGTGGGAGATGAAAATGACAACAGCAAAACAGCTCGTTAATACAAACGCACCAACCTCCGCTCAGTCAGCAGGAAATGGTTGGAAAAGAAAGCTTCTTCCCGGTGCACTCACCGCCGCTTTATTGGCTTTTGGTTGCACCAGTGCCAACGCCATCGAGTTTTCTAATGGCGAATGGTCCGGAAGTTTTGATACCACGATCAGTTACGGCGCCATCTGGCGTGCCGGTGATCTGAAAGAAGACTATGCCGGTAAGGCCTATTTCGACACACTCATCGTTGCCGCGGACAACGCCACGAAGCGAGAAGCTCCGGGTCGCTGGTCAGTGAATATCGATGACGGTAACCGCAACTACCCCGATGGTGGTGACCTGGTTGCCAACACCATCAAGTTCACTTCAGAGCTTGATGTGCGCTATAAGAATTATGGTGCTTTCACCCGGTTTATGGGTTTTTACGATTTTGAGAATCACAATAAAGATTTTCTTTCTGATGATGCCATTAAGCGTGTCGGTAAGGACTTTCGCTTACTCGATTTATATGTCTGGGGCGAAAACGAGATCGGTGACCGCTTCCTGAACTGGCGTGTTGGTCGCCAGGTGGTAAGTTGGGGTGAATCCACTTTCATCCAGGGCGGTATCAATGTGATCAACCCCGTGGATGTATCCCGGCTCAGGGTCGCAGGTGCCGAATTGAAAGAAGCCTTTGAAGGCGTCAACATGCTTTGGGGCTCTATCGACCTGACACCTAACCTGTCACTGGAAGCCTTGTACATGTTTGAGTACAGGGAAATCATTCCTGATCCGGCCGGTGCTTACTTCTCCACCAATGACTTCGGAACACCCGGTGGTGCCTATGTCATGCTGGGTTTTGGTGCACCGGATCAACCGGTGATCAATCCCGATCTATATGAAACGGTCTGCATTGACGGAAACTACGGTGCTTCTGACCAGGTCCTGAACCCGCAGGGTGTACCTCTGCCACCAGAACTCGTGGCGACTAGCTGTAGTGTTGCCGTTCCCCGTACGGATACCGTTGACCCCAGCGACAGCGGGCAATGGGGTTTGTCATTGCGGTACTTTTCTGAGAAGCTGAATGGCACAGAATTCGGGTTTTACTTCCTGAACTACCACAGCCGTTTGCCGTTAAACAGTGGTCTGGCTGTTACATCGGCGGCACTTCCCAGTGCCCGTTATTTCACGGAGTATCCGGAAGACATCAACCTCTGGGGTGTCAGCTTTAACTCAAACGTTGGTACATGGGCGCTTTCCGGTGAGGTAAGTTACCGGCCCAATTTGCCACTGCAGGTTGATGACGTAGAGTTATTATTTGCAGCCTTGACGCCTTTGAATGTTCTTTTCCCGGCACATGCTTTGCAGTTCCATAGTCAGCTGGGTGATTTTGAGGCGGGTGACCTGATCACGGGTTGGGATGACTTTGACTCCTGGCAGGGACAAGTCACCACAACAAAGCTGTTTGGCCCCAATAACTTCCTCAAGGCCAACCAGATCGCTTTTGTTGCAGAGTTGGGTATGAATTATGTGCCGGATCTTCCGGATCAGGAAGTCCTTAGATTTAACGGTCCTGGTACCGATACCGGTGGCGGCTATGATTACCTGACCGGTAATCTGCGCAACCCGATTACCGAGTGTGCCTGTGGTTTTGCGGATGATTTCAGCTGGGGTTACCGCTTACTCGTCAAGGCCGATTACAACGATGCCCTGGGACCGACAACCGTCTCACCAAGAATTGCCTGGTCACAAGATGTCAGTGGTACAACCCCCGGACCGGGCGGTTCCTTCATCGATGGCCGTAAAGCACTTACACTGGGCCTCGGGTTCAATTATCTGAACGAATGGGTTTTTGATCTTTCTTACACGAGTTACTCGGGCGGCGGTCGCTATAACCTGCTTCAAGACCGTGACTTTTTTGCCGCCAGTGTCCGTTATTCATTCTGATCGCCGGAGAAACTTATGCGAACTTTTACAAAATATACACTTTCAATCTGCATTGGTCTGGCCTTCAGCGTTGGGCAAGCAATGGCCGGTGCCAAACCAGACGAAGTTCATCGTCTGAACGAAGACCTGACTCCCATGGGTTCCGAACGCGCCGGTAATGCGGCGGGTACAATTCCCGAGTGGACCGGAGGTATTACAACGCCACCGGCAGGTTATGAGCTTGGTGATCATCATCCAGACGCCATTCCCTGATGACAAACCCTTGTTCCGTATCACGGGTGCAAACTACCAGGAATATGCGGACCAATTGAGTGTCGGTCAGAAGGCTACCTTTGAAAAATATCCTGATACCTATTACATGGATGTTTATCCAACCCGTCGCAGTGCTTCATTTCCGGAGCATATCTATGAAATGACAGCCAAGAATGGCGCAACTGCCAGGCTGGCTGAAAATGGTGAAGGCGTGCTGGATGCCGCTGAGGGCTTCCCATTCCCGTTCCCGGAAAACGCCTATGAACTGATGTGGAATCACAAGCTGAAATTCAAGGGCACTGGTGGTGTTCGCTACAACACGCAAATCGCTCCCACCGCGAGTGGTAATTTCTCGGTAACAGTGATCCGTGAGGAACTGCTGGGGCTGTACTACAAGAAGGGCGTGACTATCGAAGAGATCGACAACATCCTGTTGTATTTCTTCCAGGAAGTCGAATCTCCCGCCAGGCTCGCAGGTAATATCCTGTTGGTACACGAAACACTTAACCAGCAGGTCACACCCCGCCAGGCATGGATCTACAACCCCGGTCAACGCAGGGTGCGCCGTGCGCCGAACGTTGCCTATGACAACCCGGGTACCGCATCGGATGGTCTGCGTACCAATGACATGACCGATATGTTCAACGGTGCCATGGACAGGTTTGACTGGAATGTTGTGGGTAAAAAAGAGATGTACATCCCTTACAACTCCTATGGTGCACATGCTGAAGGCATCACCAATGAAGAGTTTATCCAGCCCGGTCATCTGAATCCTGGCCTGATGCGTTATGAGCTGCACCGTGTGTGGGTGATCGATGCCACCTTGAAAGAAGGTATGCGGCATATCAATGCAAAACGCACCTACTATCTCGATGAAGATAGCTACCAGATTGCACTGATCGACCACTACGATGGCCGCCTGCAATTGTGGCGTGCATCGGAATGTCACATGATCAATTATTACGAGGTTCCGACTATCTGGTCTACCATCGAAACCCACTACGATCTTCAGTCCGGTCGGTATGTTGCACAGGGTTTTGACAACACAACTGCAGTCAACACTTTTAATGTCGAGTTGCAACCAACGCAGTTTACTCCGCAGGCATTACGCACCCGCGGTCGTCGTTAAAAAATTTGAAAAGGCCGGCGTTAGCTGGCCTTTTCAGTTTTTCCGGACCATAATCATTAAATGACGAGATCAATCAGGCTTTTATCGATCACTGCTACTGTCCTGCTTACGGGGTGGTTGGTTCAATTCACAATCGCAGATGACCACGTGGATGTTGAGTATGCGGAGCAGATGCCGCTGGCGACCGAGTCCATGTTGCTCGATATTGCCCGTTCCGGAAACTCACTCGTGGCAGTTGGTGAGCGCGGACATGTCGTGACATCACAGGATGGCAAGAACTGGGTTCAGGCCGAGCATGTTCCTACACGTTCGACTTTAACCACGGTTTTTAGTGTCGGCAATCGCCTGTGGGCCGGCGGGCACGATGCCGTCATTATCACCAGTGCAGATAAAGGCAAAACCTGGACCCGCCTGTTTTTTGACCCGGATCGTGGCCAGGCGGTGATGGATATTTATTTTACCGATGAACAAAATGGTATCGCTGTTGGTTCTTATGGTCTGTACCTTGAAACAAGTGATGGCGGTAAAACCTGGGATGAATCCACGGTTGATGAGGAGAGCGATTATCATCTCAACAGCCTCTCGTATTTTGGTGATGGCAAATGGTTGATTGCAGGTGAAGCGGGGCTTTCCTATCGCAGCTTTGATAACAGGGAAACCTGGGAGTTGTTGGACATGCCTTACCTCGGTTCGATGTGGGGTGCGCTTAAAACAAATGCAGAATGTGTGTTGTTTTATGGTCTGCGTGGTCATGTCCTGGAAAGTTGTGACTTTGGATCAAGTTGGAATGAAGTGAACACCGACTCAGAGTCCAGTGTGTCCGGCGCGGCCGAATATGATGAACTTGTTGTGCTTGCCGCCAATAGCGGGGTTCTGCTGATCAGGGATGACGCCAGCGGGTTCCGCACCTATCACCATTCGAGCGGCGTGGATTTTGCTTCGATAATTTCGATGGGGGATGGCAATTTCCTGCTGGTTGGTGAGGACGGCGTACACCGTTACCCTGAAACTATAAAAGAAGGAGACGGTGATGAGTGATTCAGAAAATACACGTCTACACAAGATCGCCACCTTCCTGATTAACAATCGTTATGGCATTGTTGCCTTATTCATCGTCATAACCATCGGCATGATGATGGCGATGTCACAGTTGCGGATTGAAACCGGCTTCAAAAAGCAATTGCCGCTCAAACACGAGTACATGCAGACCTTTCTGCAGTACGAAAAAGAATTTGGTGGCGCTAATCGTGTGCTGGTCGCGCTGGTCGCGCGCGATGGCAATATGTTTACACCAGAGTTCTTTGAATCATTCGAAACCATCACCGACCAGGTGTTTTTTATTCCCGGTGTTGATCGCGCCAGTGTCCGGTCAATATTCACACCCAATGTCCGTTTTGTAGAAATCGTCGAGGATGGCTTTGCCGGTGGCAATGTTATTCCATCGGATTACGCACCTTCGCCGGAAATGTTCGAGCAGGTGCGCTCAAATATCGTCAAGTCCGGTGAAGTAGGGCGCCTGGTTTCCGCTGATTTTTCCGGCGCCATGGTATGGGCCAACCTGTTGGAAGAGAATCCGCAGACCGGGGAAAAACTTGACTACCGGAAAGTGGCAGCGCAACTGGAAGCGATACGCACCCAATTTGAAGATGATGAGTACACGGTACACATTATCGGCTTTGCCAAGATCGTCGGTGATATTTCCGATGGTGCCCGTTCGGTTGTCTGGTTCTTCCTGATCGCCCTGGTGATCACCACGTTCCTGCTTTACATGTATTCAAAGTCTGTCTGGTTAACGTTCCTGCCATTGGCTTGCTCACTGGTCGCCGTGATCTGGCAGATGGGTATTCTGAGCCTGATGGGTTACAGCCTGGATCCGATGAATATCCTGACACCCTTCCTGATTTTTGCCATTGGTGTCAGTCATGGCGTGCAGAAAATCAGTGCGTGGAGGGTGGAGAAAGAGTTTGGCGGCCACACACCTGATTACTGGTTGGCAAGGGGCGTAACCTCGCTGGAGGATGTTCCGCGCCGGTCTCCCATGCATGGTTCACGCGAAACCATCAAGAAGCTTTTGGCACCTGGCGTCATCGCCCTGGTATCGGACACCATCGGCTTCCTGACCATCCTGTTTATCAATATTAGAATAATTCAGGAACTTGCTATCACTGCCAGTATCGGTGTCGCAGTTATTATTGTGACCAACCTGCTGCTGTTGCCGGTTCTATTGTCCTGGGTGAAGTTGAAGAATCCAGACCAATACCGCACTCGCATGATGCGCAATGCTGCCAAGAAGTCACCGCTATTTGAGTACCTGGCCGATTTCACCGAACCGAAACGTGCCGCATGGGCGATCGCAGTATCCTTTGCGCTCTTCGTTGTGGGTCTGTGGCTGGCCCAGGGTATGAAAATCGGTGATTCGGAAGTCGGCGTGCCGGAATTACGTCCGGAAGCGCGTTACAACCAGGACGCACTGTTGATCTCCAACCGCTTCTCCCTGGGTGTGGATGTTCTTACCGTGGTGGCTGAAACCGATGCCGATGCCTGTACAGAAAACTATCGCGTCATGGAAACCATTGATCGCTTTGCGTGGAACCTGTCGAATGTAGAGGGTGTACAAAAAGTTATCACCTTGCCCATGGTGGCGAAGGTGGTTAACTCGGGCTGGAATGAAGGCAATATCAAATGGCGTATTTTACCGAGGGATAATTACGTTCTGCGCCAGGCCCTGAGTGGTATCGACACAGCGACCGGTCTGCTCAATACCGACTGCAGCGCCATGCCGATCATGGTGTTTACCACCGATCATAAGGCCGAAACCATCGCCCGTATCGTTAAGCGTGTAAAAGAACTGCGTGACCAGCTCAATATGGGTGACCTCAATTTGAAGCTGGAAAACGAGGTTCTGGAGGACATGGCGAGCGAGGATGATATCTCGGCTGAGAGCCTGCGCTTCCGCCTGGCCACCGGTAATGTCGGTGTGATGGCAGCTACCAACGAAGATATCGCAGCAGCCGAAAAACCAATGTTGGCACTGGTCTTTGCTTCAATTATTATTCTTTGCCTGGTGACCTACCGGTCACTACTTGGGACCCTGTGTATCGTTCTGCCACTGGTGGTGGTATCGACGCTGGCGGAGGCGCTGATGGCGGTTTATGGTATTGGCCTGAAAGTGAACACATTGCCCGTGGTCGCCCTGGGTGTTGGTATCGGTGTCGACTATGGCATCTATATTTATAACCGCCTGGATATAATGCTAAAGGCTGGCTATGAGCTGCGCGAAGCATATTACCGAACCCTCAGGCTGACAGGCAGGGCGGTTATCTTTACCGGTTTTACACTCGGTGCCGGTGTCGGAACCTGGGCATTCTCAAGTCTGCAGTTACAGGCAGATATGGGTATTCTTCTATCGTTTATCTTTCTCGCCAACATGGTAGGCGCCATCGTTATCCTGCCGGCGCTGGTTCGCTGGCTGATGATGCGCGACCGGGATACCATCGCTGAGAAAGTTGACGCGGCAGAACTTTGAATCTATTGACATGGGCATAATCAACCGGGGAAGTCTCTCCGATCTGCAAGGCGTGGTCCGTCTGGCGGTAGACGCGACGGTGGGCGTGACCGATGTGGTTGAGAAAATGCATCACACGATCCAGTTGAAACACGCACCCCTGGGTACTTCACGGGCCGCTAATACCAAGGGCTTGACCGGCTTTGTCTATCGCAGCATACGCGGCACTACCCGGTTGGTTGGCAAGGGGCTCGATGCAGGAATGAATCCGGTCATTTCGCTGTTACCGGAGTCAGTATCAAACTCTACCCGCGATGCCCTGGTTGCAGCCATTAACGGCGTGTACGGCGACCATCTGCTTGCAACAGGCAACCCACTCGCAACAAAAATGTGTTTCCGTTACGAGGGCAAAGAACTGGAACCGTTGCAACTACAGACACAGGCCGGGAAAACAGGCAAAGTGCTGTTGTTTATACATGGCTTATGCCTCAACGACGGGCACTGGACCCGTGATGGTGTCAACCATGGCGAGATCCTCGCCAGGAACCTCGGCTATACACCGCTTTACCTGCGTTATAACACTGGCAGACCAGTTGCGGCCAACGGCAATGATTTGGCCGCGATGCTTGAGAGCCTGCTCACCGACCTGCCGAATCCGGTCAATGAGTTGGTCATCGCCGGGCATAGCATGGGTGGCCTGGTGGCAAGAAGCGCCTGTCATTATGGCTCTCTTGCTGGTCACGAATGGGTCAAGCATCTCGGTAAGCTGATTTTTATTGGCACGCCACACCTGGGCGCCCCATTAGAGCGTGGTGGTAGCTGGGTTAATTATGCGATGGACCTGAGTCCTTACGCAGCACCATTCACACGTATCGCCAAAAAACGTAGCGCAGGCATTACCGATTTGCGTCACGGCAGCATTACGGATGAGGCCGGGGTTTTTGTGCCACTTCCCACCGAAGTTGAATGTTATGCGGTCGCAACCACCCTCGCCAAGCGGTCAACACGGATTCATGAGCGCCTGATAGGTGATGGCCTCGTACCCATAGACAGCGCACTCGGACGCAGCCGGGACGCATCACGAAGCCTGCAGATCCCCGAGAGCCGTCAATGGCTGGGCTTCGAAACCGGTCACATCGAAATGCTGGGGAAACCGGAAATTTATGAGCAGTTGCGCGACTGGCTCCAATAGCGTGATACTTTCCTGATGCTTCAATTATGAAATCTGCACACAGGTGATTATGAATGACTGACCCTTGCCTCCTGATCGGTGATATCGGTGGTACCAACGCACGTTTCGCCCTGGCCTCGCCCGATAGTCCTGGTTTTTCCAATGAATTGACACTGGCCTGTGCTGATTATGAAACGGCAGAACAAGGTATTGCGGATTATCTCGAGCGAAGTGGCAGCAGCAGTCCTGATGTGATTTGCCTGGCCGCCGCCGGACCTGTTGTCGATGGCTGTGTACGTTTTACCAACAATCACTGGGTTATTGATAGCCAGGTGTTACGGGAGAAGTTTGTCTCGTCTCATGTGCGGTTACTGAACGACTTTGAGTCCATTAGCTACTCACTTCCCTTACTTGAGGCAAACGATGTTGCGACCATTGGCGTGGTGCCAACCCGCTTCGATGAAAAGCAGGAATTGACCCTCGGGGTTTTGGGTCCCGGAACCGGTCTCGGTACCGGTGGCTTATTGGTGCGGGAAAAGGGTATCTTCCCGATCGTCGGTGAGGGCAGTCATGCTGGTTTTGCACCGGAAACCGTCATGCAGTTCAAGGTTCTGAGGCAGTTGCGACAACGTTTTGAGCGGGTTTCCAGCGAGCGCTTGATTTCTGGTCCCGGACTGGAAAACATCTATTGGGCCCTGTGCCGGATTCGTGAAGTGCCCGCTGTCGAAATCAGGGCTGCAGAAATTTTCTCCCGCGTGCTGGCCAACGAGGACGCAATCGCAACAGAAGCGACCCAGTTATTTTTCGAGGCGCTGGGGCAGGTGGCCGGTAACCTCGCGTTGGCCCTGGGGGCGTTTGATGGTATCTACCTGGCCGGGGGGATTGTAAAGCGGTACCCGGACATGCTGAATTCCAGCAGTTTTCGTTCCGGTTTTGAAAACAAGGGACGTCATCGTGTCTTGATGGAGAAGGTACCTACTTTGCTGATCACCCACCCGCAGCCCGGTTTGCTGGGTGCCAGCTATTGCGCACGCGAGCTGCGATTGGCCTCCCGCACCAGCTTGTGAACCGACACCGTCAAATCAGCATTTAGTTGCCCGGCAAGGGCTCGCCAGCACCAGTTATTCTGCGTGGTGCCCGGTGTGTTCAAACGGGCGTTTGAGCCTAAACCCAGGTAATCCTGCATGGGTGCTACTGCCAATGTGGCACGACTGGAGAATGCAAGACGAATCATGTCATTCGCAATGGTTTCGGCTGTGCCCCCCGTCTGTCTGAGGGCATTGGTCTGCTGCGTGTGAATTTCCTCTTCAGAACGTGTGTCATCACCGTTGCCTATAAACCAGCCCAGCGTTGTGTCATTGTCGTGAGTGCCGGTATAACAGACACTGTTTTCTTCAACCATGTTGATATCGAAATCGGGGTTGCCAACTTCGAACTGCAAAACCACCATACCCGGAAGATTGTGGTTTTCGCGTAACTGATCAACGGCCGGCGTAATGACACCCAGGTCTTCAGCAACGATTGGTAAATTGCCCATGACCCCTTGCATCGCATCAAAAAGGCCATCACCGGGTCCTATTTCCCATTGGCCATCACGTGCAGTTGCCGCGCCATAAGGAACAGACCAGTAGGATTCAAAACCCCTGAAGTGGTCAATACGCACCAGTGGTGTCTGCCTGGTGGCATGCTGAATACGTTCAATCCACCAGCGGTAACCGGTTTGTTTGTGGTATTCCCAGTCGTAGATCGGATTACCCCACAACTGGCCGTCCTCGCTGAAATAATCCGGTGGAACACCGGCGACACAAGACGGCTGGCCGTCCTCATTCAGCAATAGGCGCTGTGGGTGTGCCCAGGCATCGGAACTGTCCAGTGCAATATAGATCGGCATATCGCCAAACAGGCAAATTCCACGCTCTTGTGCACGGGCCATCAGCTTGTTCCACTGGTAATCGAACAGAAACTGTATGATCTTGATCTTTTCGATATCAGCGCGATTATCCTGCTTCAGTTTCTCCAGTGCTGCTGCTTCGCGGTGTACAAATGCACTATCCCATTCCGGCCATGGACGTTCACCATGTTGCATTTTAAGAACCCTGAACATCGCATAGTCATCCAGCCAACGTTCACCATGACGTTGCTGAAACTCATCAAACCCCCTGCTCATATCCGCCGCCGGATTGTCTGCAAACCGTTCGGCCGCCGCATTCAGCAGGGCCTGTTTTATGGGTATCAGGTTTCCATAATCGACACGGTCATGTGGAAGCGCCTCAAGTGGAGCGAGTTCGGAGCGCTTCAGTAGTCCCGCTCTGACCAATGGGTCCAGGCCGATAAACATCGGGTTGCCGGCAAAGGCGGACAACGGCTGATAAGGTGAGTCTCCATAGGCGGTCGGCCCTGACGGCAATATTTGCCAGACGCCCAAATCCATTTCTACCAGTTGATCAAGAAATGCTGTGGCGCAATCTGCAATGTCGCCAATGCCATGTGGCCCGGGAAGCGAAGTGATATGCATCGCGATGCCAGCCTGGCGGCCCATTTTTTGAAGATATGAATCCTGGTGTTTTTTCGTGTTGTCATTCATTGGGTAGTTTTTTTCCTGACCAGGCCAAAAACCTGATCGCTTTGTCTGTTTGGTTATTGGTTATTGGTTATTGTGCTTATTGCCTGGTGAATACCCTGTAACTCCAGGGTGCCAGTTCCAGTGTGTCTTTCGCGCCCAGGGATAATTCCTCTCCGCTGGAAAAATCCTGGTAGTTACCGTGATACAGGGTGCCTGAGAACGATACATTCTGTGTATTTGCTGAAAAATTGAATACGGCGAAGACCTTGTCTGTGTCATTGGCGCGCACAAAACTGAAAATTTCAGCGGGCGAATTGTTGAAAACCTGGGTCATACCAGCACCCCAGTGGCCGTTCCAGAGTGCCGTATTGTCTTTTTTTAGCTTGATCAGCTTCTGAAAAAGATCTGACAATGGATGGGATTGCCACTCAATGGGATCCTTCTCAAAAAAGGCCAGGCGTTTACGGTTACCAGCTTCCTGGCCGTTGTAGATCATCGGTATGCCGCGGCTGACAAAAGACAATACGATGGCATTTTCCAGCGCCGGGCCAAATGCATCGAACTGCGTGCCATCCCAGGCATTCTTGTCATGGTTGCTGGTGAAAAGCAGACGCATGGCCTCCCTGGGCCAGGCATTCTCATCGGTGTAGTGAAAACCGTTCAGGGCACCGGCATTCGCCTTGCCCATTGCGATATCATGAACCGTGTCATGCCAACTCCAGGCGTAGGTGGCATCAAATGCACGGGCATGCAGATCGCGGGTTTCCCATTCCGCCAACATGAAAACAGGGCGGATGGCATCCAGCTCAGCGCGGACATTGTTCCAGAAATCAACCGGTACAAACCCGGCCACGTCACAACGAAAGCCGTCCATGCCGACTTCTTCCACCCAGTATTTCATCGCATCAGTCATGTAGCGCCGCAAACCCGGTTGCGTGTAATCAAGTGTGATCACATCAGACCAGTCGGTCCATCTTGGTGAATGAAAATCGCCTTTCCAATCACGCTGGTACCACTCTGGGTGTGATTCAAGCATCGGGTTATCCCAGGCAGTGTGATTCGCCACCCAGTCGAGGATCACATACATACCCAGGTCATGGGCGCTGTTGATGAACGTCTTGAGGTCGTCCAGCTCGCCAAACTCGCTGTTGACACTGTAGTAGTCACGAATGGAATACGGGCTGCCAAGCTTACCCTTGCGGTTTTTTTTGCCGATTTCCTGAATCGGCATCAGCCACAGAATATCCACACCCAGCTTCTTCAGTCGTGGCAACTCAGCAGTAGCCGCCTTGAAAGTACCCTCGGGTGTGAACTGGCGTGTATTGATCTGGTAGATAACCGCATTGCGACTCCATTCGGGATGATTAATCTGAACGTAGGGCTCAGGCATAAGAATCTCCTTTGAATGTGCCGGGACACTGAATGCGGATATCAGCAATATGCAGATCATGGTGAGACTTGAATACCGGTTAATCATGTAACACTCCTAATCCGCCAGGTCAGGTTCAGCGTGCTTGTCTACCAACAAGGTAGCAAAACCGGCCAGTATCATCATCACACCACCAATGACCAGGCCATAAATACCCTGGCCATTGAAAAACTCCCGTAACAACAAGCCAAGCACGGAGGCGGCAATTAACTGGGGTATGACGATAAAGAAATTGAATATACCCATATAGACACCCATCTTCGCCGTGGGCAGATACATCGGATAACAGGGCATAGGGTAAGGACAGGATCGATGCCCAGGCAATGCCAACTCCGACCATGGGAAGAATTAACCAGCCTGGGTCCTTGATCAGCATAAAACTGATCAGGCTGACACCACCGATAAACAGGTTAAGCAGGTGACTCATGCGACAACCCAGCCTGCGCGCCAGCAGCGGTATGAATAATGCCGCGATAGCCGCAAACCCGTTGTAGGACGCAAACAATACACCCACCCAGTCGGCGCCATCGTTGTAGGCCTGGCTGGTAACGTCGGTAGAGCCAAAGTGGTAACTGGTCACCGCGGCCGTGGCGTAAATCCACATCGCAAAAAGAGCAAACCAGGAAAATAGCTGCACCAGCGCCAGTTGTTTCATCACCCGCGGCATGTGAAACAGGTCATCGATAATATGGTAAAGACCGTTATTCACTTTCTGCTTCGATTGCATATGCCCGACCACGACCTGGATCACACCGAATACCATTGCACCAATGGCCAGTATGTACAGTTGCTTGTCCAGACCCTGGGCAATGATCCAGCTGCATAGCGCAGCACCTGCGACCAGCCAGCCAACACCACCCTTTTGGTATTGAGCGGTGGTGCGCGGCTCATTCGAATCTGAACCGGCAACATCTTCTTCGGCCTCTTCAAATTCTGCTATTTCCGCCGGTGAATATTCCTTACTGAAAAAGACGGTATAACTGACGGCCAGCAAAAAAACGGCGCCGCCGACATAGAAAGACCATTTGACGCTATCCGGAATCTGCCCGGCCGCCGCGGTGTTGCTGACATCAAACCAGTTGGCCAGGATCCAGGGCAGGGCGGAGGCAACGATGGCGCCAATGCCGATGAAAAAGCTTTGCATGGCAAAACCCAGTGTGCGCTGGCTTTTCGGCAGGTTGTCACCAACAAACGCACGAAATGGTTCCATCGAAATGTTGATGCTGGCATCCATGATCCAGAGCATGCCGGCGGCAACCCATAGATAGGGAGAGTTTGGCATAAACAGCAATGCCAGCGAGGCGACGATGGCGCCACCCAGGAAGTAGGGGCGACGACGACCGAGTCGATTCCAGGTACGGTCGCTGAAATAACCGACGATGGGTTGCACGATCAAGCCGGTCAGCGGCGCGGCCACCCACAGTATTGGTAATTCATCGATCTCTGCACCAAGCGTCTGAAAAATTCGGCTGACATTGGCATTTTGCAGGGCAAATCCAAACTGTATGCCCAGGAACCCAAAACACATGTTCCATATCTGCCAAAAGCTCAGTTGTGGTTTTTGTCTCACCTGGGTTCTCCCGCCTTCAGGCGTATGGCTGTTCCGCCACCCGCTGCCAGCGTCAATTCAAGTTTGCCTGCACTGTTGACTTCCACTTCCTCGATAACGATTGAGTAGGGGTTTGTTTTCCAATGGGCATCGTCCCCATCCCGGTAGATCTGCGCGGTGTAGTGACGATTCTTATCCAGGAAGTCGAGCGATACCTCTACCTGCCTGGCCTGTTCATCCGTGACAGCGCCAATATACCAGTCATTTGAGTTTCGATCCTTACGACCAAATACAACAAAGTCACCGACCTCTCCAGCCAGCGCAATGCTTTCCTCCCAATCGGTTGGAACATCGACAATAAACTGGAATGCATCCGGCCGTGCCTCATAGTTTTTTGGCAAATCAGCCGCCATCTGAACGGGGCTGTAAATGGTCACGTACAGTGCCAATTGCTTTGCCAATGTGGTCTGTACACGTTGATCCGATTCCATGCCCTGAAAGGTCAGGTTGAAAATTCCCGGTGTGAAATCCATCGGTCCTGACAGCATCCTGGTATAAGGCAATATGGCGGTGTGTTCGGGTGGGTTGGGTGGATTGCCCCAGGCGTTGAACTCCTGGCCACGCGCACCCTCGCGGGTGATCCAGTTGGGATAGGTACGGCGCAGACCGGTATCCTTGATCGGCTCATGTGTGATGACACTGATCTTGCGCTTGGCCGCTTCAGTTACTGACAACAGGTACTGCTCTGCCATGAACTGACCATCGTGCCACTCATAATGAGCGATGCCGTTTTCGTCGACACGCTTGATGTCAGAGGCATCGGCCACATAACCCGTCTTGACCTGGCGCACACCATTTTTCTCGTACAAATCCAGCGCAGGGGTCATCTGATTCGCATAATTGGTGACATTGCCGGATGTTTCATGGTGCCCGATCAGGCGCACACCTTTTGACTTGCCATAGGCAGATACGTCATTGATGTTGAAATCTTCATAGCTCTCGGTAAAGCTGAAAAGGTCACCATTGAAAAACCAGTCGCCGTCCCAGCCCAGGTTCCAGCCTTCAACCAGCACACCGTCAAAACCGTATTTCGCGGCAAAATCCATGTAACGCTTGGTTTCATCAGTAGTGGCGCCATGTATGGGTCCGCTGCCCCAGGTACGGTCACGTATATGCATGGCCCACCAGATGCCAACATATTTGCCCGGTTGAACCCACGACACATCACCGAGCTTATTGGGCTCATTCAGATTCAAAATCAGGTTGGAATTCAAAAGACCGACCGCGTCCTTTGAAATTTGCAGGGTCCGCCAGGGTGTCTTGAATGGCGTTTTTGTTTTCACCCTGGTTCCATCTGACCATGGTGTCAGGTTGGTCTGAAAAATGTTTTCACGTCGATGATCGAGTACGTAACCGGCATAGTCGACCAGCGCAGCCTCGTGGATGCTGACATGCAAGCCGGTCGGTGTTTTCAAAGTCAAAGGCGTATGGGCCAGCTGGATGTCCTTGAGACCGGTTTGTTTGTAAAGGTATTCATAACGGTTGTAGGCGCGACCGGGTATCCACCATGCCGTGGAGTTTTCGGGCAGATGGAACTCAGTGAGCTCCTCCACGATAGCCACCTCTTGCAGACCGGCCTGTTTGGGAACCTCGTAGCGAAAGCCGATACCGTCATCAAAAACACGAACCCTCAGGTCCAGGCGTCTTTGTGCTTTATCCTTGAGGTGAACCAGCATCTCATTGTGATGGTCACGTACCCGGCGACGCTCGCCCCAGGGTTGCTCCCATGTCTCGTCAACTTGTTCTCTGCCTGTCCGCTGAATTTCCAAACCAGTATCAAGACCTGCCTGTTCTTTAAAGCGCAAACCAAGGCGGGACTCAGCGATGACGGTTTCATCATTGAAGCTGACCGAGTAGACCAGCCATTCCTTGTCGTTGCCTGAAACCGAGAACACGATATTTCCATCAGGTGAGGACACGGATTCCAGTGCCACCAGTGATTGGCTGAATATCAGCATGATAAGGCTGAAGAAGAGTGTACGTTTAATTTTCATGGGCTGGCCTGAAGGCAGAATCCGGGAAATTATCATAGGCTGATGACAGTAAAGTAGGGGGACAGTCTAATCCACCCATCACGACCTGAATACGTTTGCAAAATGCATATACAGAAGCATAAGTGTTTAGAATCGTAAGTATGAACAAAAAAACCTTCCTCCGATTTGTCACCTGGTGTTTCCTTTCTGTCCTGCTGATGTCGAGCCACGCATGGTCCGGCGAGGCTTCAACGTTACGGGTTGAGCCACCAAACTGGTGGACCGGCTTCAGGGAAACCGATCTGCAATTGATGGTACATGGCCAAAACATCGCGAAATATGATGTTGCACTGGATTACCCCGGTGTCAGGCTTGAACGGGTCACACGGGTAAAAAGCCCGAACTACCTGTTCGTGTATCTTGATATCGGAGTTGAAGCAAAGCCCGGCGCATTTGATATCACTTTCTCGCATGACGGGAATACAATAAGCCATCAATACCAACTGCTGAAGAAAAACCCGGATCCGGCACACGCTGCGGGATTTTCATCTGCAGATAATATTTACCTGATCACACCCGACCGTTTCGCCAATGGAAACCCCGATAACGATAATGTCGAGGGCATGGGTGACACGGTTGACCGTTCAGACCCCGGTGGCCGGCACGGTGGAGATATCAAGGGTATCGCGGACCGGCTGGACTACATTTCCGAGCTTGGCTTTACTGCCATCTGGTTAAATCCCCTGCTTGAAAACAAGATGCCGGACTTTTCCTATCATGGTTATTCGACCACTGATTTCTACCATGTTGATCCTCGCTATGGCAGTAACGAGGAGTATCGCGAACTGGTTCAAGGTGCACGCTCGAAGGGTATTGGCGTGATCATGGACATGATCATCAATCATATTGGCAGTGAACACTGGTGGATGAAGGATTTACCCACCGATGACTGGCTGAACCACCAGGATGCATGGCAGATTACCTCGCATGAACATATCAGCGAACAGGACCTTTATGCTGCCGATGCCGATAAGCAATCTTTTTCTGACGGCTGGTTTGTCGAAACCATGCCCGACCTCAACCAGCGTAATCCATTGCTGGCTGACTACCTGACCCAGAATGCATTGTGGTGGGTTGAATACCTGGGTCTTGCCGGTATTCGTATGGATACCTACCCGTACCCGGACAAGACCTACCTGACCGAATGGTCCAGACGTGTGATGCTCGAATATCCCGACTTCAATGTCGTCGGTGAAGAATGGACAGACAATCCCTCTGCCATTGCCTATTGGCAGGCTGGCGGCGTCAACCGCGACGGTTATGTTTCCTACCTGCCCAGCCTGATGGATTTTCCATTACAAAACGCGTTGCGCTGGGGGCTTGTTACCGAGGAGGACAGCAAGTCTGAGGATTTACGTCCACTCGGCCTGATCAGTCTCTATCGTGTATTGGCCAACGACTTTGTTTACCCGGATCCTGATGCACTGGTCATCTTCCCCGATAACCACGATATGAGTCGTATCTATACGCAACTGGGTGAGGACGATGAGCTGTTCCGTATGGCAATGGCCTATGTGCTCACCATGCGTGGTGTACCGCAAATTTATTATGGTACCGAGATACTGATGTCCAACCCGGGTGTTGAAGACCACGGCATCATTCGCAGTGATTTCCCGGGTGGCTGGAAAGGCGACAGCAAAAACGGCTTTACCGGAAAGGGTCTTACCGGGCATGAACTTCAGGCGCAGACATTTGTGAAAAACCTGCTGACCTGGCGCCGGGACAAACCGGTGATTCATACGGGACAACTGACACACTTCCGGCCCGAGAAAGGAACCTATGTTTATTTCCGGCATGATGCCAATGACAGCGTGATGGTGGTGCTGAACAAGAACACTAAGGAAACACAACTTGAGCTTTCGCGTTTTGGCGAGCGCTTACGGGGTTACCGGTCGGCACTGGATATCATTAGTGGTGAAAAGCTGCAGCTTGGTACCAGCATGACCCTGCCAGCGCGTTCAGTCAGGGTGCTGGAACTCAGTCAATAGCAGGCAGAGGAAAGCCATTCATTTACTTGGCACTCATCTGCCCGGGTATTTTTTAAGCTCAACCGTTTTTACAGAACATTTCCAGGAACTCATCGTGAGATGGGATCTTGGGTAATGGCTCCTTTTTCAGCTGCATGGTTTTTGTCAGTTTATCCTTGAGTTGTGCATCGCTGAGGCCGGCGGCAATTGGGTGATAGTCCTGTGGCATCACGCCTTGCCCCAGCATTACCTGTAACCAGGAGGGCTCGAGGAAAATATCAAGCTGGTCCTGCACCAGGTGGCCATTGGCTCTGAACAGTGCAATCTTCTCCGTCAGGCGCTCAGGCACATCCATATTGCGTGCGTCGCGCCAGAACTGGCTGTCATCGCGCTCATTGAGGTAGTAGTGCAGGATGATAAAGTCACGGATCAACTCGTATTCCCGCTTCGACTGCCGGTTGTATTCATCCATCAATTCAGGTGTTACACCGGTGTGTGGAAACAGGTGAAGCAAACGCACGATGGCCGACTGGATCAGGTAAATGCTGGTCGACTCCAGCGGTTCGAGAAAGCCACTCGAAAGACCAACGGCCACGACATTGCGGTTCCACTGCTTACGCGTGCGACCCGGTTTGAACGGGATAATTTTTGGGTCGGCTATTGCCTTGGAATCAAGGTTATTCAACAAAATATCGGCAGCTTCATCATCGCTGTAATGGTTACTGCTGTAAACCAGCCCATTGCCATTGCGATGTTGTAATGGAATACGCCATTGCCAGCCGGCTGAATGGGCGATAGCCCGTGTATAAGGCGCCGTTTTTTCAAAGCGCTCTGAAGGTACTGCCATGGCCCGGTCACAGGGTAGCCAGTGAGCCCAGTCTTCATATCCGGTACCAAGTTTCTGGTGTATCAGCAAACCACGGATACCCGAGCAATCTATAAACAGATCACCCTCAATTATCTTGCCACTTTTTAACACCAGTGATTCAACATGACCGTTCTCGGAATTGATATTGACCTGTTCTACCAGGCCTTCCGTGCGTCTTACACCACGCTTTTCACTGTATTTGCGCAGGAATACGCCATACAAAGATGCATCAAAATGATAGGCATAGGGCATGTCCCACATCTTGTCCTGAACCTGCAACTTGACGAACTTACCGGCCTCGGCGCACAGGTAATTCAGATCATAGTCCCACAGGTTGGTTTTGAACCCTGCCTGCTGGGCACGAGTCCAGAAATGATGAAAATGACAAAACGCCTGGCTCTTACCCGGTGCTCCGAAGGTGTGGTAGTACTGCTCTCCCTTTACCCGCCAGTTCTCAAAGCGGATAGCCAGTTTCATTGTCGACTTGGTTTCGCGCACAAACTCGGCTTCATCGAGCCCCAGTACACTGTTGACTTGCTGGATGGGCGGGATGGTGGCTTCACCTACTCCAACGATGCCAATCGCCTCCGATTCAACCAACTCGACTTCTACACATTCACCGAGCACCCGTTTGATCAGTGCTGCTGACATCCAGCCAGCGGTTCCACCACCGATGACCACGACTTTATTGATATTTGTATTCATGAGAATTGACCTTCCATAAAAAAAGCCCTGCCAGCGATGCTAGCAGGGCTTTGGGTAGAAACCAATTCGATTTACCAGAATTTGTAAATCGCGGTCAGCAGGTAGTTGGCACCAAATCTCTGGTACTGTGTTACCTCGCGAGCGGTCATCATTGGTCTGGATAGTGTCTTCATTCGTCAGGTTCTGACCCTGCAAGGCGAATGACAAGCCGCCCAACCAGCCATCATGCCCGGCGAGGCCAAAGTCATAACCGATCTGAGCATCCAGCAACTCGCCGCCCTGGTCTACAGTCGGGCTCAGAGCCAGGCTCAAACCACGGGTTTCAGTTGTGAACTCGGAACGCTTGGTCCAACCGACACGTGCTTCGAAACCACCGATCTCGTAGTACATGGTCAGGGAGTAGTTCCTGTCGGACAGACCCGGAACAGCAGAGCCGTCGTCCAATTCACCATCGATAAACGTGGCGGTAGCGATCAAGCCGAGCCCATCAAGTTTGTCCCACATCATGCGGAATGGGAAAATGGTCTGCAACTCCAGTCCCTTCACATCACCTGTCAGGCCATCTTCACGGAAGCTGACCAGGCCTTCAAAGGTTGCCGGCGTAACCGGGTTGCCGTTTTCATCATCCACCTGGTGATAACCGGGAATGTAAAAGTCGCTAAAGTCAGCTATGAACTGACCGGCACGATGCCAGTTAACCAGGTCTTTGTAGAAGAATGCCGCTGAGAACAGACCGTCATCAGCAAAGTACCAATCCCATGCCAGGTCAAACTGGTTGGCTTCCAACGGACGCAATTCAGGGTTACCTGCACTGCCGCTCCAGGCGCTATTACGCGGATCGGTTGAGCTGATGCTGGACAGGTTGAAACCAAATGACACCTGCTGGTTTGGCCGCATGTCATCCATGCGTGGTCGACTGACGGTTTTGGATGCCGCCGCCCTGATGAGATGGCCATTGCCAAAATCATAGGTCAGGTTCAAAGATGGCAGCCATTCATTGTAATCGTCACCACCGTCAATCGGTGTGGCCAGTACATAGAGATCAGGGCCGGTGTAGGTGCCGAAACCGGTCGCGCTCTGGTCTACATGCTGGTACTGCAAACCAACATTACCAAGCAGCATGCCTGGGCCAAACTCGTAATCAAAATCCAGCTTGGCAAAAAAGGTTGTTAGCTTTTCATTGATCGTGTAGCTGTCACCAAGACGGCCGGTTTCCAGTTGCTGGGCGTCAGACGCGATGTAGTAACCATCTTTGTACATACCCAGGCCGTCGTATGCGACTACGCCATCGATGCCGATAAAACTCATGTTGGCCACACCCACACGATACTCTTCCGGAATTTCAGCATCATATGGCCAGGACGGGGCGGTCAGATAGAAGCCGCGGTTGTCCTTGGTCTTGGAGCGGTCCGAGTAGTTCACACCGAAGGTGATATCCCTGAAAAATGAGCCACCCAATGCACGGGTGAAGTCGAGACGCAAAGTGGTCAGGTCTTCTTTAAATTTGGGCTCGTTAACAAAACCGTCCTGAGACTGCGGTGGTCCGATGACCGAACCGTCGGGAAGTGTTACGTCGGCAAACTGCTGGATCGGTGCCATTGCACCACCCCAGGCTTGCGGACCGGCCAGTCGGATCATGTCGAAATCGGTAAGGTCCACCGATGGAATCGTCGGGTGCGGGCTGTACATGACGCCTGTGGGAGTCATCATCCAGGAACGCGCACTGGCCGGGCCCTGCGTCGCCAGACCGGCACGTCCAACACCGGAGTAGCTTTCGATGTTCGTGATGGTCTTCTTGACTTTACTGTAGGCGCCGTCAAATTCCATGGCCCAGTCGTCATTCAGGTTCCATTCGATATTCATACCGTAGGTTGACAACTTGGCGTCCTTGCGTTCACCGTCGTTGCGAATGACCGACTTGAAGCCGCCATCGAGGTTGCCGGACGTTACCAGGCCATTATCGACACCGGTCACGGTATAGTCACCGGTACCCCATTCAGCGCCACCTTCTTCCAGTCCGCGGAACACCTTGTCTTCCTGGAAATCGATATAAATGGCATCCAGTGTTACGGTCACATCGTCGTTCGGCGCCCACTGCAATACACCTGAAATGGTATCGCGCTTAAGCTCTGCAGAACGGACAAAGGAGTCGTGACCACCAAGAATGGTCTCGTCACCGGTCATGATGACGCCAGGGCCGGCGTTATTAACATTGGCGCCCGGGTAACCCCAGCCACGGAACTGCTCTTCCTGGCTCGGTGACTTGGTCGTTGCAGCTGCAAAGGAAACACCAAGCGTGTCATTGGCAAAGACATCGGAGAAGCTCAGTGCCAGGCGGTGACCATTGTCATCGAAATCCGGGTTGGCAGAATCCATGCCGTTTTGTTCATAGGTGCCGTTGATGGCAAAATAACGGTTGGAATCCAACGGACGGTTCGTGCGGATATCGACGATACCACCGATGCCCTGCACCATCTGTGTCGCATCAGGTGTTTTGAAAACTATCATGCCGCTGACGATTTCTGATGGGTAAAGGTCGTACTCAACACCACGGTTGTCACCCATACCCAACAATTCACGTCCGTTGAGCGTGGTGCCGACGTAATCTTCTTTAAAACCACGAACAGAGATTCCGCTTACGCGGCCGTTGCGGCGCTCACCCGATACACCGGGAAGACGTGCAAGGGACTCTGCAACACTGGAATCGGGCAGTTTACCGATATCTTCTGCTGAAATTGCGTCTACGATAGAGGTGTTGTCACGCTTGGTTTCGATCTGGTTAATGAGACTTGCGCGGTACGTGCCAGTGACGACAACTTCTTCCATCACCATTTCACCGTCTTGGTCCATGGTGGTCTCGCCATCAATAACCTGGGCATTGACGTACGCTACAGGGCTGGCAGCCAACACCAGTGAAATGGCGGCTGATAGCTCTCTGCGGCGGATAATCTTTCTGGTTTTGCTCGCTTTCATAATTGTAATAATTTCCGATTATTTCTGAATGTGCCAAAAATTTTTAATGAATTGTCGGCACACCTTACATTTAGGCGGCCGCATGAAACAACTTTATGCAAACGTATTCAGTACAAATGAACTAGCCGGGGTTACTGGGAAAATCAGTACCTAACGGCGAATATCTGACATTTTGTGGCACGCTTCACTGTGGGCATTGCATTAAAAATTCATGACGTTTGCATGATTCAAAAGGTCACGCAGCATTCTACAGGTTTAAATAAACCTAATATATACGGCAAAGCCTGATATTATTTGTCTGGAGTTTTCCCAAAGTCCGGATTATCTAATTTGCTATAAGTGGAGAACAAAAGACCATGTTGATTTGTCATGGGTTCAGGTAAGACAACCTCATTTGATATCGCCCACCGGGCCGGTGTGTCGCAGGCCACGGTATCCAGGGCCTTGCGCAACAGTCCTTTGGTTAACCCTGAAACACGCAGGCACGTGCAGAAAATTGCCCGTGAAATGAATTACCAGGTAGATCGCAGTGCCGCCGGTTTACGCTCGCAACGTAGTAACACCATTGCATTACTTTTATTTGAAGACCGGACATCTGACGATTCACAGATCAACCCGTTTTTTCTCTCCATGCTGGGTAACATCACCCGCAGTGCCGTTGCCAATAAATTCGATGTGCTGGTTTCATTTCAGCATTTAAGTGATGACTGGGTCTCTGATTACCAGACCAGTAACCGGGCCGATGGCATTATCCTGTTGGGTTATGGTGATTACGGCAATATCTCTGACAAGCTAAAGCGTTTACATGACGAAGACGCGCATTTCATCATCTGGGGCGCAACAACACCGGAACTGGAAGGGCATGCCGTTGGAAGCATGAATAAACAGGGTGGTGAAATGGCAACGCGGCACCTGTTGGGCCTGGGGCGGACACAAATTGCCTTTTTGGGTGGACGTCAGCAGTGATTCGCCGGAGTTTCAGCAACGATATAACGGCTTTTGTGAAGACGCTGGAGTCGACCGGCTTGCCAGTTCGCACGGAGCTTCACCTGGATGCAGAGAACCATGAGACGTCCGGGTTCAATGCCATGGCAAAGTTGCTGGAAAGCGGAGAGAGCTTTGATGCAGTCTTCGCCGCCAGTGACCTTATTGCCATCGGCGCCATGAAATGTATGCGCAAGGCTGGTATTGAAATGCCCCGGCAGGTCTCGGTCGTGGGTTTTGATGATATTCCGGCTGCCGCCTATTCCGGACCCTCTTTGACCACTGTCCGCCAGGATACAAGGATCGCCGCCAAAGTGCTGGTCGAAAACCTCGTTGCCATGATCAATGGTCAAAAGGTCGAGTCGTGCTTGCTGCCTATGTCCATGGTCATTCGCGGTTCTTGCGGAGGTCGTGCACTGAATACGCTGAAATGGCCTGATTCAGACGCAGCTGCCACACACCGAATAACTCAAGGTCCGTCGTTTGCTGTATTCGTATTCAATCAGGCAGGGCGCGCACTGACCGCCAAAAACAGTTATCGTCCTGTCTTTATGTATACCTTTCAGAAAAATCGCAGCAATTCATTTTTTGCGCTTCTCAGCTTGCCCTCGACAGCAATGGGTTTCGCCTTGTCGATCCAGATCTCTGCCCTGAGCTGGATTCTGACCACCCAATACAAGCTTGATATTCATGACGTCGGCCTGGTTTGGGCGGCGGGCCCGCTTGCCGGTATTCTCGGTCAGGTCATTATTGGTATTGTCAGTGACAAGGTATGGTTCTGGAACGGCCGGCGACGACCCTTCATCCTTATCGGTGGCGTCCTTGCGGCCCTGAGCTTACTGGCACTCCCCAATTTGGATGTCATTTCAGCGAGTCTTGGTGTTGGCGGTATTCTTGGGGTAGCCATTGCCGTTGCCCTGACCCTCGACCTGTCGATCAATGTCAGTTTCAACCCCACACGCTCCCTGATAGCGGATGTTACTGACCCGGGTGATGAGCGCACCAAGGGTTACACCTGGATGCAAAGCATTTCCGGTACATTTGGTGTGCTTGCCTATGCCATTGGCGCTGTTTTCAATAATTACATATTGATTTATGGCGGGGCTGTCATCGTGCTGCTTTTCTCAGTAATACCAACACTATTTATTACTGAACCCAAGGAAATAAAAAATGACTCACCTGGTGACAAAGCCAGCGAGACCGGCAGGCAGGGCAGTGAAGATTCGCTGATCAACATGTTGCTTGCCATACGCCCGTTGTGGGGGTTCCTGGTGTATGACATATATGCCATGGGGCGCAGGCTGATGGGCGTTGAACCTGCTGATTATTATGCAGAGATTGCCTGTGGCGTGATGACCGTTATCCTTGTCATCCAGGCGATCCTGGAGAAAAATGGAAGCAAGGCTGATGGTCTCGCTGCCTTCCGCAAGGTGATTGCAGCGCATTCATTCAGCTGGATTGGTATACAGACAACCTTTGTTTTCCTGTTCGCATTTTTGCAGCAAAGTATGCCGCAGTTAACCGATATTGAGATGGGACGGGTGGGTTCGATGAGCTTCCTGGTGCTTAATGCTGTCGGGGCATTGCTGCCAGCACTTGTTCTGATGCCCATGGCTAAACGTATTGGCCGTATTAAAACCCATGTTATTTGCATGGCATTTATGACGGCCGGTTATGTGGGTCTTTATTGGTCGGCAAGTAGCCCGCTGCATATCTATATGCTGATGGCGGTGCTGGGCATTGGCTGGGCGGCGATTGTCAGTCTGCCCTTTGCGATTGTTTCACAGAAAGTCAGCGAAGCACGCATGGGTTTGTACATGGGTCTGTTCAACCTTTCAGTTGTATTACCGCAACTCGTGGTTAGCCTGGGCGTTGCATTGATGATCAGCCGGGCACCTGATAAGAGCATTATTTTTGCAATATCGGCCGCCAGCCTTGCCTTGTCTACCCTTGCATGGAGCTTTGTTCGCGAAGACAACTGATTATCGACTGCATTAGCGTCAAGAGCGTCAAGACTGATAAATCAGCCTTTTTGGCCAATTATGTTGAGGAAACTGCCCGTTACTGAGTATTTCAAGTTACACTTTGTATGATGTTTCTTCAGTAACAGGACAATACCGATGCCCAAAAAAACTCTGGCCGACGAAGGTCGTTATGTAAGCCGTTTAACCCGTGATACGGTCGCCATGATTCTTGCCGGTGGCCGCGGCTCCCGCCTGTATGAACTGACCGACTGGCGCGCCAAGCCGGGTGTCTATTTTGGTGGCAAGCTGCGAATTATTGACTTCCCTTTATCCAACTGTATCAACTCAGGGGTTCGACGCATCGGTGTGGCTACCCAATACAAGGCACATTCCCTGATCAGACACCTCGTGCACGGCTGGACAGGTTTCCGTTCATCGGACCGTGAATTCGTCGAAATTTTGCCGGCATCACAACGTACCGGAGATGACTGGTACCTGGGTACCGCGGACGCCGTGTTCCAGAATCTCGATATCCTGCGTACGCATAGTCCCCGGTTCGTCTTAATTCTGTCGGGTGATCATGTTTACAAGATGGATTATGGCACCTTCCTGGCTTTTCACGCGGCGAAGGAAGCAGATATGACGGTTTGCTGTTTGGAAGTACCGGTGGAAGAAGCCGCAGGCCAATTTGGTGTCCTGACGGTGGATGAGGACGGGCGTGTGATTGAGTTTAATGAAAAACCGGAACACCCTGCATCGATCCCCGGCAAGGAAGGCTGGTGTCTCGCTTCCATGGGCAACTACGTTTTCAATACCGAGTTTCTTTATGAGCAGGTCATCAGGGATGCCGATACACCGGGCTCAGATCACGACTTTGGTAAAAACATCATTCCATCGATTATTGATAAATATCAGGTATTTGCCTTTCCGTTTCGCGACCCGGAAACCGGGGAGCAGGCGTATTGGCGCGATGTGGGCACCGTGGATGCTTATTATCAGGCCAACATGGAACTGGTTTCGGTTGTACCGCAGCTTGACCTGTACGACAGGGACTGGCCTATTCTGACCGAGCAACTTCAGGCGCCTCCCGCGAAGTTCGTTTTTGACAACGACGAAAGACGGGGGTATGCGACTGACTCCATGGTTTCTGCGGGTTGTATCATTTCCGGCGCCAGGGTCAACAAATCACTGATTTTTTCCAATTGTAAAATCCACTCCTATTCAAAAATTGAGGAGTCGTTGATTCTGCCGGAATGTGAAGTCCACGATGGCTGCACCATCAGGCGGGCGATCATCGATCGCGGTTGTGTGATCGCTGAAGGTACGGAAATTGGTGTCAACCACGATGACGACCGTGCCCGGGGCTTTCGTGTCACCGAAGGCGGCATTACACTGGTTACACCGGGTATGCTTGAACAACCCTTACATCACACACGTTAGATGAATGGTCTTAAATGTCTATGTCACGGTTGAATAAAGCAACACTTAATGCACTGGCCGGTGGTCGTCACGGCAATCCCTTCTCCCTCTATGGTTTGCACCGTGAGGACGGGTCGCGCGTGGTTCGCACAATTCAGCCGCAGGCCAAATCCGTTGATCTATTGCTTGATGGTGATAAACAAGCCATAGCCATGAAACGGGTTCACGCGGATGGAATATTCGAGGCAGAAATGCCGCCGCGCAAACGCAACTACCGCTTCCGTCTTACGGCTGAGAATGGAGACAGCTGGGTGGTGGAAGATGCCTATCGCTTTCCATCCGTGCTGGGTGATCTCGATCTCTACCTGATGGGGCAGGGCTCGCACAGGGATATCTATAGAAAACTTGGCGCGCATCCCACACGCTCACTGGGTGTGAACGGTACCTGTTTTGCCATTTGGGCACCCAACGCGTCACGTGTCAGTGTGACCGGCGAGTTTAATAACTGGGATGGTCGCTGTCATGTTATGCGTTTGCACCCAGGTAATGGGCTATGGGAAATGTTCATCCCCGGTGTCGGTCAGGGTGACTACTACAAGTTTGAATTATTGGATAAACAGGGGGAGTTACTCCCACTTAAATCAGATCCCATGGGGCAGTTTCACGAAGCTCCGCCGGGTAATGCATCGGTCGTTTACAAGAGCAGTTACCGCTGGCAGGACAAGAAATGGAATGCGGACAAAACACCGGTTCCTAAGATGGATCAGGCCGTCAGTATTTACGAGGTTCACCTCGGTTCGTGGATGCGAGGGGAAAATAACCGGTTCCTGACATACCGTGAACTGGCTGATGCGCTGGTAGCCTACGTCCAACGGATGAACTTTACCCATGTAGAGTTAATGCCTGTCACCGAACACCCGTTCGATGGCTCCTGGGGTTACCAGCCCATCGGTATGTATGCGCCGACACAACGTTTTGGTCAGCCGGATGATTTTCGTTTCCTGGTGGACAAATTTCACCAGGCTGGTATTGGTGTCATCATGGACTGGGTGCCTGCCCATTTTCCAAAAGACGAGCACGGGCTTCGACGTCTTGATGGCACGGCTCTATATGAGCATGAAGACCCACGCAAAGGTGAGCACACGGATTGGGGCACGCTGATATTTAACTATGGTCGCCGGGAAGTGATCAATTACCTGGTTGGCAGTGCGCTGTGCTGGATCAATGATTTCCATATTGACGCGTTGCGTGTGGATGCAGTTGCCTCAATGCTCTACCTGGATTACTCCCGCGAAAAAGACGAGTGGGTCCCGAATGAGTTCGGTGGCAACGAGCACCTGGAGGCGGTTGAATTTCTGCGTCAACTCAATGAGATTGTGCATAGCTACAGCGCTACCAGCTACGCCGAAGAGTCCACCGCCTGGCCGGGTGTCTCACGACCTACGGATGCCGGCGGCCTGGGTTTTACCTATAAATGGAACATGGGCTGGATGAACGACACCCTGGCTTATATGAGCGAAGACCCGGTACACCGTAAGTATCATCACGACAAGATGACCTTCGGACTGGTTTACGCCTTTGATGAAAATTTTGTTCTGCCGCTGTCTCACGACGAAGTGGTGCACGGTAAGCGCTCATTGCTTGGTCGTATGCCGGGTGATGAATGGCAGCAATTTGCCAATCTGCGGGCCTATTATGGCTTTATGTATGGACACCCCGGTAAGAAATTACTCTTTATGGGCGCCGAAATCGCACAGCAAAAAGAGTGGAATCATGATCAGTCCCTCGATTGGCATTTACTTGATCAGCCTTTACATCAGGGTATCCAGACACTGGTATCCGACCTGAACCGGGTGTACAGGGATACCGTTGCGCTGCATGAACTGGACTTCAGCCACGAAGGGTTTGAGTGGATTGACTGGCAGGACGCTGACAGCAGTGTGCTCTGCTGGTTGCGTCGTGCAAGCGATGGTGACTTTGTTGTATGTGTGAGTAACTTCACGCCACTGGTGCGCTCCGGTTATCGAATCGGCGTACCGCAGGAAGGTAGTTATTCCGAGTTGCTCAACACCGACTCCGTTAAGTACGGCGGTAGCGGTGTGGGGGTGCATGATGAAGTTCACACAGAAGCTGTCGAAGCACATGGCCGTCCACACTCATTACAAATAGACTTGCCGCCACTGGCAACAATAATGTTAAGAATTAAATCTCCCGCCTAAGAGCGGGTCACGGAGAATAAGTAAATGACAGATCAGTTAAAAGCTGACAGCGTAGGTGATATGGAGTTACTAAACCTGCCTGCTCTGAGCCTCGATGCCGATGCTATCCTTGCAGACACCATTCACTATCACAGTCGAATGTTGGGCAGGCGCACCTATCGCAAACAAGAGAATTTTCTTTACCGGGCACTGGTCTTTGCGACCAGGGAACGGATCATGGAGCGTTGGATTGAGACCCGCACCAACCTGGAAAGAAGCAAGGGTAAAAGGGCCTGCTACATTTCCCTCGAGTTCCTGATGGGGCGTCTTTTGCGGAATGCACTTCTAAACCTGGGCATTACTGAAGAAACAGAAGAGGCCATGCATCGCCTGGGTGTGGAGCTGGAAGATCTTCATGAACAGGAGCTTGATGCCGGACTGGGTAATGGTGGTCTGGGACGCCTGGCCGCGTGCTTTCTTGATAGCTGTGCCACGCTTGGCTTACCGGTGGCCGGTTATGGCATTCGATACCGTTTTGGTATGTTTCACCAACGTCTGGAAAACGGGCGCCAGGTAGAAGAGCCTGATGCCTGGCTGAGGGATGGTTATCCGTGGGAAGTTGAACGTAGCGAGCGCGCGCAGACCATCAAATTCGGTGGTCGGGTAACACGCTTCAAAGATTCTTTGGGTAAGGTCCATGTCGACTGGGTCGATACGCGTGATGTGCTCGCGATTCCCTATGATTTGCCAATTCCCGGATATCGAAATGAAGTGGTCAACACGCTGCGCTTGTGGTCAGCAGCGGCCACTGACGAATTTGATCTTGAAGAATTCAATGCGGGTGATTACACCGATGCGGTAGCGGCCAAGAACGAGGCCGAAAACATCACCATGGTGTTGTACCCGAATGCTGAAACAGAGAATGGTCGTGAGTTGCGCTTGCGCCAGCAGTACTTTCTGGCTTCCGCGAGCTTGCAGGATATATTGCGTAATTGGGTCAAATCCAATGGCAGTGATTTCAGTGAGTTTTCCGACAAGCATTGTTTTCAGCTGAACGATACCCACCCGGCTATCGCAGTACCGGAGCTGATGCGTCTGTTGATTGATGACCATGGACTTGATTGGGATACGGCCTGGGAAGTGACCACCTCCACGATGGCCTACACCAACCATACCCTGTTACCCGAGGCGCTCGAAACCTGGCCGGTTTCCATGTTTGAACAATTGCTGCCGCGCATCCTGGAAATCATCTACGAGATCAACGTCCGTTTTCTTACCGAGGTCAGCCGGCATTGGCCGGGTGATACCGAAACCCTCGGCCGGATGTCGTTGATTCAGGAAGGTCACGAGAAAAGAATTCGCATGGCTTACCTGGCCATCGTGGGCAGTTTCTCTGTCAACGGTGTGGCGGAACTGCATTCGAAACTATTGGTAAAGGGACTGTTCAAGGATTTTGCCAAACTCTGGCCCGAAAAATTTAATAACAAGACCAACGGAGTGACCCAGCGTCGCTGGCTGGCTGCCTGTAACCCGGGGCTTGCCGATTTGATCACTGGTCAAATCGGAGAGGAGTGGGTTACGGATCTTGAACAACTGAAGAAACTTGAGCCACTCGCTGATGATGCCGCGTTTCAGGATGAATGGCGGGCCGTCAAACTGGCGAATAAGGTTCGGCTGGCGGCAAATATTCAGGCAAAAACCAAACTGTCGATCGACCCCTCGATGATGTTTGATGTGCAGGTCAAACGTATCCATGAGTACAAGCGCCAACTGCTGAACGTGCTGCATGCGATACACCTGTATGACCGGATTCAGCGTGGCGATGGTGACGATCTTCCGCCACGGGTGATCATTATCGGTGGTAAGGCCGCGCCGGGATACCAGATGGCCAAAAACCAGATCAAGTTGATCAATAATGTGGCCAAGGTGATCAACACCGATCCGGCCATGCGTGGTCGTTTGCAACTGGTGTTCTATCCTGACTATAACGTCTCAGCCATGGAGCTGATCTGCCCTGCGGCCGATTTGTCAGAACAGGTTTCAACCGCAGGCAAAGAGGCCTCGGGCACCGGCAATATGAAATTCATGATGAATGGTGCGGTCACCATTGGCACACTGGATGGCGCTAATGTGGAGATTCTTGAGGCCGTTGGTGATGATAACTTTTTCCTGTTTGGATTAACTGTTGATGAGATACCTGCGTACAGGGAAAATTACAATCCACAATCAATTATCGAAGGCGACCGGGATTTCAGGCGGGTGATGCGTTTACTGGACAACGGTCACTTCAATCACTTTGAACCCGGCATACTCGATAGCGTGATTGCATCGGTTCGTAACCCGCAGGACCCATGGATGACAGCTGCTGATTTCCGCAGTTATATCGATGCACAGGAAGCGGCAGGAAAGGCATACCAGGATCAGAAGCGCTGGACACGAATGAGTATTCTGAACAGTGCGAAATCCGGGCGATTTTCCACCGACCGCACGATGCGTGATTACAATCGCGACATCTGGCATCTCGAAAAGTTGACCAACGAGAGCTCATGATCCAGGCAGGTAGTCCGGAACGCCTGGGGGCGCACTGGGACGGGCAGGGTGTAAATTTTGCCCTGTTCTCGTCAGCCGCCCATGCGATTGAAGTTTGCCTGTTTAATGCATCCGGCCACCAGGTAAAGTGCCACTACCTGCCCGACAACCGGGATGGTGTCTGGTGCGGATATCTGCCGGGTTGTGAACCCGGTCAACGTTATGCTTATCGTGCTCACGGTCTGTGGGCGCCCGTCAGGGGTTTACGTTTCAATCCATCCAAATTGTTGATTGACCCGTATGCACGCGCCCTCGATGGTTCATTTCAGTGGTCCGGATCCCTGTTTGACTATGATCATTCAACGGCGGATGAAGCATTGCAGCCCAACCGGACAGATAGCGCACCCTATGTACCCAAGTGTGTGGTGACCGGACACAATGAGACACCCTGGGCATCACGTCCCCGTATCCCCTGGACTGAAACCATCATATACGAGACGAATGTTCGTGGTTATACGATGCGGCACCCGGATATCCCGGAAAACGAGCGTGGCCGGTTTATCGGTTTGAGTAATGGAAAAATTCTCGAATACCTGAAAGCACTCGGCATCACCTCGCTGGAGTTGATGCCGGTGCACAGCATGATCGATGAGGGCTTCCTTATCGGCCAGGGACTGAAAAATTTCTGGGGCTACAACAGCGTTAATTTTTTCACACCCGATTCACGTTTTGCTTTAAAGGACGCAGGCCAGGAATTCCGCGAAATGGTGAATGCCATTCATGACGCGGGTATCGAGGTTATTCTGGACGTGGTTTATAACCATACCGGTGAGGGTGGGGGTAAAGGGCCCACGCTGTCGTTTCGTGGCATTGATAACCTGGCCTATTACAGTACCGACCCGGAAAACCCCGGCCACTATATCAATGACACCGGCTGCGGCAATACCCTCAAAGCAGATCACCCGCGGGTGCAGGATTTGGTTATCGACAGCCTGGTTTACTGGCATAAGGACATGGGTGTGGATGGCTTCAGGTTTGATCTTGCCCCGGTACTGGGTCGATCGCCGCTGGGTTTTAATCCATCGCATGATCTTTTACGACGTATCAATGATGATCCCTGCCTGTCCAAAACCAGGTTAATTGCAGAGCCATGGGACCCGGGTCCGGGTGGTTACCAACTGGGCCAGTTTCCATCACATTGGGCGGAATGGAACGACAGTTACCGCGACAGGGTGCGACGATTCTGGCGTGGTGATGAAGATCAATTAAGTAAGCTTGCCAAACGGTTGCATGGCTCTTCCGATATTTTTGAGGCCAGCGGGCGACCACCACAAGCAAGTATTAATTTTATCACCTCCCACGATGGCTTTACCTTGAGCGACCTGGTGAGTTATGAGCAGCGGCACAATGAGGCCAATGGTGAAAATAACCGTGACGGCCATGCGCATAACTTCAGTAGCAATCACGGTGTGGAGGGTGACACCACGAACCCGGAAATCAATCAACTAAGACGCCGGCAGCGTTTAAACATGCTGGCAACCCTGTTGTTGTCAAAAGGCACGCCGATGCTACTGGCCGGCGACGAGTTTGGTAACTCCCAGGCCGGTAACAATAATGCGTATGCACAGGATAATGACACTGGTTGGCTGGACTGGAGCGGTGTGCAGGATGATCCTGACTTCCTGAGCCAGGTACAGGCATTAATTAAACTTCGCCGCAGGATGCCGCATACCAAACGCACAACCTTCCCACATGGTTTTGACCACAATGGTGATGGCCTGAGGGACATCGAGTGGCTGCATGCCGGTGGTTGGCGGATGCAGTCAGACCAGTGGCATCGCGAGCGTGCCCTGACGTTGTTTTTTCCCGAAATGGAAGACGCCAGGCCCACCGGGCAGGAATATGCGACCGACGGCTTGGTGGCGGTTGCCATCCTGTTGAATGCATCGGCGGACCCGAGGGACTTCGTTTTACCCCAGATGTCGCAGGCCGGTGCCTGGCACCTGGCTTTTTACAGCGAAGAGAGCCCACCAGCCCAGCCTGGCGCCCGGGTATGGACTTTGTCTTCACGTGCGATGGCCTGCGCACTTTTCACCCGGGACATATGCTGACCCAGCCGGCCCGTTCCTGGTTATGTCAGTAGACGTAAAGACAGGTAAATTCGGAGTCTCCTCAAGAAGTTTCGTCTAAATGTTTGCTATCTTAATGACCAGTAGAACCCGATTTTTCTGGTGAATTATATGAGTATTGAATCTGCCATTGCTGCAAACCGGTTTGGACTGGGCGCCAGGCCTGGTGAGTTGAGAAAGACTGAAAAGGACCCCAAGGCGGCTTTGCTGGATCAACTGCAAGGCCCTTCGGCCATGTCTGGCGATCTCAGCAAGTTACCACGCTCTGACAAGGTTTTGACCGAAGTCCTACGGCTTCGGCAAGCGCAACGTGACTTGAAAAAGAAGGCAGGTGATGAACCCGTTCCACAGAATGCTGAAAAATATGGCGGCGCGGTTCGTGCTTATTATGTAGACCAGGTCGCGGCGAGGTTAAGGTACGCAGTGCAGACTGACTATCCTTTTCATGAAAGGCTGGTGCGTTTCTGGTCAAATCACTTTGCGGTTTCAGCAGATAAACAACCCGTTAGCGCCTTGGCCGGTCTATATGAAAATGAGGCCATCAGACCGAATTTGAACGGCAGCTTTTTCAATCTGTTACTGGCTGCCGAAACACACCCGGCGATGATCCTGTATCTGGACAATGAGAGATCAATCGGGCCTGACTCGATCATGGCCCAGCCGGGTAAACGGCGGCGCCGAAAGAAGCGGCCGCTCGGTATCAATGAAAACCTCGCAAGGGAAATCCTCGAATTACACACGCTGGGTGTCGATGGCGGCTACCGGCAGGCCGATGTCACCGCCTTTGCCAGGGTGCTCACCGGTTGGTCAATAGGCAGCGACCAGGGCCGCTTCAAGGCGGGCACCCCCGGTGCTTTCCTGTTTCGCGAAAATGCCCACGAACCGGGTTCACAGGTGATTATGGGTGAGCGCTTTCAACAGTTTGGTTTTGATCAGGGTGTGGCTGTGTTGCGCAAACTGGCGCTGGAGCCATCAACCGCGCGCTTTGTTGCGACCAAGTTGGTACGTCACTTCGTCGCCGATCAGCCGCCGCCGGCGATGGTTGAGCGGATTGCCAGGGTGTTTTTGGACAGCGGAGGAGACCTGCCACAAGTGCATGCGGCACTGGTGCAGTCGAAAGAACCCTGGCAGGTACCACTCGCAAAATACAAGACGCCTGAGGAGTTTGTTATCTCAAGCTACCGGGCATTTGATCATGTGCCCGCCAGGATGAAAACGGTTATTGCGGTGCTTGAGCAAATGGGGCAAATGCCGATGCGACCCGGCTCACCACAGGGTTGGCCCGATACCGCAGCACAGTGGGGTGGCGCAGATGCATTGTACAAACGCATCGAGTGGGCCAACGCCGCTGCACGCATCGCCGGCTCCAGTCGAAAACCGCTGGAGCTCGGGGAATTGGCCCTGGGTGATAACTTCAGCGAACACACCCGCATGGCGGTTCAACGTGCCGAGAGCGTTGTACAGGGTACAACCCTGTTATTGGCCTCACCTGACTTCCAGCGGAGATAGAGATGTTGCGTAGACGGGAATTATTAAAGTGTCTGGGCCTGGGTTCACTGACGGCAGGCTTTCCGGGTTTAATGTATGCCAACACGCCGGGCGATACCCGCCTGGTTGTATTTATCCTGCGTGGTGCGATGGATGGCATGGCGATGCTGGCGCCCTATGGTGACGGCAATTATGCCGGTTTACGTGGCAAACTGGCGCTGGCTGCGCCGGGTCAGCAAGGTGGTGTATTGAAAGTTGACGGACTATTCGGCATTCATCCGGCCTTGCAACATACCCACGCGCTTTATCAACAGAAACAGGCCCTGTTTGTGCATGCTGTTGCCAGTCCCTACCGCGAGCGCTCACATTTTGATGGTCAGGATCAATTGGAGAGTGGTTCAAGCGCGGGAAATTTCAAACGTGATGGCTGGTTGAACCGGGCGCTTCAACCACTGAATAGCCAACAGGGAAGCGAGAGTGCCATCGCGATCTCACAAAATACCCCCCTGCTGCTACGTGGCAGCCAGGCGGTCACGAGTTGGGCCCCCTCGAGCATGCCGGATGCTGCTGACGATACCCTGACCCGCCTGGAATCCCTGTACGCCAATGATCCATTTTTTGCGACAAGACTGCAGCAGGCACTCGATTCCCAGCAGATTGCCGGTGGTATGTCCGGTTCAAAAAAACGTCGTGGTAATCAGCAAAAGCAATTGGAAGAATTGATGAAGGCGACCGCAAGGTTTCTGTCAACCCCCAATGGTCCGCGGATTGCCGTGCTTGAATCCGGTGGTTGGGATACACACGCCCGGCAGGGCTCAGCCAGCGGCAGTCTCGCCGGTAAATTCTCCGTACTTGATAAGGGGATCTCGATTTTACAACGCGACCTGGGAGATGTTTGGTCGAAAACCGTGGTGATGGTGGTGACAGAGTTTGGCCGAACCGCGAAGGTCAATGGGACAGGCGGTACCGACCATGGCACCGCAACTGCAGCGATGCTGGTGGGTGGTGCGGTAAATGGCGGCCGTATCATTGCCGACTGGCCTGGCCTGTCCACTTCAAATCTCTACCAGGGCCGTGATTTATATCCGACTACCGATATCCGCAGTGTCTTCAAGGGTGTTCTGGTTGAACACTTGCAACTACAGGAAAGCTTCATTGATCGAAGTGTTTTCCCCGATACGAAATCGGTTCCAATGATCGCAAACCTTTTAGCATAGGTTGCTCAACCCTGTAAAAAGCTGCAATGCCCACCAGGGTCGAGGTGCTGATACAGACCGCGACGAAGAACAGTTGTGTTGCCAAAGTGTTAGCCTGCCAACCTGTTATTTCCCAGAGGAATTCGACTGCTTCTATGCTCAGGATGTGGCTCAGATAAATAGAATAAGACGCATCACCGATCACTTTTAAGGAATTGATCGGGGGAATCTTGCCCGCTTTGTCCAGGCTCAATGCAGCGATGACCATGAGTGTGGCCGGAATTCCCCAGCTAATGATTCTGGTTTCACCGGGCAACAAGGACATTTCAAAACCAATGAGCAGGATAATCGCGACACTCATCACGATGAAGGAGATCATCGGCTTCAGAGCGACACCGCGTATATAAAATACACCAATGATGATGCCGGCAAGAAACTCCAGTAAAAGCTTATCTGTGTAGGTGATAAACAAGGGGTTATTACCGGTCATCCATTGACCCATGGCGACCAGTAATAAAAAAGTCGAAGCAAGTGCCGCCAACCTCCATCGGGGTGCGATAAACAGAGAAGCGCCGAAGAGTAAATAGAAGAACATCTCGTAGTTGAGCGTCCACCCGGGTATCAGGATGGGCCATATCTGGTCGCTGACAGCCGGATGATAATGGGGGATAAACAACAGCGACTTTAAAATGTGGGAAGGTTCAAGCTGTACGCTCTGAAAGATGTCCGGGACAAGCAGTTTCGGGATAATGATGACCAGGATAAAGAACCAGTAGAGGGGTACGATCCGGATGATACGCCGGTACCAGAAATAGGCCGGTGTTTGTGTTTTCGAAATCGTGGTTACCCACATGATGAAGCCACTTATGACGAAAAATATGTCAACCCCGGCATTGCCGAACCCCGAATAAGGAATAATCGAATCGGGATTCATTTCCAAAACCTTTCTGACCGAATGGTGATAGACAACCATCATCGCGGCGAGACCACGAAGATATTGTATTGAAACGACCATACTGGTGTTCATTCGTCGGGTCCATGGGTTTTGTTGTGTTCAACAACTCGCAGTATATTATAGATAAGCCTCAGCTTAGCCAGCCCATGGCTGACCTATTGGTGATGGAATAAGGGAAATGCTTAAGATTCTGATTTCAGTGGTCATGAAACACTGTCAGTGAGGAAAATCATTGTTCCCGTAAAAGGTGCTGCTTCTTTGTCCCCAACGCGGTTAGTGCATAAACCGCAATGTAAACATAGCAAAGCATGGGCAGGATAAATGCCATTTGAATACCGATATGATCAGCCAATATGCCTTGCAGCTGGCTGATCACTGCGCCTCCGACAATGCCAAGGCAAAGGACGCCTGAAGCGCTTTGTGCCTCGTCTTTGACTTCATTGATTGTAAGCGCGAATATGGTCGGAAACATGATGGAATTGAAAAATCCAACCAGCAATATGGACCACATAGCCAATAAGCCACCACTGCCGATGGATGTTGCCACCAGGGTCGTGGCGATACATGAATATATAAGTAGCAGGCGTCGGGGAGCGATGATACGCAACATGACTGAACCCACATATCGGCCAATTAAGGCGAAACCCCAGTAGACGGCCACAAATTTACCGGCGGTCCCGTGATCCATTCCTGCGATGCTGTGCATTTCGAGGTAGTTGACCAAAAAGCTACCGATGGATATTTCAGCGCCGACATAGAAAAAGATTCCGGCTGTCCCCAACAATAGGCGCGGGTGTGCCTTTAAAAGCCGTACCAAATGGAACCCTTCAGACAGCTTGCTGGTGTTGTGCAATCGTGCTTCCAGTCTTGTGAACACCAGGGTGATCAGGATAAGCATGACAGCGAGTATCGCATAGGGTGCCAGTAACGGATTATTGCTTGCTGCAAGGTAGGACGAAAAGATCAGAATTGCACCGAAATAAGGCCCGACAGTTGTGCCCAGCGAGTGGAATGACTGTACAAGCGTCAGTCGGCTTGGTGCGGTCGATTCCCGCCCAAGTGTCGTGGCGTAAGGGTTGGCTGATACCTGCAGCATGGTGATGCCTGAGGCCAGAACAAATATGGCCATTAAGATGAAACCATAGGAGTTCGCCTGTGAGCCAGCCACCATCAGCAGGCAACCACCGATCGCTCCAAATAATCCAACCAGAATGCCGCTTCTGTATCCATAGTGTCGTGCTAACTGTCCACAGGGGATAGAGAGGAAAAAATAGGCGGCGTAAAAAACCAGCTGAACCCGCATTGCTTGTGAAAAGGTCAGGCTAAATTCGTTTTTAAGATAGGGGATCAACAGATCATTCAAGCTGGCAATTGCCCCCCAGATCAAATAGATCGCACTCAAGGTCGAGAGTTTGACCAAATGTGATTTGTGGGTCGGCATTGGGAAGCTAGGCTGACACTATATCAATCCAAAAATGGACCGGTGGACTCTCTTATGACCAGCTCTGAATGAATGGAGTCGGGATCAAATATGGCCGGCTTACCATTCAGGTGCTTGATGAGCAGTGAGGTTGCCTGTTTGGCGACCAGTCTAACCGGATGATCAATGGTGGTCAGTCGTGGCCAGACATGATGAGCTAGCGGGGAATCATCGTAACCACTGATTGAAAGTTCATACGGTACGCGTATTTTCAATTGATGGGCCACTTTCAAGACACCGGCAGCCATGTAGTCATTGCTCGCAAAAATCGCTGTTGGCCGGTCTTTCATTTTCAGTAGCTTACGGGCGGCGGTTTCACCGGATTCAAACGTGTATTCGCCCGGTATGATGATGGATGGATCAAGCTGTAATTCACTGTCTGTTAAGGCTTGTTTATATCCCTTTAAGCGCCTTTCGGTGCCACTTCGATTGGGATGTCCTGTCACGAAACCTATCCTGGTGTGACCCTGTGAAACCAGGTACTCAGTCATCCGATAAGCTGCAATGAATTCGTCTGCATAGACTACCGGAGACCGGTCGCCCTCTACCAGCGGAGAAATCCGCACATACTTGAGACCGCGGTCATCAAGCATATCGAGTACTTCTTCAAGGTCACATAAGGGCGGTGTCAGTATCAGTCCATCGACCCTGCTTTGCCTGACCATCCTCTTGATGCTGTCGCAGAAACCAGGGTCATGGTGTGTGCACGGATGAATTAACAAACCATAATCATGTTCCCTGCAGCTTGTTAAAGCACCGTCTTGCAAAGCCGTGATATAGGAGTCACTCGGATTTTCATAGAGCAATGCGACCAGGAAGGATCGTGCGGCTGCCAGTCCTCTTGCAGCAAGGTTTGGCTGGTAATCGAGCTCTTCAACAATGGCCAGAATTCTTTTACGGGTTTCCTTGTTAACACCATGTTCCTTGTTGATGACTCTGGAAACGGTCTTTATAGAAACGCCCGCAATATCGGCGACTTTTTGCATCGTAATGTTTGGCATATTTTTATTTCAGTATTTCTTCCATTGACAGCGCTAACAATTATTCTTTGTTTTTATCGAATACAGTGCAATAGTGCAAAGTATAGTGCATTTTTTCTCATCGTAGCTCATCAAGAGCCAATTCGTTGGTATTTCATTTATTATAAGGGTTCTGTGATTTGGGGTTTTAAGAT
The DNA here is from genome assembly GCA_963759155.1 of uncultured Gammaproteobacteria bacterium. Classification (GTDB taxonomy): domain Bacteria; phylum Pseudomonadota; class Gammaproteobacteria; order Xanthomonadales; family SZUA-36; genus SZUA-36. The sequence continues at coordinate 107,663 of CAVWXX010000005.1, read as the reverse complement.
CTCGGGCTATTAAGGCTATTTTGAAGCGTTTTCTTCATAATTGACAGCGCTGTCTATAAAAGATATATTGAAGCGCTAGAAATATTGTCTGTACATTAGCGATTTTTGACGATCCCTTGTCCAGGCTTTGGTGTTTATCGCGGTACATTTATTAAAATTAGGTGCTTCCAATGACTGGGTGTTTCAGCAGAGCAATTCAAAATTCGCTTGTTACTATCGTTTTCGCACTGCACTTGGCGGGCAATGTGTTGGCGGCTACAGATAATGAGGCAGACGCGGGCGATTCTGATCCTGACAAGCGCCTGAATGTCATATTCATTTTAACGGACGATCAGCGCTACGACGAAATGGGGTTTATGAACCCTATTCTGAATACACCCAACATGGACAAACTGGCTGAAACAGGTGTGTTTTTCAAAAACGCGTTTGTCACAACTTCATTGTGCTCACCGAGTCGTGCATCCATATTGACGGGTCAGTACATGCACAATCATGGCGTGGTCGATAACAACTCGCCGGTGGCAGACGGCACGGTATTTTTTCCACAGTATCTGCAAGAAGTTGGCTATCAAACTGCGTTTTTTGGTAAGTGGCATATGGGTGAAGCCGGATCATCGAAAGGTGAACTGGACAGCCCCCAGCCAGGCTTTGACCATTGGTTGAGCTTTGCCGGGCAAGGTGATTACTTCCCGGTCCAGCGTAATGGCAAGGTCAGTCAATTCAATATCAACGGTAAGCACGTCCCACAAAAGGGTTATATAACCGATGAATTGACCGATTACACGCTGGATTGGCTGGCCAAAGAAAGGGATCGGACCAAACCGTTTTTCGTGTACTTATCACATAAGGCAGTGCATGCGAATTTTTCACCGCCCGAGCGTTACAAGGACCTTTACTCGGATGCGGTGATACCGGTTCCGGCCAGTCAGGCAGGTACCGAGGAAAATTACCGTGGTAAACCCATGTGGGTCAGAAACCAGCGTAATAGCTGGCATGGTGTGGATTTTCCCTACCACAGCAACCTCAATGTGCAGGAGTACAAACGTCAGTACCACCGCGCTCTTACTGCAGTTGATGACAGTATTGGCGAGATCGACCTGTGGCTTAAAGAGAACGGCCTGGCAGATAACACCGTCGTTATTCTGATGGGGGATAATGGTTTCATGTTCGGCGAGCACGGCCTGATTGACAAACGAAATGCCTATGAAGAATCAATGCGGGTACCGATGTTGGCATATATCCCCGGTCTTGATAATCCCGGTCTCGTCGTCGAGGAAATTGTGGCAGGTATAGATATCGGACCGACGATTCTGGATATTGCCGGCGTCGAGTTGATGCCTGAACAGTTTGAAGGCCAAAGCATGTTGCCGTTGGCGCTTGGCAAAACTGTCGATAGCTGGCGTGATGATCTTCTGTATGAATATTACTGGGAGTTTAACTACCCCATGACACCCACGACCTTTGCTCTGCGGACTGAAAGTTACAAATTGATTCAGTACCATGGCATCTGGGATACCGAAGAACTTTATGACATCCGGAATGATCCAAGGGAAATGATCAACCTGATCGATGATCCGGACTATCTGGAAGTTCGCGTCAAACTGCGTAAAGAGTTGTATCGGCGTCTCGCCGATAATGAAGGTGAACACGTTATCCCGTATACCGAGAAATGGGGCCCGGGTGCCCACTCTCGAAACCTGAATGGATCCAAGGCCGCGTCATTTCCACCAGGTTGGCTGAAAGAGGATGGCGATGAAGGACTGAGAGACTTTATGTATCGTGATGAGAATCGCCTCAGAGACCAAAAGAAGCGGTCCGGGAAGTAGGTAAATTGTTTTTGATCCTCTACCAGGATTGAGATTCAGAGAGCCTTTGGTATTTGAACTGGGGAGTTCGGTGAGAAAACAGATGAATCAGCTTATTCGTTATGTTGCCGTCATGGTGTTATTGGGATTGCCATTGATCTCGCAGGGTAATCCGGAAAGTTCTCATGCCAGTCAGGTCAAAAACAGCAGGCCCAATATATTGATCCTGATGGCTGAGGATATGAGTAGCCGGGTAGGTGCTTTCGGTGACCCGGTAGCCGTGACACCCGGTCTGGATAAACTGGCGGCGTCAGGCGTACGGTTTCCCAATACATTCACAAGTGCAGGTGTCTGTGCACCCAGCAGGGCAGCACATATCACCGGCATGCACCAGATTTCCATGGGTGGCCAGCACATGCGCACGGCCAGTTTCAAGCCCGAGGCCTATCAGGCTGTTCCCCCGCCGGAAGTGAAGGCCTATCCGGAAATACTTCGCCGGAACGGTTATTACACCTTGACCAATCATAAACTGGACTATCAGTTCAGTAGCTTCGGGGCCGGGTCAGGCCCGTTTACCATTTGGGATCAAGAGGGTGCAAACCCTGACTGGAACCAGCGTGAAGAGGGTCAGCCATTCTTTGCATTAATCAATTTTGGTGCGACCCATGAAAGCCAGTTGTTCGACAAAAATGTCAAGAAGAACCAAAAGAAGGGATTGGCCTCGGTTGTAAAGCCAGGACAGGTGTCGGTTCCCCCCTACTATCCTGACACGCCAACGGCAAGAAAGGATATTGCTCAGCAATACGATAATATTTTTGAGATGGACAAGCAGGTCAGTGAACTGCTGGCGAAGCTGGAAGCCGACGGCTTGGCCGAAAGCACGATAGTCATCTGGACGACCGACCATGGCGATGGCCTGCCACGTGCCAAGCGTGAGATATACGATAGTGGTATCAAGGTGCCAATGATTATTCGCTGGCCGGATAGCCTGCGCCCAAAAGGTTCAGATGTTGGCTCAATAGATGACCGTCTGGTCAGTTTTCTTGATTTCGCGCCATCGATTCTGACCTGGGCGGGTCTAGAGATTCCTGATTATATGCAGGGAAGGCCAACCATGGCGGACCGAGAAGAGAATAGACAGTACATATATGCTTCAAAAGATCGTCTGGATGAGTTTCCTTTCCGCGAAAGAGTGGTGCGTGATCAGCGCTACAAGTATCTGTATAACTACCATGCAGGTGAGCCGGGAGCGAAACACATTGCTTACAGGGATCAGTTGGCGCTGATGGCGGAATTGTGGGTCTATTTTGATGAAGGGCGCATGAGCGACCAGCAATCATTCTGGTTCAAACCCCGTCCGCAAGAGGAATTTTACGACCTGGCGTTTGATCCGCACGAGGTCAATAACCTCGCTGATGATCCTGCATACCTTGAGGAGTTGGTGCGTATGCGCTCGGCATTCGCAGCCTGGCAGGCGGAGGTTGCCGATCTCAGTGAGTTGCCGGAAGCAGAAATGGTGATGACATTCTGGCCCGATGCGGAGCAACCGGTCACATCAGAACCGGTTATCCGTTTTGAAGACGGCCGTGTTTTCCTCGGTTGTGGTACTGAAGGGGCTTCCATCGGCTATCGACTGGACGGTGGACATTGGAAGGTATACTCAGAGCCATTTGCATTGCCAGCAGGTTCAAGCATCAGTGCGAAGGCAGTCAGATATGGTTGGCGCGAAAGCACGGAAGTGACGGCGCAACAATGAAATTTCAAAAGTGCTCCTTGCACGGGATCGTCATTCTGGCGGTCCTCGTTTCCACTCTTTCGTGGGGCTCTGAGCCGGATATGATGACAGTGAGCCTGGATGACCCAAACCTGCACTACCTGGGTATTCGGTACGTTGACATCCAACCCGGGTTAGTCAGTTTCTCGAGATTCGATCCTGAGTCACTATCACAGGATAAGCATGTATTGGGGTTTAATCCGTATAAAGCCAGGAATACAACGGGTGGTGTTATTGCCTTTCAAACGGATAGTCCAACCATACGTCTGAAATTTCGGACGTTAGAGGGCTTGAACAGGGGATCAGAGTTCGCGGTTTTTATGGATGGTCAATTCATCGAAAGTCATAAATTCAACCCCAAACAAAAGGGTCTGGACATCGAAATTGACGACAGGGAAGGTGGTAAACCTGTCCTTTGGGAATTGACCTTGCCTAGCTTTGCAAATATCGAGTTAGTGTCATTTGAAATCGAAAAACACTCGCAATTAACAGAGCCTGAAGGCCTTGAGCGGAAAGTTTATGTCGCGATAGGCGATTCGATATCACATGGAACCGGTCAGGGTAGTGCAACACATCTGACCTGGCCTTTTATCCTGTCGAGGAAACTGGGTTATACACTTTATAACCTTGCCGTTGGTGGCAGTGGTGTCTCGGTGGCAGCAGGTCGGTCACTGGCAGCATTTGATTATGTCGATCTCGTCACCATCCTGATTGGATATAACGACTGGAACGGCGAAGGTGATAGCGTGCAACTGTTTCAGGATCAATACCGTGACCTGCTCAGGGCCATTCGAGCCGCTCAGCCAGATGTGCCGGTCTTCTGTATCAGCCCCTTGTACACCAATAGGGATGTATCAAAAAAGAGCGGCCTGCCGATTGAGTCGTTTCGCACTGCGGTTCAGCAGCTGGAAGAAGAATTGAGTGCGACAGACTCTAACTTGCATTTTATTGCCGGCGAAAGTGTCAGCTCTGCTGCCAACCTGCGCTCCGACAAGCCGGATGACCCGGTCCATTTGGGTATCGATGGTGCAGCCCTGCTGGCAGAATCCCTATACCCACTGATCATCAAAGATCTGAAATGAGATCATTGCTGCTGTTGCTCGTTTTTATCACTTTCGATGTCGCCTCCGAGGTGCCCGAGCGGAGTTACAGTGCTGAATGGCAAGGGCGGTTTGTCACTCTCGAAAATCGTGGTGGTATCAGGGTCGTGGTTGCCCCGGATGAAGGCGGAGAATTGACCGGCTTTAGTGTTTTCTTTGATGGTAGCTGGCACGAGTTGTTATATCGGGCAATGGATTACAGTGATCAGCCTGGATGGCGGGGTAAGGCACCGTTATTGTGGCCGGCAACGGGTATTTCACTGATCAAAGAAGGTCAGAAAAACAGCTATCAACTAGGTGATAAGCAATACGAAATGCCTTTCCATGGCTTTGCCCGCAAGCAGAAATGGAAGGTCGGGCCGACATCCTGGTCAACAAAATCAGCATCGATAACGTTGCGGTTGGCAGATACTGATGAAACACATCGCTTTTACCCCTTTGCATTCGAGTTAGTGGTCGAATACCGTCTCCAGGCAGACAGGTTGAGCATGCTGTATACGGTGACGGCCGATGCAGCTAATGACGCGGAAATGCCCTTTTCTATCGGTAACCATATCACTTTCAATGCCCCACTTATAGAAGGTTCGAAGGCTGCACAAATGCAGTTTGAAAACAGCTTAACTGAGCTCTTGGATAAAGATGCCAGCAAGGCTTTTGCCGGCGCCACAAGATCTTCGCCATTCCAGGGTAGGCATAGGTTGAGCGATTTACCAAAGCGCGGTTCAGTTTCTCTCGGCGGGCAACAAAACCCTGCCGAACTAAGCATATTTGACCCATCGGGTCTGAAGTTACAGTTGCGTCACCATAACTCGTCTGCACCGTCACAGCCGGCCATTCAATTCAATTTGTGGGCGGATACGGGCGCCGGTTTTTTTAGCCCTGAGCCCTGGGTTGGGACACAGAACTCACTGAATACCGGCATGGGTGTGGTCTCACTTGAACCCGGAAAGAGCTGGTGGTGGCAAATCGATATAATTCCGGTGTTAAACACCCCGGTCAATGGTCCTGGTCCAAAGGAGATGAAATGAAGTATTTAGCCCTGGTCATTCTGAGTTGCTTTAGCCTAAGCGCCTTTGCAGATACAAACGAACAACCCAATTTCATTTTTCTGATTGTCGATGACCTGGGAAGACAGGACGTTGGTGTTTATGGCAGCAGCCTTTACCAGACACCCAATATGGATCAACTGGCAAGCGCCGGTATGCGTTTTGATAACGCCTATGTTGCGCATCCCCGCTGCCTGCCATCAAGGCTCGCGATGATGAGCGGCCGTTACCCCGCCAGTTATGGGATTCCGGGATTCCAGGACAAGAGAGAAGGAAAGCACGCCCTGCCGCTATCCGCAACAACGTTTGCCGAAATTCTTAAAGAGAATGGTTATCAAACCGGTTACATCGGCAAATGGCATCTCGGCAAAAAGGGCGGGGAGCCGTTATACCAGGGTTTTGATACCAATATCATGGCAGGTAAATCCGGTGCGCCACCCAGTTACTTCCTGCCCTATGAAACACCTGCCAGTGGTAAGGGAGGCAAAGGCTTTGAGCCTTATGAGGGTGGTGAAAAAGGAGAGTACCTGACCGACCGGCTGACAGATGAGGCGCTCACATTTATTGAAGAGAAAAAAGACTCGCCTTTTATGCTGGTTTTGGCCCATTACGCCGTTCACACACCGATCGAAGCCCCGGAACCATTGATTGATAAATACCGTGGAATCATCACTGATAAAAACATCAAGGATGGCGGCCCCAGAAGTGATAAAGACGTGGTCGTGGACAGCACGGGTGAGGTAAAAACCGTTCAAAACAACCCTGCTTACGCCGCCATGATAGACAGTGTTGATGCGAACCTGGGCCGCATCGTCAGCAAATTAACCGAATTGAATCTGAGCGAAAATACCGTGATTGTCCTCACGTCAGATCACGGTGGTCTGTCCAGTCGCGGGTTGAATGGCAACCGTACCCTGGCCACAAGTAATCTACCTTACCGTCATGGAAAAGGCTGGTTATACGAGGGTGGTATCCGCGTACCGATGATCGTCAAGTGGCCTTCGAAGATACCGGCCGGTTCGATATCTACGGTGCAGGTTACGGGCACAGACCACTATCCTTCATTTTTAGATATGGCGGGCCTGCCACTGCAACCAGATATGCACCGGGACGGTGAAAGTTATCTGACCGCATTGCAGGGGAGAAACTATCAACGCAAACCGATGTTCTGGCACTCAGCACTTGGCCGTCCGAAACAAACGGGGGACACCCGGAGTTCGGCCGTTATCGACGGTGACTGGAAACTGATTCAGTGGTACTCGCTGGATAACGAAAGCATAGATCGTGTTGAGTTGTTCAATATCGCAAAAGACCCGGGTGAGCAGCAAAATCTGTCCCAGCAGTATCCGCAAAAGGTCACTGAACTGGAGGACATGCTTAACCAATGGAAAATATCGGTCAATGCGCGATTGGGGCAGTTCAAAAAAGGAGGGGTATGATTAGCAGGCGTCTAGCTGGTAGTTTCCTGGGGCTTGCCGTCTGTTTGCAGGCAGCCTGTTCACCGGTAGCCGAACTACCGCCGAATGTATTGATGGTCCTTGTCGATGACCTGAATACCGACCTGGGTAGCTACGGCCATCCGATGGTCCAGACACCCAGTATTGACCGGTTGGCGGGCAGGGGGGTTCTATTCACACGGGCTTACACGCAATATCCACAGTGTAATCAAAGCCGCTCCAGTATGTTGACAGGGCTCTACCCGGATCAGATTAAGGTCTTGACTTTAAAGGATCATTTTCGTGCCGAGCGACCTGAGCTTGTAACACTGCCGCAACATTTCAGGAACAATGGTTACTTCACCGCGCGCGTGGGCAAGGTGTTTCACCAGGGCGTTCCCACCGATATCGGCACCGATGGCCTGGATGACGCTGTATCCTGGGACTTGGTGGTCAACCCCAGCGGGGTTGATCGCGAGGTGGAAGATGAGATCATAACCATTGTCCCTCCGGAAAAAGATAAACGCAGGTTCGGTGGAATATTGAGTTGGCTCAGTGTGCCTGACAGCGCTCGCAAGCATACCGATGAGATAGGGGCCGATGAAGCCATTCGCTTACTGGAAGAAAACAATCCGCACAAGACCGGTAAGCCATTTTTCCTGGCGCTTGGATTTTACCGGCCACATACACCCTATGTGGCACCGGAATCTCTTTTTGATCTGTACCCATTGGAGCAAATTCAACCGCTTGTAGTACCGCCGGGTGATCGTGACAATAAACCGGTTGCAGCATTGGCAGATCGTAAGTACCAGGCCGATATGTCAGATCTGCAAAAGCGTGAAGCTATCCAGGGTTATTACGCGTCCATCTCTTTTGTCGATGCACAGCTTGGTCGTGTCACCGCTGCATTGGACGAGCTCGATCTGACAGGAAACACCTTGATTGTTTTTGTTTCAGATCATGGTTATCAACTGGGTAATCATGGTCTGTGGCAGAAGCAGGACTTGTTTGAAGGCTCAGCACGTGCTCCGCTGGTCATTGTTGCACCCGACCAGTTACCAGCAGGGTTGGTATCCGATAATCTGACAGAGTTGCTTGATATTTACCCGACACTGGTTTCGCTGGCTGGCCTGAAGAGCCCTGATCAACGACAGGAAGGTAAGGATTTGCGAGCTGTACTGAACGGGCAGGAAGCTCCGAGGAAAACAGCCCTTAGCCAGGCCTGGAGTGCAGCCCACCTGACCCGGCCTGAACGTCGGGGTATGAAAATCATGGGTTATTCGATCCGCACGCCGCAATTTCGTTATACACAATGGGCCAGGGGTAGCGAAGGACTGGAGTTATACGATTATTCAGCCAGCCCCGATGAATTCGAAAACCTGGCAACGGACGATGCTTATCAGGATGTTCTTATGCAGATGCAGTCGCTGATGAATGAGAAGCTGGATAAGATCAAGTAAATACAATTTACGCAGAAACACTATTGCCACGCTTAGTCTTAACCACCCGTCCTCTAGTTAGGGTCCTTTGTTGATGCGCTCGATGTTGACCTGTTTTAAAAAAAATTGGTGCTTCGACAGGGTAGCAGAGGGTGTGCGGTACCTTTCTTTATTTAGAAACTCTTGATCTGTCGGGAAGCCAAGGTTATGCAGTACCTTAGTTCAGGACTCGCTCAAGCACATCCTTGTGGCGCTTGTATGGTAAATACAGTCTTTTTTCGGGATGATTAAAGACGCCGGGTATTGAACGACATGAGCGAAGAACTAAATGGACAGCAGTGAGGCAGATACGAAAAAGCCGGCAGCGTCTTATACGCTGCCGGCTTCATTTGTTAACACCAAATTAGAATCTGGCGCGTAAACCAATCGTGTAGCGTCGGCCTGAAGCCCGCCATGCCAGCATACGGCTTGGTTCCAGGAAGTATTGATAACGTGCCTCATTGTTGAGGTTGATGGCATCAAGAGAAAGCGTGAAAGTCTTATTGATTGTCCAGTTGATACCTGCATCCAGCTGACCGTAATCATCCGTAAACACGGGGTTTCCCTGTGTGTTTGCACGGTTGGAAAGGAAGCTGTCCCTGTAGTTATAAGCGATCCTGGCTGAGAAACTATCGCTTTCCCAGAACAGTGTAAAGTTCAGAGAGTTTTTGGACAGCTCTTCCAGGGGCATGGAGTATACAAGTTCACCTTCGAAGTAAGGGATGCTCACATCGCTATCAGTATAGGTGTAGTTGATTTGTGTTCCAAAGCCACCCCAGAAACCGGGCAGGGAATCAAATATCTGCTGGTAACCAACTTCCAAACCTTTGACGGTACCGCCGTCGCCGTTAATCGGGCCGGTGGCGTCGAAGATAACAATGCCTTCTCCGGTATCGACCGGGATTCCGCCTTCGATGACACCGTTAGAGATAAAGGATTCGATATCCTTGTAGAAAAGGCCACCTGAAATCATACCAACATCTGAGAAATACCATTCAATTCCAAGGTCTGCTGTGCGGGCCTTGAAAGGTCTGAGGAATGGGTTGCCGACCCGGGCGGTTTCGTTGGCGAGATTATAAGTCCCGGCCAGTGCGAGATCCTCCTGGTCAGGGCGTGAAATCACTTTTGCCAGGCCGGTACGTAAAATCAGGTCATCTTTCAAAATGAAGGCCAGGTTCAAGCTGGGCAGCAAATCACTGTATTTCCGGTCGACTACGCCTGAAATGGTGCCATCCTGGTCCAGCCAACCGGATGATGTGAGCTTGGTTTCATAAATACGAAGACCAATGTTGCCTCGATAGACGGTATTACCTATCAGGCCATCTAGATTAGCCTGAAGGTATCCTGCCCAGGTTTTTTCAGAGACCTTAAACGATTCATTGTAGCGAATCGACGTCTCTCTGGAGTCACGTGGGAATGCACTCTCAAGCTCGTCGAAATCGACCTGTGTAAACGAGCCATTAAGTGGTGGCAGTGTGTCGTTCGCGTATTCGAAGTCCTTGAAAACACATGTATTATCGCCACACATCTTTGCAAAATCGGCCAGGGTGTAACCCGCAGAACTGACGTTGTTGCTTACGTGACGGGTCTGTACGTGATCGGTCGTGTCTTTTTTGTATTTCACACCTGCCTGGAAAGAGGCAACGTCCCACCAGCTTGTATCACCGGTCCAGTCCATCTGCGCGTAGGTCTTCTTTTCCTTGTTTTCCTGGTCATTGACGCTCAGGGTCCGCAGATCCATCAGGGAGTCATCTGTTCCTCCGCCATTGATAATGGACTGAGGGAAGCGGGGGTCATCACGTAGGTCGACAGAAAACCCGACTGAATCCTCAAAACTGGAGACAGGATAGGTGTTGAGTTGGCCTTTGCCTTTACTGGTACCAGCGGCAAAGTACAACAGATTGGTATCGTTTACATTCCAGTCGACGGTGAAGTTAGCGCCCTTGTTGGTCCATGAGTTTTCGCGAAGTGAAGCGATGTTCCTGTAACCGCGCCAACCATTTGCGAGCTTGGCATCTGTAGCATCGAAAAAGCTGGCCACGTTGCCATCGAATTCCCAGTCATAATCATTGACGTCTCTTCCGTTGCCTCTAACCAGGTCGCGAATTCGAACCTGGGCGGTCTGGTTTTCATCGTGATCTTCCAGTTTTGAATAGAGGCCGTAGAGATTGATTTCCAGGTCATCATTGGGACGCCACTGAAAGGTCGGGGTAATTCCCCAACGTTTGCGATCATATAAACGCACCCTGCTGGAAGCATCCATTGGGTAGTATATGTAGTCCAGACCTTTTGCTGCCGCCAGGTCATCCCAGCCACGCGATTTCCAGTCATTTGTTGAAGGATCCTGTAAGGTCCAGCCAGGTATCACGACCTGGTCAGAGCGGCTGGTGCGATCGGAGTAATTGGCTGAAATAGCAAAACCGAAGGTCTTGGCCTCGTTTTGTGTCAATACATTACCAGTAAATCTGCCGCCCCATTTGTCAGACAGTTGCTCATACTGGCCTTGTGCGCTCAGGTTGGTACGAGTGTTATTGTAAGAAAGTGGTGAGCGGGTGATGATGTTGATGGTGCCGCCGACAGCGCCTTCGTCCTGTCTTGCCATGGGTGATTTCCATACCTCGAGGGCAGAAACCATACTGGAGTCAAGTACAGAAAAATTAACGGCACGTGATCCTTCCGTACTCGCCATCTGTTGTCCGTTGACCGTGACGAGGGTCAGAGAGGGTCCAAGACCGCGGACGCTGACCTCTTTGCCTTCACCCGCTTCCCGGCTTATCGTGATTCCGGGGATTCTCTGTAAGGCTTCACCAATATTTTCATCGGGAAGCTTGCCGATATCCTCGGATGAGATTGCATCAACGATCTGGTCTGAGTTACGTTTCCTGGCGAGGGCGTCCAAAACGCTGGCTCTCATGCCAGTGACGATGACTTCTTCAATTACCATATCGTCGTCTGAAGCATCTACGACGTCTTGTGCGAGCAAAGTGCCACTGGCGGCACTAATGGCCAATGCGAGTACGGTATGTTTAAAAATCTTTATGCTAACTGGATGATTCATGAGTTTTCCCGGTTTGACTGTCAATTTTTAAGTTCAGGTATCGATGTACCTGTCTGCCAACTTTTGTAAAAGCGTTTTTATCTTTACAATTCTTTACATTCTTTACGAAAATTTAACTCATCTAGACAGCGCTGTCAATAATGCCTGATACTAAATATTAAAAAGTGTGCGAATATTGCGCAATATATGCTTAGATAAGGAATATTTTATAATTGACAGCGCTGACAAACACTCTAGAATGATAGTCTATAACTGATAGAAACAGAGAATTTGTGGGCAACATATAAGCGCGCAAAGCGATAATGAGAGCTCATCAGGGCTCTACTTGATATGAAATGGATTGGCAGGATGACCAGTAAGATGAATATGACCAGCAGATTTCTGAATTTCCCCGTCATAGTTATGACACTTATGACGCTAATGTGTTCTCCATGGGTATTCGCTGATTCCAGTGAGGAGGCTGAAGCAAAAATATCCAGATTATTAGCTGCAATGACAATCGAACAAAAAGTCGGCCAGATGACCCAGGTGAACCTGGGGGTGATTATTGACAAGACTGTCAAAGACAAGGTGCAATTCAACCCTGAGCTGTTGAATGCGGCCCTGCATCAATACCAGGTCGGATCGATACTCAATTCAACCAGCAGAGCCCTGAGTGTCGAAGAATGGCACGAGGTGCTAACGATAATTCAGGACGAGGCGCTTAAAAACGATCTTTCCATTCCCGTGCTATACGGCATCGATGCCATCCATGGTGTGACTTATACAAAGGATTCAACCCTGTTTCCGCACAATATCGGAATGGCCGCAAGCCGCAACCCTGAACTGGTTAAGCAGGCTGCAAAAGTAACGGCGATGGAATCCCGTGCTTCGGGTTTGCGCTGGAATTTCGATCCTGTACTCGATACCGGCAGAAACCCTATCTGGCCACGTTTTCCGGAAACATTTGGCGAGGATAGCTTTCTGGTAACGAGCATGGGTGTTGCGGCCATCAATGGTTATGAGGAAGACGGTCTATCTTCGGAAACCGCCGTCGCTTCGTGTATGAAGCATTACGTTGGATATTCCGATCCTGAAAATGGCAAGGACAGAACACCGGCTTATATACCCGATGTTGTATTGTGGGAGCAACACTTGCCACCGTTCAAAGCGGCGGTTGAGGCGGGTGCCTCGACCATCATGATCAACTCCGCATCGGTCAACGGCATGCCCGTACACGCCAGTAAGTATTTATTGACGGATGTGCTGCGTGGCCAGTTTGGCTTTGAAGGATTGATCGTTTCTGACTGGGAGGATGTTATTCGTCTGCATACCCGTCACCGGATTGCCGAAACTCCACGCGAAGCAGTCAGGATGGCGGTGGAAGCCGGTATTGATATGAGCATGGTGCCCCATGATTTTTCCTTCGCTGAGCACCTTGTTGACCTGGTAAAAAGCGGAGAGGTCAGCGAACAGCGTATCGACCGGTCTGTAGCGATTATCCTGAAGTTAAAAATGGACCTGGGTCTGTTTGATAATGCCTATCCCGAGGCCGGCGCCGTCAAAAATTTTGGCTTGCCGGCTTATCGGCAACTGGCGCTGGATTCGGCACGTGAATCCATTACCCTACTGAAAAACCAGAATGATGTACTACCGCTACCGGGTACAGCGAAGGTGTTGCTCGCCGGCCCGGCTGCCCACAACCTGGGGCCGTTGCATGGTAGCTGGTCCTACTCTTGGCAGGGTAATGTAGAGGCAAATTACCCGAAGTCAACAAAGACAATATTCAAGGTTTTTACAGAAAAACTGGGCAAAGAGAACGTTGAAGTGATGGCGACTGACCAGGCTGTGCGCGGATTTGACAGTCCGGCAAACTATGATACCGAGGCATTGACCGAACGGGCAAAAAATGTGGATTACATCGTGCTGGCACTTGGTGAGCCAGCTTATGCCGAATCACCCGGCGCATTGGATGATCTCAACCTGCCGGACAATCAAAAAGCCCTGGTAAGGGCAGCTGCGGCAACCGGTAAACCGGTCATCGTTGTACTGGCCGAGGGCCGCCCGCGAATCGTCCGGGACATTGAACCGTTGTTACAGGGTATAGTTCTCGCCTACCAGCCGGGCAGCCAGGGTGCACAGGCCATTACAGACGTCATTTTTGGCGATTACAATCCTGCTGGCGTGCTGCCGTACAGTTATCCGCAGTACACCGGCGATATCCTGCCTTATGATCACGGTGTCCTGGCCGATATTCAGCAACTTATTCCAAGTGTCATCACCTATGGCGGATACAAACCCCAGTGGCCGTTTGGTTTTGGTTTGAGTTATACGACTTTTGAGTATTCCAGCTTGAAGCTTGATAAGCCGGTCATTGATCAGAACTCAACGCTCGAAGTTTCCGTGGAGATTAAAAACACCGGTGAGCGGGATGGCCACCATGCCGTTGATGTTTATGTCAGTGATCTTTACGCTTCATTGAGTCCAGCGGTGAAGAAGTTAAAGCGATTCACAAAGATATTTCTGAAGGCCGGAGAATCGAAAACTGTCACATTCAAGCTTAACCCGAGTGACCTCGAGTTTGTGAATGCTGATTTACAACGGGTTGTTGAAGCGGGTGAGTTCAAGGTTTCGATCGGTAACTTGTCCGATACATTCAATTTTCAATAGAGAAGGCCGATGACCAAATCCAACAGGTTTCTACTCGCCATTCTGATTTTGTTTTCAGGTCTGGATATCGCTTTTTGTGATTCAGATCAAAATGTGAACAGGCCCAATATTCTCTTTATCGCGGTTGACGACCTCAGGCCCTTGGCCGGTTTTTACGGCAATCAAAAGATTCAAACCCCGGCCATGGATAAGCTGGCCGGGCAAAGCACGGTATTCACACGGGCTTATACACAATACCCGGTTTGCGGTCCTTCAAGAGCCAGTCTCCTGACCGGGATGCGTCCGGAGTCAAATGGGGTGATGAATCTCAAGATACGCCTGCGGGATGTCAGCCCCGATATCGTCACATTGCCACAGTTTTTCAGGAACAACGGCTATCAGACAGCGGCATCGGGCAAGGTTTTTGATCCACGAAATGTAGACAGTCGTGACGATGACGACCCCGCTTCATGGAGTATCCCTTACAGAAAACCTGTCGGCAAAGCCGACAAGAAAGAGGGTATCAATCTGGCTGTTAAAGCAGTTGATGCCCCTTCAGGTTCCTTTGTTGACGGTGATATTAACAACCGCGGTATTCGCTTATTGAAAGAAATGGCAAAGGATTCACGGCCATTTTTCCTGGCCGTCGGATACAAAAAACCGCATTTACCTTTTGTCGTACCCAAGAAGTATTTTGATCTTTACGAGCGGGATTCGTTTGAACTTGAAACGTTCCAGAGCGCCCCGGCCGGCAGCGATGCAAGTTACATCCTGAACAACAATAATGAACTGAGAAGTTATCGACCTTCGCCGGTCAGCGGGGCTGAGGCAGGGCAATACCTGGAAACTGGCATCACTGAGGACCAGCAACGCGAACTTCTCCACGGATACTACGCAGCTGTGAGTTTTGTCGATAGCTTGATTGCTGACCTTTTACAGGAACTCCAGGCCAGTGGCAAAGCAGATAACACCATCATCGTTTTATGGGGCGATCACGGTTTTCACCTGGGTGATCACGGTATGTGGGGTAAACATACAACCATGGAGCAGGCCAACCGTGTGCCCTTGTTGATCCATGTTCCCGGCAAAAGCACCGGAAGCGCAAATACGCTGGTCGAGTTGATGGATTTATATCCGACGCTGGTTGAATTGGCCGGGTTTGAGTTACCTGGTGGGTTGCAGGGTGACAGTCTTGTCGCTGTGTTGAATGATCAGGATTTCGATCCGGGTAATGTCGCCATCAGTCAATACAAACGCAAAGGGGCCTATGGTTATTCCATGCGCACTGACAGGTATCGCTATACCGAGTGGCTGACGACTGACGGAAAAGTTGTTTATCGTGATCTCTACGATATGGAAAATGATCCGGGAGAAACCAGCAATATCGGCGCCCTTCCTGAAAACCAGGAATTGATGGACACAATGGCTATTGTGTTGAGGAAGAACAAGACAGGTTTGTTGCGACTTCACTAGGTGGTGCACGCATGACTGAGATTAATCGACGATTGTTTTTGCGGGCAGTGGCCACTCTGGCCGGTGCATCCCTGGTGCCCGCAACTGGATTTGCGAAGAAAAAAAAGCAACCGGCCAGCCTGGCAACCCATTACGAAGGTATGGAAGCCAGTGCCACTTGGCGGTCTGAAGCCCTGGAGCGTATCGAGAAACTTCGCAAGGCCGAGTTCAAGGTCAAGGTAAGCGATGCAAGTGGCAAGCCTTTGCGGGGAGCCGAGGTCAGTGTTTCGATGCAGCGTCATCATTTTGGGTTTGGTGGGGCGATTCATCCCAAATACCTGTTTGATTTGGGTGAACCAGAGCACCAACAGTTCTATCGCGATATTTCAACCCGTTACTTCCACCGCGTGACCATAGCCAATGGGTTGAAGTGGAAGCACTACGATGCCCAGCGCGTTGTGGTTGATCAATGTCTGGATTGGTGTATTGAAGAGCAACTGCCGGTTCGCGGTCATTGCCTGGTCTGGCCCCGTTTCCGAAGAATTCCAAAACGCTTCCATCACTTGAGAAATGACAAGCCAGCTTTGAAGAAAGCGATTGAGAACCACATTATCGAGATGGTTTCCAGGTATGACGAACCCTTGATTGAATGGGATGTATTAAATGAGCCTTTTACCGAACATGAATTCATGGACTTGTTGGGGCCTGACGTGGTCAAGGACTGGTTCAGGCTAACGGAACAGGCAAACCCACGACTTAAACGCTATATCAATGATTTTGGCGTGCTCACACGACCCAGTGAAACACATCAGCAATTCTATTTTGACTATATTCGTGGGCTCCTGGAGGACGGGGTGGCCGTGCAGGGCATAGGATTCCAGGGGCATATACCACAGCAGTTTGCCCCCACAGCACCACGGGATCTATTCCGGACCCTGGATAGATTCGCGACGCTTGGTCTTCCCCTGCAGGTAACGGAGTTTGATTTCGAGACCAGGAACCTGGATTTACAGGCCCGTTATACCGCCGATTTCCTGATTGCAATGTTCAGCCATCCGGCCATGACCGGTTTGGTGTACTGGTCGCCCTTTGAGTATGTCGAAGGGGGAGGTTCCAAACCGGATGCAGCTTTTTTTGACTTTAACCGTAAACAGAAACCCAATGGAGACGTCTGGAACTCACTGGTCAACCAGAACTGGCGCACAGACATGAAGTTGGTGACTGACGACTCGGGTCATGCTGAGTTTCGTGGCTTTAAAGGAAGCTATGACGTGCAGGCTACATTGGGAACAGAACGAGTCACCACTCGATCCAGCCTGATTGAAAACGAGGATTACGCAGAGCTTACATTGCCGGGAGTTGTAGATTGATTCAGAAAATTGCCATGAAAACCTCAAGAATGCGGTCTCATTTATCGGTGCTGGGTATTTGTTTTATTACGCTTTTCCAGTTTTCTGGAAATGCACAGGCAAGCACTCCACCGGACACCGTCACCCAACAGAAAAACATCCTCTTTATCGCCATTGATGATTTACGCCCTGAACTAAGCGTTTACGGTAAACCCTATATGCAAACGCCAGCGATCGATCGTCTTGCTTCCAGCGGCGTTGTCTTTGCCCGTGCCTATAGCAGCGTGCCTGTTTGCGGTGCATCACGGGCAAGCCTTATGACCGGTTTGTGGCCAACACGCACCAGGTTTGTGGGCGTTAATTCGAAAATCGATAAAGATGCACCGGGAATACCGACGCTACCAGCGCATTTCAGATCGGCCGGTTATACAACAATTTCTCTCGGAAAGATCATACACAGCGCCGATGATGCCCTGTCTTCCTGGAGCGAGGAGCCATGGCATCCGAAGAGCGGACTGAAGCGTGGTCAGGAAAGTTTTCGTAACTACCTGCTACTGGAAAATATCGCAAATGATGTGGCTGACAACGGCCTGCGGCCCGCATATGAGGCTGCTGATGTCCCGGATGATGCCTATTTCGACGGACAGATTGCAAAGCGGGCTATCGAAACACTTCAAACACTGGAGAAAGAGGGCAAACCGTTTTTTCTTGCAGTGGGTTTTGTGAAACCACATCTGCCATTTAATGCGCCCAAGAAATATTGGGACATGTACCCACCCGATAGCATCTCTTTGACAGATAACCCTTTGTTCCCGGAAACAGCACCGGATAAAGCCAGTCATTCATGGGGCGAATTACGTAAATATGCGGACATTCCGGATAAGAAAGGACCCGTGCCGGATGATGTTGCGCTGAAACTGATTCAGGGATACTACGCCAGCGTCAGTTATTCAGATGCCCAGGTGGGTCGGGTACTGTTGGAACTTGAGCGTCTGGGTCTGGATGAAAACACAATTGTTGTCGTATGGGGTGATCACGGTTGGAGCCTCGGTGAGCACGGTTTGTGGGCTAAGCACTCAACGTTCAATTTAGCCAACCAGATTCCGGTTATCGTTCGTGCACCGGGAATGTCACAAGGTGAGGTTGCTCAAGGCCTGATTGAATCTGTCGACATCTACCCTTCGCTGGTTGAGTTATCGGATCTGTCATTTCCTGATCACCTGGATGGCACCAGCTTTGTTCCCACTCTGAAAGAACCGGGTGTCAGGACAAAAGATGCTGTGTATCCCCGCTGGAAAGATGGTGACAGCATTCGTACAGACCGCTTCTATTACACCGAGTGGAGAGACAAGCAGGGTAAAGTTGTTGCGAGGATGTTGTACGATCACTATAACGATCCCGATGAGCGCGTTAATATTGCCGAACAACCAGAGCAGGCAATAGTCGTTTCGGAGCTTTCCTTAAAGCTTGAGCAACATATTCAGAAAACTGCAGGGCACTGATTTACCGGTGCCATTAACAACAAGAGAAATTTGATGGCCATATTCGAACTTAAAGCACCATTGGATGGTGTCATTCTTCCATTGCAACAGGTGCCGGATCCGGTGTTCTCTCAGAAAATGGTCGGAGATGGAATATCCATCGATCCCACCAGCCAGGTTCTTTGTGCGCCCTGTGATGGCGAGGTGTCTCATGTTCACAGGGCAGGTCATGCGCTGACGATGACCACTGCTGACGGCCTTGAGTTGATGATGCACATTGGCCTGGATACGGTGCAACTAAAAGGCGAAGGGTTTACACCCAAAGTTGAAGCAGGCCAGGCCATCAAAAGTGGGGAGGCTCTGATCGAGTTCGATGCCGACTTCCTCGCGACTCACGCTAAAAGTTTACTTACCCAGGTGCTGGTCACCAATAGCGAGAGGGTATCGCGTTTTCTACCTGAAAGTGGTTATGTCCAAAGTGGCAGAGATTTACTACTCACACTTGAGCTTTCAGAGGTAGCGGTGGAAGTCGATACGTCGGGTGGGGAAAGCGTCACATCCGGGGAGATTATCGTGCCCAATACGACGGGCCTGCACGCACGGCCTGCAGCGGTACTGGCCAACCTGGCTAAAAAGTATCAATCGCGGATATGGTTACAAAGAGGTGATGATCAGGCAAATGCCAAGAGTGTAGTCAGCATCATGGGACTGGAGGTGGTGTATCAGGACAAGGTTCGGCTCGGCGCAGAAGGCGCGGATGCACAGCAGGCCATTGATGCCCTTTTCCCGCTACTCAACGCCGGGCTCGGTGATGAAGGTACTCAGCCTGCACCGGCACCAGCCACCATAGAGATCAGCGAGGATGCTGCTCCTGCCCCCATTCCCCGTTCGAGTGACCCGAACCTGCTGTTGGGTGTGGCTGCCTCCCCGGGTTTGAGTGTCGGGCGTATATTCCAGCTTCGCCGTCGTGAAATACAGGTTGAAGAAACCGGTGAAAGCCCGGATCAGGAACGCCAGCGGCTGGACGATGCCCTTGACCAGGCACGGTTGCAACTAGAGACATTACAGGCTGAGGTTAGCGCCCAGGCAGATCCTGCAAAGGCGGCAATTTTTGCGGCCCACCAGGAGTTGCTCGATGACCCGGACCTGAAAGAAATTGCCGAAAGTTGTATCAGCAAAGGTAAAAGCGCTGCCTTTTCATGGAAGAGTGCATTTACCACCCATGCAGAACGACTGAAAAAGCTGAAGAATGAACTGATCGCGGCACGTGCCATCGATTTAACCGATGTTGGCATGCGTGTTTTGAGCATCATCACCGGTCAGGCCCCCCGGGAGCTGGAAATTCCGCTGGATAGCATCCTGGTCGCTGAGGAACTGAGCCCCTCGGATACCGCAAGCCTGGACCCTGAGCGGGTGCTGGGTTTCTGTACCGTGGGCGGTGGGGCGACCTCGCACGTGGCCATTCTTGCCCAGGCATTGGGTATTCCCGCGGTGGCGGGTATTGAACCCAGGGCACTTGAGTTGGAAGACAGCTTGACGGTCGTATTGGATGGCAGCAAAGGTCAATTACGACTCAACCCTGATGAGGCGGAAATCGAAAGGATTAAAAATCTCAAGGAAAGACAGGCAGTCAAACAGAAAGCGGACCTGGCTGCCGCCCATCAAGCAGCCACCACCATTGATGGTCACCAGGTCGAGGTATTCGCGAATATCGGTAACGAGCAGGAAGCCCGCCGTTCAGTTGAACTCGGAGGAGAAGGTGTTGGATTGTTGCGTTCCGAATTTCTTTACCTGGATCGCGCCACCGCACCGACGGAAGATGAGCAGACTGCCATTTATGTCAGCATTTCCGAAGCGCTGGACGGTCGTCCGCTGGTCATTCGAACCCTGGACGTTGGCGGCGACAAGCCACTTTCCTATCTACCCATGCCACGCGAGGAAAACCCGTTTCTCGGTGTGCGCGGAATACGTGTCGGGCTGGATAAACCTGAACTGTTGCGCACCCAGTTGCGTGCAATTTTACGGGCCTCTGAAAAACACGACATACGGGTCATGTTTCCAATGGTCACCAAGCTGGATGAAATACGTTCAGTCAAGGCAATGCTGGCCGAGGAGCGCGCCAGGCTCGGCACTGACAGCGCGCTGCAAGTGGGTATCATGGTTGAAGTGCCGGCCACCGCATTGATGGCGTCACAATTTGCCCGGGAGGTGGATTTCTTTTCGATTGGCAGTAATGACCTGACCCAGTACACGCTGGCAATGGATCGTGGTCACCCCAGGCTGGCCCCTTTTGCCGATGCGATGAATCCTGCCGTACTCAGGCTGATCAGCGAGACTGTCAAAGGAGCACACCTGCATGATAAATGGGTCGGGGTTTGTGGTGGCATTGCCAGCGATCCGCAGGCGGTGGCCATTCTTGTCGGCATCGGTGTCGATGAACTCAGTGTCGCCGTGCCCTCCATACCTGCAGTGAAAGCAGAAATTCGCGTCCGTTCACTGGCTGAATGTCAGGACCTGGCAACACAGGCACTGCAACAGGATGACGCATCCGCGGTGCGCGCCCTGGTACCCCTTGAAATTCTGAGTGGAGAGTAAATCATGTCCTTAAAATCAATCTGGGACAGCAGCTTTGGCAACCTCCAGAAAATTGGCAAATCCCTCATGTTGCCGGTGTCGGTATTACCCGTTGCCGGTATTTTGCTTGGTGTTGGCGCTTCAATTGCGGGTGCCGAAAATTTACCTGAATGGCTGATCCAGGTCGGCCTGATCATGAAGGTATCCGGTGGCGCAATTTTTGGCAGCCTGCCACTTCTTTTCGCCATCGGAGTTGTGCTTGGGTTTACCGACAACGACGGTGTTGCGGCAATGGCCGCGACGGTCGGCTACTTTGTGCTGACTGCGGCACTGGGTGTCATTGGGCTCATTTTCATCTCATGGCAAACACCGGTTACACCACTGGATATAAGCGCTGAAAGCGGGGTTCCGATTCATATCGAGTACGACGCATCACGCCAGCGATTCATCTGCCTGGACGCGACCGGGCGCACGTTGGAGAAAATTCGCGTCGATGAAATCACCGATCAAACCGTCAGGTGTAATGACGCCGAAGTCCTATTTGAAACCATGGAAGTGACCGGTGAAGAGGGCGCGCTTGCCTTCTACGACGCGGGCAATGGTGAGATGACGCCCTTTCCCGCAGCCCAAAGCCGGGCTGAGATCAAAAAGATTTTCGGAATCGAATCCATTGATACCGGTGTTTTCGGGGGCATTCTCATTGGTTTGATATCTGCCTGGTTGTTTAACCGCTACTACCGAATTTCCCTGCCGGCTTACCTGGGGTTCTTTGCCGGCAAACGCTTCGTACCCATCGTGGTTTCTTTCGCCGCTATTGGGCTCGCCTTCATATTGGCGGTTGTTTGGCCTCCGATCGGCAGCGCTATCCGTGATTTTGGCGATTGGGCGGCTTACGGCAACCCCTCTGCTGCCGTCACCGTCTATGGTGTAGTGGAGCGCCTGCTGCTGCCCTTTGGATTGCACCATATATGGAACGTGCCGTTTTTCTTCGAAGTTGGCAGCTATGTCAATCCGGAAACGGGCGAGGTCGTGCATGGCGTTCTGAGTCGCTATTTTGCCGGTGATTACGAGGCAGCCATTCTTGGTGGCGGGTTTATTTTCAAAATGTTTGGCCTGCCAGCGGCAGCTTTCGCGATCTACCATACCGCCAGGCCGGAAAACAAATTGCGTATTGCCGGTATTATGGGTTCTGCCGCCCTGACCTCATTCCTGACCGGTATCACCGAGCCGATAGAGTTTGCCTTTTTGTTTGTTGCCCCGGTTCTTTACATCGCCCACGCGATCCTGGTCGGGTTCGCCTACCTGGTGACCTACCTGCTGGATGCCCGCCTGGGTTATTCATTCTCGCACGGGTTTATCGATTTCGTTCTTTACTGGATCAACAACATAAAGCCCTGGATTATCCTGGTGCTCGGGCCGATTTTTGCCTTGATTTACTACACCGTATTTCGCCTGCTGATCGTCAAGCTGGATCTCAAAACCCCGGGGCGTGAAGATGAGCCGATGGTGGATATGTCTGAGGTCCGCCATGAGGTTGCCGATGAATTTGCGCGGGAGCTGGTACTGGGCTTTGGTGGCAAGAGCAACATCATGGGGCTGGATGCCTGTATTACCCGGCTGCGGATCACCGTGGCGGATATTGGCAAGGCGGATACTGAAAAGTTGAAAGCATTGGGCGCGGCTGGTGTTTTGACAGTGGGCAATAGTTTGCAGGCGATTTTCGGCCCGCGTTCTGAAAACCTGATGACCGATATGAAAGAGTATTTGAAGCACGCCGGCCAGGAGGCCGAGTTAGCCGAAGGTGAAGTTGTGCCGGGTGTTCAGGCAAAAGCTGACAAACCCCGATCGCGTCAGCGTGACCCGGAAGCCTCACAAAAAGCCCGCTCAATACTCGCTGCGCTGGGTGGGGCAAGCAATGTCAAGCTGGTCGAGGCCTGCGCCGAGACCCGCCTACGTGTGACACTGGAGGATGAATCCATGCTTGATGAGTCAGCGCTGCAATCGGCCGGCGTAAACGCCATCATGCACTTTAAAGAGGGGGTGAGCCACCTGCTGCTGGGACTCGATGCTGATCAGTATGCTGCAGAGATGCAGGATGCGCTTCATTTGGGTTAACCCCCTCTGGCTTGAAGCGTCAACATCAGAATAAGGGCTCCATCATGTACGCAGTGATTTTCAAGGCAACCGTGGCTGAACTGGACGATGAATATTTGCGTACGGCCCAGCGGCTGAAACAACTGGCGTTTGATAAATATGGTTGCCAGAACTTCGTCTCTGTTACCGAGGGTGAAGAGGAGATTGCGATCTCATACTGGGAATCCGAACAACACATCCGCGACTGGAAAAATGATCCGGAGCACAGACGGGCCCAAATCATGGGCCGGGATAAGTGGTACAGGTCATTTAGTGTAGAGGTTTGTGAAATTCTAAGAACAGGCTAAAACGCGGCTGCAAACTGAAAGGTCCGGATATTTAGCGTCTATACTGAATATTGATAAGATATAAATTCGTGGAGAAACACATGTCCGAAGTATCAACAAGTAACGCACCTAAATGGTTCATGATCGTTGTGGTAATTTTGCTGGTTTGGAACCTGTTGGGTGTTATGGCTTATCTGATGCAGGTTACGATGGGCCCCGAAGTCCTTGCCGCTTTGCCGGAAGCTGAACGTCAACTTTATGAAAACACACCCGCCTGGGCAACGGCAGCCTTTGCAGTAGCGGTCAATGGCGGTGCATTGGGGTGTGTGCTATTGCTGTTAAAAAGAAACCTGGCTGGCATTTTTCTACAACTGTCACTGGCCGGCGTGCTGGTGCAGATGTTCCACTCATTTTTTATGAGCAACGCTTTTGAAGTCTTCGGCCCCGGCGGCTTGATAATGCCCGTGATGGTGCTTGCTGTCGCGATTTACCTGGTGACACTGGCTGCCAAAGCCAAGGTGCACCGCTGGACAAGTTAATTATTTTTAGATTCCATTGTTATGATGACAGCTAATGACACACAAGTGCGCACAGCCTACCGGGTTGAGACCGACCGCCTGGTGCTGCGCTGCTGGTCACCTTCAGATGCACCGGTTTTAAGGGCCGCATTGGATGTCTGTGATGCCCACCTGCGGCCGATGATTCCGTTTATGAAGGATGAACCACGCAATCTGCAGGAAACCGCCCGCTGGCTGCGGGGACACCGCGCCGCATTCGATTTGGGCCAGATGTACCGGTATGCGGTGTATGACGCAACAGAGGAAAACCTGCTTGGTGAAAATATGCTGTTGGCACGCGTTGGCCCCGGCGGTTTGGAAATCGGCTACTGGACACACAAGGACGCCATTGGTAAGGGTATTGCCACAGAAGCAAGCAGTGCAATGATTCGTGTAGCTTTTGAGATCGAAAAAGTAAAGCGCGTTGAAATAATGTGTGCCCCTGAAAACCATGCCAGTGCAGCCATCCCGGCGCGCCTGGGGTTTACCCATGAAGCTACCTTGAAAAAGCGTGCACTGGATTCGGCAGGTGGGGTTCGGGATTTGATGGTCTGGAGCCTTTTCGCTGCGGATTATCCGTCAAGTCCGGCCGCGAGTATCACATTTCGTGCATTTGACTGTATGGGTGACCTCATCTCCTGACAGGGCAGCCGGGAAACTGGCAGGTCTGAACAGATCATCAATATCAATGATCCCGAATATTTGCCGTCAAGCCCTGGTGATCGTTGCGAAGCACTTTGGGCGCGGTTTCATCGAGGATCGGGGAAAGTAGGTGTTTTAGCGTAACTTTCTGCTGAAGGTGATGGAAAACCTACCGTGATGCGCTATATCATACGTGATCAGGCAGGAATGACTGATTATTGGGAAGGTGATTTAGCCTTACGGCAGGTGAAGCGAATTTGCACTGTCATACCATACTTAAAACGATTAGAAGCAGGTGAAATGATGAAAACAATGATTTTTGCAGTGTTGGCGTTGACGATGTCGGTGACCGCTTTGGCCCAGGAAGTGACGGATGACGGCTCCAGGGTGGTTTTGCCGATCGACCTCCAGAGTTGCAAGGTGCCAAACGCACCACCACCAATTCCGGAAAATGCCGCAAAGGAAGACCTGTTGGAGGCAAAAAAACTGATCACTGAGTTTCAGGGTGAAATGTTAGTGTATCGCACCTGTATGGGTGTTGAAACGGAAGAGAAGATCGATGGACTGGCAGAAAAATCAGGGTTAAGCGAGGGCAATGTCATGGCTATCTTAAGCGCCTATGACTATTCAGTGACCAAAGAAGAGCAGGTCGCGACGGCATTTAATGAAGCACTGAGGGCATACAAGGCCAGCTTGGCCAAGTAAGTATTGACCACCACCGGTTTTCCGGCTGGTGTTCAGTCTCCTAACAGATATCTTTGTAGAAACAGAAACGTGGCCTGTTCAAACAGGTCACGATTTTCTCTTCTATCATAACCATGGCCCTCATTCAGGGCGTTCATATACCAGACGGTCTGACCTTGTTCCCGCAGGGCCGCCACCATCTGGTCTGATTCCGACTTGGGTACGATCGGGTCATTGCTGCCCTGCTGGACAAATAGCGGAATCTTTATCTTGTCGACATTGTTCAGCGGACTGATCCGCTCAAGGAAAGCACGCATTTCCGGGTCGCGTTCATCGCCATACTCAACGCGCCGCAACTCACGACGATAATCCTGGGTGTTTTCAAGAAATGTCACAAAATTGCTGATACCAACACGATCAACGGCAGCCCGTAAGCGGTCGCTGTAGTGGGCTGCGGATGCCAGCGCAACGTAGCCGCCATAGCTGGCACCCATGATGGCCACCCGGTCTTTGTCGAGTTGCGGTTGTTGTGCAATCCAGTCGAGCAGGGCACCGATATCTTTCACCGAGGCCTCACGGTTGTAGCCATCATCCATGGTAATAAAGTAGGAACCATAACCGAGTGAGCCACGTATATTGGGTGCAATA
Source organism: uncultured Gammaproteobacteria bacterium (assembly GCA_963759155.1). GTDB lineage: Bacteria > Pseudomonadota > Gammaproteobacteria > Xanthomonadales > SZUA-36 > SZUA-36. The sequence goes on along the minus strand of CAVWXX010000005.1, from coordinate 81,531 downwards.
ACAGCGACACCCAGTTGATCGATCCAGCTCTGGAAATCACTGTTGAACCGCGGCCGGAACTGGTTTTCCGGTCCGCCATGAACATGGATGATGACAGGGAACGGACCTTTGCCTTCCGGCAGATAGGCAAACCCCGGGATGGCAAGTTCCTTCTCCAGTTCTTCAACAAACGAGAGGAATGAAAACGGAACGGGCTTTGAAAACCTGGCGGTATCCAAACCACCGGTTTCACTGTAGGTCCAACGGGTCAGGGTGCCTGCTGATAGGGGGTTCCGCTTGAGACCCAGTACAAAAGCCTCGTTCGGGTTACGTGCCGAGTTCAGGGTCATTCCCAGTTTTTTACTGTTGGGGCTGAAGTCCAGGTCGCTCACCAGGCCCATCGGAATCTTTTTAACCCGCCTGTAACTGAGTCCCTCAGGGTCAAACAGATAGAGCTGGCTGATACCACCTTCGTTGGTAACAAATGCGCCTCTTGACCGGTCCGGGCTTAGAACAAACTGGGTAATGTCCCAACTGGCAGTGCTGGGCACAAAGGTAATTGCCCGCTCGTTGTTCAGGTCAATTTTTGCCAGTTCAGCTGCTCCGCCATTCTGGTTGGTAACAAAAAAGACATTGTCATCCTCGCGGTCGAAACCGGTGGCGATATTACTCGAGGGGTTTTCGGCATCACCGGTCAGCAGCTGAAGCTCACCGTCGGGCAGGTTCTTTAGATAGATGCGGGAATCGGCCACGCTGACATATTGCTGAATCAGCAGTTTCTTTCCATCACGGCTGAAATCGACGGGTTTCCAGAGCGTGCCGTCATCGCTGGCAAGCAACAGGGTGGCAGGATCAGTGGAGGCGGGGCTTTGTACCCAGATATCATTTGAGCGGCCGTTTCTGCGGGTGGAGCGATAGGCCAGTTTATTCCCTTGCCGGTCCCAGATCATACGGTTGTTTAACGCTTCCCCATCAGACAGCATACGCATCAGGCCATTCTCAGGGTTGAACAGGAAGACCTGGTCGAACTCATCACCGCCTTCATCAAGGGTAAGTGCCATCAGGTTACTGCCTGGTTGAAGTTTTACTTCACCCACCGGCTCTTCACCAAAGGTTACCTGGTAGCGGGCGCCACCTGGTTTGTCTACCCGGTGCAATTGGGCTACCGGGCCCAGACGGGTTTTGATATAAATGCTTTTACTGTCTTTTGACCAGGTAGAGAAGCTGGCAGACCTGATATTCTGATAACGGCTGAGTATGGGTGGCAAAGACTCGGGAATCGGTGGAATATCTTCCATAACCAGCTGACCATCATTGACCGTCCTGCGCAGCACCTCGGCAGTCGCATCGATGTTGATGAGTACCAGCAAAAACAGAATAGTTAACAATGCTCGCATGGATAATTCCCAAATGTCTAAATATCACGATTAAGATGGCATTGGTATTGCCTCAGAATCAACCCGGGTTTGCCCGCGACTTTGCATAGAGCTAAAGCGCTATTACCGTTATAATCCTTGCTCAACCCAGTTGCTGAATACTATGCAAAAACCCCTTCACATTATAATTCTTGCCGCCGGTGCAGGAACCCGCATGAAGTCACGTGTGCCAAAGGTTCTTCAAACCGTCGGCGGGCAGTCAATGATTATTCACGTTTTGGATACCGCATTGCAACTTCAACCGGCGGGTATTCACGTGGTATTCAACCCGAAGGTTCCCGAGGTGCAGGCGGCATGTGCGGCCTATGACATCACCTGGGCGGCGCAGACGGAACAACTCGGTACAGGTCATGCGGTGCAGCAGGCCATGCCCGGAATTCCCGAAAACGCTGATGTACTGGTGCTGTATGGCGATATCCCCTTGCTTGAATCGAGTGTACTAAAAAGTCTTGTTGAGTCACCATCAACCGGGGTGAAAGTGCTGACGATGGATATCTCTGAGCCAGCGGGCTATGGGCGCATAGTTCGTGATGATCACGGCAACGTCACAGGTATCGTTGAAGAACGCGATGCGTCGGAGGCGCAACGTGCAATTACCGAGGTTAACTCGGGCATCATCATGGCACCGCGTCAGGTTTTGATGTCCTGCCTGGACAACCTGGCCAGTGATAATTCTCAGAACGAGTATTATCTGACCGATGTGTTTTCCATTGCCTACCAAAAGGGCATTCAAACCAGCAGTGTCATCGCACCCGTCGCAACGGACCTGGAGGGGGCGAATGACCGAATTCAACTGGCGGAACTGGAGCGGCGTTATCGAATGAAAAAATCCACTGAATTGATGCAGGCCGGTGTGCAACTGGCCGATCCCCAGCGTATTGATGTGCGCGGTAATGTAGAGGTGGGCACTGATGTATTCATCGATATCAATGTCGTGCTGGAGGGCGATATCAGCCTTGGCGATGGTGTTCATATCGGTCCCGGTTGTGTGCTGAAAGACTGCCACCTGGCGGCTGGAACACAGGTGCAGGCCTACAGCGTGCTTGAGGGGATGCGTAGCCTGGGTGCCTGTGATATCGGCCCGTTTGCCCGTGTACGCCCCGGCACTGAATTGATGGAAGGCTGCAAGGTAGGTAATTTTGTCGAGATCAAGAAGACAACGCTCGGCAAGGGTAGCAAAGCCAGCCACCTGAGTTACCTGGGTGACAGCAGTATTGGTGAACGCGTGAATATCGGTGCGGGCACCATCACCTGCAATTATGATGGCGTCAACAAACACCAGACCATTATCGAAGATGACGTCTTTATCGGTTCTGATACGCAACTGATTGCACCGGTAACCATCGGTACGGGTGCAGATATCGGCGCTGGCAGCACGGTAAGCAAAGATGCCCCGGCTGGCCAATTGACCATTAGCCGTGCAAAGCAGGTCACCATTCGCGGTTGGAAACGACCGGTTAAAAAATAGGGGTTCTGAGCATGTGTGGCATTGTTGCAGCCTCGGCGAGGCGAAATATCCGGGATGTCCTGATGGCAGGGCTGCATACGCTTGAATACCGCGGATATGATTCGGCGGGTATCGCACTACAGCAGGATGGCCACCTTGCCAGGCTGCGGGCTGCGGGCAAAGTGAAAGACCTGCAGGCTTTGCTGGACGCTTCACCCATCAATGGTCATTGTGGAATTTCACATACGCGCTGGGCTACTCATGGTGTCCCGAACACGGAGAACGCGCATCCGCATACCTCCGGCGACCAGCTTGCGCTTGTTCATAACGGCATTATCGAAAACCACGAAGAACTGCGGCAGGAATTACAACAATCCGGTTGCCGCTTTGATTCTGAGACTGATACCGAGGTCATGGTTCACCTGATAGCGCAGTTGATGGATTCGGGTCTGGACTTATTCTCTGCGGTTCGCAGGGCGGTGCTTCGTTTGCGTGGAGCGTTCGCTATTGCCGTGGTCAGTGCTGCGGAGCCGGGTATCGTCGTTGGCGCGAGAAAAGGTAGTCCCCTGGTTTTGGGTGTGGGGCAGGGAGAAAACTTCCTGGCATCGGATATTTACCCCTTGCTCAACGAGACTGATTCCTTTGTGTTCCTCGAGGAGGGTGATGTTGTCAGCCTGGCTGTGGATGGTTATCAGATTGTCGATGCGAATGATCAGCCCGTCGACCGCCAGGTAAAACAGGTAGAGACCAAGGCTGATTCGGTGCAGCGGGGTCTCTACCCCCACTACATGCTCAAAGAAATATACGAACAGCCACAAGCGGTGGCTGAAACCCTTGAAGGCCGGCTTGGCGCTACCGCGGTATTACCTAATATTTTCGGGGTGGGCGCGGAAGCGTTATTTCGCAAGGTCAAACACGTTCATATTGTTGCCTGTGGCACGGCCTACCATGCAGGGCTCGTTGCCAGTTACCAGATTGAGCAACTGGCCGGTATTCCCTGCCGTGCCGAGATTGCCAGCGAGTATCGTTACCGCAAACCGGTTGTACCGGAAAACACCCTTTTTATAGCGGTATCCCAGTCTGGTGAAACGGCCGATACACTGGCTGCTTTGAAACATGCGAAACAGGCCGGCTATGTCACGACCCTGGCTATTTGTAACGTCGCTGAGAGCTCTGTTGTGCGCGAGGCCGACCTGGTCCTGATGACGCGTGCCGGGCCCGAGATCGGGGTGGCTTCAACCAAGGCCTTCACCACCCAGTTGGTGGCATTGCAGTTGCTGGTGCTGGAGTTGGCGCGTTTGAATGGTGTTGATGAAGCCGAGTATGCAGACTATGTGGGTGATTTGCATCGCTTACCGGAATTGCTCAATGAAGCCCTCAGTCTCAATAGCGAGTTCGAGGCACTGGCGGGTGCTTTTATCGACAAAAACGATGCCCTGTTCCTGGGCAGGGGCAGCCATTATCCGATTGCCATGGAAGGTGCTCTGAAGCTTAAGGAGATCTCCTATATTCATGCAGAGTCCTATGCGGCAGGTGAATTAAAACACGGCCCCTTGGCACTGGTGGATGCTGAAATGCCGGTATTTGCAGTGGCCCCTAATAATGTATTGCTGGAAAAACTGATCAGCAATATCGAAGAGGTCAGTGCAAGGGGCGGGGAGTTATACGTGATCGCCGATACCAAGGTCGTTTCAAGTTTTCAGCAAAGGCATGGGCATGTCATCGGCCTGGATACCGGTGGCGCATTGTTGTCTCCGGTGGTTATGACCATTCCATTGCAATTACTCGCCTATCATGTTGCTGTTCAGCGTGGCACGGATGTAGATCAACCGCGTAACCTGGCCAAATCAGTGACGGTAGAGTAATTCGTCCTTGTTGGAACAGCGGTCCTGTCTCAGGGTTTTGATGTTGCCCCGGGCAAATCCAGCAAACCGCTTGCGTCTTCCTTTGGCGGCATTTGTAAGTGGTAGCCTTGTTCATCCAGGTTTCGCATGACCAGCGTGACGTCCTCATAGGCCAGTTTGCGTTCCGGTGTGAGTTCCAGGTTCATAACAAACTCAGGTGTGCCGAAAGCCTCTTTCAACTCTGTCGGTAAATCATCAAAATCCTGATCGGTCTGTAAATAGATATAGGTATAGTCCATCAGGCTGGAGCGAACGACAGAGCATTTCATATGGGTTCCCTTCATTAACTCTTACAAGGCAGTATATCTGCAATGGTGTTGAGCGCAGTAAGTGGGCTTGCTGGTTTTACTTGTAACATGCAATTGATGCCATAAACAATTATGCTTGATTCCAGGTTGCATAATGAGTTTTGTTTAACGAGTATCATGGTCCTGTGAACGATAGAATCAAGCACAAAGCCTTGGCCTGCACCCGCATCCTCACCACAGGGATGTCACGCTCGTGCATTTAACCATCGGCGTAACCGGCCATCGAGATCTGCTTGCAGAGGAAGTTCCTGTTCTGCAGGAACGGGTACGTAATTTTTTTCTCCAGCTCAAAAATGACTACCCCGACCTGAATCTGCAGTTGATTACACCCCTGGCGGAGGGTAGTGACCGGTTGGTAGCGGATGTGGCGATTGAGTTGGGTGTTGACCTCATTGTACCCTTGCCCATGCCCCAGGCTGACTATGAACTGGATTTTTCATCTCCAGACTCAGTGAAAACTTTCAGAGAGACTTTGAAACACGCACGGGTCATCCACCTGCGCACACTGAAAAGAACCCGTGGCAATAGCCTGAGTCTTGAAGATCGAACCCGGCAGTATGCGCAGATGGGTATTTTTATTTCGAACCATAGCCATGTGTTATTGGCGCTTTGGGATGGAAAACCCTCACCCGAAGTTGGTGGTACTGCCAGTGTCGTCAATTACCATTTAACCGCGATCATGCCGGGTTTCTCAGCGGCCGAGGATTCCCCTAATCTTTTGGCTGACAACGAGAATGACCTGGTTTATCACATCGTTTGCTCCAGGAACCGCCCCAATGGCGCACCCAGGGAAGACCTGTCACCGTTTCAAACCACTTGGGAAACTGCACAATTCGGACTCGAGTCCGGTGAGAGCCTACCGATTGAATACAGGATTATGTGGCAACGATTGCAGGATTACGGTCGTGACAAGGCGAAATATCAATCAGCCATTGATGAGGGCGGTGCTGATCTTCTGAAGAATGCGCCGGATCTTGAGTTACCCATTGGAGCTAACGAAATCGCCAGCCAACATCGTATTGCTGACTGGCTGGCCATTCACTTCCAGAAAAGAATATCCCTGGGCTTGATTGCCATTCACAGTATCGCGGTATTGGTCGGTCTGATCTTTATCGTATATTCAGAGTTTGACGGCCTCGACTTTCTGGTCAATTTCTTGTTACTCGCTTTTTTTTGCGGGTTTGTGCTGTATAAGATCGGTGAATACCGGCAGTGGCACCGCAAACACCTTGACTATAGAACGCTTGCTGAAGGTTTGCGTGTCCAGTTTTACTGGAGCCTCGCTGGTGTCATTGATGTTCAGTCAGCCGAGTTTGCCTATGATAATTTCCTTCAAAAACAGGATGTTGATCTCGGCTGGATTCGACATGTCATGCGTAACGTCAGTCTCGCGCGAAGCAGGGACAACGTGCCAGACCCGGAGTGGGTGGATTGGGTTATTGAGCAATGGGTCGGCGATGAAGACGGTCAGACGGGTCAGTTATCTTACTACCGGAACAAGGAGCTTGAAAAAACCCTTCGGTTCAGACGCACAACTAACCTCGGCAGAGTCACTTTGTGGTTGGGTGTGCTGATCGCCCTTTTACTGGCGGTCGCCGGTATGGATATGGCAGACATCCATCGAACCTGGTTGTTGGTGTTGATGGGCATTCTTCCGTTGTTCGCGGGTGTTCGTGATGCATACTCGCATAAAAGGGCAGAAAAAGAGCTGATTAAACAATACCGCTTCATGCGTGGGATTCTGGCCAACGCCAGGCGTCTTCTGGATAGTTCTGATGATGTGGATTTTCGCCGCTCCGTGCTAAGGGCACTGGGGAACGCGGCGCTGGAAGAAGGTGCAGAGTGGATATTGATGCATCGTGAGCGGCCGTTAGAGCACGGTGGTTTTGCGGGTTGATAGTACGCAAGATGAGTGCAGTGTCCAGGAGTTCATGATTTTCAGCACGTGATAAAAAAATCCCCGCTTTCGCGGGGATTTCTTTGTTTCCTGTGAATCGTTGTATTTGAGTTAACGGTTCATTCGGCCGTCTACCAGGTTTTCGACGACTTCTGGTTCGGCCAGGGTTGAGGTGTCGCCCAGGTTGGAATAGTCGTTTTCGGCGATCTTGCGCAGGATACGGCGCATGATTTTGCCTGAACGGGTCTTCGGCAGACCGGGGGCCCACTGGATCAGGTCGGGCGTTGCGATGGGACCGATTTCCTTGCGTACCCAGTTACGTAATTCTGCACGCAATTCCTCGCTGGGTTCAGCGTCGGCGACCAGGGTGACGTAGACATAGATACCTTGTCCCTTGATGTCGTGCGGGTAACCCACAACGGCTGATTCTGCGACCAGGGGATGGGATACCAGGGCGCTTTCGACTTCGGCTGTACCCATGCGGTGTCCGGATATGTTCAGTACGTCGTCAACGCGACCGGTAATCCAGTAGTAACCGTCTTCATCGCGTCTGCAGCCATCACCCGTGAAGTACATACCGTCAAAGGTTGAGAAATAGGTATCGATGAAACGCTGATGATCACCATAAACCGTGCGCATTTGTCCCGGCCAGCTATCGGTGATGACCAGTTGGCCTTCAACAGCGCCATCCAGAACATTGCCCTCATTATCGACGATATCCAGCATGATGCCGGGTAATGGGAAGGTAGCGGAACCCGGTTTCAGATCGGTAGCACCCGGTAATGGGCTGATCATGATGCCGCCGGTCTCTGTTTGCCACCAGGTATCAACGATCGGGCAACGGTCTTCGCCCACCACGTGGTAATACCATTCCCATGCTTCGGGGTTGATCGGTTCGCCGACACTGCCGAGAAGACGCAGGGATTTACGGGATGTGCGTTTGACAGGGTCATCACCATCACGCATCAAAGCGCGAATCGCCGTTGGAGCGGTATAGCAAATATTGACATTGTGCTTGTCGCAGACCTGCCAGAAACGGCTTGTATCAGGGTAGTTGGGTACACCCTCAAACATGATCGTGGTAGCACCATTGGCCAATGGGCCGTAAACGATATAGCTGTGACCTGTCACCCAGCCGACATCTGCCGTACACCAGTAGATATCGCCTTCCTGGTAATCAAAAACCATTTCATGGGTAAACGAGGCATACACCATGTAACCACCGGTGGTGTGCAGTACACCCTTGGGTTTTCCTGTCGATCCTGAGGTGTAGAGAATAAATAACGGATCCTCAGCACCCATCTCTTCACAGGGGCAGTCATCGGAGACATCGGCTTCCACTTCATGCAGCCAATGGTCCCGGCCAGCATCCATGTTTACGTCATTTCCGGTGTTACGCACCACCAGTATCGATTCGAGGATATCCATGACACCGTCACGCTCACAGGCGGCATCGACATTTTTCTTCAGAGGAATGGCTCTGCCGCCGCGCAGACCTTCGTCAGCGGTGATCAGGATGTTGGATTGGCAGTCAACAATACGACCGGCCAGGGCGTCGGGTGAAAAGCCACCAAACACCACGGAATGAACCGCACCGATACGTGCGCAGGCCAGCATTGCCACGGCTGCCTCGGGGATCATTGGCATGTAGAGGGTGATTCGATCCCCACGTTTTGCCCCAAGCTCTTTAAGTGCATTGGCCATGCGGCATACACGCTGATGTAGTTCCCGGTAACTGATATGCAGGTCACGATTGGGGTCATCACCTTCCCAGATGATGGCCGTCTGGTCAGCACGTTTTTCAAGATGGCGGTCGATGCAGTTGTAGCAGGCATTCAGTGTGCCGTCTTCGAACCAGCGGATATATACATCTTTGCGATCCCAGGAAACGTCTTTGACCTTGCTGAATGGTTTGATCCAGTTGATTCGACGAGCCTGTTCAGACCAGAAGCCGGTATTATCTTCAACCGACTGGCTGTACATTTCCTGGTATCGTTGTTGGTCAACGTGGGTACGTTCCCTGGCTGCAGGGATAACGGGATAAGTTTTGCTCATAGTCCTTCTCTACTTTCTTAGGTTGTCAAATCCGACGGGCTTCTAGTTCCAGGTCATACCCGGGCGCCAGCCCCATCGCCACAATAATCCGGCACCGAAAAACAAACCCCCAAGGTGTGCATAGTGAGCCACTTGAGGCATCGCTCCGGTGACGCCGAAAACCAGTTCGGCGGCACCATAAATGAGAACAAACCACTTTGCCTTGATGGGTACCGGGAAAAAAATAAGGAATAATTTAGCGTTTGGCCAGGTGACACCGTAGGCCAGCAGGAGTCCGAAAACTGCGCCGGATGCACCAATGGTCGGGTAGATGTCGCCGCTGAGGTATTGAACCAATAGCTGAATCAGGCCCGCGCCCAGAATACAGACAAAATAGTACTGGGCAAATTTGCGACTGCCCCATGTCTTTTCGATGGGCAGGCCAAACATCCAAAGCGCGAACATATTGAAAAACAGGTGGTTGAAACTACCGTGCAGAAAACCAGTAACTGATCAACTGCCAGGGTTGAAAATAGTTGCTGTACAAGGGCCACAATGCGAGTTGGGCCGAAATATTGTTGAGTAAAAAGACGATGACACAAATAATGATAATGCCGATGGAGACCGGTAGCGGGGTAACCTGTTGCAGTTTTAGCTGCTGATTCAAATATTCTCTCCAGTGGGACTTAACGCTGGGCTACAATATTACAATGAATAATAAAAACCTCATTGACTCACATCATGTAAAAATGGTGACGGTATACGCATCGTCAAGCGCGGCACTCAAACCTCTCTATTATGATGCTGCCAGGCGAACAGGCGAGATTCTCGCGGCAGCAGGTAAGTCTATCATCTATGGTGCCGGTGGCGGCGGTCTGATGGGTGCCATGGCTGATGGTGCGTTGAGCAAAGACGGTGAAGTGATTGGTGTGGTCCCCGGCTTTCTACAGGATCTCGAATTAACCCACCGTCACCTGACCCGCTTACACGTGGTCGGGGATATGCGTGAACGCAAACATCTGATGTTGCAGGATTCGGATGCCGTGGTTACGTTACCCGGTGGGTCCGGTACTTACGAAGAGCTTTTCGAGGCCCTGACCATGAAGCGTCTGGGTCAATGGCTTGGCCCCATCATTATCGTTAACACGAACGGCTTCTATAGCGGTTTGCTGAAGTTTTTAGAGCACAGTGTGGCTGAATGCTTTATGGGTCGGAGTCACCTGAAAATGTGGTCTGTTGTTGATGAGCCGGAACAGATTCTTGATGCCATTGAGAACGCTGCGGTCTGGGAAGGTGACGCACTTCACTATGCCAACGTGACGACAGCAAACGCATGAGTGACCGGGCACCTCAAGAAATTCGAAAACTTCCAGCGGCGCGTGGCCTGGCATGGCTATCCGGCAGTTGGGGGCTGATAAAGAGTCAGCCGATGCGGTTATTGCTGATCAGCCTGTTTTTTCAGTTTCTGCTGAGCTTTTCACAGACAGGCGCATTGGGGCTGGTGATTGTTCTGTGCCTTCCTGTTCTGAGTGCCGGTTTGTTACAGGCTTTCTTTCTTGTTGAGCAGGGTGAAAAACCCATGCTGGTGGTCTTGTTCATGCCCTTTACTGCAAAAAAGAGTATTGGCTCCCTGATGCTCCTGGGCGCGGTAGCCATGGTATTGGCATTGTTGGTTGTAACGCTGGTACTGGCCGGGCAAATGGTCGATCTCGACCCGGATATTATTGCCCGTATTGAGCAAGGTGATCTTGATGCCTTACAGCTTATTGATCCGCAGGTTTTAGAGGCCGCTGTTTTGTCGATGGCATTGGGCGCAGCGATCAGTGGTACGTTAACCTATTTCTCGGTGCCGTTGATCTGGTTTCGGAACCGGAAAATGGGTAGCGCCCTGATGATGGGCTTGAAAGGACTGGCCCGAAACTGGAAGCCACTGCTCGTGATTGGTTTAATGCTGGGTCTGTTAGCCGTGCCGATAGTCTTGCTGTTCGGTTCTTTTTACCTGTCTGCGCTCAGCGAAGGAACGGCATCCACCCTGCTGGGTTTTCTGCTGTTACTGCTTGGCCCGATGTTTCAGTTGATATTGTTTGGCAGCCAGTACCTGGCTTTCAGGGATATTTTTGGTCTGGATGAAACGGTAGCAACCGCCCGGAAACCAGAGGATCAGCTGGTCGCCTGATCCACTTCAGTTTCATCGTCTGATGCCTTTTCAGGGATGAGGATGCGGGAAAAAATGATGCCTACTTCAAATAGCAACCACATGGGCAGGGCCAGCAAGGTCTGGGATATGACATCCGGTGGTGTCAGGATCATACCCAGGGCAAAGGCACCCACGATAATATAAGGCCGCCAACTGGCCAGTTTGGCAGGTGTCGTGATGCCGGTGGCTACCAGGATGATGGTCGCGATCGGCACTTCGAAAGTGATGCCAAACGCCAGGAACAGGGTCATGACAAAATCCAGGTATTTGCTGATATCTGTCATCACGGCCACGCCTTCAGGCGCTATGCGTGTCAAAAAGCCGAATACCAGCGGGAAAACAACGAAGTAGGCAAACGCGCAGCCGGCGTAAAAAAGAAAAACTGAAGAGAACAATAAAGGCCGGGCCAGTCTTTTTTCATGCTTGAATAGCGCTGGCGCCACAAAAGCCCACAGTTGATACAAGACCACCGGTATTGAAATCATGATTGAGATCAGCAGTGTCAGTTTGAACGGGGTCAGGAATGGTGATGCCACGTCAATGGCAATCATGCTGCTGCCTTCCGGCATTTGAGCCATCATCGGTGCTGCCAGGGTTTCGTACAGATGGCGTGAGAATGGTAGTAGTGCGATCAGCACGACAACAACGGACAAACAGGCCTTGAGCAGGCGGCCGCGAAGTTCGACGAGGTGTTCGAGAAAGCTTAGTTCGTGATCTTCTTCAGCGTGTTCAGGCATTTTCTGGTTTGTTGCTATCTGCTTCGGTTGTTGGAAGCTCTTCTTCAGCTATGGCCGGCACCGGGTCTGCTTCGGCGCTAATTGAATGATGAGTTTCCGGGTTGTAGTTGGCTGCATCGCTCAACTCCTTTCCGATTTGTTGCAGTTCTTCTTTTGTCTGTTTGATCGGCGACGCCAGGTCGGCCTCTGCGAGCTCCGATTCAATGGTATTCCGCAAACTCACCCAACTCGCCCTGGCCTTGCGCACAAAACCGCCCACGGTGCGGGCTACACCGGGTAATCGTTCTGGTCCGAGTACCAACAAGCCGATCAGGGCCAGCAGAAAAATCTCGGCAAAACCAACATCAAACATCTTTGTCGGACGGGTTTGTGACCGTGGCTTTTTCCTCTTTATTTTGCTGTGTAGCAGAGGTTTTTTCTGCCGCGGCTAATTTTTCGGGTTGCTTATCTTCTTCTGCAGGTTCGTCTTCGATTCCCTTGCGAAAACCTTTGACTGCGCTGCCGAGATCTGAACCAATGTTACGTAAACGCTTGGTGCCAAAAACCAGCATGACAATCACCAGCAAAATCACAAGCTGTGTGACACTTATTCCACCAATCATTTTTAACTCCGGTGTAGTTTCAATTTAAGCAGTTTAATCCAAACGGAAAGGTTTGGCTTCAAAAAAAGGGGTATCGGGATTTACTTTAGGTATAACGCCTGCGGATGATAAGCATCCCAGCCAACATTAATAGCAGAATTGCCGACAGCCGTCCCGCCGTATTCAGGGTTGGAATTGCCGTAAAACCATCACCATTGACAGCCCTCGGTGCCGCCACACAATCGGACGGTTGGGTGATTGCCAGGCTTTCATAGCCCACCTCGTTAACGGTAGTAGCGACCAGGGTGGCCTCACCGGTAATCAGGTTGATACTAAGAATCTGACTCTTTTGATTATTGATCTGGCTGCGGTCGGTGATCGCCCATAAAGTGCCATCGGCATCGAATGCCAAGCCGGCTTCGTTGTAAACAAACTCACCCGAGTCACTAAGTGCTCCTATCAGCGAGGCCGTTCCGGTGTCCGGGTTAATACTGTAAAGATTGGGGGAATCCGTGCTGCCATTTTCGAATTGCCCGTTACCGAGTCCGTACAACTTAACCGGATTGCCAACAGATGCGATGGCGCTGATATTCTCACCCATGGCGCCCACGGTGGTGAAATTGCCTTCCGGGTCCCTACGGTACAGGTTCTTGGTTTTGACGGATGTAAAATACAGGTTGTTATCACAGGCAAATGTCATACCAAAGTCATTGCCGCCGCCGGTTCGGAATTCCAGCGGAAGCTGGATTTCATCCTGGAAGTTAATTGAGCCGCTTAAAGGGTTGATTGGGAACAGGGTTCCGGAAGCGTCATCCATGCCCCAAAGAACACTGTCCGGACCCGGTGAGAATGCCAGTCCCTCGGTGTCCGTGCGATCTTCAATGCCTGTATTCAGTTTGCCTCTGAATTGATCAGCGCCGGTCGCAAGATCTATTCGGTACAAGCTATCGCCGCCATTGCTATCTGAATTAACGCTGTACGCCATAGGCCCGGCATTCGCACTGACGGCGAATGTCGAAACGAGCACTAATAGAGTATTGCGAAATTTTATATTCATTACAGGCAACGTCCACCCTTGTTGCATCAGCAACTGGAAGGTCATGCTATCAGAAAAAATAGCAATTACAAAGTCTTATGTGCGGTTTTATGAGTGCATTAAGTGCCTGTTGCTTATTTGCAACATGCATGGGCGGAAGGTTTCTTGTGCTCAAACACGTGAGACTAAAGTCGAATGCCAGTCGTGTATGGGATTTTGGTGATGATGGCTCGTTCTTGCTCGCAGGTGTTCGCTGCCTTTTGGTGCCGGACCATGATTGGGTGTCGTTTTTTAACAACACGTCTGTTTTTGATTTTTACGGATTATAAATGCATTTGCGGCAGGCATTGCATGAAGCAACGGCTGCGGTCACAATTTAGACATGGATATTTTCAGAGTTTTTCAAGTTGAAGCGGCTCATCGGTTACCGAACGTACCCGAAGGTCATAAATGCGCACGTTTGCACGGTCATTCTTTTCGCATCGAAGTACATGTGTCAGGCCCGGTTGGGGCGCAAGAGGGATGGGTGATGGACTTCGCGGACTTGCGGCGTATTTTCCAACCGGTGTTTGACCAACTGGACCATCATTATCTGAACGAGATAGAGGGACTGGAAAACCCGACCAGTGAAAACCTGGCTCGATGGATATGGCATAAATTAACGCCTGAGTTGGCTGGCCTGAGCAAGATCATTGTTCAGGAAACCTGCAACGCCGGATGTATCTACCGCGGCGATTGAACCACCGGTTTTACGCTCACGGATCTATTTTATTTACGGCCTTCTCAGCAACTTGAGCATTGTCCCTTGTTATCGCAAAACGGCTTTTTGCTGGACTTGCCGCAGCGACACAAGGCACCGTTCATGGTGATGCATTCCTGCCCTTTCTTGTTGTAAATACGCAGATAACCGCGGAATTTCAACGGACCATCCTTTACGCAGGTCACCGTGATGGTCTGGGGCCGGGTAACCGGCATCCAGTCTGAAAGCTGGCCGATTGCACCACCATCAAAAAACTCGATGTCCAGATGCTTGTCATCGCAAATCGGTTTGCTCTTTGATGCCCCGCAGCGACAAAGGCTGAGGTTGTTCGAGTGCGTGATGCTTCCGTCTTCATCGATCAACGTGATATTGCCGGTCATCTTCAGCGGGCCACCGGGCGTCACCAGTAATTCGTTGGCTACATCCAGGCGTTTTGGAACACGCTTGTTCCCACGTTGTTTATGAAACCAACGATCCAGCGCTTTTTCGTCTGTAGAAACAGACGGTTTAGCCGCAGGCTCTGGTACACTTGGGCTGTCCAGGTTTGGGCTGGGATCGGTGCTATAAGAACGTTGGTCAGAGTCAGACCAATTGAGTTGTTTGGCATATGCCGTGCTTGCGTCATCCATGACAAAAGTCCCCAGGAAATCCATTTCCCTTATATACTCGGAATATCAGAATACGCTTTCTGTCAGGAAATACAAGGTCTTAATGAAAAATTTAATCAAATTAATCGCAATAGTATTGTCACTCAACGTATACGCCACACCCGAACCGGTTCCGGACCGGCAGCGTGGTGAAGGCCCTTATGAGCGTCTGATTCTCCGTGGTGTCATTGTCGTGAATGGGGAAGGTGCGCCACCGGTTGGCCCTATGGATGTACTGATTGAAGGCAACCGGATCACACAGATGCGCAACCTGGGTTTGTACAAACCAGTCGATGAAGCCGATCGTATCCCGGTGTTACCGGGCGACGAAGTGCTCGAACTCGATGGTCATTACCTGTTACCGGGCTTCATTGATCTGCACGCCCATTTTGGCGGCGATGATCAGGGGGTTCCTGCTGAGTACGTCGCGAAATTATGGCTGGGTCACGGTATTACCACGATTCGTGAGCCCGGCAGTTTTAACGGGCTGGATTGGGTGCTGCAGCACCAGGCACGAAGTGCAAAAAACGAGATAGCGGCCCCAAGAATTTATCCATATGTCGGTTTTGGGCAGGGTGAAGAAGGGCCATTCCTGACCGAGGATGCAACCCGTAACTGGGTTAAGAAAGTCGCGAAACAGGGTGCCTCAGGCATCAAGTTTTTCGGCGGACCGGCCAATATCATGCAGGCAGCATTGGATGAGGCCGGTAAACAGGGCCTGGGTTCAGCCATGCACCATGCGCAGTTGGACGTCGTAAACTGGAATGCGCTGGATTCGGCGCGTGCCGGCCTGACATCGATGGAACACTGGTACGGGTTGCCTGAAGCCATGTTTGAAACCCAGGTCATCCAGGATTACCCGCTGGATTACAACTATACGAATGAGCAACACCGCTTCGGCGAGGCCGGACGTCTTTGGGCACAGGCAGCAAAACCGGGATCTGAGAAATGGAACCAGGTACGCGATGAACTGATTGCGCTGGATTTCACCCTGAATCCGACCTTGACCATTTATGAAGCCAGTCGTGACCTGATGCGTGAAATGAATGCTGACTGGCAAAAAGAATACACGCCACCCGCCCTGTGGCAGTTTTTTCAGCCATCACTGATATCTCACGGTTCTTACTGGCACGACTGGACCACGGCCGATGAAGTGGCATGGAAGAACAACTTCCAACTCTGGATGCAATTTCTGAATGATTATAAGAACCATGGTGGCCGGGTGACGCTGGGCTCAGATTCCGGGTATATCTGGAAGCTATACGGTTTTGGCTACATCCGTGAAATGGAATTATTACAGGAAGCCGGCTTCCACCCCCTGGAGGTCGTGCGTTCGGCAACCTACCTCGGTGCACAGGTGCTGAATATGGAGGACCAGATCGGCTCGGTGCGTGTCGGGAAACTGGCCGACCTGGTGATTACCAAAGAAAACCCGATTGCCAATTTCAAAGTGCTCTATGGCACGGGTCACTTCAAGTTGGGTGCTGACGACAAACCCGAACGCGTGGGTGGTGTGAAGTACACCATCAAGGACGGCATCGTTTATGACGCCAAAGAATTATTGGCGGATGTGCGTGCAATCGTGCGCGAGGCAAAAGCCGAAGCTGAAGCTGACGCGAATATAGAGTAGGCACATACACTGCACAAAGAACTGGCACCGTCATCCCCGCGAAGGCGGTAATGACGGTGCGCCTAATCAGAGCGTGCTTTGCCAGACCTCTGACAAGGTTTTGATATCAGCCAGCACTTCACCGGTATGCGTATCCGGATCAACATCAGCATAGTGTTTGGCGATCTTGCCTTCGGGGTCGATCAGGAATGACTGGCGGCTGGCCAGTTTTATAAGTTTGTAATCTTTCAATACACCATAGGCCGTGGCAGTTGTATTGTCGGAATCTGCAAGCAGGGTAAATGGCAGTTTGTACTTATCAGCAAACTTCTTGTGTGATTCAACATCATCGACGCTGATACCTACCACGGCGGCATCGATGGCTTTGAAGGCATAGATGTTGTCACGAAAATTACAGGCTTCCTTCGTACACCCCGGGGTGTCATCTTTCGGGTAAAAATAAATGGCCAGCCATTGGCCCTGGTAGTCCTGCAGCTTGTGCCAATCGCCATTCTGATCCTGCAGATTGAATGAAGGGGCATCAGATCCCTCCATCGGCGGTTCGCCGGCAATTACGGGGGCCGATAAAAAAACAAAAATAAGGGCAAACAAAAATTTCTTCATAGCAAAATTCCTAGTTGGAAAATACGATTCTCGGCCGGTTAAATAAAGTGGCTGCAACCGCAGCAAAAGCAATACCTATCAACAGTGTACTGCCCATCGACATGCCGAGCCAGAGTGCGCTGACAGACTCACCGCGCACGAACTCACCGATCAGCAGATTCTGAGAAAACATGGGAATTGCCATCATCCAGGTTTCTGCTTTCATCGGGTTGACCATAAAGATAAGGCTGGGAATCATCGGTATCATGAAAACCAGGCCCATGTAAGACTGCGCCTCGCGCAGGCTTTTGGCAAGAGCGGCCAGGGTTGTCAGCATGGCAGCGGCCAGGATCACCACTGGTCCGACGGCCAGCAATATACCGCCAATGGCTACCGCGCTGAGGTTCAGGTCAACCCCGATGGCACCTGTTGGCAGTAACGGAAACGCAAAACGGAACGCCAACAGGGTAAGGAACAGCGATGCAAAGGCATAGGTTGCGGTCGCGCACATCTTGCCCAGCATGATTTGCCAGCGTGGCACGGGGTTAATCAAAAGCGGTTCAAGTGATTTGCGTTCTTTTTCACCCGCTGTTGAATCAATGGCCAGGTGCATGCCGCCGGTAAAAGCGGTGATCATCAATACATAGGGAAGCATGATCATCACCAGCATACCCCGGCTTTGAGGGGTGGATAAGTCGACATCCTTGACCATGATGGGTGATCGGATGGTGGGTGACACCCCGCGTAACTGCAGGCGCAACTGACCAATCTGCGCACTGTAGGCATTGAGCAGGCCCCTGACCCGTTGCATGGGTATGTTTGATTCCCGGCGTGATGGATCGGCGATCAACTCTATTACCGCCGGTTCACCCGTTGTCCATTGCTCGGCGAACAGTTCAGGGATTCGAATAATCACCTGCACCTCCTGGCTCCTGACTGACGCTTCCGGGTCCAAAGGCGCTGCCTGGATGACGACACCTTGCTGTTCAAGAAAGTTGACCAGGTTGGGTGCGTGTTGACTGCCCACCACGGGCACTTCCAGTATCTTTTCAACGCTTTCCTGTTGCTTGCTGCTGGCGAAATAGGCCAGGCCGATAAACAGGATCGGAAACAGGATGGGACCAAGCAGCACCGAATTGAACAACGAGCGGCGGTCGCGCAGGTTTTCGCGAACTTCTTTTTTGTAAACTGTACCCAGACCACTCATGCCAACAAACCCTCTTCACTGCCGATCAGGCGAACAAATGCATCTTCCAGGCTATCGCAACCGCTCTTTTCGAGTAATTCCTGCGCAGTCCCGTCCGCTGCAATCCGGCCATCGGCGATGATGACGATCCGGTCACACAAAGCCGCTACCTCCTGCATGATGTGGGTAGACAAAATGACCGAATGGCCAGCCTCCTTGAGACTTAGAATGTAACGTCGTAGAGCACGCGTGCTCATCACATCGAGGCCGTTACTGGGCTCATCCAATAACACCGTTTGTGGCCTGTGTACCATCGCCCGTGCGATGGCAACCTTGACCCGTTGTCCCTGGGAAAAGCCTTCTGTGCGCCGCTCGATGAAATCGCTCATATCCAGCGTATCGACAAGCTCATCAATCCGTGTGGTGATGTCGCCGTTCGACATACCATGCAACTTGCCGTAATAGGCAATGTTTTCCCGCGCACTCATGCGTGTGTACAGCCCGCGGCTGTCGGGTACCACACCCAGGGTGTGTTTGATGGCCATTGCATCTTTGGTGGGGTCGAGACCATCGATTCGGATTTCCCCTTCGTCAGGCGGAAGAAGCGAATACAACATCCGCAACGTGGTGGTTTTGCCGGCGCCATTGGGCCCCAGTAAACCCGTGATTTCACCATCGTGTACTTCAAATGAAATACCCCTGACAGCTTTGACCTTGCCAAACGATTTATGCAGATTGCTTACTTTGATCATGGATTGGGCCCGAGCAGACTGGTAAAAAATGGTGCCGGCAGGATTTTCTCAACGCAGCCTGTATCCAGGTCTTCAACCGTGCCCTGTTCAATGAATGCGGTTGTGATCTCACGCAGACAGGTGTTTTTCATTACCGAGTGCGCCTGGCCACGGGCGACCAGGTTGAGGCTGTTGGAAAAAGTTTCTGCGGTTTGTGCTGCGTAGTGTGGTGGTGTTACCGGGTCGCGTTCACCCGACATCAGCAGAACCGGAACATCTGAAACCACGGGTTGATGAAAATCATCCGGCACCTCGCCATGCGGCCATACCGTGCACTGCAAATCAATGATTTCCAAAAACAGGTTACCCATCAGTGTATCGCTGTAGTCTGCCGACACGTCGATAAAAGGAAAGTCCTCGCTGCACAAGACAGAAAGCTCCATGCCCTTGGCCAACATCTCATTCAGACCGGTCATAACGAGAATGGCCTGGCTGGCGAGACGTGAGAGATCACCCGTTGTCAACGCTTCGTGCACCAGCAGGGGTATCAGGGCCTGGGTTTCGCTGGCATAGCTGAGAAAACGAAGCGCAACCCCGAGTGTATCGGCAGTGATGCGCATTTCCTGAGGCTCGCCACTGACCGGGTTGATAATCGTGATTTGCTGCGGCTCTTCACGTAATTGTGAAAACAGGGTAGTTAAATCGTCAGACTGGTGCGGAAACAGGGTGTTGCAGCTTTCCTCAGCGGCACAATCATCAAAAACTGTCTGTACGCTGAGATCCAGCATCGGTGCATGCTCCTGACCCAGGGCCAGTTGCATGGGTACGACGCTATCGAGCGTGACACTGCGAACCGTTTCGGGAAACAACCGCAGGTATACCTGTGCAGCGCGGGTGCCATAGGACACCCCCATGATGTTCACCTGGTCATAGCCCATCGCCTGGCGCACCAGGTTGTAGTCGTTCATGGCAATCGTGGTGGTGTAAAAACGCGGGTCGCCGTTAAGGTCTGCCAGGCATTTTTCGGTCTCAGTGCGTATCAGGTCCAGATCAATTTCCTGGTTCAGGTCCTCCTCAACTTCGGTTTCACACGCGAGTTTGTTGGAACTGCCTGTGCCGCGCTGATCGATCATCACGATATCGCGGGTCTTACGTATTTTATTCAGGGTAGACTGAATGATTACCCAGGTTTCACTGGCAGCCTGTCCCGGGCCGCCGGCAAAAAAGAAAACCGGGTCAGGTTCAGTGCTTTTGCCAGTTGCAGGTGCGATGGCAACTTTCAGACTAATTTTCTTTCCGGCAGGGTCAGCGGGGTTCTCTGCGACTTCGAACCTACCACAACGCGCGCTGGCGGTCAGGGTGGTGCCCGGAAGCGTGAGCGAACAGTTGCTGAACTCGATTTGATTCGAATCCGGTAAAGCTAAAACCGGCGCTGGCAGCGCCAACAATAAAAGTGTTGTGAGAAGAAAAAGTTTTTTCATTTGATCAACATCATCGGACCGACGCACAGGTTAAACAGCAAGTCGTTCCTCGTCTATAGGTTATTTGTCACGATACGTGGTGACTCAAGTTATGGCAAAGCCTGCTTTGAAAGCTTGAAATCAATCACAGGTTTTCCCAAAACCGCATTTTTCACCCGTATAATGAGCGCTTCCGAATACCGAGCCGGCTACTTCATGCATGCACTTCAAGTCAGCAACTTAACCAAGACATACGCCAGTGGTGTACAGGCACTGAAGGGTATCTCCCTGAATGTTGAGGAAGGTGATTTTTTTGCCTTGCTGGGCCCCAATGGCGCTGGTAAATCCACCCTGATCGGCATTATCAGTTCCCTGGTGAATGCCAGTTCGGGTGATGTCAGTGTTTTTGGAACCAGTGTGCAAAAACAACGCTCACTGGCCATGTCGCATATCGGCCTGGTCCCGCAGGAACTGAATTTCAACCAGTTCGAGAAACCCATTGAAATTATCGTTAACCAGGCGGGTTATTACGGTATCAGCCGTAAAGTTGCGCTGGAGCGGGCTGAGAAGTACCTCAGGCAATTGCAGTTATGGGATAAACATGATGCCATCTCCCGACTCTTGTCAGGCGGTATGAAACGGCGTTTGATGATTGCCCGTGCGATGGTGAACGAGCCAAAACTGCTGATTCTGGACGAGCCGACCGCCGGTGTGGATATCGAGATCAGACGCTCGATGTGGGATTTTATCCGTGCAATCAATGAAAGTGGCACAACGGTGATCCTGACTACGCACTATCTCGAAGAAGCGGAGGAGCTGTGTCGCAACATTGCCATTATCGATCACGGCGAAATCATACAGAACATGGATATGAAGTCATTGCTGGGGACACTGGATATCGAAACTTTTGTACTTGATATCCGTGAACCCCTTTCAGAGGTGCCACAGGTGGAGGGCATAGAGTTCAAAATACGTGACCCATTCACACTTGAAGCCTCGTTGCCAAAACGAAAGTCACTCAACACGCTGTTTTCAGCACTGGATGGTGCCGGGGTTAAGGTGATGAGCATGCGAAACAAGGCCAATCGTCTCGAAGAGTTATTTTTACGCCTGGTCGACAAGGGCACAACGATATGAACGCACGGGTGAACTGGGTGGGTTACAAAACCATCGTACACAAAGAGGTCACGCGTATTTTACGCATCTGGGCGCAGACGGTTGTGCCGCCAGCCATAACGATGACACTCTACTTTATTATTTTCGGAAACCTGATTGGCCGGCGTATCGGTGAGATGGGCGGTTTTGATTACATGCAGTTCATCGTGCCCGGATTGATCATGATGTCTGTCATCACCAGCTCTTATGGCAACATGGTTTCATCTTTTTTTGGTGCCAAGTTTGGCAGGCATATTGAAGAGTTGCTGATTTCGCCACTACCGAACTGGGTCATATTAGCCGGCTATGTCAGCGGGGCCCTGGTTCGTGGTTTGATGGTCGGTTCGGTGGTCATGGTCATCTCCTTGTTTTTTACACGCGTCGAGGTCCAGCATCCGCTGATCATGGTGTCGGTGTTGTTGCTTACGTCTATCGTGTTTGCCATGGCCGGTATGGTGAATGCCATATTTGCCAATAAATTTGATGATATCGCGATCATTCCTACCTTTATCCTTACACCACTGACCTATCTCGGTGGCGTTTTCTATTCGATCAGCCTGTTGCCGGACATCTGGCAGAAAATTTCAGCCTTCAACCCGATCCTGTACATGGTCAATGGCTTTCGCTATGGAATTTTGGGTGTATCGGATGTCGAAATTACCTATGCCTATTTCATCATGGGTTTCTTCGTCCTGGCGCTGGGCAGTCTCTGTCTATGGCTGTTGCATAAGGGCACCGGCTTGAGAAGCTGACCCCTTTATTGAAATCTTAACGACTCACTTTGTGCCCTGGGATAGAATGCAGGGTTCTGTAACATCAAATTATCGAGTGATATTTAATGACAAATGATTATAAATCGGAAAAGGCCGCGATTAACTGGCCCGTAACACTGGTGCTGGGCCTGACCTTTCTGGCCGCCGTCACCATTGTTCCCTGGTATGGTTTTGCATATGGTTTCAGTACCTGGGCCTGGGTTTTCTTCGCGATTTTCCTGGTCACAAGCGGTATCGGTATTGGCGCCGGCTACCATCGCCTTTGGTCACACAGAGCCTATGAGGCCAACTGGCTAATGCGTTTATACCTGGCCATCGTCGGTGGCATGGCACTCCAGAACAGCATCCTGGTCTGGTGTATCCGTCATCGTTTTCACCATCGTGATGTGGACGATAACGACAAGGACCCGTATTCAATCGGCCGTGGTTTCTGGTTTGCACATATCGGCTGGATGTTGAGGGATTATAAGAGCGGCAGGCTGGATTGGAGTGTTGTACCTGATCTGGAACGTGATCCGATAGTTGCCTGGCAGCACAAGTATTACTGGCCGCTGGTTCTGGTGACCAATGTTGGCTTGCCCCTGCTGCTTGGCTGGATGGTGGGCGATATCTGGGGTGTACTCCTGTTAGCCGGTATTTTCCGTCTGGTGATCAGTCACCACCTCACTTTTTTCATCAATTCGCTGGCCCATATGTGGGGCAGTCGTCCTTATACCGATGAAAATACGGCAAGGGATAATTGGTTTCTCGCCATCGTGACCTACGGTGAGGGCTACCATAACTTCCATCACCTGTTTCAAAGCGATTACCGTAACGGCATTCGCTGGTGGCAGTACGACATCAACAAGTGGTTTATCGCCACCTGTGCCTGGCTGGGTATGGCCAAAAACCTGAAACGCACACCGGATTTCAAAATCCAGCGTGCCCGCCTGGCGATGATGTTCAAGCGTGCCCAGGAAAAGATTGACCGTACTTCATCTAACCCCCGGTGGCGTCAAATGTTTGAAACCGAATACGCCCAGTTCAAGGAAACGGTCAACCAGTGGCAACAGCTGCAAATGGAACGTATGCAACACGGCAAGCAGAAACTGGCCGATGCCATTGATCAAAATGCTTTGACTGCCCGTTACCGGGAACTGGAAATAGAACTGAAAATGCAACGTAAGCGCATGGCGATGCTCACGGCACAGTTTATCGGGTAAAGATTCGAGGTTGATTGCAAAAAGGAGCCGATTGGCTCCTTTTTTTTGCATATGAAACGACCAGATAACAACTAACACCGTGAACCATAAGTTTGCATCTTCAATTGCTTTCCAGGGATATGCAGCTGCGTTTGTATAGTGGGGGCATTGGGGTGTGTATGGTCTTATCTGGGCAGGTGCCGTGCCCAGACCAGCCTACGGAGTAGTTCAGAAGCCTTACTTTCGATAATCTGCACGGTTGGGGGAGCTGGGATGTGTATTAACTTCCCAGGACTCGCTGTGAATACATCCATGTACGCTCGGGCGCGACATCCATGTCGCTCACGGTCCTGATAAGTTAATACACACCCCAGCTTAATATCAAACGACGTGCATCTATCAGAAGTCGTATACCCAAACATTCGCAAAAGCCGTGTGCTTATCAAGTTTAGAATCAAACCACGTGTATCTTCCAGAAACCATTGACCCCCGCATTCGCACAAAGCCGAGGGGGTGCAGTAGCTTATGCCGGGACCTTGAGCGACATGGATGTCGCGACAGAGCCTACAGGACGTACTTGTGGCGTGTCCCGGCATAAGCTACTGCATGGCCTTGGCTTCCCCAATGATCAATTGTTTTCAACCTGTGCGTGTGAGTCCTGAAGAGAGCTATCGCATAGCCTTAGCTTCCCGACTGATCAATTGTTTAACTAAGCGTGAGTTTTGAAGCCAGGAATTAACTGGGTTGTTAGGGATATTTTTTACGAATATACGCGACAGATTCTTCGACCAGTTGCGCCAGCACCTCACGGTCCAAATCATCTAGTTTCTTAACATAAAGACAGGACTTGCCGATTTTGTATTTACCCAATTTTTCCATCAACTCCGGATGAATATCAAACCCGGAAACAATATAAATCACCAGCGCCTGTTTTCGCGGTGAGAAACCCGTCAGGAAAAAGTCACCTTCGCGGCCGCTCTCGTATTTGTAGTGGTACTTGCCATACCCAACCATGCTGGAGCCCCACATTTTTGCGCGATTGCCGGTAATTCCCGACATCAGCTTCGTCAACTCACGGCAGTCAGCCCGTTTTTGCTTGTCTTCGATACCAGCGATGAACTCTGAAACTCTCTGCACCGTGGGTTTTGTCTTGTTCTCGGCCATCGTATTTTATCCTCCATCACTCTTAGCTTAGACGAAAAAATGTCCTCGCGTTGCGAGTGGTGGCTTCAGCCAGGTCCGCAGGGTGCTCGTTACGGCAGGCGGCCAGGGTGCCCAGAATCCATGGCAGCACTCGCGGCTCATTGCGATGGCTTTTGATTTTCGGGCGCATGTTTCGAGGTTTCAGATAAGGGGCATCGGTCTCGATCATCAGCCGGTCTGAGGGGATGTCGACCATGTACTCTTTCATGTGTGTGCCACGCCGTTCATCACAGATCCAGCCGGTGATTCCGATATAAAAATCGAGATCGAGACACTCATGTAATTCGGCCTTGCTGCCGGTAAAGCAATGTACAACCACCTCATTTAACTGATCACGATATTGTTTGAGTATGGCGACGAAATCGTCATGGGCATCACGCTGATGCAGAAAAAACGGCAGACCGGTATCAATCGCGATTTGAATCTGTCGCTCAAATGAGGATCGTTGATCTTTACGTGGTGAGAAATCGCGGAAATAATCCAGCCCTGTTTCACCGATCGCAACCACATTATCCCGCCTGGCCAGTTCACGAAACAGGTGGTCTGCTTCGTCATCATAAGCGGAGGCCCGGTGCGGGTGCAGACCGGCAGTTGCAAACAATTGCTGTGGCCATTCGTCTGCCAACTGGACGGCCTGCTGGCTGCCTTCGGCGCTGGCGCCGGTAACGATCATCTGGCTTACGCCGGCTTGAAATGCTGCTTCAATTACCTGCTTTCGATCGACATCAAATGAGTCGTGGGTCAGGTTGCAGCCAATGTCTATAAGTTCCATGGCGCGCATTGTAATTATTTTTTGTCACAGATGCTTGCACAAGGCCATGGTTGCCATACAATCGGGCGATGCAAGTGAAATGGAACGCTTTTTGGCGACTGATGAGGTTTGACCGGCCGATTGGCATATTGCTGCTGTTGTGGCCGACGTTGTGGGCGCTTTGGATCGCTGGTGAAGGTCATCCTTCGGCTAAGAATATCCTGATATTTTGTACCGGTGTGATCCTGATGCGCGCAGCGGGCTGCATTATGAATGATGTTGCCGACCGGGATTTTGACCCTCACGTTGAACGTACCCGTAATCGGCCGCTGGCATCCGGCGAGCTAACAGTGCGCCAGGCCCTGGCAGCCTTTTTTGTGCTGATGATACTGGCATTTGGCCTGGTACTGATGACCAATGCGCTGACTATCAAGCTGGCATTTGCCGGTGCCATACTGGCTTCCAGCTATCCCTTCTTCAAGCGCTGGACACATTTTCCGCAGGTGGTGTTGGGGGTGGCATTTGGCTGGGGTATACCGATGGCCTTTGCTGCCGAGACCGGGCAGGTGATACCTGCTGCCTGGTTGATATTGCTTATCAACGTGATCTGGTCGGTCATTTATGACACCTTGTATGCGATGGTAGACCGTGAAGATGATATTTCGATTGGCTTGAAGTCAACCGCCATATTTTTTGGCCAGAACGACCTGTTAATCCTGCGCTTGCTGAAGTTATTGATGCTTGCCTTGCTCATATGGCTTGGATTCATCCTGCCATTGAGCTGGCCATGGTTCGCTGGTGTGGCCGTTGCCTCGGTCTTGTTTATCCGGCAGCAGTACGAGGTCAGAAACCGGGGCCGCGATGCCTGTTTCAAGGCTTTTCTGAATAATAACTGGGTCGGCGTGGCCATCTGGGTCGGGTTGCTGGCCAGTTACCTGGTCAATTGAGACGATGATGCTTTCACTGGACGGATTCAGAACTCGAATTGTGGCACCCGAGGCTGCAGATGAAGAGGCATTCCTGACTGCGATGAAGGATAGCGTCGGGTTCCATCACCCCTGGGTCTCAGCACCCAAAAATCACGCTGGCTGGGAGCGCTATATGCATCGCCTGGAGCGTGTCAATGAAGCCGGCTTCCTGGTGAAACGAATCCACGACGGTGTGATTTGTGGGGTGATCAACCTCAATATCATTACCTATGAAGCCTTGTGCAGCGCCTATGTCAGCTACTTCGGCGTACAAAGCCAGTCTGAAAAGGGTTATATGAAAGAAGGTATGTTGCAGGTGATCCGCCATGCCTTTACCGAACTCGGTTT
Organism: uncultured Gammaproteobacteria bacterium; assembly: GCA_963759155.1. GTDB lineage: Bacteria > Pseudomonadota > Gammaproteobacteria > Xanthomonadales > SZUA-36 > SZUA-36. Next base: position 54,600 of record CAVWXX010000005.1, on the reverse strand, counting down.
GCATCGGCTGGAGGCCAACATTCAACCCGATAACCTGGCGTCAATCGGCTTTGCACGCAGTATTGGTTTTGAATATGAAGGGTTTTCCCCGCGGTTTTTGAAAATCAACGGCGTATGGTGTGACCATGAGCGATGGGCAGTGTTGGCGGATACCGACTAAGCGTTGCTATTCTGCGGCCTGCCCGGAATGGCCCGTGCTGCGACCCACACATCTACCCGTTTTGCACCCGCTTTTTTCAAAATCCTGGCACACTCTGAAATCGTCGTTCCGGTGGTCATCACATCATCAATCAGGACAATATGGCAAGCTGGTTTGACCGGGCCATGCCAGTAAAAAGCCCCCCGAACATTTTTGCGGCGTTGCTTTCTGCTGAGACCTGATTGCGCTTTTGTGTTCCGGTGTCGTCTCAACGCACTTGGCAGCAAGGGGATATCGAGAACCTGTCCGGCGTGATGCGCCAGTTCATAGGCCTGGTTAAAGCCACGGCTCATCAGGCGCCGGTTGTGCAGTGGTACCGGTATCAGCATATCGGGAAGGTCGATTTTGTGACGGGTGACATACTCACAGATCAGTTGACTTAAAACCCTGCCCGCTGCCAGCTGGCGTTTGAACTTGAATGCCTGTACCAGGCGGTTCGCCGGAAACTCATATTGCAATGGGCTGACCGTGCGGAAAAACGGTGGAGTCTTTTGGATACAGCGACCGCATATCCTGTCCCTGGCTGAGCCCACTGGCAAGCCACACCGCAGGCAATGAGCGCCTTGCCAGGGCAGGTCCGCTTTGCATGCGCTACAGATACAGGCCGGCCCGGAAGGCAGGCCGCAGAGCACGCAACGTGACGGCAATATGTACTCCAGGGCCGCAGACCACCACCGGCCGTCAACCTCGAATGTGTTTTCAGGTTGACAGGTCTTCATGTGCTTTTCATACTTCATGCCCCGGTCGGAACTGAAATGGGTTCCGACAAAGTTTTTGAGGCTGGAGCCAGTAAACCATGAACACCACCCAATCCGACATCCGTCATGACTGGTCGCAGTCTGAAGTTATCGACCTTTTTGAACTGCCATTTAATGAATTGTTGTTTCGTGCTCATCAGGTACATCGTTTGTACTTCAATCCGCGTGAAGTTCAAATCAGCACTTTGCTCAGTATCAAGACGGGCGCTTGCCCCGAAGACTGTAAGTATTGTCCCCAGAGTGTTCGTTATGACACAGGTCTGGAGCCTGAAACCGTGATGAATGTTGATGCCGTGCTGGAAGCGGCGCAGGCAGCAAAGAATGGTGGTGCGTCACGCTTTTGCATGGGTGCAGCCTGGCGAAGCCCCAAGGACAAAGATCTGGACAAGGTCATTGAAATGGTCAAGGGCGTCAAGGCATTGGGTATGGAAACCTGCGTGACCCTGGGTATGCTCAATGGTCAGCAGGCGCAACGTCTTAAAGGTGCAGGACTGGATTATTACAACCATAACCTGGATACATCGCCTGAATATTATAAGGAAGTCATCAAAACCCGCACTTACGAGCACAGGTTGGAAACGCTCGAGAATGTTCGCTCCGCCGGTTTGAATGTCTGCTGTGGCGGCATCGTTGGAATGGGTGAGACACGTGCGGACCGGGCGGAATTGATCGTGCAACTGGCCAACCTGCCCACCCACCCGCAAAGTGTGCCGGTGAATAACCTGGTGCAGGTTCCGGGTACGCCACTGGATGGTGTGGAATCCATCGATCCGCTGGAGTTTGTTCGTACCATCGCCATTGCCCGTATCGTGATGCCAAAATCGGTCGTGCGTTTGTCCGCCGGACGCACAGAAATGAATGACGAAATGCAGGCCTTGTGCTTTTTTGCCGGGGCAAACTCAATTTTTTACGGTGACAAACTTTTAACCACGGATAACCCCGAGGCAGCCAGGGACATGGCACTCTTAAAACGGCTTGGTATGCAAACTACAGAGCCAGGACACGTAGCCGCGGGCTAAACATGGCTATGCCGTCTGACTCTCACCTGGACCCGCTGGACCAGTGGCTGGATGCTTGCGCTGATAAAAGGCAGGCACGGTTCCTCGTTCGCCAACGCCGGGTTTTGACCGGTAATCACCCGGTCGAAGTAGAGGTGAATGGCGTTTCGCTGCTCAATTTCAGCAGCAATGATTACCTGGGACTGGCATCACATCCCGACCTTGTTACAGAACTCAAACACGCTGCAGACACTCACGGTGTGGGTAGCGGTGCATCGGCACTGGTCACCGGTTTTCGTACCGAGCACCAGTTGCTCGAGCGGGAACTGGCCGAATTTCTGCAGCGCGAAAAAGTCCTGCTGTGTTCATCGGGTTACCTGGCCAACCTGGCGGTGGCCACGAGCCTGACGGGCAAGGGTGACACCATTATCCAGGACAAGCTTTGTCACGCCTCATTGATCGACGCGGCCAGGTTGAGTGGTGCTGGTCTGTCTCGGTACCGGCACCTCGATATGGCTGTTCTGCAAAGACGCCTGGCTGCAGTCACCAGGGGAAATAAACTGGTGGTCAGCGATGGTATCTTTTCGATGGATGGTGATACCGCACCTTTAAAAGACATGGCTGCCCTGTGCCGCGAATATCATGCCTGGCTGGCGGTTGATGATGCACATGGGATAGGTGTCTGTGGCCCTGGTGGGCGCGGCAGTGTGGCGGCAGCCGGACTCGATAGCCGGCAGGTACCGATACTGACCGGCACCCTGGGTAAGGCGTTTGGGTGTTTCGGGGCGTTTATCGCAGGCTCTGAAAAACTTATTGATCATCTTGTCAACGAGGCCCGCAGTTACATTTACACGACTGCCATGCCACCAGCATTGGCGGCATCGGCACGCGCTGCATTGCGGCTCGTTATTGCCGATGACTGGCGTCGTGAACACCTGCACAGCCTGATCAGGCACTTCAGACAGGGTGCAAAGAAACGGGGCCTGATTTTGATGGACTCCGATTCCCCCATCCAGCCTATGTTGATTGGTGAAAGTCAGGCAACCTTGAAACTGGCCGACCGTTTGCAACAGCAGGGTTTCCTGGTGGTTGCCATGCGTCCACCCACCGTTCGCGAGGGCACTTCCCGTTTAAGAATCACCCTTACATCGTCCCATCAGCTTGCTCAACTCGACGCTCTGCTTGATGCAATAGCAAACATCATTGGCCATGACTGAACACCTGCAGATCAAAACCCGCGGCCAGGGTCCGGAATTGGTGTTGTTGCACGGCTGGGCCATGCACAGTGGAATCTGGGGTGGGTTGGTTGATGTGCTGGCCTCTGAGTTTCGGGTCAACCTGGTGGACCTTCCCGGTCATGGGTTCAACCGCAACGTGCCCTTGTCCCACGATTTGAATAAGCTCGCCGGGCAGATACTCGCCGAAGTACCGCCTGCCATATGGATCGGATGGTCATTGGGTGGCCTGGTCACCCTTGCCGCGGCGCTGCAGCAACCTTCCCATGTATTAATGGCCGCACTGGTAGCGGCTACACCCAGTTTTTCAAAACAAGAAGATTGGGAGTATGGCCTGGGTCTTGCTCAGCAACAGGCTTTTGTCGAAGGACTTGAGAGTGATTTTGAAGGGACACTCAAGCAGTTCAGCCTTCAATGCTTCGGTGCGCCCTGGCTAAAGGAGTCACTCAGGCGCCTGGGTAAGGCTTCTGCTACGGATGATGTACCGGCCAGGGATACGCTTCAAGCCGGATTGCACCTGCTGTACAACAATAACCTGTTGACCGGTTTGGGTGATTGTAAAGTGTCAGCACTTTTTTTGGGCGGTACACGTGATCGCACCATCTTACCTGCGTCTTTTGAACAGGCGGCGGCCCTGATGCCAAACGCCAGCGCCACCCTGATTCGTGGCGCCGGTCATGCACCTTTTATCAGTCACCAGGACCAGTTTCTGGATATCATTCGCGGGTTTATCAAAGGAGAACAATCAGCATGAGCCTGACGCAACTGGACAAAGATGCGATCAGATCATCATTCGATCGCGCGGCATCGAGCTATGATCACTATGCTGTTTTGCAGCGTGAAATTGAATCACGCCTGCTCGAACGAATTGAATTTCAACGTCATGAGCCGGCCATGATCCTGGATCTCGGATGTGGCACGGGTTCAGCCAGTCGTACACTGGCAAAGCAGTTCCCACAGGCCAGCGTGATTGCGCTGGACTGGGCTCCGGCCATGCTGGCGCAGGCGGGTGAAGGTCTGGCGGAAAACTCCCACGGGGGTTTGAACCGTTTATGCGCAGACATGCATGCCATGCCCCTGGCGGCACGCAGTACAGACCTGATTTTCTCCAGCCTGGCCTTGCAGTGGAGTTACGATATCCCCGCTGTATTCCGCGAGTTTCGACGCATTATGAAGCCGGACGCCATGCTGGTTTTTACCTGTTTCGGGCCGGATACATTGCATGAGCTCAAACAGGCCTGGCGTGCCGTCGACGACCTTCCACATGTAAATGACTACCCGGATATGCATGACATCGGCGATGAACTCCTGGCTGCAGGATTTCGTGAACCGGTCATGGATGCAGAGCGGCTGACGCTGGAGTACCCGGACGTCATGTCACTCATGCGGGAGTTGAAAGGTATCGGTGCACACAATGTCGCCACTAAGCGCGCGCACGGACTGACCGGCAAGACCCGCCTGAAAACCATGCTGGAAGCCTATGAGCCATTTCGCCGTGGCGATCGCTACCCGGCGAGTTATGAAATTATCTATGGCACCGCATTTGCCCCGGCCGAGGGGCAACCGGTCAAGACAGCAGAGGGTGATGTGGCTACCTTTTCGATCGATGCACTTCGTTCACGCTCAAAAAATCAGGAGTCATCATGAAACGCTGGTTTATCACAGGCACCGATACCGAAATTGGAAAAACCCATGTTGCCAGCGCGCTGATACGTCAACTGGTTGCCGCGGGTCACAGCGTCGCGGGTATGAAGCCGGTGGCTTCAGGTTGTGAAAGCACCCCGGCGGGCCTGCGCAATGAAGATGCATTGAGCCTGATCGCGGCCAGCAACGTGGACCTGCCTTATGACGTTGTAAACCCTTTCGCGTTTGAACCCGCCATTGCGCCACATATCGCAGCACAGGAAGCCGGACAGAAGATTGATATCAACCGGATCAGTCAACTGGCACAGAGCATAGACGCGGACTACCTGATCGTTGAAGGTGTTGGTGGATGGTGTGTGCCGCTCAGTGACACGCATATGCTTTGTGAGTTGGCAATGGCAACCTCGGATGCGGCCATCATTGTCGTTGGAATGCGACTCGGCTGTATTAATCACGCCTTGCTGACCGCGGCTCAGATTCAGAGGGATGGCATGCCGTTAAAAGGCTGGATAGCCAATCACGTTGACCCGGATATGCATGTTCAGTCAGAAAATCTTGCAACGCTTGAGGCGCTTATGCCTTGTCCGTTATTGGGTGTTTTGCCGTGGCAGGGCACGAATAAGAATAAACATGAGTTTTGTAAGCTAAATATAAATATATTTTAAATTTTCTTTTTTTGGCGTAAAATTTGTCGGCAGACATATTTTTTTTGTCTGACAAATTAATGAATTGGTCCCATGTGGACCCACCAAATCGGAAATGGCGTTCCCCCTTATGTCATTTTCGTATTGAGATTCAACGCTCCCCCTTGCGTTGAGTTTCGATGAAAGGGCCGGCTGACCCCTTGCCGGCCCTTTCTTTTGCATCCAACAAACAGCCTTCGGCAAACCTCAATTAGTTACATACACCGGCCTCGAATAAGCTAGGATGGTGACTACATCGTGAAATTCTGAGGAAAAACATATGGCCAAAACTGATTATGATGAAGCACAAACCGAGCTGACCCGTGCGATAGAAGAAGATGCACCGTGTACGTTTGATGAACCTCTTGCGGTTACTGTGACTTTGGATAACGGTGTCAAATACGATGGTCTTGCAGTTGAAGTTCAGGCCAAAAGCGACAACTTTCCAAAAGGGCTGGTAATGGTTCGGACGGGTAATACCGACATTGGTGTACCGGTAAGTTATATACGCGGCAAGTAGCTTGGCTAAGCCTGTTTTTAAACAGCTTCGTTTAGAAAGTTGATTTCTACGCCAGTGCCAGATGGGTCCTTACAAAATATCTGGCTCATATCAATTTGCGGCAAATAACTCATCCTGTATTCGATACCTGCCGCATCCAGATTTCCACGTACCTTTGCAAGCCCGCTCGCCTGCAGTGCGAAGTGATCAAAGAAACCCTGCTTCTCGTTGTGATGATGATCCATACTCTCGATCAGGTGGATGATCGGTTTTCCTTCTGAATACAACCAGAAACCACCCCTGGAAAAATCGGGCCTGAAACCTTCACTCAGACCAAGCACCTCGCAATAGAAATCCCTGACCTTTAGCAGAAGCTCTTTGGGGGCGCTGATGTTGATATGGTCAATATGCATGTTCTTTTCCTGCAGACAGGTGTTGACTCAATACGGGCCTGGTTCAATAGGCTTCCTCAACGGCCTTCTCCACCAACTGACTCAGCTGTTTGAAACCGAAGCTTGGAAGCGACCTGCCGTTTACGAAAAACTCCGGGGTTGCCTTGATGTTAAACACCTGGACATCTCTGATATCCTGCTGAACCGCCTCAGTTACCACAGGCCCGTTCATATCGGTTGCCAGTTTTTCATGATTCAGAGCCATGCCATTCAAAATGCCACGCGCGCTGTCGGGTTGAGACACATGATTGCGAGTCCAGCGCCGTTGGTTCTTGAACAACAACTCCAGCGCAGGGAAGAATTGACCCTGGAGATGAGCAGCCTCGAGCATTTTGACCACTTCATCCGAACCTTTGTGGAGCGGTGCGTAGCGCATCATAACCCTCACTTTTCCCGGGTATTTCTCGATGAGTTGGTTGATTAGCGGATAAAAATCAGCGCAGGTCTCACAGGCAGGATCAAAAAACTCAACAATGGTAACCCTTGCGTCCACAGCCCCTTTGACCGGAGCACTCTGCCTTTCAAACATGGCTGATTTACCTGCTCCCGCAGAGCCTGGCTGGCTTGCCTGGTAATTCTTGTATATGACCGTGGCCAGGCCAAAGGCCAGTAAAAGTATGGCCGCAACCGAGATGAAGATAGATTTTTTACTCATGAGGATTCCAATCGATGGCTGTAAAACAACAATACGCCAATTAGCGTAAATGTCAGAAGGGAAAGCGTCGGTATATTTAAAAACCCAAGCAATGAGATATGTGTCTCCGAACAGGGAATACCCTGCACACAAGGCTGGGCGTTTTTTGGAATGATACCGGCAATCAGCAGCACGTGGAATAAGGCCATTAGCCATCCCAGGCTGGCAAATGCCGTGGCATAACGCAGTACTCTCGGGTCATACGGCAGCAGCCCGATAGCCAGGATCAATACCAGTGGATACATCGCGATACGCTGATACCAGCACAAGACACAAACCGGCACACCCATCACTTCGCTGAAGAACAGACTGCCAAGTGTTGCGCTGGTAACGAGTACCCAGGCGGCAAAAAGTAGCATCCAGCCAATATTGGTATCCTGATTTGATTCTATTGAATCCACGCGCATCCTCTGAAAATGTATTCCGGGTTCTTTAAAGCCGGCAAAGAATACCCGTAATTCAGCCCGGCGCAAAGCCCCATGCGACAGTAGTGGCTGAATAAACCGGGTTTATCGGGTCGCCAACAATTCAAATAGTTCATGCAGTTTTGCTTCTTTCCACCTAGACTTACTGCGTTTATCCGAAAAGAGAATGTTATGAAAAGAATTGTTGTATGGCTGACGGCAGGTCTTATGTCCACTGGGCTGATGGCTGCGGACATTAAAGAATCCGAACACGCTCAGAAAACCCTGGAAATTTACACCCGTATCATCGGTGTGGAGTCTTCCAAGAACCTCGGCAACGTACCGGAGATAGCGAATTACCTGGCCAGTGAACTTATCGCGGCCGGTTTTCCCGAAGAAGACGTGGAAGTCGTGCCACTCGGTGAGACTGCGTCGTTGATTGCAAAATACCGGGGAGATGGCTCTTCGGGTAAAGCGCCGATACTTTTGCTGGGTCACATGGACGTTGTAGAGGCATTGGCCAAGGATTGGGAACGCCCGCCATTTGAGCTGACCACGGATGATGTCTATTTTTACGGCCGGGGCACGATTGACAACAAGTTCGGGGTCGCCCAGCTGACTTCTACTTTTATCCGCCTGAAGAAAGAGGGTTTTGTACCAAGCCGGGACCTGATTATTGCCTTTTCCGGAGACGAGGAGAGCGGCATGCAGACAACCCGCATGCTGGCCTATGAAAGGCAAGATCTGGCCAAGGCGGAGTTTGCCCTGAATTCCGATGCCGGTGGCGGTGACCTGGATATCAACGGAGAGCCGGTGGTTTACCTTGTGCAGGCTGCTGAAAAAACGTATTCAACCTGGGAGATGACAGTGCGCAACCCCGGTGGGCATAGCTCACGCCCAAGGCCGGATAATGCGATCTACGACCTGGCGGCCGCCATCACGAAAATACAGAACTACAGGTTCCCCGTGCGCTGGAGTGAAATGACCCTGGCTTTTTTCGAAGAGACGGGTGAGCAAATGGGTGGTGAGCTTGGTGAAGCAATGATCCAGTTTGCGAATAACCCGCGGGATGAGAAAGCCTCTGACCGGCTGGCTATTGAGTCTTCCTACGTGGGTACGACCCGCACCACCTGCGTGGTGACGATGCTTGAGGCTGGACATGCGGAAAACGCCTTGCCGCAGTCTGCTACCGCCACGGTCAATTGCCGGATCTTCCCGGGTGTGCCCGTCGAGGCCATTGAAAATGCACTCAAACATGTGGTCGAAAATGATGCGATTGAATTCAGGCAGCTCGATGAAGCCACCGAAAGCCCCATTTCACCTTTACGCCCGGATGTCATAGAAGCGGTCAAAAAAGCCGTGCACGCCCGTTACCCGGGTCTGAAGGTCATGGGTTACATGGAATCGGGCGGTACCGATGGTATGCATTTCCGCAAGGCGGGAATTCCTACGCTTGCGATCAGTGGTGTCTTTATGAATCCGGATGAAATGTATGCCCATGGCCTCAATGAAAGGGTGCCGGTGAAGGCATTCTATGATGCACTGGACCACTGGAGCATTATCCTCAGGGAGTTGGCTGGCGACTGACACCGGGCGATTGAAACATGGCTGAAAGGGTCGAATGTGTGGTGGTGGGTGCCGGTGTTGTCGGTCTTGCCATCGCACGGGCCCTGGCGCTTGAAGGACGCGAGGTCATCATCCTTGAAGCAGAGCGCGCTTTTGGTACACACACTTCCAGCAGAAACTCCGAGGTAATACACGCCGGAATCTACTATCCAACCGGTAGCCTGAAGGCGCGGACTTGTGTATCCGGCAAGAAACTTCTTTATGACTATTGCTCGCAACACCAGGTTGAGTTTAAGCGGCTTGGCAAGCTCATCATCGCGACCCGCGATGCGCAGATCGACGTGCTCAAGGCCTACCAGGCGCAGGGCCGGACCAATGGCGTCGATGACCTCGAGTTGCTGTCACAGGACCAACTACACCAACTGGAGCCCGATGTGCGTGGGTTGGCAGCCCTGTGGTCACCGTCTACGGGGATAGTCGATTCCCATGGTTTGATGCTGAGCCTGTTGGGTGATGTTGAAAACGCCGGCGGTGTACTTGGCCTTAAAAGCAGGGTGCAGTCCTTCAAACCACAAAACGACGGTTTTGCGTTAGACATTGATATCGATGGGACGTCCATGAAGCTTCACTCGCGTTTGCTGATCAACTCGGCTGGCCATGGTGCGATTGATCTGGCCAGGACGTCGGGCGCGGCCAAACTGCCCCGCAACTATTATCCGGCAGGGCATTATTTCAGTTACATGGGAAAGTCACCATTTCGTCACCTGGTTTACCCCGTCGCAGGGGCGGGTAGCCTGGGCCTGCACGGCACACTGGACCTGGGTGGTCAGCTGAAATTCGGGCCGGATGTCGCCTATCGTGATCAGCTTGATTACACATTCGAATCAAGTGAAGCCCGGCGACAACATTTTGAAAGCAGTATCCGCGACTACTATCCGGGCCTGGATGCAAGCCGCCTGCAAGCCGGTTATGTCGGTGTCCGCCCGAGAATTTCGGGGCCGGGTGAACCTGCTGCAGATTTCATCATCGCCGGCCCTCAAAGTCATGGTATTAAGGGTCTGGTGCAACTCTTTGGTATTGAGAGCCCCGGCTTGACCGCCTGCCTGGCGATAGCCAATGAGGTTGAACTCCATTTGAGAGGAGCTTGAAGACAGGGCTTTTAAAAGACAGATATTTTCCGGACAGGACCGATAAGCAAAGATTTTTTTGGTATTTGTCTGTGAAGCAACTATGCTTAATGGTAACCATAGAACAAAAAGAACCCAGCTTTTGCCATTACTCAAAGAACTCAAACGCCGAAATGTCTTCAAAGTGGCTATCGCTTACGCGGTATCGACCTGGATTCTATTGCAACTGACCGATGTGCTTACACAGATTCTGGGTCTGCCGGAATGGGCGCCAAAACTGATACTTTTGATGCTGGTCATCGGTTTTGTACCCGCCCTGATTCTGGCCTGGGCATTTGAGCTGACCCCGCAGGGTATCAAGCTCGAAAAGGACGTAAAACGCACAGAATCGATCGCACCGAAAACGGGTCGTAAGCTCGACTATGTGATCATCGTGTCGCTCGGACTTTCGCTGGGTTATTTTATCTGGGAGTCCCGCTTTGAGCAGAAAACGGCAGAGATCGAACTGGCCAGGGATGCGGACCCCATTGAAGAACCGCTCGTTGAAATCGTCGTGCCCCAAGTTGACCTTGAAGCGATGGACATCGATAAAAATTCTATTGCTGTCCTGCCGTTTGCCAACCGTAGTGCAGATGCCGAAGATATCTATTTTACCGATGGTATACACGACGACCTGCTGACCCAGTTGTCGAAGATCGATGCGTTCAGCGTGATCTCACGAACCTCGGTGATGGAATACCGCGACACCACCAAGAACCTGCGTCAGATTGCACAGGAATTGAGTGTTGCGAATGTAATGGAAGGCTCGGTACAGCGCGCCGGTGAACGGGTGCGAATCAATGTGCAGCTAATTGACGCCTACACGGATGAACACCTGTGGGCTGAAATATATGACCGTGAACTGACGACCAATAACCTGTTTGACATTCAGTCCGAAATTGCAAAAGCGATCGCGGGTGCTTTAAAGGCAACGCTGACGGATTCCGAGTTGGCCGATGTGGCGGATGTGCCCACAGATAACGTTGCCGCCTACGATTTATATCTCCAGGCCCGTCGCTTTGCTCAAACGGAAACGATGCGTGGCTATGCCACTGCCATCGACATGTTCAAGGAGTCACTGGCATTGGATCCGGGTTTCAAACAGGCCTGGATCGGGCTGGCACGTGCGCATATGACCAACTATTGGCTCTATGGCGGCGATCCGCTTAACCGTGACCTGGCACTGGAAGCGATTGAACGTGCCCGCAGTATCGATACTGAATTTGCCGGGCTCTATATGGCTGAAGGCTTCTACTGGTACTGGGGTTTTCATGATTATGAGAGAGCTTTGTACAAGCTTGATAAAGCCATTGAGATGATGCCGGGTAACGATGAGGCGTACATGTGGCGGGGCTGGGTATCACGCCGGGCCGGGCTTTGGGAGCAAGCTGTAAAATCCATGGAACAGGCACTCAAGCTGAACCCGCGTGTACATTTTAACTGGCACGAGTATGCACTGACCTTGATGTATCTGCATCGCTACGAGGACGCGATGAGCGCGGTCAGACAGGCGCGCGTGATTGACCCGGACAGTTATTGGGGCAGAACAACAGAGGCCCGGATCCGCTTACAGGAAAGTGGTGATACCAATAGTGCGGTGCCACTGACTCTCGGAGCGCAGCGTGGTGGTGATTACAATTATTTTCTGACCTATATGCTCGTGAACACACTGGCGCGGCGATTTGATGATGCATTGGCCGCGGCACGTAATCTGCCGGATGAAGCGGAGATCCAGCATGGCAGCATCGAATTCAGAGAGGATTGGGCTGCACAAACCCTGCACTTTATGGGCAGGTCAGATGAGGCCAGGCAAGCAGCTGCAGCAGCACTTTTCCGTATAAAGAGCCTGCGTATGGATTTGGGTGAAGACTATCGCGCTGATCTTGCGGAGGCGAGAGTCCGCGCGATTCAGGGTGACAGCCCGGAAACGGTCAAGACGCTGATAGAAAGATCAAGCCGGTCAGCGCCGGCGGATGATCTGGCAGAGTTTGAAAAACGCTACGTGTATGCAAAAATTTTTGCGATCGCAGGCATGGCGACCGAGACGGTTGATATGCTTGAGCCACTTTTGAGCCCGCCGAGCGAAACTTCGGTTTACCTGGTGGATCTGGACCCGGCCTTTGATGCGATTCGTGATGATTCTGAATTTAAGGCTATGATGGAGCGGAACAGGTGAGTATGCGTTTGAATAAAAACCAATGAGGTTCCAATGAAATTTTTAGGAGAGATGAAGCGCCGCAATGTATTCCGTATCGGAATGGCCTACATTGTTGCTGCCTGGGTGCTTATTCAGGTTGGTGATATCATTGCGACAAACTACGGGGCAGCGCCCTGGGTGATGGGTGTGGTCATCACTTTTGTGGTTGCGGGTTTTCCCATCGCACTCTTTTTCACCTGGACCTTTGCTTTAACCACCGATGGACTCAGGAAAGAGTCTGATGTCCTTAAATTCGATAAATTAACCCGTACCAGCGGACATAAGCTGGACTACATCACCATGGCCCTGCTGGCCGTGGTGGTGGGTATGGTGTCATTGGACCGGTATATGCCGGTTCCAGCGGGGCAGGAAACGGTGACAAAACCGGTTCAGGTGTCTGCTGAACCTGAGCCAGAGCCGGTCATTGCCGAAAACTCCATCGCAGTATTGCCTTTCGTCAATATGAGTGCAGAGCCCAACCAGGATTATTTTTCTGATGGCCTGTCGGAAGAGTTACTTAACGTACTCACAAACGTCGATGGTCTGGTTGTCGCTTCACGTACCTCGTCTTTTGCCTTTAAAAACGACACCAGGAATATCCGTCAAATTGCCCGGGCATTGCGGGTAGCCAATATTCTTGAAGGCAGTGTCAGAAAGGTGGGTGATCGTCTGCGTATTACCGCCCAGCTGATTGATACCAGGAATGACCGGCATCTGTGGTCGGACTCCTATGACCGGGATATGGATGATATCTTCCAGATTCAGGATGAGATCGCCAATGCGATTGTCTCAGCACTGACCACCGAACTGGGTATTGGTCTTGAGGCCGTCAGTGTGGATAGCGCCACCAGCAACCTGGATGCCTATGACCTCTACCTGAAGGGCAGGGAGTTGTTTATTGCCCGTGTGAATCTTCCCACCAGTTGGCAGTTACTGGAGCAGGCTACCAGTCTTGATCCTAAATTTGCCCGGGCCTGGGAAGCACTTGCCGCAGTTCGATCGGTAGCAACTTCGTGGAACCGGGGGGATGGCGTTGATCACGATTCACTGGCGCTTGCAGCAGCTCGTCGTGCACTGGAAATTGATCCTGATTTATCCATGGCCTATGCCGTCATTGGCATGAAGCATCAAATCACCGGTGATGGTTATATCGGCGCGATAAAAAATCTCGATACCGCGATCAAGAATAACCCGAAAAATGCAACCGCCTGGCTTTGGCGGGGAATAATATTCAGGGATTTGGGTTACACAGAGCAATCGATTGCGGACTTTGAACAGTGTCTTAAAATCGATGCCGGCTATATGCTCTGTAGCCGTTACCTGGCTTCAAGCCTGTTGTACCAGGGTCAGATTGAGGCAGCCATCGCAGAGTTTGAAAGAACATTTCAGTTCAACTTTCGTGCACTTGAAGATCAGTTCGTTTCCTATTACGTCCATTCCGGGCAGCGAAACATGGCTTACCTGGTGGCCGCTCTGGACCTGGCCGACTACAAATATGCCCCGGTTAAAGACTGGATTAAGGCGCTTGAGAACCCCATGGAAGATCACACCGCAGGCGTGGAGCGTTTCAATCAATGGGCTTCAACATACAATATTGATGTCTGTGACCTGGATAATATTGCCATCGCATTCAGGCAGGATGAGTGTTTATTGGAGCCTGAAAGCACAGGGTTAATATGGCACCCTGATGCGGCGTATTTCCGTAAAACACCGGCGTTTAAAGAGCTTGTGAACACCAGATTAAAAAATTACTGGCAGGAAAATGGTCATCCTCCACAATGCAGGGTTTTGGATGACGGCAATTATTCCTGTGAGTAATTTTCACTGAATCCAGCTTAATACCGAAATTATTGGTCTTTATTGCCCGGGAAACGTGATCAGGGCAGATGCGGGGTCGCCAGGTAATCGTTGCTTTGCATTTCTGTCAGGCGCGAAGCGGTGCGCTGAAACTCGAAGGCCAGGCGTTTGCCATTGTAGAGTTCGTCGATGGGTACCTCGGCCGAGATTAGCATCTTCACATTACGATCATAGAATTCATCGATCAGGTTGATAAAACGGCGTGTGGCATCGGCCTTGTTTTCATCCATCAACGGAACACCTGATAACAAGACGGTATTGAACGCCCGCGCGATTTCGATGTAATCGGCAACGCCTGTTGGCCGCTCACAGAGCTCTTCAAAGGTGAACCAGATGATGCCATCGGCACGCTTGCGGGCATTCAGAGTGCGCCCGTTGATCTCCAGGCGGGTGTCCAGTGTGCAACCCGCAGACATGTCTGTAAATGCCTTGCCGAGACTGGCTTCGGCATGTTCATCCAGTGGTTGCAGAAATATTTCAGACCTCAGTAATAGGCGTAGTCGGAAATCACGTTCACCATCCACATGCAGGCTGAGGCAGTGTTTTTTCAAGGACTCAATGGCTGGTAAGAACTTGGCGCGCTGTAGTCCATCGCGATAGAGGTCATCGGGTGCAACGTTGGAGGTGGCAACCAGGGTGACGCCTTCGTCAAACAGAGCTTGCAGCAAGCCGCCCAGTAACATCGCATCAGCGATGTCAGATACAAAAAACTCGTCAAAACAAAGTACCCGGTATTGTGCAGCCCACTCCCGCGCGATTTCATTCAGCGGGTCACGGGTGGATTGTTTTGTTTTGAGCGCAGCGTGCACCCGCGCCATGAAGCGATGGAAGTGGATACGAAGCTTGTGTTCCTCTGGCAGGCTTTCAAAGAACACATCCATGAGCCAGGTCTTACCCCGTCCCACACCGCCCCAGAGGTACAACCCGGTGACCGGTTTAGGTTTCTTACCACGCAGTTTCGCCCACCAACCGGAAACCCGGTGCGTGCTTAAGTCTATCCAGACGCGATCAAGCTCGCCAATCGCCACGCGCTGTGCCGGGTCAGGCTGGTAGCCACCATCGGCGAGCAGGGATTTATAAATAGAAAGTGGTCTGCGGTGCAATTGTCAGGAACTACCCGGGAAAGGTTTTTTCCGGCAGGTTCGGACGCACGCCGTTCTTGAGCAGGCCACGTAAATCCATCAGTCGCCGGTGGAAAAAATGTGAGGCCATTTCCATCACCAGGAAGTCGGGCTGCGGATCGAGATCTTCCACCCAGCACTTCACATCCTCCAGCGCAACCACCTCATCTTCATCACCCTGAACAACCAGCCACGGGCAATTGGGGTGTTGTATGCTGGAGAATTCAAAACGATCGACGGGTGGGGCAATGGTAATTAACTGTCCCAGCTTAAGGTTTTGTGCGGCGCGCAGTGTGATATACGACCCGAAGGAAAAACCGCCCAGCCATAACTCGTCATCCGGCCGGGTACGGCGTACCCACTCGGTAACGGCAAAAAGATCATCGGTTTCCCCATAACCCTCATCGTGCTCGCCTTCACTCTCGCCGGCGCCACGAAAATTAAAACGAATCGTGCGCAGCCCAAGCTCACGCATTGAGCGCTCCATGATGGTGACAACCTTGTTATGCATGGTGCCACCATGCAATGTGTGCGGATGACACAACACGACGGTTGCGGGGCGCTCATCGTCGGGATCGGGGACATCGGCAACGCATTCCAGCTTGCCCGCCGGCCCACGCAGAAAGAACTCCTGTCGCGAAGTTGGGAATTCGTCAGATCGTTTGGTGTCCTGAGACTCCACCATGGCCTGTTTCTTCACTGATCGGTAGTAGTGCATCATACCGCAGTCTTAAGGCGGACTCTATGGTAGGCTGCATGCATGAATTTTCTCGCTCACCTATGCCTGGCCAATGGAGACTCCGGATTGATGATGGGTGGGCTGATAGGTGATTTCGTTCGCGGCCGGCGTGCTTTACGTGCTTTTCCCGAGCCGATAAGGCAAGGTATTGTTTTACATAGGTATATTGATAAGTGTACCGATCGATCACCGGTAATTAAAAAACTGCGACCGCAGTTTCCCCGTGAGTTTCGGCGTTATGCGGGCATCATTATTGACCTGGCATTTGATCATGAACTGGCGATTAACTGGTGGCGGTACATGCCGGGGAGCCTGGAAAGGTTTGACCTTGAAGCGCGTGATCTATTACGTGAACATGCTGAGTGGGTGCCGGAGAAGCTGGCTGGTTTTATGGTTTATGCAGACCGGCACGGGTTGTTTAGCTCGTATCGCGAAACCGGGGTTGTTTTACAAGCCCTGACCGGTATTGGCAAACGTCTGTCCCGCCCGAACCCTTTGCACCGTGTTGACGAGATCTGGCCGGAACTGTCTCCGGTCTTTAAACCGGCCTTCAAAGAGTTCTTTCCGCTGATTCAGTCCGACGTACTGGAATGGCGTAAACGCAATTCGACGACCACCGGGTCGTGATCTGAAAAGCCCAACCAGGTTTGCGGTAACGCCACTTTCGACGGGAAGGCAGCATTTACATTCCAGATGTAGGCTTTTTGCACCTTGCCAAGCAAGGCATCAGAAGAAAACGCATAGTCCAGTGTGCCACGCTGGCCGGCATACACAAAACTATAGGTCGGCAGCGGGCCTCTTTCCATGAGTTCGATGAACCCGGCATCCCGGATACTGCCGATCGGGTCTTCATTCCTGTAGGCATTCATATCACCCAGGATCAGGATGTTTTCAGTGCCATTGGATGCTGCGACCTCTTTCGCCCACGCTGACATTTTTTCTGCAGCGATACGTCGCATGTCGTTCCAGCAACCCTGGCCGTCCTTTTGGTTTGCATTTACACCAGAGTCCGGGCAGGAGCCCTTGGACTTGAGGTGATTAATCACGATAAGCAGTTTTTCTCCATCGGGCAGGTGTTGAAACAACTGTGCCTGTGGCTGGCGGCTGCGTTTGAACACCTCACCTTCAAGGGTGTACGCAGGGCCAATCGCTTTCAGACGGTCGCTGCGGTAAAAAATACCAACGGCGATCTGGTCAGTGCCGGTGTTGTCAGCAACCGGACGGGTCACGGTCCATGGTTCATGGCTTGCATCATTGGCCAGTTGGATGAAGTCCTGTGCGGCACTGTCCGGGCCAAAACCATCGTTTTCGAGCTCCATCACGGCGATCACATGCGGGTCGAGAACCCCGATGGCAGCACCGATACGGCTACGTTGTTGTTGGAAGGCTTCAATGGTTTTTGCACCTCTGGGGGTTGGAAAACCAAGCCCGTTACCATCGCCATTGAAATAATTATGCAGATTCATACCCACAATGCGGAGGGTCTCTGGAGGTGTGGCAGTCGGCACCTCAATATACGGAGTGGAAAAGCCGGAGATCGACTCAATCGTAAGCCGTTTGCCCCGTTTATCGTGGGCCATGACGCCAGTCAGCCGGTTGGTCGAGGTGCCGTTGACCACCAATGCGGGTGATTTCATGTCTCCCGGCAATAAAACGGGCAGGGCAGCGGCCCTGTTCTGCGCCATCAGGTCATTTGTTGCCGGTCCGGGTTGCATCACCTCGGTCGGTACATACTGAACACCGTTGGCACTGAGTGTGAACTTACCCTGTTCAAACTGATAAACCCCGGAAACTACGAGTTTGTCGTCTATCAGGACACGCATACCCTCCAGCGCTTCGCGGCCGGGACCATCTAAAGGTAGCGAGATGACAGTCAGAGGGAGTGGATTGCCTGCAGAGCAAACCACAAGATCTGTGGTGTTTGATAATGCGGTCAGCGTGTCTCGACTCTCGCCAATCTCTGTTACCTCACCCCGTACACTGAGCAGGGAACCCTGTTTGATGTCTGCAAGAGGCTGGGCTGTATTGAATAAATACAGCGTTTGATGTCTGAACATCATCATCGGAACCGGGTTCTTCCAGATAGAACCCCAGCCCTTGCTGGATCAGCGTTACGATGCCCTGGAGTGTGACCTGCTCGCCTGCCAGGGGTGATTCATAAGCGTCACCTTGCACGGCGGCAATCGAAGTTGTCCTGTCAGGGCATTGAGCGACAGCGATATCCGTTGGCGGCCCGCTTACTTTGCAGGCATTTAAAAAAACACAAAAAAACGCCGCAAAAAGCGGCGTTTTAAAATATCTACTGCTCACAAGCAATGCTACTTGATCATAAACTCGATAATCACCTGTACCTGCTCATCTGACAGGTCGGCACGCCCACCGCGCGCAGGCATGGCATTGATGCCATTGAGGGCGCTTTGCATCAATACATCCATACCTTTTGCTGCACGTTCAGCCATAGCCGCTGAGCCGGTTATGGGTGCATTCGCCGCACCTGTGCCATGACAGGCCGCACATACACTGGCATACAGCATTTCTGCATCAAGACTACCGTCAAATGCAACTTTCTGTTCAGAGCCCGAAGACGCTGCAGCTTCTACAATAGCGGCAGCACCCGCTTCACCCATGTAAACATCAGCAACAGGCTTGATCCGTTCTTCCATCGTTGTAACGCGACTGGGATTATTGCCCTCTTGATCTTTTTCACCAACATTTAAGGCGAAAAAAGCAATGCTGATCGTAAAAACGACCAGCACGACAATGACGATACTGACATTTCTAATAAACACTTTATCGGTTTGCTCTTCCACACTACACCTCTGAATCTGGTATTTACCGTCCTGGCCCTGACCAGGCACGGTCCTTTTAAGGGCGAATAGTATAGCGGTATCAAAGGATAGCTGGAAGTAAAGTTACGTTTCCTTATGCAAGCAAAGCAGCTAAACTACGCAACGCAATCAAAATGCGCCCGTAGCTCAGCTGGATAGAGTACTGCCCTCCGAAGGCAGGGGTCACAGGTTCGAATCCTGTCGGGCGCGCCATTTAAGTCAGTGACTGCGTATGCCCGGAGTCCTCATCAAGTATCAGCGCCTGGGGTTTTTCTGTCTTCATGTGGTTGGTCAGCCAAATATAATTGAATCCGGCGGTCAGTTTCACACCATTCCATTCGGAAATGGTCCATGTCAGACATCACAGATTTTCTGTCAGTCCAGTTTACGCTACCTTTCAAGAAGATTGAACTTTGATGGGTGTTGGCGTTTCAGGGTGTCATTTAAGATTCCTCCAATCCTCTAATTTCGAAAACCCTGGCGGTCAGCCGCAACTTGCTTCAGCCCCTGATACCCCCCCTGGTGAGTTCAAGCGGGTCCAGCAAACGCTCCAGTTCTTCATCGGAAAGCCCGGTGGTTTCCCTGGCTACATCACGGATAGAACGTCCTTCTTTATAGGCTTGCTTGGCGGTGGCCGCACCCAGTTCATAACCAATGACAGGGTTCAATGCAGTCACCAGGACCGGGTTACGTTCCAGTGAGCGATTGATCGAATCATGGTTCACCATGAAACCTCTGATCGCTGAATCAGCCAGCAAACGGCTGGAATTGGCCAGCAATGTAATGCTCTGAAACAGGTTGTGCGCAATCATCGGCAACATCACATTAAGCTGGAGATTGCCGGCTTGCCCACCCAGGGTGATGGCACTATCATTGCCGATCACCTGTGCGCAAACCATGCAGACCGCTTCGGCCATGACGGGGTTGACCTTGCCCGGCATGATTGAGGAACCCGGTTGTAGTTCGGGTAGGGTGATATCGCCGAAACCGGCCAATGGTCCCGAATTCATCAGTCGCAGGTCGTTAGATATCTTCATCAGGCTGCATGCAAGTGTCTTGAGTTGTCCTGACAGTTCAACCGATGTGTCCTGGGAACTGATACCTTCAAAATAATTTGCAGCCGAAACAAACCTGAAACCGGTTGCGCGGGTCAAGTCCTCCGCCATGCGCGGGCCAAACTCGGTATGGGCGTTGATACCCGTGCCAACGGCACTGCCACCCTGTGGCAACTGACGCATACGCTCAAGCGCACTTTCGATGCGATCGATATTCGATTTTACCTGCTGTGACCAGCAGGCCAGCTCCTGTCCGAAGGTCACCGGCATTGCGTCCATAAGGTGCGTACGGCCTGTTTTAACGGTGTCTTTAAGCTCTTCCGCCTTTGTATCCAGCACGTCCTGCAAATGCCGCAATGCCGGTAACAGGGATTTGCTGGTCTCCAGACAGGCACCGACCTGGATCGCCGACGGAATGACATCATTTGAACTCTGCCCCATGTTGACATGGTCATTTGGGTGAACGTCCACACCCTGCCGGGCGGCCAGCCGGGCAATAACCTCATTGGCGTTCATATTGCTGCTGGTACCGGAACCGGTCTGAAAAATATCGACCGGAAAATGGGCGTCCATCTCACCAGCGGTTACCTTGGCCGACGCTGCAATGATGGCTTCGGCGACATCACTTTCCAACAGGCCGAGATTACGGTTGACGGTGGCTGCCGATGACTTGATAAGGCCCAGCGAACAGATCAGCGCTGCCGGAACCGGGATGCCACTGATCGGGAAATTATTTACCGCTCGCTGTGTCTGCGCGCCCCATAAAGCATCCACCGGCACCTGTAATTTGCCCATCGTATCCCGCTCCGTTCGTGTCGTGTCCATTTTGATACCTCCCATTGACTACCCGATTGCCACAATGTCATTTCCATCCGCATCACGCGTTTTATACATCATGAAAGCCCGGTTATCCAACATGGTTTTAAAGCCAGAGTAAATGGTCGGAGTAAATCTGCGTGTTATGATGCTGGCTGGTTATGGCTGTGATTTCAGCCAGTTGAAGATTTTCACGCGACTATTTACATAGAAGGCTCGATGTTATGAATTGGGACGCAATTGGTGCTCTGTGTGAGTTGATTGGAGCGGGAGCGGTTATCGCAACTCTCATCTATCTGGCACAACAGATTAAGGATAGCGCTCGAGCTTAGCTGCAAGCGTCGGGGTTTTTGTCCCAGTTGCGGCGCACGGCGGATGACGGACAGTGCCACGTCGCTGCTTGATGAAATCCTGCCTCATCAACCCATGCGCCAGTGGGGTCCTTACCGGTCACATAGGTGACACTTTTCGGGTAAAAAAGGATTGGTGGCAGGTTCAACGCGACCAACATCCTCGTCTTAAATTCCTAAATCATAGTGCATAAAGCTGACGAGCCAGATAGTCGACTGGCTGAACTGGGTTTTAACCAGTTACCATGGCCTTTTCGAACGCGTCCGCGATATCAGGGGTTAACCCCCAGTCGGGCACAGGTGGGTAGTCGCGTCCTGCAACTTTGCAACTATACGTTCAGCTGAAGTAAGCCTCTGGAAACCTAGTGTCGCGCAGACTTTTCTCGACAATATGCGACCGCGGCCTCGACAGCATCCTGCCGCTGATCGAATCGCTGCGCGATTGGAATGCGATCCAGGACGCCCATGCCGCTTAGCGCCCTGAGCGCGTGGGTGTGTAAGCCTGACACGATGACGTATCGATCGTGACTTTGTGACAAATCGATCATCTCATCAATTGCGAGCGCGCCGCTCGGATCGACATAACCAGCATGCGTGAAATCATAGATGACCACGTCGCGAGGCGAGATGGCCTGTGTATCGCGCCGTGCCAAATCGCGTGCCGAAGCATAGGAAAATGAACCGTGCAGGAAAGTCATAAGGACGCGCCCGCCGACCGTACGCAAGAGCGCTTTTTCTTCAGGTGTAAGAACATCAAGTTCGTCCGCGTCCGCGGACTGTTTGAGGCCCTTGAGCTGTTCTTCGGCGAGCCAGCGTGAGCTGACAAAACCGGCCAGGATAATGCCAACTCCGACCGCCAAAATCAGGTCGACGAAAACAGTGAGCACAAGCGTTACCAACATCACGACAACCTTTTCCCGAGGAACGCGCCGTATCCGTTTCAGATACCCCCAGTCGATAATGTCCCAACCCACCTTGATCAAAATTGCCGCCAGCACGGCGATCGGAACGTACGCGACGATCGAACCCAAGCCAAGCGCAAGACCCAGCAGCGTGAGCGCATGCAACATTCCGGATATCGCGGTTCTACCTCCAGCTCGGACATTGACCACGGTTCTCATGGTCGCGCCGGCGCCTGGTAAAGCGCCAAGCATACCGGCGACGATGTTCCCTATGCCTTGACCGACAAGTTCCTTGTCAGAGTCATGTTGTGTTTTCGTGATGGAGTCAGATACGAGAGAGGTCAACAGGCTATCGATTGAACCCAGCAACGCGAGAATAAATGCCGGTTGCAACATCCGCGCTATGTTGTTGATCGACACGACTGGAACAACAAGCTCGGGAAAACCCGTTGGAACTTCGCCGATGACTGGCAACCCCTGAAACGCCAGTGTCGATACGAGCGTTCCAATAACGAGAACGCCCAGTGGCGCCGGTGCGATTTTTGCCAGTCGCAATGGCCAGAAAATAATTAGGAGTAGCGCTATGAGGGAAAAACCAACAGCAGGAAAATCTACCATCTCGATTCGGATTGCCGAAAGTGTCTGCAATGTTCCGAGGACACCTTCAGTCGAGATGGGCAGACCGAGAAACGGCAATAGTTGCAGAATTATGATAATTGCTCCGACACCGGTCATAAATCCCGATACAACCGATGCAGGCGTGTACGTAATGTATTTTCCGAACCGAAAATATCCAAATAGTATCTGCAATACGCCCCCGAGCATCACGATTGTGAACGCTTCTGGAAGACTGCCAGCGTGGGTGGCAACCACGGCACCTACAACAACGGTCATTGGGCCAGTTGGGCCGGATATTTGTGCCGGTGTTCCCCCGAATAACGCTGCAAAGAAACCTGTCGCAATTGCACCGTACAATCCGGCAATAGGACCGACGCCAGAAGACACGCCGAAGGCGAGCGCAAGGGGAAGCGCAACGACCGCAGCGGTCAGTCCACCGAAAACGTCATCGCGAAAACTTCGAGCACTATAGCTGCTTCGCAGTGACTCGATAATGCTTGGTGCAAGTAACTTCAAAAAGGACATCTGTATGCCTTCCCAAGGATCCAAAACCTATAGTGCCCTCAGCCATCCAGCTTTGTCATCAGAAAAAGTATCGCTTTATCCTGAACGAATTGCCTCGCTATGCAGTCGCTCAATTCCTATTCTGTGGCAATCGTTTGAATCCGCACTAGAAACCAAGCGTTCGAGCACCTGCAGGAAACTGCGATTCTTCGCCCACTACGCTACCGGGACGGGTACAATTCTCTTCTATGTCTAAGCTCAACATTGAAGATACGGTCGGCAATACACCCCTGGTGCGCCTCAGGCGTTTGCCCGGGGAGACCAGCAACACTATCCTGGTCAAACTGGAGGGTAATAACCCCGCCGGTTCGGTCAAGGACAGGCCGGCGTTGAACATGATCCGTAAGGCAGAAGCGCGCGGTGAAATCCGTCCCGGTGATGTGCTGATCGAGGCCACCAGTGGTAACACCGGAATTGCCCTGGCGATGGCGGCGGCGATGCGTGGCTACCGGATGAAACTGATCATGCCCGCCAATCAGAGCCAGGAGCGCAAGTACGCGATGCTTGCCTATGGCGCCGAGTTAATTGAAGTCAGCAAAGAGCAGGGCATGGAAGGCGCCCGTGATCTGGCCAAGGCGATGCAGGCCCGTGGTGAAGGCAGGGTGCTGGATCAGTTTGCCAACCCGGATAATCCACTGGCTCACTACGAAACCACCGGTCCGGAGATCTGGCGCGATACGGACGGGAAAATCACCCACTTCGTCAGCTCCATGGGAACTACCGGCACGATCATGGGGGTTTCAAGGTTTCTCAAGGAAAAGAATCCGGCGATAGAAATTGTTGGCCTGCAGCCCACCGATGGCTCACAGATTCCCGGTATCCGGCGCTGGCCGAAGGAATACCTGCCAGGCATCTTCGACGCAAGCCGGGTGGATCAGGTGATCGAAATGGACCAGAAAACAGCGGAAGACACCATGCACCGGTTGACCCGTGAAGAGGGTATCTTCTGCGGGGTTTCCTCCGGTGGCTCGGTTGCCGGGGCGCTGCGTCTGAGTGACACGCTGAACAATGCCGTGATTGTCGCCATTGTCTGTGACCGGGGTGATCGATATCTGTCTACCGGTGTTTTCAACAGCTGACTTTTAATCTATCGGTCGTCAGTTTGACAGCCTGACCAAACCCGAGCGCTTTCAGGCGTTAGTAACCAGGCTTACATTCCTGCCCCAGAAGGCATTGGCTGGCAGCGCTCGATGATCCTGGTCTCTCTTGCCTTCTCTGAGTCGAGGTTATCGAAAAACGTATCAAGATAAACACCTGATTGTCTGCGGTCACCGCGCCCAAACCCCGGCGTTTCGATGACCATCGTCATGATGTCTTTCTCCATTCCGCTGAATTTCGCAAACAATGCATCCCAGTCTGTATCAGGGTGGCAATAACCCAGGTAATAACGGTGCCTTACCTTCTTGACTGGCAAATCAGGCGAGGGGCTGGCGTAGTGCGCATTGACCAGGCCGGACATGTCCAGGTCGTAGATAACCGGCACGTCTTTGCCGTCAGGAAAGCGCAGCATAAATACGTTGTCCTGATTCTCGATGGACCAATCGGTATTGCCTACCATGAAATTGAAAAGCGCCAGCTGATCAGCTGCTTCGAGATTCAGTTTTGCCGGGTCAAAGCTGTTTTCAGGCAGGAGTTGTGCCCCCATGCGGGCAGCCAGGTCTTCAAAATGCTCCGCAAAAAAGCCGTTACGGGTGAAACTGAGGTGAGGGTTTTCAAGGTTAGCGTAGGTGATCTTGATGAAACGCACGCGCAAGCTGACATCAGTGACCAGGTTGTACAGTCGGTAACCCAGGTATTCATTGCTTACATAACTTTCAAATTGATCCGGCAGGGCTCGAGATCGAACGGTATCTGTGGGAACAGCCTTGCCGCAATGAGACGTCAGGGCGAGTACTGATTGCCCCTCGAACGGTGTACCAATGGTATGTTCATTCGAAAAACGCACAAAAATCGTCGGCACCTGGCAATTGGCCTGCATCGCGCGCCAGCCATCCCTGCGCAGGATACCGATAGGTAAAGATTGTTGCTTACCATTGGCATCCGTGTACTCCAGCACGGTTGACGTGTAGTCACAATCGGGCTGCTCACTGGGTCGACACAAGGTGTTGAAATCAACCGGCATGGTCAGTTCCAGTACATCATGGGAATCAAACAGTAAGGGGGCGGGTGATTCAGCGGATACATTACCCGGGGCAATAACCAAAATACACAGTATCGAAAAAAGACGAATCATCAGGTTTTGTGACCTTTTTTGTTAGAAGTTGAAACCAGTTTAAGACGTTTGTCCTGCTTTTTGTAAACAGCTTACCTAAGAATAGTACATTACATTCTGTTTTGGGCAGCCATTTTGCTAACCGGCAGGGTCAGTAGCCCACAGCACATGAGCTAAGCCAAGCCATTTACAAAAGAGATTCACAACTTGACCTGTCATGAGTTCATGCGCTCAACTAGGGTAAAATGTATTTGATAACTTAAGCTCATCTAGCCGGAGTGAATAAGTAGTATGGAATTCATCATTGAAAGCTTACGGGCCGATTGGCAGACTTTTCTTGGTTTCTCACCACGGCTGATATACGCCGCTATCGTGTTGATTTTATTCTTCCTTGCAGCACGCGTACTCAGCAATCTGGTCGGTCGCATCATGCATCGCAGCCACCGCCTTCAAAACCAGGAACGTTATGTCCGGCGCCTGGTGCTATGGGCAATCAGGCTGGTTGGTGTGTTGTTCGCCCTGAGTGTCATGGGGTTCAAAGGCCTGGCTGCCAGTATGCTGGCCACGGGTGGTGTGGTCGCCATCGTGCTGGGTTTCGCTTTTCGCGAAATCGGTGAAAATCTGCTGGCTGGAATTTTTCTTAACTTCAGCCGACCCTTCGAAGTGGGCGATTTGATCAAGTCGGGCGACTTGACCGGTACGGTGCGCGCCATTGATGTGCGTTCTGTTCATATACGTACTGCCGATGCCTGTGATGTGTTTGTGCCCAGCGCACAGATTTTCAGAGAGGAACTCTACAATTACACCCGTGATGGGCTTCGCCGCCCTGACTTTTGCATTGGCGTTGCCTACCACGACGAACCGGAAGCGGTTGTGTCACTCCTGCAAAGCACGATCCGTGATGTGGATGATGTGTTGCCTGAGCCAACAGCGTTTGTCAGGATCAAGGAGTTCGCCGATAGTTGGGTCGTATACGAGGTGTTCTTCTGGGTAGATATCAACACCAGTCGCAGTGACCTGGTTGGGGTCACCAACGACGTGATGATTCAATGCTGGCGCGTCCTGCGTGATGCAGGAATGACCTTCAGCACCGATGTGACCAGTGCGCTGGAGATTAAATCAGCCCCACCGCTCACGGTGCAGAACGTTGGCACTGAGCGCTAAAATGGGATAGCGAACGATGCGTAACTTCATTTTTCTATTTTTGTTGAGCCTGTTATCGGCAGGTGCCCAGGCCGGGTTTACCTGTCCGGATGGAACAAACATGGCTTGCCTTGATGAGGGTGATACGGTTTGTCCCCTGTCTGCGAAGTGTGTGGATAAGGATGCTGTCTGCCTGGATGACAGTGCTTGCGATTCCTCCAGAGGTTATATTTGCGGGTCCGAATATGATGCCGTTTTGAGTGACCACCAACAAACCGTAAATCAATACAACCAACTCCTGTCAGAGAATGTAAGCCTGCGGGAAGACAGGTTGGAAAAGAGAAACTGCGTCATCAATTCAGCGACGCTGAAAGACGCCATAAATTGTGTCAGAAGAGACTAATGACACAATGAAAAACCTTTTTACTGATATCCCTGACAAGCTTCCCAACGAATTAATTGAAACCCTCGTCAAAACAAGCGTAGTTCAAATCGAGCGAATCGTTTCCATGGGTCACATCACACCCGAAAGTGACTGGTACGATCAGGACACCAATGAGTTCGTGGTTTTACTAAAAGGCGCCGCAAGGCTGGAATTCATGGATGGCCGGTCTACGACACTTGGTGCGGGTGACTGGCTACAGATACCTGCCCACGAAAAGCACAGGGTGGCCTGGACTGCTGATGATGTGGAAACCATCTGGTTGGCGATACATTACGCTTAACAATAAAGGGT
Organism: uncultured Gammaproteobacteria bacterium; assembly: GCA_963759155.1. Classification (GTDB taxonomy): domain Bacteria; phylum Pseudomonadota; class Gammaproteobacteria; order Xanthomonadales; family SZUA-36; genus SZUA-36. Next base: position 27,164 of record CAVWXX010000005.1, on the reverse strand, counting down.
TTGCGGAAGACCACAGGCCCTTTATTCGGCTGGCTAAATTAATAAATCCAGTATCACCAGTTACGTTTATCTTTCTTCTTGGATTTTTTACGACCGCTCATACTGTTGCGCGGGTCTTCGTCTCTGAGAAACCTTAGCAGAACCTTAAAAGTATCTTCAGCTTGTCTTAAGAAAGGATGTGCTACGTTTCAACTTCAGAAACACTTATAGGCAACTTCCCCGGACGATTGTAAGTTGCTTTCAGACCGGATACATGACCGGGCACGTGGATAGTCAAGGTGGATTTTCGTGGGCTGTTAGACCCTGGTAGCGAGGAGAAAGGCACTTTCAGGGACACGTAAAGATCGTAAGGCAGATTATAAGGAAGATGGTCTGCGCCTCCCCGGTGGGTACATTGACACAAGGGTTTGTTGGGAGCAAAGGCCGTGAACAAAAACCTAAATCGTTTGATTCTGATAACGACACTCTTGTGTCTTGCATATGGCACGAATGCCTGGGCAAAGGACGATGCGAGCGCATGCGTCGAGCTCGGTGCCCTGGCCTATAACGACTGGACCAGTGTTGACGCAGGTGGCAGCGGCGCACCTGCGGGTGAGCCTTACAAAGATTATGTTCGCTGCAAATCCTGTCATGGCTGGGATCGCCTGGGCATGAAGGGTGGCTACGTGCGTCGAACACGCACGGCCGAGCGGCCCAATGCCGGTTATGGTGATATTGATGATACGTCACGTGACATCGCCCCGGGTATGGGTGACTACTATCACATCAGGGCTGCCGAAGTACTGCATGCCGGTACTGGCCGGGCTTATGAAGATGGTTCCGGTAGCTGGGTTCCGCTGGCGACAGACCCTACCGCGCATACTGCGGGTTTCACCCTGGGCAATCAGCATCCCGATTTTTCTGCGACCGGTGTAAATGCCGGTGACAAACTGCCAACCCAGGAACAGGTCGACTGCATCGTAAGTTTTGTCAACTATGGTGATTCTGACCCCAAGTTCTACTTTTATGGCATTGATACCGCGGCTAATCCTGTCTGGTACAACATCCACCCGGGCGCAAGTGCGCCGGCAGGTCAGGTCTTTTACCAGCAGAACTGCGAGGCTTGTCATGGTGACCCTGCCGTGGATTTCAACGGTAACAACGGTGGCAAACCGGAAGGTGGAATGCTTGCCTACTTGAGGCAGGATGGCAAATTCAGTGAATTTGTACACAAGGCCCGTTGGGGTATACCCGATACCATCATGACCCGCGCGACCATTGGTATACCAAACTCCCAGGACATGATTGACGTGATGCTGTACCTGCAGGAATCCATTACGTCTGCTTATATCGTCAACAGTAGCATCAGCGGCACCTGGTATGACCCGAACCGCAGTGGTGAGGGGTTCATGATTGATGTCGCCAGAGATGGCATCGTTGCTGTGAGCTACTACACCTATGACAAGCAGGGCCGGCAAATGTGGATCATTGGAGCCGGTACGGTTGACGGAAATGTATTTAATGTTGATTTTGAAATAACAGATGGCGGCACTTACGGCGTGGGCTTCGACCCCGCATTAGTAAACCACTACCCTTGGGGGACAGGAAAATTCACCTTCTCTTCATGTTATGCCGGCAAGGCGGAAATAACGCCCAATGAAATCTACTCAGCCGAATTTGAAGACCTGGTGATCTATCTGTCCCGTCTCACGCCTCCGGCAAGTTGTGGAGATGAATAGGCTTAAAAGAACCCAAAGAGACACGCATGGACATCCCCCGTCCGTGACATTCGGTCTCCTCGCAGTCAGCGACCAGCACCAGTTGGAATGCTGACGACGGCCGGGCGCCGCGCACCCCCCGCGCGGCGCCTTTTTTCGACAAAATCATCAATTTGGCTTGTTCGTTTTTAGTGCGGGTGAATTACTTTGTGCCAAACAGCTCCACTTCGAAGATCAAAGTGGCATTGGGTGGGATTACCCCTGACCCTTTTTCACCATAGGCCAGTTCCGGTGGAATCAGGAACACGAACACACTACCGGTCGGCATCAACGGAATACCCTCTTGCCAGCCCTTGATGACGCTTTTAAGACTCAGCTTCACTGGCTCGTCTTCCGAAAATGATGAGTCAAACGTAGATCCATTGAGGAACAGGCCGCGATAGTGCACGGTGACTTTGCCTTTGGGTTTGGGTTTGCGGCCCTTGCCCATGATCAGAACCTTGTACTGGAGGCCGGATTCAGTTTCCACCGCTTCCTGTTTTAACTTGTTCCAATATTTCAGGCCAGCCGGTTCTTCGGCCAGTGCAGGGCCCTGTGAAGATAAAAACAAAACGCCAATCAGGATTGACAAGACCTTTTTCACAATAACTCCTGGTGCTTTAATTGATGGCAAAGCATGAACCATCGTGAATCTTTGCGCCAGTGAAAACCTGTTAAAAGAATGCAGCCTGATCGCTGTCAGGCTGCATGTCGTGAACCAGAAAGGTTTCAGGCGACCTTCTGCTTGTTACGATCGCGTTGATTCGACGCCGCCGAGGCTTGATTTTCAGACCGGTGCCGCCAACTTTTGACCGTTTTGTCGGCATGAACAAAATCAAGCAGGTCATCGACCTCGCACCAGTCATAGCCCTGGATGGAGCTGATTCCAACGATACCAACTGTCGCCAGTTCGTCAATCGCAGACAGGTACCACTGTGCCAGTCCGCCGGGGCTACTCATCAGTCGTTCGATTTTCGCAACAAAAGCTTCAGCGCCCGAGCGATTAAAGATCATCATACCGATCGACTCGCCATTGACGATATCCCTGTCGAGTTGTTTGCCAACTCGCTTCAACTGTTCACCATCCGCGCTGATTTTCATATCATCGTCGTCGTACTGACCCTTGCGGTCCACGGCCAGCGTAATCGGATATACCCGCTCACTTGCCAGCAGTTGCGCAAGGGTGGATTCTTCAAACAACGTATCGCCATTAACCAGCAGGAAAGGCAACCTCATCTCTTTACGTGCGATCCAGGTTGTTCCGAGGTTGTCAGAGACGGCGTAAAACGGGTTATACAGCGTGCGAACAGAGACGCCCGGGATGTTGATATCGTTGACCACGTTTCCAACCACCTGGTGGTTAAAGCCAGTTACAACCACAATGTCATCCATGCCATTGGCAGCCAGCGATTCAATCTGGTGACGCAGCAAGGGTTTGCCATCCAGCATCAGGCAGCACTTGGGCACGCTCTCCGTCAAAGGTAGCAGCCTGCTTCCCTGTCCGGCGCTCAAAATAATCGCTTTCATCACAAAATCTCCTTGCCAAATTCACTGCGTATCTTAGGTTGGTCAGGTCTTGCCTGCTTGGCATGAAAGGACAATGACTTGACCTTGATATGGCATGGTTTGTGAGGCACATGATGTAAGCTCGTATAGAGTATGCGCGGTGCCATTGCGCACCGTGTTTTTCAAAGCAGGTCTTCGATAAACCACGCAGAAAACGCGTGTCGACCACTGACGTTGGACTTTTTGTAAATGGCCGAGGCCTGTTGACGTACTGTTTTTTCCATCGTGCTGCGCACCGCTGCAATCTCTTTGAAGCTCAGCCCTTTGAGCAGCAACATCGCAACTTCCCGTTCTGTTTGTGTCAGGTTCCAGGTTTCAAACTGTTCTTTCAGTACCAGTGCCAGTTCGTGACGTGCGGTGGCGAGGGCAGGGGGCAGAGGCTGTTCATTTGCTCCGGAAACGGAAGCAAGTTCGGCTTTAAGGCGAATATTTGAGCGACTTTGTCTCCAGATACCGAAGGTCAGGGCGGTGATTAATGAGAAAGAGACTAAGGCTATAAAAAGTTCCATCAGAAGATGGGACATGCTGGCCCCTTCACGGTAGTCGTATATGACATCTCCCAGGTTTCCGATGACGACAATGGCCAGAACCAGTATGGCTAGAAATTCTTTTATATACAACATGATATAGATTTTGTTCCTAAATGTGATATCTCGATTTTCATATGGGGCATATGTACCATGGCTATATTGTAGACACATGTCGGATTCCAGTCTTATCAGGGGTACAATATAGTCGCCTGCTTAACTACTTTCTGCGAGTTGGAATGACCTACTTCATTGCCGGGCAAAGGCCGGGCCTGTTTCGGAAAATTGTACTCTCCGGCCTGTTAACGGTCGCGATATCCACATTCAATGTTGCCTGGGCAATTGAGGCGCATGAAGCTGAAAAATTGCAACTCAATGACCACCTCACACTATCATCGCTGCTGGATATTACCCTGAAACGACACCCGCAAGCCGGTGTGCTCACGGCCCGTGCGGCAAGCATTGATGCGGAAACAAAATATGCCAAGCGCTGGCTGCCGGATACGACGTCACTGACGGGTTTTCATATGTCAGACCGGGCTTTTGACGACATCGGCGCCTATGAGAATGAAGTCGCCCTGTCTTTTCCCCTGTGGTTGCCGGGAGAAAAGAAGGCACAGACCCGATTGGGTGAAGTTTTAAACATCGCGCGTGCTTCAGACGAAGCAGAATTTCGTTGGCGGGTCAGTGGTCAGCTAAGACAGCAACTATGGGAATTAAAATTGGCCGCAAGGCAATGGGAGCTGGGTCTTGAACAGGAACAGCGTTTGGCCGGCGTGCTTGCCCAGGTTACCTTGTTTGCCGAGGCGGGTGAGTTGTCCCGGGCAGACCAGCTGGCAACGATGGAGGAACTGGCCATCTGGAAAGGTGAAACCATGTTGCTTGAAGCGGAATACATGGATGCCATTCGGCTCTACCGCTCAACCACCGGTTTGGAAACCGTTCCCTCGATCATTGAAGAGCCACTAAGTGAATTGCAGGAAATAGGGCAGGAGCATCCGGCTTTGCGCCAGGCCATTAATCACGTGGCAGAATCGTCCGCTACAACGCAGGTGATTCGCGAGCGCAGCAACCTCAGACCCAGTCTGGATGTCTTCTGGCGTGATTTCAGTGGTGATCGACGCTCTCCGGATGTCGATGCACTTGGTATAGGTTTTGCCATGCCGATTGGAAAGTCCCCCCGGCGTGACCCGGAAGTTGCAAAGGCATATGAAGCATTTGCAATGGCCGAGGCCGAGTTGCTCGAAACAAGACGCGCACTCGAATTACAGCTGCATGAAGCCAACCATGTTTTACATACCACGCGCGAGAGACTGGAAAACTCCGACACCATAGTGAAAGCCGCCACTGAGCGACACGAGTTGGACAAGCTGGCGTTTGAGCTCGGTGAGTTTTCAACCCATGAATGGTTGCGCCGTTTATCCAGGTTCAAGGAAATTGAGCGTTCACACGAATTGTTATTGATACAGCAGGGTGCGGCTATCGCCGCCTACAACCAGGCTGTTGGAGAGTCTTTATGAGGTTTGGGAAGCATCTACTGCTGCTCGCTTGTTTTGTTCCGGTCTTTTCTGTTCAGGCGCAAATGCTGCCTGTCAGCGAGCAGGAGCAGGAATTGCTGGGTATCAAATTGCAAACGGTTACTGCTGTCGATCAGGGCGGTGCAGGTGAGATCACCATGAGGGTGGCTTTTGCACCGGATGGTGAGTGGGCTATCAAGACGCCGTTGGCTGGTATCCTGCAGCGTGTCTTTGTGCAGCAGGGTGACCGGGTAAAGGCGGGTGACCCGCTGGTGGTGGTGCGCAGCTCAGATATGGTGGCGCTTCAGCGGGATTATCTTAAAGCACGCGCCGAGGTTAACTTGCAGGTCTCAAACTGGAAAAGGGATCAACAACTGGGCGAGGCGGGTTCTATTTCCGAGCGTCGCTGGCAGGAGACCCGTTTCAACCATGATACAGCCCAGGCGGAATATGCCGGGCTGCGTGGTCAGCTGATGCTGGCCGGGTTTTCAACTGCGGATTTGAAACGTCTCACCGAGAATATGGAAATCAGCCCTGACATCGTTTTACGGGCCCCGGTTGATTCTGTTGTTTTGGAAAGACCGGCCATGCTGGGCGATCAACTCAACGGCAGTGAGTTGCTGGTCAAGCTGGGTGAGATGCAGAAGCTGGTGCTGGAAGGAAACCTGTCCAGATCAGATGCCGCTGATCTCACCGAAGGTGGACAGATTGCATTGCAGGGTAATGGAGCAACGGCCGAACTGACTTTCGTCGCGAGCGTGATCGACCCGCAAACCCAAACAGTACACGTACGTGCCCAACCCCACGATGCCTCAGGTCTTCAGCCCGGTCAGCTGACCCGGTGGAATGTACTGTCCGGTGGGTTGCTACTCAAAGTACCGTCGAGTGCCGTGGTCAAACTGGATGGCAGGGACGTGGTGTATTTATCTGTCGCATCAGGCTTTGAGGAGCGCGACGTGGAGGTAAAAAGCACCGGTAGCGGTTCCTGGCTTGTGTTGAATGGTCTCGTGGCAGGAGATCAGGTTGCTGTTGCCGGAACTGCCGCACTCAAGGCCATGAGCATGGGTATTGGCGGGGGAGACGAGTAGTGACTCTCGCGGGTCTCGTACGCTTTTCGCTAACCCAACGGCTGTTAATGCTGTTGGTCGTGGTTTTACTGATTCCGGCCGGCTGGTTTGCATTTACCAATATTCCCATTGACGCATTCCCGGATATTTCACCTACCCAGGTGAAAATCATCATGAAAGCGCCCGGCATGACACCCGAAGAGGTGGAGTCGCGAATCACGCGATTGATTGAAGTTGAGTTGCTCGGTGTACAGCGCCAGACCATGCTGCGCTCAATTGCCAAGTACGCTTTAACGGATATCACCGTTGATTTTGAAGAAGGTACCGATATTTACTGGGCCCGGCAGCAGGTTGCCGAACGCCTGGCTGCGGTGGTTGATGATTTACCCGAAGGCGTCAGTGGCGGCCTGGCACCCATGAGTACGCCGTTGGGTGAAATGTATATGTTCACAGTAGACAGCCCCGAGTTGTCCATCACCGAGCGACGCTACCTGCTCGACTGGGTAATACGCCCGGCATTGCGCACCGTTGCCGGTGTGGCGGACGTCAATGCACTGGGCGGTAAAGTCAAAACCTATAGTGTTAGCCCAAGAGCCGATGCGATGCTGGCCCTGGGTGTCACTACCGGTGACCTGGCAGAAGCGCTCGAAACCAACAATCAGAATGATGGTGCAGGACGTCTGAAGCGGGGCGAAGAGGCTTTACTGGTTCGTTCGGAAGGTGCCCTGGACGGTATAGGGTCGATTCAAAACACACCAATACGAAGCCATCAAGGTAAGTTGATTACGATCGGGATGGTGGCAGATGTCACTTTGGGCAGTCTCGAGCGTTACGGAGCGGTGACCGAGAACGGCACGGGTGAAGTGGTTGAAGGTCTTGTTGTGAGTCTTCGCGGCGCCAATGCACGTGATGTCATTACCGGTATTGAGGCAAAACTGGATGAACTGCGTGAAAGCCTGCCTGACAATGTCTCTATCAGTGTGTTTTACAATCGCAGCCACCTGGTGAACAGGGCGGTCTCTACCGTTTCAAAAGCACTGGTTGAGGCGGTTGTGCTGGTGTTGATATTGCTGGGCCTGTTCCTGGGCAATATTCGTTCTGCATTGACCGTCGCGCTGATTCTGCCGCTTTCAGCCATGGTAACTTTTATCGCGATGCACGCGACCGGCATGTCGGCCAATTTAATGAGCCTTGGTGGGCTTGCCATCGCCATTGGTCTGCTGGTCGATGCCGCAGTGGTTGTGGTTGAAAATATCGTGACGAAAATGTCGGGTGCCAGCGGACAGGTCTTACCCCGGTTGCACGTCATCTACCGGGCGGTGAAGGATGTCACCGTGCCGGTCACATCCGGCATATTGATTATCATCCTGGTGTTTTTACCACTACTTTCCCTGCAGGGCCTGGAAGGTAAGCTGTTTAGTCCGGTTGCGCTCACCATCGTTTACGCACTGGCGGGTTCATTGTTGTTATCGCTCACCGTGATTCCCGTGCTCGCATCATTTTTGATCACATCGGGTGTGCACAAAGAGCCGTGGCTGCCACGCAAGTTATCGGCGCTTTATGGGCCGATGCTAAATAAGGCGCTGGAAAAGGAGCGGCTTGTGGTTCTGCCGGCTTTGGTGTTGTTAGTGGCAGCGATCGTCTCGTTCCCCTTTATTGGAAAGACCTTTATGCCGACCATGGATGAGGGCGATATCATTGTTCAGCTTGAAAAACTGCCCTCCATCAACCTGGAAACCTCATTGCAGCAAGACCTGATGGTTGAAAAGGCACTGATGGAGCAGGTGCCGGAAATCCGCCGTATTGTGGCCCGAACCGGTTCGGATGAGTTGGGCATGGATCCGATGAGTCTTAACGAAACAGATATGTTCCTGGAGTTACAACCGCAGGATGAGTGGCGTATGGACACAAAAGCCGAACTGGAAGATGCCATACGGGTGGTGCTGGAGCAGTTCAAAGGCATCAATTACGGGTTTACCCAGCCAATTGATATGCGTGTGTCCGAAATGTTGACCGGCTCCCGGGGTGATTTGGCGGTTAAGGTGTTTGGGCAGGATCTTGATGTGCTCAATGGCCTGGCGGGCGAGGTGGCTGACGTATTGAGTGGTATCGAGGGCAGTACGGACGTCCTTACCGGTGTAAATGAGGGCATGCAATATATCGTGTTGCGACCCAAGCGTGACATGATCGGTCGATATGGCGTGAACCTGCAGCAGGTTTTGGATCACGTGAAGGTGCTGGTGGAGGGCTTACCCGCCGGTATGCTGATAGAAGGCTCTGCACGGGTACCCGTCGTTTTGCGTTATGCGCAAACTGATGGTGACCCGCTGGACAAATTTGCATCCGAATTGCTGAACCTCCCCGGTGGCGGACATGTATCGCTTTCAACACTGGTTGATGTCGAACGCGTGGAAGGTCCGGTGTCTGTCAAGCGAGAACAGGGCCGGCGTTTTGTCGTGGTGATGTCCAATGTAAAAGACCGGGATTTGGTCAGTTTTGTAGAAGAAGCCCAGTCGAAAATCGGTGATGCAATCAGCTTGCCTACCGGCTATTACATGGAATGGGGCGGCGAGTTTGAAAACCAGCAACGGGCGGCGCAACGCCTGATGATGGTGGTGCCGGCGGCGGTTGTCTTGATTTTCCTTTTGCTTTTTTCAACCTTCCGTTCCATTGTGCAGGCCGGGCTGGTTCTGGCCAACGTTCCGCTGGCCCTGATCGGTGGTGTGCTGGCGCTCGCCATATCCGGCGAGTACCTTTCAGTACCCGCTTCGGTGGGGTTTATTGCACTGATGGGTATTGCGGTACTGAATGGCGTCGTGATGGTCAGTTATTTTAACCAGCTACGTAACCGTGGTCTGGCGATTGACGAAGTTGTCAGGCTGGGTTCGGAGCGACGCCTGCGTCCTGTGCTGATGACGGCATCGATTGCCGCGCTGGGCTTGATGCCGCTATTATTCATGACCGGTCCCGGTTCTGAAATTCAAAGACCACTGGCAGTGGTTGTAATCGGCGGTCTGATTACGAGTACGGCGCTGACACTATTTATCCTCCCTGTTCTCTACCGTCGATTTACAAGGTCTGACTTGAAATGAAACAGCAATGCCTATTGAGATTGAACATTCCGCCTGACCTGGAGGAGGATGTGGTTGATCTGTTGTTGACCACCGATGATATTCCCGGCTTCCAGTCCTATCCCATCCGGGGTCATGGCCGCGTGGGAGCCATGACCATCGCTGAGCAGGTTGAGGGCAGGCGCAACCGGGTGCAGTTCGAGGTGGTTTTGGATGACGAACGCTTGGAGTCGGTTTTACAGAACCTGAAAGAGGCGTTGCCGGTTCGCGATATCATCTACTGGGTGTTACCAATATCGGCAAGCGGGCGTCTGCTCGAGTCGGTTGAGGCTAGCGAAGCGTAAATACCACCCGGCAGCGTGCCGCACCACTCGAAGCAGTCTCCCGGTCAGGCACCACTGACTGACAATTGCACCAATATGGTGCGCCCAATGAGCCCGTCTGATTCTCTTTCTCGTCCTGAGATCGTCTATTCGTTACATAAACCCATGTTTTATCGATCAAATCTATGATGGCTTGATTCCTGCATATAGATAGTCACGGCGTAAACATGCAAGGAATCAAGAAATGCAATTAGTCACAGCAATAATCAAACCATTCAAGCTGGATGATGTTCGGGACGCACTGTCGGAAGTGGGCGTCAATGGCATCACCGTAACCGAGGTCAAAGGCTATGGACGACAAAAAGGCCATACCGAGTTATATCGTGGCGCGGAGTACGTTGTCGACTTCCTGCCCAAGATCAAAGTAGAAACTGCGGTTGGCGACGACCTGGTTGAAAGAGTCGTCGATGCCATCGTCCAGGCCGCTGCAACCGGAAAGATCGGCGACGGCAAAGTCTTCGTGCATAAGCTGGAAGAGGTGGTACGTATTCGTACCGGTGAAACCGGCGTTCAGGCGATATAGGGGAAATATGATGGAAAACCAGATTTTTGAACTTCAGTATGCAATTGATACCTTTTATTTTCTCGTCTGTGGCGCCCTCGTCATGTGGATGGCGGCAGGTTTCTCCCTGTTGGAATCCGGTCTTGTTCGTTCCAAGAACACCGTCGAGATCCTGACCAAGAATATCGCACTTTACGCGGTAGCCTGCATTATGTACCTGGCGACAGGTTATGCACTGATGTACGACGGCGGATTTTTCCTGCAGGGAATCGAAGCCTTTGATCTTAACCAGGTGCTTGCAGATTCCGCTGAGAATGGTTTTGACGGGGGCAGTGTGTACTCCGGCGCGTCGGACTTCTTTTTCCAGGTTGTATTCGTAGCAACGGCGATGTCGATTGTTTCGGGTGCGGTGGCCGAGCGTATGAAGCTCTGGTCATTCCTGGTTTTTGCGATGGTATTGACCGGCTTCATCTACCCGATGGAGGGTTCCTGGACCTGGGGCGGCAAGCCCGTCTTCGGTATGTTCACGCTCGGCGATCTTGGGTTCAGTGATTTCGCCGGCTCCGGTATTGTTCACCTGGCCGGTGCGGCAGCAGCGCTGGCCGGCGTGCTTTTGCTGGGTGCGAGAAAGGGCAAGTATGGAAAGAATGGTCAGACGATTGCCATACCCGGCGCAAACCTGCCGCTGGCAACACTGGGCACATTTATCCTCTGGATGGGCTGGTTTGGTTTCAACGGCGGTTCGGTACTCAAACTCGCAGATGCGGCTAATGCTCATTCGGTGGCGATGGTTTTCCTGAACACCAATGCCGCAGCAGCGGCGGGACTGGTTGGTGCGCTGCTGACCGCCCGCGCCCTGTTTGGCAAAGCTGATTTGACCATGGCATTGAACGGCGCCCTGGCTGGCCTGGTGGCGATAACGGCAGAGCCTTCTACACCGACGGCACTGCAGGCCTCCCTGTTCGGCCTGGTTGCTGGTGTCATTGTTGTCTTCAGCATCATTGGTCTGGACCGTCTGAAAATAGATGACCCGGTCGGTGCTATCTCGGTTCATGGTGTCATCGGCCTGTTTGGCTTGATGCTGGTTCCGCTGACAAATACCGGTTCCAGTTTTTCCGGCCAGTTGATCGGCGCTGCGACCATTTTCGGCTGGGTATTTGTTACCAGTCTGATCGTATGGTCAGTGCTGAAGGCGACAATGGGTATCCGGGTTAGTGAGGAAGAGGAGTACGAGGGTCTGGATATCGGTGAGTGTGGTATGGAAGCCTATCCGGAGTTTACTTCATCGACGTAGGGTGCAGTAGCGCATAAGCATCTTTTTAAGCTAAAAAGGGCGGGTAAATTCCCCGCCCTTTTTGGGTCTCTCCAGTGTAAGTTTGAACGGACCTCTTTTAACTCTTACTGGCTTTAAACTTCTGACGATAGGCATGCAACAATGGCTCGGTGTAACCACTGGGCTGCTCATACCCTTTGAACACCAGGTCGCAGGCTGCTGAGAATGCAATACTGTCGGCAAAATTTGGCGCCATATTGATGTAAGCAGGGTCGCCTGCATTCTGACCATCTACGACCATGGCCATACGCTGCAGGGTTTCCATGACCTGCTCTTCGGTGCAAAGACCATGCTTTAACCAGTTGGCAATATGCTGACTTGAAATCCGCAATGTTGCCCGGTCTTCCATCAGGCCAACATGATTAATGTCTGGCACTTTAGAGCAACCTACACCTTGCTCAACCCAGCGCACTACGTAACCAAGCAAACCTTGTGCATTGTTGTCCAGTTCGTTCTGTATGGCTTCAGCGGATGGTTTTTCATCACCCATCAGCGGGATGGTTAAAATATCATCGACACTGGCGCGTTGGCGGCCTGCCAGTTCAGCCTGGCGGTCTGCCACATTGACCTGGTGATAGTGCAGGGCGTGCAGTGTTGCCGCTGTTGGTGAGGGTACCCAGGCAGTATTTGCCCCCGCCATCGGGTGGGCAATTTTTGCCTTCATCATGTCGGCCATATTATCTGGGGTTGGCCACATGCCCTTACCGATTTGAGCCCTGCCTTTCAGTCCGCATGCCAGGCCAATGTCAACATTCTGATCTTCGTAAGCCAAAATCCATGGCATTGTTTTTAGTTTTTCTTTGGCTGCGAAAGCGCCGGCATTCTTGCTTGTGTACAATTCGTCGCCGGTACGATCCAGGAAGCCGGTATTGATAAAGACAACGCGGTTTTTAACAGCACGAATACATTCTTTCAGGTTAACCGAGGTGCGCCGCTCTTCATCCATAATGCCAACCTTCATGGTGTAGCGTTGCAACCCCAAGGCGTCTTCAACCCGGCCAAACAGCTCATCGGTGAATGCCACTTCATCAGGGCCATGCATTTTTGGTTTTACAATATAGATGCTCCCGGCTCGGGAATTACTCAGCTTGGAATCGCCTTTCAGGTCATGCATAGCCGCCAGTGCAGTCATCATGGCATCCATGATGCCCTCCGGCACCTCGTGACCCTTCTTATCGAGAATCGCAGGATTGGTCATCAGGTGGCCAACATTGCGCACGAAAAGCAGGCTTCGGCCCGGTAATATCAGCGCGCCGCCATCCGGCGTAGTGTACTCGCGATCGGCATTCATTTTCCGCAGGATGGTTTTGCCATTTTTCTCAAGGCTCTCTTCCAGGTCACCCTTCATCAGGCCCAACCAGTTTTTATAGACCAATGCCTTGTCCTCAGCATCAACTGCAGCAACCGAATCTTCGCAGTCCATAATCGTGGTCAGAGCGGCTTCAACAATTACATCACTGATACCGGCAGCATCACCGGAGCCAACAGGGGTACTTGGGTTAATTTGAATGTCCAGGTGTAATAGATTGTTTTTGATCAATATTGATGTCGGTTTCTCCGCGCTTCCGGTATACCCAACAAACTTTTCCGGGTCCGTCAACGCGACACAGCTGCCATCGCTCAACGAAATTTTCAATACACCATTGTCAATACGGTAAGCCGTGGAGTCTGCATGTGAGCCGGCCGCCAACGGCGCTGCCTGATCCAGTACCCCGCGAGCAAAAGCGATCACCCTGGAGCCACGTACCGGGTTGTAGGCGCCTGCCTTTCCGGCACCGCCGTCCTCCGGGATCACATCACTGCCATAGAGTGCATCGTAAAGACTACCCCAGCGTGCGTTAGCCGCGTTTAATGCAAAGCGGGCATTCATCACCGGCACAACCAGTTGTGGTCCGGCCATAAGTGCGATTTCGGGGTCCACATTCTCAGTTTCAATCTGGAAATCGGGCCCCTCCTTCACGAGGTAGCCAATCTCCTGCAAGAACAATTTGTACTCAGCCTGGTCAATGGCTTCACCGGCACGTTGGTCGTGCCAGGCATCAATCTGATCCTGCAGATTCTTGCGTACTTGCAGCAGTTCACGATTCTTGGGAGCTAAATCATTGATGATTTCTTCAAAGGAGGTCCAAAAATGCTCAACAGTTACACCTGTACCTGGACATAGCTCATTTGCAACCAGGTCAAAAATTTCTTCAGCAACCTGTAAGCCGCCTTGCTGGATACGTTTCGACATTTTTCTATCCTGTAGTGTGGGGTTTAGGTAACCCGTGCTGGATTACTGCCCGGGTTTCTGAAATCGAACTACCCATTTTAGGACAGACCTGTCCACTTGCCGAATAATATCCATTATTTATTTTGTGAATAGTCAAACAAGCTGTGCTAAAGAAGGCGTATAGTCAATCCACGTCCTGCGCAACGTCAGCAATCAAGCGGCGCATCCACTGGTGTGCCGGGCTGTGCTGCAACAACGGACTCCATGCCATCGTTAACTCAATTTCCGGAATTTCAAACGGTGGCGGTAAAATAATTACACTGGGATCGTTCTTTAGACGATTGGCTGCTTTGCTAGGCAACGTGATTACCAGATCACGTAAATCCGCCAAGCGCATCGCCGACTCATAGTGCCGGGTAAATACCCGTATACGACGCTTTTTGCCCAGTTTGGCCAGAGCTTCATCCACCCATCCCAGGCTCTGTGTGCCATCAGGATCCATGCCCATACCTTTCCCCATTCCAGACTTGCTAACCCATACATGACCAGCCTTAAGGTAAGTCTCGAGATTAAAGTTGTGACGAATCGGGTGTTGTCGGCTAAACATGCAAGAGAAACCGTCCCGCCAAATGGTTCTTTGATGAAATGATTGGGGCAAATCATCAAATCGGTTGATCACTAAATCAACACTGCCCTGCTCCAGGTTTTGATAGTTCACGTCACTCGGTGTCAAAATATCCAGGGTGACATCCGGCGCCTCTAACCGCATTCTGCGCAACATGTGAGGCAATAGTGTTGATTCACTGTAATCACTGACGGAAATTCGAAAAACACGGTTGGCACTGGCAGCATCGAACTGCTGGTCTGGCTGCACCACTTTTTCAATGGAGGCTACCACTGCACGAACCTCTGGTTGCAGCTTATCGGCCCGTTCAGTTGGACTCATACCACCACTGGTGCGTACCAGCAAAGGATCGGAAAACAACTCCCGCAAACGTCGTAATCCATTACTCATGGCTGGCTGGCTGATCCCCAGACTTTCAGCAGCACGGGTCACATTGCGCTCTCGTAGTAGTACGTCAAGATAGACCAATAAATTAAGATCGATGTTCTTTAAATTCACGAAAGTGCTCTTATATTAGAAATAACCCTTTATTCATAAAATAAATGCGGAGTATAGGGTTAATAGATTATCTAAATCTTACCAGTTTGGCTAGAATGGGTTTTAAATAAAGCTAGTAAGGTATTTAGCTTTGGTTTTTTTTACTGTACACATCAATTGAACACAGAGAAGAGAGGTTTCACCATGTCAAAATACTACGACGACATCGCCTCACTACAAGGCGTATGCAAAGCAGCAGGTAGCTCCTGGGATGCCATTAGCCCCGAATCCGCCGCCCGTATGCGTGCCCAGAACAGGTTTAAAACCGGTTTGGAAATTGCCCAGTACACGGCCGATATAATGCGTCGCGACATGGCGGAGTACGATGCCGATTCATCACAGTTCACCCAGTCACTGGGTTGTTGGCATGGATTCATTGGCCAGCAAAAGATGATCTCTATCAAAAAACATTTTGGCAGCACCAAGAAGAAGTATCTTTACCTGTCCGGTTGGATGGTGGCAGCGTTACGGTCTGAGTTCGGTCCTTTACCCGATCAGTCCATGCATGAAAAAACCACTGTGCCCGCATTGATCGAAGAGTTATACACGTTCCTGCGGCAGGCCGATTCACGTGAACTGAACCTGTTATTCCGTGACCTGGATGCAGCCCGGGAAGCCGGTGACGCTGTCAAGGAAGCGGGAATCAAGAAGCAGATCGATAATTTTGAGACACATATTGTGCCGATCATCGCCGACATCGATGCCGGCTTTGGTAATGCAGAGGCCACTTACTTGCTGGCTAAACAGATGATCGAAGCGGGTGCTTGCTGTCTGCAGATCGAAAACCAGGTATCCGATGAAAAACAATGCGGTCACCAGGACGGTAAAGTCACGGTTCCGCATTCTGACTTCCTCGCCAAGATCAATGCCTGTCGGTATGCATTCCTCGAACTGGGTATTGATAATGGCATTATCGTTGCCCGTACCGACTCCCTCGGCGCCGGTCTCACCAAGCAAATTGCTGTGACCCACGAACCGGGCGACCTGGGTGACCAGTACAACTCATTCCTCGACTGCGAGGAGATCCACCTGGAAGACATGCAAAATGGCGACATCGTCCTGAACCGTGATGGCCATCTGCTGCGTCCCAAGCGGCTGGAATCCGGTCTGTTCCAGTTCCGCGAGGGCACCGGTGAGGATCGTTGCGTTCTCGATTGCATCACCTCCCTGCAAAACGGTGCCGACATGATCTGGATCGAAACGGAGAAACCGCATATCGGTCAGATTGGTGGCATGGTTGACCGTGTTCGCGAGGTCATACCCAATGCCAAGCTGGTTTACAACAACAGCCCGTCCTTCAACTGGACATTGAACTTCCGTCAGCAGGTATTTGATGCCTGGACCGAGGAAGGCAAAGACATGTCAGCCTACGACCGTGGTCAGTTGATGAACATAGAATATGACGACAGCGAATTGGGTAAGGCCGCGGACGACAAGATCCGTACCTTCCAGGCCGATGCTGCCCGCGACGCCGGTATCTTCCATCACCTGATTACATTGCCCACCTACCACACCGCGGCGCTTTCCACCGATACCCTGTCGAAAGAGTACTTCGGTGACATGGCCATGCTGGGTTACGTATTGCATGTGCAGCGTGAGGAAATTCGCAACGGTATTGCCTGTGTGAAGCACCAGATCATGTCGGGTTCCAATATCGGTGATGACCACAAAGAGTATTTTGCCGGTGACGCAGCCCTTAAAGCCGGAGGCAAAGACAATACGATGAATCAGTTTGGTTGAGTCTTTGGCTGAGTGTTTGTTTTGAAAAGGGTGGGCTTAGGTCCGCCCTTTCTGTAAAAAGGAATCAGAAAAAGCTTAGAAACAACCTAAACCTGGTTTAACGAACACTCCGGAAGGGTCTGACCCAGATTCTGAAGGCGTGTTTTTTTATGTCCGTCAGTGTCATGCAAATCCCCAATCCCGATCTCAGGATTGGGCCCTTTATGGTGCCGGTCACCCCAGGATGTATTCGTCTTTGTTTTTCTGGCTCAACAGGGTCATCACACTGTACCTAACGCGACTGCTATTTTCCTCCCCGGTTTGCGGTTGTTGATCTATAAGGTTTTCAATTGATCCAGAGCAATTTGAGTTCACCATTTTTGGTTACTATTTAAGGGTCGAAAGAACGATCAGGAGGTTTTGCTCTGATGAGGTATTTCACCCCGTTTCTTTTGTTTATCTTCATGCTTCCGGCGCTGGCGCAGACACAGCAACCGGACCAAAAAACCTCTCTACATCGAGAGCAGATTTTCACTCGTGATAAATCTGCGACCTGCCTGCGCTGTCACTCCGGTGAAAAGATGCACGCGGTGAAACGCAGCGCACACGGCAACATGGATAATGAGTCTACCCCACTCGCTTCACAGGGCTGTGAAGCTTGCCATGGTCCTGGAAGTATTCATGTTTCGCGGGCCCACGGTGGTGTGGGATTTCCGAAAATGATCGATTTTGGCCGGGGTTCGAAATATTCATCCCGCGATACACAGATTGAGGCTTGTCTTGCCTGTCACCATGAAGCAAAGGGAGGCAGGTTGTCGATCGAATGGTACAACAGCCCACACAACCGCAAGGGCTTTAACTGCTCACGATGTCACACGATTCATGCTGAAACTGATCCGATGCATGATGCAGACCAGCAGGTGGCAGTGTGTACACGATGTCATCGCAAGGATCTTAAAAGTCATAGACGCTTCGAAGAGTCAAACATTAACTTTGATTCTCTTTCCTGTGGAATCTGTCATAACGTGCACGAGGCTTTTGACAAGAAAGCCAGGCACGAAGCTGCGGAACAATAACGACGTGGCCATGCACATCCATATCAACAGGGGTCTGGACATCCCGCTCGCCGGCGAACCGGGCCAATCTGTACATCCGGCAGCACCGGTCACGCGGGTCGCATTGTGTGGTCTTGATTACGCCGGGCTGAAACCCAGGCTGATGGTGGCAGTAGGTGACAAGGTTGGTCCCCTGCAGGCACTGTTTATCGATAAGCGTGATCCGGCTGTCCAATACTGTGCGCCAGGTAAAGGCACCGTGGTTGCCATCAACCGGGGTGCCAGGCGGGTGCTCCAGAGCGTGGTGGTGGAACTTGATGATCCCAGTATCGAAGAAGTTGCTTTCGAAGCTTTGAGCGAAGAGCAGGTTTACCGCTCTTTGCGTGAAGAAATCGTAGATCGTCTTCTGCGTTCCGGTTTATGGACAGGCTTCCGGACGCGGCCATTCAGCCAGGTTCCGCACTCTGCAAGTACTCCCCGGGCCATTTTTGTCACAGCCATTGATACCCGGCCACTGGCTGCAGATCCATTGGTTGCTATCCGGGCCGACGCTGAAGCTTTTTCAGCCGGTTTGCACATCATGTCGAGATTGACTCGTGGAACCGTAAACCTATGTACGGCACCGGGCTGGGACATACCTCTTCCAGATATCGATGGTTTGCGTGAAGTACAGTTTTCCGGCCCGCACCCGGCCGGACTGCCAGGTACTCACATTCATTACCTCTACCCCGTGAATCTGGAGCGGGTGGTTTGGCACATTGGTTATCAGGACGTGATTGCGATCGGAAAATTGTTCAGCAGTGGTGTGATTAATTACCAGCGGATCATCGCTCTGAGCGGTGCCCCGGTCGGCAAGCCGAGACTGGTTGTGACCCGGCTTGGTGCTTCGACCACAGACCTGATGCAGGGTGAAATCCCAGAGCCTGAGTCTTGCCGGATTATCTCGGGCTCGGTGATTGGTGGCAGAACCGCCAGCAAGCATTTCGCATACCTCGGCCGTTACCATAACCAGGTTTCGGTGATCGAAGAAGGTGGCAGAAGGCATTTTATGGGCTGGACGAGTGTTCTCCTGCATCGTTATAGCGCCGCGCAGACCTTTAAACGGAAGACCGGCCAACGTTTCAAGTTCGCACTATCGAGTTCACAGAATGGACGGTTCACCGGCATGGTACCGATGCGGGCATGGGAGAAACTCATGCCACTGGATATTCTGCCATCACCGTTGTTTCGTGCCCTGCTGGTTAATGACACGGAACAGGCCCAGGCGCTGGGCTGTCTTGAGTTGGATGAAGAGGACCTTTCACTGTGTGCCTTTGTCTGTCCGGCAAAGATTGACTACGGTCTTTATCTGCGCTCGAGCCTCAACCAGATTGATAGAGAAGGATGATGCAGCGCTTTGCCAAGTCATTTCTCACCCTGGCTGACCGGTTTTTATGGTCATCCCGCACCGTTACACGAACGGCACCACATGTTCGTGACACCAATAACGTACATCGACTTTGGAATGCGTTTGTTTTTGCCAGTATTCCGGCCTGGTTGGTTGGTATGTGGAGCCTGGGCCACCAGGCAAATATTGCAATCGTTGAATTTCAACTGGAATCTGTTCCTGGTTGGCGTGCCTGGTTGCTGAGCCAGTCGGGAATCGGTTTTGATTATCACAGCATACTTGGCAGCATGACTCACGGAATGCTGTATTTTTTCCCCGTATTTTTCACCGCGCTATTAACGGGAGCCCTTTGGGAAGCTCTCTTCGCCACAGTGCGGCGCAGGCGGGTCGATGAAGGATTATTGGCGATTACCTGGCTGTTTTGCCTGTGGCTTCCTGCGACGATTCCTTTGTATCAGGTCGCTTTAGGTATGTCATTTGGTATTGTCGTGGGCAAATTGATTTATGGAGGATCCGGGCATTACCTCATCAGTCCCGCCCTGCTAGGTGTGATCTTCCTGGTGTTTTCCTATCCAAGCATCATGTATGCACCGGGGGTATGGGTACCTGTTGCCGGGTATGACCAGCCGACTGTTCTTGAGTTGGTAACCGATGAAGGAGGTGTCGGGGTTATCACATCCGTTGGCTACGACTTCTGGCAAATAGTACTGGGCGATCGCCCGGGTGCATTCGGATTATCTTCACCTCTGGCCGCACTGCTGGGCGGTTTCTATCTGGTCTGGTCAGGAATGACCTCCTGGCGAATCATGCTGGGTGCCTTTGTAGGTATGCTGGGCATGGTAATGGTTTGCAATGCTATTGCACCCAACCACGAACTTTTTTCCATGGCCTGGTACTGGCACTTTGTGTTGGGGGGCTTTGTATTTGGCGTGGTATTTATTGCCACCGATCCGGTTACCTGCCCAATGACCGACCCGGGACGTTGGGGCTTCGGGCTGCTGGTGGGGGCACTAACAGTTCTTATCAGGGTGGGCAATCCGTCTTTTTACGAAGGTGTCTTGTTCGCCATCTTGCTAGCCAGCATGTTTTCACCCCTGATTGATTATTTCGTGGTCGAAAGGAACATTCGTCGTCGCAAAATCAGGCTCCAGGGTGGTCTTCAATGAACAACAATTCACCCGTTAAAGCCTTTTTAGTCATATTGGTAACGGCGCTGGTTTGCTCTTCCCTGGTATCAGCAACGGTAGTCGTCCTGCGTCCCATCCAGCTCAACAACAAGATGCTGGAACGAAGCCGGAACATCATTAAATTGACCGGTCTGACGCAAGAGGGGGTTACTCCAAGCGATGAAGAAATGCTTGAGCTGTATCGCGGCATGGATGTACGGATCGTGGATATCGACCAGGCAGAGTTCAACTACGAAATCGATCCCTTGTCGTTTGATCAACGCCGGGCAGTGAACAATCCGGATTTAAGCGTTGCCATTCCCGCTGATCAGGATGTAGCCAGCCTTGGCCGTCGCAGTCGCTTTGCCACGGTTTATGCCGTGCTCAGGGATGGCGTGCTGGACAGGCTTATCCTGCCTATCCACGGTGCCGGTATGTGGGCGCCAATTTACGCCTATGTCGCGCTGGAGTCAGATCTTAATACGATCGCTGCCATCACGTTTTACGAACAGAACGAAACCCCGGGATTAGGGGATCAGATACTGCGCCCGGAGTGGCAGGCACAGTGGAAAGGGCGACAAATATACGATGAAGTGGGTGAGCTTCGTTTCGCAGTCAGCCATGAAAAAGTGAAACCAGGCTCATCGGTATCGGCATACGAAGTAGACGCGTTAACCGGAGCGACGGTATCAGCGGACGCCGTGACCAGCATCATGCATTACTGGTTTGGCCCGCATGGTTACCGTGACTTCCTGAACCACATCATGGAGCATGGCACGGGAGGACACTAGGTGAACTCGAAAGGGACATTTACCAAGCCGATTCTAAGGGAGAACCCGGTAACTCTGCATGTTCTGGGCATTTGTTCTGCTCTGGCCATCACCAACTCTCTGACTTCATCACTTATCATGAGCATTTGTCTCACGGCTGTTCTGGTGATGACAAACGTGGCAATCAGTCTGGTCCGGAAACACCTGCCGTCGAGTGTTCGCCTGATCGTTCAGATTACCATTATCGCCTCTGCGGTAACCGTCATAGACCAGGTTCTAACAGCCTACCTGCCCGATGCTGCCAAGACATTGAGTGTTTACGTTGCCTTGATCGTGACCAACTGTATCGTTCTTGGCAGAGCAGAAGCCTGTGCAATGAAGCAAGGGGTTGGTACCAGTATTCTGGACGCCCTGGGTAATGGGTTGGGGTACAGCATTGTCCTGATCATCGTGGCGGTGATTCGTGAATTGTTCGGTAACGGCTCATTGATGGGGTACCGGATTCTTGAGTTGGTCCACGAGGGTGGTTGGTATGAGCCGAATGCCATGCTGCTGCTGCCGCCAAGCGCCTTCTTTATCATTGGGTTCCTGGTTTGGGTTATCCGCGTCTGGAAACCTGAGCAGAGAGAAAAAGCCGAGTTCAGACCAGCCCCCTTACCGGATAGTGAGAGACGGTAATGGGTCATTTCATCGACACATTTTTCCGCGCGGTTTTTCTTGAGAACCTAGCCCTGGCTTACTTTCTGGGTATGTGTACGTTCCTGGCGGTGTCCAAGAAGGTCAAGACAACTATTGGTCTGGGTATAGCGGTCATCGTTGTGGAAACCATCAGTGTCCCGGTTAACAACATCCT
This sequence comes from uncultured Gammaproteobacteria bacterium, assembly GCA_963759155.1. Classification (GTDB taxonomy): domain Bacteria; phylum Pseudomonadota; class Gammaproteobacteria; order Xanthomonadales; family SZUA-36; genus SZUA-36. Next base: position 5,138 of record CAVWXX010000005.1, on the reverse strand, counting down.
TTACAACATTGTTTTGCGGGATGGCGCACTGGCCTGGGCCAACCTCGGGCACCTGGATTTCAGTTACCTTGGCCTGCTCACGCAGATAGCCGTGATTGCCGCGATGATCCAGATCCTCGAAATGGTATTGAACCGGTTTTTCCCGGCACTTTACCAAAGCCTTGGAATATTTTTACCCCTCCTTACCGTCAACTGCGCCATCCTGGGTGCTTCGCTATTCATGGTGCAGCGTGATATGGGATTTATCGACAGCATTGCCTACGGCCTGGGTGCCGGGGTCGGCTGGGCGTTGGCGGTTATCATGCTGGCTGGTCTGAGGGAAAAAATGAGGTACAGCGATATTCCTGCAGGCCTGGAAGGTCTCGGGATTGCGTTTATTACCACCGGGCTGATTTCGCTCGCCTTTATGAGTATTGCCGGGCTGAGCTTTTAGGAAACCTGATGCAAGAAGTTATATACAGCGTCCTCGTTTTTACAACGCTCCTTCTATTGTTGGCCCTGACGATCCTGTGGGTCCGGTCACGGTTGGTACCGCAGCGTGAAGTTACCATCAGGGTAAACGATGACCGGGATATCAAAGTTCAGTCTGGTGGGCGTTTGCACGGCGTACTGGCTGATGCCGGAATTTTTGTGCCATCCGCTTGTGGGGGAGGAGGAACCTGCGGCCAATGTCGGGTTAAGGTGAAGCGAGGCGGCGGGGAGCTGCTGCCTACAGAAACGTCATTAATTTCCAAAAAAGAGGCAGCTCAAGGTGAAAGACTGGCCTGCCAGGTTGTTGTCACACAGGACATGGAAATCCAGGTTGCCGAAGATGTATTCGGTGTGAAAAAGTGGGAGTGTACCGTGCGCTCCAACGACAATGTTGCCACTTTTATCAAGGAACTGGTACTTCAATTACCACCAGGTGAGTTGATTGATTTCAAAGCCGGGGGGTATATACAGATCGAATGCCCGCCCCACGAACTGGATTATTCAGACTTTGAAATCGGTGAAGAGTATCTGGCGGACTGGATTCAATTAGAGTTGATGAAGTTACACTCAAAGGTCACGGTGCCGAGCACGCGGGCATACTCCATGGCAAGTTACCCGGAAGAGAAAGACATCATCATTCTCAACGTTCGAATTGCAACACCACCCCCTCAATTGCAAGGCAAGGTACCTACCGGTGTCATGTCTTCTTTTATCTTCAACCTCAAGGCGGGTGACAAGGTCATGGTCTCGGGACCCTACGGAGAATTCCTGGCAAGAGAAACTCAAAATGAGATGATTTTCATCGGAGGCGGGGCCGGAATGGCGCCGATGCGTTCGCATATCTTTGATCAACTCAAGCGGATCAAGACTCAGCGTAAAATTTCATTCTGGTATGGAGCACGCAGTTTACGCGAAGCGTTTTACCAGGAAGAATTTGATGAACTGGCCGACACCCATGAGAATTTCAATTGGTACCTGGCACTGTCCGATCCTTTACCCGAAGACAATTGGACGGGACTGGTTGGCTTTATTCATAGCGTATTGTATGAAAATTACCTCAAAGACCATCCGGCGCCGGAGGACTGCGAATACTACCTGTGTGGTCCACCGATGATGAATGCTGCGATCACCCGCTTGCTGGAAGACCTGGGTGTGGAAAAAGAAAACGTGTTGTTTGACGATTTTGGAGAATAGCTTGATGGGTATGTTCATCGGAACAGTGATTGTAGTCAGCATTTGTTGCCTGGCGATGAGCTTGAGTTTGCTGTTTACCGGCAAACCTTTCAGGAAAGGCTGTGGCAGCAAGCTACCTGGTGAGTCCCGCTGTGAAACTTGTCCTAAAAGGGATCAGCACAAGCCTGGTTCCAGGGATGCGAAAGGAGAATCCTTATGATCATTAGATCAATGCAGATTCGGGATTACATGAAGCAAGACGTGTTGATCCTGAATCCTGAGATGGACACATTAAAGGCAGCACAGCTGCTGTTCAAATCCAATATTTCAGGTGCCCCCGTGTTGGACGAGCATGGCAGGCTGGTCGGCATGTTAACAGAACGGGATTGTATGCAAGTTGCTTTGCAGGGGTACTACCATGGTGAGCCCGGTGGTCAGGTGAAGAAACACATGAGTGCTGATCCGGAATACGTGAGTCCTGAGAACAGCATATTGAGCGTGATGGAAAGGTTCATAAACGGTCGTTTCCAACGTTACCCCGTGGTCGACAATGGAAGATTAGTGGGCGTGATAGCCAGGCAGGACGTGATGAGAGCGCTCGCCGAGTATTATCCTGCACACAAACAGTAGATTTTTTAGAAAAGGGGTCACTGGACCGCACAGATTGAAGAAGCTCTTAAAAATGATGCGATGATTTTGGATGTTTGTATGTATGTGGAAAAGATTCTGAATCTGGATGATTACATCCCGTCGGAGGATGGTTCAGAGTAAAAACACGCTATCCGCAGCTTTACAACGCGGCAAATTCAGATGGGCCTGCGAGCAATCGCAGGCCCCTTTTCTTTTCGCGCACGGGACATTCAATACATAGCGTAGTATCGTGGTGGAAGGTTGGGTATACCAGTCTCCACACAGGAGGGTTTGAGATGATTGTTACGTTTACCACTAAGAGATATGCCGACATCATGATGTTTGGAGATATTGCACTCGCCTTGCTGAAAATGATGGGACACAGTCCGAAAGTGCCCGGCGCGATCCTGGCGGCAGATGTCCCCGCTGCTCTCGATCTTCTGAAAACGGCCATTGAGGCCGAAAAGGATTTACCACCCGCTGAAGACGATGAAGAGGAAGAGCCTGTGGTGAGCATGGCGCACCGCGCCCTGCCGCTTATCGAGTTGCTCCAAGCGGCAATCAAGTCAGGCGCCAACGTCATGTGGAAATGAATCGAACCTATGGCGTCCTCTGAGAATTGCTCGAGCGGCATCCTGAGCCGGGAGTAATTGGAGTCAAATATTTGAGGCCAGGGTAAAACTTCCAGTAATTTTATTTTTACACTGACGTCAAATAGCGTTGAGAGGTTCACAGACAACTAGTGTTCCTGTTCTGCAAAATGTATCCTGCCCCGGTGCTCCCCCCTTTTCACACAGGTTTTTGTTTCACGCTTATGCGCAAAATCTTGCTGACGCTTGTTTTCATCCTGCTACTTCCAGCCCTGGTGTCGTGCGAATCCCGTGATCAGGCCGGCTACCATGGGTATCTTTACTTCGCGCAGTCGAACTACCTGATGCGGTATGGTCTCAAGGATGGCAGCATATCCGTGGTCACCAACCTGGGCGACAAAACCATACATGACGTCAGCAGCTTTCTGGAGAACAGGCTACTGATCGCCGAATCGGCTTCTGTCAACCGCAAGAAAGTGCGTCGCATCTCCTGGGTGGATGTAAACACCGGGCAAACAGCCGCTTTGTATGCCGGTGTTCTTGCCCGTTATCTTGAAAGCTCAGGTATGGTTGTTTACGACGATGGCGACAGGTTGTTTTCCGTTGCGCTTTCCGGTGAGTCTGACAGCCAAACCATTTTTGCCCACAAGTCGCACCAGGTTTCCACGATGATGGTGGTGTCGCAAGACACTGTGCTGTTCGAAACCAGCGAAGCGGGGGATAGGCTCATTCGTTCCTTCAACGTCATCACAGGGACACTGCAAACCCTGGACCGGCTATCCGGAGTTTGCCGGCTGGACCAGGCGGCCTGGATCAATGACCTCGAAAAAATGGCCTGCAAAGAGCGCTTGGACGAATCGAAGGCTGCGCGTTACGTTCTCACGGACCTGGATGGTGATGTGAGTGAAACACTGGCTCTACCCGAGGGGAAGCGCTTTGATGTGCTGACCTATATTAGTGGACAAAGCGCCCTGGTCCTCAGAGAGCGTTGGAACAGTGTTTTCGGTGGGCAGGAAAAATCCGCGATATGGGTGTACAACCTGAAAAGCAGGGAAATACAACGCCTGGCGGAAAATCAGAACCTCGGGTCCTCGGTTGTCTACTCGAAGTTCTGAGCGGTCAGGCTTAATTTAGTGACCTTTGCGTATCCACTCTTTTTAAAAACCCTTAAAGGCCGGCAATTTGTTCCGCCGTTAATTCGCCAATTCCAAGGGAATCCGGGGTGCGCAATGCCTCGCCCTCATAGTCTCTGTTCATGAGCACCGAGGCGAGCTGGATGATGCCGTCGATGGTCGGGGTTTGTATACCCACCTGTTTGCCCAGACGCGACATGAATACAAGCCCGTATCCGACATCCTCATTGATGTAGCGATGGTCAAGTTGCGGTTGGGCGGTGATGCCGAGAAACCCCGGCGCCTTTCGATAACCCGTGCCGTAGTTGTTTTCAAGCATGTAACCCTGGCGCATGCCGATTACCGGGTCTGAGAGAATTTCTATTCCCAGTCGCTCGCCAATGGCTATTCGTTCGTGGTCGACAGATTCAATGATCCTTCCGACCGAGTCTGTAACCCCTTCTTCATAAAAAAGAAAATCACCTTCGCCTTCAATGCGTGCCGAATTACAAAGGCTGACGGCCGGGTGGATGACCGGATTGGCATTTTGCAGGCTGGTTTGAATGACGTTTTTAGCCGGCTCCATGCTCGGGTACACGTCTGAAATCAGCTCCAGGGTACTCGTGGTTTTGTGGCCCGGTAGGGCTGCCAGCAGGTTGCCGGCTTTTAGCTTAAGGAAGACGTGAACACGGCCAGGCTCGGTCAGACGAACGGCATAGTGCAGCGTGTGTGTCTCGGCCACGCAAATCGAATCGTCATCAACGGCAAGCCCTGCGGCCCGCTTGAAAGCCAGTGCACCACCACATGAACCGGGTGACACGATTACCGTCTGCCCCGGCATAACTTGCCGGCAACGGCCTCTCCAAAAGGCTCGGTGCTGAACGCGGGGCCTACAACGTAAATGAGGTCAGCCTTATCCAGGGCACGATTGATATCGTGACCCGCGTACGCGATGGCGCTGAAACCGGAAATATCGCCCTCGGCGTGGATACCGCCCTGTTCGGCAATCTTTGCAATGTTGTCGGGAAACGGGAAAGTCAAAAAGACTACCTGGTGCCCGTGAGCGGCGCAGTCGAACGCGACGGTGGTGCCGCCCGCCTCGAACACCCAATACGGTGATGTTCATGTTTTTCCTCTGCTATTCGTGAAATGGTGAATCAGT
>CAVWXX010000004.1:0-283182 GCA_963759155.1 uncultured Gammaproteobacteria bacterium | reverse complement strand
GACTCAGGGTCGGATCAGTATATAACCATCATCCACCCGGTCAATGATATGCGCGACACCGGCCTGCACCATGATGGCGGATGAATTTATCTTTGGGCGGTTACCCTGGGTTCTCTCCATGGTATCAAGCGTGTTCTGGCAAACATAAAAGCGTACACCGTTTTCAACCAGACTGCTGATACGCACTTCGTGTGGACTGTCGGCGAACATCAGACGGACACCTTTACCGAATGTCACGATTTCAATATCGATCATATCCGGGCCGCCATAGTTCTTGATCAGGTTATTGGCCGTATCAAGCACCACGGCCTCGCTGGCCTGGTCACTTAATTGCAAAATAATATGCTTCTCAGCGAAAGGCTTGAATTCCTCACCCTTCACTTCATTGGCATACGCCATTTGTGCAGTGGCAATCAGCGATGCAAACAAAAGTCCTAACAGGCTGAGTTTCACCTTCATCCGGATCAGCTCATTTTACCGTCGTAATCAGAAACACCCTTATTGCCTTTGATATTGATCAATCGTGGTGTATCCATGTCACCCACCTTGATGGTTTTTTGGTCACGTAAATACTCTGCCACCATATCCCAGATGGGTGGACCGGGAGATTTTGAACCTACCGTCGCCCAACCGGCAACCTTGTAAGTTTTGTCTGCACTCAACGGCGTTCCATCCTGCAAGCTCAGGTTTCCAATACGCTCGCCCATCGCCTGCCCGGGATCGCAACTATAGTTAAGCCCGCCAACACGAACCATGTCACCACCCTGCTGGTAGTAAGGATCATCATGAAACAGATTGTCGGCCACGCTCTCGAGAATCATCTTCAGTTCCGAGCCCTGCATATCCCTGACATAGGTTTCAGGATAAGTCATGGCCGTCTGATCCATCAGGCGTTCCATGGTAATCGTCTGACCGGGCAGGATTGAAGTACCCCAGCGGAAGCCGGGTGACAGGGCAATTTCTGCATCACCGACCGCACGCATGGCGTCACAGATCACCTGGTCGAAGGTGCCATTGAAATTGCCACGACGGTATAGCAATGATTCGGTCACCGCCAAAGGCTCATTCAGCTTGTCGGCAAATGGCTTGCGTACCTCGTCGATATACGCCTGCATACCCGCATCTGCTGGCAACATGTTGGAGAAAACCGGCAACAGGCGATAGCGGAAGTCATTGACCTTGCCTTCGCCGATATCGAGGTCAAGCACGGCCAGGAATTTACCATTGGAACCGGCATTGGTGACCAGTGTTTTGCCACCCGGGTTATTCACCATGACCGGTTTGGGTACGGCATCGTGGGTATGACCGCCTAGAATGGCGTCGACGCCCGTGACCACGCTGGCCATCTTGATATCAACATCCATACCATTATGGGATAACACGATAACGGCATCCGGGCGGTGCTCAGCACGGATCTCATTGACCAGTTCCTGCATTTCGGCATCGCGGATGCCAAACGACCAGTCAGGTATAAATCGGGATGGATTTGCGATCGGTGTATAGGGGAAAGCCTGGCCGATGACGGCTACCCTGCGTCCTCCCATCTCCCTGATGGTATAGGGCTTGAATGCGTGCCCGGTATCCTCGTCATAGACAGGTGCGTCATCAAACATGGCTTCTTCAGACACAAAAACATTTTGCGCGATGAACTCGCCTTTGAATTCGGAAATATTTTCGAGAATTTCATCCTCTTGATAGGTAAATTCCCAGTGCCCCGTCATGATGTCTACACCAAGACGATTACAGGCCTCAACCATATCCTTACCACGCGTCCACAATGAAGTGGCCGAACCCTGCCAGGTATCACCACCATCAAGCAGCAGCGATTGACCATCGGCAACCTCGGCGCGCTGACGGTCGACAAGGGTCTTGAGGTGGGCAAAACCGCCCACTTTTCCATAGGTTTCAGCCGCCTTGGCAAAATCAAGATAGGTAAAAGCATGTGCCTTATTTGTACCGGCATTAATACCGGCATAGTTAAGCAGATGGGCACCAACCAGGTGAGGCGGACGCCCCGAGGCTGCGCCGACACCAATATTTACATTCGGCTCACGAAAGTACACCGGTTCCAGTTGCGCGTGACAATCGGTGAAATGCAACAAGCGTGCATTACCAAATGGTGGCGCGCTATAGATGTCATCCTTCGACCCGGCTGTCGCAAAAGCGGGTGTTAAACCTGCAGCACTTGCTGCACCCATAATCGTGAGAAATTCACGTCTATCCATCATGGCTTGAATCTCCGCCTGTTCAGGTACGCCTATTTAGGCACGTTTTTTTGCCAATTCTTCTTTTCCCGCTCGGCCGTTGCAACCGCAAGCTCACCATGCAACCTGGCTTCAGTTGCCAGTTTGACGGCTAATTCATAGTCGCCTGAAGCTGCCGCCTTATCAGCGTCTTCCAATAAAATTTCTGACGTGCTCCACAACTGAACCTTGCTCTCGAGCATCTCTCAGCGTAGCCTTGGCTTTTGCCAGCTCCAACTTATATTCAGTAGCATCCGCTGCCAGCAAAGATGCAGGTAACATCAAAGCAGCCAGCAGGGCAGAAACCAGGATATTTGATTTAAGTTTCATTCGAGACTTCCCCATCAGCGGCGTGACGCCGGTCCGTTCATTTCCAAACCATTGCTCATATATGACAGGAAATACTCAAGCTCCCGGTATACCTGGCTCTGGGCGTCATAGGGCTTGGCACGAACCTGTTCATTGCACTCCCTGAAACGTTTGTGCAGCGTGCCGATTTCACCCCACTTGGAACGATAAACCGGCCAGTGGGTTGCCTGTCCAAGCATGCCGCTCAAACGATCGGCGCGAAGCAGGCTACCAGCGGATTGCATGTGACAGTTTTCACAGGCGAACTCCAGTTGACCACGACGGGTGTAGTAGTACTCTTTACCCGATTCGTAGGCTTGCAACGCTCGCGGGTCATCCGGAATGACAACACTCATCTTGTTACCACGTGAGGTATAGGCCATATAGGCCGATATGGCTGCCAACTCATCTGTCATCCAGGGCAAAGGCTCTTCGCCATTGTCTGTACGGCATTGGTTAATGGCATACTCCAGGGTAATGACCTCGCCGGAATCCGCGTCGAAACGGGGATAATTCTGCTTGATGCCAATACCGCCGTTTTCAAAACAATCGGCATAACCCTTACCGTTCGCGAAGGGCGTATTGAATATTTCTTCACCCTCTTCAATGGCGATTTCATAGGGTGGAAAATCTTCCATTTCCAGCCACTGTTCACGTGCACCTTCATCAAAGGCATACAGGCCATTGATCATTTCATTCAGATCAAGGTCTGGAAAACGCTGGGCGAAAAACTCCCTGAGCGCGAGCCTGTCGGTCTCAGGTGACGCATAAACGTTGGCCATTAGCATGAACAGAAAACATGCAGTTAAGAATCTTTTCACAGATTAGTCTCCGGTTGCCCTGATGCGAGCTTGTGTTGTTGCCTGTGGGCAGACATACCTATTTTAAGGTGACTTCCTTCACACTGGTGTCGCCGGTGTTGTCTTTCCAGCTGATTTCCAGTGTGTCACCTGCCTTGGCACCCTTGAATTTGAATGCCATGTACGGATCTTTTGATACGCCCGTACCCCAAAAAGCAGTATTTACAACGTTACCATTGTGTTTGCAGACCACTTCCTGGATGTAATGCTTTGGCACCGTTTCACCGGTATCGGCATCGACCCTGGCGCCAGACTCCATCGGATGTGGCATCAGTGCTTTCACTTCGGCAATATCACCCTTGATTTTTGCCTTGATTTTGATTGGTTTACCCATAATAAAATTCCTTGATTCTAAGCGTCCGGCCGCTATCAGCCGCCGCAACCGCCAATGGTGACTTTAACTTCTTTGCTTGCGGAATAAAGTTTTCCGCCCGCCTTGACGACCGTACGTACCATCGAGCTTTCACCCATCTTCATCCTCACAGAAATATCCGGGATTGATTGAGGTGACAGTTCAAACATGGCAACCAACGGTGTCGGGTTGTTTTCAACCATAATGCTGATTGATTCAACATCGGCCAGAGCAGTGCTGACAGTAACCGGAACAACGGCGCCATTTTCTGCAATATCCGGAACTTTCAAAGTGATCTGATCGCTCTCGGCAATGGATCCTTCAAATAAGTCCTTAACAACCGTGTCGCTGTTATCAGCATTAAAAGCCGCATCGGGCCTTGATGCAAACACCCAACGTGGAACCGCCAGTACGGCGGCGGCGGTAAACAAGCTCCTGATCAGAGCCCTGCGTTGTAATCTCATTGAATAACTCCCATAAAAATTAACTCTTATAACGATTGAATGTACTCAGTGACCAGGTCGATCTCTTCCTCGGTCAAAATCCGGTTGCGCCCGAAAGGTGGCATCCTCGTGTGAGGGTTCTTGATGGCGGCGTCCCATATCTGTTCACGTAAGGTGTCCAGATCGGGGTAGCGTATCTTCATCGCGATCAGGGGTGGCCCGTAATTACCGGTCAATTCACCACCTTCAACGTAGTGACAGGCCAGGCAATTGCCTTTAAAACGATCGAAAGCAATCGCCTTACCCTGCTCCAACCGGCTCATCTCTTCACTCTCTTGCTCTGCAAAGACAGGGCTAAACAGCAAGCCGCCGATCAGGCCGAGTTGTGCCATCAGTAAAACTTTTTTATTTAACATAGATTTTTTCTAGTCCTTCGTGGCTTGTTGGATCATGTAATCAACTGCGGATGCGACTTCCTCGTCGCTCAACTGGCTCTGCCCGCCTTTTGGCGGCATCACGCCGATGCCCACGATTGCATTACTCACGAGCTTATCACGACCCTGCTCTATCCTGGCAGCCCATGCGGCCATATCACCGGTCATCGGTGAACCGGCAACACCACCGCCGTGACACATCATGCATGCTTGCTGGTAAACCTTTTCACCAACCTCAGCGACCTGTTCAACTTCAACTTCCTGCTCTTCTTCCTGCAAGGTAGCAATGGCAGGCTCGGAAGTGATCTTCACACTTGCCGGGTCCTTGCAATCCTTCATGCAAGCCGTGTTGCTGGTGTCCGGACGATCATCAAAAAAGAAACCGTCCTGGTTAGGCATTTCAACAGAGGCCAGGTTATCTGCCGTCAATACGAAATCATCTTCAACCAGGTCATTCAGGTAGAGCACGTAGGCCGTAATGGCGTAGACTTCGTCATCCGTCATCGACTGAGGCTGCGTAAAAGGCATGGCCCTGTGAATGTAATCCCAGAGCGTGCTGGCATAGGGCCAGTAGCTGCCGACCGTTTTCTCCGGTCTCTCATCGGTCAAGGTGCCTTCGCCACCCGCCAGAACAGGATAGCGCCCCACACCTTCACCAAATGAACCATGACAGGAGGCGCATTTCTGCTCGTACATCATTTCGCCATCCTCAACAGAGCCACTGCCCGGGGGCAGGCCCTTGCCGTCGGGCCGGATATCAATATCCCAACCGGCAATCTCATCAGAAGTTGCAGGTGTGCCTATACCATAGCCGCCAGCCTTGGCCGAAGCCGGCATGGCCGCTACGAGCAGGGTGAATAATAAAACGACGTAAACCATCTTAGCTAATCTGAACATTGGTCACCGTCCCATCTGCATGTAAACGCCAGGTATGAATTGCATTTTTATGATAAATCGAGCTGTTACCACGGGCCTCCCGCAACTGGGTAAAAGTAGGCTGAACATAACCACTCTCATCCGTCGACCGGCTCTGGATCAAGGCAGGCGAACCATCCCAGGTAAAATCAAGACTGAAGCGGGTTAATGCCTTGGGCAAAACCAGTCCCTTGAGACGCGCTCGTTTCCAGTTCACGCCACCGTCGAATGAAACATCAACATGTTTGATCTTGCCGTTGCCGGACCAGGCCAGGCCTTCGAGTTCATAACGGCCCTTTTGCTTGAGTGGTTTTTCAGGGCACGGGAACGTCACCACTGAATTGCCTTCCTGGACATAGCTGAACTTCCTGGCACGGCCATCAGCGAGTAAGTCCGTGTACTTGGAGGTCTCTTCCCGGTGATACCAGGGTTTGTCACCCACTTCGAGACGGCGCAACCATTTCACACTGGTATTGCCCTCCCAACCGGGATTGAATATTCGAACCGGGTAACCCTGCTCAGGCCGCAATGGTTCACCATTTTGCGCATAGACAATCAATGTGTCATCCAGCGCTTTTTCCATCGGAATGCTGCGACTCATATGTGAACCATCCGAGCCTTCGGCCAGTACCCACTTGCCTTCCGGTTTAACTCCGACTTCTTCCAGCAGCGTACTCAGCAGAACACCTGTCCATTCACAGCAACTGATCATTCCGTGAGTGAACTGCAGCGCGTCCATCTGCGCCGCGCGCCATTCCATACCGCCGTTGGCGGGACACTCAAGGAAATTAATCGCCGTGGTGCTGGGGAAACGACGCAGGTCATCGATGGTGAAAACCAGGGGATTTTCAACCAGACCATGGATCATCAAGCGGTATTCATCCGGGTTGATGGTCGGCACACCCGCGTGATAGCGCTCAAACACCAAACCGCTCGGGGTGATGATGCCATCGAGTTCAGCCAATGGTGTGAAACTGATGGCAGCGATTCGATCCGCCGTCAACCAGGGCACCGTGCGCCTTACGATACCACCCTCAAATGACGAAGGTTGACCATAGGGGTTGGTGATCACACCGGCGCCGAGGGATTTACTCCACTCGGGCAAATTCGGCGGCAGGTTATTCTGCGATGCATGCAGGGTAGAGGCAAACTGTGTACCCGCAATGGCGCCACCTGCAACCATCAGACCTTTCTTCAGAAAATCACGGCGCTTGGCCGGATCAACTTTACTTGCTTCCTGCGTAACCTTTCTCAAGACGGCAGGACCGCTACCGGGTTTTGAAAACATTTAATTTCCTGATTTGAGATTTATAGACAATAATGTCTTGGGATAGTGTATATTAGAAAATCTTAACATATAAAGCAACTCTAGGTAAAATGCGAATTCTAAGTAAAATGGGAATTCTAATTGGTCGAATCTTAACGTTAGCTTAAATCTGATGAGATTTTATGTACCCATACTCCCTGCCCTGCTATGCAATACAGCGGTTGAAGGCTTAGCTGATCAAAGACCAGGCCACTGTGCGGATTCTAAAGGACCCATATTACGAGGTGCCGATGTGCTTGTCATGCATATGCCGGTACCCGAGAACATCGGTGGCGTTGGAAGGAAATTACACGCACCACCCAGTGTTATTGGTAAGATAGCTGCCGAAACAGGGACCGGTAAGCTAGTCTTAAGTCACTTCATGGCACGCAGCCTTGAAAACCGGGAAGAAAATCTGGTTCAGATTCGATCCCAATTCAGCGGACCGGTGATAATTGCAGAAGACCTGGATTGCATTACGTTTTGATAGAGAATTTCGCTGGAAACAGAAAATATAAGGAAAGGACAAGATTCAAATGGATCATAATGCGGATATAGATCTCGACCAGATGGCTCAATCTGCCACGCGCGCCAGTGCGTTGATGAAAACACTCGGCCACAAAGACCGTCTGATGATTCTGTGCCACCTGGCGGGTGGAGAAAAATCAGTCGGCCAGATAGCCGAGCTACTTGAAATACCCCAATCTCCCCTGTCCCAGCATTTGTCACGAATGCGTAAAGAAGACCTGGTCGATACACGCAGGGAAGCACAGACCATTTATTACTCACTCAAGAGCGGTGAGGCCTCAAGAATCGTGGAAGTTCTCTACGAATTGTTTTGCGCACCCGAAGGTTGTTCTCTCTGAACTTTTGACCGGATTTCATGACACAGGTCAACAAATATCACTTCAAACACCCAAAGAAGCTTGATTTGCAAGCACAAATACTTATAGTGGGTTCGCTTACATTACCTTAACGTAATTTAAACAATTTTTGTGAATGAGTGCGCTCAAACACATCATCATCATCATTTTTTAAACCATAAAGGAGCGCTGAAATGCAGCTCAAAAATCAAACCAGGCTGACAACAGCCATCGTTACTTTACTGCTCACGACACCACTATGGGCGACCAATGGTTATTTCACCCATGGTACCGGCACAAAGAATAAAGGTATGGCAGGTGCAGGCCTGGCGATGCCGGAAGACGCCATATCCGTGGCCAATAACCCGGCCGCAGCGCTCTCCAATACCGGCAAGTATGATTTGGGTATTGCCGTATTTAGCCCCTCGCGTCATTACGAAACCACTGACAGTATTTATAACGGCCAGGGCGGTACTTTTACCATCGGCCCCAATGATATCGACAGTGACAACAAGTACTTTTACATACCCAGCATGGCAGGCAGCTGGGAAATCAACGAACAAAGTGCCTGGGCTGCGTCCTTTTATGGCAAGGGCGGCATGAACACAACATGGAACGGCGGTACAGCTACTTTTGATCCGGATGGCCCCGGACCTGCTCCTGTTATGACTTTACCCGGCACCTATGGCGGCGGGATTATGGGCAACAATGGCGCTGCCGGTGTAGATTTGAGCCAGGCCTACCTGGAGCTCACCTATGCACGCAGCATCGGTGAGAATTTCACCTTCGGTGTTTCAGCCGTTGGTGTCATGCAAGTATTTGCGGCCAGGGGTTTGGCTGCCTTTGGTGGCTATACCGAAACGTTTGCCGCGAGTGGTGGCACGGTTATGCCGACGAACCTGACCAATAATGGTCATGACCAATCCTATGGCATCGGTGCCAAACTGGGCTTGATATGGGACTTTAGCGACAGCGTCGCTTTTGCCGCGGCCTACCAGTTCAAGATTGGCATGAGCAAGTTTGACGATTATTCAGACCTGTTTGCCGATAGCGGCAGCATGGATATTCCAGCCAGCCTGAAAGTCGGTCTGACCGTTCGCCCGACAGACAGTTTCGCCCTGAGTTTTGATGTTGGAAAAATCTGGTATAGCGATGTAGATGCGGTTGGTAACGCATTTGCAAACCTGTTCTCCTGCCCAACTGCCAACCCAATGGCCATGGATCCATCCTACTGCCTCGGCGGTAAGAATGGTGCAGGTTTTGGATGGGATGACATGGTGGTCTACAAACTCGGTGGACAGTGGAGCACCAGCGGTCCCTGGACGTGGCGCGCGGGCTTTAGCCATGGCAAACAACCTATTGATTCATCTGAAGTACTGTTCAACATCCTGGCGCCGGGCGTCATCGAAGATCACCTGACCTTCGGCTTCACCCGTGAGTTGGAATCAGGCAATGAGATCAACATGGCCTTCATGTATGGCTTCAATAAAAAGGTCAGCGGTCCTAACCCGCTTGATCCTTCACAGGACATTTCCTTTGATATGGATCAGTGGGAAGTTGAGTTCAGCTTCGGCTGGCGTTAATTCCTAAAGCTTTACCCCGGGCCGCCTGGCCCGGGGTGTTATCGCTCTCAATCAAGCTTCAGTTCTTTGGGGCCTCTTCACGCAACACCAGCAAGGCTGCATCAATCGATTTTTGTAGATAGTGCCCGTAGAGTTCCAGATTGGAAATCCCTATGATCCGCTTGCCGATCTCGTGACCTTCAGAATCCAGAAACAGCAGGGTTGGCGTGATCGTTGCTTTGTAAGTACTGCCAAATTCCTGTGCCGTGATCCGGCTATTTCCAAAGCTGATCATGGGACCAACAAAGTCCAGGCTGACTTCAACCAGAATCGCCCGGCGCTCAAACTTACCGGCAGCCAGCATCGGTTTTAATATCTTGTCACGCAAGGTGCGACAGTAGGGACAGGCATCGCGCGAGACAAAAACGACCGCAGGAATACCCTGCTGAAGTGACATACGTCCGACTTCAGCGAGGTTCTCGGCTTTTGGGATTTCAGACTCAGCAGCGAACAAAGACGGCGCAGCGATGAACAGCAACAGCGAAACCATTGCGGTTCGTAAAGGCCTGCCGGTCACGCTGTCAAGAAACATATAAATGATTTTAGCTAGAGTGCCGCCAGAACAGTCTCGAGCTTTTGTTTTACCTGTCCGGCCAGCGGGTCAACCCGGGGGTCTTCGACCAGGCCGAGCACAGCACCCGGATCCATAAACCCGACATGCACCTGCCCTTCTTCGTCCTCGCGTACAAGGACGTTACAAGGTAACAATAATCCGATATCCGGAACGGCAGAAATGGCCTGGTTAGCCAACCCTGGATTACACGCACCGAGTATGCGATAACCCGGCATATCAACATCCAGTTTTTTCTTTAGCGTTGCTTGTACATCGATCACCGTCAAAATACCGAAACCTTCTTTGGCCAGTTCTTCGGTTACCCGTTCCACCGCTTCTTCAAAACCTGACTCGACAATTTTTCCAAATCCGAAGTTACTCATTACTTATCAAACCTCCGCAATAAGATTGCAAATATTCTCTAACACACAGACGTAAATTCTAATGACCCTGCACTGGCAGTTCAGAACATTAAACCAAGCTCAAGCACGGCCGTATCCAGGTTGATAGACCCATTTTCCGCACTGAGGAACTCACGAACATAAGAGGCTTTCGTAAAAAGCATGTTGTTGATATCCCAGCGCATACCTGCACCCAGGTTATAGGTAAACTGCGATGTATCGTAGGTTTTCCAGTCCGCAATACAAATATAACCCCACCACGGATCCCACCAGCAACCCACACCTGGCGGTGCACTGGGAACATTGGAATCCAGCTTGGTCCAACCAATACCCGCAATAACAAATGGTGTAAACGCCTTTCTGCTGAAGTTGTAGGTCACATTGAACTGGTGTGTTCTTTTTGACATATCGTGTTCGATCGTACGCGGTTGCTCGGGTGAATCCTCATCCGGTACAACCAGTGCCTCGTACTTGGGGCTGGTGGACAGATAACGGTATGACAGGTTCCACTTGTCAGTCCAGTTCCAGGCAACACCGAGGCCCCAGCCCAACGTGCTATCCACACTTAGCTCTGAACCACCCTCATAGCTTTCATCGATACCGGTCTGGTAGGCAAGAATGACACTACCTTCCCAGCGACCGTCGCGTGAACCCGCCTGAGATTGCTTCTTTCTTGGGTGATCGTATTGCGCCAGTACAGCAGTACTCATGAGAATAAGTAGCGCAATGAGTGAAAATCGTTTTAGCATGTTGAATACCTTAAAGAATAATCTATTTTGGTGAACCTGAATCGCAAACCCGACATCGCAAAAAAACCTGACTAAAGCATCTTATCGGACACCAACCGGCCCAAACTGCGGCCACCTTATCAACTATGGGCAAAAGGTTCAATTTCCCTGTGCACACGGGTGATTCCAAAGCCCGGATATCACATCACTGATTGTTGGATGCAATTGTAACGGAAGCAATAAAACATGTGTGACGAACCGCAGAAATTTAGTATCCTTTGCACTTGGCCTGCCGTGACTGGCAGGGTCTTTCACACTCGGTCATCGACCGTCAAACAAAGGAAAGCGGGCACAATGACTTTTGTCGTTACTGAAAACTGTATCAAGTGTAAATATATGGACTGTGTTGAAGTTTGTCCGGTTGATTGCTTCCATGAAGGACCGAACTTCCTGACCATCGACCCGGAAGAGTGTATTGACTGCACCTTGTGTGAGCCTGAATGCCCTGCTGAAGCCATTTACCCTGAAGACGATCTACCGGACGGTCAGGAAGGTTTTATAGAGTTGAATGCCGAACTTTCACTGATCTGGCCGGTGATTACCGAAGCCGGAACACCACCTGAAGATGCTGCCGAATGGGATGGCAAGCCGGATAAATTGAAACTGCTTGAACGCTAATTAACAGAAACGTCCGGTTGCCGGCAAATCAAAAACCGGGTTAGTCCATCTAACCCAGGCGGTCCATGAAAATCCCCAGGATATGCTCACTGCCCTGAGTGTCAACGGGCTCACCCGTTCCAAACAGCAGGTATACGCGTGTATTCGGTCCGTCTGGCCTCAGACTGGTCATGAACGTCCCCGAGAAATCAATATATTCAGGCCGGTGACGCCAGAAAGCCAGGCTTGAAAAAAAGCCTTTATCCTCAGATACCGGTGGCGGCTGTTTGTAATGAAATTTGTAAGCCCCCCCATCATCCAGCTTCAGCATTGTCATACCGGAGTTTTCAATCGCATAACGCAGGCGCCTGATAACACTATCCGGCGTGTCTTTCACCATCAGGTAGGCGCCCTGTGCAGACCATGCAATAAAAGCGTTTGCATCCTGTTTGCCTGCAGTACTCACCACACGTGGTGGTGCAGGTTCCAGTTCATCACCTTGTGGCAACCGCATTTCGGGCACTGAAATCAGGGTGGGTGAGGGACCGGTGGGGTTGTCCAGTCCAGGGGGTACTTTAAGCGGGGCCACCTCAACGCTTGACAGGTATTCCGGCTCATTATTATTAAAAGTGCTACACCCAGAAAAAACCGCAATCAAAATTAACGCTATCGCAGTCCGGTAAATGGAAATCATCATGTTTTTTTAATTCCGGCCAATTCAACTCAGCCCGTTTGTGTGAGATTCAGTATGTCTGTAAATGGCGCAACTTGTCACCAATTTCAACCGTTGTCCGGCAATTAAAGCCGTATGCTCATTTGCATACGCCAAGCTTCGCGCAATAGTACTTGCGGACCTGTTTGCTGACAAGTATCCTGCCAATAATGAGTAAATGATCCGGTCTTAATCTTTAACCCTTTTGAAACGAATTAATATCGTACTTGGAGTGTTTATGGTCAGCGTAGGAAAGCGCGTAGAAAATTTCACCCTTCCCGCCACCGGCGACCAGAACCTGTCATTAAGCGACTTCAGCGGCCGTAGCCTTATCATTTATTTCTACCCCAAGGATAACACGCCGGGATGTACCCGTGAGGGCCAGGAATTCCGTGATCTCTATGCGCAGTTTACAAAAGCCGGCGCAGATATCATTGGTGTCTCCCGCGATTCCGTCAGAACGCATAATAACTACAGAAACAAACACGAATTTCCGTTCCACCTGGTATCGGATGGTGATGAGTTGTTGTGCAAGCAGTTTGACGTCATCAAAGAAAAAAAACTGTATGGCCGTACCTACATGGGTATAGAACGCAGTACATTCCTGATTGGTCCGGATGGTGTGTTAAAACAGGAATGGCGAAAAGTGCGCGTACCGGACCATGCCCAGGCCGTACTTGACGCACTCAAAGCCGAAACGTAAGCCAATCGAAACAAGTCTTTCAACTCTAAATTTACCGGCCATTCGTCGCCGAAAGGAAAAGCGAACCTGATGGGAACAACAAAACGCCTGTATGTTCTGGACACCAATGTTCTGATGCATGACCCCACCTCATTGTTCCGTTTTGAAGAACATGATGTGTTCCTGCCAATGATGGTCCTGGAAGAGCTGGATGCGGCCAAGAAAGGCCTGACAGAAGTATCAAGGAATGTACGGCAGGTCAGCCGTTTCATAGGCGACCTGATGAACTCACAGGGCTCTGCGAAACTGGAAGACGGCCTGGAATTGCTCATTCCGCAGGGCCTGGAGCTACCTGCGGCACGTGGTCGCCTTTTTTTCCAAACCCGCTCGGCAGAAACTCACCCCAGCCTGTTACGTGATGGATCATTCGCCGACAATGAAATCCTCAGCACGGCCCTGGCCTTGCAAGAGAGTGTAAAAGATCGCGAAATCGTACTGATCTCCAAAGATATCAATCTGCGCATCAAAGCGGCCATTCTGAACGTCCCGTCAGAGGACTATTACAATGACCGCGCGCTTGATGATGTAGATCTGCTTTTCAAGGGCGTAAAGATTGAGGATGAGTCATTCTGGGAACGTTACCCGCAAGTGGACTCATGGAATGATAATGGCTCGACCTATTACCGCGTCAAGCGGATCGAAGGAGACGCCTGGTATCCAAACCAGTGCGTCATCATTGGTGATGGTGATGGTATCGAAGCCATCGTGGTTGAAGTCAATGAAGAGCTTGCCGTGCTCAAACTGGTCACTGATTACATGTCCGGCAGGAACACGGTCTGGGGCATTCAGGCCCGCAATCGTGAACAAAATTTCGCATTGAACCTGCTGGTCGACCCGGAGATTGATTTTGTTACCTTGATGGGCATCGCCGGCACAGGCAAAACCCTGCTGACGCTGGCTGCCGGTCTGGCGCAGACCATGGATGAGAAACACTACAACGAAATCGTCGTCACCCGCGCAACGGTTTCTATCGGTGATGAGATTGGCTTCCTGCCTGGTACCGAGGAAGAAAAAATGACGCCATGGATGGGTGCTTTGACGGACAATATTGAAGTACTGACTGACTCTGAAGAGGGTGGTGAATGGGGTCGTGCGGCGACCAACGACCTGCTGGCCAACAGAATCAAGGTTCGCTCAATGAGCTTTATGCGTGGCCGCACCTTCCTGAATCGCTTTGTCATCATCGACGAGGCACAGAACATTACACCCAAGCAGATGAAGGCACTGGTCACACGTGCCGGACCAGGGACAAAAATGGTCTGCCTTGGTAACGTCGGACAAATCGATACCCCCTACCTGACAGAAACAACATCAGGGCTGACCTTTGCCGTTGACCGTTTTAAGAACTGGTCACACTCAGCCCATATAACACTGCACCGTGGAGAACGCTCACGCCTGGCTGATTTTGCTTCAGAGGCGCTCTAGATAACACCCCGCTGCCTGAAGGCACCGTCATTACCGCGACAACCGGGATGACGGTGCAAAAACGTGATTCTTAAAAGATTATCAGCCTTGTTCCGGCTCTTCTTCTGAGGGTAAATCAGCGCCTTCTTTATCACCTGAGTTTCGCGGCCAGGCCCTTAATACAGCCTGCACCACGGTTGCCAGTGGAATGGCAAAAAACACACCCCAAAAACCCCATAAGCCGCCAAAAACCAGGATAGCAACAATAATAGCCACCGGATGCAGGTTTAATGCTTCGGAAAATAACAATGGCACCAGCACGTTGCCATCGAGGGCCTGGATAATGCCATAGGCAATCATGACCTGACCAAAGCTCCAACCCCAACCCCATTGGAAATAGGCAACGAAAGCAATAGGCAGCGTGATCACCGCCGCGCCGATGTAGGGAATCAAAACTGAAAAACCTACCATCGTAGCGAGCAGGGCCGAGTACTGCAGACCCAAAGAGATGAAGGTGACATAACTGACAGCGCCAACGATGACAATCTCACCGGCTTTGCCACGAACGTAATTGGCGATTTGTGCTTCCACATCAGCCCATACGGATGACACCAGGTGCCGCTCTGTAGGAAGGAAGCCCTTGAACCAGTCGATGAGCAAACCCTTGTCCTTGAGAAGGAAAAACACCAGTACGGGTATCAATATAAACAAAATCAGTAAACCCACGACGTTACCAACCGATGTCAACGACCATGTCAGAAACTGCTGACCGGCACCCGCCACTTCCGCGCCTACGCTGTTAATCAGGTGCTGGATTTGCTCTTCTGAAATAAGCTGGGGATAACGCTGAGGTAGCTGTAATAGTAGCTCCTGGCCCTGGGTTATGTAGTTGGGAAGTTGCTGAACCAGTTGTGTCAGCTGACGTGTCAGCTTTGGCACCAGGCCAAACAGGAGAAAAAACAGGCTGGCAAGAAACAACAGGAAAACCAGCAGCACCGATGCGATACGGTTCAAACCAAGTTTCTGCAGACGTACGACCACCGCCTCCAAAAGATAGGCAATGACAATACTGGCAAAAACCGGAGCCAGCATGCGACCCAGACCGGCGATGGTCAGCGCACTGACGATCAGAACGATACCCAGGATAACTACCTGTGGGTCGGCGAATGTTCGTCTGAACCAGGAGGTTAACAAATTCATGTACGGAGGCCCTGATCTACACGATTAAGGTTGTGGACAAACCGGGTAAGACACGGAAGTTTGGGCTGAGGTCGAAGAGACAGACCTCAGAAATCCCAGGTCCAGTAAGCTTCGAGCTCGAACTCCTGGCTTAGCTGATCAGTGGTGACACCCAGCACGTTTCCACCAAAAGCATACTCTGCAGGTGCATAGGCAGCGTTGATATTAAAACGGCTTGTCATACTCATACGACGGCTGTAGCCCAGCATGACTGCATTCTGTGCCAGGTCACTGTCAATTGCCTGGCTGAGAATTCTCGAGCTCGGTGACGGTTGATTGCGCGTACTGAAGTCGACGTACCAGGAACTACCCTTATTATCCGCCCAGGCCCAACCCACCGAATATACGGTCAAGTCATCCCATGAAAACGTCGGGCTGGTCGAATCACCCAACAAGGACAAAAAACGTCCCGGCAGGTTGCGACTGGCAAAAGCACCAATTTCACTATAAAGCACTCTTTCCACCGACACATTCAACCACGAATTGTCACTCGCCTGAAAAGCCAGACCAAGCTTGGCGCGGGCCGGGATATCCAGATCTGCACGCTGCGAGTAGACACCGTGCAAATTGTAAAACTCGTCCATATCGATATGTGAACGGTAGCCGGCTTCCATCGTGATGCCTTTAGTCAGTTCGCTACGTAGCGCAAGGCTTACACCGGCGCCATATGATGTTTCCTGGAGAGGATCATATAAACTTGAGCGATAGCTGGCAGGTATTGACTGGTTATAAGTCTGCATACCAAGCTGCGACACACCGAAACTTTGAGTCGCAAACACCGCTGATACACCAATGAGCTGGTTGTCGTTCAAACGATGCATCAAACCAGGGGATACCAGTTTGCGTTCAAGCCCCTGTACACCCGTGTTAATGAATGGGTCAAAATCATTCACGACCAACTCGTCTGAATACTGCCAATCAACTTCAAGTTTCAGGAATGTTTTGGGCTCACCGAGGAGTTCTTTCGCGAAAAATGGCAACACCACTAGCGAGTGATCACTCATCCACGAAACATTAAGTGGTTCCGCTGCAGGATCAAGCATAAAGTCAGGGGTCAGTTCACGGGCGAGATAACCCTGCCAGGGACCTAACTCAAAGCCCAATACATAAAAAGGTGTCAGGCCTGTTCCAGCGGCACTCAAGCCGGCCATCGGCGAACCAGAAACACGGGCGGCAGAAAGCCCCGGAATCAAAACCGTAAGCACCAACAACGTTGTCAAAAAACGATATCTCATTTCCGACGCATCAACCCAACTTATACCTATCTGCAATTATGTGGCAATATGGCAGGAAAACAACAATATGTCAATGTAAAGCGGCCTCACGGGACAAATAAGGAAGAGAGGCAGGTTTAAATCGAGAAATGCAACATAAGATGCTGTTTTATCGCACAAATAAAGATACGAAAAGATTTGACTTCAAATACCAAAAAAGTCGTGCATGAACGGAAAAACAAGGCTTGACGTTGCAGGAATGCAACACCAGGTCATTCAGGCGCCGGACATGACTTTTGAACCTGAAAGCTTGCCCTCGCTATCAAGCTCAACCAGGTCGGTATAGCCGCCAATCGGGACACCATCAATCAGGATTTGGGGAACAGTGGTCCCACCGGTCAGTTTCCGCATTTCTTTTTCCGCATTGAAATTGCCCGCCAGCTCAATTTCATCGAAGGCTAATCCTCTTTTGGTCAGCAGGTTCTTGGCGGCATAACAGTAGGAGCAGTAGGATTTAGTGTAAATTTTGATTTGCATAATTTTATAAAATTGATGTCAACCCTTTCCGGTTCAGTTCAGGCTTTCTTTCGACGACCAGGCTGTCTATTATTTGTTTATGTGACAATCAAGGCGTCTTCAATTGAAAATCCGCGATAAACTAAGGACGTTAACGAACAAATGACCTTTAAAAGTGTCATAAACGTGATATTTGCAGTCTCAGGGAAAGCATGATTCCGGTCAAGCGAAAACACAGGTTTTTGAAGCAATTTATGGTTGCGGTGCTGATCACCGCTGTCAGTCTGTCCAGCATTGCACAAACAGGACGGGTCAACCTGCCCGAACTGGGCAATTCCGCCAGCAATATGCTCTCAAACAGTGAAGAGCGCGAATATGCCGAAGGCCTTATTCGCCAGATGCGCGCCTATGAACTATTAAATGAAGATCCGCTGATCAATGATTTCTTTTCCAACATGGGTTATAAGCTTGCTGCAAACAGCGATCAACCCGGTGCTGCGTTTACCTTTGTTATTCTCGACCAACCTGTCATCAACGCATTTGCTGCACCAGGTGGTGTCATCGCGCTCTACAGTGGCCTGATTCTGCTGGCAGAGACACAGGACGAGGTCGCCGGTGTACTGTCGCATGAAATTGCCCACATCACACAATTGCACATGTACCGCGCTTTTGAAAAAGCCAAAACCATGAATATAATTTCCATGCTGGCCATGCTGGGTCTGATCCTGGTCAGCGGCGGCAATGGTGAAGTTATTCAGGGAGCCGTCATGGGATCTCAGGCCATGGCAGCGCAGGCCCAGATCAACTTCACCCGGCACAATGAGGTCGAGGCTGACCGGGTCGGCATCAGGACACTCTCTGCAGCCGGTTACGATCCGCAAGGCATGGCTGATTTTTTTGAAAAAATGGGTCAAACCAGCCGCAGTAATGGCGAAGGACCACCCGAATTCCTGCGTACGCACCCGGTATCAGTCAACCGGATCGCCGAAGCCAAAAGCCGGATTCAGAACCTCCCACCCGTTGAGGCCGGCGATGGACGGCAGTTTTATATCGTGCAAGCCAGGCTTCGCGCGTTGTTGGAGAATGACCCGAAAAAGGCGATTGAACACTTCAATAATGAATTGAAGAAACCTCTCTCGGATGCCAGGCGCAATGGCAATCTTTACGGACTGGCTATAGCGAGCCAGAGAGATGCACAGTTCGACGAAGCCGAGGTTATTCTGAGCGAACTGTTGGAGAAACAACCCTCACAGCTGGCTTTTCAACTACAAATGGCAAACCTGCACAGGAAAAGAGGCCAACCACAACAGGCCATCGACAGTCTTGCCGAGCTTTACCATACATTTCCCGGCAACCAGGCCATTGCGGTTGAGTACGGCAAGGCACTTTTGGAAATGTCTGATCCGAAACTGGCCGAAACTGCCAGTGAAGTATTGAGACATCAGCTTGGTCGACGAAAAAATGACCCGGCCCTGTATGCGCTTTATGCCAGGGCGGCCAACCTCGCAGGTGACGAGGTTCGCTCAACCGAGGCCATCGCCGAATCCTATTATCAACGGGGTGGAACCGAAGAGGCCATCACTCAACTGGAAAGCCTGGAGCGACGATCTGATCTTGATTATTACCAGCGCGCCAGGGTCAGCGCCCGCTTGATGGAATTACGTATCGAGGCCGGCGAGTCAGATAGCCCGTCTCGCAGCTAGTACTTTGAGACATGGCCTGCCGGCGATGCTTCCTCCTTCCCCTGGCCAAAGCCATTCGCAACAATGTCATCAAACTGTCATATACCCCCTTATAATATGCTCAGTGGGTACTAACCCTTTCTGTGATGAAAAAACCAGGGAAATCAGTGACTGGAAAACAAATCAAGGTTCTGGTTGTAGATGACGAATCGGCCATCCGGGAAATGATCCGCTTTGCACTTGGCAAATCGGACATGAAGGTGACCTGTGCCGCGAGCGGAAAGGAAGCGCTGGAAAAAATCAATGAACGGCCGCCGGATATCATCCTCCTCGACTGGATGATGCCCAATATGAGTGGGCCGGAACTGACCCGCCGACTGCGAAAAAACCCGGTGATGAAAGCATATCCCATCATCATGCTGACAGCCAAGGTTTCCGAGGATGACAAAGTCACCGGATTGAATGCCGGCGCAGATGACTACATAATCAAACCGTTTTCACCACGCGAGTTGATTGCCCGAATCAACGCGGTACTCACGCAGATCTGACCCTGGAGGGACAGACGGAAAAATCTCAGCTGGCTTAATCAGCATGGATACCCTGTCAAGACAGGTTTTTCTGGCTGAAAAGCCGACACATATCGGGCCGACCGAATACCGCCTGCTCGAATTTTTCATGACCCATGAAAACCGTGCTTTTAGCCGCTCACAATTGCTGGACCATGTTTGGGGCACCAATGTATTTCTTGAAGAACGCACCGTTGATGTACATATCAGGCGCTTGAGAAAAATATTGCAAAAGGCAAAGCTCGACCACTATATACAAACGGTTCGCAGCCATGGCTACCGTTTTGTTAGCCGCTGAGCCCTGATGCTTAAGCGTGGTTGGGTTTTCCACCTGATCCGCCTGGGTGTGGTTTCTTTTCCTGGTCCTGCTGGTGGGCTGGCTATCGGGACACCTCATACTGATCACAGGTTTATTCCTGGCCTTATACCTGGCCTGGCAGTTTTATAACAGCCTGCGCCTTTACCGGTGGCTCCAGTCCTGGGACGAACAAACCACCGGAAAGCATTGGCATGTGGTCGGATATATTTGACCGCATAGCTGCGTTACAAAAACAGAACATTAGAAGAAACTGAACAATACCAACAGGTTATTGATGATTTCGAAGGTCTTGCCGATGCTTTTCCCGATGCCACCGTGGTTATCGATGATCAGGGCCTGATCCGCTGGTTCAACGATTCAGCAGTTCAATTACTCCAGCTGAGAATGCTCGGACGACAAGGGACAGGCCGTTACCAATCTCATCCGCGAACCGGCATTTGCAGACTGGCTGGCCATCCAGGATAAGTCATGACACAGCACACTTGACATTGCCTGTCCGGTAGATGACAACATCAACTTGCAACTCAGTGTCGTTCGCTTCAGGAGGAATCAACGCTTATTGATCCTCAGGGATGTCACTGACCTCCGTAATCTTGAACGAATACGGCAAGACCTGGTCGCCAATGTTTCGCATGAATTGCGGACACCGCTCACGGTGATGCTCGGCTATCTTGAAGTACTCAAAACGCAACCGGAGGAGCCAAACCCGAAGCGATCAAACGCATGTTCAAACAAGCCCGCCAAATGCACGATATGCTGGAAGACCTGCTCGAGTTGTCACGCCTGGAAGATATGCGAACACGACGGCTTGGATGGAGCCGGGTTGATGTCCCGGCCTTACTGGCCCAAATTGCGGAACAGGCTGAAGACCTGAGCAAGGGGCAGCATAAGATCATTTTCAAAGTTGAACCCGGCTTGAATTTACTGGGCGTAGCGGCCGATCTTAAAAGCGCATTTCAAAACCTGGTTGTCAATGCAATCAACTACACACCTCGAAAACGGCAAGATTAAAGTGATCTGGCATGAAAATGGACGACCTATGTCCTTAGCGTCATTGACACCGGTGTCGGCATCGCTCACCGGGATATTCCCGCGCATAACGGAGCGCTTTTACCGCGTAGGTGATGACCGAAACCGGAAAACGGGCGGTACGGGGCTCGGACTCGCCATCGTCAAACACGTGCTCCACAGTCACAACGCAAAACTGGAAATTCAGAGCGAACTCGGCAAAGGCAGTGAGTTTCGTTGTATTTTCCCACCTGAAAGAAAAGCCTGAAAACCGTTTAATGCCCTGTATGAAACCCTGACTATCCAGGACAAATATAAGCCTGCGTTATCCGGGCTCCTCCACTTCGCCAGTCCCCTCATTTCTTCCGCACTGTCATTAACCTTTCATGTGTCATACAGCTGTCACATAAGCTCTTTAACATTCCACATGTTGGACTCAGGCCCAAATCCAAATTCTCTATAACTTCAGGAGTGGAAAATTATGAATACCCGAATTGCTGCAATGCTCATTTCGGTTGCGCTTTTTAGCGCAAATAATGTTTTAGCCCAGGCGACGGTTGATGAAAACCTGCCGGTGTACGAAAAAACCAGCGGTGTCTCCGGCAACCTGTCCAGTGTGGGTTCTGATACCTTGGCCAACCTGATGACTTTGTGGGCCGAGTCCTTCAAAAGGACCTACCCTAATGTCAATGTTCAGATCCAGGCCGCTGGTTCTTCAACCGCCCCGCCTGCCCTGACCGAAAACACGTCAAACCTTGGTCCCATGAGCCGTATGATGAAAGACAAGGAAGTGGAATCATTTGAAAAGAAGTTTGGATACAAACCCACACCCATCGCCGTCGCCATTGACGCCCTGGCGGTATTTGTACACAAAGACAACCCCATTGAAGGACTTACCATTCCCCAGATCGACGCCATTTTCTCTTCTACGAGAACCTGCGGCGGCCCCGAGAATATCGAAGACTGGGGAGATCTTGGCTTAACGGGTTCATGGGCTGGGCGCGACATCCAACTGTATGGGCGCAACTCGGTATCAGGCACCTATGGTTATTTCAAGGATAAGGCGCTGTGTAAAGGCGACTTCAAAAATTCGGTTAATGAACAACCGGGGTCAGCATCCGTCGTGCAGTCAGTCAGTGCATCCGTTAATGGTATTGGCTACTCGGGTATCGGTTACACGACTTCTTCAGTCCGGGCTGTTCCCTTATCCAGGGAAGCCGGTCAAGAATTTGTATCGGCCAACCCGGAAAATGCAATCGCGGGTAAATACCCACTGTCGCGCTTTCTGTATGTCTATGTAAACAAGGCGCCCGGAAAACCCCTTCCACCTTTGACAGCTGAGTTCATCAAACTGGTCCTGTCCCGTGAGGGCCAGGAAGTCGTCGTTAAAGATGGTTATATCCCGTTACCTGCCAGGGTTGCTGAACGTGAGTTAAGAAGATTCAATAATTACCGATGAAATAAAAAAGGATCACTTGCCTACCCTTCCAACTGCAGACAAGTGATCCGTTTGCCAGAGAATCACGACTTAAAATTAAGCACTAGCCTCTGTTGCTGACAAGTCTATTGCTGATTTATTACATGAATATGACAAAAGGTCGTTATTCAAATAATACCAATAGAGGAATCAGTCAACATGACTTATAAGAAAATTACACTATCGAATTATTACGACACTTTATGCACGCTGTTGCTGCTGTCACCCGTGGCTATCACAGGCAGCAACCGACGAAGATTTTGCTGCCATGCGGGCGCAAATGATGGCCCTGAGTGAACGGCTTGATCGTCTGGAAGCCGAAAACAGGCATTGACCGCCGCCAATGCCGAACTGACGAAAAACAGCCAGGAAACCGCCGCGACCGTTGCCGCTGTCAGTGAAAAAACCGATGCGGTGGCAGCCGACGTAGAGGAACGGGCTGCAAAAACCAGCTGGGCTGAAAAGCTTAAATGGAAAGGCGATTTCCGCTACCGTTATGAATCTTTTGATATCGAAGGCAAACCAAACCGCGACCGTAACCGTGTCCGTGCAAGAGCTGCACTGATCGCCAAAGTGAAACCAACCATGGAAGTCGGTTTAGGCCTGGCCACCGGTGGAGACGATCCGGTTTCTTCCAACCAGACTCTGGGCGGCGGTGGATCAACCAAGGATTTGAGACTTGACCTTGCCTACTTTGACTGGTCTGGCCTGAAAGACACCAATGTTTACGGTGGTAAATTCAGTAACTACATACATAAAGCCGGTAAAAACGCCCTACTATGGGATGGTGACTGGCGCCCTGAGGGTACTGGTATCAAGTGGGACAACGGTATGTTCTTTGCCAATGGGCTGGGTACCTGGATCGAAAGTGACAGTAATGCGGGCCAGTCATTTGCCTACCTGACACAACTGGGTGTCAAATTTCCGATCGGCGACAATTTCAAGCTGACAACAGGCGTGGGCTACCACGTGTTTGATACCGCAGGTGCAGGATCATACTATGGTGATGACGATGACTTCTTTGGTAACAGCTTTGATCCGATCACCAAAACCTACCTCTATGATTATGAAGATCTCGAAGTCTTTGCAGACCTCGGTTTCGAGTTGTTTGGTCATCCGGCACTGTTATTTGGTAACTACGTACAGAACCAGGCAGCCGACGAAAATGACACGGCCTACGCTTTCGGCTTCAACTACGGCTCTGCCAAGAACAAGGGCGAGTGGCAGTTTGGTTATGTCTACCAGAAGCTTGAAGCAGACTCGGTTATCGGTCTCCTGACCGATTCAGATTTTGGTGGTGGCGGTACCGATTCAAAGGGCAGCATCATCAAGGGCAGCTATGCGTTTTACAAAAACTTTAATGCCAACCTGACCTACTTCATTAATGATGTTGGTCTGAAGTCAGGTGATCCGATTGACTTTAAGCGACTACAACTGGATCTGAGCTTTAAGTATTAAAGGTTGTTTTCTGTTGCCAGCCAGGCAACAAGCCGACCACAATTCAAAAAGGCGGGCCCGAGAAGGCCCGCTTTTTTTGTCCTGCGCAAGTCCCTTTACTTGCAGCGGATATAGCAGAAACCATTAATCCCCGGCGAGCATAAAGCTATAATCACCGCATGAAACCCGACCCTCAGTCCGAAACCTATGCAGCAGTTGATTTAGGCAGCAACAGCTTTCACTTGCTGGTCGCACGCCGTGAACATGGCGAATTACGTGTACTGGACCGGATAAGAGAAATGGTTCGCCTCGGTGGCGGGCTTGATGAAGAAGGCAATCTTGATATCGAAGTCCAGCAACGTGCATTGGATTGTCTTTCCCGTTTCGGTCAGCGTCTGCGGGGTATCCCTGCCGCCAACCTTCGCGCTGTGGGCACACAGACTTTCCGGCGCCTGAAAAATGCCGATGAGTTTTTGCTGGCCGCGGAGAATGCACTGGAGTGCCCGATTGATATCATTGCCGGTCGCGAGGAGGCTCGCCTGGTCTACCTGGGTGTATCACAATGGGTTGCCGGCGCACGTCAAAGAAAACTGGTGATGGACATAGGCGGTGGCAGTACGGAACTGGTGATCGGTGAAGGCGCAGACCCCATCAAAATGGAAAGTTTGCAATTTGGCTGCGTTTCGGTGACAAACCGGTTTTTCAAAACCGGAAAAATCAATGCGAGAACACTGCGAAAGGCCCAACGTGCTGTCGCTGCTGAATTACAGGAGTTACAGACGGTCTACCGCAATGCCGGTTGGCAAACGGCCATCGGTTCCTCAGGCACGTTCCGTTCCGCAGCATCCATGTGCGAGGCCAATGGCTGGTGCGCAAAAGGCGTGACTGCCCAGGCACTAAAGAAGTTGAAACAGAAAGCATTGTCATTCAAAACCATTGATGACATCGATATTGCCGGGTTAAGTGAGCGTCGCAAGCCGGTATTTATTGGCGGGTTGGCCGTTTTACTGGCCTGTTTCAAAGCATTGGCGATAAAAGAAATGCTGGTCTCGCCTTATGCTTTACGAGAAGGCGTGCTGCAGGACATGTTGGGCAGACTTGAGCACCGTGACCCAAGGGATAAGGCAGTTAAAGCCTTGATGTCCCGTTTTGCCGTCGATCCGGCCCAGGTGGAGCGGGTACAAAGAACTGCTCTCCATATATTTGACAGCATCGCCGCTGATACGGCGGTGAGTGAAGCATACCGGAGAATGCTTATATGGGCCACCGGCTTACATGAGATTGGCTTGAGCTTATCGCATGAAAGTTATCAACAACATTCCGCCTACCTGGTCGAAGCTTCCGACATGGCAGGCTTCTCCCGTCAGGAACAGCTTTTCCTGGCTGCATTGGTGGGCCTCCAGCGGCGTGATATCCCTTCAGGTTACGCCAGCAGGCTTCCCCGCCGATTACACCAGCCCCTGAATGTAACTTTGCTGTGTATGCGACTGGCCTGGATTTTTTGCAGAACACGTGAAGATGCCGCGATTCCCGACTACAAGGTCAGCCTGGATCAAAACAGGGTGCTTCTTGCGCTACCCCATGACTGGGTTGAAAACCATCCGTTAACGATCGCCGATCTGAAATATGAAACCAAGGCACTGGCCATGACTGGTCTGCAGCTGGAACTCAGCTATATTAGCCATGAGCCCGACTGAGAATTGGCGCCCTGCGGCCGCGACCGGTCAACTGCGGGCACGTGCGCGTTTATTGCGTGACATCCGTGAGTATTTTTCCGGGCAGGCCGTGATGGAAGTTGAAACGCCATTAATTTCATCAGCAGGAAACCCCGACCCGGAAATCGAGTCGATAAAGACCGTTGATGGCGGCTACTTACGAACCTCTCCGGAGTTCCCACTAAAACGCCTGCTCGCCGCCGGCAGTGGCGATATCTTTGAAGTGGGCCGTGTTTTTCGTGCAGGTGAATCGGGTCGCTCCCATAACCCTGAATTCACCCTGCTGGAATGGTACCGGAACGATTTCAGCTACCACGACCTGATGGATGAGGTTGCCGCCCTTGTCCGGCATTGTGGACGCGGAAAGTTTGATCACTGGCCCCAACAAAAACTCAGTTATCAACAGCTGTTTTTGCGTTCCGTGGACCTGGATCCATTCACGGCCAGTGAACAGGAACTTTGTGCCAAGGCAAAGGAATGCGGAATTGACGATATCGAACTGGATCGCAGGCAGTGGCTGGACCTGTTGATCAGCGTCGTGATCCAGGCGGGGCTGCCGGAAAATCAACTGACATTTGTTTATGACTTTCCCGCTGATCAGGCTGCGTTATCGAGGGTTCGTCCTGGTGACCCGCCAATTGCGGAAAGGTTTGAGCTGTACCTTGGGCGCACTGAGCTTGCTAACGGCTACCAGGAGTTAACCGACGGACAGGAACAACGACGGCGTTTTGAAGCTGAGAACGCTCAACGTGAAAATCGCGGCCAGGCAAGCTGTGAAGTTGATCATCATCTGCTCGAAGCGCTTGAAAGCGGAATGCCTGAATGTGCAGGTGTTGCGCTGGGTGTTGACCGTTTGTTGATGGCTATTGTTGGCGCGGAATCAATCGACGAGGTTACCGCTTTTCCTTTTTCACGCGCCTGAGGCCTGCTGTCGCGGTATCACCACACACACCTCGAGACCACCCTCCTGCCGGTTGGAGGCCGTAATCCTGCCATCGTGACGACGAACGGCAGAAGCTGCAATGGCCAGACCCAGACCATGACCACCTGAATCCCGGTTTCGTGCCTCATCAACCCGGAAAAAAGGCTCGAAAATCCTGTTGAGTTTGGCCTCTTCAATACCAGCCCCCGAATCAAGCACGCACACCTCAAGTTGCTTTCCGTCAAGCTCCCTGGCGATGACCTGGATACCACCAGTGTCACCGGAATGGATCAGGGCATTGCGCAACAGGTTTTCAAAAACCCGCCAGAGCAACTCGCGGTCGGCTTCGAGTAACAAAGGGGCCTGTGCCCGCAGCGCAATGGGTTCACAACCATGACTGATTTCGTAGTTCACCGTTTCCACCAGGTCATGCAACATGTCGGCGAGATCAAACCGGGACAGCTTCATCTCCTGTGTTTCGGAAGACTCACGCAGCAAGCTTAATACTTCACCAATCAGTTTCTCCAGACGCTCGCTTTCTAACTCGATACGGTCCAGTTCATCAGCCACAAGGCTGCGATCCTTGTTACGGGCGATTTCAAGGGCCACGCGCAGACGCGCCAGGGGTGAGCGCAACTCGTGACTGACATCTCGTAACAGGCGCTGGTTGGCCTGCTGTAAACGCTGAAGCCGGGCTGCCATCTCATCCATGTCCCGCGCAAGTTGTCCAAATTCATCATGACGCCGGTCCAGTGGTACGCCCACTCTCACACTGAGGTCACCGGTAGCCAACTGCCTGCTGGCACGACTCAAATGCCCCAGTGGTGCTGCCAGATAGCGTGCCAGCAATAAGCTGACCAGGGCACTGATCAGGGCCGCGACCCCGAGACGCAATCCAACACCGGCAGGCCCTGGCGCAAGCAAGGTACGGGGTGGGCGCCGGCCTGTATTGACCAGTGTGTAAACCTGCCCTCTCCCATCTGTTACCTCGGTGGTGGCTATCTTTGTATGGGTCTGCTTTTGCTTGGCCAGCATCCGGTCACGCCCCAGTAACTCTTTGCCCTGGGCGTTGAGAACGAAAACATGCCGGTGCATACCGGCCGGCATGCCCATGAGTGTCCGTTTGACCTTGCGCTCCCCGCCTTCCTGTAAATCCCTCGCCAGCCTGGCGGTGAAGCGCTGCAGGTTATTTTTAAACGCCACAGCAGGTTCTTCGACCGTATTTTGAACGATGATGACCTGGTTGATCCAGCTGACAACGACAGCAAAAGCCATAATGCTCAGCCAAAGCGCGAAGAATATTTTCCAAAACAGACGCGGCATGATTTAGTCTGCCCGGCAACGGTACTGGTAGCCAAAGCCGCGTATCGTTTCTATACGCTCACTACCATCTTTTGCCGGTCCCAGCTTTCGTCGCAAATTGCTGACATGCATATCAATACTGCGATCATAGGCCACAGGCTCGCGACCCAGCGC
The DNA here is from genome assembly GCA_963759155.1 of uncultured Gammaproteobacteria bacterium. Classification (GTDB taxonomy): domain Bacteria; phylum Pseudomonadota; class Gammaproteobacteria; order Xanthomonadales; family SZUA-36; genus SZUA-36. The sequence continues at coordinate 255,028 of CAVWXX010000004.1, read as the reverse complement.
TGCAAGATACAGGTCTTTCTTTTCAACCACTTCACCACTGCGCTGCAAAAGTAACTGCAAAATACTGAACTCAGTGCTGGTCAGCTCTTTGAGTTCACCATCCAGTCGTAACTCGCGCCCGGTCTGATTCAACACAAGGTCTTCTACCTCAAGTGTTGTGACAGTTGAGTGGCTTTGAGAGCGTCGCAGTATCGCCCGGAGACGCGCCAGTAACTCGCGCGGATTGGCCGGTTTCGCGAGGTAATCATCCGCACCCAATTCAAGACCGATAATACGGTCCAGATCGTCACCACGTGCTGTTAACATAATGACCGGCAGCTCAGACTCCTTACGCAGGTTACGTAACACATCAATACCATTCATACGTGGCATCATGATATCCAGCACCATGGCGTCGAGACCCGGGCGACGGGATTCAGCCAGGGCCTGTTCACCATCAAAAGCAAGCCGCACCTCGAAGCCTTCCTGGCCAAGGTACTCACGCAGCAGTTCACACAGCTCCGTATCGTCATCCGCTATGAGTATGGTTTGTGTCATGTAGTCACCGGGTGTTTCTCAATAGCGATTCTACCCAACCTTGCCAGCCATGGTGCGACTTTACCTTTCTTTACACAATCCTAACCCAAGCAGACAGAGAAAAGGTGTCTCATATACTGCAAGCATTTATACAAACCAACGACAGGAGATACTCATGAAAAACTTCACAAAACTACTAAGTCTGACAATCGCGGCGTCCACACTGATGGTTATGTCAGGCACGCTGCTGGCACAGGACCCCATGGCCGATGACACAGGCTCTGTAAAGAAGGAGCGACATCATCAAAGAGGCAACCAGCCCATGCCGGGTGTCACAAATATGATGCGAGCCATCAGGCACCTTGATCTGAGCGATGATCAGAAGGCAAGTTTCAAGGACATCATGCACGCACTTAAAGCAGAACAACGCGTGTTAGCCAAAGAGATGAAAGCGGGTCATGAACAATTAAAGGAGCTGATAAAATCCGAGAGCTATGATGAACAGGCAGTCGTTGCGGTGGCCGAAAAAGAAGGCGCCCTGGCAGCTGAACGATTGATTCTGGCCAGCCGGGCCATGTCACAGGTGTATAGTCAGCTAACGGATGAGCAACGACTGCAGCTGGAAGCCATGGCTGTGGAACGCAAGGCAAGACGTTCTGAAAAACGCGGAGAAAGACGCAGGGGAGCGCAAGAAGAAACCTGAAACTTAAACCCGATCAACCATTTTAAACGGTGGGTATCATGTGCAGTAACAGGCCCGTATGATCATGCGGGCCTGTTTCATTGCGAGCAATCTTTTATTGTGAGCAATCTACTTAAAGCCTTGCAATCGAAAAGCCCGAAAAACCTTCTCGCTCGTTTGCCCCTCAACACCAGCGAGATTGGCATAGTTACGCCAGTTTGAAACAACAGCCAGAACCTCTTCGATAATCCGTATCTCCTGCCCCCGTTTCATCAATGCCACGCTGGCGCAATGTTTGAAATCCACCAACTCAAAATTCTCACGCTTACCATTCATCGTCATTTGGTGGGTGGCTGTCCATGCACCGGATGGATTGAAGCTGTAGGTAAGGTCAAATGCAGGTGACAGGGACCACTGACCCGTCCTGTCCATCAAAAAAGCGATGTTCTTTACATGATCATCCTGATTTCGTATGACAATATTGAATACCATGCGTCGAAATTGCTGCTCGATGGCATGTCTGGGCAAGCCCAGTTGGCGGATGGTTGCCAGGGCCTGCTCATAGCTGTAAGCCCCCGCGAGATTGAAATCATAATGGGCGAGTGCACCCAGTGACTGCATGTGAATTTTACGGCCGCTATTGGTACGGTCAAAGCGACGGGTCATGAAATGCCGTCGGCCGTTCTCTTCAAACAAACGACATTCACTCATCTCAATTCCACAATCCCTGGCCATCAGATAACAGGCATACTCGATGGCCCCGTAGCCTTTCGGGTCTTCCAGTTCCTTATCACGATTACCCGCAACACCATCGAATTTGAGTAGCCAGTATTCAAAGCCGTCACCGGCATTGACCTGGCCTGAGCGAACCTCATTGCTTGTCGAATTCCAGGCGATTATCGCCTTGGCCCGGGCACCACCTGCTGACGTACCGATATGCAATATATCAGCCAGTGCGCTTTGCTTTTTCTTCTCTGAGAATGAAACACTGAGCTTGTTGCGTTGGCTAAGAATTTCAGAGGCCAGTTCTACCAGTTGATCGATCTGAATATTCTTTGCCTTGCGCGCCCTCGGCCCTGTAACGGGAGAAAACTCCAGCGCACCCATACCCCGCCGACCGACATAACACAGACGCTCGATGGCGTTAAAGGAATCGGGTGAACGCCCTTGCGTAGCCAGCCAGGTATCGATGAGTGCATTGCCAAAACGGTCCGGCAATGAGTCGGCGAGTAACCCCGGCAGGCCATAAAAGGTTTTGTAGGGCATTTCGGGGAATGAATAGACACGATTTGAAAGCGGCATTCTCAGTGGTGACACCTCGATACCGCTGCCCGCAAATGCCGGTTCGTACTGAAAAGACGCTACGTGTTCACCCTCACCCAGCGCAACCGCCCCTATTTTGCGCCCCCAAAGACTAACCCATGCCTCGGTACTCATCAGTCATCACCCCAGGTCCACGGTTTGTCTTTCGCTGGCCTGGGCTGTTGAGATGAAGCCCGTTTTCGCACTTTTCCCTTTCGCCTCATCACCTCGAGAGGGCCGGGTTTTGAGGTCGGTAGCATTTGATCCAGGTTGGGTAAGAGATCCAACACCCGGAAAATCCGGATAACCGTATTCATCTGTGCGGTTTCCCCGGCCTCTACACGCTCAAGGGTTCTCTTTGCAATACCCGCTTGTCTTGCCAGGGCAGCCTGTGTCAACTGACGCTCCAGCCTGCGCCGGGTAATACGTTCACCGACTTCCGTGAGAATGGCTTCATCTGTTAAGTTTTTTTCAATTTTCATATTCGTTATATATTACGATATTTAAACCAAAAATATTCTTTTATCGTTATTTATTACGACTTATTAATATATTAATATATTTCGTAACATATTGCGAATAAATAGATAATACACCACTTATTCGCATATCATTACGAATATGATGGGATGAAGCTTTAAGTAACTAAGCAGATTCGCCCTGAAATATGTGAAAAGGTCTGAAATGACGAGGTGGAGCCGTTTTTGACTACCCTATTCCTCTAACTGGGCTTCAATTTCAGCCAATACGTCATCCAGCTTGATGTGGCGGACATCCATGCCAAGCACCATGTAAATGACGTGCTCAGCAATATTCTGACAACGGTCAGCAAGACGCTCCAGCGCACGAACCGCCCAGATAATTTTCATGACTGAGGGGATGATTTCCGGGTCCGCCGACATCTGTTTGATAAGTTCCTTCATAACTTTCTTGTACTTCTTATCAACTTTTTTATCGGCTTTGACCACCAGAATCGCGGTATCAACATCGGTACGGGCGAAAGCATCGAGCACCTGGCGCAGCATATGACGAACAATCTCACCCATGTATTCCAAGTCAGCGCGCACATGATCATCGAGTGCGCCATCCATATCCTTCCTCGACATCCTGGCAATACGCTTGGATTCGTCACCCATACGCTCCAGGTCATTGATTGTCTTGGTGACCGTCATGATGAGACGCAAATCCGTGGCAGCGGGTTGACGCAATGCAACGATCCGGGTGCACTCCTCATCGATGTCAACCTCAAGTGAGTTCACGGTGTGGTCGGCCTTGATTACTTCTTTTGCAAGTTCGGACTCGTCATTCACCATGACCCTGAGTGCATTGGCGAGCTGCGACTCAACAATCCCGCCCATATGAAGTACTTTTGTACGAACTTCCTCGAGTTCCTCGTTGAATCGGCGGGAAATATGCTGGCCGAGATGCAAATCACTCATCTATTTGTCCTCAATCTCATCAGCCGTAACGGCCGGTGATATAGTCTTCCGTCTTTTTCAGACGCGGCTTGGTAAATATCTGGTCTGTCTCACCGAATTCGATCAGCTCACCCATATACATGAAAGCAGTATAGTCGGATACACGGGCCGCCTGCTGCATATTATGTGTCACCATGATAATCGTATATTGTTCTTTGAGCTCTGCGATCAGCTCTTCAACCTTCAGGGTAGATATCGGATCGAGCGCTGAACAGGGTTCATCCAATAGTATACATTTTGGCTGCACCGCGATTGCACGGGCAATGACCAGACGTTGTTGCTGGCCGCCGGAAAGGCCAAAAGCAGAATCATTCAAGCGGTCTTTAACCTCTTCCCAAAGTGCGGCGCCCTTCAAGGCCCATTCAACGGTTTCATCGAGCTCTCGGCGTTTATTAATACCCTGAATACGCAGGCCGTATGCCACGTTTTCATAGATGGACTTGGGGAACGGATTGGGTTTCTGAAAAACAATTCCAACCTCCCTGCGCAGTTCAGGCACCTCGACATTTTCGGCGTGGATGTCCTTGCCATTCAGCAGTATCTCACCCTCGATACGGCAAATATCGATCAGATCGTTGAGCCTGTTAAAACAGCGCAGCAGGGTAGATTTACCACAACCGCTGGGGCCGATAAAGGCAGTTACCTGTTTTTCCGGGATCACCAGGTTGATTTCCTTCAAAGCCTGGGCCTCACCGTAATATAAATTCAGGTCGGTGACAGTCACCACCGTTTTGTGCGGAGAATGGTTGCTTTGCAGCGGCTCAGTTTGTGGTTTTTGTTGCTCTGTCATGATTCCAGTCCACGATATCTTTCACTTAAATTGTTGCGCACCTGGATGGCTACCAGGTTCAAAAGAACGATGACGACGACCAGTAACAAGGCGGTTGCGTAAACCAGTGGTCTTGCGGCCTCAACATTCGGGCTCTGAAAGCCGACGTCATAAATATGAAAACCCAGGTGCATGAATTTCCTGTCCAGGTGTAGAAACGGTGCGTTACCGTCCAATGGCAATGCCGGCGCCAGCTTGACTACGCCCACGAGCATCAGCGGTGCAACTTCACCCGCTGCCCTCGCCACGGCGAGGATCAGGCCGGTCATGATGCCTGGAGAGGCCATTGGCAATACCGTGCGCCACAGGGTTTCCCATTTGGTTGCGCCAAGCGCCAGGCTACCCTCGCGGATGCTACGGGGGATTCTTGAAAGCCCCTCCTCGGTCGAAACGATGACCACAGGCAAAGTCAGTAATGCCAGGGTCAGCGATGCCCAGAACAGACCGCCTGTACCAAATGTTGGTGCCGGTAAGGCTTCCGGGTAGAACAGTCGGTCGATACTGCCGCCCAGTGTATAGACAAAGAAGCCCAGCCCAAACACGCCGTATACAATTGAGGGTACACCGGCCAGGTTATTGACCGCGACACGAATAAAACGGGTAAACAGACCCTGGCGTGCGTATTCTTTCAAGTAGACTGCCGCCACGACCCCAAGCGGCGTGACGAACACGCTCATCAGCAACACCATCAACACGGTACCGAATATGGCCGGAAAAATGCCACCCTCGGTATTGGCCTCACGCGGGTCTTCAGCAATGAATTTCCAGACATTATGGAAAAAATGCCCGATTTTTCCACCCAGGTTCATCTGGTTTGGCTGGTAGGCGTCAACGATAGTTGACATCGGTAACTCGAGTTCCTGCCCGTCAACCGTGTTGACGACGACGGCATCACTGCGCAAGCGGGTATACAGGTCACCCAGTTCCTGCTCAAGTACTTCGTATTCCTTTTGTAACAAGACGCGATCGGCTTCGATTTCAGCCAGGCTTTCCGTATCGTCGTTCCCCTCGATTTCCAGGCCGCGTTTCTTCAGCCGAAGACGTTCAAGCCGATAGTTGATGCTGCCGATTCGGCTTTTTTCAAGCTCGTCGATTTCATCCCTCAGGCCATTGGCATAATCAAGCCGGTCCCTGAAAACTCCCCCAGACATCCGGGTCCGCGAGCAGTTGACCCTTTTCCCTTACACCGACCAGGTTGCCGATAAAAACGCCCCACTCCTCGCGCTCGAACACCACCATGCTTTGTGGCTTGCTTCTCGACTGGATCGATGGTTCCAGTATCCAGCGAAAATCCTGTCCCAGGATATCGCGATTCCCGGTCTTCAAAAGGTAACGGGTAACAAACTCGGTGCCTTCTGCAACCTCCAGACCCGATTCACGCAAACGCATGGCAGTGACCTTTTCCGATTCCCTTACCTGCCCGGCAAGGACAAGTTCACTTCCGTCGACTTGCTGATAAACGACCTTCTGCACCTCCAATGGCCAGAAATGCCCCATGCCCCGGACGCCGATCAATACCAGTAAACCCACAACCAATAATATGCAGGCGCTGACCGCCGCTGCGTTTAACCAGATCCAGGGCGTACCATCTGCAATCCATTTTGCCAGTGCTTTCATTCAAACAACCTCACAGCGAACTGTACTTTTCGCGCAGGCGCTGGCGTATTAACTCAGCCCCGGTATTGACTACGAATGTGAACATGAATAACACCAGCGCGGCCAGGAACAGGATGCGATAGTGTGAGCTGTTCATAGCCGATTCAGGCATCTCTACCGCGATATTTGCTGCCAGCGTGCGCATGCCCTCAAACAGGTTCCAATCCATGATTGGCGTATTACCGGTAGCCATCAGAACGATCATGGTTTCACCCACTGCGCGGCCGAGACCAATCATGATCGCCGAGAAGATACCCGGACTGGCGGTAGGCAGTGTCACCCTGACCATGGTCTGCCACGGGGTCGCACCCAGGGCCAGCGAACCATCCGACAGGGTCGTAGGCACGCCGTAGATGGCATCTTCGGCAATTGAAAATATCGTCGGGATAACGGCAAAACCCATCGCGCAACCGACCACCATCGCGTTTCTCTGGTCGTAGGAAATACCGGCTTCACGACTCAGCCAATTGCGCAGGTCCCCGTCGAAAAACAGGTCCTGGAACGGGCCGACAAACTCAATTGATACAAATGCCAGAACCACCAGCACCGGTAACAACAGCACCGGCTCCCAGCCTTCTTTTACGTAATTCTTCAATCTCCACGATGCCCTGGTCCAGAACCAGGCGAAAATCAGCAAACCTGCCGGCATGACAATCAACATGGCAAACACACCTGCCAGGTTTTCCTCCAGGAACGGTGCAAACCAGAGACCCGCCAGGAAACCGAGGATAACGGTGGGCAAAGCCGCCATGATCTCGATGGTCGGCTTGACCAGCCTGCGCAGGGAGGATGACATGAAGTAGGCAGTATAGGCGGCACCAAGCAAGGCCAGCGGCAGGGCGAATAACATGGCATACAGTGCCGCCTTCAGCGTACCGAAAGCGAGCGGAGACAGGCTGAACTTCGGCTCGAAATCATTACTTGACGAAGATGATTGCCAGACATATTCAGGCTCGGCGTAATTCTCATACCAGACCTTTGACCACAGTGATGCGAACGAGACCTCCGGGTGTTCATTATCAATATCCATGAACTCCGCACGGTTATCGTCATAGAGCACCAGCAACCCGGATGCACGTGGCGCCAGCGCGAGGGCCTGTGGCTGACCGTCCAGTTTCTCCCTCAGGATCAGTTCCCCGGCCGTACTATGAAAAATAGACAGCGTGCTTTCGGCATCCAGTGTCATGAAGCCTTTTCGGCGTTCTTCTGGAATAATTTGGGTAATTGCAGACTGGTTGCCTTCAAACCGCCGGATGATCTCCAGGCTGTATTCATTATCGCTATCCCTGACCGGGAACAACTGTGTAACGGTTCCACCAGCATCACCTGCAAGCACCGAAATACCACCCAGCAGCATGGTCATGCTGGTGATGGCCTGGTCAGCAACCTGTGCAACCTGGCCCTCCTGCATGGTTGCGGTGTTGATGAAATGAATCTGGCCATTTTCATCGCCCAGGTACAGCCAGCGGTGATCACCGCTTATATTGATTGCCGTCACTTCAAAATTTACATCGAGCGCCTTGACGGTGGTATCGAGGGTAACCTCGCCACTGAGAAAGTTTTCCTCTTTTGTACTTCTTTCAAGCCGGATCCGCCCGCCACTTCCAGAAGCGGCCAGCATCAACTCCGATTCGTCATCTGACATCGCGAGACCGGTGATACCACCATTTGGCATCAGGTCACGAAGGTCGGAGCCGTAGGGGAAATCGAGTTTCGGTACGATCTTTCTCAATTCGATACCGGCAGAGAAATCGGTACTGTAATATTTCTGTAACAAACCGACCCTGCCGTCTTCAAACGCCACCGCGACAAGTCCGCTATGGTCCTGATCATCAGCAACATGGGCGACAGCCTGGCCACCGGCCCAGACGTCTGCAGATTCAACCAGTTGCATATCATCCAGGCTAAAGAATTCAACCTTGCCGCTTCCTGCGATACGGAATGCCACCTGCTGTTGTTCTTCAAGTGCCAGGAAGGCAGTATCGTTGTTGAGCCAGGCGGCGTCCCCTTCAAGGTTAGCACGTGACATTTTGGCCGGTAGAAACAGGGGGCTTACGACATACAACAGGTAGAATAAAATCAACAACACAGCAGCAATGACCACAAGGCCACCCAGGGCAATAATTTTACTGGCCAGCAGGTCTTTACGGCTGCGCCAAACGTGAAAACTGTCCGGGCGCGCGGTAATTTTGGCCGGTCCGGCTCTGTGCGGAGTATTCATGGCTGCATCTTAAGCGCGAATTGTGACAGTTTTGTTACAAGGGCTTCGCGTCTTGCCCGAAGCGTCTTATCCGTAGCGCCCTTCGATGTAATCAGTGGTTTCCTTGTGCTTGGGTGTCAGGAACATTTCGCCCGTTTCGGTATGTTCAATCACCTTGCCCATAAGCATGAAAATGCATTCTTCGCTGGCACGACGGGCCTGGGCCATATTGTGGGTAACGATCAGGATAGTGTACTTGCCACGCAGGTCCCACAGCAGTTCCTCCACGGCCTCGGTACCCTTCGGATCGAGCGCCGAACAGGGTTCGTCCATTAGCAAAACGCTGGGTTTGACCGGTAACAACCTTGCAATACACAACTTCTGCTGCTCTTCCAATGACAGGGTAGTCGCTTTTTGGTCGAGTTTATCCTTGACCTTGTCCCACAGCAGCACCTGCTTCAGGGCGCTTTCGACGATCTCATCCTGTTTGGATTTATCGGTTTTACCCTCGGTATGAATGGTATGGCCAAATAGAATGTTCTTGCGAATGGATATAGGTAGCGGGTTCGGCCGTTGGAACACCATGCCCACCTGTTTCCTTACCTGTAACATCTCGACATCAGAGCCGAAGATGTTTTCTCCCATCACGTCAACTTCACCGCTGATCCTGACGTAATCCATGCGCTCGTTAATCCGGTTAACCGTGCGCAGGAACGTACTCTTGCCACAGCCGGAAGGGCCAATCATCGACGTAATGAGCCCCTGTTTGATGTCCAGGTCAATATCGAACAATGCCTGAAATGTTCCGTACCAAAGGTTCAGTTTTTTTGTACTGATGGCAAGGCTGGTGTCAGTGACGTCGTTGTTTTGCTGGTCTGTCATTAACCAAACCTCCCTTCAACATAATCACGGGTGCGCTGATCGGCGACTTCACCGGTAAACAGGTCTTCGGTCACTCCAACTTCCAGGCACTTCCCTTCCAGGAAAAATGCCGTGCGATCTGCCAGGCGCCTCGCCTGCTGGACAAGGTTTGTCACCAGGATAATCGTAATCTCGCTTTTCAGCTCTTTTAACACATCCTCGATACGCATCGTGGTGACGGGATCTACCGCGATGGAAAACTCATCGAGCATCAGAAGCTCGGGGTCCTGCGACAAGGCGCGTGCAATGGTCAATCGCTGCTGCTGACCACCGGACAACAAACTGCCTAACGAGTCGAGCCGATCCTTGACCTCGTCCCAGAGCGCCGCCCGTGTCAGGCAACGTTCAACGATTACGTTGAGTTCCGCCTTGTCCTTCAAACCTGCCAAGCGTGGCGCCAGGGCAACATTATCGTAAACTGAAAGCGGCAGACCGACCGGCAGTGGAAATACCACGCCAATACGGCTGCGCAAGCCGTAAACATTACGCACCTTGCTGATATCCATCCCGTCAAATGTGATCCGCCCGTCAATTCTCATGTCGGGGTTGAACATATCCATTCGGTTAATCGCTTTCAGAAACGATGTCTTGCCAGCATTGGCGGGCCCGATGACCCCAAAAATTTCGTTTTCCCTGATATCAAGTGATACGTTTTCCAACGCCGGTACGGTGTCATAATGGATAGACAGGTTCTCAACACCGAGCTTTACCGGAGGCGATGCATTCACATTATTGTCCAAGGACTCTTCCCCGTTCACAGCGGTACTGTCTACCATTTCTTTTTGCCCCGAAGATACATACGTAACGCAATCGAAGCACTGTTCATCAACAGCACCATGGCAATCAGCACGAGGGCGACACCGTATGGCACGGCTTCGGGCATTTCAGGAACCTGTGTCGAAACAACAAACAGGTGCAGCGAGAGCGCCATGGTCTGATCGAATACACCCTGGGGCAGAAACGGCAGGAAAAACACGGCACCGGTAAACATGATAGGTGCAGTTTCACCTGAAGTCCGCGAAACCTCCAGGATAACACCGGTCAAAATACCGGTTATGGCATTGGGTAGAACGATACGCCGGATGGTTTGCCAGCGTGTCGCACCCATATTCCAGCAGGCCTCGCGGAAGGCCATCGGAACGGCCTGTAACGACTCGCGTGTGGCAACGATAACCACCGGCAGCGTCATAACCGCCAGTGTCAGGCTGGCTGCCAGGATACTGGTGCCAAACCGGAAAAAGAGCACAAAGGCACCCAGACCGAACAGCGCATGAACGATGGATGGCACACCCGCCAGATTGATGATGGCGAGGTTAATGGCCCGTGTAAACCAGTTTTCCGGGGCATATTCGCTCAGGTAAATCGCCGCGGCAACACCCAGCGGTACCGAAGCCACCAGGGCAACCAGCACCAGCAAAATGGTACCGAGCAAAGCCGGGAAAATACCGCCCTGGGTCATACCGTTGGTCGGACTGGTAAACAGGAAATCAAAAGAGATGACCGGTGCGCCCTTGAATATCAGCGTGCCAAGAATCAATGCCACCGGCAAAATCAAGATCGCGGTCATTCCACCAAGCAAAATGCGGAACACTTTTTGCCACCCGAGGTTTTTGCGGTTGATCGGGGTTGCTTCAAACATGTTTTGCTGTCCTATTATCCCTTCTTCACACCACGGACAACCAGGTCTGCGATCAGGTTAATGATGAACGTAATCACGAATAGTGCGATACCAATGGTAAAAAGTGCCTTGTAGTGAGGTGAACCGACGGCGGTTTCACCCAATTCGGCGGCAATGGTCGCGGTAAGCGCCCGCACCGAGTCAAACACGCTGCCCGGAATATTGATCGAATGACCCGTGGCCATCAAAACCGCCATGGTTTCGCCGAACCCCCGGCCAACGCCCAGCAACACCGCACCCAGCAAACCATTTTTTGCCGCCGGCAGCACGACCTTGTAAATGACCTGCCAGCGGGTTGCGCCCAGTGCTTCAGCCGCCTCACGGTAACGATCCGGAACCGCTTTTAATGCATCTTCTGCAATTGACGTCATGATCGGCGCCGCCATCAGACCGAGGATGATACCGGCATTCAATACGTTCAAACCCACCGGGACATCGAAGATATCGATGATCAGCGGGTTCATGATCGCAAGACCGATGAAACCCCAGACCACCGAAGGAATCGCAGCCAGTAATTCGACCGTGATCTTCAGGAACTCACGTGTTTTGCCGGTTGCAAACTCGGCGATAAAAATTGCTGTGCCGAGGGAAAATGGAATTGCCACGAGCATCGCCAGGCCTGTCACGCTGGCAGTACCGGCAATCAGGGCCAGGATACCGTAGGTGGCCTTGCTCTCGGATGTCGGTCGCCAGTTTGGTGAAAAGAAGAACTCCTTGAAGCTGAAGTCACCCACCAGGAAACCCATACCCTCCTTGGTGATGAAAACGAATATCCCGATGATAAAAATGATGGCCGAGATACCACCGATGAAGACCAGGGTCTGAACGACCTTGTCGATATACCAGTCGCTATTCAGGCGATCAAGATTGACGGACTTAACCGTAACCGGGTTTTGTTTGTTCATGGGTTATTTTTCACCGTGAATTGATTCGTCCGGGAGGGTCAACCGGCGGCATCACCTGCCATGCAGGACATCAGCTGTTGAAGCTCTTCTCGCAGTACCCGGTAATTCTGCTTGAGGTCATGCCCTTCCGGCAGCACCCAGTTAAGAGCCGACGTATGAAATGGCACCTTGGGAATATAGTCGGAATATTTACCATTGAGACTCACGATGATAGTGAAATCATCCAGGTCATGTTCCGAAACCTCAAGTTGCTCGGTGACCAGGTTCTCATCCGGCAGGCCTCTTTCAACCAGGAACCCCTGTAAGTCCGTGGATACCGGTTCAGCTACACCGGGGGTGGCGGGCACAAAAAACCCGCTTTCGGGAAAATTCTTACGCCCGATGGCCGTGGCCAGCTGCGCCATGCCTGAGCCCGGTTGATCGAGGAACAAAATGCGGTAGGTCTTCGGGATTTTGGCAATGCCCTTTACGGCATAAACGGTCTGGTCACATATGTTTTTTGCCTGGTCGACGATTCGCTTGAGCAGATTAAACACAACAAAAATCGCCATCATGGTCGCGCCGTCCATGTGGTCATCTTCGGCAAACAGTGTCTCGTAAACGCCATCCATACGGTTTTGCACGCGTTTCGCCACTTTCATCAGGGCGATCGCCATATCCGCATTGCCATCACGAAATGACTTTCGGGCATCGGAGAGTATGGAGATTGACTCATCGAACATTGCATCGACGTCATTCGTCAGTTGAGCAGAAATCGGAGAAGTTAACTGCAACGCCTCACGGCTGATGGTAACGGCGTAATCACCGATGCGTTCCAGTGCCACGTTGACCCCGCGGTTGCTGCCATTTCACGCAATGGCCCGGCACCCGGCAGGTGGCGGGCGATAAAAGTATGGCAAAGCCGGTCGCATTCCCGGGATGCCCGATTTATCGGGTAGTCACCCAGCACCGTTTGGTATGCCAGCTCGCTATCCCGCAATATCATTACTTTTTTTGCGCTGTGCAATGCAGCATCGACATCTTCACCAATCTTCCAAAGCCGGCCCCTGATAATCTGAAGGTCAGCCTCCATGCGCTCTTCAAAGTGACTCATGTGTGATTCCTGGTTTGCCGGACAACAACGGCATTCAATGAGTAATTATCACCGCCACACCGTTCCGGCACAAGCCGGAATGGTGTGGCACGTGGAAACATTAAATTTGATCAGCCGCAGTTGACTTCAGATACTGATGCATAACCCTTTTCAAGAATGATGCACTGTCCGGCTTCACTCTTGATCCAGTTCAGGTACGCGCCAACATAACCGGTTGGCTCACCGTTGGTGTACATGAACAACGGACGGGCAATCGGATAACTGCCATCACTGGCAGTTTCAACCGAAGGACTGGTGCACTCGCCACCTGTACTTTGTGAAATACAGGCCATCTTGACATGGTCGGTAGCATAAGCAAGACCACTGTATCCAATCGCGCAAGGTGTATTTTCTACGAGGTCCACCACATCCTTGGAGCCATGCATATCACGGGTCCCGAGACGGAAATCCCCTTTTCCAAGTACTGTTTCGCGGAAATACGCATAGGTTCCGGAATTATTCTGCCGGCTGACCACAACGATGGTCTGGTCTTTACAACCGGGTACTTCAACACCAAGGTCCGTCCACTTCGTGTAACCGCCACCATCACCATAAATCTCGGCAAGCTGCTCAATACTCAGGTCGGTGACAGGGTTATCCGCGTGCAGATAGACCGCCAATGCGTCATAGCCAACAATATGCTGAACCGGATCGTGACCGCTGTCCCTGGCGAGTTTAATTTCCTTGTCCTTCATCGCACGGCTGGCGTTTGCAATGTCAACCGTACCGTTGATCAGGGCTGCGATGCCTGTTCCGGAACCACCACCGCTCACCGCTACGACCGTAGCCGGGTCAACCGTCTGGTAGGCTTCCGCCCATGCCTGGGCAACATTGACGAGGGTATCAGAACCCTTGTTTTGAATTACCTGGCGATCCTGTCCGCCACCACAGGCAGTAAGAACTGCTGAAACCGCCACCACGATCATGGCCGGCATAACATTGCGCTTAAACATTAGATATCTCCACTTTTTTTATGACAAAAAACATTCCAAGACTATAGATCAAATATGACAGTTTTATGACAGTTGGTAAGAATGCCATATATTTGTATAACTGCGGTTGATCAGGGTCATTATTTATCCAAGAAAACCATGTGAATGGTATCTACGCGGCGGCCGATCTCATCGCGCTGACTACTTGGGACAAAAATTCCTTGCTGAGCTGGCGCCCCATGTTGCCCTCGCTACATGAGGTCTCCCCAAACTTGACCGGATCTGCGCGACCGCCGGCACCCGGATGATAAATCAAGGCAGGAACGGGGTCGGCACTGTGTGAACCCGTATTACTGTCTGTCGTATGGTCTGCAGCGACTGCGATGGTCGCCCCCGCTCAAGCAAGGGTTTCAAAGACTGGTCGATGCGCTGCAAAAAGTCCCGTTTTGCCAGAGGCTGGCGGTCATGGGAATATATATCGGGCGCCTTGACATGCACAAAGACCAGATCATTTTTGTTCAAGGCTTTTCTCACTGCCCAGATCTTGGCATCCAGGTCGGTGTCGATATCAGCTGTAAACCGCTCATCTGTAATCACGTCAAACCCGAAAATGCTACCCAGTCCCAGAACCGTGTTACAACCCGACACCAGGGCCACCTTGAGCCCCTGTTTGATCAGCGTATTATCCAGTTCGAAGCGTGAACCTGCACCTCGGGTAATCAACCCGCTGGCGGGCAATTTTCCATCCCGGACCCTGTTTGCATTGACCGGATGATCCGCGAGAAGCTGGTGAGCTTCGATAATAAAGCGATTCACTTTAACTGCGGTTAATTCAGCTTCCGGCTCCAATGGCTGGCAGATTTTCAAAGCGGCGGGCATGTTCAGATCACCGGGATCTGTATCGCTGATGGCGTCATGCAACCCTTGTCCAGAGAGAATGATCACACCGCGATGCTGATCCGTGGGTAAAAACCGCCCTGTGATCCCATCGCCAAGATCAACATCTGTCAGCGCTTCGGCCAACTCATGTGTGCCTTTTGTGATCCTGCCCGCTCTGCGATCGGTTATGAGAAACTTCCCTTCCCGGTGTTCAATCGTGGCAAAATTGGCTCGAACAGCGACTTCTCCGGGCGCCAGTGTCTGCCCAGCGCCGGCAGCTTCGACCGGACCACGCTTCAAGCGGTCAGCCTGCTCCGGCAAAAGACCCATAATCATGCCTGTACCTGAATCGGTATTCGGGATTTCGCCGGGAAGTATCGGGTCAACCAGTCCATACCAGCCCGAGCCGGCAAGTTGGTCAAGCACCGGTGTATCGGCCGCCTCCAGTGGTGTTTTTCCATCCAGTTCAGGGATGGGCAGATCACCGAGGCCATCAATTATCAGCAAAACGGCCTTTCCACCTGGTTCCTTATCCCTGGCCGGTCTGGCAACATGGTCTTTAAATACTGATTCACCCCGGAGAAAGTCAACCAGTTCATGCCATGGCCTTTTGCCGGACAGCGTTTCCCAATACCGGGTGACAGGACCAAATACTTCTCCCACTGAACCCTTGAAATGTTTTCCAAGTTCCACATTAACCTGGCGGGTAATCTGTAAAACAGCCTTTTCCTTATCTTCGGAGGTGACGATCGGAACATTGCAGCGGTCGGCCTCTGACAGCAGGAATGATTGCAGACTCCAGATGGATTCCAGGTTATTCAAGTATCTTGAGGGTTGCCTGCGTGGCGCATCTATACCCCTGCCTTTCAACCGCGCCTTGATCTTTTTTGACTTGAGTACGGCCAGCATCACGTACACACTGATGACTTCCGAATCATCGGGCACCCTGGCAAGAAGTTCTGGGTGAACATGCACACCTTCCATGATGAGGGGCACACCTTCTTCTACCGCCCGTTGCAATACCGCTTCGCATGGCACTGATAGAAGTTCGGCCTGGCTCTGGTAACCTTCTGCGACCAATTGCTCCCACTCACGATCGGAATCATCCCGAATCGGCAAGGTCTTCCAGGCATCAAATGATGAGGTATGCAATACCGGCAATAAACGCTCGGGGATCATCACGCGCATGACCTCGCGTAACATATCGGTAGACTGTATACGTACGATTTCCAGCAGATGGGCAATCTCGGTGGCGATCGTGCTCTTGCCTACGGCCACGGTACCTCCAATCAACAGCACGAGTGGCCGGCCGCTGTTTTGGAATTCAGACCACACCAGGTAACGACTGGCAGCGCCATCACCCACTTCCTGCTGCAGACACAAGTACGTCAGATAGCCTAGCTCAAGGGTCGATATGGAGTTGATCCCTGCCGCAATTAGCTGAGCATAAATCAGCTCTGTCGTGTATTCAGCTTTCTCGGTTTTCAATCCTGCCGACTGCAGGTACCTCGCATGCCGCCCTCGCGAAAATGCACTTTCCTCGCCATCGGGGCTGGCAACCAGTATCCTCGGCGGCGCTGGGGAGGGGACGTTGTACTGCTCAAGTACGTCAAACTCCTCTCTTTCCTTCAACAGGTCTGAAACCCGGCTCTGAAGAAACTCTGATGAAATCTTCTTCTTGTTACCCAGCTCATTACGAACCTTTGTCGCTATTGAATATGCATCATCGAAAGCCAGCCCTGCATCCTGCAGGCTGCGAATCATGATTCCACGCAGAAATGGTGTTTTTTCATTTTCTCTTTTGTTGATAACAACCGTCTTCACTATCTGTCCTTTTGACCCGTAAACGAACAACGTCGACTAAACCCCGGCCGGCGTGCGGAACCCGTTGCCTGACGCAGCTTGACATTGTGACAACAGTTGGACTTTTTTAACAGTGCTATCCGGCTTCAGGAGACTTACTCGAAACCGGGGGAACGGTGCGGATTCGGCTCAAGTGCCGAAGCCGGATCAAAACTTGTATTCGACAGCGAGCTTGAATTCGCGCCCGACACTGGTGATACGCGTGGTTTCTTTGCCCTGGGTCAGTTCGATGTCCGGGTCGAGCAGGTTTTTCAGCCTGGCCTTGAGTTTCCAGTTACCAAACCCCTGTGTGTAGACAAAATCCAGGGATGGACGTGGCTGCTCAAAGATATCCGGTGCACCATTCACACCCACATCGACAATTCGTTCGCCGAACACGTTGTACACCAGCGCAGCGTTAATATTCCTCTCATCGTCATCGTATCCGAGCTGAAAATTCCACACGTAGGGGGACTGTCCCTGCAACGGGCGCTGGTTGGATGTCTGGATATCGCTGTTTCTGTCATTCAGGGTGATCTCGGAATCGATCCAGGCGTAGTTGGTGTTGATGTAGAACTTCTCCCAGACTGCACCCCAGCCCCACCAGTCATTCAGAAAGTCGAGATTTTTATATAGCTCGAACTCGACACCGATGTTGTCCGCAGCCTCTGCGTTGTCAAACGAAGTCAGCTCGCTGTCGGCAGACGCCAGGATGACGGACTCGATGGGGTCGGTGAATTCCTTGTAAAACACACCGAGGGAAATGAATTCACCCGGGTTGAAATAGTAATCCCAGCGGATGTCGTAATGGGTGATATAGGCAGGTATCAGGTCGGGGTTGCCCTTCACCAGCCGGTCCAGGATCGGGTCTTTATACAGCGACTCCGATAACTCCTTGAAGTCCGGGCGGTTGATGGTTTCGGCATATCCAAAACGCACCTGGTGGTCGTTGTGGAACCATGTACCCGTCACGTAGGGAAACAGATCGTCCGTGTCCAGGTTGGATTCGACCGGCCTGTTGGTCGGGTCGAAGAGGTTAAAGGTGGTTACCGACTGATCCGAGGACTCATCCCGGAAACCACCTGCCAGGCGCAGGACCTCGCCAAAGCTCAGGTCCAGACCCATGTACCATGCGTCGATCTTCTGTTTGGCCGTGTAGGCATCCGTTGCGATCGTAACCTCCTCCAGTTGCCAGCCATTGGGGACGATGGTTTCATCGTAAATGATATCTTCGACGGACGGGTTACGACGCAGGTCTATATCACCGGATACCCTGCCCCGTGACTTGAAGGAAAACCGGCGGATGGTGGAGTCACGTGATTTATCGACCTTGTTAACGCCTGCCAGCAGCAGAATATCCAGCTTGT
This sequence comes from uncultured Gammaproteobacteria bacterium, assembly GCA_963759155.1. Lineage (GTDB taxonomy): Bacteria > Pseudomonadota > Gammaproteobacteria > Xanthomonadales > SZUA-36 > SZUA-36. The sequence continues at coordinate 236,709 of CAVWXX010000004.1, read as the reverse complement.
CGAAGAACGACAGCGGTTGTTGCAGATCGATATTCCAGCTTGTGCTGTCGTCCTTCAAGCTGCTCCAGCGCCGCTGGTTGCTGTCATTCCTGATTGAAAATATGTAATCGTCCTGGTTGGGTGTCAGCGTATCGGGGTCGTAACGGTAACGGCGCGTATCCGGTGAATCCGACTTTGCCTTTGCCTCGGTATACTGCCAATTGAGTTTGAGACCGGCTATCGGGGGGAACACGTGCTCACCCAATAACTGGTTGGCGGTCATCTGGCGCTCAATCCACTCCAACTCGGTAAATCGCACGTTGCCGCCATCCGCATCCTTGTTGAACCCGTCCTCGATCTGCGCCTTGTCGGTGGTGTTGCGCAACAGCATCCAGTTGTATGCAAACGTGTGGTTTTCGCCCGCTTCCAGCCCGAGGGTAAAAAAACCACTCAGGTCGATATTTCTGCCCGTGATATCAAACGTGTAATCATTTTCAGACTCGAGCACACCATCACCGGAATTGATGTAGTCGGTGCGTTGCTGGGTGATCGTCAGCCACTCGTCCTTGTAGTTTCCGGCCGCCAGGAAACCCAGCCGCCAGCTATTCTTGAACTCGTACACATAACCGCCGGAAGCCGACACGCCGACATTCGGACCAATCTTCTTGGGAACCACATCGTAGATAACCGGTAGTGACTCGCCAACCACTTCCAGTTCCTCCGGTGTATAACCCTCGCCTGTGAAACGATTGTAGGGTTTTAGCTGAACACCATCTGCGGTGGCCTCGGCCAGTTCGTCCGATTCGTCGCGCGTCCCGTCATCGAAGCCTGTCCAGTCACGGCCGCCGCCGTCGTACCTGAGCCCATCCTTACCGGTCGTGCCCTGGCGATAACCGAGCCCGAACTCGATACTGAAGAACGGCGCTTCAGGCACGCTGCGGGTGCGTATTTCTACGGCTCCACCACCGAACTCACCGGGCAAATCAGACGTGTAGCCCTTCTTTACCGCGATGCTGTCGACAATACCGGTCGGAAACAGATCCAATGGGACGACCCGGCGTGTGGGGTCCGGGCTTGGCACATTTGCACCGTTGAGCAGTGTGCTCGAATAGCGCTCACCCAGACCGCGAATATAAATAAACCTGCCGTCCACCAGCGTTAAACCGGTTACACGGCGCAAGGCCCCTGCCGCATCGCTGTCACCGGCCTTGGAAATTTGCTCTGCACCCAGGATATTGGCCACGGCCACTTCCTGCCTGCGCTCCTCGAGCACCGAGGCCAGGCTGCCTGCAATATAGGGTTCGATGACGACGAATTCCGGCAATTCCGATCCGCTGGGCGTGAGTTCCAGTTCGATGGAAGCCTCACCATCGGGAGATACTTCAATATTGTCACGTGTAATGGTGTTAAAGCCCGTGTGCAGCACGGAGACCGAATAGGTGCCGCTGTTCAATTCCGCTTTGAAAGAGCCGTCCGCCTGGCTGCGGATATCACGTGACTGGCCCGAGATAAAAATACGTGCGCCCTCTACCGCACTGCCATCCTCGGCATCGATCAGCTTACCGGTCAGTACCCCCGTTCCGACCTCGGTTTCAGTGCCGGAATCTGCTGCCGGCGCAGCGACAAGACCTTCGAGGTTGGAGGATTCGACATCGGTCAATGCACTCAGTCCGCGGGTGATATTAACAATCCATTGGCTGACCTCGCCTTCGTGGGCGATGATCTGCTGGTCGAGCACCACCAGGTCCTGTTCACGCAGTTCAAGTGTGTGCAGACCGGATGGAACGTTGAACACCACCACACCCTGTTCATTTGTCGAGCCGGTGACGACACCATCAACAAGCACTTCAATATTGCTTACCGGCAGGCCTTTCTTGAAAACGTAAAGGGTCAGACCGGCATCCTGGGCGAACGCCAGGGAAACCAGCAACCAGCCTGCCAAAGATGTCAATAAAAGACGCAAGGGCTTTTTAACCCGCTTTATAGACACTGCCATGCATCCTCTGAGCAGTCCTGGATAGCCCGCCGCAGTTCGGCGGCCTTGCGGAACAGATCCGGACGTGTGAGTTTCTGCAGATGTGTCTCTGCAGTATCGAAGTCACCTACCTTGAAAACCGCATAGGCCAGCGCGTAGCGGATATCTTCATCATCCATCAAACCGGTACGCCTTAAGTCTCTGTCCATCGCGGCTGCCTGCGCGTAACGTTGCAACTCCAGCAACAAGGCAAGCCGTTGTCTGAGCTTGACCTTCTGGTCTGAAATCTGCCCGTTCAACATCAGGGCGCGATTGGGCCGCCCCGCCCGGCGGTAAAGTTCGGATGCTTCACCGGTCAGGGAGGGGTCAAGCAGCGAAGCCTCGTAGATCAACTCGGCGGCCGTATTGACCTTCCCCTGGTCCAGGTAGGAATGCGCGAGCACCTTGTTGACATCCGCGTCACCGGGGTACATCAAGCGGGCCTGTTCCAACAGTAAAATTGCCTCGTCCAGTTCACCGCTGGCCCGCATCGCGTTGCCCAGCGCCACGTAATCTTCCCGCTTGCCCTCGCTTTTCTGAAGGTATTTGCGCCCTTGCCCTGCAGCTTCCCGGTACAAACCAAGCTCGATAAGAAAAAACACCTTACGACGCAGGAAGCTCGTTTCCTGCGGGAATAGTTCACCGGCCTGGTCCAGCGTGGCGAGGGCATAGCCGGGCTCATCCAAAAGCCAGTGACATTGGGCGCGCATGTGAAAAACTGAGGCGACGCTTGCCAGCTCCGGGCCCGCCTGATCCAGTGTCGTCAGCACGTCACGATAACGTTCAAGCTGAAAGTAAACCTGCGCCAGGTAGACATAAACGACTGATTCAGCGCCGCCCTGGGCGACTGCCATTTCCAGAGCGGTCGCGGCGAGTTCCGGCTCATTTCGCCGCAGGTGCGCCATACCGCGCAGTGTGTAATAGCGTTTGAGGTCTATGCCTTCATCTGCGATCGGCACCTGGTCGAGTGCAACAACTGCCCGGTCGAGGTTCCCATCGCGCAACATCAGAGCTGCGAGGTCGAGGTAATTGACATCCTCCTTCTTGGCAGCGAAGCAAGGCATGGCCAGCAGACAACCCAGAAACACCATGTAAATGAATTTATTCATGAGGATTCTCTTTATGCTCAGCTCAGGTCAAACCTGACACGCTGTCGTGCCCACGCCCGAACCGCCTTGCCCTGGTACATGGCCGGTGCAAATTTCCACTGGTTCACACCCTGCAGGGCGGCATCGTCGAATATACCTTCGGGAACGGACTCGATAACCGTTACCTGTTCAATTTCACCGGTGACACCGATCAGCAGTGACAGCACGACATAGCCTTTTATACCCTTTGCCTTGGCCCTTGGCGGATAAATCATCGGGCGCCTGGAATGTCGCCCGCGGCGGGTCATCAACCGTATCATCTGTCATCACTACGCCATTGGCCCCACCCAGCAGGTCCCCGTCCAACGCATTAAGATCGGTCATATCAAAACCTGGCAACCCAAAATCAATTCCGGAGAGGTTGGTACCCAATCCGGCAAACGGTGGTGGTGGTGTTCGTGATGAACGTTTCGGTTTTGGTTTCGGTTTTGGCTTCCTGACCACCTGCTTTTCAGGCGGTGGTTTGCGGTCGAAAACAATCTGGTCTTCGTCACCTGCACCCTTGCGGTCGACACCCTCGGCAAAGCGGTTGATCAGGATGACCGTACCCAATACCAATACAGTGCCCATGACCATGGAGGTCACTGCCATCATCAAGCGCTGAAGTCTGACTTTGCGCTTCATACTCAGCCTGCTCCGGCTTCCTGGACGGTGGCCACGCCAACATCGGTTGCACCCGCCAGCCTCGCCTGGTCAATGACTTCAACCAGGCGGCCTGCGGGTACCCCGTCATCGGTTACGACCAGTACCGACTTTCCGGTACTGGCATCCAGCAAGTCACGGATCCGGCTTTGAATGACCCACACCCTGACCGGCTCACCATCGAGGAAAATTTCACCCTGGTTGTCGATATAAAGCCGGATCGCCTTGGTGGAAGCCGTCGATGACGAAGAGGCCGCAGGGCGGTTCAGGTCAAGCTTCATGTCCTTGACGAAGGTGGTCGACACCATGAAGAAAATCAGCAGGATGAATACCATGTCGATCAACGGACTGATATTGATATCCTGGATTGATTCTTTCTTTTCGCGGTAGCGCATTGTTCTATTACCTGTTTATGAGGACTATGCCGCTTCGGGCATCCAGTCGGTGCAAAGAATGTCTTTTATCTGGGCAAGTTCCAGTTCGATGTCTTTTTGACGCCTGCTCAGGAAGCCGTTGACGATGAGGCCCGGGATAGAAACCGCCAAACCCATCTGCGTGGTAAACAGGGCCTGTGAAATGCCACCGGCAATACCACCGGACTGTGAATAAAGCGACATATCGCCCAGTGAGTCGAATGTCTCGATCATGCCAATCACCGTACCGAGCAGACCAAGCAAAGGCGAAACCATGACGATGGTGGTGATCAGAACGTGAAACTTGCGGATTTCCTTTTCTTCCTCGGCAAATGCCGAATCCAGGAAACTGCGTAAATCCACCCTGCCCTTTTTCTTCAACTTGACGCCCTTTCTGACCGCCCGGACAACCACGCCATCGTGAGTTGGCTTCTTTTTCTTCTCCAGTCTCTCGATCAGATGCCTGGCGCCACGCTTGCTGCCACGCCGTAACGCAGCGAAGCGATAGCCGATCGCGAACCACATCACCAGTAACAGCAAAACAAGTGGCGGCATCACCCAGCCACCCGCCTCCATGTAGGCCAGAAACTCCTGAAGAATCGTCTGCAACATGGGTCAGACCGTGCGCCGGTGTTCTTTGTACTGGTTGATCACACCCAGGGCACCCTTTTCCATGTCGTCCTTGATGCTCTCCGACCAGCCGGAAAGGATATTTCCCGCCAACAGGGCGGGGATAGCGACAGCCAATCCGATCTCGGTGGTTACCAGTGCAATGGAAATACCGCCTGACAACAACTTGGGATCACCGGTGCCAAACTCGGTGATGATGTCGAAGGTCGTGATCATACCGGTGACCGTTCCCAACAGACCCAGCAATGGCGCCACGGCGGCGATCACCAGGATCATCGCACCAAAGCGGTTCAGGTGGGACGATTCGTGCAGAATGGCTTCGGAAATTATATCTTCAAGGTGGGCGCGGTCGCGCTCCAGGTTCCTGACTGCCATCCAAACCACGCGGGCGGTGGCACCCTTGAATTTCTTACAGGCCTCAATGCGCTTCATCTACCTGGCCTTTTCTCACCAGGGCGCCAACCTGTGAGAACGATTTTATCGGTGGCGGCGCCGGCATTACGGAGGAACATGAATCGAAAAATTATCAGCACCAGGCCGACCATACCCAATGCAACGATGATCCAGGCGATCGTGCCACCGCTATTGATGACACCCAAAATGGTCTTGCCGGCCTGTTCCTCTATCGCCTTGGATTCAGACTCGAAAAGGAACACACCCAATTGCGATGGAGTCTGACCGCTTGCCAGGGCTTCGGCGGTCTCTGTCGCCGGTTGCGACCAAATCTTCAGACGGCCTTCACCTGCGGGCGCCAAAGCGCCACTGCCACTGTCACTGATACCGTAAGCGGCCACGTTGCCGATGCGCAGCACACGGCCCTGCACCTCTGTTCCATCGCTAAGAAAAAATGCACCGGGTGCTTCGTGAACCCGGCCGATTCGATCAAGCAACCCGAATGTCTGCCCAAACAGAGTGCTGATGCGCTGACCATCCGTGCTGGAGAGGTATTCGCCCGATGTCAGCGCCTCTATCCTGAAAGGCTCCAGTGTTGACTCAGCCTGCAGGAATGTAGCCTCAAGGGTCGTACGGGCATCGTCGATGGCCTCGAGTGTGCGCTCTGCATCGGTTTGCATGGCCTGCAGGCGCTCTGCTTCGGATTGCAGGTTTATCCACTCACCTTCTATGCGGTCAATCTGTGCCTCTTTATTGGCTTCGCTACGGGATGATTCCCCTCCAAAGTCCGCACTGCGCTGCCTTAAATCACGCAACTGCGCCTCCAGGAACGCGTATTCTTTCTGATAGGCGGCCTCGAGTTGATCCAACGCATCTGCATCCGTAATCCTCGGTGCTACAGGTGGCTGCGCTTCGCTGGTAGCTTGATCAGCGGTGTTGTCCTGGGCGTAAGCCGACACGCTTAGCACAAGGCCAAACACGCAAATCGACAGTACCTTTATTATCAGGGCTTTCATGACGTACCCTCCATCCGTGGCGGCAACGTCGCTGGAAGCTCAAAGTATCCCTGTCTTATCTGTTTTCTGAGCGAGTCAAACAGACGTGCAACCTGCTCCTGGTCACTGCTTGTCTCGAGCAATTCGTAACGCCAGCCACCCGGTGAATAAACCGCCCGGCCATATTCCATGTCGCGTGTGCGGAAAAACATCATCACGCTGCCCAACTTGGCGATATCGACGAGGACATTGTTGCCATCGATCACTACGGACTGGGAATAGATGGCGTTTTCCCTGGAAATGCGTATTTCATCTTCGATAAATGCCCACAGGCGGTTGATACCACGCTGCGCGGTAATAACGCCGTTACTCAATTGGCTGTCGAGTTCATCAAGCTCCGCAAGGCGCTCTGCGGTTTTAAATGGAAAACCGTTATTGATGTGAGCCCGCAAGGACGTGATCTGCTCCAGTGCAAAAGGCAGGAGCGCTTCTGAATCGACCCCCCCGCTTGCGATTTCTGCACGCATCTCATCCAGGGTCTTTCGCAGCTGGCTTACCCGTAATTCTTCCCGGTCGCGGTTGGCTTCAAGTTCGGCCAACTGGGCAGTCAGGTATACCATCCGGTTCTTGTGTTCTTCACGCCTGATATCCAGTTCGCTCTGCAGTTCGTCAACCTGGCCACGCAGGTTGACCAACCGCTCGGCAAGTGTCTGCTGCGATTCCTGTGCACTGGCTGTCATCACCATCAGTGCCCCGCACCATGGCATCAGCTTTCTAAGACTTTTCATGTCTGTTTTCCCGAATGATCAAATGTCTGTATGTGTATGAAGTTTGTTACGGCCAGGGGCCTCGTAAGCGCGGGAGTATAGAAAGCAGATATGACAGTCTTGTGACACAAGGACAAATTGACAAAAAGCTGACCACTGTCACAAAGCTGTAACGAAACGGTCACGGTATTGCAAAGAACAGGCCCTAAGATGCCCCGTTGACCGAGCACCGAATTATTGATTTCGGTCCATCATTATTAACAGTACAGAGGAAATCTTTAGAAATGAGTATTAGAAACCGGTTTAACAGTCTCCTTGCGGGACTCACATTGCTGCTCAGCGCGAATGTTGCGATGGCAGACTTTATCGATGGCTGGGTGAATGGTTTTTACTTTGAGAAGGAGGCCGATGCGCGTCGCGGTCTCGGCTTGAACTATATCCCACTCGGTCCGGAGTACGGTGTGTTGTTCGCCGCCTACTACACCTTTGACGAAACAACCGGCGAACCATTCTGGGTACAAGGTGCCGGAATTGTCCAGGCGGGTGACTTTTCGGTTGAAATTCCATTGGAACTGGTTGAAGGCGGTAGTTTCGGCGCCGTGATCGGCAACCCGGTAACCACCGATCCCAACTGGGGGACAGCAACGCTGACCATGAACAGTTGCAGCGACTTCACATGGAGCTGGACATCACCCAATGTAGCAGACGGCTCGCTGAACGAATCATCCGTTCAGGATGCTGGCCTTGGTGTTACAAACAGCCAGTGTGTTTACCAGGAGTCTTTCCAGGGTTGCCCGGCGTGGGCGACTGCGGGCCTTGATGATCGCACCTGTATCATCAGTGGTGGTGAGTACACCCAGGACCTGCACCTGACGAACGATACCATTTGGGTGCTTAATGGCGCAGTATTTATCGGCGCCAAAAACAATGCTGAAAACACCAATGCAATTCATATTGAACCGGGTACACGTATTATCGGTATCGACCAGTCACTGCTCGGCATTTCCCGCGGCGCCAAGATCTTTGCCGAAGGCACACCTTACGCACCCATCGTGATGACCGGCGTCAATGGCGCCTCTGATCCTGTCAACCCCGGCAGCTCGGGTGACTGGGGTGGTCTGACCATCAATGGTAAAGCACCGATCAACACATGCGATACCATCGGCGCCTGTAGCGCATTGGGTGAAGGCGAATCCGGACCCTACGGTGGTGATGACGAAAATGACAGCTCAGGTGTACTGCGCTACGTCCGTGTACAGTTTGCCGGCATCCTGTTTACCGATGAAAACGAACTGAACGGCATCGCGTTCCAGGGTGTAGGCCGTGGGACCGTGGTAGAAAACGTCCAGGTTCATGCCAATGCGGATGACGGTGTCGAGTTCTTCGGCGGCACAGTTAACGCCAGGAACCTCGTCCTTACCTCTATCGAGGATGACAGTGTTGACTGGACACAGGGCTACCGTGGCCGTCTGCAAAACGTACTCGTCGTGCAGGCAGGCGATGTTACCATCGGCGCTGATCGCGGTATCGAAGCGGATAACCTCGAAGCCAACAACGACGCCGAGGCCCGGGCCTTGCCGTGGATCTCGAATGCCACCTTCATCGGTCGTTCCGATACCACCGGCGCTACCTTCCGCAGGGGTACAGGCGTCAAGGTCACCAACTCCATCTTTACCGGTTTTGGTAGCTGCCTTGATATCGACAGCTCTTCCACCTTCACAAATGCCGGTACACCACCGGATGCTCTGACCGGCAACCTGACCATGGAAAACACCATTGTTAATTGTGGTACGAACTTTGTTGAAGAGGATGGTGATCCGTGGACGGTTGAATCATGGTTCAAGGCCCAGGACGGAAACATGGAAATGGACCCGGCACTGGAAGGTGTATTCCCACCGGCTTCAGCCAACTACACCACGGGCTACCCGATCAACATGGATGAGTTCGAATCGTTCTTCCAGAACTACGGTCACATCGGTGCTTTCTCCGGTGACAAGGCTGCGTGGACACACGGCTGGACTTTGCAGAATTTTAATTAATTACTCCTGGTGTAGTGTCCCGTATTAAACAGCGATTAAGAGCCTCACAAAAGATTCAAGACAAGACGTAGCCTGCAGTTAATGGCTGTTCCCTTAACAAAGGCTGCAACGCAGGATTGGAGCTTTTGTGGGGCTCCCGAAGGGCGAGACGAGAAGGCATCATCTGCTGTGTTGCCCCTCTTGGAAAGGACTAGTCATTCCCTACGAGACGCGCCTTGCAGCTAATGCCTTCTCGTCTCGCTTAATCGCTGTTTAATACGGGACACTACACTAGGCAAGGGGATGGATTAGGTGCGCTTCGGCGCACCTTTTTTTTCTCAACCTGATTCGCCTGTTTGGCGAAACCTGGGGGTAAAAAGCGCTCCCGCGCCTCAGTGCACGCGCCCTTGCGCCTTGTCGGAGGAGATGTTGATGTTCTTTGAACGCGGCGTCAGGTCAAATGGCAACTGGATATTGGACAGACCCAGCCGCGTTAATAAACCACGTAACTCCTGAGCCAGCAACGGATAAATCTGCCGCGACAGACTGGCGTGGTGATTGGTGAACTCGGAAATATCGAGGGCATCACCAGAGGTTTGCTGGTAGACGGTTTCCAGGCCCACTTTTGCGTTGAAAGCCGGCCCTGATTTATCCCTGGCGCCACCGACACAAACCAGCCTTGCACTCACCTGGTAGGTGGGCAGTTTCTCGCCCGAATCCATTTCAATTAACCGTGGTGTCAAATTCATTTCAACCTTGGCGTCCTGCATCTCACCCTCGCGCGAGACACGTAATATCTCACCCTTTAACAGGGACACCTGGCAATGCTGGAGGATAAAATGGTCCAGTAAGTTCATTTTGAACACCTGTAAACAGAATCAGATTAACAACATGCGGGACTTTGCCTGCTTATTCAAGCTTGCGAAGCGGTGATTATTATCTTTCCGAATCAATCATCCACGACACGCCAGAAATACCAACTGGCCACGGAGCGGTAAGGTGCAAGATGCCGGGTAACATCCAAAACCTGGTCCGGTTTAGGTAATGCGGGCAGGTCATAGGTCAGTTGCACACCTTTCTGGATGCCAAGGTCAGTGCTGGGCATAACATCCGGCCGACCGAGTGAAAAAATCAGGTGCATTTGCACTGTCCACGGGCCGATACCACGCACCCTGCAGAGACTCTTGATAATATCCTCATCGCCCATGCCAGCCAATTTCCGCTGACCCGGCAGACTGCCGGAACAGGTGTGTTCGGCAAGATCAAGAATCGCCAACGCCTTGTTATTGGAAAGGCCAACCGAACGCAGGGTTTTCACCGAGAAATTGACGGCTTCGGAGGCCACCGGTCGATTGTTTTCAAACAAAGCTTCAAAGCGGCCGTAGATCGTTGCGGCCGCTTTACCCGATAGCTGCTGATAGGCAATTGAACTGGCAAGCGAGATGAAAAGATCGTGCTCCTTCCTCACTTGTATACTGAAAGCCCCCTTGTCCCTGATCAGCGCCGCCATGCGGGGGCAGCTTGATCTCAGTGTGTCGAGTGCCTGTTTGCGGTTGTATCTGAGGCGGCTCATGTCTTACGCATGAATGCCAACGCCACCAGCACCCAGCCTGCCATCATCAGCAGACCTCCTGATGGCGTCACCCGGGGCACGACATGCCCGGTGATCACATGCAGATAAATGCTGCCACAGAAAATAAGCGCTCCCAAAACAATCAACCATGCGCCCCACTTTAAGACTGGTGACTCCAGCCGGGCAAGTAAAGCCGCAAGACCCAACAATGCGGCGGCACTAAAAAGGTGAATATTTGAGGCTATCTGCCAAAGCCCCTGCATGCCTTTCATATCGAAAAGATGACTACCCATTGCTGCCAGGATGACCGCTGAAAGCGCCAGTAGCGCAGCAGCGAATGCCACCGCACGGGCAGTTGAGTTCAAGACGCTTCCAACGGTTTTAGCAGGTCTTCCGGCTTCCTGGTCATGGCCTCAAATTTTTGCTTGGATATCCCGTAAACCCAACCACTGACTTTCCGGTTGATGTCTTCAACCCTGTTCGCGACATCGGTTGCCGCCTGTTCTTCAATTGCCCGCTGCTCATCTGAAATATCACTCTCACCCCGAACCACAGATGCCGCAGGATGACTGGCCTGCAAGCGCAGCAAATACGTGTCTTCCTGTTCAAGCAGGTCGGCGAGGAGTTCCACACCCGAGAACATCAATAAGCGCAGTTTTACTGCATTGCTCCAATCCACATCGTCAGCCCGCCGTACCGTTTCCATATTCAGCATGGAGAAAACCGAACCCAGTGAATTCACAGCCCAGCTGCTCCTGATTTCGCGGTCCTGTGGTAAGCCGGCGAGATCAAAATCAGTCTGGTCGGCAGAAATCCTCATCACCAGTACGCGTTCTGCATCAGGATGAATAATCTCAACCTCGGCGACCTCTGAAGAGTTGACATCGATGATCCTGCTATCGGTCCAGCCGACGGTTTCTCGCGGGACTTCAAAAACGCGATCCACCAGGGCACTGCCCTGGGTATCCTGCAATCGCACATACTGACCCTGTCGGCCCTGCGCCTCGTGACCTATCAGAACACCCGTGATTTGATCACCAACGCCAATTCTGACCAATACGCTATCAGCGTCATTTGCGCTGATGTCTTCAACCCCCAGGCGGGCATAGTATTCCGGTTTATCCGTTTTTGCCTCGACCACCCTGGCCTTGGCCAGCGCCACCAGGAGTGGTTGAAGCTTTGACCAGTCGGCATGATATCCACCCATCTGCTCCACCAGCCATGCCCCGTCAGTTTTCACCAGTGTGGCAATAACCGTTTCACCGGCAGTCACAATTTCAACACGGCTGACATCGTTGACTTGCTCAGCAATGGCCGGCAGCAGCAATGTATCCCGCGAAGATTTTCCCGGCAAGCCATCCCCGGGTGCGAGAAACAGGACGATCAAAATGGCTGCCAGCGTCAGGCCTACGAGATAGAGAAAACTCCGCTTCATGATTGATCACTCTCCCTGCGCCGGCGCCGCACCTGCCTGAACATTAATGCGAATATCACGATTAATATCGGCACCAGTACAATATTGATGAATTTAAGCCGCATACCCAGGGCCTCGATATCGCGGGAAAGATCATGCTGCACCTGGCGCAATTCGCTGCGAATCTGTAATTTCCGGTCAACGAAACGCTGTACTTCATCCTCTTGCTCAGGGGTCAGTACCGTTAACTCACCATCCTGTCTCAACGACTGCATTTCTGTCAGTGTGCGTTCGGTTTCTTCCAGTTCGGCCTGCAAGCGTTCCTCGGTATCACGGAAACGGGCCTCCGCTGACAGTTTCAGAGCCTCAACACGGTCAAAAGGCCGGGTGGTACTGGCACGGGTGCGGATACCAATCAAATCGGAGCTACCCAGTAACTGGTCAGCAATATTGAAAACCAGGGTACCGTTATCTGCAAAAGAGTTCACGACTGTACGGCCAAGGAAACTCTGTTTTTGCACCCACAGGCGATCGGTCAAAACATCGGTATCCGCAAACAGGGTAACATTGATTCCCGCACTATCCGATTCGGTCAGGTGCCCCATTAGCGGCGACTCTTCGGGTGGTTGTTCAAACGCGGTTTTCGCCTGGCCTGTCACACGGGCAACCAGGGCATACCTGTCACCAGTGGGCTGAAAATCCCTGCTGAGGTCCTGCGGGTTGGAAAGAAACCTGAGACGGGCGGCCTCTATCGGTGCTGCGTTCTCACTGCTTTGCAAAAGTACCTCGAAGTCCGTCGTGGCCGACTCCAGCGGTGCCAGCCAACCGCTGGATGAGAAATTCACGGCTTGCAAATCTGCCGTGGCCACATCCGTACTGTCAATACCATCCGGATTGACCGACAAAATCCCAAGGTGTCGAACCGGTGGCTGTCCCTGGCCAAGGCTGACCTGCAGGGCATAAGCATAATCACCAATCACCCTGTCGGTATCGAAGCTGACACCCCATGCCTGCAACAAGGGCCCCAGTGAAGAACTGCCGCCGGCATTCATTCGTGCCATCGGGTCATTGGGGTCACCACCCAGATCGGCTTCTGCGACCGGGTCCAGAAAGGCCAGAACGCGACCACCACCGAGCACGAACTGATCGATCTGGTAGAGCATGTTCTCGCCCAGGTCCTTCGGGTGCACCAGCACAAGTAAATCGAGGTCTTCAGGTAACTCACCGGTATCCGCCGGCAGGTCCTGCAGGTCGAATAGCTGGTCTAATTGCTGATGGATAACCCAGGCTTCACGAACATTTTGCGTTGCCGGATCAAAGCCCGGCTTCATATCGAGACCTGATATCAATCCAACTTTCTTATGCTGTGGGTGTGACAGTGAAAAGACAATCTTGGCAAGATCATATTCAAGAAACTTCTCCTTATCCGGCTGCAGAAAAGGCATGACTTCCAGGCCGTCGAGTGAGTTGGTACCCACAAGGCCAAAATAAAGCATATCGCCTGTCGTCCCCACCGGCACGCCTTGCAAACCGTATTGAGCCGCCTGGTCCTCCTGTGGTGAAAAGGGCACCGGGTCGACCCGTTTGAGTGTCAGTTTACCGCCACCTTGCTCGACAAACTCTTCCAGCATTTCACCCGCCCAACGTGCGTAACTGCGAAATTGCGGCAGATCACGACTGATGTCCTCGGAAAAATACAGGTACAGGTTGACCGGTTCATCCATGTTATTGAGGATATTGCGAGTGCCTTCATTGAGCGTGTAGAGACTGTTCTCAGTCAGATCAATACGCATACCTTTCAGGAACACGGATGACATGATGGTCAGCGTGATAAATAGAATGGCCAGCAGTAACAAAATGCCTGCTGAATAAGCTGATCGGATTTTTTGTATCATCAGTCGGCCTTCTTCAGATCAAGTATTAAAACATTGGCAAGCAGCCAAAAGCCGATAACGAGTGCGAAATAAACAATGTCACGCACGTCGATCACACCTTTCGAGATATCGGCAAAGTGCTGCAAAAAACTAAGGCTGGCTATACCGTCGAGTATGATTTGAGGCGCCCATGCATTGAACAGGTTCATGACCATCGGCAAGCCGCTCAACAGGAACAGAAAGCAGACCACGATGCTCAAAATAAACGCCACCACCTGGTTTTGAGTCAGTGCCGACATACACGAACCGATTGCCAGAAAACCGCCGGCCATCAGCCAGCTACCGAGGTAGGCCGCCAGTATCACGCCATTATCAGGATCACCCAGGTAATTCACCGTGAACCACATCGGTAAAGTCAGAAGAAGCGCCAGGCCTATAAACAACCAGGCTGCCAGGAACTTGCCCAATACGGCCTGCCGGGTTGTCAGGGGCAGGGTGAGCAATAACTCGATGGTTCCGGAGCGTCTTTCCTCAGCCCATAGCCGCATCGATATTGCCGGAACCAGGAAAAGATAAAGCCATGGGTGGAAACGGAAGAATGAATCAAGATCCGCAAAGCCGCGTTCGTAAAAGTTGCCGAGATAAAATGCAAATATGCCGGTCATCACGAGAAAAATAATCAGGAAAACATAAGCCACCGGCGTGACAAAATAACCCGTCAACTCGCGTTGCATTACTGTGGTTGTACCGTTCACGCTAACACCTCCTGACGGGTAATACCGTGGAAGACTTCATCAAGCCGGCCTGCCTCGAGCCGCAAAGCGGATACCTGCCACTGGTTCTCACTGATGGCAGCAGTCACTGCCTCGAGCAACCCGGCCTGCCCTGTCGGAAAAAGTGTCAATTCACCCTCAGAAATTTCCACCTTGGCAACCTGGGGTAGCACACCCAGGGCGCTGGCGACCTTCTCCGGTGCCTCCACGACCATGGAGACAGCGTTGTGATAACGCGAACGGGCTATCAGGCCCTGTGGCGTATCATCGGCCAGTAGTTTACCGCTGGCGATGATCATCACGCGGTTACAAAGGGCTGCAACCTCTTCCAGAATATGGGTCGAAATAATAATGATCTTGTCTTTCGACATGGCCCTGATCAGGTTGCGCACCTCGCGCTTCTGGTTCGGGTCCAGGCCGTCCGTGGGCTCATCAAGAATTAAAATCTGCGGGTCATGAATAATGGCCTGCGCCAGCCCCACGCGCCGTTTAAAACCTTTTGACAGTGTTTCGATAGCCTGGTGTTTCACATGGGCCAGGTTGAGCTTATGGATGGCGCGATCAACGCTGGCGGTCACTTCACTTTTGCCTATTAACCTGGCGCGGGCAATGAACACAAGGAACTGATACACCGTCATCTCGCCATAACTCGGCGCGCCTTCCGGCAGGTAGCCAATATTCTTTCGTGCCTCCACCGGGTTTTCCACCACATCAACACCATTGATCAATGCGGTACCTGAACTAGGCGCCAGAAACCCCGTCAGCATTTTCATGGTGGTGGATTTGCCGGCACCATTAGGGCCGAGAAAACCAAGCACCTGCCCTGCTTCAACTTTAAAACTCAGTTCATCTACGGCTTTGAAAATGCCATAGGTTTTGCACAATGATTTTGCTTCAATCATGGATTCATCCATTTGGTTTTCTGTTTTTTTCTCTACACATACACATCCGGGCCAACTGCCCTGAAATGCTATTTTCGGGTCTCTGCCATTATTTTCAAGCCCACTCTATCCTGATCGCTCAAATGCCTGTATTGTTAACCGTTTAGATACTGACAACCTTAAAAAGTGAAACTCACCGAACTTGACCATATGCCTGCGGGGCTGCTGGAACTGCCTGCAACCGAATTACATAGAGTACTGGATGGCCCTACGCTCATCCACCTTGCAGGCCAGAACCCGCAACCACTGTTCGTTACCGTTATTCAACACGGCAATGAGACAACCGGCTGGGATGCGATCAGGCGCCTGTTAAAAAGTCACTATGAATTCGATCAGCTACCCCGCTCATTATCCATTTTGATCGGCAATACAGAAGCTGCGAAACACCGTCTGCGCCGTCTTGACGACCAGCTTGATTTTAACCGCTGCTGGCCAGGCGGACTTTATGATGACAGTGACACCGGAAAAATGTTCCGGCAAGTTTACGACCGCGCATGTTCACTATCACCCATCGCTGCAGTCGACATCCACAACAACACCGGCCTGAACCCGCATTATGCAGCTATAAACCGTGTCCGTCCTGAATTTCTGCGATTGGCTTCGTATTTTGCACCCAAGGTGGTCTATTTCACCATGCCAAAGGGAACACAGTCACTGTCTTTCTCAAGGTTCTGTCCTTCCTCTACACTGGAATGCGGTCAGGCAAGCGATGTTCTTGGTACCGATCATTGCATGGGCTTTTTAGAAACCCTCTTACACCTCGAAGACCTGCCCACGACTCCGCTCAATGCAGATGACGTGCACCTGTTCCACATGGTCGCCACGGTTCGGGTTAACGACGATGCGCTGTTTGGTTTCGGTCACGTCCCCACCGATGTCGCTTTCAGGGAAAACCTGGATGTCCTGAACTTCCAGGAACTGCCCCCGGGAATCTCCCTGGGTGACGTGAATGGAGGCCCGGTGCAACCATTGATCGCCAGGGATATTGATGGTGTCGATGTAACCGGGCAGTACTTCAGGTTTGACCGTGGCCAGATTGAAACTGTACGCGAGATCATGCCCTCCATGTTGACCCTGGATCGAAGGGTGATACAGCAGGACTGTCTCTGTTACCTGATGGACCGTGTTGATTTCGAAGACCACGTTGAGGTTACCGATCACGATCCATTACCGGAAGGCATGCGTCGCAGTGACCGGCCCGGTGAACCGTCACTATGACTTCTCTCACTGTCCCTGCGCACAAAGGCTGTTTATATTAGGGGCGGATCAACGGAGGAAATACAATGAGTATGTGGACAGCAATCGCTTTGATATCGGTAGCCGGCATATTGGCGGGGATCTTTAATGACAAGGGGAAACGGCGTCATAGCGCAGAAACCACGAAAGAACTCAAGGCCATCCACGACAGGCTGGATGCCCTGGATCATGATTTACGCGAACGTGTAGAAACCCTTGAACGTATCGTGACGAACCCGAAAGACGACCTCAAACGTCAGTTCGACCACCTCGACAAGGCATCCTGAGCGCGAGAATAAAAACCTAAAGCAAGGACATTTCGAAAGCTTTAAGCACCGCGCGGGTACGGTCACGCACACCCATTTTTGAAAGAATATTGGAAACGTGATTCTTGACCGTTCCCTCGGCAACACCCAGTGAATTAGCGATTTCCTTGTTACTGTAACCACCCGCCATCAGGCGCAGTATCTCTGTTTCACGCTCGGTCAACGGATCCGGCCGGTCAAGACTGGAAAAATCGGTATGCATATTTTGCAAACCCTTGAGCAGACGCTGGGTCACCGCCGGTTTGACCATGGACCCGCCCTGCGCCACCGTTCTGATTGCACCTACCAGTTCTTCAAGACTGACATCCTTGAGCAGGAAACCCTTGGCGCCCGCCTTGATGCCCGCCAATACCATTTCATCATCATCAAAGGTCGTTAGAATAATCGTCGGCGGCAAGCTACCTTCAGCGGATAAAGCCTGAAGTACATCAAGCCCGGACTTGCCAGGCATACGCATATCCAGCAAAACCACATCCGGGCCTATCTCCGGAATCGTACGAATTGCCTCTACACCATCAGGCGCTTCGGCGATGACTTCGATTTCCTCCGAGAGTTCCAGCAGGCTACGCACCCCTTTACGTACCAGGTTCTGGTCGTCCACGAGCATCACTTTAATCATTTAAATACTCCAATAATGATGATTTTGACGGGTTTCAAAATTCAGTCGGCAGCCACGCATGTAGTGCGAAACCTTCACCTGGTTCCGATTCTATCTCGAGCTTACCACCCAATTGCTTCAGTCGTTCAGCCATACCCGAAAGACCGTTGCCAACAGCCACTTTATCGGCGCCGATGCCATCATCACGCGCACTCATGGCGAGTCCGTCACGCGTCATGGACAGCCTGATCCACAAATTTGACGCCTGGGCATGACGTACACTGTTGGTGATCATTTCCTGAACACATCGTAACAGAACCAGTGCCCTCTCCGGTTCGGTCATCACGTCCTCGGAAGGCAGGTCCAGGTGTATACGTGGTTTTGGCACGCCCCCGATAAGGGTATGTAAGGCATCAGCAAGGTTGACCATGTCATCGCGACGCATATCACTGACCACCTCACGAACATCCGCCAGCAACAGCCTGGCCAGGGAATGAGCCTGCTGCACATGTTCCAGCACTTTCCCATCGACCAGGTGCGTCACCACTTCAAGGTTCAATGTCAGCGCAGTAAGGTGATGCCCCACCAGGTCATGTAATTCCCTCGCTATACGCACGCGCTCTGCAATACGGGTGTTTTCTGCCAGCAGTGACTGGGTGGCACGTAACTCGGAATTAACCTTGCGTAATTCATCCCGCGCAGCATTCTGACGCAACACAACCACCGAACTCATGAAAGCGAATATGGATATGCCGAGAAAGAAACCGGCGTTTGTTGAAACCTCATTCAGACTGACTTCGGGTATTCGACTTAATAGAATGGCAAGAAGCACATTTTGCACGATCAACCATGCTATGGCAGGCACCAGGGCCAACATCCATGGCAGCAACACCGAGACGATTAACAACAATATGCCGCCAAGGGATGACTGTGTTACAACACTGATACCCAGCGCACTTCCGGTTAACAGGGACAAGTACATTAACCGGCTGCTTATCGAGGTTCGTTCCGGCAGGTATTGCATCAGGTTCCAGTACATCAAACCGAACAAGCCGTGCAGCATGGACCAGGCAACATAATCTTCAAGCCTCAGCGGCTCGGGTACGATCAAATGCATCAAAAACAGCGGAATACCGGCACAAAACCACAGGAACAGCCCCGCATATCGGAGCAATTCTATAGGCCGGTATTTGCCCTGGTTAATGTCCACGAATCTCCCTGAATCACTTGCGACGAAAAGCCACACACGCATAATAGCGCAGACGGCGTATATTCCCATATTCCGATAGTAACAATATCCGTAAAAACATATGCAAGAGCCCATGTCCCAAACAAACCAGGATAGCGTTAATGATGCAAACGTACTGCGCCTGGCTGATGTCGATACGGACGCAGTATCCGCTTTACTTGCAAAATACGGTGTAAAGCTGATATCCGTTCCCCTGGGCGAGGAAATACCCGGTAGTTTCTGGGGCGATGAGGAAGCAGGTCTTATCGGTAGCGACCTGCTTGTGCGGCCTGATACACCCTTACATTCAATCCTGCATGAGACCTGCCACTATATTTGTATGGATCAGGGTCGTCGTAAAGGTCTTGATACCGATGCCGGTGGTGACTACGACGAGGAAAATGCCGTTTGCTTCCTGCAGGTGCTATTGGCTGATCATATTGAAGGCTTTGATAAAACACGTATGTTCAAGGATATGGATACCTGGGGCTATACCTTTCGGCTCGGCTCAGCACAAGCGTGGTTCGAACGTGATGCCGAAGACGCCCGTACGTGGTTACTGGAACGAAACCTGATCACTCAAAACCTGCAACCCTGCTGGTCACTAAGAAAGGATTAAACATGGATCTCAGCCGAATACCCCGTACGTTTGACACCAGGGACCTGCATATACGGCCATCAAACACCACGGACGCTGACAGCATGTTCTCCATGCTATCTGACCCTGTAGCGATGAAATACTGGAGTGACGAACCCATCAGCGACCTCGAAGCGGCCGTTGAGGCACTGAACAAAGACCTGGAGTCAGACGCACAGGGCAACAGTATGTGCTGGGCAGTTTGCCTGAAAGGCCAGGAAAAAATGATTGGTAAATGCATTCTGTTCCAATTCAGTCAACAGAACCGCAGGGCAGAGATCGGTTACCTCCTGGAGCGTAGCTACTGGCGACAGGGCTTAATGCACCAGGCCCTTGAAGCTGTTATCGACTTTGCATTCAACACGCTCGACTTACATCGTATCGAAGCCGATGTCGACACAGAAAATGCCGGCAGCCTGGGTATCCTCAAGAAACTGGGGTTCGAGCGCGAAGGCTTGTTTCGCGAACGCTGGTTTGTATACGACGAATGGCAAGACAGTGTCATGCTTGGTCTTCTCAAACGGGACTGGCAGGCCAGAAAAACATCAACTAGCAAATAGCAAACGAATTGCAAAGACAACAATAACGACAGTCACCACGCCTCGCACCCACTTGTGGCCTTTCAGGACCTGCAGGTGAACACCAGCCAGGCCACCAAGGAAATTT
The DNA here is from genome assembly GCA_963759155.1 of uncultured Gammaproteobacteria bacterium. GTDB lineage: Bacteria > Pseudomonadota > Gammaproteobacteria > Xanthomonadales > SZUA-36 > SZUA-36. The sequence continues at coordinate 216,444 of CAVWXX010000004.1, read as the reverse complement.
CCGGCAGCCAGGGCAAACCCCATCGCCCAATCAACCTTACCGTTCCATGCGAACAGCACCAGCGCCAGCGGTGTGAAAGCCAGCACCACGGTAACCTTCAATGCATTGCCTCGAATCAGGTTAAAGCCCGCTGCCGACGTGACCGCCAGCAAGAGAAACCCGATACCTGCCTGGATAAATCCACCATAGGCGCCGATGAGGAAAAACGCGGCAATAAATGCCAATCGTTTTCCACCCCCGGGAACCTCAGCGTTACCTTCAGGGTGCAACTTAATCGGGTTCCAGATTTGCCAGGCCGCAGCCACGACCAGGATCACGGCAAGAACCCTCTGAAACTCCAACTCACCGATATGAACCGCCGCAACAGTGCCCACCACTGCACCAACCAAAGCCGGTGGAACAGCGATGACTAACCAGTCCCTGGACACCAGGCCCCTTTGATGAAAGCTCCACGACGCACCGATATTCTGAAGCAGAATCGCCACCCGGTTAGTGCCATTGGCAACCGTCGGCGGAAGACCAAGAAAAATCATGACCGGCAGGCTTAACAAAGAGCCACCACCGGCGATGACATTTAATGTTCCGGCGATCAGGCCGACCAGAAAAAGCAAAAGTGAATTGAAGAGGAAATCTGGCATATTGAAATGGTGCCCGGGTGAACCTGATTATTTAACGAATGGTTGCATGGAAGGGAGTTGACGTCTATGGAAAAGATGTCAGAAGTTTTACTTTCTAGTAATCTGCACGGATGGGGACGCTGGCACGGGTAGTTCCTGCCAGGACTCGTTCAAGTACATCCATGTACACTCGATCTCGGCTTCCTGCCTCGTACGGTCCTGACAAGTTAACTACACACCCCAGCTTAACATCAAACGACGTGCATCTTTCGGAGAGTTCACCAGTCCAAACATTCGCAAAAATCGCGGCCTATCAAGTTCAGAACCACCGCTCTGCTACCTGCCAGAAACCATTGACGCCTGCATTGGTGCAAAGCCGAGGATGTGCGGTAGCTTCCTTCCAGACCTTCTGAGACAGGAGTCGAGGATGAGCGACACATGGACGTGCTCGAGCGCGTCTGGAAGGAAGCTACCGCATAGCCTTAGCTTCCCCAATGAGCAATGGTTTTCAGCAATTCTGATCCAGAGAATGCTTTAATTCGATTTTGGCTGGTTCAAAAAACCAGTGAAATGAAGATCACCAACCTCTACAGAATAGAGCGAAGATACTCCAACCACTCAGGTTTGAACTTCACCACCGCCACGGCAGCGGCAGCAGTCGCCAGGCTTGTCCACAGAAGAATGCGAGGCCAACGACGCGCCGGCTTGCTGACGACATCAGCTGTCAGGACGCGTTCAGGTCGAAGACCGGGTGCCTGCAACATCCAGCGACAGGTGCCGATACGGATTTCATCACCGGAACCCAGCAATGTTTCCGTCACGGGTTCACCATTAAGAAGCGTGCCAGCCTTGGAACCAAGGTCTTTCAACTGTAATGCCTTGTCATCGAGCAGACGAATCTCGGCATGCCGTGATGCGACACCGGGTTCATCCAGTTGAATATCGCAATCTGATGATGACCCCAGCACGATCAAATCCCCGAACGGGAAAGACTGGTTGATCACGCTTCCGGATGTACCTTTCAGCTTGTAAACACTCATACTTTACTACTCAACAACCCTGAGGCCTCTAAAGGGCACCGCGTCACTAAACACGAGAACTTCCCGCAGAATGGTGGTGGCGTAAGTCCCGGGTGGCAATGTAAACACCAACTCCAGTTCACCATCATTAAAATCCCATTCCAAACCCGAAGGATAAAGCCGCAATGACCTTCGGCTGGCTTGTACACGCTGCGCTGTTAACAGACCCGTCAGTTGCGGCCAGTTGTTAAGCACAGCCTGCTCCACATCTGCTGCAAGCCCTGTTGTTTGCGTACCATTTTCACCCGGCATGGGCCCGGTTGGATGTATATCGAGGCGGGTGACACGATCTTCAATATCCGAATCGGACTTTTCACAGGCAAAAATGGACTGGGTACCATCCAGCATCGCCAGATCACCGTCAATGATCTTATTCCAGTCTCCCCTGCGCACCCGTTCAGCCAATACCTGGTTGAACAGGTAACTGCGAATAGCCGAAAGGTAAATACTTTTCTTGTTACGCGGCAACCGGGCCCGCTTGCTCAACAGCTTAAAGCCCTGTTCGACATTCTGGCCACGGTGCCCAAAACGCTGAGGACCAAAATAATTGGGTACGCCGGTCGCCCGGATTTGTTCCAGCCGCGAAATAGTTTGAGCCTTGTCACCCGTAAATTGACGAATTCTCAAGAGAAACCGGTTGCCATCGAGGGTGCCGCGTTTAAGTTTGCGTGTGTGCTGATGACTCTCAAGAATTTTGACGCCTTCAATTTCGGCGTTTTCGAGGTTTTCCCGTGTTGTTGAGGAGAAAGGAATGGAGAACCATTGCCGGGCAATGGCGTGCCGGTCTTTTAAACCGGCATAACCCACATCACGTGGCACACTATCGGTTACCCTGGCCAGTTCTTTTGCCACCCAGTCGGTATTGGCTGAGTGCTTTTCCACCCAAACCCACAGGTGACTGCCCTTGCCTTCAGGTTGAACCCTGGAGATCTCTTCCACAACGAAGTCGCGCGGGTAACTCCTGATGGCCCCTTCAGCTTGCGGTTCACCCAAATGATAGGGCCAGTCATTAACCTCGTACACCTACCAGCCCTTTATCAAAATAGTTGCGAGTGCTGCAATGCCCTCACCACGACCACAAAAACCGAGCCCTTCGGTGGTCGTTGCTTTAACGGAGACGTCCGTGATATCAAGGCTAAGGTCCTCGCTAATGTTGGCTCTCATTTGCTCAGCATGCGGTGTGATCCTGGGCTGCTCACACACCAGGGTGAGGTCCACATTGATTACCGACCAGCCATCATGGCTTAACATCAACTCTACCCGACGGAGCAAGTCACGACTGTCTGCGCCTGCCCAGCGGTCATCAGAAGGCGGGAAATGTCTGCCGATATCACCCAGAGCCGCTGCGCCCAGCATCGCATCACACAGGGCATGTAAGGCGACATCGCCATCGGAATGGGCTTTTAAACCTCGCTCACAGGGTATTCGTACACCGCACAATACAACGTGATCGCCCTCACCGAACGCGTGTACATCAATACCCTGGCCGACACGTATCTTCATATCAACTCAGGAGGATTGCTCCTTGCGGGCGAAAAGTGCTTCCGCAATGGCCAGGTCACTGGAATGGGTGATTTTTATGTTCGCAGCCGAGCCCATGACGAGTAAGGGCCTAACCCCGACAAACTCCATTGCTGAAGCTTCGTCAGTTAAATCGCAACCGGCCTTCTGTGCGGCATCGATGGCGTCTGCGAGGGCGCCCACGCGGAAAAGCTGGGGTGTTTGAGCTGCCCACAGATGACTTCTGTCCACGGTAGCAATAATTTCGTGTGAGTCGCCTGCGCGCTTCAGCGTATCACCGACAGGCATTGCCAGTATCGCCCCATTCTCCGACTCAAGCCCCTGCTCCAGAAACTTTTCAAGCCGTGAAGATGACAAACACGGGCGCGCAGCATCATGGACCAGCGCCCAGTCAGCATCCGAATAATTATCGGAGATGAATTGCAGACCATTTCGTACTGACTGTGCTCGTGTATCCCCGCCGATAACGGTATTGACACTTGCTGCCAATCGACCCACCGATGATTCGAATAATTGATCTTCCTCCGCGAGAATAACCGTGATACTGCTGATCATGGGGTGAAACTGAAACGCCCTGATAGAATGCCCCAGAACCGGTCGCCCGGCCACCGGCAGGTATTGTTTCAACATGGCGCCGCCGTAACGGGTGCCGCGACCGGCAGCGGGAATCAAAACGTGAACTTTTGCTGTGCTCATCATAATGTGCCCCTAATTTTCTTCGTCATTTTTGACCGTTTGCTGACCACCAGGTGGTGGTGGCACCACCTGGTAAAATTGCTCAGCCGGTTTTATCAAGCCCAGCTCGTTTCGTGCTCGCTCCTCCACCGCATCGAGACGCTCACGCAAATCTTCCACTTCAGCTTGCAGTTCAGCATTACGTTGCAGCAGGTCATCGTTCTGCTCGCGCTGGTTTTCAACCCGCGCCTCAAGACGTGCAACTTCCCTGAAACCGCCTTCCCCAAGCCACAGTTTAAACTGTAGCAAAACCAGCAGGACAAACAGTATCAGGGTAACTGCGCGCATATCTCAATCAGGGTTTCAGGTTATTAAAGGCACTGTAACCGGCATAACGCGCCTTGCTACCGAGAGCCTCTTCAATACGCAGCAGCTGATTGTACTTGGCTACCCGGTCAGAACGGCACAAGGAGCCGGTCTTGATCTGGGTGGCAGAACTGGCCACAGCGAGATCTGCGATCGTCGTGTCTTCGGTCTCGCCTGAGCGATGTGAAACCACGGCTGTGTAGCCGGCGTTTGCTGCCATATCAATGGCATTAATCGTTTCAGTCAAAGTACCGATCTGGTTGAACTTGATCAGGATGGAATTGGCAATTTTCAGATCAATGCCCTTTGCAAAAATTTCGGTGTTGGTCACAAATAAATCATCACCCACCAGCTGGCATTTATCGGCGGACAGTTCTGAGTGAATGGCCCAACCATCCCAGTCACCTTCGGCCAGTCCGTCTTCGATGCTGATAATCGGGTATTGCTTTAACCAGCCATCGAGATACTCGGCGAACTCACGCGATGAGAATGAGCGGTTTTCTGATTCAAAATGGTAGCGTCCATCTCGGTAAAACTCTGAAGCTGCCGCATCGAGACCAAGATAGACATCTTTGCCTACCGCATAACCTGCCAGGTCAATCGCCTCAAGCACGGCTTCAATGGCCGCTTCATTCGACGGAAGATCAGGTGCAAAACCACCCTCGTCACCCACTGCAGTTGATAAGCCGCGACCATTAATAACACTCTTCAAGGCATGAAATACCTCTGTACCACAACGCAGTGCCTCTGAAAAAGAGCCCAGACCTACAGGCAAAATCATGAACTCCTGAATATCAACGCTATTGTCAGCATGTGCACCGCCATTGATGATATTCATCATGGGGACGGGCAATTCGGTTGCTTCACCATTGCTGAGCCAGGACCACAAAGGTTGTTTGTGATGATTGGCCATCGCATGTGCGTTTGCCAGTGAAACACCCAGCAGTGCATTCGCACCCAGCCTGGATTTGTTATGTGTTCCATCAAGCTGAATTAATAATTTATCAATGACCTCCTGGGAAGCGGCATCCAGATTCATCAGTGCTGATGCGATTTCACCATTGACATTGGCGACCGCTTTCAAAACACCTTTTCCGCCATAAACAAATGCATCTTTGTCACGCAGCTCAATGGCTTCGCGTGAACCGGTTGATGCACCGGAGGGAACTGCCGCACGGCCAAATGCGCCGGAATCCAGCGTCACTTCCGCTTCAAGTGTGGGGTTGCCCCTCGAATCAATGATCTGGCGGGCATGTACTGTTTTAATACGTGTCATAAAAATAACTCTCTCATGTTTTCAGTTTAGTTAAAATTCAAACGACCTGCTCAAGAAACTGACCGGCCTTGACGGCCTCGTCAATATTCTTGAGCTGTGTTAACAGGGTTTCCATCAGGTGTAATGGCCAGGCATTCGGCCCATCGCTTTTTGCCTGGTCCGGGTTTGGGTGGGTTTCCATGAAAAGACCGGAAATACCCACCGCAATGGCGGCACGCGCCAATACCGGAATAAATTCTCGTTGGCCGCCGGACGAATCACCTTGTCCGCCGGGTAACTGGACTGAATGGGTGCCATCGAATACAACCGGGCAACCGGTATCCCGCATCACAGCCAGCGAGCGCATATCAGATACCAGGTTGTTGTAACCAAACGATGCACCGCGTTCGCAGACCATGATCTGTTCATTTCCGGTGCTCCTGGCCTTATTCGATACGTTTTTCATTTCCCAGGGCGACAGGAACTGTCCTTTCTTGATATTGACCGGCAGGCCGGCGCTGGCAACACGGGTTATATAATTGGTCTGACGGCATAAAAACGCGGGGGTTTGTAATACATCCACCACCTCTGCCACGGCCTGGATATCGGTATCTTCATGCACATCGGTCAATACCGGTACACCAATCTCATCCTTGACCTTCTGCAAAATCCGCAAACCCTCTTCCATACCGGGCCCCCGGTAGCTATCAATGGAAGAACGGTTGGCCTTGTCAAACGAAGACTTGTAGATAAACGGAATACCCAGGCGGGAGGTTATATCTTTTAATTGCGAAGCCGTATCCAGCGCAAGCTGCTCCGATTCAATAGCACAGGGACCGGCAATCAGAAAGAATGGCCGGTCAAGACCTGCTTCGAACCCACATAGCTTCACAGGCTGGCAACTTCCGCGGGTAATACACCTTGCTGTGCTTTCAGTGCCGCTTCGATAAAGCCGGTAAACAGCGGATGCCCATCGCGTGGTGTAGACGTGAACTCGGGATGGAACTGGCAGCCCAGGAACCACGGGTGATTGGGAATCTCAACGATCTCGACCAGGGTCTCGTCCATTGAGTGACCGGACAAAAGCATACCGTTCTGCTGCAGGATGTCACGGTAATGGTTATTAAATTCGTAACGATGCCGATGCCGCTCGGTGATGATATCCTGCCCATATAAGTCGCGGGCAAGGGATCCGGGACGCAAACGACAGCGCTGCCCTCCAAGACGCATGGTTCCACCGAGGTCTGAATCCTCCGAACGTGTTTCAACATTCCCGGAAGCATCCAGCCACTCGGTGATCAAACCGATGACAGGCGCGCTTGTATCCGGGTCGATTTCCGAACTGTTAGCATCTTCAATGCCACAGACGTTTCGCGCGAACTCAACCACGGCCGCCTGCATACCGAAGCATATGCCCAGGTAGGGTATGTTGTTTTCGCGGGCATGGCGTATGGTCATGACCTTACCTTCGAAGCCGCGTTCACCAAAGCCACCTGGCACCACGATAGCGTCCGCGCCATTGAGACACCCGATACCCTCTTCTTCAATCTGTTCGGCTTCGACCCTGAGAATATTCACCTTGATACGATGGCGCAGACCGCCATGGGTAATTGCCTCGGTGAGTGATTTATAAGCATCTGCGTGGTCGACATATTTACCCACCAGGGCAACGGTGACCTCATGTTTGGTGTTGCTCAACCTGTCGACAACTTCTTCCCAGCGTGAGAGATCGGCTTTACCGGCCTCAAGACCCAGTCGCCTCACAACGATGTCGTCCAGACCCTGTTCATGCAACAACAGCGGAATCTCGTAAATACTCGAACGGGCATCCAGGGCGGTAATCACCGCTTCTTTCGGCACATTGGTAAACAGCGCGATTTTGTCCCTTTCTTCCTGGGAAATATCCCGCTCACAACGGGCCAGGATGACATCGGCCGCTATGCCGATGGAGCGTAATTCCTTGACCGAGTGCTGGGTTGGTTTTGTCTTGATCTCGTTCGCAGCTTTCAAATATGGCACAAGGGTCAGATGCATGAACATGGCCTGCCTGCCATATTCAACACCCAACTGCCGGATCGCTTCGAGAAAAGGCAAGGATTCGATATCACCCACCGTGCCGCCGATTTCTATCATGGCAACATCAAAACCTTCGGCCGCCTTGACCACGTTCTTCTTGATTTCATCGGTTATGTGCGGAATAACCTGCACGGTTCCGCCGAGGTAATCTCCACGCCGTTCGCGGGCGATCACGTTGTTATAGATACGCCCGGTTGTGAAGTTATTCAGCTGGCTCATCCGCGTACTGATGAATCGTTCGTAGTGACCTAAGTCGAGATCGGTTTCTGCGCCGTCCTCGGTGACATAAACCTCACCGTGCTGGAACGGGCTCATGGTGCCGGGATCGACATTGATATAGGGGTCAAGTTTGACCATGGTGACTTTCAGGCCGCGTGTTTCAAGGATTGCGGCCAGTGACGCCGCTGATAATCCCTTACCCAATGAAGAGACAACGCCGCCGGTAACAAAGATAAATGATGTCATGCCAGAACCTGCTGTTAGTTTGTAATAGTTCTGGAACACCATTATACGTACCAGCCGAGTCTAAGGCGACCAAAGAATTGTTCTTCTTTATGCCAAATGCAATCTATGTTAAAAAGTGCAGCTTATTCACACCTAATGTAAGAAAAATTAAATGAACCCTGACATTGATCTCACGAACCCGCAGAGGGAACGTACAAATTCACCCCTAAAATTACTCAGGCTGCTCATTATCAGTGGTCTTTTGCTAATTGCCGCGGGAAATGCAAACGCCCTGGATATCGCTGAGTGGCGTTTTCAAACCTCCATCTACACGCACCATTGGAGTTCCGACCCGGATCATGTCAGCAACTCCAAACTGCTCAACATTGAATTTGAGACCACCAACAGATGGGTAGGTGGCTTTGCGTATTTTGATAACTCATTTGGTCAACCCAGCCAATACCTGTACGCGGGATACCAGTGGCCATTGTTCAAAACCGAGTGGGCCTACTTCAAGCTGACCGGTGGTTTATTACACGGTTACAAAGACCCTTATGACGACAAAATTCCATTGAATGGCCTGGGTGTCGCACCGGCGATCGTGCCCACATTCGGTTTTAAATACAAACGTGTCCTTACCGAAATCCAGATTCTCGGCACGGCCGCGGTTACATGGACCGTCGGTTTCAATTTCGGACATAAATCAGATTGAAATCCGGTGTAAAATTCCGGATGATGAGCAATGAGGCTGAAACTTGGCCTGTATAAAAATTCCTGTTCTGTAAACAGTTTACGTACACAAAACTCACCGGAAAACGGAGCTACATGAACAAACAATACCAGGCCCGGGACATTGAAGTCCTGACCGGCCTTGAACCCGTGCAACGCCGCCCCGGCATGTACACCGACACCAGCCAGCCCAATCATCTTGTACAGGAAGTTATCGACAACAGCGTTGACGAAGCCCTCGCCGGTTACTGCAAGGACATCGAAGTCATCCTGCATGAAGACGGGTCGGTCGAAGTCATCGATAACGGTCGCGGCATGCCCGTTGACATTCACCCGGAACACGGTATTGCGGGTGTCGAGCTGATCCTCACCCGTCTGCACGCAGGCGGAAAGTTTTCCAACGAGAACTACCAGTTTGCCGGCGGCCTGCATGGTGTCGGTGTATCGGTGGTCAACGCCTTGTCTACCGATCTCAAGATCTGGGTCAAGCGCGATGGCAACGAATACCACATGGCGCTACAGGACGGTCACAAAGTCAGCGACCTGGAAATAGTCAATAGCGTCGGCCAGCGAAATACCGGTACACGTATCCGCTTCTGGCCGGACCCGAAGTATTTTGACACTGCAAAGATTGCCTATAAACCATTGCGTCATTTACTGCGCGCCAAGGCTGTTTTGTGCCCCGGCCTGCACGTCACTCTCTGCCTGGCCAAGACGGGCGAAAAGGAAGAGTGGCAATTTAACCAGGGTCTTGAGGATTACCTGCAAAGCGAAACACTGGGTATTACAAAACTACCGGAACACCCCTTCACCGGTGATATGAAAGGCACCGATTCAGAAGTCAGCTGGGCCTTGTGCTGGTTACCGGAAGGCGGCCAGTTGCAGGAAAGTTATGTGAACCTGATCCCGACAATCCAGGGCGGCACACATGTCAACGGTCTGCGTACCGGTATGGTGGACGCCTTGCGTGAGTTTTGCGAAATGCACAACCTCCTGCCACGCGGTGTGCGCCTGGCTCCGGATGATATCTGGGATCGTATCGCCTACATCCTGTCCGTCAAGATGACCGACCCGCAGTTCAGCGGCCAGACCAAGGAGCGTCTGTCATCCCGCGCTACTGCGACTTTTGTTTCCGGCGTTGTAAAGGACGCTTTCAGCCTTTGGCTGAATAAGAATGTGACCGATGGCGAAGCCATTGCAACCCTGGCGATAAGCAACGCACAAAAGCGTATGCGTAAAAATCGCCAGGTGGTGCGCAAGAAAATCACCTCCGGCCCCGCCCTGCCCGGCAAACTGGCGGACTGCACGTCCCAGGATCTGTCACTGACAGAGTTATTCCTGGTAGAGGGTGATTCAGCTGGTGGTTCGGCAAAACAGGCCCGCAACCGCGAATACCAGGCCATCCTGCCATTGCGCGGCAAAATCCTGAACACCTGGGAAGTGGAATCCGATGCAGTGCTGGCCAACCAGGAAGTTCATGACATTTCTGTCGCCATCGGCGTAGACCCCGGTTCCAATGTCATTTCCGAGCTACGTTACGGCAAGGTCATTATCCTCGCCGATGCGGACTCGGATGGTCTGCATATCGCGACATTACTATGTGCCCTGTTTCTGAAGCATTTCCACGCATTGGTGGAAACCGGCCACGTTTTTGTCGCCATGCCGCCGCTTTACCGTATTGATGTCGGCAAGGAAATCCACTACGCGCTGGATGCAGAAGAGCGCCAGGCCATCATGGACGTGATCGCCGCCGAGAAAAAGAAAGGCAAAATCCTGGAAACCCGATTTAAAGGCCTGGGCGAAATGAACCCGCTGCAACTACGCGAAAGCACCATCGACCCGGACACCCGTCGCCTGGTGCAACTCACCATAGACAGCGATCAAAAAACCAGCCAGATGATGGATATGTTACTGGGTAAAAAACGCGCATCCGATAGAAAGGCCTGGCTGGAAGACAAAGGTGATTTGGCTAGTGCATAGAATCCTGGTGAATTCAGAAACGCACAAGGTCCTGGGGTGGGTGATACCTCCTGAGACCTTCACCGACAGGACGTCGGTGACAGAGCGTACATGGACGTATTCACAGCGTGTCTCAGGAGGTATCACCCACGCTGAGACCTCCCGAAAGAATCATCTAGATACACCATGTGACCCAAAGAGCCTTCCCATCACAATCCCTTATGCTCTTTCGCGACATACCAAAAGCCTTATTCATAGAATGAATCCACACTGGATCACCAGATGAACGAAATAACACGAAGTTTCTCCGAACACGAACAGTTACCACTCCGCGAGTATGCCGAAAAAGCTTACCTGGATTACTCCATGTACGTGGTGCTCGACCGCGCCCTTCCGCATATTGGTGATGGCCTCAAACCGGTCCAGCGACGCATCATTTACGCCATGAGCGAACTGGGTCTGAGTTCGGCCTCAAAACACAAGAAATCGGCACGTACTGTCGGTGACGTGTTGGGCAAATTTCACCCGCATGGTGATTCCGCCTGTTACGAGGCCATGGTGTTAATGGCACAACCGTTTTCGTACCGTTACCCGTTGATTGACGGGCAGGGTAACTTTGGCTCACCCGATGACCCAAAGTCATTTGCCGCAATGCGTTACACCGAATCCCGCATGTCCCCCTATGCGAAAACCCTGCTGGCCGAGGTGGGCCTGGGTACGGTGGACTGGGCGCCAAATTTTGATGGAACACTGAAAGAGCCAACCCTCCTACCGGCACGTTTGCCTAATATTCTGCTTAATGGCAGCACCGGGATTGCCGTGGGCATGGCGACCGATATTCCACCCCATAATCTAAGGGAAGTCGTCAGTGCCTGTATCCGCTTGCTGGATGAGCCAAAGGCGACGGTCGCTGAATTGTGCGAACACATCCTGGCCCCTGATTTTCCTACCGATGCTGAAATCATTACACCCAGGGAAGATATCCTGAAAATGTATGAGACCGGCCATGGCTCCGTCAAGATGCGTGCCGTCTGGGAAAAGGAAGGCAGTGATATCGTGGTCACGGCACTGCCGCACCAGGTTTCCCCGGCCAAGGTACTTGAGCAGATCGCCGCACAAATGCAGGCCAAAAAGCTACCGATGGTCGAAGACCTCAGGGACGAATCCGATCACGAGAACCCGACCCGCCTGCTGATCGTTCCGCGTTCCAACCGTGTCGATATCGAGCAACTGTTAAATCACCTGTTCGCGACCACCGACCTTGAACGTAACTACCGCATCAATATGAACATCATTGGCAACAGCGGAAAGCCGCAGGTTCTTGACCTGCGTAACCTGCTGAAACAATGGTTAAAATTCCGTCTGGACACGGTCACACGTCGCCTGGAGTTTCGCCTCGACCAGGTGGTGGACCGTCTGCACATACTCGAAGGTCTGTTGATTGCATTCCTGAATATCGACGAGGTCATCCACATCATCCGCACCGAGGACAAGCCAAAACCCGTGCTGATGAGTCACTTTGAAATTACCGGCACCCAGGCTGAAGCGATCCTCGAATTGAAACTGCGAAACCTTGCCAGGCTGGAGGAGATGAAAATTCGCGGCGAACAGGCCGAACTTGAGGAAGAGCGCCAGAACCTTGAAACCACACTGGGTTCGAAACAAAGAATGAAGACCCTGATCAAGACCGAGTTGTTGGCAGATGGAGAAAAGTACGGTGATGAACGCCGGTCGCAGTTGCGTGAACGCCTCGCAGCACAGGCATTGCGGGAGGAAGATCTCGTACCATCGGAAGCCTGCACCGTTGTTCTGTCCAAGTCCGGCTGGGTCAGGCTTGCCAAGGGTCACGAAATTGACGCAACGACCCTTAATTACAAGGCGGGTGATGAGTTTCAACACGCCGCCCGGGGTCGTAGCAACCAGCAGGCGGTATTCCTGGACACTTCCGGAAGAGCCTATTCGTTGGCAGCGCATTCACTACCGTCCGCACGTGGCCTGGGTGACCCGTTAACAAGCCGTTTCAGTCCCGCCGAAGGCGGTCAGTTCCTCTATGTCATCACCGGTGAAGCCCAGCAAAAACTGGTATTGGCGAGCTCATTCGGTTATGGCTTTGTCACTGAAACTGCCAACCTGCACAGCAAGATGAAAGCCGGCAAGGCCATGATTTCTTTACCGGGTGACTCAGTCCCGGTCGAACCGGCGGTGATCACTTCAGCGGAGTCGGATACCGTTGTATGTGTCACATCGGATGGCTACCTGCTGGCATTCCCATTGAGCGATCTGCCGGCGCTGTCGAAGGGTAAGGGTAACAAGCTGATCAATATCCCACCCAAACGCCTGAAGGCCGGTGATGAGTACATGATCGGTATGGTGGTTGTGACCCAAAGCGATGAAATCCTGGTCTGGGCCGGTCAACGCTACCTGAGAATCGGCAAAAAAGACCTCGAGCATTTCCGCGGAGAACGGGCCAAACGAGGGCATAAATTACCACGGGGTTTCCAGCGCGTCACAAAGATCGAAGTAGCGGGTGATTAAACAAATAAAAGGGGCCGGGTTCATTCAGGCGTCATGAACGACGCTTAAATGAACCCGGCCCCTGGAGTTTTAAGGCCGGACTTACCTGCAGCCCAGCTTTGAACCCGTACAACCACCAGATTTGGTGTTGTGTTTCAGTTTTGCTTTGCTGTCAGCCTTCTTCTGTAACGCTGCTCTGCCGTACTTGGACATGAGTTTATCGGCCTTTTTTTCCGCCTTTTTTCGGTCGGTGCTTTGTTCCAACAAGTTATCCCGTCTACTCACCTTCGACTTTGCGCCTCTTTGAGCCGCCAGCACTGACCAGGCGTAGGCCTCATTCAGGTTCACTTTTGTCCCTTCACCACGCTCATACATTTGTGAAACCCTGTCCTGAGAATGGCTCACACCCATCTTGCCCAGCTTGACATACATTTTGAAGGCTTTACCAAACTCGCCGGCTTCGTAAAGCTGATCCGCCTTAGCCTGATCCTCCTTCCAGGTAGCGGCCGAAGCCACGGGTGCCTGTAAAGCGAAAAAGAATATGCAACTAATTATTAGTAAAGCGATTTTCAACGAAATCTCCATGGGGTATTTTCAAAACGACTGCGGATCATAACACTTTAGAGTGACATTTTCCTGCCACAGTTCCCGAAACATTTTCAGCTGCGATTAAGCATCGATCTGTTAGGTTTAATATGCCAATTTTATATATTAAATTATTTTAATGTACATATTTCTAATATATACTACAGGCATACCGACAAGCTTTGATTAAACATTAATTTCAGATTGAGAAAGAGGTAGCAAAATGATGAATCCCGGCATAAAACTGGTCGCACTGGCGGTCGCTCTGACATTCACATATTCAGCCACAGCCCAGGAACCCATCTCACCTATTGAGCCTGTAAAAGAGATCAATCTCGCGATGGTTGAACTGGGTAAAAAACTGTACTTTGACCCACGTTTATCCAAGTCCGGGTTTATCTCCTGTAACTCCTGTCATAACCTGAGCATGGGCGGCACGGACAACCTGAAAACCTCCATTGGTCATAACTGGCAACAGGGTCCGATTAATGCACCCACGGTACTTAACTCCAGCATGAACCTCGCTCAATTCTGGGACGGTCGCGCAGCGGACCTCAAGGAACAAGCCGGCGGGCCAATCGCCAACCCCGGTGAAATGGCATTCACCCATACACTGGCTATCGAAGTGCTGGAATCGATCCCGGCCTATGTGACCGAGTTCACCCAGGTATTCGGACCGGACTGTATCAATATCGACCAGGTCACCGAGGCCATCGCCGAGTTCGAGAAAACCCTGGTTACGCCCAACAGTCGTTTCGATCAATGGTTGCTGGGTGATACCAACGCAATTACCACTGAAGAACTGGCCGGATACCAGCTTTTCAAAAACAGCGGTTGCGTCGCCTGCCATATGGGCCCTGCTTTAGGCGGTTCGTCCTTCCAGAAAATGGGCTTGATCGAACCCTACCAAACCGAGAATGCGGCCGAGGGCCTGGCGGCAGTGACGGGTAAGGATGCAGACCGGTTCAAGTTCAAGGTGCCTACTTTGCGGAATGTTGAAATGACCTACCCTTACTTCCACGACGGCGAAGCGGCCACGCTTTCCGAGGCCGTGGATATTATGGGCCGTTTGCAGCTCGGCAAAAAGTTTGAAAATACCGAAATCGACCAGGTTGTGGCCTTCCTTAAAACACTGACAGGTGATCAGCCCGCATTCGTGCTACCCATACTGCCACCTTCTACCGACAAGACTCCTCAACCGGCACCATTTGAATAGGTGTCGCTGCCTGGAAAGCGGGTTGCCGCTTTCCAGGTTTTTTGACCACCCCGTATTCAGCGCCTGCGCATTCCCTTCGATCAGAAAGATTCTGTATAATCTGGCGCTGTCAAAGTGCAAGAAGAACACGGTGATTTGACTCACCCACCGGCAACAATAATTCATCCAAAAGGTATGAAGACTTATGGCGCAGATTGAATGGATACCCGCGTATTCTATTGGCAATGCCGCGATCGATCAGGAACATGAATTACTGATCAGGCAAATTAATAAACTCTATGATCAGCTTAGTCTGCCCATGGATTCGATGGCCATCGAAGCCATGCTCGCTGACATCCAGGCAGATATCTCGGCGCATTTTGCATTAGAGGAACTGCTGATGCAGGAAGCCGGATATGCCGAATATGAGACACACAAGCAAGACCACGAGCGTCTGCTGGACCAGATCCAGGATATGATTTTCCACTTTACGGAAGACCCGGATAGCGGCAAAGAGCTATTGGCCAACAGGTTGTCAGATTGGTTTAGCCATCACTTCAAAGGCTTTGATGCACGTTTACACAATCAACTTGGCTAGGAAGCCCCTGGGCTATTGATCGATCATTTCCATTCCGGCAGCGTTTTTGCGCTTTCCCTGGACCTGTGTTGAAACCCGGTCAATGCTGCTGAGTTCATCAGCGCTTAAAGACACTTGCAAGGATTCAATATTTTCTTTCAGATAGGTTCTGCGCTTGGTGCCGGGAATGGGGAAGATATCGTCACCCTGTGCATGAAGCCACGCCAGCGCCACCTGCCCTGTCTTGCAGTTTTTCGAAGCTGCGATACCTTCCAACACGCTGACAATATTCAAGTTTGCTTCAAAGTTCCCAGCCTGGAACAGGGGGATGTCTTTCCTGTAATCCTTTGCTCCAAATTGTTCAGGGCTGGATAGTTTTCCGGTTAAAAAGCCCCGCCCAAGGGGGCTATACGGCACCATGGCAACACCCAGGGCACGACAGGTTTCCATCATCTCTTTCTCAATATCCCGCACCCAGATGGAGTACTCGGATTGCAGCGCCGTGATGGGGTGCACGGCATGAGCGCTTTTCAAACTGGCTGCGGATACCTCGGAAAGACCCAGGTACCTGACCTTGCCTTCGCTGACAAGATCGGCCATGGCTCCGACCGTTTCGGTTAACGGAACCTGGGGATCAATCCGGTGCAAATAATATAAATCGATATAGTCTGTTCCGAGCCTGGCGAGGCTGGCATCACAAGCCTGCTTTACGTATTCCGGACGGCCATTCAAGCCGGTTTCGTTTGGCAAAAAGCCGAACTTTGTCGCCAATATGATCTCGTTCCGTATCTTTTTGACAGCACTTCCCAACAACGCCTCGTTATGCCCATTGCCATAAACATCGGCCGTATCGAAAAAATTGAGGCCCATCTCAAATGCCGATTGAATCGTTGAGCGTGACTCCACATCATTGATCGGACCGTACCACTCCGACATTCCCATGCAACCCAAACCAATTCGGGAAGCCACCAGTTCACTGTTGCCGATAACTTGTGTTTTCATCAGCCCATTATGCGTAATTTATTTTAAAAGGGGTTACTTTTATAAGAGGATTTACGGGTTTTTTACGGCGTCATCCATTAGAATTGAAACCCTGGTAATTCATCAAATAACCTGAGGGGTTGATTATGCGTTTTTCCATATTTCTGACAGGTCTTGCCGCCGTTTTTCTCACTGGCTCAGCCATTGCCAAAGGCGTATCCATCACTCCCGGAATGTGGGAAATGACCTCCACCATGACCATGAGCATGATGCCCCAACCCACCAGCAGCACGGTCAAAGAGTGTATCGAAAACGATGAACTCAGCCCGGAAAGCTTCAACATGGAAGAGGACAACCCCTGCAATATCTCGGACGTGACCATCGACGGCAATACCGCCCGCTGGTCGATTAATTGCCCGACCGAAGGTGGTCCGGTAATGGAAGGGCAGTGGGAGTTTACATCGAAGGGTGATTCGATTAGTGGCAATGGAACGATGAGTGCGGAATTTGCCGGTCAACAAATGGGTTTCAATATGACCTGGGAAGGTAAAAGAGTCGGCAACTGCGAATAAAGCCACTTACAAGCCGATATCCTCATTCCAGAGCCCTGGCTTTTGAGTGATAAAGGCTTTCATCATTTGTACACAGGCATCGTTCTGTAATACCTGAACATCCACGCCCCTTGATCGCAACAAAGACTCCTCACCCATAAAGGTGAGGTTTTCACCGACCACGACTCTCGGCACTCCATAGAGCAATATGGCGCCACTACACATGGCGCAGGGTGACAAGGTCGTGTACAGCGTACACTCCCGATAAACCCTGGCAGCTTGGCGACCGGCATTTTCAAAAGCATCCATTTCACCATGTAAAATCGAGCTGCCCTTTTGTACCCTTCGGTTATGGCCCCGGCCGATAATTTTCCCATCGTGAACAATCACCGAGCCGATGGGGATACCACCTTCAGCTAATCCTTTGTTTGCCTCATCTAGTGCGGCCTTTAAAAACTGATCCATCTGGACGTCCTGCGAATCTACCTTCTATCATGGTACCCTGAATCAAGCACCCTTTGCAGGAGAACGGACATGAGCTCATTGTTAGTTAAAAACGGCTCCATCGTGACGGCCACAGACCGTTACCAGGCAGATGTTTTTATCGAGGGGGAGCTCATTTCAATGATCGGCGCAAGGCTCGATGTTAAAGCCGACCGCGAGATCGATGCGAGCGGTTGTTACCTGTTCCCTGGAGGCATTGATGCCCATACACATATGGAACTGCCATTAATGGGCACTCATGCCAGTGACAGTTTTGAGAGTGGCACCTTGGCCGGACTATACGGCGGGACAACCACCATTATAGATTTCGCCATCCAGACCCAGGGCGAAAGCCTGGAATCAGCTATCAATGCACGGCACGAGAAAGCCGACGGACACGCGGTGGGAGATTATGCCTTTCATTGCGCCGTCACCGACTTCAATGACAACACCCGCAAGGAACTTCCGGACGTCATCAATAAGCACGGCATCAATTCATTCAAGATCTTCATGGCCTACAAGGGCGCGTTGATGATTGACGACCGGCAAATATATGAACTGATGCAGGAGTTGGTTGAGCTTGGCGGTATCGTCACCGCGCACACAGAAAATGGTGACATGATCGACAGCAATATTCAGAAAAATCTCGCTGCAGGCAATACAGAACCAAAATACCACGTACTTTCGCGTCCCTCTATTTGTGAGGCTGAGGCGGCAGGACGCGCGATTGATCTCGCCTATGAAACCGGTTGCCCGTTTTATATTGTGCATACCACCTGTGAAGAGACCCTGGCCAAGGTCAAAGCCGCCACCGCTCGCAACCAGAAAGTACACGTTGAAACCTGTATTCAGTATTTGCTGCTGGATGATTCCTACTATTTTAAAGAAGGTTTTGAAGGCGCCAAAGTCGTCATGAGTCCACCACTTCGCAAAAAGAAAGACCAGGAGGCACTATGGGCGGGAATGAACCAGAACCTGGTCCATCATGTGGCGACGGATCATTGCCCGTTTTGCATGGACCAGAAAGCCATGGGTAAAGATAATTTCTCGAAAATTCCCAACGGCGCACCTGGTGTGGAAAACCGTTTTGAACTGCTTTATAGCGAGGGTGTTGCGAAAGGCCGGATTGGACTGAACAAATTCGTCGAAATGTCATCCACCGGTGCCGCCAAAATTTTTGGTCTGTTTCCACGCAAAGGTACCATTGCGGTGGGCTCTGATGCAGACATCGTCATTTTTGATCCCGAAGCCCGGCACATGATATCTGCCGACAGCCATCATATGAACGTCGATTACAACGCCTACGAGGGCTGGCAGGTTCAGGGCAAAACACGCACAACCATCCTGCGTGGCACTGTTGCAATTGACCAGGGAAAAGCTTTTGTAGGCGAGGGTTTTGGCAAATACCTGAAACGCCCGCCATTTAATTCCTATACTTAATTTGTCGTTTTAAAGCAAACCAGCCGAAAAGAAGGAGTACCTATGTCGAGAATCGTCTTTAAGCCCGGCAACCTCGGCTACCCGGTATTCGACACGGCCTATGGAAAAGTAGGTGTATACATCTGTTATGACCGGCACTTTCCTGATGGTGTACTGACGGAGCTATAGAAAGGTGAGCCTGGAACACCTGGTTGAGCACTTAGAGCCGGAACTGGATCTCAGTAACGCGGATATTGCGCCTGTTCCCGAAAGTCAGCGGGACTGGAAAGCGATCAGCTTCTTCACCCTTTGGGTGGGTATGGCGGTCAATATTCCGTCCTATATGATTGCCGCATCACTGATTGACGGCGGCATGAGCTGGCAGCAGGCCATGTGGACCGTGCTGCTGGGTAACCTGATCGTTTTCGTACCAATGTCGCTGTCAGGGCATGCCGGTACAAAATACGGCATTCCGTTTCCTGTCTTTGCGCGCGCCTCGTTCGGCGTACGTGGCTCGCATATCCCGTCCCTGCTGCGGGCGATTGTTGCCTGCGGCTGGTTTGGTATCCAGACGTGGATCGGCGGAGCGGCCATTTACACTATCGTGCTGATACTCTTTCCCTTCATTGCCGATGGTCCGGCCATGATGCCGGAATGGGTTGGTGTCAGCCTGATCCAGTTCGTCTGTTTTATGTTGTTCTGGGCGATGAATATCTGGCTAATCTGGAAAGGCATCAATTCAATCCGCATCCTCGAGCACGTGGCGGCGCCTTTTCTGCTGCTTTGCGGTCTGGCCCTGCTTGCCTGGGCCTACCAGGGTGCCAACGGGTTTGGCCCGATGTTGCAAACCGGTTCAAATTCTCAGGACCCTTCGGAGTTCTGGCATCTTTTCTGGCCCAGCCTCACCGCCATGGTCGGTTTCTGGGCCACACTGACCCTGAACATCTCCGACTTCACCCGTTACGCCAGCTCTCAGCGCGCACAGGTGATGGGACAGCTGTCCGGCTTACCCAGCACCATGACGCTGTTTGCATTCATCGGTGTAGCCGTGACCAGTTCAACCATCATCATCTATGGCGAAGCCATCTGGGATCCGGTGGTCCTGGTGAGACGCTTTGAATCGCATACATTGGTATTCTTCTCGATGGTTGCAGTCATTATCGCCACCATTTCCACCAATGCGGCCGCCAATGTGGTTGGCCCGGCCAACGCCTTTTCCAACCTGATGCCGTCAAAAATTAGCTTCAGACGCGGTGGTTATATCACCGGCATTATCGGCATCCTCATCATGCCCTGGAAACTGATCGCCGATCCCAGTGGTTACATTTTTACCTGGTTGATCGGTTACTCCGCCCTGCTCGGCCCGGTCATCGGTATTATCCTGGTCGATTATTTTCTGATCCGCAAAACCAAGCTGAATGTTGAAGACCTGTACCGCAGCAAGGGAATTTATGCCGGCGTTAACCCGATGGCCATTATTGCCCTGGTCATTGGCGTTTTGCCGAATATTCCTGGCTTCCTGGCCAATGTCGGTCTGTATTCCGGCAGTGGCTTTATCGTTAACCTGTATAACTATGCCTGGTTTATCGGTCTTGGTATTTCAAGCCTGATCTATTATGTATTGATGAGGAACCGACGCTGATGAGTGCCGATATTCGCTGTGAGAGATTGAACCCTGATGAAATCAGGCTAAATTTTTCGGAACTGCATGAACTGCTGGCTCAACTACATAAACCATAAGCACTACAGAAACGGATAAACCCCGGTTCCTTGTAACCCTTGCTAAACAGGTAATCAGTATAGGACCTGGCTTTATCCATGCCTCCACGCATCAGTGCCTGGCGTGCCGCAAGATCGGCCATATCACAACTTCTGACCGAGGGTTCTTTCAAGGAATAATCTTCCACCAGGGCCTGCCATTCGGGTGATGGACGCAATTCATTCAACTGCCAATAATTAAACAGGGCGCGCGCAAGCCTGTACTGGCCCCTGGCAAAATCCGGACTCCTCGACACGACTTCTGACAGAATCCGAATCGCCTCGAGATTCAGTTTCCTGGCCTCAGTGATGTTCTCCATTTCCAATGCCAACGAGGACTGGTGGCCCAGGGAAATTGCCACATCCAGCATTTGTTCGAATGAAGGTTGATCGTTTGACCGGTATTGTTCAGCCATCAAGCTCGTTGATTCCGAAATCAGTTCCCGGCCTTCTTCTATACGCCCCTTATCCAACATCATCTTGCCTAAATCGCCCAACCTCACCAGTCGCTCCCAGCCGTATCCGTATTGTTCCTTGTACTCCGTGCTCAATTCATCCAGCAGTGCTGCCGAAGCCGTGAGGCTCTCTTCCGCAAGATCCAGTAGGCCAGACTGATATTGAGCATTTGAAAGTCCACCCAACGCATGTGACAAATCAATGAGTAACCCGGGTGTACCGGGTTTTTTCGCCAGTACCTGCTTCACAATCTCAGCACCTTCTGAACGGGATTGGTTGGCTTTTTCCAGGTTGCAGACACCCAGCCAGGCATCGGCCAGCCAGGCATGCGACCCAGCCATTTCTACCACACGTCCCTCGTTCTCCGGCTCCAACACAAGCGCCAACTGGTTGTATTCAAGTGCTGTCTGCGCCAGGTCAATGGCCTTGTCTGCATCACCACCTGCGCGCATTGTTTCAATGGCCCCGAGGTTGGTCAAAGTGTAGGAAAGCTCCATCACGTTAACTGCGCTTTTCGGGTCCGCATTGATCAAGCGCCGGGCAATGACACCATAGTAGGTCATCAGTTTCTCAGCCTGATCAAGGTCTCCATTATCCATGTACGCGTAGCCAACCCAGAATTCTGCCTGGCCCAACTCAAAAAGGTTGTCCATGTTGTTTTTATCGCGTAAATACAAATCAACCAGTGCGGCCAAAGAGCGTTTGAAAGCCTCCATGGCGCTCTTGGAATCCTGTTTATTACGCGCTGTAATGCCCTCCTCCCTCCATTCGAGGGCTTTTTCAAGCAACTCCGGGTCCTCCAGGTTTTGAAACCCCCACTGCTTTGCAATATGGATCATCTCTTCCTGATCCTCATCGAGAACATCCAGACCCGCTACCGGGTTGATGTCGTCCAGCTTACCCAGCATAAAACTGACCAGGTCCTCGGTATTGGCACGCCGATGCTCCGCAAGCTTTTGGTGTTTGATATTCGTCAAAGACAGAAAGGTGGTTAACAACACGACCGAAGTAACACCTGTCGTGATCGCGATGATATTGCGACGTCGACGAAGCATCTCACGTCGACGTAATTCATCCAGGCGGATTCCAAGGATACCGGCAACCAATTTGAGTTTCCCCAAAACCTTACCGTCTGCCCACTTGCGTACATCAGCCGCCAATGGCTCCAGCTTTGTGCCATCATCAGCATCAACCAGGGTGGAGGGAAAACATTGCTCTGCAGGGTCAGCGCTCTGCGGGTCACCATCGATAATCAACGCGTATATTCGATCGGCTCTGCCAAGTTCCTTGAAAGCCCTGACTTCTTCTTTCACCCACCGCGACTGTGCTGCCGCCGGCGAACAGATAACCACGAGCGTTTCGGCAGATGAGAGTTCATGCTGTACGGATTCTGTCAGGCAGGCAGCGGAAGAAAGATCTTCCCGGTCTCTGAAAACAGACCCTAGCCGCGACGGTATTTCGCCGAATCCGGTTTTCTTACCGACCAGGACTTTAGGGATTCGATACTTTTCCAGGGCGCGTTGAAGCCACTTTGCCCAGTTTTCATCCTGGTGGCTGTAACTGATGAATGCCTTATAGCGAAAATCTGCCAAACGCCGTGCCTTTTCTAATTAGTGTTGTTTCATCACCACAAGCTATTGATTTAGTTGGGTCTGCAATAAGTCTAGACCAGTTGTCATGGTTTTTCTTCATTATATTCAGATTATTAAATAAATAGAGACCAAACGGCATAAGCCCTGGTATTGGAAATCGCTCGCCGCTGTTGATGAAGCTTTACTCTGGGCACCAATCCTCTAAAATCAGCCCATGAAAAGAATCCTCGCCTTGATGATTATACTTTGTGCACTCAGTAGCCCCCTCGCCGCCCAGAATTCCCCGCCCACGATAACGCTGGAATCAGCATTTATTGAAATGGCTTACAACGGTAACCTGGCAGCGATTAAAGAATTCGTTACCAAGGGGACGCCCGTAGACTCGACCATTGATGACAAAAGCACGGCATTGATGTGGGCAGCTTTCAATGGACACACACCGGTCGTCGCCTATTTACTGGATCATGGGGCCACTGTTGATGCAAAAGACATGAATGGTCGAACAGCCCTCCTGTTCGCGGCCAGCGGCCCCTTTGCCGAAACAGTGGGATTGCTGCTTCGTAATGGTGCCGACGTCAATGTCCAGGGAAAAGCCGAAGGCTTTACAGCCTTGATGATGGCAGCATCCGAAGGGCATTTGGATGTAGCGCGTGTATTACTCTTCAACGGTGCCGATGTCGACGTGGTAGACCGGGATGGTGATACGGCGAAGAAATTCGCCAAAGAGAAAGGTCACCCGGAGATGCTTAAACTACTGGAAAGTCAGGTGACTGAAGGCTCACAGCCCTGACACCAATAACGAGTGATTCTGGAGGCCTTCTTGCTGTTATCTGCACGGATGGGGGCCCAAACATTCGCTAAAAACGCAGGGTTATCAAGTTCAGAATCACACGTCTGCCACCTGTCAGAAACCATTGCCCCCTGCATTCGTGCAAAGCTGAGGATGTGTGGTGGTTTACTTCAGGACCGTACGAGACAGGAGTCGAGTATCGAGCGCCACACGATGTGCTTGAGCGAGTCCTGAAGGAAACCACCACATAGCCTTAGCTTCCCTAATGAGCAATGGTTTTTCCCCACCGTCGAGCCCCGAAGCAAGCTACTGCATAGCCTCGGCTTCCCCAATGATCAATGGTTTTCAACCTGTGAGCCAGGAAGTAAGCCAGCGACCGACCGCCTCAGCTACACCACCATGGTCATTGGAAGCAACCTGCTCAAAACGACTTTTCAATTCACATGGCGCATTCTCAACCACAAAGCCCCGTGCAGCCCATTCAAGCAAATCCAGGTCATTGTAATCATTACCAATCGCCATTGTGTCGCTGTGATTAACACCAAGCTCGGAGCCAACCATGCTGCGGTTTTACCCTTTGAAACATCCGGGTGAAAACCTTCTATCCAGGTGGACTCATGATCAAGTGGTGAAGTGGCACGAATGATACTCAAGCCGGGCAATCCACCTCTTAGTTTCTTGAGGGCATCATGCGTCTCATTTGGCGGGACCACCACAAGAAATTGGGAGGCCTCACCGAAACTGTTATGGGGAGCCGAGTCCAGTGGCTGCCCGAATTCTGAGTAGCGTTCAATGCGCGACTTAAAATCAGTATTGCCGGGATTTACACGCCGGTAGAAATACCTGTGGTTCTCCGGAACGGGCTGGTGCAACATAAAATCAAGCGTCGATTTTTCCAGCAAATCCAATGCCTGTCTAACCATTTCAGAAGACAGACTGAGCTGGTATAGCAGCATTTTTTCTGGCTGTGAAACCACACCGGCCCCGGTCGTGAATATGACGAAATCAACTGGCAGGTCGACGGCTGGGGAATTGTTGAATGAATAGAGTGATCGACCGGTTGCAACCGCCGTCTTGATTCCATGTCGGTTCAGGGATGCAAGGGCGTCGAGATCCCTTTTCGCGATCGCGCCGTTGGAACCAAGCAAGGTGCCATCGAGATCAGTTATGAATAAACCTTTACACGAATTGCCCTGAGCCTTGTTCAATGGTTCATGTTCCCGTCATTCAGGTTCAGTGCGATTTGAAGTGGTGTGTTGTAGTGAAGATTAGCAAAAAAGTCCACGTGGCACATATAGATCGCCGGAACCCGAGGGTTCCGGCTGATCGGTGACACTTTTATTCGTAACTACTTTCCTGAAATAAACTTTTCAATCGTTTCCAACTGCGCCTCGGCGTGCATACCAGCCTGCTCGAGGCAGACATCTCCCTGGCCGCTTCCGAGGAAGTTTCCTGACTTCCATGGATACATCGTGAACTGCCTGCCGCGTTCTGACATGATCCAGCGGTAGGTGGTTGCAACGGTGAAGCCGGAGAACATCATGGCTGATTGTGCTGCTGAGTAAGGATAGATCTCATGTCTTTCCTGCTCATCCAGACGGTCAAAGAGTTCTGCGCTGGATACGTAATAAACATCCAGGTTGATACCCTTTTCTTTCAGGCGTGGCAGTACATGGGCCGCAAAGGCATAGGCCACCTCGCTGCCCTGGTAGACGATGGTGCCATCAGCTTTGCCGTTGGCCGCCAGCAGCTTGTAGACACCTTTCACGGAATCTTCAGCAGGTGCAAGGCCGAGGGCCTTTCGGTCCAGCATCACTTCCGAGGGCCGCGTCACATAGGCTGCCAATACTGCCGGGCGCTGTAACAGGGATTCAGCGGTTAATGGCCAAAGATCATTCGGATCCCACGGCGTGAGACTGATCATGACATCACCGGGGAAGTTTTCCTGCAACACCTGCAGGGCTTGCGGTTCTGCATGGGTCGGGCCGTCTTCACCGGTCTTGACACCGGCGTGACCACAGACAATCACAAAGGTCTTGTTGGGCTCACCGGGTACACGATGCCGCAAGGTCTGCTGACCAATGCCGTGTGTCTTGGCACAAATGGTATTGAGTGGCGCGATAAACGCGCCATAGGATGAACCCACACCAATCTGGTAACCCATCGTGGATATACCTGAACAGATTCCACCCATGGCATCTTCGGCAATACCGCCGGCGGAGAACAAGCGGGATTCCGGGTTATTCGTCGGGTGCCAGAACCCGCTGCCAAAACCTTTACCAATACTGGAAATATTGGTCGAGCCATAGAGGTCAGCGGCGGCCGCAAGAATTGCACCATTGGTCAACTGGTTAACATGGCTCAAACCATCCGACAGTGAGCCGCGAAGGGTTTGTGATGAACCAACTTCGTAGCTACATGACTCGGGGCGTTCGAATGGGGAAATGGAATTGGCTGCATACAACTTACCCAAGTCGGGTGCATTCGCGCGCAGCTTTTTGGGTGACGCTTCATGCTGCTTTTTACGTGCGGCAATCCAGTCGCCCAGGTGGGCTGTCATTTCTTCGTTAGCTTCAAACACCTCGCGAATGGTCAACAGGGACTCGTAATACGCACGCTCAATATTTTCTGCGGTCTTCTCACCTTCAAAACGCGGGAAAGTCACACCGAAAACATCTTCGAAAGGTTTTAAGGCCAGCAGGTATTCATCACTGTAAAACTTGTGGCCGCCACCGTGGGATTTCTTACCTTCGATACCATACTTCCAGCCTTTGACTGTACGATAAACGATACCGGTGGGATGGCCATTTTTCAGTGACAGGGCTTTCTTTTGCGCCTCGTGAATCTGGGCGAAATCAAAACCGTCCGGAACAAAAATGACATTGAAGCCATGTAGTAAGAGAAACTCACAGGGGTCCCACTGAACATAATCACCGGCTTTATCGCCTTCCCGTGTCACCAGGTCTGAGTCAATCGCTGACTGGTTCCAGTCGACATGGAAATAGAGATTATCGAGGCCCGAACTCGCCGCAGCGGCCAGCGCCTCGGCCACACGGCCCGGCGTCATACCACCCTCCCCTTCGATGATATGCACATTGGGCGCATTTTCACCGTGCATATCCTTGAGGGTCAGTGCCAGACCTGTTGAGGTCGCTACACCAACACCGCTGGGGCCGGTTGATAACCAGACAAACGGCGTTTCAGGTGTTGGGTGTCCATCCAGGGGTTTGACACCAAACTCCAGAAATAACGGTGTCTTGGTAATCGGGTTTTTTCTGAACCCCAATAAATCTTCAAGCCGCATCTGCTGACGGACCTCGGGCAATAGTTCCGGGTGGGTCTGTGAGACGACCTCATTTCTCAATGCCCACATCGCGTAAAGACCCAGGGCCTTGTGACCGGCAGCATAGGAGATAATATCGGCGGTTCGATCCATGGGGTTGGAAAAGTCGTAGCTCATTTGATTGAAAACAAGCTCTTCAACAAATCGACCACTGGAAATACTGCCGCCCGGGTGACCCGAGGAGGCATGGTTGAACATCACCGCACACAGGGTTCTGTAAATCAGGTCATAAAATTCCAGGCTGTCACTATCGTCTTCTGGCAGGGCAGCCGTGGTTTCAGGGTCAAGAGAAATGAACTCGGTACCCCGTTCTTTCAAATTGAGTGAGTATGACATGTGCTAGTCCTCTTAAGAGAAGTGTTCTTGTTTTTCAATAAACTGTGCAAAGCCAGCATGATCAGCAACTGCTTTCGCCATACGCTCCATACCGATTTTCAGGTCTTCGAGACCCGTCGCTATTGAAAGCCGCAAGTAGTGCATGTTTTCTGTACCAATCTGACCAAAAGATTTCCGGTCCATCATGGCCACGTGATACTCCCAAAGCAGAAACATCTGAAAAAGTGTGGATGGACTGGTGGTTTTCTTTATGGCTTGGGGTAAAGCTGCATAGGCTTCGTCAATCTTCAGGTTTTTAACCACACCGGCGATGTTCGGGAAAACGTAAAACGCACCCTTGGGTAGCTGGCACTCAACACCGGGCATGTTATTGAGGGCGTCGACGACAAAATCACGACGCTCTTCAAAGGCGGCATTCATTTCGGCAATGCTTCCCTTGCTTAAAGGTGACTCAATGGCCACCCGTGGCGCCTTCCTGGTTGTAAGGTGCGATACAGGAGAAGTAATTGATGTTCAGGTTCTTGAATATCTGCGCTTCTTTAGCATTCGGAAAAACGACCCAGCCAATACGCCCACCGGTCCAGGAATACGACTTCGAGGCACCGGTCGCGATAATGGTTTTGTCCTGCATGCCTTCAACGGAGGCGATGCTGTAGTTCTCGGCACCGTCAAAGAGAATATTTTCATAAATCTCATCGGAGTAGATACGAACATTCGGATCGCACTTGCGTTTAATGACCTCGGCGATCTCTTCCAACTGCTCTTTGGAAGCCACACCACCCGTCGGGTTGGATGGGAAGTTCATAAAAATGAGCTTGGTTTTGGGTGTAATCAGTTTTTCCAGATCGGCACCCGTAAAGCTGAAACCCAGGTCCTCACGCAAGTGCAATGGCACAGGTACCGCACCGACATAATTAATGAAGGATTCATAAATGGGGAAACCCGGGCTTGGGTAAATAATCTCATCACCCGGGTTGCAATACGTTTGCTGGCAAAGCCCGATTGGCGGCTTTCCACCGGGAAAAACGACCACCTGTTCCGCTGTGACTTCAATGCCACGTGCCTCGCCAATATACTTGGCGACTGCTTTTCTGAGCGGAAGTATGCCCTGTGGATCACAATAATGGACATTGTCTTTGTCCAGTTGCGCTTTTACTTCATCCCGAACATGCGCTGGCAATGGGAAGTCAGGCTCACCGAGATTACATTTGATCACTTTGTGACCGGCGTTTTCCAGGGCCACGATATAGGGCCCCACCTTAAACGCATTTTCAGTGGCGATTAGAGAGGTTCTATCTGAGATAAGATTCATGATGGTATCCTGAGTTTTACCGCATAGATTGCGTCATAGAATGATTGCCAAATGCATGATTGAGAATGCATTTCTTGCACAACAGGTGAACGATAAACCGGCTTGCTGACAAGGGCTATGATTTAGATCATGTATTCAAATAACAAAAGGAATCCAATCACCAAAACGAAGAAGATAAGCAGCAAATAACTGACTTTATCCACCTTGCCCGGCACCAGGTACCAGCCATCCTGTTTCTCTGTAAGACCCTTCTCCCGGAACATCGCAATTTGTCCCTTGATGGAGTAATCCGACCAGTCTTTCTGGAACCCATCCATCATGATACTGGCCAGTGTCGTTACACCCATATTCGTAACGGCGCCGATAAGGCAGTACCAGGGCCAGGCGATATCGGTATTGGTTGCCACATACCAAACGACCATGAAACCTACCGCCGTCCCCACCAGCAAACCTTTCTCGGTGGCGTTTTTAGAGAAGAAACCAAGCGCAAACATACCGAGTTGCGCACCCACAAAATAAGAACCTACCTTGCTCAGGGTCTCAAGAATCGAACCTGTACTTTTCGAATACATAATTGCAGGTATGATGATGATCAGGGCCCAAAACACGGTGAAAAGTCTGGTCACCTTGAGGTAGTGCTCTGGTGTGCCGTTCTTCACAAAATACTTCTGATAAAAATCAATCGTGGAGATCGTGGAGAGCGAGTTGAAAGCTGAGTCCAGGCTCGACATGGATGCCGCCATCACTGCGGCGGCGATGATACCCATCAGACCTGGCAAACCGTAATCTGAAGCGAACTGCAAAATGATGGTATTGCCATTCTCAAATTCACGCCCGCCGTAATAGGCGTAAAACAATATGCCAAGAAAAATAAACAGGAAATAGATAAAAAATGCCGCAAAACCCATCAACAGATACGCTTTTTTTGCATCGCCGATGGTCTTGGCCGCAAGTGTTCTTTGCACCATCATCTGGTTGGTGCCATAGACGGTGACATGATAAAGCGTCATCGCCACGATACCCGACCAGGCTGTCGTAACATTTGAAAAGTCCGTTGAAAAATTCAAGGCGTTGGTCTTACCCACGGATTTCAGTTGCGTCAGGGTTTCACCAAATGGCAAAGGCATATTTTCCGCCAGTGCAAAAAGGATAATAAATGCACCGATGAAAAGAACAGAAGCCTGGATCACATCGGTCCAGATCACCGCCGTGATACCACCCAATGCCGTATAAATCAGGGCAATCACCGTGACGATAACAATCGCGTTCACCACGTCGATACCGGTTATAAACTCCAGCACCAGAGAGGTGGCGTAGAGGATCGCTGCCGAGGTCAAGGTTTGCGAAACCAGCCAAATACTAGAAATCAATGCACGTGCTTTCGGACCAAAACGCCTTTCCTGGTATTCGTAAATGGAAGCCACACCGCTGTTATAGAAGAAAGGCAGAAAAAGGGTAATTACGAGGAATATGACGATGGGGTAATTCAGATGAATTGCGATAACAGAGAGCCCTTCCGTATAAGACCAGGCGGGAGCGCCCAGAAAGGACAGCGCACTAACATAGGTGGCGATAACCGAAATACCGATGGCCCACCATGGCGTACCCCGTCTGCCAAGGTAAAAATCCTGTGCGGTACTGATTTTTTTGCTCAGGAAATAGCCGAGAACAAGATTACATACGATATATAAAACAAGGATGGACCAATCGAGTGTGCTCAGTTCAATCATAAAAATTCCGGTGCCTGTGGCTGGTCGTAGCGACGGGTGATATAGACAATACAATGATCTTTACCCGGGCTGGAAAAAATACGCTTTGCTCCAATCGGCGTAGTGAAAGTATCACCTGCTTGTAATTCCAGAGTTTGGCCATCTACCTCTATCCTGAATTCGCCCTGCTGCACGAAGATAACCTCCTCTTCCTGTCTGATATGTGCAGGCACCTGTGATCCCGGTGCTATTCTGAGTGCGCGCATCACAAATCCATGCGGCCATTCAAGTTGACCATCGGGTGTTGATTCGGCCGTATTGGCCGGACCCAGCAAAACGGCCTCTTCAATACCTTCAAAGGATGAGAGCATGGTGCTCTTCAACCACTGGAAGTTACGGCTTCTGATGATAATTTTCTGCAGCCCATTGATGTCAACCACCTGGTGTTGCGCCACTTGCTCCGGAGTGGTTCTCGGCATCCTTGCAAGACCTTCGGGTGGTGTTACATTCGCTAGAGTATCAACAAGCGAACCATCTTCCATCAGGATCAATCCGTGGTCTTCCGCCAGGTCGAAAACCTGTGGCGCCCACAACACTCTCCCCGGATTGTCCTCGCCAAGTACCGCATATAGAAAACCGCTTGATTGACCGATGTTCTCAAAGCCCCGGAAAATATCTGTCGGCAGAGAGATGACGTCACCCCGGTTCAGGATGATCTCACCATCCCGGGCATCAACACCACTACGGAATGCCCAGGTACCCGAGTGCACAACGAAGACCTCAGCGGTCAGGTGACTATGTTGAGAGTTCAGGCAATGCGGTGGCTGCCGGGCGCCACCAATATTGAAGCCATGCGGCAACCGGATATGCACGTGCTGGTCAGGATTTTCTGCAACACCCGGCCCTATTATCGTAAAATTTTCTTTTTTGTCGCTGCCGGGTGAGCGGGTGTCGATAAAAGCCGTGGTACAAGGCTTGAGGTCTTTGTATCGGACAAGGCGTTCAGTCAATTTCATTTCTTTCCAGTTTATTTCTCAATCATTAGTGAGGGGGTTGACATGCTCATTGAGCCGTCCACCCGCCATCAACCTTTAAACAGGTTCCGGTGGTGCTTCCGCTAAGATCACTCAGCAGGAATATGCATGCATTGGCTACTTCTTCCTGGCTGGCAAGTTTCTTCATCGGGATCATACCCATCACAAATTCCGAGAATGATGCGTCAGCCAGCATGGGTTCTGTCAAATCGGTCAGCACAAAGGTGGGCGCCACGGTATTCACGCGTACATTATCCTGCGCCAACTCAACGGCCATTGCCTTGGTAAGGCCTTCAACGGCATGCTTGCTCATGCAATACAGTGTTCGGTCAGGTGAACCAACATGCCCCATTTGTGATGACATATTGACGATAGACCCTCCACCGCTTTTCCTCAGTACAGGAATACTGGCCTGCGAAACCCTGTAAAGGGCACGTATGTTGAGACCAATGACTGCGTCAATGTTGTCAACACTCTGCGCTGCCATGGGACCAACACGGTTGGTACCCGCGTTATTCAGCAAACCGTCCAGCCTGTCCAGGCGACTGATGCGTTTCAGCAATCGTTCTGAGGTCACATCCTCTATCCATAATTCAATGTTTCCCGTCGCAAGGCTTGCAAGTTCATTCAAATCACTTTCAGTACGGGCGAGTGCAATGACGTCCGCACCAAGCGCGGCACAACTCAAAGCGCAAGCGCGGCCAATACCTTTTCCCGCACCGGTAACAAGAATTCGTTTTCCTGCAAGTAATGACTTGTTAAAGCCCATAAGATGCTCGACAATTACAAATTGAATTGGAATGCATTATTCATTATGATTTACCGCATTACAAGCGGTTTTTATATTCCTGACACCAGTCAAATCTAACAAGCATTGGAGATACTTTAAATGATCCGGCATTTGAAAAAAGGCAAAACACAGGAAGAATTAAATCTTTCTAATCAGCAAATTAAAAAAACAGTAGAAGATATTCTTGCTGACATTGAATCACGTGGCGATGCAGCAATCAGAGATTACTCCACAAAATTTGACAAATGGACTCCGAAGTCATTTAAGCTTTCAAAATCGGATATTCAAGCCTGCTATGACCAGGTCGACGAACAAGCACAAAATGATATTCGCTGGGCCCAGACGCAAATCCGGAATTTTGCGCAAATCCAGAAGGATTCCATGCTGGATGTCGAAGTGGAAACCTTACCCGGTGTAACACTCGGCCATAAACACATCCCAGTGAACAGTGTCGGCTGCTACGTGCCCGGTGGTAAGTATCCATTGCTCGCCTCAGCACACATGAGCGTACTTACCGCCAAGGTTGCAGGTGTAAAACGCGTGATCGCCGCCGCCCCGCCATTTAACGGCAAACCAGCTCCCGCCATCGTCGTTGCAATGGATATGGCGGGTGCGGATGAGATCTACTGCTTCGGTGGCGTTCAGGCGGTCGCGGCGATGGCGCTTGGCACCGAGAGCATCAAGGGTGTGGATATGATCGTCGGCCCCGGTAACGCGTTTGTTGCGGAAGCCAAACGGCAATTATTTGGACGGGTTGGAATTGACCTCTTCGCCGGACCCACTGAGACCCTGGTTATAGCTGATGAAACAGTCGATGGAGAACTCTGTGCGGCTGACCTGCTGGGTCAGGCAGAACACGGAACCAACTCACCGGCGGTGCTATTGACCAATAGCGAGGCACTGGCCAGGGAAACCATGGCCGAAGTTGAACGCCAGTTGACGATCCTGCCGACCGCCGATATCGCCGGCGTTGCCTGGGCGGAATACGGCCAGGTTATCGTCTGTGACACCTACGACGAAATGGTTGAAGTTGCAGATGGACTGGCCTTTGAACATGTGCAGGTGATGACAAAGGATCCAGACTACTTCAAGGATAAAATGACCAACTTTGGCGCGCTGTTTTTAGGGCCGGAAACCAATGTTTCCTATGGCGACAAATGCATCGGCACCAATCATACGTTGCCGACCTTGAAATCCGCCCGTTATACTGGTGGCCTGTGGGTAGGAAAATTTATTAAAACATGCACCTACCAAAAAGCAACCGTCGATGCGTCCATAGTCGTGGGGAACTACTGTTCCCGCCTGTGCGCCCTCGAGGGATTTGCCGGCCATAAGGAGCAAGCGGACATCCGTCTCAGAAGATATGAGCAATAGCATCAGAAAAAAACGTGTGACGTCTTACGACGTCGCACAGGTTGCAGGAGTTTCCCAGTCGGCTGTGTCGCGCGCCTTCCGGCCGGGATTGAGTGTTTCTAAAAAGACCAAAGACAAGGTCATGAAAGCGGCGAAAAAGCTGGGCTATAAACCCAACGCCATCGCCCGCATGCTGATCACACAGCGCTCTGGTATGGTGGCGGTTATCATTTCCTCCACCTCAACCCTGGTTTATCCCGAGCTGCTTTCGCGCATCACCGAACAGCTGTCTTCACACAGCGTCAAGGTACTGTTGTTTACGCTGGATGCCTCGGAGCAACTTGATGAACTGCTGGAGCAAATCTGGGCCTACCAGGTGGATGGTGTCATTGCCCTGGCGGCGCACTTTGATTACCGCGATATCGCCCAGTTCGAAGAACACCATATACCGGTCGTTTTGTACAACCGTCAGGTTGCCGATTACCCTGTGAATACAGTTTGTGTCGATCACGAACAAGGTCTCCGGCAACTGGTTGAGCTGTTGGTCGATAGCGGGCACAAGCGCTTCCTCATACTTTCAGGACCCACCGTCTCCGATGTTGCAAATGAGCGACGCAACATCGCATTGATGAATCTTGCCAAACATGGCTTTGAAGACGTGCCAGTACTATATGGCGACTATTCATATCAATCAGGCAAAGACCTGTTCGCCGAATGGATGAAAGACCATGATACCCCCGATGCCGTGATTTGCAGCAACGACACGATGGCGATCGGCTGCATGGATGAGGCCCGGGGCGGACAGGGCCTTAAGATTCCGGATCAACTTTCCGTTGTCGGCTTCGATGGTATTTTGTCTGCATTCTGGAGCGGCTATGAACTGACCACGATACGCCAGCCTGTCAACCAGATGGCCAGGGCCGCGGTTGGAATTCTCATGGAACGGATTGAGAACCCGGATGCGCCACCGGAAAAACGCGTGTTGTCCGGATCCCTGATCGTCGGCACATCCGCGCGCAGCTGAATCCATTGTAGTGCTACCCATCCTGTTTCTGCCGGGAACGCTTTGTACACCCGACGTTTTCGAGACCCAGATCAAAGAGCTTGCAACAATCGCACCGCAAGTTGAAGCGGTACGATTCAACCTGGAAGACAGCATTTCCAAAATGGCGGATACGGCTATTGAAACCATTCGCCCCCATCGCACCGCAGCGGTCATAGGTTTTTCCATGGGCGGTACGGTCGCCATGGAAATAGCACGCAAACAACCTGAACTGATCGGCAAGCTTGCCCTGATTAATACCAACTACCTGGCGGACAGCACCGTCAACCGATCCGCAAGACTCCTGCACCTGCAGCAAGCCAACTCAGAAGGCATGGAACGTGTCATCCGACAGCACTACCTGCATCGCTACCTTCACAAACACTCTGTCACTGCACAAAAGCTGATTGTTGATATGGCGCGTGAACTGGGTCCGGCGTGTTTTGCAGCACAGATAAAAGCACACGCTTCCCGCCCGGATTCCAGCGCCACCTTACGAGGTATACAGTGCCCGACCCTTATCCTGGGCGCCGAGCAGGATGGTTTGTGTCCACCCGCCGTTCAAAAACAGATTCATCAAATGATCAAGGGTAGTGAACTCGTGATGCTGGAAGCCTGTGGTCACTTCTCAATGCAGGAGAGGCCCCGCGAGGTCAACAAGGCACTTCGCGACTGGTACCTGGCAGCCTAAAGCCGGTAAAACCTGTCGGCGCTGCGTCCGGCAAGTTCAACCGCCTCAATCGAACTGCAACGGGAAACAAGCGTTTGCCAGGCTGCGAATAACTCGTCAAAACCCACATAAAGGCGGTCAACAGGGAAATTGGAGCCAAGCATGCAACGCCCGGGCCCGAAAATTTCCAGTGCTGCCTCTGCCCACCTGAAAAACTCCTGCTCATCCCATTGCTTGGTATACATGCACAAACCGGAAATTTTCATCACCACATTGGGCAAGGCAGCGAAACGCCTCATCCAGGATTTCCAACGCGCAAGACCTTCAACGGAACGATCCCATGGTGAGGCAAGATGACAGATAGCAACCCTGAGTTCCGGAACCCGCTCAAGCGCTGCGAGCACAATTGAATACTGTTCTTCGGTCAACTGAAGATCGAAACTCAGACCCCGGTCCGCAACTACTCTCCAGTTTTCGACCCATATTTCGGGTTTGAAAGGCGGCAGAGAAGGATTTTCTTCAGCACTCTTTCCAATCATGTGACGGACACCACGTGTCAGCTCAAACGTCTGCTGGTCATCCAATACCTTTTCAATACCCTGTTTGCCAAGGTCTACGGCAACCACCGCGGCCGCAGGCGTAAGACCACCGGTTTGTCGCGAGCAATCGTTAACAAATGCTGTTTCTTCCAGTTCGAGACCTTCTCTTGCGCCGACCTGAACGTGGACACTGCGCGAAACCCGGCCTTTCGTATCATCAAGGTAATCGCTGGTCAGGTAATTCTTTCTGATGGGATCTGGCTGACCAAAAAAACGCAATTCGCCCCTGGCAAGCAACCAGGGATATTCAATTCGTGACAGGTCCCACAAATGATGGTGGGCATCGACCCATTCCAGTTGCGGCGGAAGCTTAGCCATTGCAGGGTTTGTAACTCACAGGCTTTGAAGACGTTCATAGTCTTCGTCGGTCACGGTCTTGTATCCGGGTGTTGGAAAAGCCTGGAACCCACGCCCGCCATCAATAAAGATAGACTGACCAAACACAAAGTCCGAGTCGTCACTGGCGAGAAAAACAGCCAACCTGCCACATTCCCGGGGCGTGCCAATTCGCCCCTGGGGTGTGCGCGACAAGATGGTGTCCATTAACTGCTGATCGGAACCCACCCTTCGCATCAATTCTGTTTCTATCGGGCCAGGCGCCATGGCATTGACCTTGATATTGTGGGGTGCCAGCGCAACGGCCTGAACCTTGGTCAGTTGCTGCACACCGCCCTTGGATGTGGTGTAAACCACCTGTGCATCGAGGGCAAGGTGCGCGTTCACGGAAGACATATTGATAATGACGCCACCCTCACCCTGTTTGACCATTTGCCGGGCGGCCTTCTGACCGCCGAAGAACATACCCTTGAGGTTGACATCCATGATGCGCTCGTACTGTTCGAGCGTGATATCGAGGAAATGGGTTTTGTTGGAATCGTTGATTCCGGCATTGGCCACATAGATATCCAGCCGGCCGAAACGCTCGAGCGTCTTCTCAATAATGTTGTCCAGGTGGTCCAGGCGTGATACGTCACACCGCACAAACATGGCTTCGCCGCCTGCGGCTTCGAGCTCTCGTACGCCCTCCTGACCGGTTGCCTCGGTGGTGCCGCCAATCACGACCTTCGCGCCCTCGCGGACATACTCCAGGGCGATACCCAGACCGATGCCCTTGGTGCCGCCGGCAATGATTGCCACCTTGTTTTTTAGCTTCATCTCATAGAATCCAGGTATATCCGTTAAACCTTCCCGTCACGCATCAACCGTCGCCGTACACCTTACGGAAACTGCTGACCGCTGCGTCACCGGCATTCTTGATCGCTACACCATCCTGCATCAGCACCATCCACTGGTAGCCTTTCTCAAAGCAGGCTGCAGCTTTATCCCAGTTGGCTGCGAGCGTGCCCAGGAACTTGTCCGAAGGCAGCACCTTGCTTTCAATCAGGGCAATGGTCTCCTGCACTTCCGGTTGCGACGGATCACCGAGGTATCCCATGCTGCTGGCCAGGTCGACGGGGCCGATGAATATGCCATCCAGACCTTCGACGGTCAGAATTTCGTCGAGGTTTTGCACCGCTTCCATGGTCTCGACGGCTATCATGACCACCACTTCATCATTCGCCGTGGTCAGGTAGGGCATCGTATTTCTTGTGTATCCGGCGGCCCGCGGGCTACCCGCAACACCACGCACGCCCAGTGGCGGATATTTGCACGCTGCAACTGCGGCAACCGCCTCCTCACGTGTATTGACGTAGGGTATCAGCACACCCATTACGCCAGTATCCAGGGTTCGCTTGATCGCGACCATGTCGTTCCAGGACGCACGCGCAAAGGGCACAACACCGGAGCCATTCATGGCCTGCAACTGACGCTGTAGGTTGGCAAAATCGCCCGGGGCATGCTCTAAATCGACGATAACCCAGTCAAACCCGGAGCGACTCATAATCTCTGCCGATTCGGGGCTGATTATCTGCGAGAACGCACCGATGGTTTTCTGGCCATTTTTGAGTTTTCTTTTTACAGGGTTTTGCATATTCTTAGTCATTGTGTTTTCTCATTTAAAGTAAGACTTACCGGTCTCCACGATGTTTTTGAGAGCCGCTGGATCCCGGCCCAGTTCTCGTGCCTTTTCAAACAGTGTGACGACATTCTCCGGAGGGATATCATGACCGATGTTATGGCAGGGGGCGAGGATATAGCCACCGTTGCGGCCCAGGTCATAGATTCGCCTGGCAATTTCCTGCTCCAGTTCTTCGGTGCTGGCGTTCGGCAACATTTGCTGCACATCGATCGCACCGTGAAAGCCCAGGCGGTCGCCAAACGATTCCTTAAGCGCAAACGTATCCTGCAATCCGGCCACCGACGTCTGAACCGGGTTGAGGATATCCACGTTCGCATCGAGGAAATCCTGCATCAGCGGCAATACGGCACCGTCGCTGTGAAACATGATTTTCACATCTGCGAGGCTCTTGATGTGGTCATTCAGTTCTTTAATTCTTGGTTTGATCAACTGCCGGAACATGCGTGGCGAAATCAACAAGGAAGATTGTGAACCGTAATCATCGGTCAGGTAGACGAGCTGTACATAAGGACCCACCTCTTCCATGTAGTGGGTCCACATATCCTTGAGGGTAACCAGAATTTTGTCCATCAGTGCCTCAGCAAAGGGTTTGTCGATCGCAAGATCCATGAAAAACTGGTCATAACCGCGTAACTGCAATGCATTCATCAGGATGCCGGCCTTGATCGCATCCGCACCGATGACGTAATCGGTGTTTTCATAGAGGAATTTTGCACGCTCACGCAAGCCTTTGAACTGCTCCGGATCATTCGCATCCGGCCACTGGTAATCATCGAGCGTCTCGATCGTGGCCGGCCGCATGGGGGCGCCATCGACAACGTAATGATCACGGTCTTCGGTGGCCTTGTAGGGCACACCCCACATGTCGATATAGCCCGGAACATCTTCGCGTTCGGTGACCTGCACCCAGTTGGGCACTACCCAGCGGAAATCAATATCAAAACGCTTGAGCAATGATTCATCGGCACCACGGTTTGAGCCATACGATCCAGGATCAGGTCACCATTCACCATGCTCTCATCCCGAGATACTCTTTGAGCCTGGCGTATGCCTTGCGGTGAATCGAGCCGATGTGTTTGCCCATGTCAATCAACAGGCGATCAGGTTGCTGATGGTTCATCGCAGCATGAAAGTTCTCTCTTGGTGTCATCATTATCTTGTCGTCCATTTATTCTCGATATTTTCAGAATCTCATCCATCACCACGGCCTCGATGTCCAGCATTTCGCAGAGTATCTCAAGTTCCCGCACCCAACTGCCGGCCACACCGGAAATATGGTTGGAACCAAACTCGTCTACCAGGTGATCCAGGTCGGCCTCGACCTTGACAAAGGCCGTCGGCAGTTGATGCTTGCCACGCTGTTGGATAAACGCCGCCTGGTCCTCATCACTCAAATTGATTACCTTACCGGGATGATGGCCATCCGGTACTGGCCTAGACACGGTAGAGGCGCGCCAGCGTGACCGGACCGGGAGCCGCAGTGAAATAGGTGATTGCACCACCACCGGGGCGAACCGAAGGACGCAATTCAATTTTTCCCAAATTATCCGAAGCCTTGTCCGAACGGCCTGCAAACCACGAACACATACCACCACAATTGGGCAGATACAGAATTTTCTTGTCCACATCCATGTGACTGACATCTGCGAACAGGGTTGAGCCACCACCGGAAACCTCTTTGAGTATTTCCATACTCAGGCGCCATCGCCGTCCGCTTCGCAGGACATGGAACAGGGCTGTTTCGCACCTTCCGCGTCATAGGGGCCCGGCATCAATGCCGCAGAAATACATTGCGGTACATAGTGATCGGATAATTCGGTATACACTTGACCGAAATGAATTAGCCTTTTTCTTGTCGATATCCTTCTTCGCAGAAATAACAACGCGCCTGAAATGCAAGTTTTTCCTCGGTCAGCTTGACACCATCAAACTCGATGGAGGCGAACTGCTGCTTCATCCAATCCATGGTTTTCCCGATTCTTTCCGGATCGATGAGGTCTGCACGACGGACGATCTCCAGTTGATCGATATGATCGACATCTACACCGAACTGTGAACGCCATTGCATCGGGTCAAAGGTACCGGTATCGATTCCCAGTCAGGACCACCGAAGAGACCCATGACACGGCCCCGTAATCGTGCCTTCACCCATGCCGCACGAAAATATGGCAGCATCTTTTCCTCGAACACGGGTGCGCCGAAATCATCCCTGATTCGAATATGATCGACACCCACCTGGGACAATGCCCCGGCGGCACCGAACATCCCGACCATTCCGTGGGTCGCAGCGCTTTTACTCGTCACGATGACCGTCGGTAAAGCAAGGGCCTGGACGGCACGAACCACGATATTGGGTGTCGACCAACAGGGTGTGTGTGGAACAGGGCCTCCGCACCGGCCGCTTTCAGTTCGCTGACCTGCCGGTCAACTTCCTGCTTGGAACGGGCAACTTGATCAAAACTGACGACCTGGAGTGGTGCTTTCCAGGTATTTCCCTGCTTCCTCGTGACGAGGCATGGTCAGGCCACCAAAGTAACCTTTCCACACGTAATCACGCTCATCACCAAAGGTCATCAGACCAATTTTGGGTCCCGTATTGATTGACGCGGCCATTTCCTTGCTCCGTCTCAGGCTGTCTGTGGCTGGGTACCGCTACCGGGTACTGTTCGATGATCTCATCAATCAGCAGGCTGACATGACCGACCAGTCGTGTGACAATGTGCTTGCCCTCTCCCATAGGTTGCCTTGGTTGGATCACCTACCACGCCATTTCCACCCTCCAGTTTCTCTGGCAGCGCAAATGTGCCTTCAAAGTGATACATCTGGCCGGGTTTGGGCATCATTCCAGGTGCAATTTTCCACTTGGGATCAATCAGACCGCTGGTGCTTGAACCCGCCTCGGCACGGCTCATGTCGATATACTCGGGGTAATAGGTACAAGCCTACGGACGTTTCAGCCTCATCGGCATGCCACATCGGCGTCTTCCAGCACGTCCTGGCTGTCGCGCAGGAAGTCATACCAGTGCAGTGACAGTACGAAACGCCCCTGGATACCCAGTTTGTGCACGGCCACGATGGTTGATGAAACCTGCCCGTGGGCAGAGAGGATAATGAACTTCTTGAAACCCGCGACCACCGCGCCGTTGATGATGTCTTCGATCAACGCGATATGGGTCTCAAAACGCAGCGGAATGGTTCCGTGAACACCCCAGTGGTGATAAGGGTGGGAGCCGTACATCGGGCAGGGCAAAACGGTTGCACCGGTCCTCTCGGCAATCAATTCAGCCATACCCATGGCATTGAAGGCATCAACTGCGCAGGGACAATGGGGGCCGTGTTGCTCAATAGCACCCAGCGGGAGAATGGCCACATCGTTGACCGTATTTGCATACTCGACCAGGTCGGGGGCTGAAACCTCGTGGAACCAGACGGATGATCTTTCTTTCTTACTCACGTTAACTCTCCTGTTACTTTGTTTATTTAATGCTGAATACCAAACTTCTTTTTGGGGCTACCCTCAGACCAGCTCCATGCCGATCGCGGCATCCAGCTTCATATCCTTTCCAAGTTGTACAAGCTCGTTATACAAGGGCGCCGGTATTGGAATCCCGTTTGAAAGACGTTCTTTTTCCTTACGATATTCAATTTCACCCGGTAACAGCATTTCAATTTGCCTCATCCCACATGGGTGACTGCTTGACGGTTTTAAAAAACTCGCCCATGCGAGTCTTTCAACTGCTCTTCGCTCATCAGGCACAAGGGATTTATGACCAGCATCAGGTGGGCTGTATTGCTTGGTTCATTCGGATAGACATACATGCTTTTCAGCTCATGTTGAAAACTGCCGCCGGTGATGACCCCACAAAGGATATCCACCAGAAGCGAGACCCCAAAACCCTTGTGGCCGCCCATGGGCAATAGAAAACCCTTGAAACCCACATTTGGGTCCGTGGTTGGACGGCCCTCCCTGTCTGTTGCCCAGCCCAACGGAATTCTTTTCGCCGTTTTTGGCTGCGGCGGTTGCTTTTTCCGCCGGAAACCGCCGACAGGGAAATATAGAAAACAAATGGAAATTCTGCGAACGTAGGCACGGCAACCGCAATCGGGTTGTTTCCGGTAATTGGCTTGCTGCCAC
This sequence comes from uncultured Gammaproteobacteria bacterium, assembly GCA_963759155.1. Lineage (GTDB taxonomy): Bacteria > Pseudomonadota > Gammaproteobacteria > Xanthomonadales > SZUA-36 > SZUA-36. The sequence goes on along the minus strand of CAVWXX010000004.1, from coordinate 174,479 downwards.
CCGGTGCGACCATATTGGGTGCCACATTCGACATGGCAATGCCAATCATGCCGTGTTCCAGTGCCATGCGTGCATACAGGGAAGCTGCACCGCAGTGATTGCTATTGATAATGCCAACCGCTGCAATATTGCCTGTTTTTGCCAGCTCAATCGCACGTGACATCGCAGCCCTTCCAGCAACATAGCCACCACCCTTGTCAGCATCCAGCACTTCCAGCGCACCTCCGCTTTTTAGTGATTTGATCTGAGGTCTGCGTATTCATTGCACCCGACTGGAACCGCTTGAGATACTCAGGCGTTCTTAAAACTCCGTGAGAATCAATGCCCCATAAATTCGTCTGAACAAGACACTCGGCCATATCTCTCGCACCTCCTTGCTCGGTACAACCCGCAGTGCTGGAAAATACTTGTAACGAAACCAGGACAATGAATCGGCAGAAACCTCGTATGTCCTGGTGCTCATGATGGTTTTTAAGCTCCTGTTAAAACAGCCAGCCAGCAGACTGTGAATTGAGTGATGGGTCAAACCCCGGGATTTTTACCCGAAGTCTGTAAATGGATGTTTTTGCGGTAATCAGCAGGTCAGTCAGATCTTCACCACCCCAGGTAAAATTGGCGGCAAATTCAGGGGTCAAAATGCCAAGCAATAAAGAGGCAACAGGCATCAAATACGTGGATACCGCCGGAACCACAACAATAGAGATTTCCCGCACTATCAACTTTCATTCCGTCGGCAACACCGGGTAAATCGCCATCAACACTGGCCCAGATTTTTCCATTGGTGATACCTTCCATCTGCCAGCACCTCACAAAAACCCTGATGTGCTGACGGTGAGTATCATTGATGAATAATTTTCTTTCACCCCGTGACAGGCACAGGCCATTGGGTTTAGCAAAGTCATCGACCAATAGGGTCAGCCTCGCCACTTTCAGCGTTCAGACGATACACGCCCTGGAAACCGAGCTGCTGCGGCCTTTTCACACCATAAACGAGGACCGCGCCCTGAATTGGGGTCGGTAAAGAGAATGCTTCCCCTGTTGGGTAACGATGATATCGTTGGGGCTATTGAGCTCTTGTCCCTGGTAATGACTCGCCAGAACCTCGTAACCACCATCGGCAGATAACCACGGCTGACGCAGCTGCTGGGGCATGTTCGCAACTGACTAACCGGCCTTCATAATCCCAGGCATTGCCATTGCTCATATTGCTCGGGTTTCCGGAACACGCTCAGCGGTGCATTCTCAGACCATCGATACATGGTGTTGCCAATAATGTCACTGAAAACCATGCAATAAGATCAGCAGGAATCCCCAGGCCGGACCCTCTACGAATTCAAACCCGGTGGCCAGTTGTTCAAACTCAGCATCTGTTTCAAGGATACCAGTCAGACCAGCGCCTGGGCCTCGTGTCAGAACTTAAGTGAGATGCGTTCATTGACGGCCCTGGAACTTAGGCAGGTGCAACATCCAGCGATAGGCTTTCCCTTACCACCACGCGATCAGCATCGGAAGCATCAGCACCAAATGCGTCTGCCCCTATATCATCAGCGAACTCCTGCGTAATGACTGCACCGCCAACGACCGTTTTTACATTTTTTTATCATTGGCAGCAAAGTATGCGTCACTGGCCGCATCTCTTCTCGCGTCGTGCTCAGCAGCGCGCTCAGGCACACAACCTGCGCGCCACGATCTACTGCCGCCTGGAAATGCTCGATCCGGCAATCAACCCCCAGGTCCTCAACCTCGAATCCGGAGCCCTTTAACATCATTACGGGCCCCAGGTTCTTGCCAATATCGTGCAAATCCCCTTTGACCGAACCAATACAAACCTTTGCAATGGGTTCATGCCCGGACTGCGCCAACAATGGCTGGATCATATCGATACCACCTTGCATGGCCCTGGCTGAAACCAGCATTTCAGGGACAAAAATTTCACCCGCTTGAAAACTGGTTTCCTACCTCACGAAGCGCCGGAATCATCGTCACGTTCAGAAGATCTACCACATCTTCGTCGTTATCCACCGCCGCTTGAACCTGCTCGATGACAACCTCGCGCTCCCCGAAGACGATGGCATCGTAAAGTTCATCATTGATGCTCATGGTTTTTCCTCACTGTTCAATGAATAGGATCCAGCAACTGCACAAAACAGCTAGACACCAAAGAGAAGATTACATATATTGTGACGTCGAAGTCAATTAATTATTAGGCATTCCCTAAAACAGATGTTTTCCTATACTTTGATCTATGTCATTTTGATTTGATTTCCATATCTTATTTGCATACGAAGTCTTAGTTTAAGAAACGAGCGTACTCCTCCCGGCCCCACCAGGCAAAGGCTCGACCGCTTCTTTGTCATGGGCTGAATACAAACTGCGAAGGACAAGCTCAATCGCGCCATACATCCAGGATATTTTGGTGAAATATATGCGGGCAAAATCCTGATTTTTTTCATGGAGGTATTGAGATAAGAAAACACCTATTTAGACTACGCAATCATTCTTTATGGTATATATATATATATTATTGTTTATTATTGTTTTTAGATTAATATTTTTTATTACATTTTTAATTCATCCAATTGATTAGATAATGATTTCGAAGTATATTCCCTCAGAACACCGTCCGTGTGATGACGTAAAATGGGCGACCTGATCAATAGGGGATAAGATGAACCAGGCACTTCGACACCAAGCAAAACCAGTTTCCCGAAACAAAGCGCATCCAGGAACGGCGCATAATGGCAATGGAAGCGATTTGGTTGACTTTATACATAGAAACACTTTCGAAATATGGGAGCAAGGCCAGGTCGAACTCATCCATACCTATTAATGCCGTGAGAACGTTGAAGTATTCAGTCTTGACGGTATGACCACCAGCGCCACCCAAATGGTGGACAACACCCATAAAACACTCTCAACCTACCCTGACCACTTGTGACTTGCAAGTCGACGTCATAACAAGCGGCACCACCTCCATGTGGATTTTCCTCTCATCGCCTTCAGCAGCCCGATGACCAACCGTGGGGGAAACTCTGTCGTTGGCCCCGGCCACCGGACAGGCAGATTTTGGCCATGAACATCGCAGACTGCGAAGTTAACGATGGTCTGATTACCCGTGAATGGTTGGTACGGGATAACCTTGCAGTCGTAAAACAACTGGGGTTTGACCCCCTCGAGTGCGCCCTGATCGGTAATAAAGCGGAATTTGATAAACGACAAGAATCCTACTGGTATAGGAATGGAACGGTTTAGGTTCAGCAGTTTGCTCATACTACCGCCGGCAGGCGGCGCAGAAGCCCTCAAATCAATGGCACGAAAACATCCTGGGCAGTTGCTGGCTTTCCGGTGATGTCGATGTGCTGGAGCGGAAATTACGCACCCTATTGCGTTATGCACCGCGCCCCCTTGCAGAAATATTCCGGCCGGGATGCCATAGACTTGATCATTATGCCCGATGGCGGGGAGACATTCCCCAATGCAGACCTCACCGTTGATCATATCTGCAGTCAGCCATTCGATGAGAAAAACCAACGTGTTGCTGTGCGCTGGAGCGTCGCCGCCGTCGATGAGGGCGGCCATTACTGATCGCCTCCGGCATCGAATAACCCGGTATACATAGTGGGGGTAACACACTGGCGATTCGTTAATGGCCGCATTGCCGCTGAATGGACTGTTTTTGACGAACTGGCGGTACTGGCGCAAACTTTGATAACAGGGACCATCGCATTACACAACCGAAAAACATTGGGATTTTTAGCGATCAAGCCAAGGACAAAAATACTTTCATACCGGCTGACACTCCTTTGCTGTTCCTTCTTTTCGGTGGGGCCTGCAGCCCGTTCCTCAAGCACCCGAAACCAGTCGCAATTCAGCAGGCTGGTGCTGCACATTACCAAATATGGGCAATACCCAATTGGACGCACTGGCTGATTTGTCCATCGAGGCACTGAGGCAAGACGCTATGAATCTGTCATTCATATCGAGTCCCGGCTGAACACAGGAAACAAGGGCGGGAATACCAGCAACATTTTTCGAAGGACGGCTCACCGCCCACAAAACATACATGATCTCGTACCTGTCTGACGGCTTGAGGGTGTATAGCCGAATGGATGTTCCCGCCTCACCACCACCGGAAAACGGATACCCTGTGATGATTTTTATACATGGCTGGGTTGGTCAGGATGACGCGCCCGGTTTCGACTTCGGCTATGCAGCCGACTCACTGTATTCCCGCTACATTGACGCCTTTGTCGATGCAGGTTACCTGGTACTTACACCCGGCTGGCGAGGCCATGGAACGGTCAACGGCACTCCCGCCGAGGGCGTGGAGTTTATGCAAAGCTGGGACAACGGCAGTTATATCAGCCCGATGTTTTATGCAATTGATGTGTTGAACCTGGTGGAAGGGCTGCAAACCATTAACGCCATCGAATGGAAGAAGTGGGGCATTGAAGACAAAGACAAACCAAGAGTCGACACCACCAAGATCCATATCAACGGACATTCACAGGGCGGCGATGCAGCACTGACGGTGATGGCGGTCTCTGGCGAAGGCTCCAGTCTCAAAAATGCAGTCGCCTCCGGGTCTCTGTGGTCAGGCTGCTTTGGTACCCGCTTCGAGCAGGCCTCGGTCTACGGCCCAATGGCGAGCAGCCTGGAAGCGTTCATGTCAGGCGACGGTACATGGACCGGCAGCGCCAAGGGACGGGATAACAGCGTAAACCCGAATTTTGTTTTTGCCTGGCCTCCGGACTGGATTGGCACGCTTGACACCAGTTCAGCTGACTGGACCTGGCAAGCTGACACCTGGAAACTGAAGACCGTCGCCGAGTCCCTGAAAATCAAGTTTTCAGAAATGTATGACGCCGTCAATCAGAATGTACTCGACATCAATGATGCGACCTTTGAGATTGTCATCCAAGCGAATGGCAAGGCCGAGGTAAGGCATGATCCACGCATCATAGACGCGATGTTCAGAATAAGCGCTTACAACTATGCGCAATACCTGACCGAACCGCTGCTGTTTCACCACTCAGACCGGGATTACTACTCCATCCCCGAATGGAACGCAGAACTCTCCGCACGTATCAATGCCATCGGCGGCAGCAGTGTTGATTACATTTACCCCGGAAATACGCATTCACTCACTGTGAGCAAGCATGAATGGTTCAGCAAGGAAGGAACGGCCGAAGGTCTGAACCTAATGATCATGCGCGATCTGGAACTGACAAATTCCACCCCCAACACGACGAACACAATCCAGTAAACAGAGGCGATCGTCATGGTTCCATCTTTTTTTCGACAGCTTCTTGCCCCTCTATTGCTTTTCACCAGCGGCGTGACGGCGCATCAACCCACCACGGTAAGCGAGGTTCCCGTCAACCCGATTTCGGTCAGTGGACTGCGTCAACTAGCAGAAGCAAAGCCGGTAGAATTCAAGCTCGAATATAAGCGCGGTGACCTGCAGGGCGTTCAGCAACAGGTAGTCTCATTCAAAGTTGATGGCTTACGTCAATTTGCACTTGTTCTCCAACCGCAGGGCCCCGCACCCAAAAACGGTTGGCCGACACTATTGATAAACCACGGCCATCACCCTAACCCTCCGCAATACGGACGAGTCGAGAGCGGCAAAACCGATCGCCCGGGAGATTATTACCGGGCATTGCCATTGGCTTTCGCCAGACAGGGCTTTCTCGTACTTGTGCCTGATTTTCGCGGACACAATGACTCTGAAGGAAGGGAATTCGCACATGGACAACTTGAATCCAACTGGTATAGCCGCGACTCTATTGTCGCTTTTCGAGCGCTGGACTCACTGCCCCAGGCAAGCCGGCAAAACCGCTTTATGTGGGGACATTCCATGGGCGGCGCGGTCACTTTGCGTGCCATACTGGCCCTTGGGAACAGGGTTAAAGCAGCGAGCATCTGGTCATCCACCACAACTGACAGCTTTAAAGCCGCATTGTACTACTCACTAAATCAGGCAGGAATCAAAGACAGCCTCACCACGTCAAAACCCGCTCTTGAAATACTACAAACACAAATCACGGCCCTGCCCTTTGAATACATTTCCACCCAGGGTGATACGAGTCGCTTTATCAATGAGCTGAATACCCCGCTTAACATTCACCACTCAATCCTGGATCTCAAAAGCACACCGTATCACTGGTCCGTGGAACTGGCCGGTGAACTCCTTACTGCAAACAAGCCCTATAACTTCTACAGCTACGAAGGTGACCGGCATCTTTTTGAAGGTAAAAACCTATCGATCGCGATTCAAAGGGATGTCACATTTTTCAGAAAGCTGCTTATGAATAAAAGCAATATAAACAAACCGTAAAGCAAACCCACGAAGCCGACCCAAACTCTCCAATCGCGCCACAGTGCATCCTGGCACCGGACCGAAGCTTGCATAAAATGCAAATAACGATGCACTTTAGTGACTTCGAAATTTACAAACAAGACCTTTTACAACACTGTTTTAAATAGACTTTTATGGTTTCATTGCTCATTTTAACATTTTTATTACGTTATATATTGCATTCGAAGTATTTTTTTAATAATATCGGTAGAACTAGAATTGCATTTGCGATCTTAAGTTGTTGATTTATTAAGCATGCAACACTTTGAAGATGTAATATTTTGAAGTGTTACCAAACTCTCCGAGAGCACCAAGAGGAATATTAACATCATGACGATTGAATCAAAAAAAACCTTCAATAGGATTTCCAAAAAAACTCTGGCGCTAGCGATTTCTGCAGCATTAAGCGCGCATGTGCAAGCCCAAAGCAGTACAGACAATGAAACTGTCGGCCTGCTGGAAGAGGTGCTGGTTACAGCGACTAAAAGAACTACTATTGCGCAGGACATACCGATTGCAATCACAGCCGTGAGTGGAGATGTATTGACTGACCTGGGCATTTTGTCCAGCGTTGATTTACCCAAGGTAGCACCCGGCTTGAAAGTGACATGGCAGGGCCCCTTTCCGAGCTTCAAGATGCGCGGCGGTGGCGTTGCGGGCTTGAATGGCGCGGCAGTTCCTCTGTACACCAATGGCTTAGCTGGCGGCAACTCCTGGGCTGGCTGGCTTGACCTCGAGCGAGTAGAAGTTATGCGCGGCCCACAGGGTACTCTCTATGGCCGGAATACACTCGGTGGCCTGGTAAATCTCATCTTCAAAAAACCAAGCACAGAAGCAGTAGATTACGGTGGCGCACTTACCGTTGGAGACTACGATTTACTCAAGCTTGAAGGCTTCGTCAACCTGCCGATAGGTGATAACTTTGCTGTGCGCCTGACCGCCAGCAAAACTGACCAGGACCCGCTAATTGTAAACAAGGCATTCCCCAAGGGCGGTCTTCGTGATGAAGACAACAGTTACGTTCGAGCGCAGGTATTTTGGGCGCCAACCGATACCATGGACTTCAATTTGGAATACACCCGGTGGAAAAATGACTCCATGGGCAATGCCAGCTTTGGTCATCACTATGTGGGAGTCCCCATCAATGCTACGACAGGTCGCGCCTCTGGTTATGGTGATTATATTGTCAATCGTAAGGCACCCATAAACGGTGATCTTACAACCGGCGGTCGCACCTATCACAACGCCAACCCGGAAACCTACCCAACTGCCTATCGTGAAACAACCGGTAATTTTGCAAATACCTGGCAGGCTGAAACTGAAACCTGGACCCTGGAGTTTAACTGGGATGTAGGTTTTGCTGACCTTAGCGTCAAAGCCCGCAACACCGACGGAGACTACCTGACCCTCTGGGATGTTGATGCTGGACCGGGTGGACTGGCGGATGGCACTGTGGGTTACAATGAAAACGATCAGGTAGATGTTGTTTTAAACTCAAAAAGCGATCAGCCATTCCGCTGGACCCTTGGTGGTTACTGGTCTGACTCATGGGACCTTGACGATAACAACGGTACGTATCTGTGGGCCTATGTCGAAGACAAGCTGAATGACAACACAGGCTACCCTGCCTGGACGTACTGGGACAGCTATGGTTCTAAATCTAAAGCAATCTATGCCAATGCCGAATACGACATCACCGATGCCTTGACCGTTTCTGCTGGTATTCGCTATCAGGAAGACTCTACAAGAACTGTCAGATACTACAGTAACTACTACGGTGATCAATCAGTCTGGGGTAGCAGCTACACAGCCCGTGGCAAACTGCTGGATGCAAGTTACTACACAGAATGGCCAAGTTCCAACGAAGTTAAGGATGCTGGCCACACTGATTACAAGCTGGCCCTGGTGTACGCCATCAACGACGACATGAACCTTTACACCAGCTATTCCACTGGCTATATTCCCGGTTCCGTAAACGCTAACAGCATTCTTAAGCCAAACGAACTGGATGCCTTTGAGTTGGGTTACAAATCTTCTTGGGCCGACAATACCTTGCGCTTCAATGCAGCCTTTTATAACAGCAAATACACCAACCTTTCTTATACTGTCTACGAGACTTGTGGCGCCAGTATTTGCGCTCGTCAGGAGAATGGCGGAAGCCTGACTTCCAGAGGTTTCGAGTTTGAGTTGCAATGGCAGCCTGTAGATGAGCTGACGGTAGTAGCGGGTCTGATATTTGACAATACAGAGCTGGATGAATTTCAGGTAAATGAGTCGGTGTTTCCAGAAGGCCGTTTTGTTGAGGTTGCAGGGCACCCTGATGGTGGTTACTACCCATATCGTCCTGGCGGACACAGAGGCCCCTGGCTTAGATCAGATACTGATGAGGAAATACCAACGCCGACATATGATCTTAGTGGTCAAGAGGCTGCTTTCTCGCCAGATTATATCTTTAACCTCGATGTTTCGTACCTGGTTGATTTAGGTCGTGGCGGCGCCATTATTCCGGGAGTCACTATGTATTCCCAGGATGACTTTAGAACGATGAACGCTGAGTATTTTTTCGCACAGCAACCGAGCTATACCACATTCGACCTGCGAGCTACGTGGATAACACCGATAAAAAATCTGTCGGTTAAGGCCTATGTTAATAACGTGACTGATGAGTTGTATAAGGTTTCTCAGAACGCATTCAGTGGCGGGCGAATTATGGCCGACTATGGTCGCCAACGCATGTGGGGTGTAAGAGTCGGTTATAGCTTCTAATAGAGCTTTTACATACGCACAGGCCATAAATGGCTTGTATACTAAAGCCTCGCACCCGCGAGGCTTTTTATTATAAATAGAGTTCAAGAAACGCCAACATGACGACAACTATTGAATTATTGAAAGCCGGACTCAAGTGCTACCAACTAGGAAACCTCGATGCGGCTGAGAAACACTTTCGTCAGGTTGTATCCCGCGAACGCAGCAATATTCATGGATTAAATTTACTGGGAATGGTCTGCGTTAACACGGGGCGCCTTGAAGAAGCTGTGCAGCTCATATCAAAGGCGCTAAGAATCAAGCCCGCTGATGCCCAGGCCCACGGCAATATAGGCCTGGCCTATCAGCGTATGGGGAACCTGGAATTAGCTGAGCTTCATTTTAGAAAATCGCTTGAAATAAATGCCAACAATCCCGCCATGTGGAATAGCCTGGGGAATGTGCTGAGGGAAAAGGGACAGGCCTCTGAAGCGGTTAAGGTTTATGAACGCACCCTCAAAATAAATGGTAACTACCCGGAATGCTGGACAAATCTATCTCAAGCTCTCGTTGACCTTGGTGAGTTTGAACGGGCTTTGCAGGCGGTGAGACGGGCCTTGCAGATTGATCCATCACTTCCCGAGTCTCACAACCAACTGGCAGAGGTGTACCGCAAAACGTTCAAATATGACCTGGCTATCAGTGCCTACAAAAAATCACTGGAGCTTGACCCGACACTATATGAATCGATGCTTGGGCTGGCCACAGTTTATCGAGAATCTGAGGACCCAGAAGCGGCACTTACTGTCTTAAGCCGATTAATTAAACTGGAGCCTGGACACGCCAAAGCCCATGCCGTACTGGGTGTTCTAAAAGAACAGATGGGCGATACGGCGGCTGCCGCCGACTGCTTTAAAAAGTCGATAGCGTTAGCTCCTGACGCCGTCTCACCTCATTTCCACCTGTCCCAGATAAAGGGCAGAAAAAGTAGCGAAGATGAAATCCAGGCTATGGAGCGATTACAAAAAATGAAGGGCCTCTCTCGTGAAGACTGGGCTGATCTGCATTTCGGCCTCGGAGAGGCCTACGACCAGCAAGGCCAAACAGACAAAGCCTTTAAGGCCTGGCTGACAGCCAATCAAACGAAAGCCAAGCGCTTTCCTTATGACCCGGACAAAAGGAAACAACATCGGGATTTGGCCATGGAATATAGCCAGGCCCTGGCCACAAGAAATCGTATGGAAACGCCTGCAAAGGAAATACGCCAGCTTGTATTTGTAATAGGAATGCCGCGGTCCGGCACCTCACTCACTGATCAGATTCTGACAAGCAATTCCAATGTCGGTAGTCTTGGTGAGGTTGGCCATGCTGACGAAATGGCGGTTCAAGTAAAGAAGCTAACGGGAAAACTCTATCCACAAGGGCTTTCAAGATTGTCCCAGGAAGATATCGGGATATTACGCGCAGACTATTTGAAAAAAATTCCCTCAAAGCATTCAAGCTACCAGGTATTAATCGACAAAACACCCATGAATTTTCAGTTCCTGGGTTTGCTCGCTGAAGTTTTTCCAAGTGCAAAATTTATTCACTGCCGCAGATCCCCCATGGATAATTGCTTTTCCATTTTTAAGTTGTCATTTGCTGACCACCAGGAATACGCGCATGAATTGACAGCATTGGGACACTATTACAGCCTGTATGAAGGCATGATGAATCAATGGAAGGACATGTATCCAAATCGCATTTTGGATGTTCACTATGAAGACACGGTAGCCGACATCGAGGCGCAATGTGTTCACCTGGTGGAGTTTCTGGGTCTGGACTTTGAGCCCGAGATGCTGGAGTTTTACTCATCAGAGCGTCTGGTCAGAACCCCCAGCGCCAGTCAGGTACGCCGCCCTATTTACAAGACTTCAGTACAAGCCTGGAAAAAATACGAACAGCATTTGCAACCGCTGGTTTCGGCTCTTGGGGCAGAAAATCAGGGGCATTAATCATTAACGGCGCGGCCTCGGTTTCCTCATAGTATTGCAATACTATCGCTTTGTTGTCCTGATGATCAGTCATAGGGTCTCCATGCATCGTAATCGATGTGAAGTGGTGTAGCAGCTAGTCAAATCGATGCGTTGAACGCCCACAAACCCACCAGGCAGAGAGCAAAAAACACCAGTAACAAGTAACTGCTTTTATCTACTTTTCCGGGCACCTGATACCAGCCGTCAACTTTCTCAGAACGGTTCTCGCGTCGGAAAATCTCTTTTTGACCCGCCACGGTGTAGGGATGGTATTCGGCCTGGAAACCATCGAGCGAAACACTGGCGAGCCAGCCGACGGCAACACTGACACCTCCACCGATAGCGCAATACCATGGCCAGGCAATATTTGCGTTCGCTTCGACATACCACAGGCACAGGAAACCGGCGGCCACACCTACCAGCAAGCCCTTTTCGGTGGTGTGTTTTGAATAAAAACCCAGGCCGTAAGCGGCCAGTTTGGCGCCGACGAAGAACGAGCCAATTTTGCTGAGTATTTCCAGTACCGACCCGTCGCTTTGCATGAATATAATCGCCGGCACAACGATGATGACGCCCCAGGCCAGTGTGAACCACCGGGATGCTTTCAGGTAATGTTCTGTCGACGCCTCTTTCTTGAAATAGCGTTGATAAAAATCAAGCGTTGTCACCGTCGCCATCGAGTTCAGGCTGGAATCAAGGCTCGACATGGAGGCCGCCAGCACCGCCGCGGCGATAATACCCATCAGGCCCGGCACACCTGTTTCGGCGATGAATTCCAGCATCATCGTATTGCCGTTTTCAAATTCACGCCCGCCGTAATAGCTGTAAAACAACAGGCCGATGAAAAAGAACAGGGCAAAAATGAAGATGGCGGTATAGGCCATCATCGAATAGGATTTTTTCGCATCACCGATATTCTTGGCGGTCAGGGTACGCTGCACCATCATCTGGTTAACACCGTAAACCACGACATGGTAGATGGACATTGCCAGGATACCGGTCCAGATGGTCGCCACCACCGAAGGATCAACGGAGGTCACAAACGGGTCAGTCATGCCCTGCGCCTTCAGGCCAGCCAACGATACCGCAAGTCCGTCGGGAAGCGACCCGATCAGGGTCACCAGAACGACCAGCGCACCGACCAGCAAAATGAGCGTCTGTGCCACATCGGTCCATATTACCGCTGAAATTCCGCCCATCATGGTGTAGACCAGCGCCACGGTTGCAATCACCAGGATCGAGTCAATCACCGGTATCCCGGTAATAAACTGAAGCACCAGCGAGGTTGTATACAGCATAATGCCCGAATAGGCGATGTTGCCAAACAGAAAGATACCGGCCATCAGGGCACGTGATCTACTGCCGAACCTCGTTCGAGGTAATCATAAATCGACGCCACCCCGCTGTTATAGAAAAACGGCAGGAACACGGTGATAACAATAAAGACCACGATCGGATAATTGACGTGGATCAGGATGACCGAAAAACCCTCAGAATAGGCCCAGAAGGGTCCGCCAAGAAACGTCAGGGCCCCGATATAGGTTGCCACCACCGACAAACCGATGGCCCACCAGGGCGTGGTGCGATCACCGAGGTAATAGTTCTCGGCCGTTTTTACACGCTTGCTCAGAATGACCCCCATGAGCAGGGCGAACACGATATAGGCACCGACAATTGACCAGTTCAACAGTCCGAATTCATATTCCATCGTTGTTCTCCCGTGTCTTGGTCAGTTGCCGTCAAGCCGCCGCTGTTATTCAGGTACGCAATATTTGTTTCATCCGGTCAAGGAGGTTCAGCCCCTGCAGGGAAAGGAAGTGCAGGATATCGATAAATATCCAGTTCTCCGCCAGTTTTTCACCGTCGCGCCGGTAGATATCCACCACCCGCATTTCTGTCGGGTGATCGGATGCCGGCAAACCCATGAAATTGCCCGCAGTTTTCATCGACAGGTTGGCCCAGCCGAAAAAGCCGCCGTAACATCCTTCGGAAAAACGTGCGATATGCCCGTTAAACTTGATTTCTTTCAGGTGGGCGCGGAACGGACCCTGGTGCTGCTGCTCATAGCGCTTGCGTGTGTAAGTGGCACCGATGCCTGCAGGACCAAACCAGATCATGTCCTTGTGCCATGTGCGGGCCAGTTCTTCATCGGGTGAGCGCATATACGAGGTCGTCAGGTCGTGGATCATCTGGTTGATCAGGTCGATGGTCTTTTTACTCTCGGCTGGGTCCTGTTTTTCAAACATCAGGCCATCATGGGTACGCGGTCCCGGCGTGATAAATGCGGCACCTGTCTGCAGTGGCAAGGGTTCAAGCCAACCTGTTGCATGACACTGATGATGTCACAAAAAAGGGCCGTTTCAGCGATCTTGCCATCGCTGATGCGGTTAAATTCAACGTAGCGCAGAAATGCCATTTTTCCACTCGAGGAATACCCAGCCAGTTGTTGTCAAACAGGCCCAGCATGTGCCCCATTGAACACACCCACTCGCTTTTACCCCCATCAACATCATTCAGACCAGCCATGAATACATCCTGGCGCCGCTGGATGGATGTGAATGATTCGCGGAACGGTTTCCAGAACACATCAGCCACGTCATCCGCGCTGTGTTGCTCGTAGAACGGGTGCATACCACGCCACAGGTAATCATCACTGGTATAAGCCCTGATCACCGGGTTGATGTCATCACCCTCGGCGGCATCGAGCGCCTTGTAATATTCCTGCACCAATAGCTTATTGTCTTGAAAGTCAGTCATTTGTCGTGTCCTTATTGATTTCTTGCAGCAGCGATCTGCATCATCAAATCAAGTTCGTTGAAGAGCATCCATTCCCTGACGATGCGCCCATTGATGATTTTATGTTGTGTAATACCCCATACCTGCACCTCGCAACCACTCGCTGGGCCGTATAGCCCGGCTCCGCGATGTGTGCCGGTCGCGCTCCAGCGCTCCGAGCTGAGAAAACCGTCAAGTTCGTTGCCCATCAGTAGAGTTCATCCACCTGCAATAGCAAATCTGGAAAGCATGTCTGCAATGATCCCAGGAAACCCTTGTATGCTGCCAGGCCTGGAAAAGGCACGACCGGTGGGCCCTTTGAAGATGAAGTCGGCCTCGTAGGCCTTTTCCAGCGTTTCATGTTCACGACGGTTCCACAGGCTTTCAAAGTTGCTTCGTGCAAAATCATCAACATCAAAGCCAGCAGCGGGTGATGATACCGACAAGGCTTTTTTCAGGGCTCGCCGCTGTCCTCAAATCCTGCCAGGTTCGGGCGTCCCTGGGCCAGCCTGCAGGTGGCGCTTTAGCCATCTGCTGCGCTGCCCGGTTCAAGTCCAGCCCCAGTTGTTGCAGCAGGCTCGAATTATTGTAGAGCACATGCTCAAGAAATATTTCGTTTTCCAGCGCCACGCAGTTGGCGATGACGAGCACGTCAACATTCTTGCCGGTTGCGGGACCATATTTGCTATGACCGTCATTCAGCCCACGGATGATGGTCCGATGGGAGGTGTGAAAACCAATTTCGTCGTTACCCGCCCATACGACTTCATCCGCCAGCAGCTGTATATTGGAGAAAGCCCTGGTGGTATGGTGCGTATCCGCAATGATCTTCTTGTTTCCGAGCTGTAGACCATAGTCGTCATACACCCTTGAAGTGTCCGATACGTTGCACCTATATATTCAACATCACGATCTTCCCATATCCTGTGGGTAATACGCACAATGTAATCGATGATGTTCTGAAAGGTTCGCTCAAACCCGCGCATGGGTTGTTTCGGTCCGAAATCAGCGGGGATACGCCTTTCGTTTTCTTCATAGGGCCACCCCCAATGGCCTGGCGGTTGATGTAACTGTCCAGGGATATCCGGTAATCCGTCGGCATATGCTCCCCAGCCAATGGGCTGGAGACGAATCGCCATGGAATTCGTTTTTCAGGCTCAGTATTTTTCCATTGCTAACCCTCATCCGGCCCTGGTGGTATATGGCACGGCCTTCGTCGTATTTCTCCCAGCCCTCACCGTTAAAAACATCAACACCCAACTGCGCCAACACCGCTGCGAAGTCCACAGTGACCCAATTGTCAGCGATCTTCCCATCCCTGACTTTCCAGAAATCAGTGTATTTGATTTTAGACCGCTTGCCTGTGGGCGCGATACCCATGAATTCTCCGCTGTGTATGGCATCAATATAGCCAAACGATGCGACCCATTCGCCCTGCGCGAGGCGTGCTTCCTCGTTATAGCTACGCTCTGAAAATGCAGCGCGTAACGGCAACTGCCAATTTCTGCGAAACTCTTCGATGCCGTTCTTGGTACCGCAACCCGTATTCGCACTCCCGCCGAAATTGTACCCCGGCATGAAAATGTGCCGCCATATCATTGGATCCCGCCTGTAAAGCCTCGGCCATGTTGACCACGACAGACATACTCTCTTCGGTCTTTGCAAGATCGTTATCACGGGTCAAATATGGATCCTGAATATTTCCCACTTCCCTATTTTCCTCCATTTGAGAAGTACAGGTTGTGGATGTCGCTCAATGTGGCTGATACGCTATCGGGCCCCCCCCCCCCCCCCCCCCCCCCCCCTTATCGTGACTTCGTAATAATAATATTAATGATTTTATAACGCTGTTTTTAATAGATTTATTATCTCTATACTCATTCATAAAAAAGTCCACGCTATTTGATCATATTATTGCATTCGAAGTATTTTATCCATACTATCATCCATAATATATCGCCCTAAGTGGTATGGCCCTTAAACACAATGACTCACCTTTGACATTGAAGAAGAAAAACCCATGAGCTAGAGAACTGAATGAAACTGAATAAGCGTACCGTGCTGGATTATTGGCAGGCACTGGAAAGGTCCGGTAACAGCCGAATTGGAAGAAATAATATGCAACTACGCCGATACGGACCGATGCTGTGGAACGGCCCTGACCCAATAGATCAACCTGCGGGGCATCGGGTCTTTCGTAAACGATTTCTGGTTACCCCTTATTTGAACTCCTTCCCTGGCCTGAAGAGACATACTCAGATCTTTTTTGGTGGCAAATCAAGCGGCCGGATCGATGGTTTAGCCGATGGAGAAATGTGGGTTTGCGGAAGCGGATACTTCAGTGTCTTCTTCCCAAGGACTACCTGACCATCCCCGCCTCGGGCAAGGAGGCCAATATCCGCTGGGGTGAGTTTTGCCATATGCGTGATGGGAAAATTGTTGAAACCTATTTCCTACTGGATTTGATCGACTTGATGCAACAGGCTGACTTTTTAGTGATCTACTTCCGCCCGGTCGCGGTGCTGACGGTATCTGGCCGCCACCAGCGTGCTAACGATGGCGTAATCCCCGACCTACAGGATGATCAAATATCCCGCTACAGCCTCGAGCATATCCGGAGATTTATTTTCGACGGCCTGAACAAATATGACCAGAGAGCAAATCTCGAAAGCATGGGCATGGCTGACTTTTTCCACCCTGATGTGAAATGGTATGGCCCCGGGGGAATCGGCGCCTGCCTGAATTTTGATGAGTTCGAACGCCTGCACCAGCAGCCCTCGCTGGAAGCATTTCCAGACCGGGCCGTACAAAACCTGGACGCCCTGTTTGCAGAAGGCATGTACAGCGGCGCACCCGGATGGGCCGGTGTCAGGGCAACACATAAAGGCACCTATCTGGGGACTCCAGCAACCGGCAATCCTATTGTCATCAACGGTCTGGACTTCTGGAAACGTGAAGGCGAAGTGTATGTGGAAAACTGGGTTTTCGTGGACATGATTCACCTTTTCCGCCAGCTTGGAGTAGACCTTTTTGAGCGTTTGCATTTTCAATTTTTTTTTTTTTTTTTTTTTTTTTTTTTTAGTCCTGCAAGAAGGGATTATTTTTTAACAATTTATTCCCCAGTGAGCAAAAAAACAACTTTTATATACTTCGAATGCAATTTATATATTATCTATATATAACTATTTTAAATAGACTCTTAATGAATATTAAAATTCTGATATATATGTATGTTTATATTTTTATTTATTGCATTCGTAGTACTTTACCGCTTTTAGCCTTTTTGTTTCCTTGATATTAACCATAGAAGGAACACAGATGCCATGAAACTCAGCGAAGACAGAATACTGACAACGCACGTTGGCAGCCTTCCCCGCAGCAAGCCGGTAACCGATGTCGTGTTTGCGCACGAGAACAATCAGGAAATCGATAATCCTCAATAGCTGAGAAGATTATCCGCAGAGCGGTCAGGCAAGTTGTGTTGCGACAGGCTGATGCCGGAGTCGATATTGTCAGCGACGGGGAAATGAGCAGAAATCTCCTATGCCACCTACATCAAGGACCGCATAACCGGGTTTGACGGTGACAGCCCACGGCAGCCTCCAAAGGATCTTCAACCATTACCAAATTTCATGCAAAGGCTGGCCTAGTACAGGTGGCACGCCCAGTTACAAGAAACCCTGTTGCATTGGCGAAATTCGCACCAAGAACCTGCAACCAGTCAGCGAGGACATCAGCAATTTCAAGCAGGCTATGGAACTGACACCGGTCACCGAAGGCTTTATGAACGCCGCCTCGCCTGGTGTGATCGCATTATTTCAGCCCAACCATTACTACCCGGACCATCAAAGCTACCTGGAGGCACTCGCCACAGCGATGCAGGTGGAGTATGAGGCAATTACCAACGCGGGCCTGATCCTGCAACTGGATTCACCCGACCTCGGACTCGGCAGGCACATGATGTTCAAGGACAAGAGCGACAAAGGAATTCCCGGCCTTGGCGAGTCTTCACGTGGACATGCTTAACCACGCAACCCGCAATATTGCCCCCGAAAAAATGCGCCTGCATGTGTGCTGGGGAAATTACGAGGGCCCACACCATTGTGACGCACCCATGTCCCTGGTCCTGCCCATCGCGTTGAAAGCACGACCGCAGGCCTTGTTGTTCGAAGCTTCAATCCGACGCCTGCACACGAATGGATGGTATTTCGCGACTGTAAGATTCCACAGGACAAAATACTGGTACCCGGTGTCATCGACTCAACCACAAATTTTGTTGTGGAACACCCCGAGTTGGTGGCTGAACGTATCTGCAAGTTTGCAGACATCGTAGGCAGGGAGCGTGTAATTGCCCGGAACCGACTGCGGTTTTTCAACCTTTGCCGGGTTTGGTGCTGTTGATGAAGATATTGTTTATGCCAAACTCGGCGCAATGGCCGCTGGCGCCCGCATCGCCAGCCAACGATTATGGTGACAAAAGATGACTCAGATCATTACAGAAAACAGCAGCGAACTTATAAACTTACCTGGTGAGCCGACGGCACAGGACAGGGGCAGCGACAGCAACAAGGTGCTTGCCCATCTTTTAGATCGGGCCTACCTGGAAGTGATTCCCACCAGGACGATCATGGATCGACTGGTACACATTCCACGGTATTGTTATGTTGCGATCACCTGTTCACCCACCCATGGGCTTGAACCGACATTAGAGTTGATGGAGCAGCTCAGGGCATTGCCGGATGAGCGACAACTCAAACTGATCCCTCACATTGCTGCGAGGATGATTCGCGACAAGGGCCACTTGAGGGAGATACTGGCCAGGCTGGAGGCGGCAAAGGTAGAAAGTATATTTGTTCCGGGCGGTGATGCACCCCAACCGGTTGGGCAGTACGATGATTCCTTACAGGTTTTACAGGACATGGCCGAGATTGGACATAACATAGAAGATGTCGGAATTGCCGCTTACCCGGAAGGGCACCCGCTGGTCAGTGACAGTGAGCTACTTTGGTTCCTGAAAGAGAAACAGGCATTTTCCACCTACCTGGTGACACAGATGTGTTTCGACCCGTTGACCCTGGTGAACTGGCTAAAAGACATCCGTAATGCCGGCGTCACCCTGCCGGCCTGGCTCGGCCTGCCCGGTGTCGCGGACATGAGCAAATTGATTGCCCTCTCATTCCGTATCGGCGTGGGGCAGTCCCTGAAACTGCTTAAAAAGCAGAAAGGCCTGCTCAAGAAAATGATCGGCACCAAACCCTACGAACCAAATGACTTATTGGAAGGACTAAAACCCCACCTGGATGACCCGCAATTAATAGTCCCGGGTTTCCACCTGTTCAGTTTTAATGACGTTGAGCGTACGGAGAGATGGCGGGCGGAAACCTGTGAAAAACTCAATAGGTAAACACCATGCGCAGAGGAAGGAAATCCCGCCAGCAGAACACCGCAAACGCTTCCGCCGTTAAACCTGGCATGCCGGGTGGCCGATACCGGCCTCTTACAGGTTCCGACGAAGAAAAGATTCACAAAACCGTATTGGATGTGCTCGAAAACATCGGCATGGGTGACCCCATACCGGTAGTGAAAGAGTGCGCACTGAAACGCGGGTGCTTCATCAATGAGGACGGCCGGTTATGCTTTCCAAAGGCGCTGGTGGAAGATGTCATTGCCAACGCACCCCGCGACATACAACTCATGGGTCGCGACCCTAAGCATGATCTGGAAATCGGTGGAAACCGGGTACACACCTACGGTGGTGGTGAAGCCGTTAATATGCTGGATGTGGGTGCTTCTACTTATCGACCCTCCACCCTGCTGGACATATATGATGCAGCACGACTAACAGACCAGATGGCAAATATTCACGCTTTTTCACGTCTTGTTGTTGCGACTGAAATTAAAGATCAGCTTAGCTGTGATATCAATTCGGCCTATGTCAGCGCCGCGGGTACCAACAAACACCTGCAATTGACCTTTGCCGAAGCGGCTAACGTACAACCAACGCTTGAAATGCTTTACATGATTGCCGGTGGCGAGAAAAAGTATCATGAGCGGCCATTTGCCAACGGTGGTGGTTGCCCGGTAATCTCACCCTTGCGTTACGGCAGGGACAATAGCGAAGTCTGCGTAGAATCGATCAAGCTCGGGGCGCCCATTTGGATAATTGTTGCCCCGCAGGCCGGTGCGACCGCACCGGCGGCCCTGGCTGGCGCAGTGGTTCAATCCGTCGCTGAAGCTCTTGCCGGTTTGCTGATGATCGACGTGGTGCATCCCGGCTTCCCGGTGGTTTTGGGCCCCTGGCCATTTGTTTCTGACCTTCGCAGCGGTTCATTTACCGGTGGCAGTGGGGAGGAGGCGGTGGTTTCTGCCGCAGCCGCTCAAATGGTTAATTTCTACGGCCTGCCCAGTTCAGTCGGTGCCGGCATGACCGACTCCAAGCTACCCGACTACCAGGCTGGCTATGAAAAAGCACTGGCCATTGCACTTGCAGCGCAAAGCGGCTGCAATAACGTCTCCGAATCCAGCGGTATGCTCGGCAGCCTGATGGCCTTATCGCTGGAGTCCCTGGTAATAGATAACGACCTGCTTGGCGCAGTATTACGCACCGTGCGTGGTATTGAAGTGAATGAGGAAACGCTGTCTTACAAGGTGATTGAACAGGTTGTACAGGGCGAAGGCCATTTTTTACGAAACCAGCAAACCCTCGACCTGATGCGCAGTGGCTATGAGTACCCGAACCTGGCGGATCGCAATAGCGTTGAAGAATGGCATACGGCGGGCTCACCTGATATTCGCGAGCAAGCAGGCAAACGCGTTAAATCAATACTTTCAAGTCACTACCCGCAATATATTGACCCGGCAGCGGACGCAAAAATCAGGGCAAGCTTTCCGATTTGCCTGGCACCCGAGGATATGCGTGCGGGCAGTGGCCGATGGTAGGAAATGACGGTATTACCAATATGAAGGATACACCCCGATGACCGAACAATACGAAAAAGACGAAGAAATCATCCTTTCAGACTTATCTGATGAAGAGCTTGTCGAACAGATGCATGATGACATCTATGACGGGCTGGCAGAGGAAATCGCCGAGGGCACCCGCTTGCTTCTGAAGCGGGGCTGGAGTGCGCCCGACGTGCTGCAAAAGGCGCTGGTTGGTGGTATGGCGGTCGTTGGGGTCGATTTTCGTGACGGTATCCTGTTCGTACCCGAGGTGCTGATGTCAGCCAATGCGATGAAGGCCGGTATGGCGCTTCTGAAACCCATTCTGTCAGCAAGTGGCAGCGAGCCGGCAGGCAAGGTCGTGCTTGGCACAGTCAAGGGCGACATCCACGATATTGGTAAAAACCTGGTGGGCATGATGCTGGAGGGGGCCGGATTTGAAGTCACCGATCTGGGTGTCAACATCGATGCGGATACCTATATTGACGCCATCCAGGAAAAAGGTGCCACTTTCCTCTGCATGTCGGCACTTTTGACTACCACCATGCCTTACATGAAGATCGTTATTGATGAGATGAAAGAACGTGGTATCAGGGATGACTACATCGTATTGGTGGGTGGTGCGCCACTGAATGAAGAGTTCAGTGAATCGATCGGTGCAGATGCGTACTGCCGTGACGCGGCTGTTGCCGTTGAAGTCGTCAAAGATTTAGTCGCAGCAGCCTGAAGCCCGGCATCCCTCAGAGATGAAGGACAAAGTTCTTATCATTGCCTGTGGCGCAATTGCCCGGGAACTGGTTTGCATCAAGAAGCTCAACCATTGGGACCACATTGAATTGCAGTGCCTCCCGCCCGAATTGCACAACCGGCCCGAACAGATTCCACGTGAAGTAGAAAAAGCAATCAGGTCCCAGGCCGGTCTGTACAAAAAAACATTCGTCGCCTATGCCGACTGTGGCACCGGCGGGGCACTCGACAAGGTGTTGGAAAAGTTTGGCATTGAGCGTATTCCCGGCGCCCACTGCTACGAATTCTTTGCTGGCAGTGAACAGTTTCAAACAATCGCAGATGCAGAACCGGGTAGTTTCTACCTGACGGATTTTCTCACAAGACACTTTGATCGCCTGGTAATCCAGGGTCTCGGCATGGACCGCTTGCCGCAATTGAAGTCCGTTTACTTCAACAACTACAAGCATCTTGTCTACCTGGCACAAAGCCAATCGGAAGAACTACAAGCCATGGCACGGCAACATGCAGACTATCTGGGCCTGGACTACAAATACTACCCATGTGGCAGCGCACCGCTATCCAATGCGCTTCAGCCCCTGTTGAGTAAAGAAACACCGAACTGACAGGACGAGCACTCAAACTTTTTGACAAGGTATACAGTAATGACCGAAACCATCATCAGCTCTGCCAGCAAAGAGGTCGTCATTGGCTTTGACAGGCCTTTTACCGTCATTGGCGAACGAATTAATCCGACCGGACGCAGTTTACTGGCCGAGGAAATGAAGGCAGGAGATTTCAGTCGCATTGAAGCGGATGCCATCGCCCAGGTCGCCGCAGGTGCACACATCCTCGATGTCAATGCAGGCGTCCCAATGGCAGATGAACCCGCCCTGCTGGCCCGGGCCGTAAGATTGGTGCAGTCTTTAACCGATGTACCCTTATCGATTGATTCATCCATGGTTAATGCACTGGAGGCAGGTCTGGATGCCTACGAAGGCAAAGCACTGCTCAACTCAGTTACCGGTGAGGAGGAACGTCTTGAGCGCGTATTGCCATTGGTTAAAAAACATGGTGCGGCAGTGGTTGCAATGTGCAATGACGATGACGGCATATCGACCGATATCAATGTGCGATATGAAGTGGCAAAAAAGATCATAAACCGCGCGGCTGATCACGGCATACCCGCGTGTGACGTGGTGGTTGACCCACTGGTCATGCCCATCGGCGCGATGGAAAATGCAGGTATCCAGGCATTGGAACTAATTTACCGCCTGCGCACTGAGCTCAAAGTCAATACCACCTGCGGCGCTTCCAATGTCAGTTTTGGTTTACCGAACCGGGCCGGACTTAACTGCGCTTTCATCAGCATGGCGATTGGTGCCGGTTTAAGCTCCGCCATTACCAACCCAATGGCAGAAGGCCTGATGCAGGCGATACGTGGTGCCGATGTCATGATGGGTCATGATGCGTTATGCACGAACTGGATAGCTACCTACCGTGAACCGCCGGCAGCAGGTGCCGGCAGCGGACGCCGGCGGCGCCGCAGACCCGATCGCAGCAACCGGATGGACTGATCACACAACACATGACGCCTGGCACCAAAAAAGCACTGATATTATTCAGCCCTTCCGGTAAACGGGGACGGTTTCCCGTGGGTACGCCAGTGCTGCAAGCCGCGAGAGAACTGGGGGTAGATATTGACTCAATATGCGGTGGCCGCGCCCGTTGTGGCCGCTGCCAGGTAGAACCCGTGGAGGGTACGTTTGCCCGGGAAGGAATGGTATCGCGACAAATTCACCTGAGTGAGTTGACTGAAACCGAGATTCAATCTCTGGAAACCGGCCAACTCTTGACCGGTAACCGGTTCAGTTGCCAGGCGAAAATCCTGGCCGATATAAAAATCGACGTACCTCCGTGTAGCCAGATACACCAACAGGTGGTGCGCAAAGAATACGAAGTACACCCGATTGAACTCGACCCCGTGGTGCGATTGTACTTCACCGAGGTGGCCGAGCCCGACCTGCAATACCCGGATGGTGATCTGCAGCGCCTGGAACACGCATTGGAAAGGGATTGGGGATTATCAGGGCTCCGTCTTGACTTGCGCCTCCTACAAAACCTGCAATCCGTTTTAAGAGACAGTAACTGGCAGGTCACAGTAGCCGTGCGTGACAATGACCGGATCGTCGCCATTTGGCCCGGTTTCACAGACCGCGTCTATGGCGCAGCAGTTGATGTGGGCTCCACCACCATCGCTGTGCATCTTTGCGACCTTTCAACGGGAGAAGTTCTGGCCAGCACCGGTGGCATGAACCCGCAGATACGTTTTGGCGAAGACCTGATGAGTCGGGTTTCCTTCGCAATGCTGAACCCCGGTGGTGCCGGTCAAATGACCACAGCTGTCAGATCAGCCATTAACGACTTGACCCTGTCAGCTGCCCAAAAGGCCAATATAGACATCAGTCAGTTGTTGGAACTGACACTGGTAGGTAACCCGGTCATGCATCACCTGCTATTGGGGCTGGATGCAACACCGCTGGGTGCTTCACCCTTCGCCCTTGCCACCGATCATGCAACCGAGGTTCAGGCAACGGCGCTCGACCTGCAAATGCCGGTGGGTACCCGTGCCTATGTCCTGCCCTGCATCGCCGGTCATGTTGGTGCCGATACCGCAGCCGTACTACTGGCAGAAGCCCCCTGGGAACTGGACGAAATCAGCCTGATCATCGATGTCGGCACCAATGCAGAAATCATTTTGGGCAACCGTGAAAAAATACTGGTTGCATCCAGCCCGACAGGCCCTGCTTTTGAAGGAGCCCAGATCACCAATGGTCAACGGGCGGCGCCTGGCGCCATCGAACGCGTCAGAATAAACCCGGAAACACTGGAGCCACGCTTTAAGGTCATCGGCGGTGAACTGTGGTCAGATGAACCTGGTTTTGAAGAAGAACTGGGAACACAAGATATAACAGGAATCTGTGGTTCCGGAATTATCGAAGCAATCGCTTGTATGTACCTCACGGGGCTCATACTTCCCGATGGTGCCATTGATGGAACATTGGCTAATCGCAATTCACGCATCACCGCCAGCGGGCGCACATTCTCTTATCTGCTGCATGCGGGTACGCCAGAAATACGTATACATCAATCAGATGTTCGTGCGATCCAACTGGCCAAGGCGGCACTCTATGCGGGCTCCCGCTTACTGATGGATCGTTTAGGTGTGGACAAGGTGGACCGGATTCGACTGGCCGGCGCATTTGGCAGCCACATCGACGTCAAATACGCAATGGTGCTGGGCATGATTCCCGATTGCGACCTCAACCAGGTCTCTTCAGCCAACAATGCTGCCGGAACCGGCGCCCGCATCGCGCTGCTGAGCAAGGCTTCACGTACTGAAATTGAAAGCCGTGTGCGACAGGTTGAGAAGGTTGAAACTGCTATTGATGAGAGCTTCCAAAAACTTTTCGTTGATGCACTGGCTATTCCACATGCAACGGATGGCTTTCCAGAATTGGCGAGTGTCGTAACTTTGCCGTTAGCCAACACGGAAAGTGTTAGCCCCAAACGTAAAAGACGATCAACTTAACGAAGTTGCAAGCACTATTCTATCTGCACGGTTGGGGGGCTGGGATGTGTATTGTCTTACCAGGACAGGTGCCGTGCCCAGACCAGCCTACGGAGTAGTTCAGAAGCCTTGACTTTTGATATATCTGCACGGTTGGGGGAGCTGGGATGTGTATTAACTTCCCAGGACTCGCTGTGAATACATCCATGTACGCTCGGGCGCGACATCCATGTCGCTCACGGTCCTGATAAGTTAATACACACCCCAGCTTAATATCAAACGACGTGCATCTATCAGAGGTTGTTAACCCAAACATTCGCAAAAATCGTGGCTTATCAAGCTCAGAATTAACCACTGTATCTTATCAGAAACCATTGACCCCCGCATTCGCACAAAGCCAAGGGGGTGCAGTAGCTTATGCCGGGACCTTGAGCGACAGGGATGTCGCGACAGAGCCTACAGGACGTACTTGTGGCGTGTCCCGGCATAAGCTACTGCATGGCCTTGGCTTCCCGAACGATCAATTGTTTTTTTCCACCTCTGAGCCCTGAAGTAAGGTACCGCTCTGCCTCAGCTTCCCCAATGATCAATGACCTCTACCCTAACTAAATGTAAAACCCAACAAAATGTCACAACATATAGTCATTTTGTAAACTACACTTGACATTAAGTAAATTGAACGATATCTTATAGTCAAGTTTACTTAACATTATGACAAGGAATAAAGACACATGAGCAATCCAACCACAAAATCTGGCAGCTTTGCCGCCAACAACTCCAAAAACACGCTTCTTCTTTTCTATTGGACCGCAGCCTGGGTATTAACCACTGCACTGGTAACTTTCGGGACAGAGTATATTTGGGAATCCAATAAACTGTTTACCAGCCTGGCAATTTTGTTGAATGTGGTCATTGGCTTTGGAATGATTTTGGCAGTTAAACGCTATCTGAAAGGACTGGACGAAATGCAGCAGAAAATCCAACTGGATGCCATGGCACTCTCACTGGGGGTAGGGTTGGTTGTAGGTCTTGGTTATTCAAGCATGGGCCAGACAGGCCTCATCCCTTTTGATGCCGAAATTTCACACCTGATCATCTTGATGTCACTAACGTATATTGCGGGAATAGTTGCCGGCCTCAGGAAGTACCGATGAAAAATCGCCTGAAGGTACTTCGTGCAGAAAGGGATTGGACCCAGGCCCGACTGGCCATTGAACTGGAAGTTTCCCGCCAGACAGTCAATGCCATTGAGAAGGGTAAGTTTGATCCAAGTTTACCCCTGGCATTCAAGGCAGCGCGTCTGTTTGGCCTAACGATAGAAGAAATATTCCAGGATGAGGCCGAGTGATGAATCAGGTAAAGGGGTGAGCGTTCGTGTTCGCCCCTTTCTATTTTTCAATTCGAATACGTGTATCAACCGCCGTTATATTGCTCATGGAACCCATCAACGGATTAATATCCATCTCCACGATTTCAGGTGCTGCGGTGACGAGCGCAGAGATTCGTTGAATGATCTCGCTGAATAAATCTTCGTTGACACCTCCCCTGCCCCTTGTGCCCTTGATGATTTTATAAGCCCGCAAGCGTTGAATCATGGTTACCGCCTCAGCTTGCGATACCGGGCAAAGACAGGAGGAGAAATCATTGAGCACTTCGACAAATATCCCGCCCAACCCACATAGAATGATATGACCAAAGTTTGATTCACGCTTGATGCCAATAAACAACTCGGTACCGGCAATCATGGGCTGAACCAGCACACCATTTGCCTGATCGATCTGCATCAACTGCTTAAAGCGAACATGCATCTCCTCAACGGATTTGATGTTCAGCAGTACACCGCCCACATCCGTTTTATGTACCGGACCGATCACCTTCATCACCACGGGAAATGTCACCGAATGCTGCATGGCGTCGATGTCTGATGAGGTTTTTAAGCTTGACTCACCGACACGTGGCACACCGACCCCATCCAGCAGTCCTGCTACCTCTTCAGCTGTCAAAAAGCCGTCATTCGCCGAATCAATAATTATTCGAATGCGTTCGTGGTCAACTGGATAAGCCGGTTGAAACACTTCCTGTGGTGCGGGTGTTTTGTAAATGGCCACCAGGGCCCTGCCCAACTCCACTTCATCGGGAAAATTGACGTGACCGGTTGATAGAAACTGCCGGATTTCTTTCTGTGCGTTGATCACCGAAGGCAGAACAGGGTAAATCGGTTTTGAACAACTCTTCAGTTTTTCGCTGATAACGGCGTAGACATTCGCCACATCAAACAGGCCCGGGCTACCAAACACGACCACCATGGCATCAATCTGATCAAATTTGTTTTCACAGTAATCAATGATGATTCCCAGTTGTTCCGCCGTGCCGGTTGCCAGGAAATCAATGGGGTTGGTGACGGAGGAGCCAGGGTGAAGAAACGATAGCAGTTTATCCGCATCCGGGCCTTCAATAGCCGGAACCTGCAGGCCGCCCAATGACAGGGCGTCGGTCAGCATCACGGCCGAACCACCTGCGTGTGTGATAACAGCGATGTTTTTTCCCTTTAGTTCCCTGTAGTGAAATACCGACGCCACACTCAACAATTCTTCGCGACTGCTGCAATACACGATCCCTGCTTTGCGAAACAGCGCGCGAACCACCATGTCGGAATTGGTCAATGCGCCGGTATGCGACGCGGCTGCCCGGCTACCTGCCACGGTACTACCGGCCTTGATCGCTGCAATCTGCACGCCTTTGCGGATGAGTGATGATGCGTGTTTGAGTAATTTTTGCGGGTTTGCGACCGATTCCAGGTAAAGCAGTTTGATACACGAGTCTTTTTCCGGGTCATGGTTCTGGTCCATATACTCGAGGACTTCCTCGACACCAATTTGTGCACTGTTGCCAACTGAAAAAACATTCGAAAACTTCAAGCCTGACGGAATACCGGCTTCGATCAGAAAAACGGCGGTTGCCCCCGAACTGGAGATCAGGTCGCAGCCCTTGGGGTCGTAAGGAGGAATCGGTGTCGTGAAAACGCCGTGATAGTTTGCATTTAAAAAGCCGATGCAATTGGGACCGATCAGGCAACCGTTCACCGCATTGACGGTTTCAACGATCTCTTTCTCCAAAAGCTTACCCTGCTCTCCCGCTTCTCCAAACCCCGCCGAAAGAATGATAAACGCGCGGGTACCTTTCGCGGTCGCCAGCGTGCGTACAATTTGCGGGCAATAAGCTGCCGGAATGGAAATAATGGCCAGCTCAACCTTATCTATTTCATCAACCGACTTCAGACAGTTCAGCCCTTGTACAGAAGACTCTCTCTGGTTGACTACCAGTAGTTTTCCGGCAAAACCTCCATCAATGATGTTCTTTAAAACCTTGCCGCCGGGCTTTTTAATGTTATCGGAACCACCAACGACGACAATGCTTTGGGGGTTGAGCAGCGATTGATTTATCATGGTGTGAATTATGCTCCCAAACGGAAGGAATTTCCCTTGTCTACTCTGTATATCGGCAATAAAAACTACTCATCATGGTCTCTGCGTCCCTGGGTTTTAATGAAGGCACTGGCCATTCCTTTCGAGGAAAAGCTCGAGTTTTTCCTTGAAGGCTCTTGCTGGGATAAATTTCGTGCTTTCAGCCCCAACGGCCTGGTTCCCTGTCTACACGATGGTGATCTGGTTATTTGGGAATCTCTCGGCATTGTTGAGTACCTCGCCGAACACCATGCCGGTGTGTGGCCAACGGATGCCGGAGCACGTGCCTGGGCACGCTGTGCGACCTCGGAGATGCATGCAGGGTTTTCCGCACTTCGCAGTGAATGCCCCATGAACTGTGGTGTGCGGGTCGAGCTGAATTCGATCTCCCCGGCGCTTCAACAAAATCTCGACCGGTTGGATGAACTATGGTGTGAAGGTCTTCACCGGTTTGGAGGCCCCTACCTGGCTGGTAACGCCTTTACCGCCGTTGATGCTTTTTATGCCCCCGTCGCCTTTCGCGTGCAAACCTTTAACCTCCGCCTGAGTCATCAAGCTATGGCTTATGTTGAGCGCTTGTTGAATCTTGATGCAATGCGCGACTGGTATGAGGCCGCGCTCAAGGAAACATGGCGTGAAAGAGAGCATGACCAGGATATGTTGAATGCCGGAAAGCTGCTCTCCGATATGCGGGCAAGTACTTAAAGGCCAACCATTTCACCCGGAACAACTGGTGGGAGCTGAACTTTTATTGCTTGAATAGATCAATATTATTAGGAACGATTGATTCATGTAGCCAGGCAGATTTTCGTTTTAGGACCAGCCGGTCGATACCGGTAAATCAATAACGATGAATGAGTGGCCAGACATTACCCGCAAATGGTGTATTTCAAGCGCCAGACTGGGTTCTTTAATCCTGCTAATGATACTCAGCACGACGTTTTATTCGTCACTTTGGGCACTCGACTGCGATCCGATGAGTATGGCCCTGAATACCCAGGCAGAGGTTGACGGTTTTCAGGACACTTACGGGCCCTGTGACCGGGTTTTAAGCCTTTACATTGAAGGGGCTGATATAAGTAACCTGGATGGCATGTCCGAACTCACAGATGTAGGCAGCAGCCTTTATATTCAAAACAACCCGGTCCTGACTGATATCAATGGGCTATCCTCCCTGACCAGGGTGGGCAGGAATCTCTGGATTCAAAACAATGACAAGCTGACCGGTCTCGATGGCTTGTCAGCACTCTCTGCCACGGGTGACAAGTTGGCAATTTTTGAGAATGATGAGCTGAAAAACATTGACGGCCTGACTGCCGTGACGGTTGTGGGTGGAAGCCTGGTCATTCGAGACAACGCTCTTTTAAACAATTTGGATGGTTTATCCGCCCTCACCAGCGTGGCCGGAGCCGAGATGGCCGATCAAAGATTCCTGCATATAGAAAATAATGCTTCCCTGACAAACCTGGATGGTCTGTCTGCCGTCACCAAACTGGGTATCCGCGGCATCGGCTGGACGGTTCTTCTCATCACCAACAACCAGGTGTTATCCCAATGTCAGGGTATTTGGCGATTGGTCGATCAATGGGATGATGCAGAACCGGGACCCGGTGGCAGCGAAATCCCTGACGTAGCCGGTGAAGTTATTTTAAGCGACAACCTGCCCGCTTGTAATTCAATCGAGGAAATCCTGGCACAAGTTGATACTTCAAGAATCAACGCCGGCCTGAATGACGCCTGGTATAACCCGGACACCGATGGTCAGGGCTTTTTTATCACTGTATTCCCCGGCCTTGGTACTGTATCACTGGCCTGGTTCACCTACGATACCGAGCTTCCCCCTGAGGGCGCACAGGCTAATCTTGGCGACCCCGGTCATCGCTGGTTTACTGCTATTGGCCCCATTGTGGGCAACCGGGTCGTCATGGATATTGAAATGACTTCCGGTGGTCTTTTTGATACCAACACCGATATCCAGCGCACCGATCCTCCGGGCTCTGACGGCACGGTCTTACTGACTTTTACCAGCTGCAATTCGGGTACTGTTGAATATGACATTCCATCGATCAACAGGCAGGGAACCGTACCTATCCGTCGGGTTGCCAATGACAACATCATCCTCTGTGAAGCGCTTGGCGCTTATTGAAAACGCGCCACTCTTTTTCCCACATAAAAACAGCACAGGTCAAGCAAGATTTATGCGTGACGAATTGTGTCAGCTTGTAAAAAAGCCCGGGAATCCATTTATACTCATGCCTCGGAGTTTCAACGCCCGCTGGGCTGAATTAAACCGCCAGTCTCCTCCTTGTTATTCAGACCTGTTTCTCTTAGGTGACTACTAATACCCGCTTTTTGAGCCAGGCTTATTGTGTGACTGCACGCTTTCAATTACATTGTGTAAATGCTCAATATTCTCTTTTTATGCACCGGAAACTCCTGTCGCTCACAGATAGCTGAAGGCTGGGCGCGACAACTTGGCGGCGACCGTGTTGAAGTCCAGTCTGCCGGTATCGAAGCCCATGGCAAGAATCCGCGCGCTATCAGCATCATGCGAGAGGCTGGTATCGATATTTCCAGCCAGGAATCAACCATCGTCAGTGACGAAATGCTGAATCTGGCTGACGTTGTGGTCACCGTGTGTGGTCACGCGGATGAACAGTGCCCGGTGTTACCCGCGGGTGTTAAAAAAGTGCATTGGCCCCTGACCGATCCGGCAAAGGCCACCGGTACCGAAAGCGAAATCATGAGTGAATTCAGAGCAACCCGGGATGACATTGAGAACAGGGTTCGGAAGCTACTCAACAGCCTGGCATAAGGAGCCGATCTAATGAGTGTCCAGTGTGAAAACACCGCACGTCGCGCCGCTGGAGCAAAAATGCCGTTTTTTGAACGATACCTGAGTCTTTGGGTCGCGCTCTGCATCGTTGCCGGAATTCTCCTCGGTCGACTTCTGCCCTCTGTCTTTGAGTCACTTGGGGCGATGGAAACTGCCAATGTCAACCTGCCGGTGGCCGTATTGATCTGGTTGATGATCTTACCCATGCTGCTCAAAATCGACTTTCATTCACTTGTCGAAGTCAGACGGCACTGGAAGGGTGTTGGCGTGACCTTGTTTATCAACTGGGGGGTGAAGCCCTTCTCGATGGCCCTGCTCGCCTGGCTATTCATCCGCAACCTGTTTTCAGGCTGGTTGCCCGCAGAGCAACTGGACAGCTACATCGCCGGCCTGATTTTGCTGGCGGCAGCCCCGTGTACGGCCATGGTATTTGTGTGGAGCAACCTGAGTGATGGTCACCCCGGGTTTACGTTGTCCCAGGTGGCCCTGAACGACCTGATTATGGTTTTTGCTTTCGCCCCCATCGTGGCCTTGCTGCTGGGTATTTCATCGATCCACGTACCCTGGGATACGCTGGTGTTGTCGGTCGTTTTATATATCGTGCTGCCGGTGATCGTGGCCAGCCTGTGGCGTAAATGGTTAATGAGAGGTGATGATGGGGACGCAAGATTGAAACGTGTGCTTGAATTGATGCACCCGATCTCCCTGTCCGCCTTGTTAATTACCCTGGTGCTGCTTTTTGGTTTTCAGGGAAACCAGATTATTTCCAACCCGGTCATCATCCTGTTGCTGGCGATACCGATCCTGATCCAGGTCTATTTCAACTCAGGACTGGCCTATTGGCTTAACAGGAAACTGGGGGTCGAACACTGCGTCGCTGCGCCATCTGCGCTTATCGGGGCAAGTAATTTCTTCGAGCTCGCGGTGGCCGCGGCCATCAGCCTGTTTGGTCTGCACTCCGGTGCCGCCCTGGCCACCGTTGTCGGTGTACTGGTCGAGGTCCCGGTGATGCTGTCGGTCGTATGGATAGTTAACCGCACCAGGCCCTGGTACGAGGCAGGGCATTAACAGATGATGACCCGCCTTGCAGTTGACTACTGCGTGTGCAAAACGGTGGGGATCAGACGAGTCTGATCAGCCGCCGTGCCTGATTTTGAGAGCCTCTACAATTGACCCCAACTCCAGTTGGCGGCTGCGTAAAAGCACCAGCAGGTGGTAGATTAAATCCGCAGACTCGTTAATCACCTCCTCATCACCACCCGCAGCCGCGGCAAGCGCGGTTTCGACACCCTCCTCACCCACTTTCTGGGCAATCCGTTTGACACCGGCTTCAAGTAACTTTGTTGTATAACTGCCTTCGGGACGCTCTTCATCGCGCGTCGCAATCACCTTTTCCAGTTCTGCCAGGAATGCGAGCTCGGGAATCACCCTGGCTTCTGTATCAAAACAGGTATCCAGGCCCAGGTGACAGGTCGGGCCCTCCTGGCGGGCCCGTACTAACAGGCTATCGGAATCGCAATCAGGGTGAATATCCACCAGGTCAAGGTAATGGCGGGAGGTTTCACCCTTGGTCCAGAGTTGTTGCCTGCTGCGGCTCCAGAAGGTCACCTGGCCCGACTCCAGCGTTACCTTCAGGGCATCCTTATTCATATAACCCTGCATCAGTACGCGGCCGTCAAACGCATCCTGTACGATGGCCGGAATCAGCCCGTCCATTTTTTTCCATGCCAAATCATCAATTTTCATAATCTCACTCCAATACCAGCCGCAGATAACATTTGTTTCAATGCGGGTATCGGTACCTTGTTGTTGTGAAAAACCGTTGCTGCAAGGGCCCCGTCCACATCCGCCTGTTTGAAAACCTCGACAAAATGGCCGGCGCTTCCCGCACCTCCTGAAGCAATCAGCGGTATGGATATCAACTCCCTGGCCGCTTTTAATTGCTCGATATCAAAACCTTTCCGTGTGCCATCACTGCCCATGCAGTTGAGCACGATTTCACCGGCGCCGCGCTGTGCCACCTCTTTAATCCAATCCAGTGTTCTATGACCCGTCTGTTGCATCTGGTCCGGGATGCCTGTCATCTGCCGTGTTACCCAGTGGCCGTCCTGCAGCACCGAATCAATCCCGACCACGACGCACTGGCTGCCAAAGGCTTCTACCAGTTCATTGATCAGTTGCGGGTTTTGTACGGCCGGTGTGTTGATCGAAATTTTGTCAGCACCGCGTTTGAGCACCTTGCGCGCATCCTCTACCGAGCGGATACCACCGGCTACGCAGAACGGGATATCAATGACCTCAGCGACGAGTGATACCCAATCACTATCTACCGAACGCCCCTGGGGACTGGCCGTAATATCGTAAAACACCAGTTCATCCGCCCCCTCGGCACTGTAGCGGGTTGCCAACTCGATAATGCCACCCATGACGCGGTGGTTACGAAACTGTATGCCCTTCACAACCTCACCATCACGCACGTCAAGGCAGGGGATGATACGCCGGGCAAGACTGGTAGAAACTGCCGTCATTTTAACGCTTCCAGTGCTTCGCTAATGCTGAAACGTTTTTCCAGCAAAGCCTTACCGGTAATAACGCCTGTTGCGCGTGTGGGTTTGAGTTGTTCCAGATCACTCAATTGACTGACACCGCCCGAGGCCTGTAACTCGATGCCCGGATACCGCCTGGTAATTTCAGTGTATAAATCAATATTGGGACCGCTCAGTGCGCCATCCCTGCTGATATCGGTGCACAAGAGGTGCTTCAGCCCGCCCGCAACCAGTTCATCAAGCAATTGCCATAAGTTCCTGTCACCCTGGCTGGTCCAGCCGTGAATCCTTGGCCAGGGAATACCCATATCATCCATTCGTATATCCAGTGCAGCGACCAGTTTTTCCGCACCGAAGTGCTTTAACCAGGAGATAAAGCCTTGGCTGTCGGTCACACTCAGACTGCCAATTACAACCCGGGTTGCCCCGGCGTCCAGTCTTTGGCTAATGTCCTCGCGCGTGCGCACGCCGCCACCTGTCTGAACTTTTTGCGACGCTTGGCCAAGGAGTTCAAACAGTGCCGATGTATCCGCGTCCGCGCCATCCCTGGATGCCGCCAGGTCAACCACATGTAACCACTCAGCACCCGCCTGTGCATAATCTTGTGCCAATTGTGCAGGTGCAGCGGGATAAGGGGTGACCTGTTCAAAGTCCCCGTACAACAAACGCACACAGCGTCCGTCCAGCAGGTCGATGGCTGGTATCAATTTCATTGTATTTCCAAAAAGTTTGCCAATAGCCGTGCTCCACTGCGCGCAGAGCGTTCAGGGTGAAACTGCGCACCGCGGAAGTTATCCTGACGCACAACCGCCGCAAAAGGCTCACCATGATGGCAGGTAGCCAGCGTGCTGGCGCCAATCGGTGCGCGATAACTGTGCACGAAGTAGAACCAGGGTTGTTGCGGCAGACCTGCGAGCAGCGGGTCATCGTTCACAGTGGTGGTGGTATTCCAGCCCATATGAGGAACTCTTATACCTGCCGATGGCTTCATCTTCTCAAGCGTGCCCGGAATAATGCCCAGGCAGTTTGCGTCATCTTCTTCCGATTTTTCAAACAGCAACTGCATCCCCAGGCAGATACCCAATACCGGTTGTTTCAACTCGCGTATACATTGAAGCAGACCCAATTCGCCCAAACGGGACATGGCCGCACCTGCCGCCCCCACCCCTGGCAGAATAACGCGCTCTGCGCTGCGAATGATCTCCGCATCCGCGGTAAAAACCGGGTCGGCACCCAGACGTCTGAGTGCATGCATGACCGAGCTGATATTGGCGCCGCCGCTATCGATAATGGCCAGCGTCACGTCAGCACACCCTTGGTGCTGGGCAGATCCGTACCCTGCCTGGCCAATGCCGGTCGCAGGGCTCTGCCCGCGCCCTTGAAGAGACCCTCGACCATATGATGGGTATTCTCACCACTGACTTTCAGGTGTAGCGCACAACGTAAGGACTGGCTCAGGGATGCGAAGAAATGCCGCACCATTTCAGTGGACATTGCACCGACACTATCGCGCGGAAAATCGGCTGTGAATTCGATGATCGGGCGACCGGACAGGTCAATGGCAACCTCAGCCAATGATTCATCCATCGGTAATACAAAACCATAGCGACCGATACCGCGGCGATCACCCAGGGCCTGGTCCAGTGCCTGGCCAAGCGCCAGCGCGCAGTCCTCCACGGTATGGTGTTCGTCGATTTCGAGATCACCCTGACAGTTCAGCATCAACCGGAAGCCACCGTGGGCTGCAACCTGGTCCAGCATGTGATCGAAAAAACCGATACCGGTGCTGATCTGGTTGCCGCCGGTGGTATCCAGATCCACCTCTACCCTGATCTTGGTCTCGTTGGTATTGCGCTCTACCGAACCCCGCCTGGGCCGGGTACAAAGCTGATGCGCAATATCGTCCCAGTGCTGCCCGTCCGGCCCGCATAAAATACCACCAATACCCATATTCTCCGCCAGTTGCAGGTCGGTCTGGCGATCACCGATTACCCAGCTGTCATCAAGGTCAAGTTCGCCTGACTTCAGGTAATCCAGCAACATGCCTATACCGGGCTTGCGGTTTGGTGAGCCGTCATCTTCGAAGTGCGGGTCGATATGCTCTGCTACAAAGTGGATACCCTGCGACGCAAACAGCGATAACATTTTATCGTGGGGTGGCTGGAAATTTTCCAGCGGGTTTGAAGGCGTGCCAAGACCATCCTGGTTGCTTACGATGACAAATTCGTAGCCGGCTGCTTTCAGTTTCAGCAATGCCGGGATCACCGCATCGACCAGCTCCAGCTTTTCCAGGCTGTCGATTTGAAAATCGTCCGGCTCAATAATCAGGGTCCCGTCCCTGTCCAGGAACAGGATGCGCCGCTTGTTGGTAGTCATGCCTGCTCTCCATAGGCTTGCAGGGCCAATTTTAACTCAGCCATCTCTTTCGCGCTGCCTATTGTCAGCCGAACACAGCCCTTTAATTGTGCCTGCGATGTAAAATTTCGAATACGAATTCCACGCCCGGCACACCAGGCCACCAGTGCGTCCGCATCGGCGACACGCAACAGGATAAAATTGGCTTCACTTTGCATCACTTCGCTGATCCAGTCACAGCTCAAAAGGAACGCGCGAAAATCTTTCTTGCCCTGGCGAACCTCTTCCAAAAACTGCTGTTGACGGCTTACTACACCCCCGGAAATAGCCTGTAAAGCGGCGTCAATGGCCGTGGCCGCCAACGGATAAGGGGCAATGACACGCTTTAGTAATCCAATGACATCGGGGTGAGCAATCACGGTACCGCAACGCACACCCGCTGCAGCCCAGGCCTTGGACAAGGTTCGCAATACAACCAGGTTTGCGTATTGAGCCATCAGATCGGTGGCGGAGTCTGCGTCACAGAATTCGATGTAGGCCTCATCCAGCACCACCAGTGCCTTTCCCTCACAGGCCTTGAGCACGCCCTCCAGCCGGGCACGGCCAACCAGATCACCGGTCGGGTTGTTGGGTGAGGTCAAAAAGACCAGGCGCGTACCAGCCTGTTCCTTGATGACCTGCTCCAGCTTCTCAAAATCTATTTGAAAACCTTTGTCCGCTTGCCGCGGTACATCGATCACCCGCGCACCCTGGATCGTGGCTGCAATACGGTACATTCCGAAACAGGGGCTGCATTCAACAATCGCATCCTGACCCGGACGGCAAAACACCCGTGTCAGCAAATCAATCCCCTCATCGCTGCCACGGGTGATCAGTAGCCTCGATTCATCCACCGCATACATATCGGCCAGACGCGACCGCAATACGCCGGGTTGCGGCGGCGGGTAACGATTCAGTGACAAACGCTGCCATTCGGGATCATTGACGTGTGTAGAAGGCGCTTCATTGGCGTTGAGCAGCACGCCGTCAGCGGCTGCACTGTTACGGGCCGACTCATAGGCCTTCATGGCAACTATTTCGGGTCGTGCAAGGCTGTAAATATCCATCATTACACCTCGCGATTGCTGTTGAGGCGATATTCCACCGCCATACGATGCGCGTCCAGACCTTCTGCCCTGGCCAGGGTGGCCGCACATTGACCCACGTTGCGCAGACCGAAATTACTCGCACGCTGCAAGGTCATGCGGCGCAAAAAGTCGCTGACCGACAGCCCGCTATAAGCACGTGCATAACCGTAGGTTGGAAGTACGTGATTGGTGCCGGAACAGTAATCACCCAGGGATTCAGGTGTCCAGGGGCCGATAAACACCGACCCGGCCGCCGTTACGCTATCAGCCAGCTGATCGGCCTGCCGGCAGTTCAATATCAGGTGTTCGGGTGCATAACGGTTACTGATGTCCACAGCATCGCTTACGGAATCAACACGAATACGTCTCAGATATTGCAGGGACTGTGCGAGGATCTCCGCACGCGGTAAATCCGAGGCCATCGAGGGCAAAAGGCGACCCACCTCATTCAGCAGTCGCTGACTATCACTGATGACAATCGCCTGTGAGTCCGGACCGTGTTCAGCCTGGGACAAGAGGTCCCAGCATACGGCCGTGGCATCGGCACCATCATCGGCAATAACCAGGACCTCTGACGGTCCAGCCGGCATATCGCGTGCGGCGCCACCCGGCAGCGCGGAAATCTGTTGTTTGGCCTCGGTCACCCAGGCATTGCCAGGCCCGAACAACTTGGCACAGGCCGGTATGCTTTCCGTGCCAAGCCCCATGGCAGCGATCGCCTGCGCACCACCAACCTTGAATACACGCTTGATTCCACAACGTGATGCTGCAGCCAGGATAGCCGGCGACACCTGCCCCTGTTGATCAGGCGGTGTGCATAAAACGACCTGCTCGCAAGCGGCGATCCTGGCCGGCACACCCAGCATGATGACGGTTGATATCAGTGGCGCCGAACCGCCAGGCACGTACAAACCAACGGGTGATATGGGCAGGTAACGCGCTTCACAACGAAGACCGGGGGATGTCTCCATGCTGACCGGCGCCGGCTTACCGCTGATGTGGAATGCGCTGATTCTTTCTATCGCCTCATCCATGGCCTGCAAAACAAGCGGATCCACCCGGGATTCGGCTTGCGCCCATTCTTCAGCCGTGACTTCCAACTGCGCCAGGGTTACACCGTCATATTTCTCGCCCAGTTTATGCAAAGCCGCATCACCGTCACGCCTGACATGGGAAATGATCTCACCAACCACTTGTTGAAAATTGCCGGCGGGTATTGGTGGACGAGATAACGCCGTCTCACGTTGCGCCTCAGAAATACCGGACCAGTCGATCAGTTCGGGTAGTCGAATGTCCATCACCTACCCCAACATCTTCTCGACCGGAAGCACCAGGATGGCCGAGGCGCCGGCTGCCTTGAGGGCCTCCAGGTGTTCCCAGAACACGGTTTCACGGCAAACTGCGTGCATGGCAACCCGCTCGGAGTCTCCTTCCAGGTTCATCAGGCTGGGGTTTTCGGCACCGGGTAACAGGCGGGTGATTTCATCGACCGAATCACGCGGGGCGTGCAACATGACGTACTTGCTCTCAGCGGCCAGCAGCACACCATCGAGACGGGACAATAAACGATTGATCATGACCTGCTTTTCATCCGACAAGGAGGCTGAGCGCCCATAAAGTGCCGCCGTACTTTGAAAAAGCACTTCAAACTCAACCAGGTGATTGGCACGTAAGGTTGTACCGGTAGAAACAAGATCCGAGATCGCATCCGCGGTCCCCAGTCCCGGGGCAATTTCGACAGAACCGGAAAACTTGACTGTTTCGGCATTGATGCCACGTTTGGACAAGATTGATTTGGTCAGGGCCGGATAACTCGTGGCGATCCTGCAACCATCCAGATCTGCAGCCGATTCAAAACTCGAATTTTCGGGAACTGCCAATGAAAGCCTGCATCCCCCAAAGGGAAGCGCGCGCAGTTCATCCAGGCTGTTGTTGTCCGTGTCATCCTGCAAAACCTCCTCGGCAATGTTTTGACCAACGATACCCAGGTCACAGACTCCGTCGAGTAACAGGCGTGGAATATCATCATCCCGCACCAGCAGAAGGTCGATTGGAAAATCTTTGCCATACCAGTACAGCTTGTCCTTACTGCGGGCAAAACGCAGACCACAACGCTGCAGCAGGTCGAGTGATTTATCGGAAAGCCTGCCTGATTTTTGTATCGCTACCCGGATTCTTTTCATGATTTCGCCGCCTCCTCGCGCCGCAGTGCGAGACGGTAACCGCCCTCACCCATATTCATATACCTGGCCACACGGCCAATTGTCGTGACACTGACACCGGTGACTTCGGAAATCTCCCGGTAACTGTGCCCCTGTCTAAGTAAAGATGCTGTCCACCAACGGTCTACCATCGCCTCCACCTCGGAGGGGGTACACAGATCCAACAAAAACTGGCGCACCTCATCAGGCTTGTTAAGGGTTAAAAATGCCTTGTATAAGGAATCCGCTGCCAGTGTCAGCGCTTTTTTCTGTTGCTCGTTATGCTGTTTCATGCTTGTACCAATGTAATAGCGCGTTAATACAGTGATACAAAGAATACCAGATTCAATTACCAATGCAAGCTCTGAACATCAAGGTGCTGACAAGGCGAATCAAGAGGCGAAACCAAAGTGCTATCAATCAGATACCCAAAGCGGGCCAAACCGGCTGTCATTGAAAGCAACTGCCGGGGAAAGCAGTCCCTTCTATTACTTACAGCACCACTTTACTTTAATCACATAAGTACTTGTACTTTAAAAATATATGTTGTATTGTATATTCAGCCTAGGCGCAGTTGAACCGGCTAATACCGTCTTGCTGGAGACACGGAATGTCATTTATCAACAAGGGCGCCCTGGTGGTTTAATCACCAATCCTTCCTATTAATTCAAGCTTCAACTTTCTGGATAACTTTTTAATGACCGCTTCGCGTTGCAGGGCACTGCTGCGATCGGCGTGGCGTTCGGTATAAACCACCTCCTCGGGTTGTCTGCCACGGAAAAAGCGAGCCCCTTTACGCGGGTCATGATGCTCGTTAAATCTGCGCTCTACATCGGTTGTGATGCCTGTGTACAAGCGCTCATCGCTGGCCCTGATGATATAGACATACCACTGTTTACCCGTATTTTGAAAAGCAGAATTATCCGACATGAAATTTTTGGGTATCGAAAAAAGGTCGTTAAGACCTGAAATCAAACCTGGCAAGGTCGGATTTCAGACGCTCGAGTTCCTTTCTGAGCTCCGATTCAGACGTGGATGTTTCTTCGGAAAGCGCCAACAAACCCTTTTCAAGGTTCAGCAGTGAAGAGGCTGACACTTGCACCTGTGACTGTAGAGGGGTATTTCTCAACACGGGATCAACAGCGCCCTGTTGAGGAGGGTAAAACACGACGACTGCTAAAATCACCGTCAACACACCCACAGCCCAGGCTGGCCCTGCCCGCCTAAAAGCTGTTTTCCTGCTGACTGGCGCAGCCAGCCGGATTGCGCGCAAAATGTTCTGATGCAGCCCGGCACTGACCTTTATCTTCGTCTCCGGCGCGTTGACCAAAGCACTTTC
Source organism: uncultured Gammaproteobacteria bacterium (assembly GCA_963759155.1). Classification (GTDB taxonomy): domain Bacteria; phylum Pseudomonadota; class Gammaproteobacteria; order Xanthomonadales; family SZUA-36; genus SZUA-36. The sequence goes on along the minus strand of CAVWXX010000004.1, from coordinate 133,476 downwards.
CAAACTCTTCATGTTCATAATGTAACCTCATTACAGGAGACCGCTGGATCAAGGTGATGATCCTGCAATTCCTTTGACAAGCGCCGGCGGGCGCGCATCAGGTTGACCTTAACCCAACCGGCCGGACGTTTCATGACCTTTGCGATTTCGGCAAGTGACATATCTTCAATATAGAACAGCCACAAGGCCGTAAATTGCAACTCACTCAGGCACAAGCTCGCGGTTTGCCACACAGAACGCTGCTGTTCGACCTGGATACCGACCTGCTCAGGGCCGGCCTGGACGCAGACGATTGATTCGGGCGAATCTGCAGATTCAGGTGAGTGCCGGCGCTGCCTGCCCAACTGCCGTAGGGCGATAGTGAATATCCAGGTACTGAACCGGTAACGTGGCTTGTATCCCGGTAAATATTTAAAAACCGCGACAAAGGTATCCTGCAACGCGTCTTCAGCATCTGCGCGACTGGCGGAACGCACCAGCAAAAAGCGGAAAAGCCGATCCTGGTAATTGATGACCAGTTGTTCAAAGGCTTCGACCGAACCCTCCAGGGCCCGGTCGATTAATTGCAATTCAGCCTTTTGGTCCAGATCAGGCACCGGGTATTCTGCTACAGATCCCTGAGTGCTTCGATTTGCGCACTGGTCACCGGCACATTGATATGCAAATCCGGGCCATCATTCTCGAAACGGATCTGACGAAGAATCTCCCCGAGTTCACCATCTGACTCATCGAGCGCCTTCAATGCCACCACACCTTCAACAATATTCCGAACAGCCATCGCCATATCGGGTGAAGTTGCGGTCAACTGCGCACTGACTTGAAGACCACTATTTTTCTCTGCAATCACCAGCGCCACGGCGTCAACGTTCTTCAATATCGAGGAATCCCATTCGCCACCTGTCTGCGTTGATGTATTCGCCCCGCCCTGCATCAGGGCCCGATCCGCCTGCAGTACCAACAGTGCTTGTGAATCGACTGTTTCAAATCCACCCAGGTACCCGCCGGCATCCAGAAACGCCTGCATCAGATCCAGGTTTTGCGTGACCAGGGCCTGGGAAAGACCAAACGAAAAATACACGTCCTGCCGATGACCAAAGTCCACGTCCTCCTCATGACCATCCTTATCGGTGTAAGTCATGCTGCCGCCATCATTGACCAGCTTGTAGTACGTCAGACCAGCGCTATCCAAAGCGGTGACATCGGCACCTTTACGCCCCAGCGCCGCCAGCAACTCTTCCTGGGTGTGCTGAGACAATGCACCGTGAAAAATGACCGCGCCTTCTTTTGCCACATTCCCACGTTCAGGCAATTTCCCGCCAAAAACCGTAATACCCTCAACCTCACTGCGGAGATCTATATCAAGCTCGCCCTGAATCTCATCCAGCGCTTCATCAATGGTCTCAGCCATCAGCCTGCGCCCGACCTCGGAGTTCTGGATCAGGTCGAGGTTGATGTGCACATACCAGTTACTCCCTGATGGAATATCAGAACGACTGATATCAGCAGCCTGTGCGATCACACAAAACAGACCTGCTATCAGCAGGGCGCTCAAAACCTGTATTCGGTTCCACTTCATCATTTTTTCCTCAATTTGCCTACCGGATTTACCGTTGCTTCACTGACTTATAGCGGCAAACAATCAAAAAAGTTACACCGGGCGAACAAAAAACCGGCTGCATGCCTGAAAACCTGGGAGCTTACAAAGCATGCATGGTTTCCTATACTTGTAAGCATGCACTTTTGCCAGGCGTTTAGCGCATGGAATAAGTACCGGTGCAGATAGATGATGAGACAATATTTTGAGGCGGCACGATGACAGAGATTCTGATAATACTCGCGGTATTGCTGTTGGGCACAGCAATCTGGATATATAACCGGCTGATACGCAACCGTAACCGCGTTAACGAGGCCTGGGCCGGTATTGATGTGCAACTGCAAAAGCGTGCTGAACTGGTGCCCAACCTGGTGCAGACGGTCAAGGGCTACGCAGCTCATGAATCGTCGGTATTTGAAGAGGTGGCACACATTCGCAAGACCGGCACAAAAAGTGTGGACGCACGTGCACAGGAGGAGACTGCATTGTCCCGGTCGCTGGGGCGTCTGTTCGCCCTCGCCGAGGATTACCCCGACTTAAAGGCCAATGAAGGGTTCCAACAATTGCACAGCAGCCTGGTCGACATCGAAAACCACCTGCAGTTTGCACGTCGTTATTACAATGGCGCCGTACGGGACAACAACAATGTTGTTGAAAGCTTCCCTTCCAACATAGTCGCCGGCATTTTTAACTTCAAGCTGGCCGAGTTTTTTCAAATCGAATTAGCCAGTCAACGAAGCGCACCTGATGTCGACCTGTAAGCCACCACTCATCAAGCGGGTTTGCGTACTGTTAGTCAGTGTCTTTTTAGCGGGTGTTGGAAACCTGGTCGCTGACGAACGGATCCTGGATTATCAATCCGACATACTCATCCATAGCGACGGCAACCTGGTCGTGACCGAGACCATCAGGGTCCGTGCCGAGGGAGTCGATATACGCCGTGGAATTTTTCGTGACTTCCCAACCCGCTACAAAGACAGGTTCGGCAATCAGTACAAGGTTGACCTCAACATTCTCGACATACAACGCAATGGCGCTCCTGAGCCCTTCCACACGGAAAAACGCAGCAATGGCATGCGTATCTATATGGGCAGCGCCAATCAGATGCTTACCCATGGCGTGCACACCTACCAATTGCGTTATCAAACCAGTCGACAACTGGGCTTCTTCAAGGATTATGATGAGTTGTACTGGAATGTTACCGGCAACGGCTGGATGTTCCCTATTGATCACGCGTCCGCCCGTATTGAACTCCCCGCGAGTGTTAACCGGGAAGATTTACAAATCAGTTTCTATACCGGAGCACAAGGGGCAGCCGGCAAAGACGCGCAATCAACCATCGTCAATGAGAGGGCAATCCTGTTTGAATCCACACGGGCCTTGCAACCCAACGAAGGCCTGACTGTTGCCATTGGATGGCCCAAGGGCATCGTAAACCAACCCTCCCTGACAGATCGCGCTGGATATTTCTTACGGGATAACACATCGGCGCTGATCCTGTTGGTCGGTTTACTCGCCTCCCTGACCTGGTATCTCATGGCCTGGAACCGCTATGGCCGTGACCCGGAAAAGGGTGTCATCATCCCGCGCTTCAGACCACCGATGGGTTTGACCCCTGCCGGTTGCAGCTATGTTCACAAAATGTCATTTGGTAAACAGACTTTCGCAGCAGCAGTCGTCAGCCTTGGGGTGAAGGGTTACCTGGAAATCCAGGAACAGGATGATGACTTCACACTCCGCAGACTGACTGTTCGAGGCAAGCAAAAAATGAGTGACGGTGAGCGCGCCGTGCTTGATAGTCTTTTTGAAAACGGTTCAGACATTGAACTCGACCAGAAGAACCATAGAGACTTCATGAAGGCTCGAAACAGCTTGAAAAAAGCGATGAAATCCGAACACCTTGGACGGCTATTTAAACTCAACACCATCTTCGCCCTCCCCGCCATTATCATCACCTTCATTGCGGGACTCATCGCTACCCGGTTTCCGGGAAGCCCTTTTGTCTGGATAGCATTCGCGCTTCTCGCTGTTGCACTGCATGTGACATTTATATTCCTGCTGCGTGCACCAACACCGGCTGGACGCCGCGTCATGGATGAAATTGAAGGGTTCAAAATGTATCTTGATACCGCCGAGCAGGAGCGTCTTGACATGATGAAGTCTCCGCAACTGACCCCGGAAGTCTTTGAAATGTTTTTACCCTTCGCTTTTGCATTGGGTGTGGAGAATAACTGGTGCGATCGCTTTGCACGGGAACTTCCCCGGGAAGTCGCTGAAAAAGGTGGTTACAAGCCCGCCTGGTATTCCGGCAGCCACAATCGGATGGGGGCACTCAACCACCTTGGCAGTGAATTCAATAGCAGTTTTTCCTCCGCGATCTCATCGGCTTCCTCACCACCCGGGTCATCTTCAGGATCAGGTGGCGGGGGCTCCTCAGGTGGTGGTGGCGGAGGTGGTGGTGGCGGTGGCTGGTAGTGCATTAAGGCACCATGCACTTGATCCGTGTTACTTTACAGGCATAAAGTTCATCTAATTGATACTTCTGAAGGTATGTCATGGCCCAGACACGCGAACTCATCAAAACTTTGAAAGCTGCGCTCAAGGCGCAAGGAAAAACCTACGCCGATGTAGCCCTTACCCTTGGACTGACCGAGGCTAGCGTAAAACGTCTTTTCTCACAGCAGAGCTTTACACTCAGCAGGATTGATCAGATCTGTCATCTTCTCGACATGGAAATCAGCGACCTGGTGCAGTTAATGAATGAGCAACAACAACGACTGCAACAACTCACCGTCGCACAGGAGAAAGAAATCACAGCCAACGTGACGCTGACGCTGGTGGCCGTTTGCGTTCTGAACCGCTGGACGATGGATAACATTCTGTCCTTCTACCGTATCAGCGAAGCCGAGTGCATCCGGCACCTTGCCAGGCTTGATCGCCTGAAGGTGATCGAACTGCTTCCAAAAAACCGAATAAAACTCTTGGTGGCGCCAAACTTCAGCTGGCGGGAAAACGGACCGATTCAGCTATTTTTCCAGAAAAAGATCAGCCAGGAATTTTTTAACACACGATTCAGTCGGGATGATGAGTGCCTGATCGTACTCAACGGCATGTTCTCTTCTCAAAGCAATGCGGAACTCCAGCGCAAACTGAAGCGCCTGGCCAGGGAGTTTGATCTTTTGAATAATGATGACGCCGCGCTTAAGCTGGCTGACAGAAATGGCACAACGCTCGTTCTCGCCATGCGTGGCTGGCAATATGGCCTGTTTAAGCCGTTCATTAAAGACAAATCTGATAACTCACAAGCATAAAGTATCGTATTACAATACTTTTATACTCGCATATAGTCACTATTTCCATAATGGTTGCTTAATATGTAATCCCGTCCCATGATTTATTCCGTAATGAGGTGGCCGAAAAGGCTGCCATTTTTCAACCACGATTACGGAGCAAGTCATGAAAACCATCCATACTTTACTTCTGAGTTTAACGGCACTGTACATCGGCACGATCTGGAGCCCCGCCACTTTCGCGGCAGGCCTGATGACGCCAACAATGTCAAACCTTCCGCAACTTGAGATCCGGCAACACCATGTCAATGTTGTAATTGAAGACGGATATGCGATTACCACGGTTGAACAGTCGTTCGCCAATCCGCACGCTACCGATCTTGAAGCGATCTACTCCTTTCCGGTGCCTGAAAAGGCCGCCGTTGGTGAGTTCACCTATTGGATCGACGGCTTGCCTGTGACCGGCGAGGTTCTCGAAAAACAACAGGCCCGCGAAATTTACCAACAGGAAAAGCAGGCTGGCCGGGAAGTGGCTCTGACCGAGCAGGACAGCTACAAAACATTTGATATCGCGGTTTACCCGGTCAGGGCCGGCCAGGATGTACGCATCAGCCTGACCTACATACAGCCCGTGCACATTGACTCGTCCATCGGACGGTTTGTCTACCCGTTGGAGGACGGCGGGGTCGATGAACAAAAACTGTCTTTCTGGACCTACAATGATGCGGTTGAAGAGGCCTTCAGCTTTAACCTGTCGTTCCGTTCCTCCTGGCCGATCGATGATTTCAGGCTGCCTCAACACCCGCAGGCCAACATCCAGAAACTATCTGACAATGAATGGAACGTGGCGCTAATCAATGAGTTTGCAACCATTGAGGAAGGCAGCACAAACACCGTCCTGCCCTCTGTTGTGCAACGGCTTGATCAGGATATCGTCGTCTACTGGCGCCAGCAGCAAGGCCTGCCCGGTTCAGTCGAGATGGTCACCTATAAAGAAAACCCGGGTGAACGCGGTACGTTCATGCTGACGGTCACACCAGGGGATGACCTTGCACCGATAACAGAGGGAAGAGACTGGGTATTCGTACTCGACTTTTCCGGCTCAATGGAAGGCAAGTTCCAGAGCCTTATCGAAGGTGTCAAAAAAGGCCTCACCCGGCTGAACCCCAATGATCGATTCCGTATCATCCTGTTCAACAAACACGCCCGGGAAGTCACCCATGGGTTTGAATACGCAGCGCCTGAAAATATTCAGCACTACATCCACCAACTGGAAAACAATCATCCCAATAGCGGCACGGATCTTTTCGCCGGTCTCAATATGGGCATTCAATCACTGGATGCCGACCGCAGTAGCGCATTGATACTGGTTACTGACGGTGTTGCCAATCTAGGCCATACCGAAAAGAAGGACTTTCTTGAGCTACTCGAGCAGACAGATGTCAGGCTGTTTACCTTTGTACTCGGCAACAGTTCAAACCGGCCACTGCTGGAGAGCATGGCAAAGGTTTCAAATGGCTTTGCGATTAACGTCTCCAACGGCGACGACATTGCCGGCAAGATAATCGAGGCCACTTCAAAGCTCACCCACGAGGCACTGCATGATGTCGATGTATCGTTCTCGGGGATCAAGGTCAGTGACCTGACGCCTGAGCGGATCGGCAGTCTCTACCGTGGCCAGCAACTGATTGTCTTTGGTCATTACTGGGATGGCGGCATGGCCAATGTGAGCCTCAGCGGCAAGGCCTCGGGGGAAACCAGGAACTACACAAGCAGCTTTGAGTTCCCTGAAACCTCGACGCTTCATCCGGAAATCGAACGCCTGTGGGCTTTTGCAAAAATTGAAGATCTGCAAAACCGGCTGGACTATTTCGGTGGAGATGCCGATATCGAGCAGGCCATTACCGATATCGCCGTTGAGAACAGCCTGGTGACCGACTACACCTCGATGATCGTTCTGCGTGAAGAACGCTATCAGGAACTTGGCATCGATCGTCTCAATCGGTCACGCGTGGAAAAAGAACAACTGGCGAGACAGGAACGATTGGCACAAGGTGCGCGCAACAACCGTGTGGATACCCAAAAACCGATGTATGCAGAACAACGTGCGAGTCACGGCAATGGCGGTGGTGCATTCGACATCTGGATGTTGCTACTGCTATTACCACTGATATTCATGCATCTCAGAACGCGAACTAATCCTCAGTAGGTTCTTTTGGGCAGCCCCAGGGCTGCCCTTTTTCCGGGACACGACCATGACAAGCAAACGAATTCCAGTATTGACCATCGGCCTGCTGACAACCCTGTTCACTCTGCACTGGCTTGTGACAGAAAAAACAGCACTCTACTTCAGTGCTACTGATATATTCGACGGAGAAGCCTGGCGCATCATCAGCGGTCACTTCATGCACGCCGACCTGCAGCACCTGCTGTGGAACTGCCTGGGTCTAGCCGTGCTGGGCACATTGCTTGAATTTCGCTCAAGGACCGTGCTGCTGGCATCATTGGGTACCGGGATAGTAGTTGTCTCAGCCTTGCTACTTACGCCGTATGCAAAACTGGATTATTACTGTGGTCTGTCCGGCGTGCTCAATACACTACTGCTGGTCGCGCTGTGGCTTGAATGGAAATCAACTCGATCGAGGTTAATCATCCTCATCACCTGTGCTTGCATAGCCAAGGTGGTGATCGAAGTGTCCCAGGGTGTATCGGTCATGACGCACATCACCTGGCCACCCTACGCCTGGTCACACGTAGCCGGTTTGATCGGTGGCCTACTTGTCATCTGGATGCTGACAGAGTTCAAATCTAAAGCGTGCCCGAATCAGTAAGCGTGAAGCTGCATACTTTCTTCAGGACTCACACTTGCTGGTTGAAAACCATTGATCATTCGGGAAGCCGAGGCTATGCAGTAGTTCTCTTCAGGACTCGTTCAAGTACATCCCTGTAGCACTCTTTCTCGACTCCTGTCTCGCAAGGTCCTGAAGAGAACTACTGCACATCCTCGCCTTTGTGCGAATGCGGGGGTCAATGGTTTCTGGAAGATACACATGGTTTGATTCTGAACTTGATAAGCACACGGCTTTTGCGAATGTTTGGATTTACAACTTCTGATAGATGCACGTCGTTTGATATTAAGCTGGGATGTGTATTAACTTATCAGGACCGTGAGCGACATGGATGTCGCGCTCGAGCTTACAGGGATGTACTTGCAGCGAGTCCTGAGAAGTTAATACACATCCCAGCTCCCCCAACCTTGCAGATTATCGAAAGTAAGGCTTCAGAACCATTCCGTAGGCTGGTCTGGGCACGGCAACTGTCCTTGTAAGACAATACACATCCCAGCGCCCCCAAAGAAGCTGCTCTCAGCAAATATCACCATTCATTCAAGGTTGATCCATCCGCGTACTATCACTATCAGTCAGTGACCCTCTGTGGGAAAATGCTAACTGGAGTTTCCTGGAAACAGATCAGACTTGCTGAAAGGCCAAACTTATGCACCTTGGACTTACCGCCTTACTGGAGTTTTACCATACTCACCGGACCGACAACGCCCTTGTGTTGGGCACTGTTGTGGCCACCGAGGGTTCGACTTACCGTAAGCCCGGCGCCATGATGCTGATAGCTGAAGACAGCAGCTATCGTGGTCTGATTTCAGGCGGCTGTCTTGAGGCCGATCTGGCGGCGCATGCCAGGGATGTGTTTGCAGACGGTCAAACCCGAAATGTCAGTTACGACATGAGCCAAGGCGATGATTTCGCCTGGGGCCTCGGTCTTGGCTGTGATGGCATCATTCACCTGATGCTGCAACGCCTGGATAGCAGTACGGAATTCGGCTTTCTTGAGACTCTTGATCAGGCTTGGAAGACCCGGCAAAGCGGTCTGCTGAGCCTCGTCATTTCGAGCAGCGACCCGGATTATACAGCCAGCGAATTTGCCCTTGATTGCGGTACCGGTTTAACCGCTGGCACTCCCTTGTTATTGGAATGCATCCAAAGCCACGAAGGCTCTTCGTTCTCCAGTGGGCATGACATGTCCCGGCGGTTTTGGCAGGACATCCTGAAAACGGAGTCCGGCGAGGTCGAACTGCTGGTCATCCCGATTATGCCACCGCCCGCTATTCTGATCTGCGGTGCGGGTCATGATGCGGTTCCTGTTGCAGGTCTGGCGGCAGAAATGGGCTGGAACTGCACCATCGTTGATCACCGTCCCGGTTTTGCCCGCGCAGACCGGTTTCCGGATAGCTGTGACGTTAAGGTGTTGCAACCATCAGAGCTTGGTCAGCACATTTTACTGGACCAGGTGGATGCAGCGGTTTTGATGACCCACCACCTGGGTCATGACCGTGCTTACCTTTCGCAGGTGGTTGAAGCCGCCCTGCCCTATATCGGACTATTGGGCCCGCGAGCACGCCGCGACCGACTGCTCAGCGAAATTGGTGCCGGGGATGTCCATGTCTTTGGGCCGGCCGGTCTTGATATCGGTGCCGAGTTGCCTGAATCCATTGCCCTTGCAATCGTCGCTGAAATTCATGCATTCCTGAATGGTCGTGACGGCAGTATGCTGACCCGAAACAGGGTATGAGTTACCCGGAACTCAGTGTCCTGATCCCTGCCGCCGGTGCAAGTCAGCGCCTGGGCGAAGCCAAGCAACTGGTACGGTACAAGTCGGGGACACTGATTCAGAGAATAATCGACACAGCACACGCAATCGACCCGCGTGAAATCATTGTAGTCACCGGGGCAAACGCCAGGGCCGTCAAAGACCAGGTACCAGCATCACCGGTAAAGTGGGTTCACAACCCAAAATGGTCCAACGGGATGGGGGGTTCAATCGCCGCCGGTGCTGAAATGATCAACCCGGCGTCATCTGCCGTGATGATCCTGTTATGTGATCAGTGGCGACTGGTGGCATCGGACCTGCGCTTGATGGCAGACACCTGGCAGAGGAAACCAGACCGGATCATTTGTGCCCGGGCAGATGGCCTGAATATGCCACCGGTGATTTTCCCAGGCAGCTTTTTTAGCCGGCTATGCGCCCTGGAAGGTGAGCGCGGCGCACGCGATTTACTCAAGGAACATCCCGGTCTGTTACTAACGGTAAATATAGAAAATGCCAGCTTCGACCTTGATACACAATCCCAGCTGAATCAACTAAATAACACCGATCTGTAATAATTGACAGTAGTCTCGCCTGCAAATGACGGGGACAATAGCATCATCCAAAAGAGGTTGATGCATGATGCAACTACTCGATAAAATGAAAAAGGAATTTCTGCCCGCGATAGCGGCCGCATTACTCCTCTCCGCCTGTGGTCAACCTGAACCGATAAGCTATGAATCTCTGGTCTGGGTTAACAACTATTATGTTGAACACCCGGTGCAGAGCATGACTGCAGCTGCTGGCGGATGGCTTTTCAGAGGCGCAAGAGAATTCGGTACGGATATACGCGTCGGTTTCCTTGTCCCACGGGCCATGAACCCGGATCCGGCCAAGCGGCAGGCGGTTCTTACCAGCCTGTGTCCTGCGAAATCAGAAACCATTTGGCAGGCCTTACCATCCAGTAACAAACTCGTCATCAACGTCTGGACCGAAGACAACAAATTCAAAGACTCGGTGACCTGTTGATCGATTGACCTCCAAGGCCGGCATATAGTGACCTGACTATCGGGTCATTGCCGGCCACTCTTAACTGCGCTTCGACGCAGCTATCTACTTGTAATTATTGTAATTTCCTATTGACATTTTTGGTCAGCTTTTATGACAAAACCAGTCATTTTTTAAGCTGGTGCTGATGCTGGCAAACCTCATCGAAAAAACTATAACACTCTGAATATATTCAAGTTTACACAATCCAGCACACACTGGGCACAGTTATTGCATGTATCAATAGTACATTTAGCAACAAACCCTGCCATGGAGGCAGGAATTTTAGAGGCCCTTAAGGCCCACATTTAAAGACAGTAGAGATGCAAGGAAGTATCACTATGAAGACTAAACTATTATGCACAATTGCCTCCACCCTCATCCTTTCTGCGTGTGGACAACCGGAACCCATCAGCTATGAATCCCTGGTCTGGGTCAACAACTACTACGTTGAACACCCGGTCCAGAGCATGACTGCAGCGGCTGGTGGATGGCTATTCAGGGGCGCAAGGGAGTTTGGTTCTGAAATAAGGGTCGGGTTCCTGGTTCCACGATCCATGAATCCCGATCCAGCCAAAAGGCAAGCGGTATTGAGCACGCTGTGCCCCGCGAAATCAGAAGCCATTTGGCAGGCCCTGCCGCGCAGTAACAAGCTCGTCATCAATGTCTGGACGGCAGATAACAAATTCAAAGATTCGAAAATTTGTTAGAAGAGATGTGTAAGCCGGCCCATGGAAGGGCCGGCAAGTTCAGTCAGCAAGCAAGGACGCTGACAACTTTGTTAGCCGCAACCACCGCTGGTGGGGGCACGTTTCAACTCCAGGATAACCTTGGGCTCATACTTCAGGTTGATAGTATGTGCAACAGGCTCCGCAGCCGGGTGTCTCGCACCGGTCGCCGCTTTAAACCGATAAGCCAGCTGATCCTCCTCTCGGTTGTAAACCCGGTCTTCCTCGGCAAGACTGTTTCCGGCATATTCTTTTAACCAGGCATTGACGCCACCCTCAAGAATATAAATATTCGGAACACTCTCAGCTCTTAGAATCTTCCAGGCCTCGGTCGCTGCGGCCTCATCATTACTGATGGTAACGAAAAGGGTATTGGCCGGTTCAAACTGTAATTCCCGGGCTTTTGCCTGAACCTCTTCCAGCGGCACATGAATGGCGCCACGCAGATGGAATTGGTTGTAGTAGCTTTCATCACGAACATCCAGCGGTACAACCTTGATTTTGGAATCATCCCTGTACTTGATGAATTCTGCAGACGAAATCTGCACGGCTCGTTGATCAAGCTTTGCCTGGCTATCAGCCGCAACCGACTGCCAACGGTCCTCGGCGCTGGGTTGGCCGACCACCAGGACAACCGCTGCCAGTGCAACAAGCGCGCCTGCTGCTGGCTTCGACCAGCCAGGCAGCTTCTGCTGAGGCCTGTCGTTGACCATAGCTTCAACTTTTTCCGCGAGCACGAACAGGATCAGCGCAGCCACCACGATGCTGATAACAACGATACCGTAACTGGCATTAAACAACTCGGGCAAGGTAAAACGACCCATGTCCGAACTGTCAAAGAAGGTCGCAAAACTACCGACTGTTTCGCCAAACATGAAAATTCCAAACAGAACACCAAGCACGAATACCATGGCGTCAATTTTGCCTGTTGCCAGACCCACCAGTGATGTTCCAGGACAAAAGCCACCAACGATAAAACCGACACCCATGATCAGGCCGCCAACGATACCGGGCCACAAATAAGTCGGTGGAACCCATACCAGGTTATAGTCAAGCAAACCCAATGAGGACGACAGGAATACCAGTGTCATCGCCACGATAATGGCAGTAAACATGACTTTGAATACACGCATGTCCTTGAAGTAGAACTGTGCAGCCAATAGTTTTGAGTTACCAAAACCGGCACTCTCAAGGGTCATACCAAAGGCGATACCGATAACCGCGTAAACGGCATAGGAGCCCCAATGACCAAGCAGGTCAGCAAGTGGAAGTGGGAAATTAGCCATGATAATACTCCTCAATTCCAGAACTTACGGAAAAAGTAAGCCAGCGCATAAGCACCGGCAAACACCGCAAACATGAAGGCCCAACTACCGACCGATAAAACCGCACCACCGGACAGTGCCTGACCCGAGGTACAACCCCTGGCCAAACGCGCGCCATATCCCATCAGTGCGCCACCAATGAAGGCCATAACCCAACGGGTGCCATTGCTGATCTGTGGCCCCTTGTTGGTTTCAAACTTCATGCGACGACCCAACAGGCCTGAAATCAAACCACCAAAGATGGTGCCGATGGTCAAAAAGACGATCCAGCTATCCAGCGGGTTGGAATTGCCGCCGGCCATTTTCAACAGGTAGGCCACCTGGTCGATATGCTCCGGATTGACCTCGTTTTGCACATAAACCAGCAGGCGATTCAAACCGCCGGAGGCACCGAGACCGGACCCGGTGATAAAGAATGCGAGGAATAGAACGACACCCAGTAACGTGCCGGCCAGATAGGGGTTTAAGTAGGGCTTCGCCCTCAGTGTTTGATTCATTTTGACTCTCCTTGCGGGCCATCCGTCGTCGGATTATTCCCGTGTTTCTCTACTTCATCCCAGCCGGTGATCATGGACTCAATGCCCGCGGTCGGTTTGTGGCCGGTGGTTGTCAGGTAAATATGCATAACAATAAAAGCTGCAAATGCCCATGCTACCAGGGTGTGAACAAGCGCCAGCATCGGTAAGCCACCCAACTCTGCGGCGATATGCGGCCAGCGCTGCAGACCCCAGATCAGGATACCGGTGATGATTTGTGCCGGTAGCAGAATGTTAAGGATCGCCAGGTATGTGACCTGCTGCAGCGGGTTAAGCTTGTGTTCCTTGGTTTTTTCAAGGGGGTGTGGATTGCCGGCAAAAATACCCCTGCTGTAGTACATCATCTGTGCCAGGGTATTCGCGACGAAGCCTTTAGGCTCTGGCAGATACTGCCGTATTTCACCGCTTGCCAGGTGATAAAACAACGACAAGACGGCATTGGTTATCAGGATAAACCCGAGTACGTTATGTACATTCACCATGTAGGGGAAGCTGAATATCCCGAACAGGTGCGGCTTATGGATAACCAAACCGGTGAATATCAACAGCATGATCGCGCTGGCCTGTATCCAGTGCCACAGACGCTCGTACACGTCATACATATGGACACGCTCGTATTCATGATGAACCGGCGGTCTGCGGCGCGATGAAATATATCGCGCAATCGCATGCACGCTGACGCCGAAAATGATGCCGAAAAACATCAACATACCCAGCAGGTCTGCCCATCTTTCGGCATGCAGACCAATGATATAGAAACCCGCACTACGGCTATCGGATAAAAAGCTCACACGACCGGTTGTATCCGCTGTGATGTCGCCGGAAAATTTAAGACCGTTATAAGAACCGGCCTGCGGTTGCACATCCCCTGGCAAATAATCAGAAAGACTGAAAGATGTGGCCAGCACAGAGTCACGATCGTGGCAGCTTGAGCAATCTTTGGTGGCGCGCTGACCATTGACCACATTGTGGCTGATTGAAAATGGCGTGATCTCACTGTCAATCTGCAAACCGGTCAAGCCGATAGCTTCAAGACGGCCTCTGACCGCACTCACAGCAGCCTCGTGGGTCAATCGCAACTCAACACCGCTCAATTGACCATCTCCATCGGCATCCAGTGCGGCGACCAGGTCAGGGTGATAGGCGCCGTCGCTGAAAATTGCCTCTGCGAGTTGTTGCCTTGACACAGGCATAGCCGGATCACCCGCTTGCCAGTACCAGGACGTTACCAGGTTAAATGGCGCGAGGTGGAAACCACCCCCTGCATCGGCCCTTGGCAGAATGAGTGGTCTGAAACCCTCGATAAGACTATCAACCGCAACGGGGTCGCCGGTCACATTCCGGTATTGTCTTAATGGTTGCGCCTGTGCATCCAGCATGGTCCAGTCAACCGCCTGTAAACCGGGGCCGAACAGTTTCGGAATATGACAGGACTCACATGCCAGTGAGGTGAAGTGAGTTTGTTTGTATGGGAGCCACTCATGCACATTGCCGGCATCGTGACATGACTCGCAACGACGCAGGCTGTTTTCCGTATCCGCCGCTGCCAGGCCCAGTGTGGACTGACCCTTGGCAAACTGGTGCAGGGGCCGGACCAGGTACTCGGAATTGCTCAGCCGACGGGGGTCAAAATCAAGATGAACCGGCCTGCTCTCTTCACGTTGCCGGAAATAAACGGGATTGTTCAGAGAGTAGTGGCAGTTTACACAACCCACCACGCGATCAGCATGCACGTCAAAGGGATAGTTGAGGTCTTCCTTGCCGGATATATTCAAACCGCTATTGAGCAGTTTCTGAGGCGAAACGATCTGTCCTGTACGGCTCGTATTATGCCGCGCGTTCTGGTTCTCCGGTATGGTCAATGGTGTGTCGAGACTGTTCTCAACAATTCCGTGACATATGGCGCAGTTTTCATCCCGGGGTTTGCGAATATCAAGCAGACCTTTTTTAAGCGCGCCATTGGTCTCAAACCCGGAAACATCCCACTGCCAAAGGTCACCCTCTTTAACAAGAATACCCAGTGAGGATAACGGGGCCGAATTGGCCCAGGCAAAATCACCCTTACTGAGCGCAACTTCCCGCGCCGAGTGATCGATATCGGTATGGCAAAGCAAACAATCCATTTCGACAAGACCTGCGACCGGTCCACCGCCCACATGCCTTGAACCATAGCGCTTTAACCAGGCTTCAATATCCATGTCACTGCCCGGATTCAAACCATCTGTATCGTAGGCCAGGGGGTCCCAACCACCGAAATAACCGGGACCCTGTTGCCAGTCATGTGCGTTGTTGCCCTGCCCGGCCTGGCTTGCACCGGCATCGGCATGGTCACTGTTGGTCATGATATATGACGTCTGGTGACAATCTCCGCCACAACTGGTCATGGTTGACATTGGCAGGCCGCTTTCAATCACCAGATCACCCTGGGCATCCAGAATCGGTACCTGCGGGTGCAAACTGTTGGCAGCAGCCGAGAGGCTGAACACAGCAAGTAGCAACCCACCCAGGATGGATATCTTCATGTAATTAGCCTTATTATTCATGACCCGCACTCACTTGTTCAACAGCGCTTCTTTTGCGTGTCTGGCTACCCTGCTTGATGGGGTCACCGTCATACCCGAGGGCATCCCAGTCCATCCTGCCACCCTCTGTGTGACATGCCTGGCATTGCAATGCCTTGTCCTTGGTTGCCACCATATGTGTCGATGGCCAGAACATTTCTGTATCGGCAAAACCATAGTTGCCGCTGTAGCGTGTACCGGATACCTCTTCGCCTAAGCGAAAAGCCTTGTCCCAATCAAAATCATTCCAGTAACCGCCTTTACCCGAAGTGACCGGTTGCAGCAGATAGTTGTATTCAGTGTCATAGGGCTGCTTGGCGCGGTGTATCTTGAAGGGCCAGATTTTCGCACCGGGATCACGGATATCACCGCTGGGTTCGTTCAGTGCGGTAGTGCCGTCCGTGTTGATCTGATCACCCATCAGGTAGCGGTGTGCAAGCCCGTTGTACCAGCGATACTCCGGTTTCAGGTTCTTCTCATAAATAAACTCACCCTTGATCTTCAGGTAGTGATGTACATCGTCATCACGGAAATCATCACCGGCTTTTGACCAGTCCCAATGGGTCTTGGTGGCTTGTGCGACAGCAATTTCCGGAACATGGCAGGTCTGGCAGGCGACCGTATCGGTATGCGCATTGATACGCTCATCCGTATGTAATTTGGAGTTATGACAGTCGGTGCAGGCGATCTGATTCTCATTGTCCAGGCTGACCGTGGTGGAACGACCACCAATCACATGATCTTTGGTTTGATGACAATCCACACACTGGAAGTCGTAGCGCCCCATATGAACATCAATTCCCTCCGATGGGTAGTACAGGCTTTCATCGAGATCACCGTGTTTAACCGCATTGCCGCCACCACCACGGAAATGACAGCCACCGCAGTTTTCACGTGTTGGAACAGCAACACTCCTGGCCGCAGACATCAGGTCAACACCTTCAAGTGGAAGACCGGCTTTACCTTTGCGGTAAATACCCGAATTATCATGGCATACGAGGCAATCTATATTGCTCTGTTCATTAAAATCAAAATCGGCATCATCCCAGCCATAGCCAGCGTGGCAAGCCGTACAGGATGCCCAGTTGCCCTGGATACCGATGCAGAAGTTATTGATGGATTTTTTCTTACCGGTGGTAAACAGGCCTTCGCGGCCTTCAACCTCAACCGGTTCGGATTCCCATTTCCAGTGCGCGGTATGCAGCATCTGTTGACCAGCCTCTTCATGGCAGCTCAGACAGGCTTTTGTCACCTCGGGGCCGGTAGTGAGTTCCGCAAAACCATCGAACAGGTTTTTATGATCAACATGCGCGGGGCGTCTTGGCATGCTGTCCCAGGGAGAATCAAGATTGGTTTCAGCTTCACCCGTGAAGTACCAGACCGGAACACCTATTAAAAGGAGTATCGCGATAAAGCCGGGTAACCAGCTACTTTTTTGTGTTTTCATTGCTATTCCAAAAGCCTTTCTGACGATCATTTTATAATATTAGTATTTTATAATATAAAGACCGGAACAGGTACTGGGAAAACGGGAGAAAATCGCTTTAACATGATCTACCTCAAGTTGAGGCCAATCAGACAGACGGTTAAAAATCTCGTCGACAAACGTGGCAAGAACCGGAAGCGGTTCTTGTTTTCATGTGGAGTTGGGGTGGATTACCTTGTCTTATTCCATTTCCTGGGTCAAACCCTTTAATACGATATCCGAATAGCTGACCAATCCGATAATTTTCTGGTCTTCGATCACCGGTGCACGGGATAACCCAAACCGGTCAAACAAACGTGTACAGTAACGAACATCCATGTCAGGACGAACTGAAATCAGTGGTTTTGTCATGATTTCATAAATATTGACCCGGTTGGGTGAATGGTCACGTGCCAACACCTTTTTTGCCATATCCCGGAACATGACCACACCGTATTCGTCATCCTCATGACGCTTGTCTACAATCAAAGTACGCGTATCCGGGTACTTCATGGACTTTAATGCTTCGGTCACCGTCAACATGCCATCAACGATATCCAACTCCGTTTTCATCACGTCCCGTACACGGACAATGTTTGTCAACTTTCTCATAATCTTTCCTCCACTGCCTCGGCAAGTGCTTCGATCTGGTGACGCACACCAATGGCGTCTTCCACGTCAATCTGAAAGGCGATACCCGTACCGGGTAATTCGTCAAACTGACCGGCAATGGCCACTTTTTCCATGATTTCCCTGCTCATATGCTCTTCGGCTAACATCAAGATGACATCGACATGGCTGTCGATACTCAAACCCAGAAACGTTTTTGCCGGCTTAACACCTTCACCGCGCGCCTGGTTAAGCACGGTGCAACCAGTGCTACCTGCGTCACGGGCAGCATCCAGAATATTCTGGGTCCTTTCATCTTCTGCCATGACAATGATTAATTTAAAGTGCATTTCGTTACCTCACTTAAGAATAGACTATTTTTGTGTATTACGGCGTTTCAATCGTCTTGCTCTCAATTCGCCGATTTGTGCGTATCCCATAACTGCAATAATTGGAAATAAACTGGCAAAGGCAATCAAGCCAAAGCCATCCAGGAGCGGACTACGACCGGGTATCGTTTCGGCCAACCCCAAACCCAATGCTGCGACCAGCGGAACCGTTACGGTTGACGTGGTTACACCACCTGAGTCGTATGCCAGGGGTATGATCAGTTTTGGTGCAAAAAAGGTTTGGATAATGACCACCACATAGCCGCTTATGATGAACCAGTGCAAAGGTGTGCCGGTGACAATTCTAAATGCCCCGACCGCCACGCCAATCGCCACACCGAGCGCCACTGCATAGCGCAGGCCTCTGACCGTAATCGTGCCACCTGAAACCTGGTTGGCCTTGATCGCAACGGCCATCAGGGCGGGCTCAGCAACCGTTGTGGCGAAGCCTATCGCCGCAGCAAATGCATAGATCCACAGGAAATCCAACCAATAGACGGCCTCCCCAACGACGGTCTCAGAACCGTAAATAAACTCCGGAGCGGTCAATTGTTGTGCCATCAGGCGACCGATCGGGAAAAGCGCCATCTCCAGGCCTTCCAGAAACAGGGTGAGACCTAACAACACCAGCACCATACCCATGGCAACCCGTGCGGGATCCTTTATTTTTCGCCGTAAAACCAGCGCCTGAAAACCGAATAAAATGGCGGCAATCGGCAATATATCCCGCAGCATGGTCAGCAGGGTGGTGCCGAAATGGACGAGACCGTCCATCAGTATAAAATTCCGAAAGCCATGACAAATATCATGGGTGTCAATGAAGCGAAGGCGATCAGGCCAAAGCCATCGATGAGCGGGTCACGGCCATGAATGGTATGCGCCAGTCCAATACCCAGTGCTGCAACCAGTGGCACGGTCACCGTAGAGGTCGTCACACCACCGGAATCATAGGCGATACCGATAATCTCCGGCGGGGCGAAAAAAGTCATAATGACCACGCCAAAATAACCGCCGATAATCAGGTATTGCACAGGCCAGCCTTTAAGAATCCTGAACACACCCACCACCAGCGCAATACCCACAGCCAGCGCAACGGTGAGGCGCAAACCGATGGCGTAGTCACTTTGCGCTTCGACCGTATCTGCAATCACCTGCCCGGTGGCCGCGATGCGGGCAGCTTCTTCGGAAATCGCAATCAGTGCCGGTTCCGCCACCGTGGTGCCAAACCCCAATGAAAATGCAAACACCAGCAACCACCAGAGATTACCTTTGCGCACAAAGTTGTAAGCCATCTCTTCGCCGATGGGAAACAGCGCCATCTGTAAGCCGCGAACGAATAGCGCCAGGCCCAACAGTACCTGCAATAAGCCCCAAAGCATCTGCCCCATGTTGGGAATAGGCTGCTGCAGTACCAGCAGCTGAAAAAACGCGACAACCAGTACGATAGGAACAAGCGCGAGCGCGCTCTCGGTAAAAGGCTCAGCGGCCTTTCGAATCTTGTGCCAAATGACTTTTAAGCGACTCTGCTTTTGCGGGTGTGAAACAAGTGGGTTATCCGCAGGATGCATTTTATTCAGGCTACTGGTCTAAACTTTCAGACCTTCAAAACCACTTTCTGGTAGAGACCGCCGAAATAGAAACTCGACGACAGTTGCCCGGGTTTGATCTCAGCAGGCATAAATGCAGGCAACTCCTCACGCCACAGATCCATTGCAAATGGCTCAAGCAAGGCCAGGATAGGTTTCATTACATAGCGCATGGGGTTGGAACGTTTTGGGCCATGGTAATCTACGAAGATAACCCTGCCACCCGGGCGGGTGACACGAATAGCTTCAGCCACGGTTTTGCGGCGGGCGTCTTCAGGCTGCTCGTGCAACAGGAAAAACACCACGGTTTCTTCAAAGCTGTCATCAGGAAATGACATTGAGGTGGAGTCCTGAAGATAAATCGAGGCATTGTCGTGTGCAGCAAGCTTCTTCTCGAAATTTTCAATCTGAATCGGAGCAACATCCACAACGCTGAGCCTGGACTGTGTTTTTTCAAGGTGTGAAGCCAGACGGTTTGAGAAGTCTCCATAGACACAGGCAACCTGAAGGACATTGCTGTTTGGCTGGAGGTCCATTTCATCCAGCACCGACTGCGTGAGCTTCTTCATATTGCCCCACAGGATGAGGTTAACCAGCCATTCGCGTTCAAAAACCCACACGGACTTCGGGTGAACATACGCCCACCAGTAAGTGTCCTGAAGGTAATCCGGGATGGGTGGAGGTGCCGCAGGCGCTACGCTGACTGCAACCTCTTCCGCTGGTTGATCAACTATCTCGTACGTATATTCTTCTGCTATCGCTCTGGAATCGTCATTCATATCATTGTTGGCCGCCCGTGAAACGGGATCAGGCAGCCGAATTTTCCTTCTCTCAGGTTTAACTAATCGTCAATAAATAAAAAGCCGCCAGCACGGTGCCAATCGCGGCAATCGAGTAGACGGCGTTGGCAACCAGCGTGTCTTTTCTGATTCCGAAGTCGTGCGCTACGACCCGTAATCGATGTGCTGCATGCCATACTGAGAGAAAGAGTACGATGAATAGGCATGCTTTGCCAAGCCAACTCGCCGCAAAAGTGTGAATTTGTTCAAATTGCAGACCATCCGGGATGTTTCCCGTTGCTATTAACAGAAAAAGAGCAATGAGAGCCGGGAAAATAAATGAGGTTAGCGTTCCACCCGCTGCGAACAGACCCCAGACTACCGCTTTTTTTGCAATTGCCATTATGTGCTACTCCTAAATCACGCCTGCAAGCCAAAAAATGAGAGCGCTGACTAAAACCCATGCCACGTAGTGGCCGATGATGATGAAGCTATCGGGTAGTTTCTTTTCACCCAGCTGAATCGGCATGGCCTTCGGTGCCAGCTTGAACCATGGAAATGTCTGATAAAACATGAAGTACAGAAGCGCCAGGGTGTGAAACACCAGCATCCCCGTATTTTGCTGGGAGGCAAGAAAATCATTCCAGCGTTCCGCCGAAGCGGCCAGGGCCGCGAGACCGAATAAGGTCAAAAAGCTGTAAAACATCACCAGGAAACTGGTCAGCTCGCGCATGACATACACTTTATAGCGACCGTTTCGCATGTACCAGGTGGTGGTGGAAACGGGTCTGACATAAGGATTACGGCTCATGACTTGTCTCCTGGTATACCCATTTTCTGTTTCCAGAACTCCACGGCGCCATCGACTTTCATTTGCTGAATAGCCGCTGCCGGATCCACGTGCTTGGGGCAAACCTCGGAACAGGCCCCGACAAAGGAACAATCCCATACGCCATCATGATCTGCAAGAATATCCAGTCGATCAGATTTACCCTGATCTCGGCTATCACGGTTGTAGCGATGGGCCAATGCCAGCGCAGCCGGGCCGATGAAATCCGGGTTAAGACTATACTGCGGGCAGGCCGCGTAACAACACATGCAATTAATACACATGGTGAGTTGCTTGAATATTGCCAGCTTACCACGTGATTGAATGTACTCCTGATCCTCGGCCGGAGGGGGGTCCTTACGAATAATGTAGGGCTGAACCTGATGCAATTTTTGCATCACGTCATCCAGAACCACTACCAGGTCACGCTCAATCGGGAAGTTCTCCAGCGGCTCGATCCGCACCTTGTCAGGTAATTCACGAATAAATGTCTTACAGGTCAGAGAGGGCTCGCCATTAACCATCATGCCGCAACTGCCACAAACCATCATATGACAGGACCAGCGATAGGCCAGCGTGGTGTCCAGGTTGTCTTTTACATAGTTGATGGCATCCAGAATGACCCAGTCCTCGTTACAGGGGACCGTGTAAGTCTGAAACCAGGGCTCTTTGTCCTTCTCAGGGTCATAGCGCATGACTTCAAGTTCGAGTTTCCGCGTACCCATGGCTATTTACCCCCCGAGTAGTCACGTGTGCCCGGCTGGGAACGGGTGATCAGGACATCCGACCACTCGACACGGGGACGGTCATCCGGCTGCCGGAAACACAGTGAGTGCTTCAGGAATTTCTCATCATCGCGCTCGGTATAATCCAGCCGCTGATGCGCACCACGGGACTCACGACGCTGCAGGGAACCTTCTGCAACCGTTTCGGCCACATCCAGCAGGTTACGTAACTCAAGAGCCGACTGCAGGTCGGTATTGAATACATTGCTCTTGTCGTTAATTTCGATACCTTTATAGCGCTCACGAATTTCTGCGATCTTCTCACAGGTCAGCCTGGCGCCTTCTTCATCGCGATAGATACCTGCGCCCTCTTCCAGCGTGGTTCTCATCTCCCGGCGCAGACCGGAAATGGTTTCCGTGGAACCGCTTTGCAGCAGCAACTCCCGCACACCCGCTACGATGGCTTCTGCCTGGGCCTTCAGGTCTTCTTCATTACCGGCCTCATTGGCCTGTTGTGCATAGGCAATGGCGTGATCTGCAGAACGTTTTCCGGATACCAGCAAGTCGGTCAGCGAGTTTGAACCCAGCCGGTTGGCGCCATGCAATCCGGAACAGGCGGTCTCGCCGATGGCATAAAGACCGGCCATCGGGGCCTCACCATTAATATTCGCATCGATACCACCCATCATGAAATGTATAACCGGTCTGATGGGCACAGGATCTTTGATCATATCCACACCGACATAGGCGTGGGCCAGTTCATGTACCAGTGGTAAACGTTCCAGGATTCTCTTCGCACCCAGGTGGCGCATATCCAACAGCACACAGTCACCCCATGGGGTTTCGACGGTATTACCTTTCTTTTGCTCGTGCCAGAATGCCTGGCTGAGCCGGTCGCGCGGGCCTAGCTCCATGGTCTTGAGAACCGGCTCTCCGACCGGTGTTTCCGGACCCATGCCATAATCCTGTAAATACCTGTAGCCGTTCTTATTGACCAGGATGCCGCCTTCACCGCGACAGCCTTCAGTCAAAAGAATACCCGTACCCGGCAAACCGGTCGGATGGTATTGAACAAACTCCATGTCTTTCAATGGGACGCCGGCACGATAAGCCATGGCCATACCGTCTCCGGTCTTGATCGCCCCGTTGGTCGTGAACGGGAAAACCTGGCCACCGCCACCGGTCGCCATGATGACCACCGAGGATTCGAATGAGAAAAACCGGCCACTACGCATTTCCATAGCGACAACACCACGACACTTGCCATCGATATGCAACAGGTCGAGTGCAAAATATTCGTCATAACGCTTGATGGACGGAAACTGCAGAGAGGTTTGAAAAAGGGTATGCAAAATATGGAAGCCACTCTTGTCAGCGGCATACCAGGTACGTTTTTTCTTCATGCCGCCAAACGGCCGGACCGCAACAGAACCGTCATCCTCTCGACTCCAGGGACAACCCCAGTGTTCAAGCTGCATCAACTCACGTGGTGCCTGTTCAACAAAATTCTCGACCACGTCCTGATCACATAACCAGTCACCACCACCGACGGTATCGTTGAAGTGCATCTCAAGTGAATCATCCGGTGTTTTGACACCGGCGGCCCCGCCTTCTGCAGCGCAGGTGTGACTACGCATCGGGTATACCTTGGAGATTAACGCAACTTTGAGATTAGGATCGTTCTCTGCAACGGCAATGGCGGCGCGCAGACCCGCACCGCCAGCACCTACGATTACGACATCTGCCTTGATATGTTCCATATTTTTTTTCTCACATAATCTTACATTAGATTAATTTAATGTATTATCAGCAGATACAGCATGACCCATGTCAATCAGAGTGAGATTGGCTCTCCCGGCAGGGCCATAAACCGGTTCTTATCAGAACCGGTAACTGATCTGGAATCGATAGTACCAAACGTCGTACACAGGGCTTTGTTCACCCATGCTCAGCACGGAATTAAGACCGCCTACGCCCAAACCGTCAATGGCCCAGTCCTGGCTATCGTATTGCTCATTCTCGGCATACAGCTTGTAACCCCAGTGTTCGCTGAAATTATAATCAAAATGTATTTTGAAGCTTTTCAGCTTGGTTTTTAACGGATCAAACGGTGGTTCATCCGCGGCTGTTTGTACCGAAATGTCACCCTTGGAGTCGGCGTAAACGTAATCAACACCGAGGCTCGCTTTTTCGCTGATGACTGCGGACAGGCCAATTCCGGCTGTTTCAATCCGGTCACTGGTCACGGCCTGCCAGGGTAAAGCGTTACCGCCAGTGGTGTTCAGCATATCGGCATCAATATAATCGAGACTATAAAAGGCGTAAGCATTGATGGTTGAACTAAAAGCGTAATTCAGATTGACCGAATAGCTCTCATCAATACTCTCCTGCAGACCCAGTACGGATTGCTTGTACTTTGACTTGGCATGAATATAAGCAAGGTTAATGCCAAATTTGTCGGAGGCCATAATGTCAAGCTCTGCCAGCACGCGTTTGCGATCACGGTCTGCCATGTTGAATTTACGCATCAGCGGATGATCAATCGGCACGCCATTATCCAGTACCAGGTAATCCGAGATATCACGGTCACCCCATTCTCCCTTGACACGGAGTTCCGTGTTGAAGGTCGGGCTTGCTTTGACTTGCGCCCACCACGTGCCTTCCTTGGTACGCTCAACCTGCTGTAGCGTGCGGTCCATATTGTACTGCCGGAAACCACCACTTAAACCGAGGGTATGGTTCAAGCGGTAGCGAACGTCCGCTGAGTACTGTTGCCTCTTATAGCTGTAAGGCAGGTTGTAGCGGGGACCAATCGGTAGAAGGTCTGTGACAACAGGTGTATATAAATCAACGGGTGTCTTGTTGTCACGTTTGTCCCACTTGCCACGGGCGGTGAAACTGAATTTGTTATTTACACGTGCAAACAACTTACCGGCGGCGTTATAGGTATTGGTGTCGACTTTGCCATCCAATGACTCGCGAGGCAGTTGTAAATCACTATACTTTGGATTGGTTGTATAAGGCAGGAACGGATCATTCTGCTTCATACGCCCCGTTGCTGCCTGCCCTGATATCCGGATCTTGGGTGTAATCGCGAAAGCACCGGACAGACTGAACTGGTGAAACTTGTTGCCAGGCTCAAGCGCCGCCCTGAAAGACGAACTCTCAGGTAATGATCTGAATGGATTCTGCCAGGTTAGCGAAGAGTAACCATTATCAAAGTTGGAACTTAAAAAACTGAGCTCGACCTGTGCACGCTTATTCGCCCATGAAACGGCTGCATCAAACAGGTCGGTGGTGAAATCGACAGGCGTCGGCAGGATGCTGGCATTGCTGTAATACATGCCCGCCCCGAGCGTACGAATACCTTCTTTTTTCTGTCGCTGATAGTCGACTCTGAAAGACCAGTTGGGGAGGAAACTCAGTGTTCCACCGGCATCGAGAATCTTACGCTTGGTTTTCAGTGGTTCCCCTACCAGTGAGGCTTGCAAAGCGGTCATACCGCTGGTCGTGTTAGCCTTTACCCAACCGTCAGGCAAGGTCAGAACATCACTGCCCACACCGAGAAACGGTGTCTGCGTGCCATAACCAAGCCATCTTGGTATTTCCTGCCAGCCAAACCGAAGCTCGTAAAACCCCTGGTTACCACCGCGAATATCTATTTCGCGACTTTCATAACCCAGGTTACGTGCGTATAAATCAAAATAACTACCCTGCAGGGTTCTGTAGTGAACATCGCCATCGATGGCGGCGTACAGACCTTCTTTTTCAAGACCGCGATAATCACCGAATCGATAAGAGTCGTTATTGATGTATGCGGCGCCAAAATCAATCGTTCCGCGCCAGCCGGTGTACTTGACACACTGTCTGCACTTGTAAATTTCAGGCTCGGCAGCGGCTTCGGCCGTCTCAGCCTCATCTGCTATGGCCATCGAGCCGTAGGTGCTCATCAATAAAACCGGCAATAGAGTCGATATGCTGAAACCGAATTTTCTGGATAGACGTTTCATTGTTCCTGATACCTCTTTTTCAACATTCATTACCGTAGTCCTGTATTGCCGGATGGATGGTTGGAACCATGCACCTGTGAATGACAGTTATTGCAGGACTGTGCAAGCAAGAATCTCTGCTGGAATGAGTTTTCTACAGACTCGCTGGTATAGGCTGTTGCTGGATGCCCGCCGGGTGAGTGGCACTGCTGGCACAGTAAGGGCGAACGTTGTTTCAACATTCCTGCATGATTACTACCGTGAGAGTTGTGACACAGGGTGCAATCTTCAGATACCGGTGCGTGTTCCCATAAAAACGGGCCGCGTTTCTCGGCATGGCAGGTATAGCAGGTATCGTTGATCGTCGAACGGTTCAAAAGGAAATCGTTAGAACCATCGTGTGCATTGTGACAATCGGTACAGGTCATCTCGCCAAAACGAAGTGGGTGGCTGCTGGCCCTGAATGTTTCCCCGCGTTGTCGGGCATGACATGCAAAGCACTTTTCCTGCTGGGCCAGTTTATCCATCACCGGATCTTGCGCCGCATGCACTTCATGACAACTGACACAGGCGACCTCTTCTGCTTCATGCACGCTGCCTACCCAATGGATCATATCGCCATCACTGTGACAGCCCATACAAACTGCGTTTTGTGGTCCAACCGGTGTACCCTTGGCAAAGGAAATTGCCGGGGACAGTCGTGAACCATCTTTTTGTTTTTTGCGGTGGGAAGCACTCGGGCCGTGGCAGGTTTCGCAATCCTGACTGCCTTCTGCAAAGGGGGAGTTCTCTGCGTTACTGATCCCCATCGGGGTCAAAAACACTTCGTGTGCCGCGGGGTCTTTGCCTTCGCTATGACAGGTCATGCATTGCCGGGCGCCCTTTGAATACTCGGCTGTTGCTTCAGCTTCTTCCTCGGCAGCGGCTAGCGCGGAGAAACAAAACAACAAGAGAAAGACGAATACGCTACTCAAACAACTCCGGGATCCCGGTTTCTTTAACATGATCTTGCCCACTCCTTGATCAATCAATTTCTTTATCAAAGTTTAACTAAATTTTCAGGTTTGAATTGTAATCGTTTCCAGACAACTTCGCCTGACTGTTCAAGAGCCGTTGAATGTAGATTTTTACTACCGGTATCGTCCCGGCTTCAATTATTCTTCGCGCCCTGTTCTATCCACACCTTGAGGGTCTGAATGTCCTTTTTCGGTACGGGATCATTCTCACCATGCGGCATACTGATTGACGGATCAGCACGACCCTCCATGAGAACCAGTATATTGCTGCCTTCGACATCACCGGCAATTACCATCGGACCGGCGTCCGTGCCTTTCATCAAACCTTCATAAGTCGTCAGTTCGAAGCCGCTGATAACTTCACCATTTCCACCTGTCTCATGGCACTGAACACAGTGTTGGTTAATGATTGGTTGTACGTCCTGGGAAAAGCTGACTGCAGGTTCACCACCGCAAGCTGTCATCACCAGCGGGAACAGACAAAATGCGACAAATTTTCCGACTGTATTCTGATTACCCATCATAACTATTCTCCATTTGTGACACCCGGGCAGCCCGAAAACAGCGCCGGTTTAGCCCGGTACAAAATTACGCTTTCAAGGACCTTTTGTTCATGACATATGTCAACATAACTGAAACTATTAAAGCAACGGTCTTTAAAAAAAGGTTAAATTCCTCATCGCAATAGTTTTTACTTGTATCTCAAGCATCATCTGCCGGAACAAAGAGGGTCTATGAAAATAAGTATAGTCGGCGCAGGAATCTCAGGGCTAGCTACCGCACAGGCGATACTAACCCGAAAACCGGATACAGAAATCACGATTTTTGAAGCTGACCAACGCATCGGTGGCAAGGTATGGACAGAGATCAGTGATGATGGTTACCTTTGTGAAGGCGGTGTAAACGGTTTCCTGGATAAGATACCCAGAACACTGGAGTTGTGCCAGGAAACAGGTGTGTCACCCGTTCGGGCAGATGCCTCTGCACAAAAGCGTTATGTTTACAGTCGGGGCGAATTACACAAACTGCCGGAAAAGCCACCGGAATTCCTGAAGTCCAGGTTACTCAGCGTGCGTGGGCGTCTCAGGGTCATTTATGAAATGATTGCCGGGGGCACCGACAACCCGGATGAAACGCTGGGTCAATTCGCTACGAGGCGTCTTGGAAAAGAAGCATATGAACGTCTGATCGACCCCATGGCCTCCGGCGTATTTGCAGGTGATGCCAGCAAACTGAGCCTTAAAAGCTGTTTCCCGCGCATCAACGAAATTGAAACGCAGTACGGCAGCCTGATACGCGGTTTAATCAGGCTGCAACTGAAAGCAAAACGCGAGGGTAAGAAAAAGACCCCGGGCCCCGGTCCCGGCGGCACCCTGACGTCCTTTTCCAACGGCATGAGTGCTTTAACCGACAGTCTCGCCGAACAATTGGGCTCGCGCATCCGTATAGCCAGTGCAGTCAGGGATATCAGCCGCAATGGCAACCGCTACCAGCTTCTGCTAAAAAATGATCATGTAGAAGAAAGCGATGTAGTCATCCTGGCTGCACCCGCCCACGCCCAGGCTCGAATGTTACAGGCATTGGATCCATCCCTGTCCGGACTGCTTGGTGAAATACCCTACCCGGCACTTTCCGTGTGCTGTTTTGGCTATCGTAAACAACGGATCGGCCCGGTCCTCGACGGTTTTGGCTTTCTGATTCCCTCAAAGGAACAACGCGCCATACTCGGCACGATTGTCGATTCCAATGTGTTCCCTGGACGGGCGCCCGAAGATGCGGTGCTGTTACGCTCTATGGTTGGAGGTGCGAGGACGCCCGAACTGGCATTGTTGCCGGATGAGCAACTCATCGACCGGGTCAGGTCCGATTTGCAGGATATCCTTGGTCTCAAGGCAGAGCCCGATTTCATACGAATATTCAGACACAACAGGGCCATTCCTCAGTACCTCGTGGGGCACGCCGCCAGGTTGAAAGCGATCGATGAACGACTGCAAGGGCACCCCGGCCTGGTATTGACCGGTAATGCCTTCAGGGGCGTCAGCCTGAATGATTGCGTGGTGAACGCATTGAAAACGGCGGAATCTGTGATTCCACAGTCATAAAGCCTGGGGGTCACAATTAAAAAAGCCCCGAAAGTTTTCGGGGCTTTTTAAATTTTGAAGGCTATACAAACTAAAGCCTCGGCGTCCGTTCATCGTCCTTGGGCTCATCTTTATAGCCAGTGAACATCTCTTTAAAGTGCGCCGTACGCGAGTGGCCCAGGGCCCCCATGTAGGAATGTGCAATGATAAAACCGACGAAAAAGATGAATATCAGCATGTGAACCAAGTCCACATTTTCAATTCCACCGAGCATCGCTATCGGCTTTTCGAAGCGCTTGACATCCCACATCATGATACCGGTGACGAACTGTATCGGAACGATCAATAACATGACAACCTGGTAGGTCATGCTCTGCAGAGCATTGAACTTATCCAGCGGCAAAACCTTATGGGGGCCTTTCCTGCCTCTGAAAATACCGTAGCTGTAATGCAATATCTGCCTGAAGGCACGGTCAAAAAACTTCTTCGCATCAAGCTCGGGCAAATAGACTTTGATGTTATCGGTAAACAGGTAAAACCCCAACCATATGAAGTAGTTGCCAATGACCGTAAAGGCAATCCAGTTATGGGTTTTGACCGCTGTCTCGAAGCTCATGAGACTGTACAGATCGGCATACCGAATCTGTAGCCCGGTCAATATTAACAATATGAAACCAAGCGCATTCACCCAGTGCCAGATACGTACCGGCAACGGATTGACATACATCCGGGGAGGGCGCGGTTTTATCCAGCCTTCTTTACTCTCTTTGGTATCATCATGCGTTGACATCAGTGAGCTCCTTTTTCTTATCTTTTGCGATGAGTTTACCCATCGTGTAATGACCCGCTACGCCCGCAACCGCACCGAAAAACGAAAGTAATACCAGGTAATCCAGAAACTTGTTCTTGTTACCACCAAGTGCGTAAAAATCACTTATGGTGTTGATATCACCCACCGAGCTCAGAATCTCCCTGTCAGTTTCAAAACTTTGCTTTCTGCCATCCGGCTGGGTAATAGACACGGTTACACGCTTACTTTGCCGTGAGTCGGACTCATGGCAACTTTCGCATGTTCTGACCGCAAAACTCTTGTTCGCAATCTGGTGAGCCGCAATCCCTGACATAACCTCCATACGGCTGCGCAGAGAAATATCGGCTGGCCCACCTGCCTGGTTAAAACCACCTCTTGCCTTCCATATTTCCAGCGGATCCAGATCACTGCCTTCCTCTGCAATCGCCTGCAGCTGTTCCTGAAGAGATTGCTCACCCTCTTTCTGCTCGACTGGCGCATTGGCGGTATTATCGTGGAGATGCAGATCAAACTTCTGCCGGGCAAACGGTGCATGACAGACCGCACAGGAGACGATATCCAAATGCGTCCCGGCATTGGGCAGCCATTTACCGTGCTCCAGGGTGATATCTCCATGGCATTCAATGCAGGCCGTTCTCAAAATGTCACCAATAGCCAATGCGGGTATCTGGTGGGCTTCATGACAATCCGCGCAAATCGGCGACTGGATGTCGGTATCGCGAATGGTATTCCCTTCGGTTCTGGCCCGACCGTGGACACTCTCACTGTATGAGACATAAATATTCTCGTGGCAGCTTTTGCACGGAAAGCCCGTATCTGCGCGGTACTCATCCATGGTTTCGATAGCATGCGCACTATGGCAACTGGTACAGACCGGTGCATCGGTACTACCTTGAGTAACCAGTGCTGCATGCACGCTCTTTTCGTAAAGCTTGAATTCGTCCCGATGACACATTTTGCAGCTCTTATTCATTTCTATGGAATAGTCCCGTGCACTACTGATAGAAATATTTTCTTTTTTAGATGGATGCTTTCTTTTACCGATCGCACGATGGCAACTGGTGCACTTGACCTCACCGTGTGCTGAGGCAAGATAATCGTCCCTGTGAACCTGAAGCGGCAGTTCCGTACCGTCTTCAAGTAGCTTGGTTCGTTCCCGTTTATGACAGTTCAGACACTTTTTATTCTTTTTAAGCGTATCCGCCAGCTTTGCCGCTGCTTTTTCTTCAGGAGTTTGCGTTACGACGGCTTCGGTCGTGTCACTTTCGGGGACTGCTTCGCTTGTCGTAACAGCCTCTGCAGTTGGTTCCGCCGCTGCGGGCTCTGCTTCCGGTGTAGCCTGGGCATACAAAACATTGCTGAATAGCATGCAACTCAATAAAAAAGTGATAAGGATGGGCAATCTTGCCAGCGTACACTCCGCTGGATCGCTTAATCTGCTCCCGACCTTCATTATTAATCTCCTTTCGTGGGTCGCTTCGAACAATAAAACCGGCTTTTCAAAAAACACCGGCTGTTCAGGACACTCGTTTTGCTTTCTCGGCTTTTTTGGCTTTTCTGGCTTTCCTGGCTTTCTTCGCCAATACTTTTTGTTTTCTCACCCGTGCCTCATGACTCAACTTGGTAAACTGATAAAAACCAACAAAGGGTAAGGCCATCGCATAGGCAATTGCGATGAAGGGCGATGCAAAAAACAGGGCGGCGTTTTTAATCCAGCTATCGGAAGATTTGCCTGCCTGACCTTCAGTGACCGATTCATGAAGCTCTTTTGTCGATTCAGCTGTGGTTTCTCTGTTGGTCATTTTCAATTCCTTCTAACGGGCAATGAATGTTATTCACTTAAGTTGATGGCGCGCACGGAAAGAACTCTATTCCAGACGTCACACCTAAAGCAATAAATACGTCAATGGAGACAGCGACAATGTTATTAAAACTGATCTAGGTCAAACAACTCATGACCTGACACTGCAGTTGCTGGCATGATAATCGTCGTCGGGCCGATCAGCACTGGTCAGATGAGGTAATTCCAAAGAAAAGCCGTTAAGCTGCACATAGGAATCTGACCCGGCAATGACTGTATAATCTGCCAAACAGGCAGTGCCCGGGTTTATAAACCGGCGGCACCGCCTGGAACGTAAGAGGTTAACTCCTTTTAAAGAGGTCTCAATGAAAATTATTCTGAATGGCATGATAGTCCTGGTACTGCTTGTTGCCTGTTCCAGGGAACCTGAGTCAACCGAGATCATATTCGATCTGGCGGCCGGCGAAGCCATCGCCAGGGCTGACTGCTCTGATTGCCATGGCCTGGACGGACGTGGCGCTACGGCTGAAATCCCCCATCTGACAGGACAACCTGTTCAATACCTGATTGAGGCCATGCACGCCTATCGTGATGGTGGTCGTTTACACGCAGCGCTTCAGGACATGACCACCGGGATGAGCGAGGCGGATATTGCCAATATCGCTGCTTACTATGCTAACCAGCCCCCACTTAAAAATGGTGGCAACCAGCAGGCAGACATCATCTTTGTCAATGATGGTGTAAAGGTCGCTGCTTTGTGTGAAGAGTGTCATGGTGAACGTGGAATCAGCGTGTCGGAGGGTGTGCCTAACCTGGCCGGACAGCAACCGGCCTACCTGATCGCATCTACGCTGGAGTATAAAAGTGGTGACCGGGGTCATGAGAACATGGCGGAAATGCTGATCGAACTGGACCAGGTTGATGTAGAAAAAATGGCCATGTATTTCGCATCGCAATCAGCGCCGGGTCGGGCACCACCGCCATTTGGGGATCCGGTTGCCGGTAAAGTAGATTCTGCCAGTTGTGGAAAATGCCATGGAGCCAATGGTGTAAGTCATAAACCCATGGTTCCCAGCCTGGCTGCACAAGAACCTGTCTACCTGGCAAACGCCACCAAGGCCTATCGCAACCATGAACGCAGTGACGACACCCGAATGCCGGTTAAAACTGATGAGCAAATAGATAATATTGCAGCCTATTACGCAACACTGCCTATGACTGCTTCGGTTACAGATGAACCGTCAGGCAGTGAAATGGCCGAAAAATGTGACCGTTGCCACAACCCCCCTTCGGGTCAAAGAAAAGCAAACACGCCCGCATTACGCGGTCAGAGTTACGAGTACCTGGTCAAGTCAATGAAAGAGTATCGCGACTCCGATCGTGAGAACTCAATGATGCACAAGATGAGTGCCCATTATGACGATGAAATGATTGAGGCTTTAGCTGTCTATTACGCCACTCAATAGGTTAGTTGCGGAGATTTCAGGATAGCCAGCATCCAACGATATGCTGCGCAGGCCCGACAACATCGTGTCGTAAACCACCTTGGTCAATCACTTGAACAGTTCCCGTCCCTGCCTTACCCCTGAACATAAAAAAGCCCGGCATTTGCCGGGCTTTTGCATATGACACAATTATTTTTACTCTTTTGTTGGAACCTCGTCATGGCATTCCAGGCAATCAACTTCCTGCCCAGGTGCGGTTTCTTCGTGTTCCAGGTCTTCGATAGTGGTATGGCAATCGATACATGAAAAATCTGCGTGGTCTTCAACAAAAAAACCACCTGCAGGGTTATGCACCTGGGGGACGTCTGGATTGCTGGGTGCCGCACGATCCGTATCATCATGACAGTCCAGACAGGTTTCATTGTCGCTTAGATCTTCGGCGAAAACAGGTGCTCCAAAGCCAAACGTCAGCGCGAAAACAAATACCATAGCTGTCGTGGAAGTCAAAACTTTTCTCAAAGAAATCATAACTTATCCTCTTCTATCATTAGTGGTGATACAGGCCAGTATAACGTCATTGTACTGAATCAATTCTGAACAGACCATAATTAAACGTAGCTACCATTCGGAAAACATAAGGCGCTCTCATAGACAAGCCTTGTTCAAGGTCAATTCACAATTTGAAAATTACACTGCTTTTTGATCGAAGTATTGATCCAGATCATTTAAGTCTCATTCACCGGACCATGACAGACCCAAGATGACATAGGTCAGAGACCCATAAATCAATAACAAAGACCATACGCGTGGGAGATAACCAACCGAGTTATACCCATTGCTCTTGAGGCTCTACAAACGGGACGTAACCAACCGAGTTATGCCCAATATTAAACGAGGAGTTAGAAATGTATAAGAAGTTTATGTGAATACAGCAAACTGGCCGGTCTTGTATTGGGAATGGTTATTTTCCTTGTACCAGCATCTGCATTCGGCCAGGCATATGAAGGCGCTGAATATTGCTAAGACGTGTCATGAAGAGCAAACTACAATGACTGGAAAGCTTCCGGTCACCCTTATAAGTTGATGAAGGGTGAAAAGGCGCAATACCGTCCTATTCCATTACCCGCTTTGACTGGCCGGATGTGATGGCGACTCGAGGAATGACGAATTTCTTATGTTATTGGTGGTTACAAGTGGAAATCGCGCTATATGGATACATGAAGGCTATATCATTACCAAGTCATGTGAAGAAAAAGAGCCTTTCAATTCTGGCTGTACGGAGCGTGATGGTATTAACCAGTACAACTACCTGACCGGTGAATGGGTTAACTATAACGCAGGTGAAGAAAAGAAACCTTACAATTGCGGTTCCTGCCATACCACCAATTGGGTTGCGGATGATGATGCCGAAACCGACGGTGACCTAACCGACAACCAGGATGGCCTACCCGGTATGTGGGGAACATTCGATGCACGGCGGCGTTCATTGCGAACAATGTCATGGCAACGGGTTTGCATCGATGAATGTCGACAGAACCGCTGAAGCCTGTGGCATCTGCCACTACCGTGAAGCAGCGCCGGGTGCAGAAGTCAATGTTATTCCGGCCGGCGGTGGTTTCATCAAACACCATGAGCAATACAATGAGCACCTGGCGGGTCCACATGCAAATATGAATTGCGCTACATGCCATGACCCACACAAACGTGGCGAATTCTCAATTAAAGAAGGTAAAGAGTGCACGGATTGTCACGTTGCGATCGCTGCGTCTTACGCAAACGACCCAATGGCTGGCTACGGCGTAGAATGTAAAGATTGCCATATGCCTTACGCAAGCAAGTCTGCTAACCAGCTTGGCCCGTTTGAAGGTGACGTACAGACTCACCTGTTCTACATCAACACCGATGATACTGCCAGCATGTTCACCGAAGACGGTGCTTACGTTGCATTGGACGACAACGGCAAAGGCGCTACCACGCTTGATTTCGCATGCCTCCGCTGCCACGAAACTGCCGAGATGACAGAACTGGGCAGATTTGCCAAGAACTTCCACGGCACAGATACAACTGTTAGCGAACTTGAGTACATCGGTCTGAACCCGGGTCTCACAGGTAACTGGTGGGGCGGTTCAGAACGCAATGGCGAAGGCTTCCTGCTTGAAGTCGCCGATGCCGGTGGCGCGTTGACCCTGGTTGTTTCGTTCTACACCTACGACAATGCAGGCAACCAGGTCTGGTTGATCGCGTTCGGTCCTGCAAACACGGGTATGACATCCGATGTAACCGTGTTTATCAGCGATGGTCGGACATGGGGTGAAGATGGAAACGCATCAGACTTCACGGAAGTGTTTGGTACTGCTACATTCAACTTCCCGGCATGCGATGTCGGCTCTTTCACCATGACACCTAATGCAAAATATATGGGTCTTGGATTTGGCGCGATTGGCTATGATCTGAGTCGTGATATCACGCAATACAAGATCGCATGCCCGACGTTTGACAACACGTCAGCACCTTAGGGATTGAGGTTTACATTTATAATATGAAATAAGGTGCCAAAAAGGATTTAGCACCATCACTCAAAAAAAACGCCGTCCAAACGGGCGGCGTTTTTTTATGCCACACAGACTTTCATACCCATGTACGCAGACCGGCGATATAATAGCGTGCAGATTCTCAACCAAAGCAAAGACCGGAACCAAAGAATATGATTAAGCTACGAATTATCTGTATTGCGTTTGTTTTTTTAGGCCTCGCCGCCTGTGATGACAAGAGCGCGAAATCGAGAGCAAATGCCCAACAGGATTTTGCCGTCAACACCGTTGAGTCCTTCCAGGGTATCGAGCAGTTAAAATCGAGACTCCTGATGAACCCGTCAGACTTTGCAACCCTGGCGGCGCTTGCCGACGCCTATTTCGAATCGTCACAGTTCGTCGAGGCTTTCCAGACCTATGACAAGGCCATTGCGGTGAACCCGAACTGTGCGGATTGCTATAACGACAGGGGTCTTTCACTTTATTACATTGGTGACCCCGCTTCTGCTCTGGAGTCATTCGACAAGGCCATTGCGATTGACCCCGGCTTCACCCATGCCTGGCTTAGCAAGGGGTTTGTGCTGGTCTCTACCGGCAGATACCAGGAGGCCGTTGCACCGCTTAACAAGGTAAAGGAAATTGATACGACAGGTGTGCTGGCCGCTCAAGCTGACAAGTTTCTGGCGATGGTCGCTGAAAACAGCACGCCTTAGAAACAGTCATTGTAAGCAGCCTGTATAAAAAACCCCGGTCAAAACCGGGGTTTTTTCTTTGAACCACCCACTGGGGGAGGTTCTGTGAGATGAGCTTTAAGCCTTGGACACTACTCCTGCCCGGGAGAGAACGTGGACTCTTCCAGCAGAACTTTGTATTTGTAACCATAACCAAGATCAATATCCGTTTTAACCGTACCTTTGACAATCACCAGGTCTCCAGCTGTCACTTCTTCCTGAGAGGTTGCCAGTAGCTTGTTATCCGGTTCTGTACCGGTACCGTCCTGCAAGGTAATCCAGTTTCGGCCCATGATGGCCTTACTGATTTTGATCACTCTTGCGTTAATACTGACCACCTGATCTTTTAGCTTGTCTGATTCAGCAAAAATCCCTGCAACGGTATTACCGTCTGCCAGCGGCTTGATATCACCCAACGCCGGTGCGGCTGCGCTGGCAGGCTTCATTCCTGTGCCGCCATGTCCCGCCATGGGCATAGCGGGTTTAGTGGCATCACCACCACCCACCAGGCCGGCACTTGAAACAAATAGAATAGAGTCAAATGACTTGTCCAAAGACTTGCTGTGGAAATCATTCATTTCCATGGCGCCGCTATATTGGATCTTGTCACCCTTGGACACGGCAAATTTATTGGCTGCGATCCAGACACCGTCTTCAAGCTTGATATAGACATAACCACCTGATTCCATGGTTTCGGCCACGGTACCTGTTACCGGACCTGCTTCAGCTGCCATCAAAACCGGGGCGTAAATTAAAAATGCGAAGATCACGATCATTGATCTTAAGAAATTCATTAGAGGGATTCCTTCGTTACTGTTTTAGGTGAAGACCCGCGAGGGCCGGAACAAGTGTGTAGCCTAATTGAACATTAAAAGTTTTTCAGTGATGTAAGTCAGCTATTCGAACTGCCCGACTCAGTTCCCTTCATTCGGCCCATGCCCATCAGTTGTGATAACGAACTCCGGCGCCTTGTAAAACCACATCTGGTACATGGACGTAAACCACATGAATGCGAAGCTCGCGGCCATAACGCCGCCTGATATCAAGACTACCCACGCAAACCCGCTGTAGAGCTTGGTGAAGTACCAGGAACTCACATCGGCAGCAATACACACGAATGGCAGAAACACGACCAGGCTTTTTAGCCAGACGGGCCGTATAAACGCATGGCTAAAAATGAACCCCATGATGAAAAAGATAAATGTCATGCCGAATAAGTGAATATGAGAAACCCGCACAAGTGTATGCAAGCTCGCCCCGGTATCCTGCTCGACCACGGCTGAGATATTGTCAAAACCATCGAGATTTGACAGGTGGGGGTTACTGCCATTGTGACAATCGAGACAGTTTGCATCGACGATTGGTTGAATAGTTGTTTCGTAATCTGCCTTGTCCGCTCCACTTCTGATCCAACTCACAACCGTGGCGGTATCACTCGCAGCCAGCATTGACGACATCGGCCCCTGCAGTGCCGCTTCGAGCTTTGTGCCCTCGGATGAACCACTATAAGAGATAACGATGTCTTCAACTGATATGCCTGGCTTGCCATCCCTGCCGGCATCCTGGGCATAGACATAGATCAGACCAAACATATACCCCATGCCGATCACCAGCAGCGTACCTGTAAACAGCGTTCGCATGCTCAGGGGTAATTCTTGAAAATGCCGATAAAGGCGATGCAACCGACGATCACTCATATTGCTTCATCCCTGCGGTCGAACCATATGTCCGACCGCATATTTCTCTTGAGCCAGGGTCATCTGATTTGATCAGATTTTATTGTTTTGGAACGATTTCTCTTATTGACCCGGCAGTGTGGCGTAATAAGCCGCGAGATCAGCCATATCCTGCTCGCTGAGATCTGCCACAGAATCCACCATCATTTCGTCTTCATCCGGACGTGCACCTGATTTGAAATCTGCCAGTGCTTTTGAATGTTCTGCCGCATCCATTCCAGCAATCGCGGGAAAATCTTCGTCGCCCATGCCATCATCACCGTGACAGTCAGCACATGCCTCCGCCAGTGCTTTACCATTGGCTGCATCACCACCAGCTTGTGCACTACCAGCGGCCAGCATCAAAATAAACATCATTGCGATAATCAATTTTTTACTTAACATTAGCTACTCTCCTCATGGAGGTAGAGCTTAAATTAGCCCTACCTAAGCACTCAAAGCCTGTTGGAGGCTCCAAGTTATAAAACTATTGGTCATCCTCGCACGGCACAGACATATAGATAACTGCTTTAGGCTGCTGCGATGCAAAATACGCGGAAATGCGTTCAATATCCGTTGTACTCAATGACGCAGCCATAGCATACATCGCTGAATTACTGCGTGCTCCATTTGCATAGGCTTCCAAAGATTTTTTCAGATAATTTTCATCCTGTCCGGCAAGCATCGGGAAACGCGGGTCGCTGCTATTGCCATCAATACCATGACAGCGCTCACAGCGCTTAATCCATTCTGTGCTGTTTAACGGCATGCGGACATCGCGGCGACGTGGAGTTTCAGCCGCATAGTAGCTTGCCAGGTCGATCATATCCTGTTCACTGAGAGCCTCTACAGCTTCGAACATCTTTTGATGTTTACGCTTACCGTCCTTGTAGTGCTTCATGGCCTTAATGAAGTATTTTGCGTCCTGTCCTGCCAGGGTCGGCATACCAGGGTTATTTGCATTACCATCAGCGCCATGACAGGAGCTGCATTCCTCTGATAAACGCCGCCCTACATTAACATCACCCTCACCCCGGGTTTCGGTTTGCTGCGGCTCCTGCACCGCATAGAACACACCCATTTCTTTCAGGGTGGCATCATCCAGATCACCCACCAGCCTCTTCATCAGCTTATGACTGCGGCTTCCATCGACATAGGCTTTCATGGAGGTCACAAAATAATCGGGATCCTGTGCAGTCAGGCTCGGCATACCTGAACCTGAAGCCTCACCTGATTCACCGTGACACTTAATGCACTTCTTCATGGCGGGCCGGATGGAAAGAAAGGGGTCATCAACCACAACCGCAACCTGCTCGCTAGCCCCGGTTACTTCACTCGTACCGGATTCTTGCGCGGTGTTTTTATCCCCGGCTAATCCGGTTTCCTGTTTGACGGGCGCCGGCACCAGGCTTGCGTAAAAAACCGCCGTCGAAAGTATTGCCTGGTCATTCAGAAAAGTCTGGTGATGTCCAGACTCGTCCTTGCGTACACCCGACTGGAAGGCCTTCAATACACGATATAAATATATAGTACGCTGACCTGCCAGATGAGGCTCACCTTCAGCGCTGCTGAGACCATCGACACCATGACAACCGGCACAATTGGCCTCGGCCGCTTTACGCCCAAACTCAATCATGTCCCTGGATGGAAAAAGAGCTTTACGCTCAGTATCCGCGATGGCCTTCACTGCTATAGATGTCTGGGAATATAATTCTGTTGCAACCAGTGAGCACAACAAAAGCACTGCCAGAATTAGTATTGGTTTTCTCATTGGCACTACCTGAGCAGACTTTAGAACAAATTATTATTAATTATCAATTTTGCAGGTTTAATCCAGCATTAGTATGTAAAAACACCTATCAAAAACATAGTGATACTCAAACATCATACAGAAGCTTGAACAGTATGCCTAATGATGCTTTGCTCAGGAACATCTGTTTAATGAGTATAAGAATGGCACCGGATAAACACTTATCAGTCCGGTTATAAGGGAAGGAAAGAGCGCTGCTTCGAAAAAGCAGCGCTTTTTGTTAGTGTTGGTTTATTTATTTCTTACGTGACGCCCAGTAAGCCGCCAGATCCTGCAACTCCTGGTCTGACAGGTCTTCTGTGTAAGTGTGCATTATTCCATCAACAGACTTCGTCTTACCACTATTGAAGCCCCTGAGCCTCTTAAGGATATAGCTTTCCTTAAGACCGGCAATTGTCGGTGATTCAAAATTGCCCTTACCATCCATACCATGACAGTCGATACAATCAGTGGTCAGATCTGCGCCCCGCTCAATACTACCCTTGGCCTGGACATTGCCGACCATTAACGTAAGCATTAGCGAACCGATAGTGGCGGCGATTATTGTTTTTACGGTCAACATTTTTAGTTCTCCTGTCTTTGGCGGATCAAATATTAGTAGGCTTTATTCTACCGTAAAATGGTTTCTTTTTTTCTAACAAAGACGGGTATTCACAATATTTCACAATACTTATTGTTAAACAGCACATGACAATACGCCAATATTTCTAAGCTGTCGCATCGTTACCCGAATACCGCTTTCGCAAGGCCTTGTTTCTGAATACCAGGCATGAAAGCGCCGTGAAAAGCGCCACTGCCCCGAGGATCACCGCCATCCTCGTCCAGGGCATATCCGCCCCGATGCGCACCTGTGCAACAGAGATCAATGTAAGTATCCACTCAAGCGAACCGAGCAAGAGAATCAACTGTATCACCCAGGGCACCCAGTACTTCTTCATAAACAACAGAAACAAAAAGGCGAGCAAGATAACAACGACAGCTGTATTGCCGGCCCGCAGGAAATGCGCGCCCAACAATAGAAAACTGATAAATACCGGGACCAGTCTCAGAAAATTCATAGCAGCACTCCCATGGGTTTCAAGCTGAAGAACTTGCGGTGTTTTTTGGAAAATCATAATCCAGCAGGTCACCCTCTGAAGAGCACAACGCAGACCATGACGTCATGTTGAAGCCGATCACGGCAACCGCGCAGGTTGGCATGTTGCCAACCGAGGCGTCACACAGGCTGTTCATCAGGCTGGTCATCGCGGGATTATGCCCGACGATCATCACTTTTTGATAACGGTCATCCACACCCTCGAGCATCGTCAACATTCCACCGACACCTGAAAAGTACATACTCTCGTCTGTCACGATCGTGGACTTATCGTAATCCAGTTCTCTTGCAATGATTTTAGCCGTCATCATGGCGCGTTTTGCCGGGCTGGATATGATCAGATCCGGTTGATGCCCTTTCAACGCCAGTCGACCACCCATGTCCGGTGCGCTGCGACGGCCACGCTTGTTCAGAGGCCGGTCCCTGTCGGACAGCGAGGGGTCACTCCAGGAGGACTTTGCGTGGCGGACCAGAAACAGTGTTTTAGACATTTACTTTCTCCAGGGCTTATTCGTCAGGCAACCCGGTTCAGCCGGGCACGAGGTCAGATGCTGTATTGCTAAATATATAAAAGCCAACAAATATTAGTATAAACGGCGTCACATATTGACCATAACGAACCAGGATATGGCTCAGCCTGGGATGTTTCACCGAATAAAACGCCAGCAAGGAAAAAATGCCGGCCATTGCGAAAAATGTCGGTGCAACGATGTAATCCGCAGAGTTTGTAGAGTCTGCATACAATGTAGAGAAGGTAATGATCGTATCCGCACCATTACTTAACTGAATGGTGATCAAGGCGAAAAATATGGCAAGGACCGAATTGCCGGCATAGGTGCCGTCAACCTCCCCGGCACTTTGTGAGTGCCGATACAGCTTCCATAGTGCAAGAACACCCATCAACATCGGTATCACACCAAGAAAGCCCAGGTATGCAACGGGGATAAATTCGCCAACCAGGCCAACAGCAATCGTAATAGCCGCGATCAGATTCATACCAACAAAATACCCTGCAGTGACCGTCCAGGGGTGGCGGTAATACCGTGAGTACATCGTTGCCAGCAGCAACAGGTTATCGAGGTTGGTGCTTATAAAGGCACCTGCTGTTACACCTACTACAATTAGTAGCTCATTCATACTGCTCTTCGGCTTCGGTTAAGCAACTCAATCAACGGATTATCATTCTTGGGTTTTTAGCTTTATCTCTTTCAGAGCAAGGTAAATGCTCCCGGATGGTGTGAGTGTACTTTGATAAAAGGTTACTTTACCAACCTGAAGGTGGATATTTGTTTGCTGGTGGAGATTATTTTCCAGGCGCGAGTTTCTTCTGAGCCTCCCCAGGGTGATATGTGGCCTGAATTGCGTGCGGCTTATTTCAAAGCCGTTTGCCGCTAAAAGCGCCTGTGTGACCTTATAAAGGTGAATGAGACGTGAGTCCGCTTTTAAAACCAGCGCGATGATGTTACCACTTGAGTTTGGAAAGCGACTGAGACTTAAAGGACCCGTCCTGAAGCCCGACTCCTGCTGATAGGCCTTTTCCATTGACCGGGTTAAACTTTCAACCACCTCCTCTGGTCTGTTTCCCAAAAAAGCGAGGGTCATGTGCCAGTTCTGTGAGTCCACCCAACGAACTGTCTTCAATGGACCTCGTAGCGGTTTCAGCAGCTCATTGATTTGCTGTTGGGCCGCTTGATCAAGCGGAATACCAAAGAATACCCTTTGCACCTCAGGCCAGCTCCAGCAACTCACCGGGATGTGCTGTATGCACGGGTGCAGAAAACTCCTTTCGCAGACATTCAGAGAGGCCTGTTATGGCTCGCTCTTCACCATGCACCAGGCTGACCGGGGGCCTTCCTTCAAAATTGCTGTACCAGTGTTTGAGCTCCTTTTGATCTGCGTGTGCACTCAGGCCACCGATGGTATGTATGCTGGCCGCTACACGAATCTCCTCACCCCACAGACGTATATGCCGCGCACCATCAACCAGCGCGCGACCGGTTGTGCCCCTTGCCTGGAAACCGGTAATGACAAGCTGACACTCCCTGCGCCAGATATTGTGTTTCAGATGATGCCTGATGCGACCGCCTGTGCACATACCACTGCCGGCAATGATAATCGCGCCCCTGCGAATCTGATTGATCGCCATCGACTGTTCAGGCGTCCGGGAAATCTGCAAATTGGGCAATAAGGGTGTTTGACTGTTTTTGCGCCATAGCTCGGCCGCTTCGGCATCAAATAAATCGGTATTCTCCGTAAAAACCCGGGTAGCCTCGATCGCCATGGGGCTATCCAGAAAAATAAGCCATCGATCCAGGTTCCACGCTTCATAATTCAGTGCCATCAGGTAAAGAATTTCCTGCGTGCGCCCAACCGCAAAG
Organism: uncultured Gammaproteobacteria bacterium; assembly: GCA_963759155.1. Lineage (GTDB taxonomy): Bacteria > Pseudomonadota > Gammaproteobacteria > Xanthomonadales > SZUA-36 > SZUA-36. The sequence goes on along the minus strand of CAVWXX010000004.1, from coordinate 90,010 downwards.
GCAGGGATTAATATGTTGCCTTTACCCGAAGTGGCATTATCCAGGACATCATGAAACTCACGTATGGAATCATCCCAGGAACGGTGTGACCGGTCACCGTAAGTGCTCTCCATAATCACCCGGTCTGCCTGACGAATAACTGCAGGATCTTCCAACACCGGCATATCGCGCCGGCCCAGGTCGCCACTGAAAACCAGCTTACGCGTCTTACTCCCATCATCCAGCCACAACTCAATGATTGATGACCCCAGAATATGACCCGCATCGGAAAGACGTAAGGTCACACCGGGTAGTATTTCCTGTTTCTTTCCATAAACCAGACCTTTGAAATGACGAAGTGCGACCTTTGCATCATCCACTGTAAACAAGGGGTCAATGCGCTTGAGCCCCTTGCGTTCCCGCTTCCGGTTCTCCCATTCAGCATCTTTTTCGCTCAAAAAACCCGCGTCTTTCAACATCACCTGGCACAGGTCCCGGCAAGCACGTTGGGTGAACACAGGGCCACGAAAGCCCCTCTTGACCAATAAAGGCAAGCGCCCCGAGTGATCAATATGGGCGTGACTCAACACCACCGCATCAATCGTGTGGGGTTCAAAGGGAAATGGGTCACGGTTCCTGTCTTCGTCCTTGTGACCACCCTGGATTAATCCACAATCGAGTAACAGGCGCTGCTTACCGACCGTTACCATGTGACAGGAGCCGGTGACTTCGCCGGCAGCACCAAAAAACTGAATACTTATGCTCATTGGTCCCTCCATCGGGGCGCTGAAATTGCACCATGCAAATCAATACTATGTGATTGGAGGCATATGACAGTTGACTTGGATCAATGCCCTACCCGCCTGAGTGTATAGACTGTAATTGAGAAAATAGAGATTGGGTTTCAGAAAAAGCCAATAAAGCGATTGAGTTTCATCGAGCACCAACCCGGGAGGAAGCGATGAATCTTCAAGCCGATCATTACATCACCGCAGATCCCGCATTTGCAGTGGATCGAAGTGGCGTCGTCGTTCTCTGGAATGACGCTGCTGAGCAGGTATTTGGTCATCCCGCTACCCATGCATTGGGCAAAAAATGCTGGGAATTAATGTGTGGACATGATGTCAACGGAAACCGTTATTGTTTCCAGCACTGTCCCCTGTTGGAAATGGCATTTCTCCACGAACCCGTGAATACCTTTCATACCTCCTTTGAAACAGCGTCCAATCATCAAAAACCATTCTCGGTCAGCTGCCTGACAGTTTTTAACCAACCCGGTGATGAAATGTTAGTACATATTTGTCATCCGGAGAAACAAGCAAAAACAAATGGCCAGGCACATACTCCCGTTGCTGGACCCCCTGACAAGCTGTCACATCGGGAAACAGAAGTGCTGGCCTTACTCGCAGAGAACGTCAGCACAAGGGATATCGCAGAGCGTCTGCTCATCAGTACCAGGACTGTCCGTACGCACATTCAACACGTGATGTACAAACTGCGTGTTCACAAGCGACAGGACGCGATCCAGTCGGGGAAACGGCTCAGGCTGATCTAGAGAGTTCAACAGTATTCCCTCAGCATCCGGATTAAAACGTACTTCAATCCACCGGTGACCGTGCTATTGCAACCCGTTGCCTTTAGAATTTCATCATCTTTAATGAGAGCCCGGCTCAATGACCGATTCCGAAAATACCGGAGATAACATGCCAATCATGCACCCAAATATTGTTGCGTCTCCAGAAAAAGCGTCCGAAGGCAAACAAAAAATCGACTGGGTTCGCCGCAATATGCCCATTCTGCGGCAGCTTGAAAGCGAATTTCAGGTTCAGCAACCCTTTGCCGGTAAAAGAGTACTGGTCTGTGTACACCTGGAGGCAAAAACCGCTTACCTGGCACTGGTTCTGGCCGCAGGCGGTGCGACCGTTGCCGTTACCGGCAGCAACCCCGACTCAACAAAGGATGACGTGGTCGCAGCACTTGATTCGCTCGGTTTGCACGTATATGCCAGGCACGGAGCGACCCTGGATGAAATGGAAGGGTATATGAGCCTCGCACTTGATATCCGGCCTCATGTGGTTATCGACGATGGAGGTGATATCGTTGAGCTATTGCATGGCAGTCGTAGCGAGTTGGCTGAAACGGTACTGGGTGCCTGCGAGGAAACCACGACCGGCGTATTGCGGGCCAAATCCCGGGCACTGGCAAACGAACTCGACTTCCCGGTGATGCTGATTAATGATGCACGCTGCAAATACCTGTTCGATAACGTGCATGGCACCGGTCAATCCGTCTGGGATGCCGTCATGCGAACCACCAACCTGGTACTGGCTGGCAAAACCATTGCCATTGCAGGTTTTGGCTGGTGCGGCCGTGGCTGCGCCTTGAGAGCAGCCGGCTTGGGCGCCAGGGTCATCGTCTGTGAAATCGATGCCGTCAAGGCCGCCGATGCCGCCATGAATGGTTACCGGGTCATGCCACTGCTTGACGCCTGCAAGGAAGCGGATATTGTGTTGACCGTCACCGGTGTGCCTGACACCATCGATGGCAGGCATTTCGATGTCATGAAAGATGGTGTGCTGATAGCAAATGCCGGGCATTTCCGAAATGAGATCAACGTTGACGCATTAGAGGCGCTTGCGCTTGAACAATCACCCATGCGTGACAAGGTACAAGGTTACAAAACCCCTTCAGGAAAGTGGCTGTACCTGATTGGAGATGGCAACATCGTCAATATTGCCTGCGCCGATGGGCACCCTGCGGAGATCATGGATACCAGTTTTGCCCTGCAAGCCCTGAGCGCACGTTACCTGGTTGATTTTCATGAAAAGCTTGAGGCTGACGTTTATCCGGTGCCGGAGGAAATCGATCAACAAGTGGCGCAGATGAAATTGGCCGGCATGCAGATCAGTATAGACTCTGAGTGAATGGCAGAATCCCCTGTCTTGCAGGGTGTGTAAGCTTTTACACACCCTGCATTCCCGGGCGGGTCTACGTTCCCCTTGCGTGACGGTTTGGCAGAACAGGTTTGTCTTTGCTTCCCGGCTGACTACTGGTCTTGCCCTTGTTTGCCAGGGCCAGCAAGGCGCCGCAAATCATCAGGCCGGAAGCGATATAAAACGCCATATCTTCCTTGCCGGTTACGTCTTTGATCATACCGGCTACACGCGGCAGTATGAGACCACCCACACCCCATGCGGTAAACATGATGCCGTAGTTGAGACCAAATGATTTCAAACCAAATTGATCCTTGGTTGCTGCCGGGAAAAGCGTCAGGTTAGCGCCGTAGCAGGCCCCTATCAACAGAACCGCGACCAACAGGGCTATTGCGTAGTTTCCGAAGAACAAGGGAACCAGCACCATGACACTCTGCAACATGAAGGCGAAGAACAGGGTCATCTGACGCCCGATTTTATCGGACACAATACCCGCCAGAATCCGGCCACCGGCATTACCGATAGCAAGCACTGCCACTGCAAAAAACGCGTACTGCCCCATGGCTGCCTTGGCCATACCCGCAGCTGAACCGATAACCATCAACCCGGCAGCGGCACCAAAGACATACATGGTCCAGAAAACCCAGAAATTGGAGGTGCGAATCATCTGGTGCCAGTCCATTTCCACTGGAGGGTTCGAAGAGGCCAAATGTTTAGGCCGGCTATCCGCCTTGTGATCAACCGGTTGGTAACCGACAGGCGGATTACGCAAAAACTGCGAAAGACCCACGACGATGATAAAGAATGAAACACCAAAAATTATCATGGTTTTTGACACACCATAAGCACCCAGCAATGCCTGGGCGGTTGGTGCAATATAGACGGATGCCAGGCCAAAGCCGGCCACAACCAGACCAGCGATCAAACCGGTTTGAGAGGCAGGAAACCACTTGACTGCAGCGGGTGTTGCCGCTGCATAACCAAAGCCGATACCAATGCCACCGAAGATACCAAAACCAACGACAAAGCCGATATAACTGGAACCAGCCAGACCCGCGATGATACAACCCAGCGCAACCATCACACCACCAATCGTGGCCACCCAGCGGGGTCCAATTTTGTCCTGTAACCTGCCGGCAGGGATCATGGCGAGGGCGAACACAAAACAGGCCAGTGCATAGGGGTCAGATTTTTGTGCTGCGGTCCATCCCCAGTCCATGGGAATGGCGGCTTTAATGACCGACCAGGTGTAGAGAACCCCGAGTGCGAGATTGATACCGGTGCCCGCAAAAGTGACCCGCCAACCTTTCTTTGATAAATCTGGATGTGTCATTCGTACTGTCTCCTTAATGTACGAAGCGATTGCAAAACCGCAAACATTTAGAAGGCTCAGTAGATCTCGAAAATCTGCCTGGATTTGGGAAATCCATGAGCGCTATTCGATTTCAGCGAATGTTAGATATTCCAGGCATACTCCTATCAGATGCGCCCAATGAAAAGGCATGTATGTTACTGTTTTTATGGCAAATAAAACGCAAGACAAATGGTCTCTTAAGGCTATTGATTTTAACAGAAATTCAATTACTTAGCTCACCAGGCATGAATCTTTAAAGACCTTGATTGACACAGATCAATTAGGTGGTGTTCAGGTACCTCATCCACCCAGCGGAGTTGGGTTTGGTGGTATTATTCACACTACCAAAGTGGAACAACCACGCCTGCCTGCCAGGTTAACGAATTCAGATTATGAGCATTCCCATGCTTGCTAAAATCACAGGAACCAGCCATGAATGACGACAAAAGCGTTTCACTGCATCGCGGTGTAAAGATTCTCCATGACCCCATACGAAACAAGGGTACCGCTTTCACGGAAGCTGACCGAAAGGCCTTAAACCTCACAGGTTTACTTCCCCCGCGCGTTCACTCCCCCGCTGAACAGGAACTGCGTGTGCTTGGCAATGTCCGCGATAAGGCAACCGACCTTGCGCGTTACCTCTACCTGATCTCACTTCAGGATCGTAACGAGACCCTGTTCTACCGTGTGGTGATGAACAACATTGAAGAAATGATGCCGTTGATCTACACCCCAACCGTGGGCGCGGCATGCCAGGAATTTCAGCATATTTACCGCAGACCGAGGGGCTTCTATGTATCCTCACGTGACCGTGGGAATGTCAAGGAAATGCTCAACAACTGGCCACATAAAAACGCCAAGATCATCGTTATTACCGATGGTGAGAGAATTCTCGGTTTGGGTGACCTGGGCGCAGATGGCATGGGTATACCCATCGGCAAGCTGTCACTCTATACCGCCTGTGCGGGTATTCATCCGACCGAATGCCTGCCGGTCATGCTGGATGTCGGCACCAACAACGAAGCGTTGCTGAATGACCCGCTATACAACGGACTGGAACAGCGGCGTGAACGTGGTGAGGCATTCGATTCGCTGCTCGATGAGTTTATCGAGGCTGCCCAGGAACACTTTCCGGGTGTGTTGATTCAATTTGAGGATTTCGGTAATACCAACGCCTTCCGTTTGCTGGATAAATACCGGGACAAAATCTGTTGCTTCAACGATGACATACAGGGGACCGGTGCTGTTGCCATGGCCGGCATTATTGCTGCGTTGCGCATAACCGGCGAAAAACTGGCTGATCAGCGCCTGTTATTCCTGGGCGCGGGTGAAGCCGGTATCGGCACCGCAGATACGTTTGTTGCAGCACTGGTTGAAGAAGGTATGCCAGTTGAAGAAGCCCGTAAACGGTGTTGTTTTGTCGACACACAGGGTTTATTGACTTCCAATCGCGAATCAATCGCGCATCATAAACAACGCTATGCCAGGGATATCAAACCTATCGACAGTTTCCTGGAAGCAGTGAAAACACTCAAACCCACGGCAATCCTGGGTCTCTCCGGCCAACCCGGGAGTTTCCCGAAAGAAGTCATTGAGACCATGGCCAAAATTAATAAACGCCCTATCATATTTGCCTTGTCAAACCCGACATCGAAAGCCGAATGTACGGCTGAAGAAGCGTATCGCTACAGCAAGGGACGGGCCATCTTTGCCAGTGGCAGTCCTTTTGATGCCGTCAAGCTTGGCAACAAGACGCTTGTTCCCGGACAGGGCAACAATGTCTACATCTTCCCCGGTGTTGGCCTGGGCGCACTCGTGAGCCGCAGCCGCAGGGTTACCAATGAAATGTTTCTCGCAGCCACACACTCACTGGCAAAACAGGTCAGTAAATACGACCTCGAGCGCGGATGCATTTACCCGCCGCTGTCGCGCATTCGCGAAGTATCAGCCACCATCGCCTATGAAGTAGCCACAATTGCCTTCGAAAAAGGTCTTGCAGATCGCGAAATGCCTGAAGATCTCATGGCTGAAATCCGGGCAACTATGTATCAACCGATCTACCCGCATTACGCCTGAGCTGAAAAGACAATGGGGTCGAAGCCAAGCGTCTGCTAATTGGGGTCATGCTAATTGGGGTCAGAGTAAAAACTCTTGAAAACAGTGTTTAAGAATTCCAACTCCCTGTAAGGAGTTTTTACTCTGACCCCAATTAGCACCAATTAGCAGTGCTCTGACCCCAGGTTTTACGGACGTGTACTGTTCAGCCCCACAAAGCTACCACCATTGTCTTCAGCCAGTTTTCGCATCAATGCCGCATAGCGTACGGCATTGATGGACAGGCGATTGCCTGTAAACTGGACCGGAAAACCAACGGTATGGATACGCACCCTTCTGTTACCCGATTTGTCAGCACTGTTAAGCCGGTCAACTGTATCAATGACGGTCTGGATAGACCCGCTCGCGAAGTCATCTCCGAGGACGTATAGACTGATCTTTTTATCCTTGGTATGAAACCGCCGGATCGCCGCCTCAATACCTTCTACCGGGCTCGAATTGGAAAATGGAAACCATCCGGATAAGCGGCTGATGATGGCCGCACGCCGGGCTGGCGTATCCGGAATCCACGTGCCTTTATAAGAGGAATACATGTAATCGCCCATGTCATTCATCACCTGGATGCCCTTGACCCGCGGGTAAATCGCCAGGATTTCACGCACTTTTTTCAGCACCAAACCCCAGGCGCCCTGCCCCATGGAACCGGAGGTATCGATAATAAACAATATGTATTCGCTATCGACCGGCACACCACCGATAGGGGCGTCCGGTGCCCGCCGGACATTCAAGCCATTCAGACGTTTGACCTCATCACTGAGCTCTTGTTGTGCGATCGCCAGTTGTTTCGCGATAATGCTTTGCGTCTCGAGCTCATTCTCGGTCGCATGATGCTCACCACGAACCTTTGAAAGGTCACCCTTGAGACGTGCCAGTTTCTCGCGGTGTTGAGAGAGTTGCTCCTGTTTTTCTGTCAGGTCACGGTTCAACACGGTGGTCTCACCACGGATTTCAAAGATTTCCTGCTCAAGACGTTGCACCAGGCCGGTGAGGTCCACCGCCAGTTGCTCTATCACCCTGCGGCTCAGAAATCTGGATAATCACCAGCAGCAGGATAATGGCGCCAAAACCGCAGGACACGACATCCAGAAAGGACATATTGAAGATATCGACATCGCGGCGGCGTCTGCTCATGGCCAGTCCCTCGACGGTGTCATGAATGAGCCCTCGCTATTGATCGCCAACGCCCAGAATGCGGCAGCGGCCCAGGCATCTCCTTCCATCGGTAAAAGAATGGTATTGACCGGAATCTTGCCATTGAGCACCTTGGCCGCTTTCTCGAAATGATCCAGGCGCTTATCGGCTGATACGGTTGTCGACTTGGGCTTGTCACGGCCTTGCGTGGGCAGACCGTCTGTGATCAACAGGATATTATCGGGCGGAGGTGACATCGCCATGGCAGCGGAGAATGCATGATAAAGACTGGTACCACCCTCCGGAGCAACCTGGTATAGAGCAGTAATGGCGCCATCCACATCCGTACGTTTGGATGTCTCCAGCCAGGTTCCATCGGTGCCGGATAATGTAGCATTGGCACGGGTATTAAAGCTGTACAGCTGAAATTTTGTATTACCAGGCAGATTACTGACCAGCCAATCCGTGGTTTTCAGGGTTCGCTGCCACTTTGGCGCACTGATACGACTGGCCGCGTTCAGGTTTCTGCGGCGGATGATATTGACAATGGTCTCATCGAGCATACTGGCCGATGCATCCACCAGGATCAGGACACGTTTCCCGCCCATCTTCAGACCGGTCAGGTATTGACGGTCGCCCTCTCCCTTGAACTCACGTACTTTTTCACCGGCATCACGATCAGCTTCAACCGCTGCCCCCAGGCGTTTTTGCACTTCATCGAGTGATTGCAGATCGGTGCTCAACTGGTTGACATGTTCACGGCTGGCCAGGGTCTCATTCGACATCCGGGCGATCTCTATTTCCAGTTCCTGGATCGTATCGATCACCCTCGCTGATTGTCCCTGCATCAGGACAATTTCAGATTCGGTCGCCTTGAGACTGTTACGCGCCTCAACCAGGTCTTTTTCACCCACCAGAACCTCTTTTTCGAGACGCACCGCTTCAGCCCGAAGATCGGTAAATACTTCGTTGCGGGATTTGACCGTATCGTGATTCAGAACCAGCACCAATAAAACCACGGCACCGAAACCGCAAAACATGATATCGAGGAAGGAGAGCGAGAACGGTGAGACTTTACGGCGGGCCATTTGAGTGGAATCAGCTCTTCAGACGGCGGATCAACCAGCTGTCGACATAGCGCTCACTATCCAGCACCAGCCGTTCCTGCATCAACTGTACCTGGTGTACAAAAAACATCAACACGATGCTGATAACCAACGCGATGAAGGTCGAGTTAAAGGCCACACCAAGACTCGAGGTCACACCGGTGATATCGCCTTCTACCGCACGGTGCGCCTGGCCGAGGGCATCACCGATACCGCGCACGGTACCGATAAACCCCACCGAGGGGATAGCCCAGGCAATATAGCGGATGATCGAAAGCTCGGTCTCCATCCGTTCGCCCTCCGATTCGCAAATCGCGCGGGCGGCGGTCGATACATCCTGTACATTGCGTGTTGCGCCAAAACGTTCAATGGCCGTCAATAGTGCGCGTGGCAGGAACCAGTCGTGCAAATGGCCGGGTAATGACGCGATGCGTTTTGCAATATCGCGTGTGTCCTCGGGTCCGATGGGCAGGCTGCCCGGCAGTTGTAACAGATCCTGCTCAAGAAGCTTCTGCTGCCGGTAAGCGTCACGACCCTTGTAACCGAGAATGGCAAATGCCCACAGCATCAACACAAAACAGGTTTCCTGTTCGTAATCCTTGATGACCACGAAGAAGGAACGCTCAGGTGTGTAGTCGCTATTGGCCAGCACCTTCGCTGCTTCCTGTTCAAGAAATGCATCCGCCTGGGGTCGTACCACGGTGACGTAAATACTGTGCACGAGGATAAACGCGATCAGCAGCGAAAAAATATTGTAGATAAGTTCTGTCGGTAAGGTCTTTTTCATGTGCTTTCGCTTATATATCGATCGGGAACGACACGGCGCTGTCGGCCTCTATCTGTTCAGTGGGTTTGAATTCCTTGATGGGCGTGACAGCAGCGCCAGACCCGGCAGCAGTATCGCCTTCCGGTTGTTGTTGGCCATCACCAGTCTGGGGCGATGTCTCAGCGGGCTCATCAGTGCCAGCTGTACCCTGGACAGAAGCAGGTTCCTGTTTCTCAGTGCCCTGCGCCAGCACGAGCACAGAAAAAATCAGTAGAAACAATACAAAGATCAGTCGATGAGCTTTTCGTTTATTCATCCGCATAGCGTGCAATCCTGAATCCAAGGTTATCACGCGGTCCGCGGCTATAGTCGCGATAGCTTAGCCGTAATTCGGTGATACTGCCGTCACGCCAGCTTGAGCCGCGTACGACATGGTGGTCACCACTGGCAGGCCCCATCGGATCTTTAACCAGTCGACCGGCCTGACCGGGATAGACCGCGTAAAAATCGTTGATCCATTCTGACACGTTGCCTCCCAGGTCATTAAAACCATCTGATTGAGCGCTGAAACTACCCACCGGTGCTGACGCCCGATAGCCATCATTATAGCCCGCCACCACATTGGCCAGCGTGTCAGCAATCTGTGCATCCGCAAAATTACCGGTGACGGTTGTGGGTGGGTAACCATCGCCCCAGGAATAACGTGCTGCATCACTGCGGCCGGCTATCCGGGCCGCATACACCCATTCCGCCTCGGTGGGCAAACGATAACCCGTACCCGGTTTGGCAAGCAGTTGCATACGGCCATCCTGCTCCGTATACGCAGGCTTTAGGTTGTCCTTTTCACTTAGCCAGTTGCAATAACGTGCTGCGTCATCCCAGCTGACATTAACGACCGGATGGCCGGCATTATTGAGTGACATGCCCTCTGCAGAGCCTGAGTTGTGCTGGCTCTTGAACAGGCGATACTCGGCATTCGTAACCTCGTTGACCGACAGGTAAAACGGCCGGGTAATCTCAACCAGGCGCTGGCTTTCATTGGCCCGTCGACCGGCCTCGCGGCGCGAGGCTCCCATCTCGAAACTGCTAATGGGTTCCAGTAAACGCATGTCCTGCCCGCCTGCCGTTTTCAACAGGTCCGGTCGTGCATCAGCTTTAGCCTGCGATTGGGTCTTGAGCTTGATATCGACAGTCTGGCTGGTATCAACACGTGGTGTAACCCGGACCGTTTGAGACAGGTAACCCGGCTTACTGAAGGTCAGTTCGTGTTGCCTGGTCGTCAGGCGCAAACGCTGGGTGCCGCTGCCCGCCGGCTTTCCATCCAGGGTCAATGTGGCATCCGCGGGTACCGAGCTTGCAAAAACAACGCCGTATTCGGGGCGCATTTCCACCACCAGTTGTCGTTCTTCATCAGCTTCGAGACTGAGTTTTTGCTCAGCCAGCTTGTAACCGGGCCGGCTGAGCCGTAGTTGATGGGTGACTCCCGACGCCAGGTCCATGGTCACCGGGGTACTACCGATAAAGTTACCATCAACACTCACCGTCACGCCTTCCGGTTTCGTCACCAGGACCAGCCTGCCATCATTGGGCACCAGCTTGAACACATCAGGCCTGATCGTTGGTTCCTGCTACAAACTCCGCTGCCAGCAGCGCTGGTTTATAACCTGCCAGCGACAATTTCACGTTACGCAGACCCTGCATAATTTCGGCCTGCATCGGCGTCATACCTAACACCTCACCATCAACCGAAACCGTAGCCCCGGCAGGTTCACTGTCCAGTTGAACCTCGGACCATGCAGGACGAAGCGGAATGGTCATTTCCTGTTGTGCACCAAATCCGCTGATATCGACCTCCCTGGTTTCCGGCAGGTAGCGGTCAGTTTCTATCGTTATTTGTTGCAGACCGCGTTCCAGCAAAACGATATTATCCGGATCCACCTCAAGTTCAACTTCGCCAATCATCACGCTGACCGGCACCACGGGGTCAACCAGTATTTGTAGCCTGCCCGGCAGTTCCTGCAATTCAAAGTCAAAGGACTGGAAACCACCGGATGACACTTCAATGTCCTGTTCCAGAGAATGGTAGCCCTGACGTGAGGCTTTTACCTTGTAACTCCCCGGTACAACCAGTTTTTTCTTACCAAATGACACGGGTGGTGGAAAACCGGAGACCGACAATTCTTCGGGTTCGGGACTGACATTGACTGCCAACGGGGTGGCAAACAATACAAACAGGGCAATCAGCGACAACAGGCTGAACAATCCGATAAGAAGGTAGCGAAACCGGCGGCTTTTTGCAGGTGTGACCGGCACAGGCACGATCGGCATGATCTCGGCATCTGCTTCCGAGTCATCCCCGGGTGGCGGCTCAGCAGGCGCTTGAAGCTCCTGCAATAGGTCAACATGACTGACCTTGACAAACACCTGGTCGCCTTTCACATCCCAACACAGCACCCGGTCGCCCCATTGAACCCGGTCACCGGATTTCAGCCAGGCAGACTGTTGGATATATTCATGGTTGTGGAACAGTTCGTTATCCTGACCGGTCGGTTGCACATAAGCATGGCCGCTCGACAGGGCAATATGGGCTACAACGGTATCCGCCATACCCTCCAACAAGACAATGTCCGCCCCGCTTCCGCCAACGCTTAATGGGAAATCCGTTTCAGTGACACGCCGTCTGCCGTTGTCACCATAGATAAAGACAAGCCGCTTCAAACCGGCTCCTCGCAGCGTATATCCAACGCCTGTTGCTGAGTCCCGGGTGTCACCGTCAAAGTCTGTCGAACATCACGGTAGCCGGGTCTGGAACCAACCACCGTGTAGGTTCCCGGACGTAACTCCAGCTGGTGACTGGTAAATTGACCCAGGTCCCCGACATGATAAATCTTCACGGTGGTCAGACCATCGGATTTCAAAGTGACTGCCCTGGGTGTTTCTGCCTCTTGAATCAATACCTGCAAACGGCGGATTTTATCAGCAAGACGTTTTTCACCTGCGGGTGGGTTAGCCGCCGATTTCAGCAGTTCTTCAGCATTAGCGCGGGGTTGCTCAGAATACACCCGGGTCGGGGCCTCAAGGTAGTGGTCGAGTTGTTGATGTAACCGTTCACGGTCTTCGGCAAGTTCCAGGCCCCGCCGCGCAAAACCAGCCTGGGGCGCGCTCGCCAGGACCGTTCGATAAATCGCAAGCGCTGCGGACCAGTCTTCACCACTGACGGCCCTTGCAGCTGCCTTGCGTTGACTTTCCAGCCATAACCTCTGCCTGGTTTGAGCCACTTCAATCCGGGTATTGCGCACTACCTGTGCATCGGGCTTCAGGCTGGCAGCCTCGCTCAAGGCCGTTTCTGCTGCGTGTATCTGCTCTGCTTCCAGCGCAGTGATTGCACGACTCATGGCATCCCTGAATGCCCTGTCATCAAGTTCTTCATTGACGGACTGCAGGGCGATCTGTGCCGGCTCATAGGCACCATCCAGCGCTACCGCTTCGAGATAAGCGGCCCGCGCATTGTTCAGGTCATCGTTGGAAACAGCCATTTCGCCAGCGCTCATCAGCTGCAACAACTCCGGCCGGACCCGGGCGCGTTCGAGGCCTTCAAGCGCTTCGAGACTCCCCGCATCAATTGCTTTTGCCATTTCAAAGAAACCGGCAGCCGAAACACTATCGTTGGCCTGTAAGGCCTGCCAACCGTCATCGAGCGCACTGGCAAGACGTTGATCGCGCCCGGATTCAAGTGTGAGCAAGGTTTGTGTGGCCTTTGTCAAAACCTCTGCGGCCATGGCAAACTGACGCTGGGTGAATAGATCATTCCCCCGGTCCGCGTCCGCGACGACCTGGCTCCACTCCGGTTCACCCCAGACCATGACGTTGGCCAGTTCGAGGCGAGCACGCGTACGCAAAAATTCCTGCAAGGCCTTTTCGGCATCAGCCCGTGAGCTTGACGTATTCTGAATGACAGGCGTTTCCGGTAATGTTGACGTCGGTTTTATTTCCGCAAACTGTTCGTTTTCTGCGGAGCCGGAAACCAGTTTTGGCAATACAAACAGCACACCGAGACCGAGGAGAACGACCCCTGCGAGGGCAATCCAGATTAACCGCTGGCTACCCTGTTGTTTTTCAATGGAGTGCGGATGGAGACCGGGCGGCTGTAATCCAGGCCCCGGGGCGCCTGCTGAGGGTCGCTCATCAGGTGACATGGCCAGGCTCAGTCAAGCGATCCGGTCAGACCGGTCTCGCTGGCATAAATTTGCCGCATCAGTTCGCGCCATTGCTCATATTGAGCCTCCGCTGAACCGGTCAGCCTGACGGTTTCACCTTCCACCTGAACGACGAGTGGCCGGGCCTCCGATGAAAATGAAACGCCCAGCTCTTCAATCGACTCGCGATGAATGGCGGCTTCCGAACGTTTATCCATACCGGATTTGATGGCTGCCGCACCACCCAGCACCATGACATCACTCAAGGTATCCAGACCGGCATTGTATTCAGGTGCTGCCACACCGACAAAAATTGCCCCGACGATTGACGCAACACCCAGCAGGGTCCGGTTTAACGCGGCTTTTTCCAATTCCTTTTGTTTTTCGGCTTCATCGCTGCGGGCCCTGCGCCATTCCGTATACGGTTGCTGCATTTCACGATGAAAATTATCAAAATGCCCATTCAGCGTATCGACCATCATCAGGTCGCGCTCCTGGATCGCCTGTACACGGCCATACATCGGGTCGTCGGTACTGGGTAAGTGAACAACATTAAACTCACCCGTCTCATCGAGCTCAAGATAACTGTCGAACGCATCTGGCGCAATATCGGCCGCAAAGCGCAATTCTGCGATACGGCGAATACTGGTGATATCATCATCACTTAGCTGTTTCAGGAAGCTGGCAAGATCGTTTGCAATCGTGTTGTAGAGCGGTTGAAAAACCTCGCCGTAGAAACTAATGGATTGGTAATAGGCGGCTTCCACGCCACCTCGGTATTCCCGGGTGAACCAGGTACGTCCACTTGCATCACTGGCGTTAATTTGAAGGTCGAGCTGAAGCCCATTGGACTCAAGAATAGTCCCTGACACCAATAACTCTCCGCTTTTTATACCCTTGGGCACCACACGCACAGCACCCCAGTAACCGGTCTTCTCCATGGTCGTACGTAAGGTTTCGGGCATGTAGCGGGCTTCCGCGTGGCGGATATCCATTGACAGTCCATTGGCCTCTTTCTCACCCTCGGGCAGGACACCCGGGTCAAACACCTCGATGGAAGCATTGAGCAAACGGCTTTCGGGTATTTCCGTCAGTGATTTATCAACAACCACAGACTCTTCAATATTGCGTCGCCCACCCGAGGTAGTGCTGCAGGCAGCCTGCAACAACAAGGATAAAACCGTTATTAAGATTAAAACCTTTTTCATTGAAAACGACTCAGTTGGTCCCTCTTTTATAACGACGATACTCTTCCCATAGCTTTTCTTTCAACTCGGGGTCTGTTTCCTTTTCGGCAGCTTCGCGCAATTGACGTGCAACGACATCATCATCGCTACCATCTCCGACATCGGGTGGTTGCTCACTCTCGGAGCCACCTTCACCTGAGCGCCCGCTATTGTCGACCGCTCCGCCTTCACGCTGACCACCGGTTGTGCCGGTTTCCTGGCTATTGCCTGCCATACCGCCCTGGCCGTTGGCCTCTGTGTCTGAGTCTCTGCCGCCCTCACCTTGCTCACCACCGCCACTTTCGCCACCGCCACCGCCGCCGTCGCCGTCGCCGCCAGCACCACCACCGGAATCTGAATTGGTATTGGGTGTTGCCGCTTTAATCCGTTCCTGTTCCCTGAGCAGTCTTTCATCGTACTCACCCAGTCCGGCCATCAACATTTCATCCAGTGCGGCCACCTGCTCTTCGGCGGTCCGCTCGGCCTGCAGGGCGATGTCGGCCGATTTGGCCTCCGTTGGAATGAATACCGGGCATGGCACATCTTCCGGCGCTGTGGCACCTGAATTACGTACGGCCCGGCATCCTTCAAACACACGTCGCTGCAAGCTGGCGACATAGGCCGCGTAGTCGGTGGCCTCTGCACCGCTTAGCCCGTTAAACTCCCGCTGGGCGCGGTAATCATCTTCGGCAGCGCTGAATGCCGCATAGTCAATTCTCAACTGTGCCACGGATTCATCGGTATCCGTCCATGCAAGGATAACCGTCAACATGGCCGGCAATGCGACAAAATATGTGAACAACTGTTTCAAACTCTTACGCTTCAAGCTGATTGGTGTTCCCTGACAGGCGGCAATAATTCTGCCTAGTATAATGCCAGATTCCTGAACAGGTTGTGAATCAGGCAACACCGATTGTCGCCCGAAACCCGTCTCAAGCTTGTTTTCCCTTTGTATCTTTGGCTGTCTCATCCGGGACATTAGCGGTTATACCCTGACGCAGCTTTTCAATCATCAAAGACATGTGTTGGGGAGAGTGTGTTCGTCTTGCAAACAGCACATATAGCGCAGGCACGACGAACAGTGTCAATACCGCAGAAATAGTGACACCAAAAACAATCACGATTCCGATGGGTTGCCTGGATTCGGCTCCCGCACCACTCGCCAGCAAAAGCGGTAGTGCGCCGAAAGTCGTGGCTGCGCTTGTCATCAGGATAGGGCGTAAGCGTACACCGGCGGCATCGACAACGGCACTGCGGAACTCGATTCCCCGATCCCGCAACTGGTTGGCAAACTCAACGATCAAGACACCATTTTTGGCAGAAAGACCCACCAGCAGAATCACACCGATCTGGCTGAACACGTTTATCGAGCTGGCATAGACCCAAAGCCCCAGGACCGCACCCATCAGGGCCAGGGGTACCGTGACCATGATGATCAGCGGATTGATAAAACTCTCAAACTGGGCGGCCAGCACCAGGAAAACAATCAGCAGTGCCAAACCAAATGTTATGTATAGGGAACTACCCGAGTCGAGGAACTCCTTACTCTCACCATCCCAACTCAGACGTGCGCTGGAAGGCAGTGTCGTCTGGGCGGTCTCATACAGCTTATCGATCGCCTCACCCAATTTGACCCCGTCTGCCAGACCGGCAGAAACGGTGATGGAGCGCATCCGGTCAAAGCGGCGCAACTCGGGCGGGGCGGCCTGTTCGGTAATCTTGACCAGGTTGGATAAGGGCACCAGGGCATTATTCAACGAAGAACGAACATACAGGTTTGTCAGGTCATCAGTGGACGAACGAGCTTCGTCTTCCCCCATCAGGATCACGTTGTATTCGCGACCACGATCGACATAGGTGGTCACGATCCGCGAGCCCAGCATGGTTTCAAGTGTACGGCCAACATTGGAAAGCGAAACACCCAGCGCGGCTGCCCTGTCACGGTCGACGCTGATTTTCATCTGTGGCTTCGTTTCCTGAAAATCGCTGTCAACCTGGACCAGTTCGGGCATGGCTTCCATTGCTGTTACGAGCTCGTCACGCCATTGTTTCAATTGATCGTAGTCGGGTCCGCCGAGCACCAGTTCCAGCGGACTGCCGTCGCCGCGTATTCCCAGCGCCCTGGGCGTACGGGCGAATACCCTTGCCTCGGGAATATCCGCCGCCTCTTTGGAAACCCAACGAGCGATGTCGGCATCCCGTTCCGTGCGTATATCCCAGTGCTCCAGCAACACGATAATGGTGCCACTGTTCATCGACGAACTACCCCAGCCACCGGGCAGTCGTGTCAGGAAGCGTTTAATAGGTTGACCTTCACCTGTTTTTGTCATGATCACGCGTTCCATCTCGCTGGTGCTGCGATCTGTATATTCCAGGGTGGCACCTTCCGGTGCCCTGAGCGAGATGAAAAATGCCCCGCGATCCTCGCTCGGCGCATACTCGGCCGGCAGTCGCTCCATCTGTATGACCGTTGCGGCCGACACCAGCAATACGGCGATCATTACAAGCCAGGGCTTCTGTATGACTTTTCCAAGCACGTACCTGTATTGCCGTGACAACAGGTTAAAAAACCCATCGACCAAGCCAGTAAACCCCGTTCTCAGTTTCCTGCCTTTTAGCAACTTGGAACTCAGCATTGGCGTCAGCGTCAGCGCCACCAGGCTGGAAAACAGCACAGCAGCGGCCAGGGTAATGCCAAACTCCCGGAACAGGCGGCCAACATCCCCTTCGATAAACGATAACGGCACAAACACGGCAACCAGTACCAGCGTCGTAGCGATAACGGCAAAACCGATTTCCTTGGCGCCGTCAATTGCAGCGAGCAAAGGTTTCTGACCTTCTTCGATACGCCGAAAAATGTTCTCCAGCACCACGATGGCGTCATCCACGACGAGACCGATAGCTAAAACCAGGCCAAGCAAGGTTAATACATTGATGGTATACCCCATCGCCGCCATGACCGTGAATGTCGCAATAATGGATACCGGCACGACCACCGCGGGGATAAGCGTGGCGACCATCGAGCCAAGGAACACATAGATAATGATCAAGACCAGGGTCAGGGATACTGCGAGGGCCTTGTAAACCTCGTTCATCGAGGCTTCGATAAATTCGGCCCGGTCATAATTGACCTGCAGTTTCATGCCTTCCGGTAATTCGGGCGCAACCGCTGCCATCTCGGCGCGAATGGCACGGGAAACCATGACGCTGTTAGCCTTGGACAATTGCACCATCGCCAGTGAGACCGCCGGCACACCATTTGCACGCGCCACGTTGCGGTCATTTTCCGCGCCAATGCGAACATCAGCCACCTCACCAAGGCGGACGATCTGAGAATCCTGTCCACGGCCAATCACCAGGTTTCTGAAATCTTCCTCAGTATTAAACCCGGTATCGGTGCGCAGGGTGAATTCACGGGTCTCCGACTCCAGGCGACCGGCCGGCAGCTCAATGTTTTCTGAGCGCAGGGCGCTCTCCACGTCCGACACTGCCAGGCCACGCGCAGCCAGTGACTCACGATCGAGCCAGATCCTCATCGCATATCTGCGTGCACCTGAGATCTGGACCCGGGCGACTCCCGGCACCGTGGAAAAACGGTCTACCAGGTAACGGTCTGCATAATCGGTAATTTCCAGTCCACTCATCCTGTCCGAAGTCAGGTTCAGATACATGACCGGCCGGTTTCTCGAGTCGACCTTGGCGATTTCAGGGGGGTCGGCCTCGTTGGGCAACTGGTTGACCACCCTGGAAATGCGGTCGCGAATGTCGTTGGCTGCTGCCTCGACATCGCGGTCCAGCGTGAATTCAACACGGATATCGGAGCGTTCGTCCCGGCTGTCCGAGGTCAGTTTTACAATACCTTCGATACCGGCGATACGGTCCTCGATGACCTGGGTCACCTTGGTTTCCACAACCTCGGCGGACGCGCCGCGATATCGTGTGTCAATGGATACAACAGGCGCATCAACATCCGGATACTGGCGAACAGGCAAACTCATCATGGACGCCAGGCCGAGAATAACCAGTAACATGGACACCACACTGGCAAAAACCGGTCTGCGGACCGAGTAATCAGAGATCATCATGACTGGTCTGAATCCCGCTTGGTTTCCGTTCTAATGATACTCACCGCCTGCCCTTCACGCGCCTTCTGGGTGCCATCAACAATCACCATCTCACCTGCAGAAAGACCGGATACAATTTCAACCTCACCTGGACGTCTTCTGCCGATTTGTACGGTACGTTTTTCTACAAGCTGGTTGTCGCCCACCACGTAAACATACTGGACGCTGCGCTCAGGAATCAGGGCACGTTCAGGAATGACCAAAGCTTCAACACTGTCATTCAATAGCTTGACGGTCAGAAACATACCGGGTCTTAAATGTCCCTTGGGGTTTTGCATCACGGAACGAACCCGCACGGTCCGGCTGACCGGGTCTACCCGGGTATCTACACTGGACACTTCACCAGAAAACGCCTGGTCCGGATAAGCCGCACTTTGCGCCAACACCTTCAGACCCGGTTCAAGCCGTGACAGGTATATTTCCGGAAGATCAAAATCAATCTTGATAACGTGGGTATCATCGAGTGTCGTTATCACTGTGCCCGGCCCCACCAGGCTACCGAGAGACACTCTTCTTAAACCGATACGGCCTGCGAATGGTGCGCGGACGATCGTATCGTCCAAACGCTTCTGCGTCACTGAAACCATGGCTTCATCTGCAATTTTCTTTGCTTCATCCTGCAGTAGCTGTGATTTGGCAACGACGTTGGATTTAAATAATTCGCTAGAGCGATTGTAGCTCGCCTCCGAATCAACCAGGGCCGCCTGGGCTGCAGCGAGATCGGCGACCTGCTCCAGATTATCCAGTTTGACCAGTACATCACCGGCCTCAACCTCCTGGCCTTCTTTAAACAGAATTTCAGTCAAGGTTGCAGTAATCTTGGGACGGATATCGACCGATTCATTGGCCCGTGCATTACCCAAAGCCTCGGCCGATAGCGGAAAGGACCTGGTTTCGACCTGCGCAACGATGACGCCTGGCGCAGTCCTCTCCTGTGCGGTGAGAAATGGCGACTGGAAAAACGACATCGCGATAAACAGCCAAATTGTCAGAAAGCGGGATTTTTTCAAGATTTTCTCAATGATGATGGAATGGCCCATTCTAGTCTTTTCAGTAAACTAGTGGAAATTAACTCGCATGCCATTCCATTCATTTTCAGCCTGATCGAAACGCCGGAAACCCCCTGGGATGAGGCACTAAATAATTATAACGCTGATGCTCCTACGGGTTCGATACTGGAACATAATCCTCGACAATATCTTTCCAGCCAAATTTCGATTGTCGTGCCCCAATACGAATAAATTCCGTGGCCCACTCCGTCAGCATCGTGCCATTCGCCTGCTGGGTATAGAACAAAAATGGCTGGGTCGGGAAGTTGGGTGTCGAAGCAGTAACCTGGACGGCGCCATGCGTATCATCACCGCTGACGATGAAACGCTTGTAACGTCTCGGGTATGCCTCGTTTAGCGCACCGTGCTCGGTCAGGATCAGGTCACGGTAAACCTGAGGGTCCATCAAGGTTCCGTCGCCCTGTGCAAAAAACCGGTTTGTCCCGTCCGAGTCAGTCTCGTAAAAGCCTTCACGGATAGTCGTGTCGTTTTCAAGCCTCCAGTCAATTATCCCTGTTTGCTGGCCAAAGGCATTGCAGCGGCCATCATCTATACAGCTCTGGGGATAAAACTGCTGAAATTGCCAGTCGTTTTGACGGGCAAATACGGAAAGCCAGGGGATATCAGGGCCACCCGCCCCTGGAGGTGTACCCAGATTGACCGCAATCGGTCCGGCATCGTTGTAGACCGTGAGCTTGGTGTTGTTGCCGAACACGAAACGAGCAAGGAACGGTGTGAAGGCGGCAACGCCAACACCACCGGCACTATGGCCCATGACCGTTATCTGCTTGGCATCCGGGAACATATCTGCCGCGACATCCATTCCGGCGCTCACATTGCGAAGACCACGATGATGGCGGGTCGGAGCAAATGGAAAATTCGCATCGTTAACGTCGTTGTCACCGCCAAAGGTAGAACCATCACAGTACGGCATGTAAACCACCGAGTGATCCGCAAACGGGTTATCCGGCGAATTTGGGTCAAAAACGCCCGGGTACGGGCCGTTCGCAGGTGGTGACTGGACGTCACCGAGGATGTTGCAGTTGTAGAAACCCTGCCAACAGGCTCCACCGCCCTGAAGGAAGATCAATAATTTTTTGCGATCACCTTCTCTTGTGAAAACCGAGTAGTTGGTGCCTGCAATACAAACCGGGCCATCCGGGCGTAAGCCCACGGGGTAAGACGCATCAGGGACATAATTGGGGTTAAACTCATGCTTTGTCCATTCACCGTAGTCACTTGCGACCGACTGAGACGTTCCAAGGTACTTATCAACACCCGCATCCTGAAGTTCAGCCATTGCTTCGGCATTGAGACCGGATTCATCGTCATCTGCATAAGCGCCCGTAAGAAATAAAACGGTCAATATCACGGTCAATCCAGTCACAAGGCGGGTATACCTGTTAATAGTCTTCAAGTTCATCTCCTTAAAAAAACATGGTTGGTTGCCACACGGGCCTTACACAACCTTCATTTTGAAATTATACGAAGCAGTTTAGATGCAGCGAGTAACTACAGTATAGTCACTCTATTCCTTCCTGCAGGGAAACCGTGTTTACTGATCAATGGAAAGACGCGGGCACATAGCAATTAACTGCGCCCCCGGATGTAACCGAGTTTCCCGGGTAGTAGGCGAGCGAAACTCGAACAGGCCTAACGCACCCCTGATCTACGAGTGTCATACCGTCATCATAAATTCATCTTATGATGATGTTGTCGCACACAAGTTTGCGGTAAACTCGTACATCAGCTTCAGCCGTTGTCCACTGGAAAATTTTGAGAAATCATGTTTGGCCTACGCTCAAACAACGTCGCTTTTCAGGCTCGGCAGACTTATAACCACCATTTCAGGGGATATAAAATGCAACAACTCCTACACCGCAGAAAAGACAGCAACCTTTTAAATTTAACCTGGCTTAAACACAGGGCTGCCAAATTGACATTGCTTTCTGTCTTGACACTACTGATGTCACAGAGTGCCATTGCCGACATTGTTGCTTACGACATGGTTGGCAGCGCCGATCAGAACCTGATCAGCTTTACCAACCCGTTTGATGGTGCATTTACCTCTGCCGGTGACGGATTTCAGAAGTATCAGCGTGGTGTATCCAGTTCCATTCCTTTTTCAGTGATGGATGACAGCCTGTCCATTTTTCCCGCCGATTCCCTTGGCATCATCAAGGAAGGCAATACCGATGTCTTTTTCGGGGCAACCGATACCCAAAATGGTGACAACAGTGGACCGGTAAGCGCAACCTGGGTATTTGATATCAGCGGCGCCAGTAACCTGGACTTGTCGATCGACATGGGTGCAATGGGTGATTTTGAAACAAGTGACACCGCCGAGTGGACCTACAGCATTGACGGCGGACCTGTTCAAACAGCCTTTACCGCCATCGTAGATGAATCCATTGATAATACTTACACCCTGGAAGGTGGTGGTTCCTTTACCTTGAATGACCCGATGCAGGTTAATGGTGTAACCCTGACCAATGACCTGGCACCTTTCACTGCATCACTAATCGGTACAGGCTCGGAACTGACCATCACACTCACCATACAAACCGATGGCGGCAGTGAGAGTTTTGCCTTCCAGAACCTGGTTATTACCGAAAACAATGCACCGCCACCACCTGGAATCGCATACGACATGGTGAACACTACCAGTCTGAACCTGAACAGTTTTTACAACCCGTTTTTTGAAGCTTTTGGTTCACCCGGCGACGGTTTTCAGAAGTATCAGCGCGGTGTATCCGGAACCATTCCTTTTTCAGTGATGGATGACAGCCTGGTCATATTCCCGGGCGATTCCCTCGGCATCATCAAGGATGGCAATACCGAAGTATTTTTCGGAGCGACCGATACTGAAAACCCCGAGAACAGCGGACCGGTGAGCGCAACCTGGGAATTTGATGTCAGCGGCGTTAGTGGTCTTGGTCTCTCCATCGATATGGGTGCAATGGGAGACTTCGAATCCAGCGACTATTTTGAATGGAGTTACAGCGTAGACGGTGCAGCAACATTGACGGCTTTTTCCAGTACGGTAGACGAATCCGGCAGCCATACCTACACCATGGAGGGTGGTGCCGAATATACCCTGAATGACCCGATGCTCATGCAAGGTAGGGTCCTGACAAATGACCTTGCCACCTTCAGCACACCGATTGCGGGTGAGGGTTCAGTACTGACAGTCACACTGACTGCAGTAATGAATGGTGGTTCAGAGGCCATCGCATTCCAGAACCTGGTAGTCACTGAGGGCAATCCGCCACCTGCACTACTCGAACTCGACATTTGGGAAATTCAGGGATCAGGTGCTTCGAGCCCATTCAATGGTAACCAGGTACTGACCAATGATGATGTTGTAACTGCTTTGGCTGCTGATGGATTCTTTATGCAGTCCGTTGAGGCTCGGAGCGACGGCGATATTGATACATCTGACGGTATCTTCGTGTTTACCGGTGCAGCACCAGCTGTCGCAGTCGGTGACCTGGTAGATGTCAATGGTGAAATCCAAGAGTTCTTCGGCTTTACAGAGATCGCGGCCACCTCGGTTGCTGTTGATGGGAGCGGAACCCTACCGGCAGCAGTTGTGTTTGACGCAACCGTTCCTTCACCTGATCCGGAAACCCCGTCTTGTGCAATTGAATTCGAGTGCTATGAAGGCATGCTGGTTGAAATTACCGGTGGTTCTGTTACCGGTCCAAACCAGCGTTTTGGCTCAGATCCTGTTGCCGAAGTACATATCACTGCAGCACCCGAACGCACCTACCGTGAACCAGGTATCGAATTCCCGGGTATTGCGGGACTACCAGAATGGGATGGAAACCCGGAGGTATTTGAACTCGATCCCGACAAGCTCGGCCTGGCCAATGAACTGATCCCGGCAGGTTCACACTTTGACGCCACCGGCGTCATTGGTTTTGAATTTGGCGGTTACGAGTTGTGGCCTTCCTCATTGTCTGTCACTCCTGCAACCCTGCCACTGGCAGTGCGAGAAGCTGAAGAAAATGAAATGACTGTTGGGGCACTGAACCTGTTCCGGTTATTTGATGACATCGACGATCCGGAAGTACCCAGGATCAACCCGGACACAGGGGTTGAGTATGAGCCACCCAGCAACGATGCCGTCGTCTCAACCGGCGAGTACCAGCGACGCCTGACCAAGCTCTCAGGTTACATTCGTGCCGCGCTCAATGCTCCGGATGTACTGGCGGTCAGTGAAGTCGAAAGCCTCAAGGTGTTGCAGGACCTGTATCCGGTACCGTTGTGGAGTTTTTCGACTTTACCGAGTTTACTGCTGGTTCGACTGTAAGTGTTGATAGCAGTGGTAATACATTGCCCACCATCACGGTATTTAACGAAACCGTTCCATCATCAGACCCGATGGCCCCAAGCTGTGCTATTGAGTATGAATGCTACGAAGGCATGCTGGTGCAAATCACGGGTGGATCAGTCACCGGGCCCAACCAGGGCTTTGGGTCCGACCCCATTGCAGAGGTCCATATCACGGCCGCAGATTCGCGCACCTACCGTGAACCTGGCATCGAGTTCCCCGGTTTGGCCGCTTACCCCGAGTGGGACGGCAATCCCGAGGTATTTGAACTGGATCCGGACAAACTTGGTTTACCCAACCAGATCATTCCGGCTGGCTCTACCTTTGATGCAACGGGCGCGATCGGTTACGAGTTCGGCGGTTATGAGTTATGGCCGTCTGAGCTGACCGTTACACCCGCTCCGCTGCCAGTAGCAGTCCGGGCTCGTGAAGTTGCAGAAATGACAGTCGGCGCTTTGAACCTGTTCCGCTTGTATGATGATATTGATGATCCGGCCATACCCCGGATCGATCCGGAAACCGATATCGAGTATGAACCACCCACCAACGATACCGTCATTCCGACCGACGAATATATGCTGCGTCTCGGCAAGTTCTCAAGCTATATCCGCACCGTGTTGATGGCGCCTGATATCCTGGCGGTCAGCGAAGTCGAAAGCCTGGTGGTTCTACAGGATCTGGCTGACCAGATCAAAGCGGATGACGCATCCCTGACATACACCCCCTACCTCGAAGAAGGTAACGATATCGGTGGTATCGATGTTGGGTTCCTGGTGCTGGATACAGTTGTCATGGATGCCGTTACCCAATTGGGTCGTTTTGAAATCTTCGATTTTGACGGTTCCCTGCTTAACGACCGACCACCATTATTGTTCGAAGGCCGGCAGGTCGCCGATGGCAGTGATTTCCCGATTGCCGTGATCGCCATTCACAGCCGTTCACTGGGCGGTATTGATGGTTCCGAAGCCGATCGTGTGAGAGCTAAACGTCTCGCCCAGGCCCAGTTCGTGGCACAGCAGGTTCAGGACCTGCAAACTGCTAATCCCGATATTAACCTGGTAGTGGCCGGAGACTTCAATGCCTACGAGTTCTCAGATAGTTACGTGGATGTCACGGGTCAAATGAAGGGTGAAGTGGTTCCTGAAGATAATGTTCTATCGGGCCCTGACCTCGTTGATCCCAACCTGCTGAACCAGGTGCTGATGATCGATGCCGGTGAGCGTTATTCGTTCATATTCCAGGGTAATGCACAGACGCTGGATCATGCATTGACCAGCAGCGGGCTTGATGAACTGGTGCGTGACTTCCAGTTTGGCCGTGGCAACAGTGACGCCGCTGTTGACCTGATCAATGACGACTCAACACCATTAAGGTCCTCGGATCACGACGGCCTGGTTCTGTTCCTGGCCAAGGACAGCGATGGTGACGGTGTGACCGATGACCTGGATGTGTGCCCTGCTACCGTGATCCCGGAGGCTGCTGGCATGACAGAGCTTGGTGTCAATCGTTGGGCACTTTTTGACGACAACCGCGAATTTGATACGACTGCCCCGAATGGCGTTGGACCACAATTGGCATTTGATATTTTCGATACGGCAGGTTGTTCCTGTGAGCAAATCGTCGAGAAACAACACCTGGGCAAGGGCCATATGAAGTTTGGTTGCAGCATTGGTGTGATGCAAAACTGGGTTGAAATGGTCACACAGCCCTGAGAAGAAAGCCTGGTAGCTTTATGAAAAGACCCCGCTTATTGGCGGGGTTTTTTTATATCCTCCTGACACGGCGAGTGACAAATTTGGTCAGCTTACTGAACAATTTTAGGCAGTCAGGTTCAAGAATGGATCGGAATGAGTTCCATAAGATGCCCTGAAAGCACCATTTTATCTGGATTTTTATTAAACCCCCTAACTGGCCTGATTTTTGCATTTAACTAGCTTGAATGGCAAAGGAATGCCAGTTTCACGGAAGAAATTGAGTCTTGCACGAAGCATGAAAACGATAAAAGCACAGGATAGAGACAGCGTACAAAATCCGGTGACCTATCCCGCGAAAAATCATTGAGGAACAAAGAATGTTGAAACTTGAGATGCCAAAAGAACCCGAAAAAACACTTAAGCTGGGCGATTATGTGACCGTGCACATGTCGAGCCTGAAACCAAGCAGGGAATATGACAACTCACCCGGTGACATGCAGGTGTATCGTGAAGAACTCTACCAGCGCATCCAGAAACAACGCGCAGAGATCATCCAGTTCGAACAGAAACAGGGCGGTGATTTAATCGACGTACGCCTTCGCGGCGTTGCTTGACTCAATAGAATAAACATCGAATCTAAAGCACAGACCCTTCCCGGGGTCTGTGTCCACTGACCCTCCATTCCAAACGCTAGAGCACATCAATTCCCATCGTGTGCAGAAATACGATAAAAATCATAACCGGTACGATCACCCGCATTGACCAATGCCAGCCTTTATAGGCAAAGCTTGATTCCGCCATATCCAACTCCTGTGCTGTATCCCGGTCACGCAGGATCCAGGCACAAAAAACGGCCAACAAAAATGCGCCAAGCGGCAACATCAGGTTGGTGGCGAGAAAGGCCGTTGCGTCGAAGAAATTCTGGTTGAACAACACAAATCCCCACTCCAGACCTGTCAGGCTGTTGAAAGTAACTTTCTCCCACGCGCCGAGTGACATGACCGTACCCAGTCCGACAAACCAGACTGCAAACCCGGCGAGCCAGGCTGACTTCGGTCGTGACATACCCCGCTTTTCCACCAGCAGTGCCACCACTGCCTCGATGAGTGAAATCGAGGTTGTAAAAGCCGCGAATACCAGCATGATAAAAAACAGTGTGCCGACCAGCGTGCCAAACGGCATCTGCCCAAAGGCGACTGGAAGAGATATAAAAATAAGACCCGGACCCTCCCCCGGTGCAATGCCGTTGGCAAACACGATGGGAAAAATGGCAAGACCCGCCAACAAGGCCACCAGTGTATCGATGAATGCAACTGCCATACTGGTCCTGGCAATAGAAACACCGTCCGGCAGATAAGCGCCGTACATGATCATGACACCCGAGGCGAGACTCAGTGTAAAGCAGGCATGACCCAGCGCCTCCAGTACACCACTGCCTGTCAACTTGCTGAAGTCAGGTGTGAACAAAAACTCAACTCCCTGCATGAAGCTTCCGGTAGTCATGGCATAGCCCACCATGACCAACAAGAGAATAAACATCCCTGGCATCAGTAAAGTGACTGTTTTCTCCAGGCCCTTTTGCACACCCTTGCTCACGACGAACACGGTAACGCCAATAATTAACGACTGCCAGAAAACAAGCTGCAAGGGGTTCGCTTGCAGGGCGCTAAAAATATCTCCGATGGCTTCAGGGCTTGCGCCGGTAAAACCTCCCTTGGCAGTCACGAACACATAGCTGAGCGCCCAGCCGGCTATCACGGCGTAAAAGGAAAGCACCAGGAAACCGGCACTCAGACCCAACCAGCCTATGCCGCTCCATAGTCTGCTCGCACCGGCTTCATCAGCAACGGCGGCAACGGACGCAGCAGGGTTCAGTCTTCCCCGTCGGCCTATCAGCACCTCACCCATCAGCACCGGAATACCCACCAGGGCGATAAAAAACAGATACACGAGGACAAATGCGCTGCCGCCATTTTCTCCGGCAATATAGGGAAACTTCCAGATATTACCGAGCCCCACGGCCGAACCGGTCGCGGCGAGTATGAACGCCCAGCGTGACGACCATTGACCATGCATCGATACGCGTTTATCCGACATTTTCTTATTCCTTCTTTTTGTCGTCACAGAACAATTCCAATGCCCGGACCTGCTCAACAGTCCAGCAAAGGAATCAGGTTTATTTAAACACAGGCAACAACAGGCAACAAAAGGGGCCGGCTTCATTTAAGCATGTCTAAATGAAGCCACCCTTTTGCTTACAATGATTTAATCGTCCTTTGCCGGGAAAACCGTGGCCATACCGTCCAGGTATTGCCACTGTGCATCTATAAAGCTCTGTAAGGCATCGGTGTTATTCCAGACCTCGCGAAAACGACGCTGTTGCTTAAGGTAGGGTTCCAACGACGTGCTATCGGGTCGTTGATTGATCCGATAGCGGCGGCCGTCAAATACCTCGTAGAGTGGAAAAAGGCCACTGCGAACGGCAATTTCGATCAGCTCGGTACTTTGATCCGGCTCAGACTTCCAGCCCGTCGGACAGGGTGACAGCATGAGCAGGAAGCGGAAGCCTTTAACCGAACGGGCATACCTGATTTTTCTCAAGAAATCCTCGCGGTGCCCGATCGACAGGGTGGCAGCGTAGGGTATGCGGTGTGCGGCCATAATGGCCATGATGTCTTTCTTGCGTTCACCCTTACCGGAGGGCGTGGTACTGGTGACGGCCCCAACCGGTGTGGCGCCACTGCGCTGACCGCCGGTGTTGCCGTAAATCTCATTGTCATAACAGATATAGATAATATCCTCGTTACGCTCAGCCGCCGCCGACAGGGTGGCGAGACCGATGTCATAGGTGCCACCGTCGCCTGCCCAGCAGATCACCGGGTTATCGATGTCATTCATGGCGGAAACAGAGGAAATGCCGGTGGCAACTGCCGGCGAACTGGCAAAGGTTGTTGCCGCAGTCGGCACACCATAGCCCGAGGTCGGGAAAGCACCTGCAGTGACAATTCCGCAACACGATGGAATAGCCAGCACCGGTTTTTCGTCGCCGAGTGCCTCATCGAGCCATTGCAGGCCTATTGACATGCCACAACCGGCACAATTGGTATTGCCCGGCCGCAACAGGTGAGATTCATAGGGTTTGTCAGGCGTGGCCGTACTCATGTTGAAGTATCCTTCCATTCCGGTTCCGAGGCCGTTGTGCGTTGGTTCATGTCATCAATTATCGCGTGGATATTTTCCGGTGTGACATCACCACCACCCAGGCCCACAAGGTAGTCCTGCAGCAGGACATCAGGACGTTCCTTAAGTGTTGCGGCAATTTCCAGCCAGAATATTCCGCCCGATCCGGGTGAGTGATTGCGATCGAGAACTGCTACTTTTTTGGCCTTGCCAATGGCAGCCAGCAGTTCTTTGCGCGGGAATGGCCGAAACAGCTTGGTACGGATCATGCCTATCTTTTCACCTTTGGCCCGTCGCTCGGTGACCACGGTATGCAAAGTGCGAGCCATGGTATTGCAAGCGATAACAATGGTTTCTGCATCCCCGGTATCAAAGGTTTCAAGGGCACCCGCGGGACGCCGGCCAAAGATGTTTTCAAACTCATCTCGTGCCTCATCCAGCACCATAAGCGCTTGCTCCATGGAGTGCTGTATTTCAAAACGGTGATGTTCTGTCTCATTCGAAAATGTCATGCCGCCAAACGTGGCCGGATGATCATGTTTTAACCTGTGCGGAATGACACATGGCGGCAGGAAAGCGTCCACCTGCTCCTGCGTGAACATATCGACCACCATTTGTGTATGCGAAGTGACGAAACCATCCATGGCCACGATCACCGGTAACATGACACGCCGGTCTTCCGCCACGCGGAAGGCGAGCAGGATGGTATCCGCCAGGTCCTGGTGTGAATCGCAATAAAGCTGCAACCAGGCCGCATCACGCATCATCAGGCTATCACCCTGATCCACCCAGATATTCCAGGGCGGACCCAATGTCCGGTTGACTGCGATCATGACCGTCGGCAGACGGTAGTAACCGGCGGCGAAAATATTTTCGGTCATGTAAGCGAGACCATTTGATGAACTGGCGGTAAATGTTCTCGCCCCGGCCAGGGCGGCTCCGATGCAAACACCCATGGCGCTATGTTCGGACTCAACCAACACCACGCGCCCCTTGTCAAAATTGAAGCCGGACAGAAATTCGATAATTTCCGTCTGGGGGGTAATCGGATAGGCACCCGCACAACAACCACGTGCCTCGCGGTTGGCTGCACCTGCAAGAGCCAGCGTGTGTCCGGCGACGTGATTGCCAGTTGCCAGTGTTCTGCCCATTGTCTGCTCCTTTGTGCTTACAGCTCGGTCATGTAAATGGCTCCGCGCGGACAGGCGGTCATGCATACACCGCAACCCTTGCAGTACTCCAGGTCAAAAACGTAACCGTCTTTTTCATCACTGCGACGCAGGATGCCCTCCGGGCAATATTCGAGGCAGCGGTCACATTTGTTACAGACGCCGCAACTCAAACAACGCAGGGCCTCGTTGACGGCGCCCTCACCATCGGGTCCGGCCTGGAAACCAAGATGAACTTCGTCAAAGCAACGACGTCGCTGCTCCGGGCTCAACGTGTTGACAGCTTCAGGGGACTGATGTGCAAAGCGGTTGAACTTGATCTGATCGGCCGTCGCAATGGGATCTTCCGGCGGTGGAAACAGGTCTTCACCGGTCAGTGTACGATGGATATGCCTGGCGGCCCTGACACCACAACCGATGGCGGCCGAGACCGTTCCTTCATTGGTCGCAAAGTCTCCTCCCACAAAAAACGGTGCGCCGCTCAGACCAAGAAGTGCTTCACCTTCCTTAATAACCGAACCTTCTGGAAGTATAGAAATATCGTGAGACTGGCCCAATGCGAGGATGACCAGGTCGCAAGGCAAATCGAATTTTGCTTCAGGACTGGTATCTGCAACCGGCCGTGGCCGGCCGCTGTCGTCGGGTGGGCCCAGCT
Organism: uncultured Gammaproteobacteria bacterium; assembly: GCA_963759155.1. Taxonomy (GTDB): domain Bacteria; phylum Pseudomonadota; class Gammaproteobacteria; order Xanthomonadales; family SZUA-36; genus SZUA-36. Next base: position 58,997 of record CAVWXX010000004.1, on the reverse strand, counting down.
TCATGCCCTGACAAGTGAGTACCGGTCCGCTATCTGTATCCACCAGGGACACGGGGGAGACCAGTTCATCGAGGATAATGCCTTCTTCCAGCGCCTGTTCGATCTCCTCATGGATTGCAGGCATTTCACTGCGGGTGCGGCGATAGACAACACGCACCTCGCTGGCACCAATGCGCAGGGCAGAACGGGCGGCGTCCATGGCGGTATTACCACCACCAATGACGATGACGCGCTGACCATCCAGACGTTCATTTCCCTTACGCACTTTTTCCAGGAAATGCAGACCCTGCACAGGAGCAGTGGTTGCCGTCTTGCCAAGGTTCAGATCACTGACATTCTGCAAACCAGTGGCCACAAATACGGCCTGGTGTTCACGGCTTAAACGCAGCATGTCCTCACGTCTCAACTGGCAACCGGTTTGCACCGTGATACCGTGACTGAGTATGTAATCTATCTCATGGTCCAGCACATCCCGTGGCAGACGATAGGAAGGGATGCCGGTGCGCAACACACCGCCGAGTTCATCACCGGCCTCATAGAGTGTTACCGGGTAACCCAGGCGCGCCAGGTGGTAGGCAGTACTGAGTCCGGCAGGCCCGGAACCCACGACGGCAACCGAAGACTCGCGCCACGGCGCAGTCGGCTCCGGAGGCGTGCCATTTTCGGCCACGGCGCGTTCGATTTCCCGGACATTGACCGATTGGTCATATTCCGCACGGTTGCAGGTATCCATACAGGGCGCGGGACAGACCCGGCCACACACCGCCGGTAAGGGTGAGGACTTCAGTATTACCGACAGGGCCAGGTCATAGTCATTCTGGCCCACTGCTTCGACAAAACCACGCACGTCGTTGCCAGCCGGGCAAACATGATTACAGGGTGGTGTCAGGTGACGGCGCTCCGGTTTTTCTGTCGCCCAGCTACCGGTTTTGATCTTTGGCATACCGCCAACGTCTTCATCAAACAGATCGGCAACGCGGGTGGTTCCGGCGGCTTTTGGTGCCTCGTGTATCTCACCTGGCAGCGTGGTGGTTTGTACCTGTTTATAGGCCTCTCGGGCACAGGTCTTATTTGCGCCGGTAAAATTCAAATGCTCCAGTGCGGCCAACACCTCTGTCAGCGTCAAACCAAGCACGCGACCAATTGAGCCAGCCATGGTGGTATTAACGATTGGAACCGTGCGTGTGCCAAGACCATGGGCCACCGCGATACTGGTTGCATCGACCGTTGCCACATCCCGACCGGTAAAATGATCCCGGTAGTCGTCTTTGTCCGGCGGGGTATTGATGACAATGAAGCCGCCGGGTTTGAGGCTGGCATCCATACCGGATGCGATGAGGGTACGATCCAGAACAACGAGATGGTCGGGGTGTTGTACCTGGTTGTGATTGGTGATTTCTTCGTCGTCTACACGAACGAATGCTTGAATCGGTGCGCCGGAGCGTTCTGCGGCATATACGCCAAAAGCCTGAACATACTTGCCCTTAAGGAAGTAAGCCGAGGCAATAATTTTGGCCAGCGTGACGCCGCCCTGCCCTCCACGACCGCAAATTGTAATTTCCATCATCGCGGCAGATCCTATCCTCTATGTAGTGTTCAATTAACTACGAGACAGCCTTGCGATGGATACCTGGTCAGGTCTGGATTCAGCTATAAAGTCACTGCCGAAAGAAGCTTGAACGGTGATCCCACCGCACCCGCTATTTTAACCTGAAAGGCATTTGTTGGCATCCGGAGCAGCACCAGAACGTGATCTGGATCATGTCCGGTGCCGTAAAATCAGATGACCAATCCGCCATCAACACTGAGCACCGTACCGCTGACATAACTTGCCAGGTCCGAGGCGAGAAAGATGTAGGCATTGGCGATGTCTTCGGGTTTACCGAGACGTGCCAGCGGTGTTTTTCCAACCATCTGTTCGATGACTTTCTCTGGAACAGTGTCCACCATTTCGGTGGCGATGAATCCCGGTGCCACGGCATTGACGCGAATACCTTTACGACCCAGTTCGCGCGCCCACACCTTTGTCATGCCAATCACGCCCGACTTGGTCGCGACATAGTTGGTCTGGCCAAAATTGCCGTATAAACCAACCACCGATGAGGTGTTGATAATACAACCGGATTTTTGCTCGATCATGATCGGTGCGATCGCTTTTGTGCAGTGAAATACGCCACCGAGGTTAACATCCAGCACCTGTTGCCATTGCTCCTCGGTCATCTTCATCAGGCTGGCATCACGTGTGATACCGGCGTTATTAACCAGCACATCGATTCGCCCGGTTTCATTGAAAAGCGCTTCAACCGCCGCTTTGACGGAATCCATGTCGACGACATTCACCTGTTGGAAACGCACGTCATGACCCTTTTCTTTGAGTGCTGCCTCAGCGGCGGCACCTTTATCTGTATTGAAATCCCAGATGGCGACCCTTGCACCCTCTTCAGCAAAACGCTCGACAGCGCTCAAGCCAATCCCCTGTGCCCCACCGGTGACAACAACCACTTTTTGTTCCAGCATACCCATTTTAATCTCCAGATCTTTTCGGACTGTTCAGTCTTCCCAGTCCTGCTCAAGCCAGCGCGACGCCAGTAAAAACAGCCCCGCCGCAATGATATAAAAACCGGTACCGGCCAGGATGGAGTAACGCAGGGATTCATCGCCAAACTGCGCAGTCAACGTATCTGAAAGGGCACCAATAGCATAGGTGCCCAGGCCAATTCCGATCAGGTTATTGATAAACAGAAAAATCGCCGATGCCGTGGCGCGCATATCCGGCCTGACCAGGTGCTGGATCGCCGAGATAACCGGACCCAGCCAGGCCAGGCCCAGCGCCGTTGGCACCAGTAAAACAAAGAAGGCCAGGGTCAGTGTTGGCGACAGAATAGCCAATATGTAGAAGGGAACCGTACACAAAAAAGCGATGGCCGGTATCCTTGCGTATTGAGAGCGCTGATCCTGGCCAAAGCGATCTCCCAGCCAGCCCCCCACCCAGATTCCCGCCAGTCCGCCGATCAGTAAAACGGCGCCATAAAATAGCGAAGCGTTGAGCAGCGTCAGGTTGTAACTGCGTACAAAAAACGAGGGTAACCAGAAGAACACACCGTAACCCATCATTGAAGAAAACGAAGCGCCCAGTGACAGTAACCAGAAACTTGGTTTTGTCATCAGGGTACTCACAATCAACTTCAGACCCGGCGCCTTGACCGCTTCGCGTTGACGGTCAAACCCGCCACGCGGTGGTTCCTTGATGGTCATCCTGAATATCGGGGCGATGACAACGCCCGCGATACCTACGATGAAAAACGCCCAGCGCCAATTGATCATACTGGCGATAATGCCGCCGAAAACGATTCCAATCGCGCTACCGATAGGAATACCAAATGAATAAACACTCATGGCCCGTGAACGCTGATTAGGCGGAAAGAAATCAGATATCAACGAATAAGCCGGTGCAACACCACCCGCCTCACCCACGCCAACACCGAGACGCGCCGCGAACAGTTGCCAGAAATTGGTAGCAAGACCCGATGCCGCGGTCATACCGCTCCAGATCACCAGTGCTATTGTCATAATCCAGGTACGGCTGAAACGGTCTGCCAGCATCGCGACGGGGATTCCGAGACCGGTATAGAACAGCGCGAAGGCCAAACCACCCATCAGGCCCAGTTCGCTATCGGTCAGACCCAGGTCAGCCTTGATCGGCACCGCGAGGATACCGACGATCTGTCGGTCAATAAAGTTGAAGGTGTAGACCACCACAAGGATGAACAACACGTAGGCACGGTTGGTGGTGCCCTGGTTATTATCAGTAGGTGTTTTGTTATTTTGCATTGGTTCAGTATAAAGAAAACGGCGCAACCGAAGTTGCGCCGTTCCTTAATCAGCTGTTCTTCACATCAGAACCAGTTGTACTGCACGGTGCCCCAGATCTGACGGGGATTGCCGTAAAACGCAGTAATATTGTTCTCCAAACCAAGGTTCGGGAAGAAATATCCGGCCACCTTGTATTCCTTGTCACCCAGGTTCTTGCCATGAATACCGGCGCTCCAATTGCCGCTATCCTGTGACCAGACCAGGCTCAGATCCCAAAGCGTATAGGATGGTTGGTCAAGAAAGGGGTTCGGAACTTCGAACTGGCTGGTATCGTCACGATACGAGACGGCCGTAATCACCGAAAATGTTCCAGGCGTCTTGAACAGGTTAACCGGTACGTCGTAGCTCAAAGTACCCGTGGCTGTCCATTTTGGTGTGTTCTGGAATACTCGCTCATCCGCTACATCGTTACCAAAGGCATCGATATATTCCTTGTAGTCGGCATCGATGTAACCGACCGCCCAACCGAGGCGGAACTGGCTGCCGGTTCGGCCGAGGTCATCTGCCAGGATCGCCTGACCCTCCCATTCGACACCGTTGATATCCGCCTTACCGGCATTGGATGTAATCCCGATAAAGGTGTCGTTTATACCATCGCCATCGGTATCATAACCAATCGAGCCCGGCACCTGTACATCGGTGTACTTGGAGAAAAACACTGCGAGTTTGGAGGTCATACGCCCTTGCAAGGCAGTAGTCTTCCAGCCGAACTCCCAGGTTTTGACGGTTTCCGGATCAAATTTCATGAATTCAAATATCTCTTCATCACTGACCACACCATCACCATCAAGGTCCGGCGCGACAGAAGTCTGACCACGCGGATCAAAACCGCCGCCCTTGAAACCTTCGCTGTAGGAACCGTATAGCAGTTGATCGTCATTCGGCGTCCAGTCGAGAGATACTCGAGGGGTGAACTTGGTAAACGTTTCCGAACCATGGAAATCAGATGTGGTTCCGATCACTATCGCGTCACCACCAAAAATCGGCGAGGTCCCGCCAATCTTGTTCTGTCTCAAAACATCTGAAGTACGCTTATCCGAAGTGTACCGACCACCCAGGGACAGACTCCATTGATCTGAAAAGTCATAGGTGAAATCAGCAAATAGTGACCAGGTCTTGGTATTAACATCCCCTGCCGTGAATGCATTAAAACCTGGCAAACCAATGACGCCACCAAGCTGGGCAAGAATCACGTCAAAATCGGTGGATGCATCCGCATCAAGATAATAGAAGCCGGCAAGACCATTCCAGTTATTACCCGTGAACAAAAACTGAAGCTCTTCGGAAAACTGGTTGTTCTCATAATTGGCGGGCACGTCAAGATCTGCTACCGGCAGAGAGTCGAAGTCAATCGGCGTCCAGGTCTCGTCATCACGATAAGCGAGAATGTTTTTGATCGTCAGCAGCTCGCTGGCAGTCCACTGCGCCATCAGGGAATAGCCCGTTGCCTTGACAGACTGTTTCGGGCTATTGAGCCCAGCTTCAGTATCAAACACATCACCTAAAACAGGGTTTCCGGACACGGCAGCCGGCACCAGGCGATGACCCTGTCTTGGATCAGAATCATCATCCACATAATCAAACGCAAACTTCATGAAAAAGTCTTCGCTCGGCTCCCACTCGGCACTGGCACGAACACCCAGTACGTTCTTGTTGTAATTTTCAAGATTGGTCAGATAGAGGTTGTCACCGAAGCCATCACGATTGAAGCTGGCAATTGAGCCACCCACCCGGAATGTGTCACCAATCGGAGTTGACCCTGTCAGCACCAGGTCCAGCAGGTTATCGGTACCGTAGGAAAATTTTGCATTACCTTCGATGTTATCCGGGTTGAGGCGCTTGGTTACATACTTGATTGCGCCGCCAATCGTATTGCGACCATAAAGTGTACCCTGTGGGCCACGCAATACTTCGATTCGCTCGACATCATAAATATCCATGACGCCTGCTTGCGGGCGATTGAGGTAGACATCATCAAGATAAATACCGACACCGGACTCAAAACCCGGAACCGGATCCTGTTGACCCACACCGCGGATAAAGGCGGTCAGCGTGGTATTGGTACCACGAGATACTTTCAAGGTCGTATTGGGTGACATCTGTTCAATATAGGTGAGGTCCAGCATACCGAAATCGGCAAGTTCCTGACCTGATATCGCCGTGACCGCGATCGGCACCTCCATCAGGCTCTCTTCCCGGCGCGTCGCCGTGACGATAACTTCTTCAAGTGTGCTTGAATCAACTTCCGCAGATTCTTCCTGCGCGAGCGTTGTTGCGGGCATCAGTACTACCGTACCAAGTGCTACTGCGATCCCCAGAAATAACCGTTTCAAAACGGCATTGCCGTCCTGCTTCTTTTGTCCGGTTAACATTAATTCTACCTCCATCCAGTGTGATTCGACGCCGGTCTATGTCGGCCTGTTGACTTATGTGCCTTTACTTTTGATCAGGCTCTTTGCCAGGTTCTGCATGCACAGCACCAGAACAAAGTCTGCCATTGACCCAGAGTATGCAACACGATGAAACATGAATCAAGTTTCAGGTTTGTGTAAAACAAAGCTGCTTTACCATCTGACTTGCGGTTGCTGTCTTCTTGACATAGCATGACACCTGAATCAGGTTTCATGTTATTGGGTTTTTATTGCAATCCAAATGTTCGAGTAATATGAAAACCACAAAGTAAAGGATTTCACATGACCAGCATGGGTATTGTCTCCACCGGTACGTACTTTCCCGATACCTACGTAACCGCGAAAGAGATCGCCAACGAGAGCGGACTGCCCGAATGGGTCGTCAAAGAGAAACTCGGTATTGAACGAAAATTCGTGGCGGACCCAAAGGTTCACCCCAACGAAATGGCCGTGCGTGCCGCAAAGAAAGCGATTGCCAGGGCGGGTATTGATCCCATGGAAATCGACGTGGTTTTGGGTACAACTGAAGAATGGCGCGAATACCTGCTGTGGACAACAGCCATTGATGTCGCCTTTGAAGTCGGTGCGAAAAATGCCTGGGGCATTGATGTACACACGCGTTGCGCCACCACCATTGCAGCCATGCAACTGGCCCGGGGCCTGATGGCCGATGATCCATCGATCAATACGGTCCTGATTGCAGGCGGTTATGCCACCTCGCATTTTATTGACCACACTGACCTGAATACCTCCTTCCTCTTCAATATCGGTGCCGGCGCAGGTGCCATGATACTGAAGCGCGACTGGCCCGAAAACCAGGTGCTGGGCATGCACCTGATCGCGGATGGTTCAATGAGTCGTCATGTCATTGTTCCGGCCAGCGGTACGATCAAGCACCCATCCGATGATGCGGTGAACAAGGGTGATTTCAAATTCCGCCTGGTTGAGCCCGAGGCCATGAAAAACCGCCTGGGCGAGGTCTCGATTAAGAACTGGCTGACCTGCACAGATGTCTCCCTTGAGAAATCAGGCCTTAAAAGATGACGGTAGCGCCTATACGCGAAGTGACATCGACTTCTTTAACATGTCGCTGGTCAAACCATCCGGCCACCGTGAAATGCTCGAACACCTGGGTCTGGGTGAAGAACAAAGTGTCTATATGTCGAGCATAGGCCACATTGGCGAGCAGGATGCCATCATCAATATAGAGGCTGGTATCGAGCAGGGCCGGCTCAAGCCGGGTGATACGATGGCCATCATCGCCGCCGGTATCGGCTACGTCTGGGCGGGAGCAATAGTGCAATGGGGTCCAATAAAATAGTCTCTCAATCTCAATACGTAACGGACTGGCTCGACAAACGGGCAAAGCTGACGCCAGATTGTATTGCGCTCATCGACAACACCACAAAATCTCAAACAAGTTTTGCCGAGTGGAATGAACGCGCCAACCAGACAGCGAACTTCCTTAAAAGTCTTGGCGTAAAAAAGGGCGATCGTGTTGCCGTTTACGCCTCCAACCGAAGCGAGTATCTCGATCTGTTCTGGGCCGCCCCCAAGATCGGAGCGATACTGCAAAACCTGAACTGGCGCCTGACCGTTTTCGAACTGCAAGGCATAATCCAGAGCGGCGCCCCGACGGTACTGATCTACAGCGAAGACTGGCGTTCACAGGTCGAGGAACTCAAACCCTCAATTACAAGCGTCGAGCACGTTGTTGCCATGACCAATCCCGCTGCGGGTGAGCGCGATTTTGCGGAACGGAACTCAATGTCTGCCGAGCTGACTGGCACCCCGGAACTCAACCTCGACGATCCGTGGGGCATTTATTACACGGGCGGTACAACCGGCCTGCCTAAAGGTGCTGTTCTCACCCATGGCAATATGACATGGAATAGCATTAACACCATCACCTCCTGGGGCATCAACGGCCAGCATAAGGCGGCGCTGCAACTGCCGTTCTTCCATATTGGCGGGCCAAATATTTTCATGGTTCCCATGGTCCACGCAGGCGGCACGACGATTTTGTGTTCCGGCTTTGACCCGGCTGAGACCTTTGACCTGGTAGAACATGCCGGTATTACCCATTACGTGGCGGTACCGACCATGTTCCAGATGTTGCAGGAACACCCGCGATGGGAAGACGCTGATTTTTCAAAGCTGGAACTCGTCATCAGTGGCGGCGCGCCCTGCCCGCTTCCCATCATGCAGAAATTCTGGGATCGCGGCGTCGATTTCAAAATGGGCTATGGGCTTACCGAGGCGTCGGGCAATAACTTCTGGTTACCGCCCGAACTGGTCCAGAAAAAGATCGGATCTGTTGGATATCCGATCTTTCACATCGATATGAAGATCATCGACGATGACGGAAGCAACTGCGAACCTGGATAGCCTGGTGAATTGCTGATCCGCGGCCCGCATATTGTTGCGGGCTATTGGAAAAACCCTGAGGCCACCGCAGAAACCATCCGTGACGGCTGGCTGCATACCGGTGACACTGCTGTTTGTGACAAAGATGGCTGTTATTCGATTCTTGGGCGGTCGAAAGAAATGTTTATCTCCGGCGGGGAGAATGTCTATCCAGCCGAAATCGAGTCCGTGCTATTGGCTCACCCGCTCGTCAATGAAGCAGCCGTGGTCGGTGTGCCACATGATACCTGGGGCGAAGTCGGCAGGGCCTTTATTGTGGTAGAAGACGGTTACGCCGAAGATGAACTGCAGGGCCTTTCTCCTTGAGCGTCTCGCCAAATACAAACTACCGCGATCCATCGTCATTCTTGATGCCCTGCCTTTGACGGCGATCGGCAAAATCGACAAGAAGTTGCTCACCAGCAAAGAGGTTCCCGTATGACTGTTAACACACTGCCCGGCATCACCGCACAAACCATCACCACCGGCCGCCTGACCACGCGCGTCCTTTTCGCAGGACCGGAAGATGGCATACCGGTGCTGTTCATTCATGGAAACTTTCTCCTCCGCCACCTGGTGGGAGGAGACGATGATTAAACTGCCACCCCGTTACCGGGCCATCGCGCCCGACCAGCGTGGTTTTGGCGATGCCGACCCCTCGGTAAAGGTAGATGCTACCCGGGGAATGCGTGACTTCGTTGAAGACGCACTTGCCCTGATGGACCATCTTGGCTATGACCGATTTCATCTCGCCGGCAATTCACTGGGCGGTCTGGTCGCCTGGTGGGTCATGGCAGATGCACCCGACCGCCTGCTCTCGGTGACGCTGCCAGGTGCCGGCTCACCCTTACGGGTTCGGTGGCACGAAAGATGCACAAGGCACACCCACCAATGATGACTTCGCCGGCTCCGGCGGCGGCCTGCTCAACCCCGTCCTGATCCAGGGCTTGCTGGATGGTGACCGCACCGCCGATAACCCTTTCAGCCCGCGCACTGTCCTGCGATTATTGGTCTGGGGTCCGCCACATATCCCGCAACGTGAAGACGACCTTCTGGAAGCCATGTTCCGGGTTCATATTGGCGATCAGGATTTACCAGGTGATAAGGAGCCATCCCCAAACTGGCCTTATGTCAAACCCGGCAAATACGGCGCAACCAACGCGATGTCGCCCAAATATGCGGGTGGCCTGGTTAACCGCATACTCGCCGCAAAAAACAAGGTAAACGTACTTTGGATTTACGGTGCCGAAGACGTGGCCGTGTCAAACAGCGCCGCATCAGACCCCGGCACCTGGGGTCCAACAGACAGGCTCCCCGGCTTCCCGGGGTCAGACGTGTACCCACCACAGCCCATGATGGAGCAGATCAGGCTGCTACTTGATGATTATGCTTCGCAAGGCGGCAGCTATGAAGAAGTTGCCATCGCAGGATCCGGGCATGTTCCCTTTATCACCCACCAGGATGAATTCAACCGGGTGTTCCATTCTTTTTTGGCAAAGGCCGGCTAAACGACCCCAACCGACAGATTGTATCAACCCAGCTGGCTGCGCCGCTTAACTCAAATGTTAGCTTCACTAGTGCTTGCATCAAGCAAAGTGCTACTTTAGTATCACTTTATGAGAACTGAATTAGTAACTACCCTAAAGCGAAAAGCGACGGAATTGCTCTCTGAGCTGTCTCGTGACAAAGAGCCAATCCTAATTACTCAACACGGGCTGCCCACGGCTTACCTTGTCGATGTTGATAGCTTCGAACGCCTTAAAAGAAGAGTGAAGCTTCTTGAAGGCATCGCTCGTGGTGAGCGTGCAATTGAAGATGGTCGAACCGTTTCTCACGAAGAAGCAAAGTCCAGAATGTCTCGATGGTTGAAATAGTCTGGACCGAACCAGCACTTTCTGATCTTGATGCAATAGCAGATTTTATTGCATTGGAGAATCCAGTTGCAGCACAAAAGTTGGTACGCAGAGTTTTTAAGCATGTTGAGCAACTTGCAGATCATCCGAAAAGCGGATCAAAACCAGCGGAGCTAAAAGGTCTTAATTATCGGCAAATTATCGAACCTCCGTGTCGAGTCTTTTATCGCCACGATGATAATTGCGTTTTTATTCTGCATGTAATGCGAAGTGAGCGACGACTGCGCGCCAGCAAATTGAAGAGAGGTGGTGGGCGTGATAGCTAACAAATCGTTCAAGTACGTTCCGGGCCTGCGGCCCTCCATCTGACATTAAAATGCTGCACGTTTTAACGCCAGTTAATTCAGATACCAGGTGACTTAAATATGGAGATTTCAGAAAACGAGTATTTTGAAATGAACCGTGTGGGCTGGGATCAGCGAGTCAAGACCCACGTTGAATCCAGGTTTTATGATGTAGAAGGGTTTCTCGCAGGCAACACATCTCTGCAAGAAATCGAGCTCGCTGAACTTTCCGGGGTGCGTGGCAAAAGGCTGCTGCATCTCCAGTGCCACTTTGGCCTGGATACGCTTTCCTGGAGTCGGCAGGGAGCCATCTGCACCGGGGTGGATATTTCGCCTGCGGCAATCCAACAGGCTCGCGAACTGGCCGCACAAACGAAGCTTGACGCGACGTTTGTATGCTCGGATGTCTATGGCTTCAATCGAAAAAATACCCAGCCGTACGACATTGTATTTACATCTTACGGTGCCATTTGCTGGCTGCCCGACCTGGGTAAGTGGGCCGAAATCGTTGCGTCAAACCTCATGAAGGGTGGCACTTTTTACATGGCTGAGTTCCACCCGATCAATGACCTCATTGCGGGCTATGCCTATTTTTCGCCGGAAACACCCGATATCGAAGAAGAGAGCACCTACACGGAAAACGGAGACGGGGTAGTGGCAAAGCTGGCCACATGGATCCATCCGCTTTCAAACGTGATCAATGCTCTGATCGGCGCGGGCATCCAGCTTGAGCATGTCAATGAGTTCCCCTTCAGCCCGTACAACTGTTTCGAGGGAATGGTTGAGCGGGAACCCGGCAGGTTCTACCTGAGCCACAAGGGACATGATGTCCCAATTATCTATAGCATCAGGGGCCGAAAAATCGCCTGACAAGATTATTAGTGAAATGAGAATCAGTGATCGACAGAATGGTTGGATGTCATATTTATGGGAAGCATTCATGTGACAAAGCGATTACTACTAACAAGCGCAGGAATCGGGCTTCTTTTCGCTCTGATAGTTATAGGCTTTGTGTGGAATGAAGCCAGAAAAGAAATTGTATTCCTGTGTTCAAACTTCGGACCAGGCACTACAGAGCAGAGCGTGATCACCCAACTTGATACGGGTTCGTTTTTGAGATATCAAAGAGAAACCCATTCCGGGAAAAATAGAATCTACGTCGACAGCGCTTTCAACTTTGGACTATACAGCTGTGTGGTTGAGTTAAATCAGGACCTGGTTGTTATTGAAGCAAAAACAGACTGACACAATGGCTGTCACCACGCATAACGATGACTTATTCAGGTCAGATATGCTCTAAAAACCGATCGATGGCTGCCAGGGATTCAACTTCGTAGAGCAGCGGTGCATGACCCCTTTTGGGGATGACCGCTGCCTTTAATTTCGGCTTGACCTTTTTCATCTGCTCAACGATTTCAGCAGAAAGAATATCGGATATTTCCCCACGTAACACCAGGCAGGGCATGGTAACTGCCGTAAACGCTGCCCATGGGTCAACTTGAACACCGGCAATCCGGCTGAGGTCTCCCTTACGGATGGCTTCACCAATTTTCGGGTCACACTCAAGCTCAGGCCGACCACCCTCTCCTTCCCGGTAATTCCTGTGGGCAAAGTCATGCCAGAAATCGGCGCACATATCCGGCAATGCGGCTTGATAGGTCCGCTGGCAGTAAAGGGCGGCATCCCGCCAGTCTTTCACCTCAAACTGTTGGTCAAAAGAAGCCAGGATACGTGCGTAACCGGCAGGATCAGCTTCAGGCCCGACGTCATTCAATATGACAGCCCTGACGCGCTCCGGTTGTTGTGACGCCATGATCATCGCCAGCAGGCCACCGAGGGATGTACCGAGTAAAATAAAGCTGGAAAAATCCAGTTGATCCAACAGGGTCCAGGTATCACCTATATAAGTGGCCGGATGATAATTTTGCCAGTCAAAATCCCAGTCAGATTGACCCCTGCCTCGCAAATCCAGGCACAAACGCAGTACCGTGATGACAGGTGTGTGGCAATCTCGTGGAAATCTTTGCTGTTACGTGTCAGGCCCGGAAGACACATAATGGCGTCTTTGCCCGAACCATAACGCCGGTAGTACAGTGACAGTCCATCGTTTGCCTGGTAATGATGTTCGGTAAAGCCCATGACAGGTAGAATTTTGTTGATACTGCGTGAATGGAAAAACCGGCATACAAAACTTGCCAAGTGATTCAAAGTATGCAACATTATGAAACATGAATCAACTTTCAACTCATGACAAGACACCCAAAACCGCACGTGGCAAACGAACCCGGGATAAATTGCTGCGTGCAGCTGAAACCGAGTTTGGAGACAAGGGTTTTCACTCCGCTGCGATCAGCGGCATTACTCACAGGGCGGGAGTTGCATTAGGCACATTTTATACGTATTACGAAAGCAAAGAAGAGATCTTCCACGACCTCGTCACCTACATGAGCCAGCGTACCCGTCGCTGGATTGGTGAACGCGTATCCGGCGCTCCCGATCGCATGGCAGCCGAACGACTGGGTATAGAGGCTTATATCGAGTTTGCCCGCCGCCACAAAGGCATCTATCGCATCATCACCGAAGCCGAGTTTGTCGCCAACGACGCTTACCGCAAACACTACGAGAGTTTTGCCGATGCCTACCGCGACAACCTGGAAAAAGCAGGTGAAAGCGGGGACATCCGTAAAGGTGATTATGAAACATGGACCTGGGCCATCATGGGTATCGCCGTCTTCCTGGGTATGAAATATACCGAGTGGGATGACAGTGTACCTGCAGCCAGGGTTGCCGAGATTGTCACCGACCTGATCGCCAACGGAATCAGACCGAGGTAGTACCCATGAGTTTCCCGGTATTCGACATCCTGGCCAGTCGTGCCGACCTGGGGCCGGATAGAACCGCCTTTGAGGATATAGCTGGCGGAGAGCGGGTCAATTACCTTGAACTGCATCATCGCGCCGGCAAGGCTACCGCACTACTCGCAGACCTGGGTGTCGCACAAGGCGAATGTGTTGCCTTGTTATGCCGCAACCGTATCGAGTTTTTCGAACTACTGTTTGCATGTGCAAGACTCGGCGCCATCCTGGTGCCCCTGAACTGGCGAATGCCCGGCCAGGAACTGACGCCATTACTGGAAGACTGTGGTGCGCAATGGCTTTTTTATGGCGCTGAAGACGCCGGGGTCGCAGCTGGCCTTGCGGGCAACCACCTGCTGCGAATCAACCTGGACGATAGCAGCGAAAGCGGTTACGTGAGGCGCCGGGACGCCCTCCAGGCACAAGCGGGTCGCGACCATTGGCCTGCGAATGACAGCTGGTACCTTCTCTATACCTCCGGGACCACCGGTAAACCTAAAGCGGTTATACAGACGTATGGGATGGCACTGGCCAATTACATCAATATAGCCCAGGCAATGGGTCTGCATGCAGATGATACAAGCCTGAATTACCTGCCATTGTTCCACACCGGCGGCATCAACCTGACCACCCTGCCCGCCCTTATCATGGGTGCACGAACCCTGATCATGCCGGGCTTCGATCTCGAGCGCACTGTTGAACTGCTGGAAGCAGGACGACTTGACACTTTCTTTGGTGTCCCGGCGATTTACCAGGCGATCAGTCTGCACCCGCGTTTTGATGAACTGGACCTGTCACAGGTGCGTTGCTGGGGCTGTGGCGGTGCGCCGATGCCCGACAAGCTGTTGCAGCAATTTTCAGCACGTGGCGCAACCGTACTCAATGGCATGGGTATGACCGAAACCGGGCCAACCGTCTTCCTGATGGATGAAGCCAATGCCATGAACAAGATTGGTTCGGTGGGTAAACCCCAACTCCTGGCCTCGGTCAGATTGGTCGGCGCGGATGGACACGACGTTCCCCAGGGCGCCACGGGCGAGTTATGGTTCCGCGGGCTTGGCATTACACCCGGATATTACAATCGACCAGAGGCAACAGCCGATACATTTTCTGCCGACGGCTGGTTACGCAGCGGGGATCTCGGGCGCCAGGATGAAGATGGTTATTACTATATCGTTGGACGTCTGAAAGACATGTACATTTCGGGTGGTGAGAATGTGTACGCCGCCGAAGTTGAAGGGCAACTGGCCGAACACCCCGGTGTACTGGAGGCTGCAGTCGTTGGTATACCCGACGAAAAATGGGGTGAAGTGGGATGCGCCTACCTATCTCAACAACCGGGCAACCCGGTCCCTTCTGACAAAGAGCTGGCCAGTTTTTGCAAACAGCGCATGGCGCCTTATAAAACACCCAAATACTTCATATGGGTGGAAGACTTTGCGCGAACGGCGGCCGGTAAGATACAAAAACATCTTTTACCTCCAATGACCCCGGGCGAAGAATGATCCAGAACCAAAAAGCCAGCATCACAAAGGTCTTCAGCCAGGCAGATTTCGATTCATTCGCCCTTCTGAGTGGCGATGACAACCCGATCCATACCGACCCGGTTTTTTCTGCCAACACCCGTTTTGGACGAACCGTGGCCCACGGACTGCTTTTGTGCAGTGTACTCCGTGGCCTGATTGACCAACAGATACCCGGGGGCCGGTTAAGTGAAACTTCGTTAATGTTCCCAGCGCCCACTTTCACAGACGAGCCAATGCAATTCACGATTGCGCTCATCAAAAGCAAAAATAACGAGATCGAGCTTGATCTGCAGGTAAAACGTCTTGCCGATGATGTCATCACCTGCCAGGGCAACGCCAGGGTGATGACATGAAACTTGGCGACAGTGTTCAGGTCACGAGGACATTCAACGCACAACACCTTCGGGATTACATCGCATTGAGCGGCCATCACCCCAGGCATGGAGAGATACCCGCACCACTCATCGGCGCCCTATTCTCTTATCTGTTAGGTATGAAGCTGCCCGGGATGGGAACCAACTACCTCAAGCAGGAAGCCCATTTCCATGCCAATGCCAAACTTGGCGATATTTTGACTGCACGGGTGGAAATCACACGCCTCAGACCGGACAAACAACTGGTAGACCTTAAAACCACCTGCCTTAACAGCCAGGGCGAACTCATTGCGTCTGGCAGAGCACTGGTCTATGTCGGAGACCTGGTGCGAAAGACCGGCACTGAATAATCATTACGGAGACCAAAACATGTATACACGCTTAATCATCGCGCTTGCATTGTCCACTTCGGTGGCTAACGCCGAACCTGTCACGCCAATGAAAATCGACCCAGAGCGCGTCACCGTATCGGGTATTTCCGCGGGTGGACAGATGGCGCACCAGTTACATATTTCCTATTCAGACCTGTTTTCGGGTGCCGGCATCATCGCCTCGGGCCCGTTTGGCTGCGCGGATGGCTCGCTGGGAACCGCCATGGCTCGCTGCATGGGCGAAACCGATACCCCCATACCTGTTAGTGAACTGGCCGGGCAAATTACTTCAGCTGCAGAGAATGGCCTTGTCGCGGACACGAAAAACCTGGCTGATGATCCGGTCTGGTTGTTTCACGGCACGCTGGACACCACGGTTGCTGTTGAGGTAAACGATGCGACGCAAGCACTTTACGCCGAGTTCATACCCGCCGCGCAAATCACCTATGTCAATGACGTTGAAGCGATCCACAACTTTCCTGCCCGTGGTCATGGCAGTGCCTGCACAGCGATGCAACCGCCATTCGTCGGCGATTGTAACTATGACGCGGCCGGTGAAATCCTGAAGCACCTGTATGCGGACCTGGAATCGCCAAGCTCTGAACCTGAAACGACACTGCAAACCGTTACCCTGGCGGGTGCAACCGAGGCCGGGCTCAGCGATACCGCCTATCTATTTGTTCCGCCAGCCTGCGCCGATGGTGAACAGAGCTGCCCACTCCACCTGGTTCTGCATGGTTGTGCACAATCTGCAGTCACGGTCGGTACGGATTTTATTCAGCAAAGTGGCTACCTGTCATGGGCGGAAACCAACAATATCGTATTGGCCTTCCCACAGGTCGTGCCAGCTACCATGAACCCCTACGCCTGCTGGGATTGGTGGGGTTATACAGGTGCCGAATACCGTTGGAGAAGTGGAAAACAGATGACCGTGATAACGGACTGGATCAAGAGCTTCTGATCCAGCGCCTACTCCGGGTAATGCTTATGGGCCATCAACTGGCCAACCATCGGCTGGAACACGATTAATATCTGTGCTGCCTGCTTCGTTTCATTACGATAAATGTGCGGTTGTGAAGCGAGGAAAAGCAGGCTGTCGCCTTCTTTAAGCTGGTATTCCTTATCATTGATTATGGAAACCAACGCGCCTTTCAGGACATAGACCAACTCCTCACCCGAGTGGGTGATTTGAGTGCTCGTACTGCTGCCACCCGGCGCAATACTCATCAAAAACGGCTCAAGTTGCTGATTGGGTAAACCACTACCCAGATTTTCCATTTTGACCCCGGCTGTTTCGGAAACGGGTCGGTGGTTTTTCTTCAGATGAATCACCTGGCCATCGGCATTTTGCTCGAAAAACGCCGTAATCGGCACGGCCAATGCAGTTGCCAGATTGTGCAGGGATGATACGGTTGGTGAGTTGTCCCCGCGCTCTATCAGACTGATCGCATTGGTCGACAGACCACTTAACTCCGCCAACGCGCGCAGAGACAAGCCTGCTTTTGTTCTTAGCTCGCGTATACGTTGACCTGCCAATTGCTTGTCACTCATAAGGGATTTCCCGCCGCCTGTTTTTGGTCATGATCATGATAAAGTATTTTTGAAAAGTGTACCAGTATAATTGACACGATTACTATATAGTTGTACATTGGTGATGAAGAAATGGATTTGACACCAGAGGTTCAACAAACATGAAAATCGCGATCGTTTCCGATGACGAATTAACCATCAGTCAGCATTTTGGCCGTGCTGAAAAGTATATTGTAGTTTCTTGTGAGCAAGAGAAGATTACAGAACGGAGATCACTATCCAAGCCTGATTTTTGCCATTCTTCCCACCGGCGCCACCATCGGCACCAACACAAATCAGATCCCAGCGGCAGCGGCTTTGGCCGTCGTTCCAAATCCACACATGAACAGCTGTTCGAATCGATCAAGGACTGCGACATCCTGGTAAGCCGCGGCATGGGGCACGGTGCCTATCTTGATCTTCAACAACTGGGGATCAAACCGATCATCACCGACATTGAAAATATTGATATGGCCATACAGGCGGTCATGGATGATTCAATCATCAACCACGTTGAGAAACTGCATTAGGTTATAAACGAAGGAGAGCCTTATGAAGTTTTCAAAAATAGCAACTCCCTTACTCCTGCTCCCCCTTTTACTGGCTGCTTATTGCGGCCAGACAATGGCGGCAGAAACAGGCTCCATTAGCGGTAGCGTGTACTGTGATCATGATAAAAATGGTATTTGTGATTGTGAAGAGAAGGGCCTGAAAGACATCCATGTTCAGATATTTACCGAACATTGCGGTGGCACGGCCCTGCAAACAGTTTCTACCGACGAGAAAGGTAATTTCGCCTTCGAAAAGTTTAGCCCCGGCACTTACTTCGTGTCAGTTGACCTGCGTTACGTCTGCGGAGGACGGGTTCCAACCACCAAAAACTGTCAACAGGTGAAGCTGGTGAATGGCGAAAACATTAACCTTCCTGCTTTTGGATACTCAGAATTCGGTCAGTAACTCTCCTTCGCCTGACATAATTCTGTGTCCAAAAACCCGGGTCGGGGCAGAAACCAGGACGGTTTTTGTCCCGACCTTGTTGCTTCATTAAAACCATTGATCAGTCGGGAAGCCGCGGCTATACGTAGTTTTCTTACTGGCTCACATGTTGAAAACCATTGATCATTGGGGAAGCCAAGGCCATGCAGTAGCTTATGCCGGGACACGCCACAAGTACATCCTGTAGGCTCTGTCGCGACATCCATGTCGCTCAAGGTCCCGGCATAAGCTACTGCACCCCCTTGGCTTTGTGCGAATGCAGGGGTCAATGGTTTCTGGAAGATACACGTTGTTTTATTCTGAACTTGATAAGCCACGGCTTTTGCGAATGTTTGGACTAATAACCTCTGATAGATGCACGTCGTTTGATATTAAGCTGGGGTGTGTATTAACTTATCAGGACCGTGAGCGACATGGATGTCGCGCTCGAGCTTACAGGGACGTACTTGCAGCGAGTCCTGGGAAGTTAATACACATCCCAGCTCCCCCAACCTTGCAGATATTCAAAAGCCAACCTTCTGAACTACTCAGTAGGTTGACCTGGACACGGAATTTGCTCGGCTAAGACAATACACATCCCAGCACCCCCAAACCTTTCAGATACCCTCCTCACCACCAAAGCATTGACCAGATTTGCTAGTCCCCTGGCCTGATGCTGAAGGAAAGGTGGTAAACCCCATCTTCAAGTGTGCTTTCAATGGGCGTCGGCGCGCACTTGTGAAAGATGTGAAGCATTCTCGCATTATCATGCAATACATCCGCGGTGAAACGACCGATACCGCGCTTGCGTGCAACTTCAAGTAACTGGTTGAACATGGAAACACCCAGGCGCTGACCCTGCCAGTCATCCCTGACGATGAAAGCCACCTCCGCCGCATTGGTGGCCTTGTCAACAAAATAGCGCCCGACAGCCACGATCATCTCGTGCTCGTCTTCCTTCGTCACGCTGGCAAGCGCCATCGTGTTGACGTAATCGATATTGACGAATTTCTTCAGCTTGCGGTGCGGCATGGCTTTCATTTTCGTGAAAAAGCGATGGTATAGCGTATCGGCTGAACAGGCGTAAAAAAGATCCCGCATCATATCTTCGTCCGTGGGTAATACCGGGCGCATATGTACGGATTTACCGTTGGGGCATGTTATTGTTCGTTCAAATGAACGGCGATTCAGGTCTCCATGACCAAATACGGCTACCTGGTCGGCATAAACAAGCTTGCGATTGCGTGCTTCTTCCATCAATTGTTCACGGTGATCCGGGTGTGAGATATGGATCAGCGCCATGGCCCGCTCACGGATGGTTTTACCATGCAGGTCGGCGATGCCAAACTCGGTGACAACATAGTGCACGTCGCCCCGGCTTGTTACGACACCCGCGCCAGGGGTCAGGGTTGGCACGATACGTGATACTTTTCCGCCACCGGCGGTGGATGGCAGTGCGATGATGGGCCGGCCCTGGTGGGAACGTGACGCACCACGTATGAAGTCGACCTGGCCGCCGATACCGCTGTAGAAATAGGTGCCCAGTGAGTCGGCACAGACCTGCCCGGTCAAATCAACCTGCAGGGCTGAGTTGATAGCAACCACCCGGTCATTCTCTGCGATACGAAATGGGTCGTTGGTAAATTCCGAGGGGTGAAACTCACACATCGGGTTGTTATCGATAAAGTCATATAGCCGCCGGGTACCGATGGCGAAGCTGGCCACCAGCTTGCCCGTGTGGATGTTCTTTTTGGAGCCATTGATCACGCCCTTTTCGACCAGGTCAATCACACCATCGGAAATCATCTCCGAGTGAATACCCAGATTTTTCTTTTCACCAAGACAGGACAATACAGCATCCGGGATGGTGCCGATTCCCAGTTGCAGGGTCGAGCCATCCTGGATGAGGTCTGCAATATGCTGTCCGATCTGTTGCGCGACATCGTCAACCTGACCCGCCGGGGCTTCGAGGATGGCTTGATCACTTGGTACAAGTTCATGGATGCGGTTAACGTGAATAAAACAATCACCCAGGGTTCGCGGCATATTGGGGTTCACTTCTGCCACCACGTGGCGGGCGCTTTCGGCCGCTGCCTTGGTCACGTCAACACTTACCCCGTAGCTGCAATAACCATGTTCATCAGGTGGTGAAACCTGGATCAGCGCAACGTCGATGGGCATCTTGCCGCGGCGGAAAAGCCGTGGCACCTCGGACAGAAAAACTGGTGTGAAATCGGCACGGCCTTCTGCCACGGCGTCGCGTACGTTCGGACCGATAAACAGGGCATTGTGGCGAAAACCATCTTTCAGCTTTGGATCGGCATAGGGTGCGACCCCAAGTGTGAGGATGTGGGTGATCTGTGTATCAGACAGTTCCGGCCCACGATCTGCCAATGCCTTGACAAGCAACTGTGGTTCCGCCGCTCCTGAGCCAATAAACACCCGCTGCCCACTTCGCACATTGCTCACTGCGCCCTCGGGGGTAGTCACTTTGGATTGATATTTCTCTTGCCAGTTAACCATGGGATATGTCCTTAAAACTTTTAGTCATTGGTATCTGAGTAAAGCACACGGTGCTGCTCAGTGTTCATTGTTTCTGCTGCAGACTCTTGCGCAGGCTCTCTTGAAAAGCCAATAAATCCCCATCTTTGGTCAACAAGACCTGGAACAACGGATTGCTTTGAAGCCGGGCATACGGCATCGAAGGCAAACAGTGATCCCGTAAGAAGTGGATCAGCTTCAGCGTGCGGAAGGCATCGAACCAGGTGTGCATTTGACGAGTAAATTGATCCAGGTTCTTGCTCTGCCTGAAAGCATGTTCAAGCGCTTGTTGTGTTTTGATTCCTTCAAGTCCGGCCAGAAGCGCTTGCCGGTGATTCTCCGGACAGGAATTATTCGAAAAGCTGGCCATTGTCAGCCCAGGAGACCCTGAACCCCAGATCTTCTGCAGACTCCCCAGCCAAACCCCCAACAACTCAAAGACAGCCGGGTCGTAAAAAAGAAAATCGCGTACCAGGTCCTTAAGCTCCGTGATCTTATTCACCGCAGCACCGGTACCAAAAGGGACCCGGTCGGAGCGGCGTGCTGCAATCTCAATGACACCATTATCCGGCCCGGACTCCAACTCCAGCACAGTACCGACCTTGGCCAATTTATTGAGGAGGTAAAAATCTTCCCCCGCTTCACGTTTTTGAAAGCCCCGGACTTTTGCATAATGCAACGCGCTGACCGCCATCGTGCTGCCGATGGTATGAAACGCATAAGGCGAGCGGGCATATTTCATACCGGCCACGTAATAACGCAGGGACAATTCGTACAGGGCGGTGGCCTGAATGACGTCGTTGCTTGCAGAGCTCTCCCCGATATCACGATGACTGAAGGGATATACCAGGGCAGAATATTTTGAAAGGGGGTCCTGCAGCTTGTTACTGAAGGTGAAATAGGTCCCCGGTAGCTTCACATCGGCATCGGTGCAATGTATCCAGCGCGTTTTGATCCGTTGGGCATGCACCAGGGCGACGGCTATATCAACACCGATTTTGCGCGCGTGACCAACGCCGCCTTTGGCAGGTAATCGCCGGCCTTCGCTGAAACGATCCACCAGCAGCACATCACGTTCAGCATTCATATCACGCCACAAACTCAAATCGCCAGATTGCCATTGTGGAATAGACTGCGCCTGCACCGCTGCGGCCAAAGCCTCGTTACGTTGGGAAACCTGCTGCGCTGCATTCTCCATTTCATTGATTACGAGGATCATCAGGCTACGCCCATCACATGGGGGCGGTGGCCTCAGCAAACTGGTACCTTCATTGCAGGCAGGGATAACCATGACATTTGCCCAGGCCGGTTGATCCGGCAGAGCATCCATCTCCCTGGCCTCGGGCTCAGCATAATTGCACAGGTACTTTTCCACTTCAGCTATTCTTCCCGGGATTCTCTAGTGAAGCGCGGGCCGGATTGGCAGTTCCCGGACGATGTTTGCCTCGGCTTCGAGTAACTCTTCCAAACGCGCATGCACTTCGTCCGTATCAAAATACTTCTCTGCAAATTCCACGAACAACTCCTCGTGGCCCTGCTCGGACCGGGTAATCGCATCGTAAAACCGCTTCAAATCACCGTCGGGCAGGGCTGCGGCAACCATGCCAAAACGCTCGGCCCCGCGTGCCTCGACAATTCCCGCGATTAACAACCGGTCCATCAGGTAAAACTCACTCCCCTGCCTGAGGCTGCGTCTCAAAGCGTTGACGTAGGGGTCTTTCTCGTCCGGCAACAAGACCAGGCCGCGTTCCTGCATGATCTTTACCACGGAACGAAAATGACTGAGCTCTTCAAGGGCAAGATCGATCATGGCGCTTACCAGATCCGGCCGGTCAGGATAATGGGACACCATGGTCATGGCCATGCTGGACGCCTTCTTCTCCGCTGCGGCGTGATCCGGCAGAAACATGTCCATTGCCTTGACGATGCCGTCAACCCAGGCGGCAGGTGTTTTGAATTTCAGTTCAATCATGTGTTTGCTGATCCTGACTGCAAAGATACTAATTTTACCCTCAATCTGTTGCATACTAAGCTGATGTACCGCAAGGAAGTCGAAATGAAGGGGCAAATGACGCAAACGGTTATCGCTGACGAATATATCCGCGTGCTGGAACTGCCAAGAAGAGAGCCTGACCTTGCCTTTTTAAGTGACATCAACCGGCGTCATGCGGCAAAGTTTTCCTTCTCCAGTGTCGGCCCTTTACTGGGTGACGACTTGCCTTTGGATGTTGAGTCACTTTACCAGCGAATCGTGGTCAGGCAGCGTGGTGGGTATTGCTTCGAACAGAATGCCCTGATGTTTGCCATGCTACAGGAACTTGGTTTCAAGGTTCAGTTGTACCTTGGCCGTGTCATCTACAACCAGGACATCCACCCTCCCCTGACCCACCGTATTACGCTGGTTGACTTCGGTGAAGACCGCTACGTCATCGACGTCGGCTTTGGGCCACTGGGGCCACAACTACCGGTTTGCATGTCGGGTGAGGTGTCACAGCAAAATTTCCGCTTGTTTCGTATTAAGGAACGACTCCCGGGTGTCTTTCATATGCAAACCCTGAAAGATGGTGAGTATTACTCCTTGTATAAGTTTGAACTCGCGCACTACGGTCCGGCGGACTGCGAAGTGGGCCACTTTTATTCACACAAACACCCATTGGCTACCTTCGTAAATCACCTCGTGGTTTCCAGGATCCTGGATCAGGAGGTCCTCTCCCTGCGTAATCACGAATTCTGGCATGATTACAGAATCCGGTGAACAACGACAGCTCATTGAAGACGGAGTACAACTGCGAGGAATTCTGAGCAATGAACTCGGAGTTGAAATCACTGAAACTGAGGCCAACTATCTGTTTGAACAAACCACCTGACCCTAGCCCAATGATAAGCTGATTTAACCTGATTTCTCCTCGTAATACCGGATGCAGATTGAATTGGTATCTCCTTATGGTCAAAATGGGCGGTTGCCCACTTGTGGGCGTCAAAATTCTGTATCAAGGAAACCAAATGAAACTAGATCACTCCCTTGCTCTCATTAGCACCCTGGCTTTACTGGCCGCTTGTAAGCCGTCGGCGGAAACGGAGACACCAGCAGTTGTCGAATCAAGCACCCCGGCGAAAACGGTCATCGAACTGCCAGTCCGGTACTCGGTTATCAATCTGACCGATCTGGATAGCCCTGCTGAACTGACCGCCAAGTGTGAATCAGAAAACCAATTAATGCGTGCGCACATGGTCAAGCTGGAGTCTTTTAATGACAAGGCGACCATTGACACTTACTACAAATCACTCGACAGCCTGTCGACCAGTCTCGGTAATATGTCATTTGTTGCACAGAGTCTCAGCGCCATCCACCCGGATCCCGAACTACGTGAGGCCGGTGAAAGTTGCGCACAGTTGCTATCGGAGATTGGCACCGACATGAGCCTTTCACGTCCAATCTATGAAGCGGTCAGCCAATTGGATGTCAGCAATGAAGCGCAGGCGACAAAACACTCCGTAGAGAAAACGTTGTTAGGCTTCCGCCTTTCGGGCGTTGACAAGGATGAGGCCACCCGTCAGCGCATCCGCGAACTCAATACTGAACTGGTCAACATCGGTCAGACCTTCGACCGCAACATTCGCGAGGACGTACGCACCCTGGAGTTGGATTCAGTTGAAGACCTGGCCGGCTTGCCGCAGGACTATATCGACGCGCACCCACCGGGTGAGGACGGCAAAATACGTATCACAACCCAGTACCCTGACCTGTTCCCTTTCATTACGTACTCTGAAAGTGATGAATTGAGAAAAGAACTGCTCATCCTATACGGTAATCGGGCCTACCCGCAGAACAAGGAAATACTCGAACAATTGATGGCGCTACGATTTGAACTCGCTCAGCTGGTTGGGTTTGAAAACTACGCACAACTGGTTACAGCAGACAAAATGGTTGGCGCACCTGAACGTGTCGAGGGCTTCCTTGAAGAATTGAAGGGATACACGACCGAGGCCAATGACCGCGACTACAACATACTACTTGAACGCCTGCGCCAGGATCAGCCTGATGCAGAACGTGTCGAATCCTGGCAGTCTACCTATATCACTGAAAAGGTCCGCACAGAACAGTTTGAGGTTGATTCGAAAGAAACCCGCGAATATTTTAATTATGACAATACCCGCGATGGCATTCTGACCATGGTACAAGACCTGTTCCAGGTACAAATACGGCCATGGCAAACAGAAACCTGGCACGATGATGTCCAGTCCTACGAACTGGTGGATGGAGAGCGTGTGCTGGGTCGCTTTTATCTCGATATGCACCCTCGTGAAGGCAAATACCAACATGCCGCTATGTTTCCCTTTGTCAACGGTATCGAAGGAGAGCAACTCCCTGTTGCTGCCCTGATCTGCAATTTCCCAAGTGGTACCGAACTGATGCAACACAGCCAGGTCGTCACCTTTTTACATGAGTTTGGCCACCTGATTCACTGGATGTTTGCCGGCCATCAGGAATGGAGCAATGTTTCCGGTATTGCCAGCGAGTGGGATTTTGTTGAAGCGCCATCACAAATGCTACAGGAATGGGTTTGGGACTATGACACCATCTCCCGGTTTGCTAAAAATAGCGACGGTGAAGTCATACCCGAAGCATTGCTCGACAAGATGATAGCAGCACGTGATTTTGGACTGGGTATATCCACCCGCCGTCAACTCAGCCTCGCTGCGATGTCGCTGAATGTTTACAACCAGGATCCTGCCAGTATTGATCTGGACGAACTGGTTCCGCGTATGTCCCGTGAATTCACACATTTTGAAGCCATCCCTGGCACCCATTTCTATACCAGTTTTGGTCATTTAAACGGTTACTCCGCGATCTACTACACCTACCAATGGTCATTGGCCATTGCGACCGATATGTTCACCCGGTTTGAAGAACAGGGATTAAGAAATGTAGAGGTTGCCGGTGCCTACCGCGATATCGTTCTGGGTGGTGGTGGCACCCGGCCTGCTTCAGAGTTAGTGACCGAGTTTCTGGGCAGAGACATCAGTTTCAAACCTTATGCAGATCGCCTGAGTGGTAACAAATAGAAGACTGTTGAGACGGTAGACGGGAAAGTAATGAAACTGAAACGACGTAGTTTTATCAATTCGGCAGCAATGGCGGGTGCAGGTCTGCTTGTTGCCCCGGAGCTTGTCTTTGGTAAAAGCACCAGTGACTCCAAATTACGTCTGGGTTTTATCGGTGTCGGGCTGAGGGGTACATGGCACCTGCAAAACTCGTTGAGGCGAAATGATGTCGAGGTCGTGGCCATTTGCGACACAAATCCCGAAAGGCTTGCTATTTGTCGTCAACATATTGCTGATGCCGGCCATCAAAAAGCCAGGGAGTTTGGCAAAAACGATTACAACTACCGCGAATTACTTGAGTTATCAAACCTGGATGCCGTCATCATCTCCACACCGTGGCTCTGGCATACGCCAATGACAGTTGATGCGATGAAGGCAGGAAAATACGCGGGTGTAGAGGTTTCTGCCGCAACCTCGTTAGCTGAGTGCTGGGACCTGGTTAACACCCATGAAGAAACCGGCACCCACATGATGATTCTCGAAAATGTGAATTACCGGCGTGATGTAATGGCGGTTTTGAACATGGTGCGTCAGGATGTATTTGGCGAACTGATTCACTTCCGTTGTGGTTACCAGCATGATCTTCGCGAAGTAAAATTCAACAATGGCAAACAGCCCTATGGTGGCGGTGTTGAATTTGGCCCAGGTGCCGCCAGTGAAGCGCAGTGGCGAACCCTGCATAGCCTGAAACGTAACGCCGACCTGTATCCAACACATGGCATCGGTCCCATTGCCGCCTATGCGGACATCAACCGGGGAAACCGTTTTGTCTCCCTGACCTCGCATGCGACAAAATCAAGAGGTCTGCATAAGCATGTCGTCACCCAGGGTGGGCCTGACCACCCCAATGCGAAGCTTGACTGGAAACTCGGTGATGTAGTGACAACCACCATAG
Organism: uncultured Gammaproteobacteria bacterium; assembly: GCA_963759155.1. Taxonomy (GTDB): domain Bacteria; phylum Pseudomonadota; class Gammaproteobacteria; order Xanthomonadales; family SZUA-36; genus SZUA-36. Next base: position 31,898 of record CAVWXX010000004.1, on the reverse strand, counting down.
ACACAGCCAATGGGGAAACCATTATTGTCACCCATGACACAAACCTGCCACGACCCTATTCGCTCGGTTTTCGGGTACAGGGCACCAACGGTCTGTGGGAGGACGATGGCGACAGGATCTACATCGAAGGTCATTCAGAGCCACACCAATGGGATGACGCCGGTGAATGGCTGAAAAAGTACGACCACCCGCTCTGGCAAAAATTTGGTGACGATGCCGAGGGTGCCGGTCACGGAGGCATGGACTTTTTTGTACTCAATGCTTTTGTTGAGTCGGCTAAAAGGAATATTGCACCACCACTTGATGCCTACGATGCGGCGGCCTGGAGCGCCATCACGCCGTTGTCGGAGCTTTCGATTGCCGGCCATGGCAAAGTTCAGAGCTTTCCTGACTTTACCAGGGCACAGTGGATAAAGCGGCCGCCTTACAACTGGATAAAAGACACGTGGTAAGGCCTCGTATCTGCCAGCGCCTCAATATCGCGGGTTTGAAGCCATGATAAAGAAATCACGTGTACCTACGACCCGGTTGGGTCGCCTGGCCAGGCTGGGCCTGACTGCAGGTGAGTTGGCTTTAGGTGGGGCTGCTGAATCTGTAAGGCGGCTTCCGGAAAAACCAAACCTAACGACGCCTACAATGTCTTGCTGACAGCGACCAATGCCAAAAAGCTGGCCAGTCGTCTTGCTGGTATGCGTGGTGCTGCCATGAAGATGGGACAAATCCTGTCGATGGAAAGTGCAGACTTCCTGCCACGGGAGTTTTCCGATGCACTGGCCATCCTGCGTGACTCCGCCGATACGATGCCACTTTCACAAATCAAACGGGTGATGGGTCGCGAGTACGGCAAGGGTTGGCAAAAATTGTTTATCGATTTTAACTACGAGCCGATTGCCGCTGCCTCGATAGGACAGGTGCACCGTGTATTTACCGAGGATGGACGTGACCTGGCACTCAAGATCCAGTACCCCGGCGTGGCTAAAAGCATCAACAGTGATGTCGACAACATGGCCATGTTGATGCGCCTGATAAACCTGCTGCCGGTAGAGATCGATATTTCCGGAATTGTCAAAGAAGCTAAACGCCAACTGCATCAGGAGGCGGATTACATTGTCGAGGCCCAGTACCTCAGGGATTACCGGAAACTGGTTGAGGATGAACCGCGTTTTGTTGTGCCGGGTGTTCATGAGGACCTGACGACCAAGCGCATCCTTGCGATGGACTACATCGAAGGCGTACCACTGGAGTCACTTGGCGAAGATGACGTCGCTCAGCAATTAAAGGATGGTGTAGGCGCACTGCTGCAGCACCTGATGTTTCGTGAGTTGTTCGAATTCCGCACCATGCAATCGGACCCCAATTTCGCAAACTACCTGTATCAGCCTGAGACCGACCGGGTGGTATTGCTCGATTTCGGTTCCACGGTCAGTTTCAAAGAAGAATTCACCCGGCGTTACGCCCGGATTGCCCGGGCCATGATCGACAAAGACGATATTGCATTGCGACACCTGGCCGAACAAATGGGTTATATCAACCCGGGCAATAGTAATGAATATGTTGAGCGAATACTGAACCTGATCCGTCTTGTCTCTGAACCGGTCATCAAGGGTGGCGTTTATGACTTTGGCACATCTGATGTTTTTGCACGTGGCAGGGATGCCGGCCTCGAGATGTTTTTTGAGGATATGAGCGAATACCGCGTCCCGCCACCGGAAACCATGTTCCTGCACCGCAAGCTGGTCGGTTGTTTCATGCTGTGCTCAAGACTTGGCGCACGGGTGAATGTACAGGAACTGATCTGTCCTTTCTTACCGGAGAGTTAGAATTTGTTGAGGGCAAAAATGATAATAGCAGCGACAAAAACAGTACCCACCAGGATTGCCATGGGTATTACATAGCTCTGGAACTTCCAATTGACTACCCCACAGGAAGGACAACGGCTGCCAAGAAAAGTATGGGGATACCTTTCCTCACAGTTAATGCAAGGTCTTGTGACTGGTTTGAACATTAGGCAATTCTAACCTACGGTCAAAATATTGCAATTGACCCATATCAATAATCTCATAGGCGTGCAAGCTGCGATGAGAGCGTGTTACAAACCCGACTTTGTCTCGATTTTCCAGACATAGGACTGACTTTGCTCAGAAAGGGTGGTCCCGTGAATTCGCTCGACATGATATAGCTTGACCCTGGTTCCCGTACTCAGGCAGTCAAGCGCGAAGGCATACAGGTCTGAATCGATGATCTGCAGATAGTGAAAATCATTACCACTATTCCCTATCTGAACTACAACAGACCAATTATCGTTGTACTTGTCGCTTTTTTGCGCATTCACGATGCGACCGACACTGACCCCGTAGGCTTTGCCCGCGATATTGATTTTTGAACTTTCACTGACGTAACTTTGTGGGTCGCTGCGCGAGACAGGGTATACCCCAATGATCTCGTTCATCGACGGGCATTGAAGCAGGGATGATTTTTTAGGCGTCCGATATTCGATCACAACAAACTCACCCATTCGATCAACAAGATGCTCGTAATAATCTTCATCCCCACAAAAGCCCCATGGATTATTTAAAACATAGTCACCCTTCAGTGCACTACGCATACCATTTTCATCGCTATAACTATTGTTCCCGATGGAAACTTCTCCGGCAACAACGTGCCGGTTCGGTCCTACCAGATCAACTTTGTTCAGTTCTCCCATGACAAAGCCATGGTTATAAACAAATAGTGAGTTTGCCGATACACCCGGCCCATATGACAGGCAAAAAAGAATGAGTACAGAAAAAAAACATTTCATATGATTTCGCCTATCAAAAAAACTGATCTTTCAACCAGGTAAAAGCCCGGGTTCCAAGCTTGACTGTTCTGCCCCGGCAATACCTCGCATCGCCGTTGCTGGTGACTCTCTCAGGTCGTGGTACTTTAGCAACTACTATTAATGATCTTAGTGATTTTTTCGGCACATTCCAACCTCAGGTGGATGGTAAGCGCCCATTGGTCAGGTGAGTTCAATCATTTGTCTGCTTTAGGCTTGCCATAGCCCTGGACAGGTTTACCGTAACCTTTCACCACCGAACCAAACTTACGACTTGGTTTGGAACCTGTTCCAGGCTTATGTTTTCGACCGTCAATGATCGGACCTCTTCGGCGTACATTTGACTTGCCGTATTCAGGGCGCATATCTGACCCCCAGAGAACCGTACCATTTGTGCCGGAGGACCCAACACGATGACCCTGCTGGAGGGGTTTGCCATACTGTTGATGACGGTAAACATGCTGATGGTCCTGATAATTTCCATTAACAGTAAACAGATCGTGCGCATGAATATCAGGTGCTGTGATAAGCAGGAAGGTTGGTAACAGTATCAAAAACCGGTATTTCATAGTGCTTTACCTCGAGTCTGTTACTAACTTTAGCACTGTCAATTGAACCTCAACTGAACGACCCAAGGCGATATTTGCCAAATGAAGGTATTCGAGGTCTGAACCATCAAACGTAATAGCGGTTTTACTGCAATGCAATAGAGCAGCTATTTCGGAAAAGACGTTTCGCTGTTTTGGGTCAAGGCCCGTGTTTGAAGGTCAGTCGCCTGATGTTCATCTTCTCCAACTGCCTCCACCAGTAGATTCATACGAACTTTCTTGATAGTGGCCGATCGCGGTTTACCGATATCGGCCATCAAGTTGGGCTGAATATCCAGCTTTCCGGAAGAAAACTGCATGGAAACATAGACCTGGCCATCAGCAACCGGGCGCACCAGCACAACGATTTTGTATTGCGCCCCACCAGCCTCGGAAAACTCTCCAGCGGTGGTCTGGCCCTCTTCAACTTCCAGCATGGGCTTACCAATCAACTCACCGAGATGATAGAACTGGGCCTTGACCAGGTATTTTTCACCTGCAAAAACATCACAGGTCACACACAGTGCGAGGAGCATCGTCAGCGCGGGGATCAACTTGAAAGTGAATGATCTTTTGTTCATCACGATTCTCGCCATTTAACGATCAATATGCGAGGCTTGCTTTCAGGCACATTAATCAAAGGTTGCCCACTTCGATCTTTTGTTTCCAGACCTGCGGGCCGGTTTTATGCACGGAGTCACCATTCACATCCACTGCTACGGTCACCGGCATATCCTTCACATCAAACTCATAAATTGCTTCCATACCCAACTCAGGGAAACCCAGTACTTTTGAGGACTTGATAGCCTGGGCTACCAGGTAGGCCGCACCACCGACTGCCATCAGGTAAACAGCCTGGTTATCACGGATGGCCTCGATCGCCGCCGGACCGCGTTCGGCTTTACCGACCATGCCCATCAGTCCGGTTTTCTCCAGCATCGTGCGGGTAAACTTGTCCATACGGGTTGCCGTGGTCGGACCGGCAGGGCCAACCACTTCATCACGCACCGGGTCGACCGGGCCGACGTAATAAATAAAACGATCGGTAAGATCCACCGGCAATTTCTCACCGGCAGCCATCATATCGACCATCTTCTTGTGCGCTGCATCGCGACCGGTCAACATTTTTCCGTTCAGCAATAAGGTATCACCGGGCTTCCACGCCTTGATCTCTTCACGGGTAACCGTATTGAGGTTAACCTGCCTGACGTTGCCGCCGGCTTCACGTGTCACCTCGGGCCAGTCATCCAGGCTCGGCGCCTCCAAATGAGCCGGACCGGAACCATCAAGGACAAAATGCGTATGCCGGGTTGCAGCACAGTTGGGGATCATGGCAATGGCCTTGTTGGCCGCGTGGGTGGGGAAATCCTTCACCTTGACATCCAGCACCGTGGTCAGTCCACCCAGGCCTTGTGCGCCGATACCCAGCGCGTTAACCCGGTCAAATAATTCCAGGCGTAATTCCTCTGAACGCGTAGTGGCGCCCTTTTCTCTCAGCTCATGAATATCAATGGGCTCCAGCAAGGCTTCCTTGGCCATGATCATGGCTTTTTCAGCCGTCCCGCCAATACCGATACCCAGCATACCGGGTGGACACCAACCGGCACCCATAACGGGAACCATTTTCAACACCCACTCGACAAGATCATCGGACGGGTTGAGCATCGCAAATTTCGATTTGGCCTCAGACCCACCACCCTTGGCCGCCAAGTGCACCTCGAGTTTATCGCCGGGTACAATCTGGTAGTGAACCACACAGGGTGTATTGTCACCGGTGTTACGGCGCGCACCATCAGGGTCTTCAAGAATCGATGCACGCAGCTTGTTATCCGGGTTCAGGTAAGCGCGCCTTACACCTTCGTTCACCATCTCGGTAACGCTCATATCCCCCTGCCACTGCACTTCCATGCCAACATTAAGAAACACGGTGACGATACCGGTATCCTGGCATATCGGCCGGTGACCTATTGCGCACATACGGGAATTGATCAGTATCTGCGCCATGGCGTCTTTGGCCGCCGGGTTCGCCTCCTTTTCGTAGGCCTTGTTCAGGGCCTCGATAAAGTCAATCGGGTGATAGTAGGAGATATACTGAAGCGCATCCGCTACGCTTTCGATCAGGTCGTTTTGATGGATGATTGTGGCCATTGTTAGAACCCCGTGTTTGATAAAGGACAGCACCGGACGTACTTAGGCAAGAACGCCTTATTAACGGATTAATTTTACACCATGCACTCACGGGAGCGAAGTGCCGGCCACCGTTTTAAAGAACCGGGAGACCGGCGCAACACTCAGACCAATCAGTGTCGAATCGCCGACAAAACCTATTGTCCCGGCGATGTGACGTGTGGAACACCCTGCTTTTGCGCCCATTGGTTGATCACATCAATGTGTTCACGCTTGATCAACTGCATCTCTGCCTGCCGTCGGGCCCATTCGGCCTTCAAATCGTCAAGACGCAACAGCGCACCACCGGTCACTGGTGCACCGGTATAGTCGATGACATCCATCAGGTAACGTAGCTGTCCAGCCAGCATGGTCTCCCAGGCATCCTCATCTTCATAGGTTTGGTGCAATACCTGGATGATCTTGCCATCCCATGCGTTGATCTTTTCTATCGCGGCGGTCCCGTTCGCCTTTATGTCGGCGTCTTGAGGATACTTCACCATCAATGCTTCGATCTCTCGCTGTGCCTGGCGCAGCTTATCGAGGCTCTCAAGACTGTCATTGACAAGGCTGCTAACCTCTTTCAGCGTGTCGGACCAGAACTGAATTTCCTCATCTGTCGCGCTGAGGCGGGAATCCATCTTCACATCGAAGCTCACCGCCTGCACCGTTTTACCCATGGAAACCCGCGCGCTGTATTTACCCGGTGTCACCCGGGGTCCATCGAAACCCGCAAACAAGGTGATGTTCTCGATGCAATTGAGGCCCTGGCTTTTCAGGTCCCAGGTCCACTTGTTCAAACCTTTATCAGTGGATGGGTACTTGATTTTGAACGGCATGCGCGGATCCATATTACTGATCTTGCAGGCCTCAAAATCACCTTGCTCGCTGGTGTAGCTACGCACGATATTGTCCGGCTTCATCGAGGATATCGATACTCAACAGTGAATCAGATTCCGCACCCAGGTAGTAATAGACCGGAACACCCGACGCGGGGTTCGACGCTTCAAAAAGTCCTGCCGTGCCAGCGCTGGACTTCAATTCTGCCACCCCGGGCTGGAATACATGCAAGGGCTTATTGGAAAAATCAACAGCGGCCTGACGCACGATAAACAGATCATCCATCACCCAAAAACCACGACCCTGGGTGGCTGCCACGAGTTTGTCCTGGCGCAGCGACAGGTCGGTGATGGGTACCGGTGGCAGATTGAGGTCGAGCGACGTCCAGTTTTCACCACCGTTGTAGGAAACAAACATACCCAACTCGGTACCCGCATAAAGCAGGCCCTGCTGCGCTGGATCTTCACGCACAACACGCACGAAAGCATCCTTCGGCAGACCCTTGTCAATGCGGGTCCAGCGCTTGCCGTAATCCGTGGTTTTGTAAATATAGGGTGTCATATCGTTAAACCTGTAGCCGGTGACTGCCAGGTAGGCAGTGGCCTTGTCATGCGGACTGATTTCAATAGCATTGATCATCGCCTCGGCTGGATGCTTGGGCGACACGTCCTGCCAATCCGGGCTGTTGTCACGCTTGATATGCACCAGGCCGTCATCACTGCCCACCCAGACCAGGCCTTTCTCATGTGGCGATTCAACGATGTAATAAATCGTGTTATAAAACTCGGCACCAACGTTTTCAGGTGTCAAGGGACCGCCATTGCGACCCTGCTTTTCCGGATCATTGCGGGTCAGATCCGGGCTGAATTCGGTCCAGTTTGCTCCACGGTCAGTGCTACGCAGCACCATCTGTGTGCCGTAGTAGATGATGGATGGATCATGCGGTGAAACAGCCACAGGCGCGTTCCAGTTAGCGCGGTACTTCAGGTCACGTGCGTCTTTGCCGTAGACCATTTCCGGAAAGGGAATGATGCTGCGAGTCAGCTTGGTTGAGTGGTCGTACTCGGTCAAAGTGCCATTGATGGTCGTTGCGTATATCAGCGTGGGATCATTCACGTCAAAGGCAATATGCGCACTTTCACCGCCACCCGCGTCAAAATAATCTGCCACACCGATGCCACCGTAATCACTTTCACTGGCGATGGCGACGGTGGTGTTGTCCTGTTGCCCACCATAGATACGAAACGGTTTGAGGTTATCGGTCGACACCCGGTAAAACTGTGCGGTTGGCTGGTTCATGAGACTCGACCAGGTTTCGCCGCCATCAAAGGTCACCGTGGCGCCGCCATCGTTGCCATTGATCATGTTCTGGTTGTTGTTCGGGTTGATCCAGTGATCATGGTGGTCACCGTGGGGTGTTTTTATTTTTTCCCAGGTTTTGCCACCATCAATGGATTTCATCAAGGGAACATTCAATACGTAAACCGTGTCCTGGTTCACCGGGTCGGCGGTGATGTGGTTGTAATACCAGGCACGCGTATGAAGTACGCGGTGAGCGTTGATCAATGACCAGTTTTCGCCTGCGTCGTCGCTGCGCCAGAGACCACCTTTTTCAGGTTCGGCCTCGATGATGGCGTAGATTCTTTCCGGGTTGCTGGCGGATACATCGATACCGATCTTTCCCACCATTTCGGGCAGTCCACCGGTGAGTTTCTTCCACGTGCTACCCCCATCAACAGATTTGTAGATACCACCATCGGTGCCACCCGAATGGATGAACCAGGGTTTACGGCCATGGTTCCACAAGGACGCATAGAGGATACGCGGGTTGGTCGGATCCATACTTAAATCGGTTGCACCGGCATTGGCACTGACCTTCAGTACGTGCTGCCAGCTTTTACCGCCATCGGTCGTGCGGAAAACACCACGCTCCTCGTTCGGAGCCCAGATTTGCCCCTGTACGGCAACCCATGCGATATCGGGATCGGTGGGGTGGATTTCGATTTTTGCGATTTGGCCGCTTTTCTCAAGACCAATATGTTCCCAGGTCTTTCCAGCATCGGTGGATTTCCACATACCGTCACCGGAAGCAGTCGTGACACCGCGAATCGGTGCCTCACCCGTGCCGACGTAAAGCACGTTGTTATCCGATTCTGAAATCGCAATTGCGCCAATCGTTCCAACCTTGAAGTACCCGTCTGAAATATTCTTCCAGGTGGTACCGGCATTTTCAGTTTTCCATACACCTCCACCCGTGGCACCCATGTAATACAACAAGGGGTTGTCCGCCACCCCGGCCACCGTGGTCACACGACCTCCCCGGTAGGGCCCGATCTCGCGCCACTCCAGACCATCGAGTTTTTCAATGACTGATTTACTGTCAACTTTTGCCAACACAGGTAAAGACAGCAGGAACAGAAGCAGTAGAGACAGGGTTGCGAAAGTTTTCCGCATAGGATTGAAAAATATCATATTTTTCTCTTTATGAAAGGCACATTAGTCAATATGCCGGGTTTCAGAATAAACATAAACTTGGTGGGCGAAACAGCCGCGGCCAGACACTCAGTCGTTTCTCAAAGACTTAACCAGTGACACCGGTGATTCGGCATCTTCACCGATCAGGCCAATGCGCCGGGCCCGCTTTTCCCAGTTCTTGCGTGCCAGACTCTGCATATCAACCGCAGGGTCTGACTCGTCGGTAATCTCCATACCCAGCAAGGTTTCCATCACATCTTCCATGGTCACGATGCCAGCCATACCGCCGTACTCATCAACAACCAGGGCGATGTGTTCACGTTTTTCCAGAAAGTGGTCAAACATACCCTTCAGTGACAGGGATTCATGCACGACAGGAATAACACGCTTAATGGTACTCAGCAGTTCATCACCATTACCCTGTACCAGGCTTTCGAGTAATTCTGACTTGAGAAAATAGCCGGAGATATGTTCGCTCTCACCACCCTCATATAAGGGGATTCGAGAGAAAGGTAACGTGCCCGCTAACTTGTAGAACTCCTTGATGGTTTGATTTTCGGAGGCCAGCCTGACCACCGTGCGTGGCGTCATGATGTCCCTGACCCGCACCTTTTGCATACGCAACAGGTTACGGATGATGTCCGAATCCTGTTTTTCGACAATACCTTCAGTGACACCGATTTCAGCCATGGCCAAAAACTCTGAGTGGGAAAATATACTTTGTGATTTATCCTTCTTCAGGGTTCGGGTAATGATCTGGCTTACCCAGACGAGGGGATAAAGTGCAAATATGATGACGTTGAGGGTTGCGACCGTAAAAGGCACCAGTTTCTGCCAGTGGTTGGCGCCCAACGTCTTGGGAATAATCTCCGACAGGATCAGGATAGCAAGAACCATTGCCGTTGGCACAACGACACCGGTCATCAACGGGTTGGTATCCGTCCAGATTTTAGCAGCCTGGTCACCCACACCAATCGCGCCTACCGTGTGGGCAATCGTATTCAAGGTCAGGATGGCAGCCAGTGGACGATCAATATTCGACTTGAATTTCTCAAGTTGCTTGCCTATCGGCCCACCCTGCTGCAATTTCAGCTGAGCGTAACTCGGTGTGATACTCAGCAACACCGCTTCCAGCAGGGAACACAGGAACGAGGCAACGATAGCCAGGGTAGAAAAAATGATCAGCAGGTTATACATATTCGGTGAAGTTTAGCAAAGGCAGCCAATAATAATTTAGTTCATTGCGGATTACATTCTCTTCAGACCGTTTGTTCGCTCCAGCCACTAAAAACGCGGCTGAACCACCACGGGCGCGTCAACAAAGGGCCGTATGCCAAACTCCGGATAAATCTCACTCGGAAAATAGAAGGTGCCATCTTTTACCACCATCGAAATGGTCTTGATGGCTTTCAGATCAGCGGTTGGATCGCCCGGGATCAGGAAAAAGTCTGCAAGCTTACCGACTTCAATGGAACCCAGTTCACTCTCCTGCCCCACGTAAGCCGCCATGTCATAGCTGGCCCATTTCAAAATCTCAGGCGCGGTCATACCTGCCAACTGGTAAAGCTCGAGTTCTCTATGGTAGTTCAAAGAGCCACCCAGATCGGTTCCGGGGATCAATTGAACCCCTTTTTCACGCATCGTGCTTATGGTTTGGATGATCTTGTCAAACGCCTCCCAGTAAGCCTTGTCATCTTCTGGCGTAGATATGTCAGCCCATGCGGTTTTTGCACTTCGTTGAAACTCAACCGGCATGTGATCAATGTAATCCACAACACCCGGCGAGATGGTGCCGTTGCGCGAACGCAGCAGTCTTTCATGGATTGCGAGTGTCGGATCTATAGCGACATTGTTTGCGGCCATGGCGTCGATCGTGGCAGCAATCGCCGGGTCATCGTCATCCAGTGATGGCAGGCGTTTAAGGGCAGTCAAGCGAAGCAGTGTGCGGGTATCCTCACCCTCTTCAAGCACCCAGCCAAGCATGACCTGGTTGATATGCGTCATCTCGTCATAACCGGCTGCGATCATGGCGTTGGCATTTGAGAAGGCGGGTACGTGCCCGGCTACTTTCAGGCCATTCGCTCGTGCCTCTTTGATCATGGCCGGAACCCAGTCCGGGTTCATGCTGTTATAGATTTTGATCTGGTAAAAATCACCACCGGCATAACTGCGCACCGCGGCCACTGCTTCTTCTTCCGATGACACGAGCATGCCGTTGTTTGAGCTATACGGGCTTTTGCCCTCGATGAAACCGCTGCGAATGACACGTGGCCCGGCCAGGCGACCGCTTTTAATCTTGCTGATCAGCTCTGTCAAAACCTCATTGTTGTTACCCATGTCACGAACCGAGGTCACACCGGCAGCAATATTCAACAGGGCATTGTTTTGCCCGAGGTGTGCGTGCATTTCATAGAAACCAGCCACCAGGGTGCCGCCCGCGCCGTCAATTTCCACCTCTCCTGCTTCCAAAGGGGAATCCGCTGCCAGGATGTTATCAATCCGGTTGCCAGCGACCACCACGGAAACAGGCTCTGTCAACGCCTGGGTCTGCGGATCAAAGATACGCACATTTTTAATCCGTACCGGGCCATCAAAATTCCTGGCCAGCCTTTTTTGAATATCTTCGAAACGTCTTGCAGCATACTCGGTCGAGAGCCCCCGAAGCCGCTCTTCCTCTGCCTCAAAACCCTTTCTGACAATTGCAAACCGGGGCGTTATGAACGCAAAGAAAGCGTCATCCTGATCAAGCACAAAATAGGTCGGATTAAGGTCAATACCGGACAAAGCATAGGATGTGACCTCAATTTCCCCGCCTTCACCTGTCACCGTCAATGTTTCGATCTCATCGAGCCTCAGCGTTCCACCCGGTAAAACCGGCATGGAGTGATCTTCATCTGCGAGTAATGCTTTTGCGTAGATCCAGACCGCGTAGGGGCTTGAATCCTGGGCGACATAAATACTGGGCTCGGCCGGTCTGGTATTGCCAGCGCCGGTTGCATCTTTCCAACTTGCTTCATCGCCACTTAGTACGAACTGCTCATCAATTTTATTACCAAAGGTCGAGGCCCCGGAGACCGTCCAGCTGGTCGGTAAACCGTTTTCACCAATGGCAACTGATTCGGTGATTGTCGGCCCACGACCATTATTGCGATATTCATAATCAACCTGTGTATTTCCTTCTTTATGCAGCGCCTCAAGCTGACCAACCTGCGTGCCTGCGATCAATATTGAGAATGACTCTTTAGCGCTTGATACGACAACGCCAGGGGAAACTTCAGCGACCACAGGCTCAACGGCCACTTTCGGGGTGGAATCAGACTCTGAACATGCGCTGAGCATCACCGTCAGCGCGAGGATGGGGAAAATCAGAAAGAAGCGTTGCATATAAAACTCCAATAAATTGCCATTGGCAATATGAGTTGGCCGGGTGTTTAAAACACCTTCAAATAATGACTGAGCCAGGAAAAATCATTGTGCCAGAGAATCATTCCGCCGGTATCCGCTAGTCATGCTTATGGGTGGCAAGATAAGCGATGAAGGACAGGATAAGCAGTGAAACTGCGACTGCGAGACCATAAATGAAAACACGATTGCTGTCGATGGGCACCAGGATAATCGTGCTGGTCACCTCGGCCAGGACGATCAAACAGATAAAACCCAACAGCAGGTTCGATGGTATGCGTCGGCACAAGGCCGCCCCCAACGGTGCACCGAACAATACAACCGGTGCCGCCAATACCCACAGATCGAAAACATTCTGTCCCACGCCCCCAAAAAACAGGGCTTTAAAACCCAGGCCAATCACAGAAGTAGCGGCCATCAGTATCACCGAGACCTGCGTGGCCCGGATAATTTCTATCCGAAAATACAAAGCCAGCAGGCTAAAACCAACCACGTCAGCCCCTGAACCAAGCAAACCTGCTAACAGGCCGCCCAATGCACCGCCAAACAGGGTAACGAGCACATCCCGGTAAGTTCTTTCCAGGTGTGCCTCGACAGATACGTTGTGAGAGTGCCTGGTTAACAGGTACATGACCAGAAAACAGAGCAAAAACAGGGTAAATGCGATACGCAGATCCACCGCAGGCACACGAGCTTCGATAAACGCGAACGAAACAAACAGACCGATACTGGCACCGACGAGGTAAAGCGCCATGAAACTGAACGGCAGATTGCGAACCCGGCTGAGAATATACAGACTGGCCGAACTCATACCGACAGCCTGGATAGCCAGTGAGAAGCTCTTGGCAGTGACGGGATCGACCGCAAACATCTTGGTCAGTGCAGGAAAAGCAACAGCACCACCACCCAAAAAAGTAGAGCCCGCTACAAAAGAACCAAACGCCATGATGGGTGCAATCAGCCAGTCAGGGTAAGTCCAGGCTTCCATAAAGGCACGACCAAAAAAACCAAGATAGACAATCGCCAGTGAAACATACAATCCAAAAATGGCAACCCGGTGACTTTGGAAAAACCGTATGAGAGACATAGGATACGGGTTAAACAAAAAGTGCCGGAACCGCGTGAATCATCAAATCCACGGCGAAATGCGCAATAACCGCCGCAATAAAGCTCAACCGCCAGTAACACCAGCCATACAATGTCCCGACCAGGCTGTTACCAAGAACGGTTGCCCAAATGGCGAAAGAGGTTCCAGCCCCATGTGACATTAACTGGGGCAAATGTGCCATCCCGAAAGCTACCGAAACAAAGATAATCACGGGCCATGCAAGCGCTGGAGGAATCGTTTTGTACCCCAATAAACGAGCAAAAGACCACAACAGCATGGTCATGATACCCAGCCGAAACCAGACCTCCTCAGACAAAGCCGCAGCGACTGAAACGAGTACTCCCCCCAATAATCCCCTGTGGCCGAATGTTGGTATTTCCGATGGCAAATAGGATTCGGTGACCATTCGCAAAAGCACGAGTCCGGCACCAATCGACAAACCCAGCAACCCGGAAACCCTGGCATCTCTCAGCAAGCTGCGCCAAGTGCCGGGCTGGTTTTGTAGAAGTGCAGCTAACATAGGGGCACCAAGACCGATCTGACGTCCAAACCATATCCCCAAACCGCCCAACGGTATGACAGTTGCACTCAAATATAAAACGCTGGGCAAGACGATAGACTGAAAATCATGGGTACTGTTGTAGGCCAGGTGCGCCAGTTGCGTTACAACAGTCGCAAACAGAATGACTGCAAGCAGCTTAAATACTGGCTGAGTCACACGCGATGGCTCTGATTGTGATTCAACACCTTTAGCCGGCACCATATTCAATCCGGCTCGCTCGTACGTTCACCTGCATAGCGTTTGCAATCATCCTCAATCACCAGCCAATTCACCTGGCTATTGGTGTAAATGTGATAATTGGGTTCGACCAGATTGGGGTCATCAAGAGATGCAATACTTAGCGTGTAGTAGTCCGGGTACTGGGTACTACGGTAGCTTATTGATGCTCCACATAGGGGGCAAAACCCCCGCCGTATGAATTCGGACGATGTATATTCGGTTGGCACATCGCCCACCCAGTGAACCTGGTCCTTCTTAAAATCCATCCAGGCACCAAACGGAGCACCTGTTGTTCTCTGGCAATCGCGACAGTGACAGTAATCCGCATCGAAAGGCGCACCAGAGACCTCGTACCTGATTGCACCGCAATGACATCCACCTTTCACTTTCTACCTCCCGCTAATGCTGGTGACCCTGCTCTTCGACAGGACCGAATCCCGGGAATTTTTCCCTGGCATATAAAGAATGACACTGTGCACAGCTTTCGATCAGCCGGGAATAGTGATAGCTGGCGAGCTCAAAATTCCGGGCTTCCGCTGCGTGCGCCAACTCACCGGCCCTGTTGTGAAACGCTGAATCGAGTTGCTTGAATCTTGCTGGCAGATTCGATTTCAGAGCCTGCTTCTGCTCTCCGGTCAAGCTCTTGGCCATGATATAGCTCGAACGAATCGATTCGCTGGTTTGTGAGAGAGTTTCCCAGTCCCCTTGCGCAATAGCCACGGGAATTTTCTGAACCCCGATGGTTATCTCGCGCATCTCGGCTTGCAAAAGCGCCAACAACTCAGGCTCAAGCGTGATGGTCTCCACCTGTCGTTCGACGCTTTCAGCCCCTGCAACACTTGACGTGGATGTGATGATGACGAATAGGACACAAACAATGAAATTTCGAATCATGTCATGGCTCTCTGCATGGTTGCCAGTACGTTATTGTCACGGGCTTGTTGGTTGGACAGTTTGCTTTAATGGCAAAAGTGGGGCAAGGGTATTCAGTAACATTCTCTCGGGCTGGTGTTTAGGTCACCATTGATCGGTCGCGAAGCTGAGACTATACGGTAGCTTTCATCCGGGCTCACATGTTGAAAACCATTGAGCAGTCGGGAAGCCGAGGCTATGCGGTGGCTTACCTCCTGGCTCACATGTTGAAAACCATTGATCATTCGGGAAGCCAAGGCCATGCAGTAGCTTATGCCGGGACACGCCACAAGTACGTCCTGTAGGCTCTGTCGCGACATCCCTGTCGCTCAAGGTCCCGGCATAAGCTACTGCACCCCCTTGGCTTTGTGCGAATGCGGGGGTCAATGGTTTCTGGAAGATACACGTGGTTTGATTCTGAACTTGATAAGCACACGGCTTTTGCGAATGTTTGGACTAGTAACCTCTGAAAGATGCACGTCGTTTGATATTAAGCTGGGGTGTGTATTAACTTATCAGGACCGTGAGCGACATGGATGTCGCGCTCGAGCTTACAGGGACGTACTTGCAGCGAGTCCTGGGAAGTTAATACACATCCCAGCTCCCCCAACCTTGCAGATATTCAAAGGCAAGCCTTCCGAACCATTCCGTAGGCTGGTCTGGGCACGGCACCTGTCCTGATAAGACCATACACACCCCAGCGCCCCGAACCTTGCACATAAAACAGTTAAACCGGAACAAAACTGAGATTGATTAGTTACCGTCAGCCATTATTCTGATTTCGATTTTTCGACAATGCTTACTGACCCAAATCAATGCAGCCAGACAGCCAAAGTGTATGCTGTTGGCTGGGTCCCGCCTTATTGGATTAGCGGGCATTTAGGATTGATTCAAAAAGCAGATGCACAACGATGAATTCATAAGAGTCGGCTGCCCCTCCCACAATTGCGGGGGCCGATGCCTGCTCAGGGTGCATGTTAAAGACGGTTTGATATCGCGCATCGAAACCGATGACCGCCCGAATGATACGGTTGAAGATCCCCAATTGAGAGCCTGTATCCGTGGCCGCTCCTATCGTCATCGTCAACATCACAAGGACCGCCTCAAATATCCGCTGAAACGTGTCGGTGAGCGCGGTTCCGGCAAGTTTGAGCGGATCAGCTGGGATGAGGCTACTGATATGGTGGCTTCAAAGATCATTCGGATTAAGAAGAAATACGGCAATACATCGTTGTTTGTCCCCTATGGCACCGGCGGCTATAACCAGATGGGTGGCAAGTGGTCCGCCGACCGCCTGATGAACATGATTGGCGGTGCGCTGGGCTATTACAACTCTTATTCCTGGGCCTGTATTACCAAGGCGACCATGACTGTCTATGGTACGGATGAGACCGGCAACCAGCGTCAGGACTGGCTTAACTCCAGGTACATCATCATGTGGGGCTGGAATCCATCGGAGATGCGGGATGGAACCAACAGCGAATATTTTCTGAAAGAAGCCCGTAAAAAAGGTGCAAGAATCATCTGTATCGACCCGCGCATGACGATGAGTGCGGTGGCGCTTGCGGATGAATGGATTGCCATTCGACCGGGCACCGATGTAGCGCTGATGAGTGCCATGGCCTACGTGATGATCACCGAAGATCTCTATGACAAGGATTTCGTTCAAAAATACTGTATGGGTTTTGACGAAAACCAGATGCCGGCGGCTTATCAAAATGAAGAAACCTACAAGGACTACATTCTTGGCACTAGAGATAAGCAGCCAAAAACACCCGAATGGGCCGAAGCAATCACCTCCATTCCCGCACACGATATCATCCGCATTGCCAGGGAGTACGCGACTGCCGAGTCAGCGGTTCTGTACCAGGGTTATGGTATGCAGAGACGCGCCTATGGTGAGCAGGTGGTGCGCGCTGGTTGTGTGCTTGCAGCAATAACCGGCAATGTTGGCAAGTCCGGTGGCTGGGCAAGTGGTATCGCCTTGCAGGCAGGCGGTGGGCCATTCTGGAATGTTCTGCCACTTGGGGAAAACCCGGTCAGTGCCCAAATCCCATCGTTTTTGTGGTCTGAGGCAGTCAGAAGGGGGCCGAAACTGACGGAAAAAGACGGCCTGGTGGGAATAGAACAATTACCACATGGTATCAAGATGATCTGGGCCGTCGCCTCCAATGCCATTGTTAATCAACACGCCAACATCAACCGCACCATCGAAATCATCAAGGACACATCCCAGTTAGAGTTCTTCGTGGTGCAGGACAATTTCATGACCGTCACCGCGCAATTTGCGGATTTGATACTGCCTGCCTGTACACAATTTGAAACCTGGGGCATGGAGGATGGCTGGAAATATGGTGAAGAACTGATCCTGCAACCACAGATTCTGGACCCGCCATGGGAAACAAAAAGCGACTATGCCATTTGTGCTGCAGTCGCTGACAAGCTTGGCATCAAGGAACAATACACCGAAGGCCGTGATGAGAAACAGTGGATTGCTGCATTGCTGGACGATTACCGTGAAAACAGGTTCCCCGAGCTGCCGAGCCTGGAAGAGTTTGAGGAAAAGAACCTGGGAGTTTACTCGAGACCGGTCGACCAGCCCAAAGTGGCATTCGAAGCGTTCAGACAAGACCCTGTTAAACATCCGTTAGCGACAGCATCCGGCAAGATCGAAATTTTTTGCGAGGAGATGTTCAAGCGAAATCTGCCGGATGAGGTGCCCGCTATTCCGAAATATATTCAGGAGTGGGAGAGCCCGTTTGGAGAGGAAGCCGAAAAATATCCATTACAGGTAATCGGCACCCACTTCATGCCGCGCATGCATTCCACCCTGGCCAACGTCGACTGGAACAATGAGGCCTTTCCGCAACGGGTATTTATCAACCCGCATGATGCTGAGGACAGAGGCATCAAGAACGGCCAGAAAGTAAAAATTTATAACGATAGGGGCACGGTGATACTCCCCTGCCGTATTACCCGGCGCATACTGCCGGGTGTTGTAAATATTCCGCAGGGCGCCTGGTGGAAACCGGATAAGGACGGCAATGACATTGGCGGATCGGTTAATACACTGACATCTGAACGCTGGACACCTTTCACCTTTGGCAATGCACAGCATACGATCATGGCTGAAGTTGCCGCACTTGGGTCCGGGTAATGACGAGATTGGCATTTTATTTTGACTCCAGTTCATGCTCGGGCTGTAAAACCTGCCAGATGGCCTGTAAGGATAAAAATGACCTGGGTCCCGGCCAGGTCTGGAGAAGGGTCTATGAGGTCAGCGGTGGCGGATGGAAAAAACATGGACCGATATGGCGTCAGGATGTGTTTGCCTACAACCTGTCCATGTCTTGTAACCACTGTGAAGATCCGATATGTGTGAAAAACTGTCCGACAAAAGCACTTGGCAAACGCGAAGACGGTATCGTTCAAATTGATCAAAGCCTGTGTATCGGCTGTAAATACTGTGCCTGGGTTTGTCCTTATGGTGCGCCGCAGTTCAACCCGGAAAAAGGTGTCATGGGTAAGTGCGATTTTTGCGCTGATTATATTGATCAGGGCAAGAATCCGAGTTGCGTTGACGCTTGCCCAATGCGCGCGTTGGATTTTGGTGACCATCAGCAACTGCTTGAGAAATATGGCCCATCAGAGCACATCTATCCCCTGCCCGATCACTCGATAACCGAACCCTCTTTGTGCATCAAGGCACACCAGAATGCCAACAAGCTCAAACCCGAAGTTGCCAATATCGAGGAGGTGAAAGTTGTCTAACCGGGATTGGTCACTGGTATTTTTTACCTGCCTCGCACAATGGAGTGTTGGCATTGTTCTGTGGCTATCGTGGCCGGTCATTCACAATCATGACATGAGCCCGGTATTCGAAACCGGCCTGAGCCTGACAAACCCCGTCTTACTGGCACTGATCTTTATCGGCAGTGCAACGCTCAGTTCATTTTTGCACCTCGGAAACCCCGCCAATGCCACCCGGGCGCTCAATAATCTATCGGGTTCGTGGCTGAGCCGTGAAATCCTGGCCATCGGAATTTTCACAGCGAGCCTTGTTCTCGCATTTCTCCTGGGTTGGAAAACAGCTAACCCCGAATACCTGAAATACCTGATGGCGTTGAGCTCTTTAGCGGGATTAGCCTTGCTGTGGACCATGATCCGGATTTACGTGATGCCAACCATTCCGGCATGGAATAGCTGGCATACGCCGGTGAGTTTTGTTTCAGCTGCACTGAGCCTGGGTCTGCTCACCCTGTTATTGCTTCACGCTGACGGGTCGTTAACTATTGCGGCTCATATCGTCAGGATTTTTTATATCGCCTTGAGCACAATCCTGTTGATAGAAATTGTTTCAGGGGTAATTCATCAGTTCAAATTGGCAACGATGGACCAGGGCATGGATAAACTGGTCTTTGACAAGGGAGTTTTTTACCGGTTTTTTCTTTTTCGCATGGCTATTCTCGTTTTTGCCTGCCAACTAGCAGTTGTTCTCACGCTTAACCCGGATTTGCTGCCCGGCACTGGCGACACTCTGTGGGTTTCCGTGCTACTTGCTACAGTTCTTGCACAGGAACTGATGGGGCGCCTTTTATTCTATTCGTCCTATTTTCGTTTAGGCGTTTAAATTCATTGGCGCCCCGCGCGTCTTCATCGCGATTTCAGTTTTCAGGCAATATCGGTTTTTGTCCCTTGGGAATGGGTGAAACATACGGGTTGTCTTTCATCTTCTCATCAAACTCCTGCTTCGCCCTCTCACGCAAATCCTCATCCAGCAAGAAATCAATCGCTGTCATTGCCATTGTTTTGGCAGCCACCACCGCCCCCCTTGAGGCGTTCGGCCTGCCATGACTGGCTGAGGTTGCCCAACTGTGCCAGGGTAAATCCGTCGCGGCCGTTGCCACCATGATACTCACACCCGGTGCCAGCCTTGTCACCTCGGCCACATCGGTCGAGCCACCCTGGGGTGGTTGCATCTCATCCGCCAGAGGTCTTACCTCCGTGGTGTAACCGGTGGCTTCAACACCTACTTCTTTCTGCAATGCCTTACCAAAAACCTGGTCATCCTCACTGAAAACCGGTGCGCCGACATATTCAAGATTTGCCTGCGCCGCCTCCTGCAGCGGACGATTCAACAACAGTTCATGGACGCCCGTTATCAATGTGATCTTGTATGTTGTCTGGGTTGCCATTGCCGCAGCCTCTGCTATCTGTGTTAGCCATTCATAGTTGGCTTCCACCTTCTGGCGGTTGGAATCACGCACGTAATACCAGACCCTGGCATAAGCCGGTACCACATTCGGAGCCTCACCCGCGTTTGGAATCACATAGTGAATTCGTGCACTGGGTTCGATATGCTCGCGCATCATGTTGGTGGCGTAATTCATGACCTCCACTGCATCAAGCGCACTTCTGCCATTCCACGGATCAAAGGCGCCGTGGGCAGCTTTACCAAAAAACTCAACCTGGAAATTGTTCAGTGCCTGCCCCTGGGCATTCGTGACTTCGGTGTAGTAAAAGGGGTGCCAGTCGAGGGTAATATCAATACCATCAAAAACACCGGCATTGGCCATGTAAACCTTACCAACAACGGTCTCTTCCGCCGGTGTGCCAAAAAACTTTACCGTCCCCTTGATTCCGAATTGTTCCATCGTGCGCTTGAGCGCAATGGCGGCACCCACAGAACCTGCTGCAAACAGATTGTGCCCGCAACCCTGCCCATGGGCATGACCATCTTCACGCGGTTGTCTTGTCGGCACCGGATCATTACCAATATCAGGAAGCGCATCATACTCAGCCAATATGCCAATCACCGGCCCGCCATTGCCCCATTCGGCAACAAACGCCGTCGGCATATCAGCAACACCACGTTCCAATTTAAAACCCTCGGCTTCAAGCACATTTGCGACAAATTCTGCCGAGCGTGTTTCTCTCAGGGCAATTTCCGAGTACTTCCACAGCTCCATGGAAATGTTTTGAATTTCACTTTGCAGGCTGTCGACCTGGTCAATGACCGATTGTTTTTCGGGGGAGGTCTTTACCTCAGCAATTGCTATCGGGGGAATACTTATGAACAGTGTTAAAGCGATGCATTTAAAGAGAAATGAGACTTTCATGAAGTTTCCTTGTTATTTTTCGTGAAGGAATAATGGGCGTAGATCGTTTTATCAAACGGTGTATCTATTCTTATCTAACACCGAAGACGACTCAACTGTTTAATTTTTCCGACCTGTAAGGTGATCACTTGGTACTTGGTCAGGCAAGTTTCATGGTCAAGTTACGGCTTTTCGTTCTTTGTATATGCAAGGTTGGGGGCGCTGGGTGTGTATGGTCTTATCAGGACAGGTTCCGTGCTCAGACCAGCCTACGGAGTAGTTCAGAAGGCTTGCCTTTGAGTATCTGCAAGGTTGGGGGAGCCGGGATGTGTATTAACTTCCCAGGACTCGCTGTGAATACATCCATGTACGCTCGGGCGCGACATCCATGTCGCTCACGGTCCTGATAAGTTCATACACACCCCAGCTTAATATCAAACGACGTGCATCTTTCAGAGGTTGTTAATCCAAACATTCGCAAAGATCGTGGTTTATCAAGCTCAGAATTAAACCACTGTTATCTTCCAGAAACCATTGACCCCCGCATTCGCACAAAGCCGAGGGGGTGCAGTAGCTTATGCCGGGACCTTGAGCGACATGGATGTCGCGACAGAGCCTACAGGACGTACTTGTGGCGTGTCCCGGCGTAAGCTACTGCATGGCCTTGGCTTCCCCAATGATCAATTGTTTTTTTCCACCCGTGAGTCCTAGAAGTAAACTACCGCATAGCGCTCGGCTTCCCAACTGATCAATTGTGACCTAAACACCAATTCTGAATTAACCTGGCATATTTCCTTGATGCACACTCGGTCAACAAATCAATCTTCAAACGCATTGGATATCAACTCCGATTCATTCAATACACGGAAACGAATATGTTATCTTTACGCAGGTTGGCGTTATTCTAAATCTAAGGTGATAACTCACTAAGGCGTAAATTATGCTCTTGTTTAATTCACCATCAAAAATCAAGCCTGCCTGTATCCGGCAACTGACTACGCTAGTGTTCATTGCTACATCATTGGTAATAACCAGCACCGCCTATGCCACTGTGCCGGAGCCTTTTCAGCGTTTTGACGCCTCATCCGAAAACACAATCAATTACAGGGTCCTGACCCAATGGCTCAAGACAGTCGTCATGGATATAGGTCCCTCTGATCGGAGCTCCGCCCGCGTTTCAGCCAGCATAGGCACGCTAATAGCACCTAAGTTTTCGAACAATACGACTTTTGAGGGCAACCGGGTATTTTTCGAGAACTTTGTCGGTAACGAACAAGCCAAGCAGGTATTGAAAGGCATCAGGGAGAACCTCGAACGGATCCCAAGTGACTTCCCACTGGAAAATTTCAACCGGGATGAGCAATTGGCCTATTGGCTAAACCTGTATAACGTCACCATTTTGAATGAAATTGTCGCGGTTTACCCGAAACGGGATCTCGAAGACCTGTTGGCTGGTGAGGACTCGATTTTGTCGAAGAAACTACTTACCGTCTCGGGCGTTCCACTGAGCCTGAATGATATTCAATATTCCATACTGAAAGAAAACTACGATAACAATCCGTTGATCATCTATGGCTTGTACCAGGGCATCATCGGTGGTCCAAATATACGCCCGTTCGCTTTCTCCGGCACCACTGTTTATCGCGCGCTGACGAATAATGCCATTGAATTTGTAAACTCTAACCGTGGTGTGAGCCGTGACCCTTCCAGAAACAATGTGCATAAAGTCTCCAGCCTATATGAGCGCAACCGTGATTTTTTTCCTGACTTCGATAATGACCTGTCCTCGCATTTGCTGAAATACCTCGAAGGGAAAACACGAGAAAATTTCAGATCTGAACGCACACTAATGCCGGTCATCAACGACTGGACCGTGACCGATCTTTTTGGAACCTTTCCTGTGGTGCGCACGTCTGCAGCGACAAACCCGGCAGCCTTTTTGGGTGCCCTCATCAGCACAGTGCCGGGTGATCCAAGCCTTGGTGGCGGCGTAATGGGTGCGTCAATCGGTGGCGGAACGGCAGCGTACCTGTCAAAGATCACCGGCTTGCGCAAAATCAGTCCGCTGGCATATAAGCACCTGATTAAAATTAACAAGAAGTGGGTCGCTCAAAACCGAAGGAATGGGATGGTGACGATGGAAGAACTGGGAGAGTTCCCCGTTGACCCTGAAGCCGAACAGGAAATTAAAAACAGTCATTAGCCGCAGCTGCCATTGTGTTCGCCCACACTCGTTGACACAATGGTATTCCTTACATTCGACTACCAGAATCATGCTGAGCTACCGTCACGCTTTCCACGCAGGTAACCATGCCGATGTTTTGAAGCATTTCGTCGAGATGCAGTTGCTCAATCACCTGGCCCGGAAGGACAAGGCGTTCTGGTATATCGACACGCACGCCGGCGCCGGTTGCTACGCACTCGATCGTGGTTATGCCACGAAAAATGCTGAGTATAAGAGTGGTATAACGCTTTTATGGGAACGCGATGACCTGCCCCCTCTGCTGGCGGACTATGTAGCATTGGTGAAGGGTTTCAACCCTGATGGCGTGCTGAAACTGTATCCTGGCTCTCCGCTGGTTGCGCAAAAATTATTACGTAATCAGGACCGCTTACGCCTGTTTGAAATGCACCCTGCTGATAGTGTTTTATTGCAGAAAAACTTTGCCCGTCAAACCAGGCAGGTATTGATAGAAAAATCCGACGGATTTAATGCCATGAAGGCATTACTGCCGCCACCATCAAAACGGGCCCTGGTGCTCATAGACCCGCCCTATGAGGACAAGCAGGATTACCGGCGTGTTGTATCTGCATTAAGAGAAGGCTTGAAACGTTTCTCCACCGGTATGTACGCACTGTGGTATCCACAGTTGGCCCGGGATGAACCCCGGCAATTACCTGAAAAACTCAAACAGTTGCCGGCAAAAAGCTGGTTACATGTCGCCCTCAGTGTGCGCGGCTCAGATGCGGCGGAAGGTATGCGGGGTAGCGGAATATTTGTGCTCAACCCACCCTGGTATTTACAGAAAAACCTGCAGCAGGTGATGCCTTATCTTGTCAAACATTTGGCACAGAATGATCAGGCAGAATTTATCCTGGAGTATCACGAAAACCCGGTTAAATAGACCAGAATTTATTGCCTCTCCCGTTGTCTGATTACACTACATTAACTTTGATTCAGAATAGCGGAGCGTTAGAATACTGCTTTCTTCCTGATTACCCTGAATTCTTTCTTGCATACTGATAGGAGAACCCAAAATGAGGCGAAAAATACTCATCGCGACGAGTTTAACGATGTTACTGACATCAACAGCGATGGCAGCAGGCGTCATTGTTTATCCCGCTGGAGGCCAGAGTGCCGAGCAACAAAGCCAGGACGAGGGTGCCTGTCTGTCCTGGGCGAAAGAAAGAACAGGGTTTGACCCAACCGCTCCTATGCAGGCCACTTCTGCGCCACCCCCTCAACAGGCACCCACCACCAGCGCAGGAAGAGGGGCATTGCGAGGCGCCTTGGGCGGTTTGGCTATTGGAGCGATCGCCGGTGATGCCGGCAAGGGTGCGGCCATTGGCGCGGCATCCGGTGCACTGGTCGGCGGTGTACGCCGCCATGAGCAGGTCGAGAGGTCCTATGATCAGCAGGATGCCTGGGAAGACGAGCAAGCCGCCCGGTACCGGGAGTCTCAAAACGAATTTAACCGTGCATACGCCACGTGCCTGCAAGGCCGCGGCTATACCGTAAACTGACAGGGATATGATGATGAGCAAACAAATATTTTCAACAATTGCGTTATTTCTCATTATTTCAACTCTGCCGTCTGGCGTTATTGCTGATGATTTCGATGGTTCCCAACCTTTGACCTGTGCTGCGATTTATTCTGCTGAATGCAAAGCGGGCGATCAGGAATGTTTCACCGGGCCACCATGGATGATCAACTTTCCGGTCTTCATGTTGGTCGACTTCAAGGCAAAAATAGTCACGACCAACAAGCTGCATGAGAATCCACGCAAATCAGTCATCAGCCATTTCAGCCAATTGAATGATGGACATACCGCCATTCAGGGCACCGATGATGATTACGCGTGGAGCATGCTGATTGCACCGGAAACCGGCAGTATGACCCTGACTATTTCAGGTGAGGAAACGGGTTATATTATTTTCGGAGCCTGCCAACCCAAATAGAGAATATGTGCTCAATAAAGCGGGGTACTGGCCTGTAGGCGCGTGTTAAAATTTGCCTTTCTCTATCTGCGGTCAAGTATTTGAAAATCCTGCACGTTGGCAAGTATTTCTCCCCTTTCAGTGGCGGACTGGAAAACTACATGCGCGACGCGATGGTCGCGCTGGCCAGGCGGGGTATTGCCTCGGTTGCCCTGGTGCATCAGCATAGCCTGTCGTTGAGAACACAGGAAGAAGTGTTTACTGCCAGCGGATATGAATTTCCCCTGACAAGAACCGCCTTGTGGGCACGATTCCTTTTTACCCCGATAAGCCCAAGCTTTCCCTGGCGGCTGAGAAAAATAATCAGGACTGCCAAACCGGATATTTTGCACCTTCACATGCCCAATGCGTCGGTATTCTGGGCACTGCTGCTGCCCTCGGCACGCCGAATCCCCTGGGTAGTCCATTGGCATGCTGATGTTGTGACATCAGCCCAGGGGCGCTGGATGAAGTTGTTTTACAAGCTATACCAGCCATTTGAGTACGCGATGTTGAAGCGTGCAACGTCAATCGTGGCGACATCCCTTCCCTACCAGGAAACCAGTCAGCCATTGAAGAAATGGCTATCCAAGTGTCACGTCGTGCCACTGGGTGTGGACACTGAAAGATACTCGGCCATAACAAGTCCAAAAAACGCTAATGATGATGTTGCGCCTCCAAGCCCTTCTACAACACCAACGTTGCAAATACTTGCCGTGGGAAGATTGACATACTATAAGGGCTTTCGTTACCTGATCGACGCTGCAGCGCAGGTGCCAGGCATTCATATCAACCTGGTCGGTCAAGGTGAATTGACAGAAGAACTCAAAGAACAGGCAGCTTCACTGGGCTTGCAGGAAAAGGTAAGCTTCCTGAGCACGCTGAGTGACGCGGAACTCGCACACCAGATGAAGACCTGTGACTGCCTTTGCCTGCCGTCCATTGAGCGCACCGAAGCGTTTGGGATGGTTTTGTTGGAAGCCATGTATTTTGGCAAGGCAACGATTATCGGTGATGTGAAGGGCTCGGGTATGGGATGGGTGGTTGATGATGGGGTTACCGGCATCAAGGTAAAACCTGCAGATGCTGATGCATTGGCTGAAGCCATCAGACGTTTGGCGTCAGACCGCTCAGAACTCGAAAGAATGGGTCGAATGGGCAAGGAAAAATTCAGCCGGCAATTTGAAATCAACCATGCGGTCGAGGGCCTGGTCAACATTTACCAACAAACGATAAAACAAACATAAACAGACGGTAAACCGATGAACGCTGAAAGTGATACCAGCCCTGCGAATCCAGGGAGCAAAAAACCAGGCCTGACCCTGCCTCATTGCATAGTGATCATTCCTGCACATAACGAAGCCAGGGATATTGGCCAGGTTATTAATGAAATCAAGGAATATAGTAATTTCCCTGTCGTTGTAGTGGATGATGCCAGTACCGACGATACGATATCCGTGGCGCGTTCTGCCGGTGCGGTTGTCGTTCCCTTGACCCTGCAGCTCGGTGCCTGGGGCGCGACACAAACCGGTCTGCGATACGCGGTCAAAAATGACTTCGACTATGCCATTACGATGGATGCCGACGGTCAACACCTGGCTGAGTATCTTCCTGCCCTGCTTGAACCGATCATCAAACAGGAAGCGGACGTGACCATTGGCGCCTGCACCCGGCGTGGTTCGTTTATGCGCAAAATAGCCTGGACATTGATGAAAAAAGTCTCAGGTCTCAGGCTTGAGGACCTGACGTCAGGTTTTCGTGTCTATGATCGCATTGCAATACGCAGACTGGCCAGCCTGGCAGGCAACCTTATTGCAATACCAGGATGTTGGCGTATTGACCATGTTGCAAGCCTCCGGTTTGCGCATCAAGGATGTGGAGGTGAGCATGCTGCCGCGCCGCAGTGGTATCTCGCGCATTTTTTATTCCTGGTCATCGGTTGCTTACTACATGTCCTATACCCTGCTGCTGGGTTTTACCAAGCGCGGTATGAAACACCGGCCGAATTAAATACCAACGACCAGGCTAAAAACCATTTACTCAGAGCCCACGACACATTGACCTCTATGGCCGTATAATAGCCACACAATTTTTGTAGATCCTTCAATATGGTCGCAGTAATCACAGGCATTATCGGCTTTGCCACCGCCATCACAATCGTCATCCTGATCCGGCGGGATTACCTGCATGTGCGCTACGGACTATGGTGGTCAGGCGCCGCTGTCGGGTTTGCATTACTTGGCCTGTTTCCGGCATTTTTTGACAATATTGCCAAGTACGTCGGTGTTGCCTATCCCCCGATACTGGCGCTAACACTGGCTGTTGCGATTCTGGTTATAAAAATTCTGGTGATGGATATTGAAAGATCCCGAAACGCCATCAGAATGCAACGTCTTATCCAGCGTCTTGGGCTACTTGAATCCGATATTCGTGAAATGCAGGGTAAAGCCGCGCGAAGGTGACCACAACACGGAGCACGGCGAATTGGATGACATAAAGCCAGCTAAACCCGCCAGTCACTCAAACTCAGGAAACTGAAACTCAGTCGAACCAGTGGACTTACTGACACTATATTCCGGATTATTACTGCCCTGGTTTGCAGGCACACTTTGGTTGATCTTTGCCGAATCGCAACTTGCTCACAGCACCCGGCCCAACCGCTTTCGACAAGTTGGCTATGGTTTTTTTCTGGGCTATGCAGTCCTGTTTTTGGCAATCATGTCAGCTAACAAACTGACCGGGTCGGTCTCCTGGCCTGGCCTTATGTGGTTTTTCCTGGCTCTTTCAGTGGGTGGCGGCATAGCCATTCGGTTTGTGCGTCGTCCCGCAAGCCTCACTAAATCCAGCGGACATATGCCAAGCAGTGCCGCACTTAAAGCGTTTACTGTGCTACTGCTCATATGGATGGGTATACACTTCTTGTTTTTCACCGTGGAAATCTTCACGCAACCCCTCTTCCCCTGGGATGCCTGGACGGTTTGGGCCTATCGTGCCAAGGCCTGGTTTCTAAGCGGAGGGATTACCGAGGTAGTGAGTCCGGCGAGCTGGTTAACCGCAACTTCCACCGACACATTCACCTCGGCCGCCTGGAGTTACCCGCTACTCCCTTCAATCATTACCTATTGGACTGCACTCAGCCTGGGAGCCTGGAGTGAGACTCTAATTAACTTGCCGACATTGTTCCTCGGCATGGCGATGGGCATGGCTTTGTTTGGCCAGTGCAGAGAATCCGGATTTAGCGTAACGACCAGCCTGCTGTGCTGCTATATGCTGTACTCCATCCCATTGTTTGGCAACCATATCGCACTCGCCGGTTACGCCGATATCTGGTTGGCGGGCTTTACCGGCCTGGGCTTCGTGGCGCTCTTGCGAGCTTTGAGCATGGATAAGACCGACGGTAGTGTTGCCTTGCAACTTGTTCTTGGCCTGGTGATGACCGGTCTGGCCATACTGGTCAAATACGAGGGCATGATTTGGTTTTTGACTGCACTGGCAATGCTAACGCTACTCAAATCCCGCCCGCGAATACTGCTATGGCTCACACTGGCAGTGTCTGTAGCTCTCATTGTCTGCATATTTTTGGTTGTTGCACTGGATATCAACAGTGTCAGGATACCGCTGATCGGTATACTCCGTTATGCAGACGGCCAGCTAACGATACCTTTTATCGGTCAAGTCACACTCGAAGCCCATAATATCTGGGGCTCATACCTGAAAAACTTTTTCATCATGGGTAACTGGAACCTGTTGTGGGTATTAGTACTGGCGAGCATGGTGCTATCTGTACCATTTCAACAGCGACCCGCGCAGCGCACCGGCCTGGTGTTTCTCGGCATTTTTGTGATTACACAATTATTTATTTTTGGACTGACCAAACAGGGGCTGTGGGCAAAAGACTTCACCGCAATCAACCGTTTACCACTGCATTTCGTGCCGGCGTTGCTGTTTGCGGCATTCATCATCTTGCGAGCCCGATTCGATCAATTTGCCATCACTAAACCCTCAAAGACAGTGCAAGCTACGGATGTCTAAGCGCAATATCAACAGCATCATTAAAGCAGTCATCGCCGCGCTACTGTCTGCAGCAGTGGTAATGGCAGGCACTGTTTTGTATTTGAGCAAAGACCTGTCGGAGACCAATGTCGCTAGCTATGATTTTTCTGCCTCCGGGTTCATCTTCGCGCTCGGTTCAGGTCATCCTGAGGGTCAAAAAGCCGTCATTGACACGCTTGCCAATGGCTATGCGTTACTTTCCAGCGGGCCAGTGCGTTTGCAGGCGGATAATTTCAGGGCTTTGCGGTACGACTGGCGGGTTATTCACCGCAATAAGGAAGCAGCATTTTTTTGGCGCCAGAAAAACAGTGAAAATACCATAGTAAGAACCGAAATTCGTAATTCCGGCAACCGTCTACTCGACCTTTCTACACATCAAAACTGGCAAGGCGAGATAATTGAATTCGGGTTTTTGGTTAGTGATGAAACGATTGCGATCGGCCCCATGGCCCTTGAGCCCGATAGTCTGAAACTCCGTTTACAGATGATGTGGCAAGGCTGGACCACATTTGAAGAATGGTCGCAACAATCCGTCCATTTCCTTCAGGGTGGCGATTACGACCAGGTTATTTCCTTGCCTCCCCTTGTGATTGCCTGGCTGTTCCTTACCATTATTTTGACATGGTTAGCACTCCGGTTTGGAGGAAAAGGCCTTTCGAGGCAACTGGTCATAAGTGCTGCAGTGTTTTTTATGGTCGCCTGGATGATCCTGGATATCCGCTGGACCGCTAACAACCTTAAACAGGTCCGGCTTTCACTTGAGACCCAATGGCAGACAGGTGAAGAACAACGCGCCAGCATCGACCTCGACGGTGAAATCTATCAGTACGTAAAACGGCTCAAATCAGGGGTGCTGGCTAATCAAAATGCCAGGATTTTTCTTATTGGTGATAGAAACACCCTTGATTACTACTTACTGAGGGCCAAGTATCACCTGCTTCCACATAGTGTCAATGTTGGCGGTCATTTTGAAAAAGCACTTACACCGGAAACACTCGACTTTGTCATTTTTATAGGAAAGCCAGGTGGTATTGTTAATATGCCCGGGTGGAATCAAACCTGGCAAACTTCCCTGGTTCTGGTTGACCGTGGAGCGTGGGGTGACGTGTACCGCGTCAAATAGTCATTATAAAAAAACCGGCGGGTAGCTACACCGCCGGTTTCATTGTTACTCTCAATTTATACCCTAGTTAATAGCACTCCATACCGTAATTGCACCAAATTCATCACCCGCATTCATTGGCTGTGAACAGGATGTATGGAAAGTCACAGTTTGCACCGGATTCTTAAGATCATCAGGGTGATAGATCTTGAAGGTCAGGCGTGGTGGAATCCGTTTTTGCGGACCCTTCACAGTAAAGAAACCATCTATCGATACATCGAAAGTACCCAGGAGTTTTGGTGATTTCCACTTATGACCATAGACCTCAATTACTGCATCGGTTGGGAATGAAGGCACAACCTCTGGCGAGATAATGACCTCGCTACCTGTTTGGTCATGGTCACTGAAATCATTACCATCATATCTCAGGGTTAACTCGATGGGCTTGTCGTCACAGACCAGTGTGCAAGGCTCAAACAGGCTACCATCCGGCCCGGTTACGCTGACATCATCCAGGAACATACCGGTGGTTGTTTCGTCACCAATTGAGCCGAATAAGAGCAAGGTTTCATATGAGTTATCAGAAATAAAGTGAACATCCTCCATTTCCCATTCCATATTCTGCTGGTGTATGTTGACCTGTTCAGTTCCAATCACAACCCGGACATCATTATCACCCGGTATCTCAGTTCTCGATTTCCAACCATAAGTTAGCTTATAGGCCGTCAACGGGCAGGTCGGTAACCATTGTGCGATCGTGACATTGTTATTGTCATCGCCTATACGGTGATGTGAATCCAATTCCGCTTTCTGAAGACTACAATCACAGGCTGCGACTCCACCTTGAGTACCGGTTTGGATTTCCAGGCGACCAGGGGTTAGCTGTTGATGATTGAGAAGGTCATCAGTCCAGAAGACTGACCAGCCGGGAACCCGGGTGTCATCGTTGCATTTGTCAGTACTGGGATGTGCAGGATCCAATTGATCGCAATCACCGGGTTCGGAGAGAGGGTAATTTTCCCCATAATAAGTGGTCCACCCCAAATCGGGATCGACAATTGGAAGTTCAAACCCCCCATTGACAACCAATTCAGCAGCAGATGCTGATGTTGCCAGTAAAAAAGTAGATAAGATCAGCATAAAAGCTGACGCGAGTCTAGATGTCGGCGTCGTTTTGCTAACAACACCTTTCGTTGTGAATCGTTTCATGAAAACCTCCAACGGCCATACTGTCAGATCAGTTTCCTTACTGGAGGTTGGGCGACAGGCCTAGCTGAGCGTCAACCCAAGATATGGCATTGAAGTCCCTTTCGATATGTAAAATGTTTGTCTTTAAGAAAGACCCCTTTTGAGAAACC
>CAVWXX010000003.1:0-75920 GCA_963759155.1 uncultured Gammaproteobacteria bacterium | reverse complement strand
ATTTTTCCGGTTGGGTAGAAACAAGTCCTTCCTATATCCTCGACTTCGAAGCAATTCTATCTGAGTATGGCGACAACCCGGTATTAGTCCATTCATCAGCATTTCGCTATTTTGCTCTGACCTATTTGCTAACCGCCAAATTCAGCCTGGAGGAAAAGAAGTGGCTCGCGACTTATATACCACGTAGTTTGTTTCCTCTTGATCAAAGAAAAGTTCTTCGGCGTAGAGTACTTAGCAATAACGACGCACTACGAGATTGTCTCGCAGATAGTTACATCTCGCCGCGAATCTGGTCTTAGAAAAGCATCTCAATATTTTGCAGGCGAATTACCCACAATTTTGATCATTCATTACTGGATTCTAGTATCATCTCCTAAAGAATTGGGGTCCACACAAACATTACGGAAACTCAACCCCTCAGTGCGAAGGAATCATAAGAAACGACACCCAAAGAACATCCCTTTTAAACTGTATATTGGAAACTTTAACCAGTGGTATTTTGCATTTTGCGATCATGAATATTAAACAAATAACCCAACAAATCGAGGACTACAAAAATGGCGGGAAAAAACTTTTTGTAAGTTCTTCTTTTCAAACGCATAGCATCCCTCTGTTGCACATCATAAGCAGAATTGATCAAACCATTCCGGTCATGTTCATTAACACCGGCTATTTGTTCCCCGGCACGCTGAAATTCCGTGACCAGGTGGCTAAGTTACTGGGCCTTACAGTCATAAATGTGAAATCACTGGTTTCCCGCAATCTACAGCGAGACGCGGATGGACATCTGTTTTTTGCATCCGACCCTGATCGATGCTGCTATTTGAATAAAACACAGCCCATGGAGTCCGTACTTGCAGAATATGACGTATGGATTAATGGTATTCGCGCAGATCAAAATGCCAATAGAAGAAACATGGCTGTGGAACAGGATGGCGCCTTCAATTGCAAACGCTTTCACCCGATTCTGGACTGGAATAGCAAAATGATCTATCAGTACATCAAAAAACATGAGCTTCCACGCCACCCGCTGGAGGATCATGGGTATATGAGTATCGGCTGTGAGCCATGCACACGAAAATTTGATCTGAATAATGAGCGCGACGGTCGCTGGTTTGGCTTGAACAAAACAGAATGTGGCTTACACACAGACCTGGCTGGAAAACAATGAAAGTACTAATCACTGGCGGGGCTGGTTATGTGGGTACAGAGTTGGCCTATGAGTTGGGAAACTCCCCTGATGTTAAAGAAATAATCATTTATGACAATTTAAGCCGGGGAAACTACAACTTCTTTATTGGCATAAAGAAATTTCAGGGCAAAATAACTTTTATACATGGCGATTTACTTGATACCCGTAAACTGAAACATGCGTTGAAAGACGTGGATGTTGTCTATCATTTGGCAGCAAAAGTGACCACGCCCTTTGCAGATCAAAATCCCCACCTGTTCGAGCAGGTAAATCATTGGGGCACAGCCGAGCTTGTTTACGCTGTTCAGGAAAGTAACGTCAAAAAATTTATATATCTCAGCAGCGCTTCCGTCTATGGTGCTTCGCTGCAAATTGTCAGTGTTGATACGCCGCCAACGCCGATCACGTTTTACAGTATTTCAAAAATGCGGGGAGAGGAACACGTAGACAGGTTGTTTGATTCAGATATCGACACCTATATCATTCGCTGCGGAAATGTCTACGGGTACAGCAAGAGCATGCGCTTCGACTCGGTTATAAATCGATTTGTATTCCAGTCACATTTCAAAAACCGTATCACCATAGATGGTGACGGTGAGCAGCACCGTTCATTTATCCATATAGATAAGACTGCGAATATATTGGCAAGAGTCTTGGACGGTGCGCTGAAGCAGGGAAAATACGACCTTGTTGAAGATACGCTATCAATTAACTACATTGCAGATACTTTGAAAGAAATTTACCCGGGTCTGGAATTACTTTATGTAAACCAACGGCTGAATTTGCACCAACTGAAAGTAAAGGCCGATCCCGTTATTAACTCGCTGACCAGTATTGAAGTCAGAACACTGAAACA
This sequence comes from uncultured Gammaproteobacteria bacterium, assembly GCA_963759155.1. GTDB lineage: Bacteria > Pseudomonadota > Gammaproteobacteria > Xanthomonadales > SZUA-36 > SZUA-36. The sequence goes on along the minus strand of CAVWXX010000003.1, from coordinate 73,872 downwards.
GGTGTTGAAAAAGTTCAAAGAAGAATTTGCCTTTCAGTAAACAGGAGAGCTCATACCACGACAATGGTATAGTGCATTTCAGGGAACACATAAGCGAAAAATAATGTTTATTTCCAAGTCGCACCTGGTCGAAGTATTCTTCACCAAGCTGGTTTTCAATCTAAAAGCCGAGGCTGCCAAGACCTACCTAAGCTATGTTTGGTGGTTACTTGAACCTGCCCTCATGGTCGGTGTGTTGTACCTGGTATTTGCTGTTTTTCTCAGTACCAGGACACCGGACTTTCTGATCTTTTTGGTGTGTGGGAAGATTCCGTTCTTATGGTTTTCAAAAAGCATCACTAACTCTTCTGGATCAATTGTTGCTGGTCGCGGGCTAATAAACCAGGTGTCCATTCCCATGCCCTTTTTCCCGCTTTTGGTCGTCTTTCAGGATGCTTTTAAACAGTCAGTCGTATTCGTGTTCATGTTTACCTTTTATTTTTTTTACGGAGTGGAAGTTTCCTGGGTATGGCTTAGTATAATTTTCGTTATCCTGACCCAGTTACTGCTCATCTCTTCCATCGCATTGCTGGTTGCTGCAATCACACCATTTTTGCCCGATTTCCGCTACCTAGTAGCGACAGGAATGATGGCATTGATGTTTGGTTCGGGTATTTTCTTTAGCTACAAAGATGTCATCCTTCCAGCCCATCAGAAGTTATTTCTGATGAACCCGGTCGCTAATCTCATCAAGAATTACCGACAGGTTTTAATGGAAAACGTCTTGCCTGACTGGTCAGCACTGGCAAGTATTTGCCTTGGCAGCATTGCCCTGATTATTGTAATGACACTGTACTACAGAAAAACTGACACAAGTTACGCGAGGCTCATCGCGCAATGAACGCCAACATAATGGAGCTGAGTAATGTCAGCGTCCGATACAAGACCCGGATGGCGTTTTTCCGTCATGATTACTTCACAGCCCTGGATGGCGTCAGCTTCAACATCAAGAGAGGCGAAACCCTGGGAGTCATCGGCACCAATGGCTGTGGCAAGTCCACATTGCTAAGGGTATTGGCAGATATATACGGAGTCGATGATGGAACAGTCAACTGGTACTGCAAACAGGTTTCCCTACTTTCATTGTCGCTGGGTTTTGATACCGAACTTTCCGGTAGAGATAATGCCGTCATCAGCGGCATGTTATTGGGTAGCAGGAAACGCGACATACTGGCAAAACTTGATGAGATTATTGAGTTTGCTGAATTACAAGAATTCATCGATAAACCGATAAAGACCTATTCGAGCGGCATGCGGGCACGACTCGGGTTTTCGGTTGCGTTAAAAATGAAATCCGAGTTGCTGCTGATTGATGAAGTACTTGGTGTCGGAGATGGCAAGTTTAAACGCAAAGCGCATAATGCCATGAGAGACAAGATCAACTCCGAACAAACCGTAGTGTTGGTTTCACATTCAATTGCCCAGATCAAAAAACTCTGTGACCGTGCATTATGGCTGGACAAAGGCAAAGTCAAAATGGTGGGGAAGGCGGAGGAAGTTGTGCGTGAATATGAAGTGTTTATTAATTCGCGTTAGTGCATATCACAAAAAAAATGGCAGAGAATATCGGTAACCCCACCTAATAGAAACAATTGTCTCCCTTGTAGCAGTCTTGGATTAGAAGGCACTGGCAGCGATCAAAGTGCTTATCGACGAAAACGCACAGCTCACACAAGGGCTTGAACTTTTGGAAAGCTACAAATTAACTTGAAAGACGTTATGGTAAGGATACTTGAGGAACAGCACTCACGTCTCATTCTGACCAGCACGCTAATTGTCTGAAGCCCGAGAGACTTAAACTAGGTCTCAAGTCAGTTTTTCAGAGGTTTTGTGCAATCAATAATTAAGTGCAGTATCTGTGATAGAAGACCTCAGACACTGCACCTGAGCTCCGCGTGGATAATCCTTTTTACTTATTGAATGCCGTCTTCTGCAAACCGGAAGCATTTTGTTCAAGCATCATTTTCACTGCAATTTCTTCAAGTGCTTGAACACGTGCAATGATCAACTCCTGCTCTGTAATTTTTGATTCCAGTGCCTGAATACGTGCTTCTTTCTCTCCAAGTACTTTGCTTAAACCCTGAATAGCAGCAAGGGCAATTCCTGATACATCAGTGCTTGCAATGGTCTTGTTATTGCTGCCCAAGTTAAACGCGGCATAAAAATCCTGTGCCATCGGTCCGACATGGTTAACATTTGGATCGTCTTTATAGCTCCAACTTGACACAGGTAGCGACACGACTTTTTCCAAAACAGCCGTCGAATCCAGACGTGCAATATTCGTCTTACTATTGCGGTCTGATTGAACATTAACAACACCTGCCACATTAACATCACCTACGTCTGTGACCTCAAACTCAACCAATTCTGTGTCTGCTTTTGAAATACGAAAAGAGGCAGTGCTTCCCACAGCAAAAACCCAACGCGCACCTACTACTGAAGTATTTTCTAAAGAAAATCTCGTGGTACCATTGTTTTCCAGACCCAACATCACGCGACCACCTGGGACCTCGGAGTTGTTTGTCACATAAAGAGCCGTTGTATTATTGTTGGCAGTTAGCGGATCAGATCCGATAACTTCCAACTGAAAATTTGGAACATCTGTTCCAACACCAACTTGACCATCCGGGTCCACATACAGCGAAGTGGCATTTGCAAAACTAAATGAACCAAGAAGTAGTGCGCCGACTATGCATTTAGCTGACTTCATTGTTGACTCCATGCTTTTGTAATAATCCCGTACTCATTATAGGAACATGTCTGCAAATCAGCAAATCGGTAATGGCATTAATTGACAATGATATGGCAGGTTTTGGAGATATAATGACGGAGTAAATCATGTGTTGTTAGATAACCTTCTAATCCGGCTCAGCGGGAACTCAAGAATGAGCTTCACATTCATCGTCGGATGCCCACACTCAGGATCATCTATCATGCATCGACTCATCAGCGAACATCCTCTCGTGCATTCGATAGCTAAAGAGAGCTTTTTGTTCACAGCAACTAGTGAGCAACGTGCCGCGCAAATATCTGCATGGCAAACCGATGCACTTAAAAATGGAAAAAAAATTGTTGAGAAGACTCCCTGGCATCTGTTTTTTATTGAGGAATTCTCTACCATGGTTCCTGATGCCAAATTTGTTGGCATGATCCGCGATGACAGCGACGTGGTTCGCTGTGGGGGAAAGGTCAGGAGCTTTAAAGCTTATTAATTTGAGGTATCCATCATTGATGGTAGACCTCAGTTTAGCTAAGGACGGGGCGCCTATATTTTCTATACTCACAAATTTACTTCACTCTGATTCATCTATCTCAAAATAGAGTAGACTCACTAACTATTAATTACTGGAACCAGAAAATTCACCCAATGTCGTATCAGTTTTGTATCAACAGTTGGTTTGGCCGGAACTGCAACAACCTTACGCAAATCACACACGCATATCATCTGGCCTGTGAAACGCGCTCACAATTATTACTACCACCGCATCCCGAATATAATACGGCCGCACTACAGGCACTAGCTGATTTTTCGAAAGGTAAGCCAGTCCAGCAAAAAATCGAGAACGCATTTTTCTTTCGACAGGAAGATATATTCACTAGATTTCCACTTACCCTGGAACGACGGCGCGAAATCGTTCAAACCATTTTACCTATCCTGACTTCGTACCTGAATTCTCCTGCGAGCGAAATAAGAAACCCGACCTTGTCATTCATATACGCTCTGGCGATGTATTCCAGCGTGTACTTGATGAAAAACTCAAAGCACACCCCTATTTCGTGCAACCACCATTGGCGTACTACCGAAAAATTATCCGCGATAACAAGTTTAATGCTGTGCAAATCATTGCCGAAGATACACTTAACCCATGCGTTGAAGCACTATGTGAATTTGATGAAGCAGTTTTTTGGAAAAAGCAAACAGAGCAAGAGGACATAGTAGCTATTATAAACGCGACTAACCTCGTTATTGGTTATGGAACATTTGGTTTTACTCTCGCTCTGGCAAACAAAAAATTACAACGTCTATTTTCACAGCCAGTACCTGCACTTGTATTTGGTCCCATACAGGACAGCGAACTGGCCGACACCCAAATCACCCTTTACTCTATAAAAAACTATATTAAAATAGGTGATTGGAACTGCAGCAATGAACAGCTGGAACTGATGCTAACACTAACGGATGACAATGTTGTCCAGTGCTGAATATAAGACAAATTAGGCTAGTTTTCCAGAAACCAAGGTCCATGCAACAACCTTAAAATCCAATTATTCTCCCCCTGTTTATTTTCAGAATAATGTCAAACTCTAGTTCCCATTGAGCCAGGTAGTCCTTCGCAGAGTGCTTACTGTAAGATTTTAAATTCGATATTCCATACGGTAATACCCCTATTTTTAACCGTTCCCCGAAAGCAGAGATCAGGCCAACATGGCCAATTTCTGAATCGGGTTAATTCCTGCAGTGCTGGAGTACAGAAAATTTGAGTCAACAACCCGAAACCCTAACAGGTGAGTAGATCAGAGATCCTAGGCTTGCCCACACCTCTCTCGCGCAATTAATAGCGAAGAGTTTTCCAGGTAACTGGCAATTATGAAAAATCAACACTACACAGATTTGAAGCATATTAACAGATGAGAACCATCGTAAACTTTCAATAAGAAAGCGCTTCGTTTGTACTCCAATTTCTTCTATACCAGGCTCACGCTGACTCAATGGTTGGAGCAATTCTTCGAGATAGCTGTTCGTTAACTTGTACCTTACTCGCTTCCAATCAATAGTTTTGTAATATTCTGACCAAATGCCTAAATTATTGATTGTCACTTCTTCCCAATCATCAATTAATATCATGGGGTAGCCCATGTTTTTTAGGTCATTAAAGCATGGACTTCTAGTAACGATGGGAACTGTTTTTACCATCCAGGCTTCCGCTAACTTTGGTGCCTGAACACCTTGCCCTCGTGGTGCCAAGGTGAACTTATGTTTTGCCAATTTTTGCCAATATTGCTCAAAGGGAATGAATTCCCGTCTTTTAAAAAACTATGGTTTTGCAGAAATTCATCCAATAATTTTCTATCTTCAATAACCCCATCTAGATATCTCCAACGCTCACCCCAAGCAGCAAGAACTAAAGATGATTTAGGTACCTGATTGGAATACTCGATGGCTTTATAGATGTTTTCGTAACCACTATCTCTGAGGTAGAACGATATAAAGCCCATACTAAAACTTTTCACGACATTTGAATCAATGTCTTTTGCTTCATACAAAATTTTTGAGAATAACCCCGCCTTTTGATGAATAACGTCCTGAAGTGCGGAAAATACGGTATCTTTGCCGGCAAAAACTACACTAGGTTGAGAATCGAAATTCACTTTTTCAAGCAAGAAATTAACGCTCTCCGGTGTAGGCAGACACAGAATTGTTTTTGGCTGTTCAACCTCAAACTTTGTAAGTTCCTTATCAAATGGTAACCAAATCACCCAGTCAAATAAGTCAAAGGAAGCTGATGGTCCGCAGCCATTAAACCTTAGTGCTTGAGGGTTGTGTCGCAAACTAACCCAATCACTAATATCACAGATGTTTTTTTTCACGGGGTTTATCATCAATTCAATGTTCAAATTAGTGTGAACGATTCAGATCAAATCTTCATTTAGTTTTTGCTCAAATGCAAAATCACTTTTTGCAAAGAACCTCAGTTAATGGGTATTATCAGCTTCCTAATAAACTGTCATGAGCAGACCAAGGTGATTATCAAACCATACAACCTTATAGACCCTCACAGTCTAGCACCAACATCAGCAAGCAATCGTAGATCAATCACTCTCATTTCGCTTCATAAGGCCGCAACCTCTTATTTCTCAAGCACCGTTCTCAAACAAGTTACGGAGATGGTGAATATCGACTACGAAACGCTTCATTATCAAAATGGAGATAAATACGCACCTATCGTTAAATCTGAAGGCTACATTTATGGAGTCATAAGGCTACACGATGATGATCACCCAGTGAAATTGCTAACTAGCGCGATCATCAACAAGGGCCAGTTAAATGGACTAAATCTTGTCATTTTAATTAGGGACCCCAGAGATATTATTGTTTCCATGTATTACTCTTTTGGCTTTTCTCACGGTTTCAGTGAGGATGAAGCGACTCGTAAACACCAATTGAAGCGAAGAGAAACCATTCAATCTATGAGTATTGATGAGTACGCTGTATTTGTTCTTCCACAGTTAAAGAAGAAGCTGAACTGCCTAATTAAGTTGAGTGGGAGGTACAACCGATTATCTATTCTGAAATACGATGAGATGATAATGGACTTTAGACCATTTTTTAGAAAACTTCAGCGCGCCATCCCTATTTCTGATGCTTTCGAACCTACTATGTATGCTGATACCAGACCTCAGCCTATTGAGAACATAGGTTCACACCGTCGATCCGGTGAAGTTGGTGGACATATCACAAAACTCAAATGGAAAACAATTGACAGAATCAATGACGAGATTCGAAACGAACTTAGATATTTTGATTACGACTAAATTTATCTAATTACTAAGTTTTTTAAAAGTTTGTCATCGCGTAAACAAAAAATAAATTAGCAGTAACTATCGGGTTAGATCACTGCCCCAAAACACACAACGAAGAAACCTCAGGTGCTGAGCGTTGTATTTTATGATTGAAAAATATTCAACAAGCTTTGTATCTTATTCACCTAGATGAGCGAGCAGGAACATGATAGTCGATAAATATAGAACCATTTTCGTTCATGTACCCAAATGTGCTGGAGAGTCAATAGAAACAGTTTTTCTGGGGCGCCCCTTTAACCTTCCAGGCACACAATTCGAGATGGAACCGGAAAAGCACCTAAGCGTTTTGGAGATCCGTAATACTTATCCGAAAAAATTTATCAAATACTTGAAATTTGCGGTAATTCGAAACCCTTGGGAACGGGTGCTGTCGTGGGTTCGTTACCGCGATCTGAAACAGAATAGAACAGAAGGTACCGTTGCAGAACGACTGACTCAGGATTTACAGTTGAACGATCACTTCTTTATGGTACGTTCATTTCATTGGATGCTCTTCATTGAGGATCGACTCCAAATGGACTTTATTATCCGCTATGAGTCCCTACAGCAGGATTTTGACCAATTATGCAGTCTTATCGGTCACCCGCAATTGACCTTGCCCCATATCAACCGAACTAAACACGACCACTATCGTAAATATTATGATGATCACAGTCGTGAGTTGGTGGCTAGGTGGTTTAAAAAGGACATCAAGCACTTCGGCTACAAGTACTAGGCTCTTGATTAGGATCGTGCCAACCCATTTCGTGTTCCCTTTTTCGTAGACAAACTCAAGGGCCTTAAAAAACAAAACCCAGGTTTAATTACCGGGGTTCTGGATCGGCACCGCAACAAATTTTTGTACCTGCTAGACTAAATCAGTTGTATAGAATAATAAGTACCCCCGGTGATCTTTCCCCTGTAATCAATCAAGTTTTGGCGAGGAAAATTAATCATATCAGGCTGCTTGCGGTAATCAATGACTCCCGTCTCGCCAATGTATGTCCCTCTCGCGCCTTGAAATGTCCATTCGCCTTCCGGCATACAGTACTTTTCGAAATAGGATTCTACCGATGTACTGGCCGTCTTGGATGTCTTTGTATAAATGAACTTTTTCTGGTGGCTTACCAACACAGGCTACTACCCCTAACCGATTTGCAGACGTTGAGCGTCAAAGTTAGCGAATTTTATCGACCGTCACAAGCAAGAAGGGTTGCTTATGTGACCGGCCAAACAACAAAATTTACTATTCCTGACCTTGAAGAATAAAACCCCGGTTAGTAACCGGGGTCTTTTATTGTAATAGTCTGCCCGAGGACAGTTCTTAATGAATTGTCAAGACATTCTATTTTTTCGAGTCCAGTGACGTCAATAACAAGCCGTTTCCAGACTCCGACACCAGTCCTTTTACAATTAATTTCAACTCAGCCTGCTCTTCTTCCAAGCGCTCCAGTCGCTTGTGCAATTGCTCAATATAAATGTGGGCTTTTTCAAGTTCATTCAACATTCCACCAGTTTTCTCTGAAAGATTGAGCGGCATATTTTCGATTGTGGGTCCGACGGACGGAAGGTATCGGTTACTCCACATTTGAGATGCATGTTCGTCAATGGACTCAATTTCAGTCTCTGGCGCAAAAACGAGATCGCAACCGCCGCCACAGGTCACCCCACCAGTTGTTAATGTTCCAAGAATAGTCACGTCACCTGAAGTGGGCTGAATCGTCATTTCTGCAGTTGCGCCACCAGTTGTAATCCTCATCGTGTTATTACTGTTGAGAATCCATTGGTTGACAGCATTGGTAAGGCCAACTTTTACTGGCCCTGATCTCTTAATTTGTAAAGAATGTAATGGACTAGTTGTCCCCACACCAATATCACCAGTAGTAGCTTCAATAGTCAGCGCATTTGATGGTGCTCCAGGAAATATCCTAAACGGCAACGTACTACCATTAGTAGCATCCCGAACAAAAAAGTTGGTTTCGTTAGCCGCAACATCCCAGGTTTGCGCTGTAAAACCCGAGCTACCATCCTGTTCCAACCTGAGTGTCGGCGTATTGCCGGTCTTGACATGCACATCAACAACAGGCGTAGAAGTACCCAAACCCAGTCGCCCACCGTCATCAACATAAAGACTATGAGAAGGCGCACCTGCCTCAATGGTAAATGGCGTTTTACCACCATCTATATCATCGATTGAAAACTTGTTTGCACCGCCATTGGTGCTGTCATTTGCCGTAAGTTGCCAGTCATTCGTCGGAAAACTCGCGCTGTTACTTGTGTCCTGGAATTTAATCCGCAGGTTATTCTCTTTTAATCTGATGGTGTCAAAACCGAAAGACTCGCCATTGACACAATCCTGACCAACGCAACTGGAACCATCTACGATCAGGTCATCAAGAATCACTTGATCCGCCAGGGTTGTTGCTGATGCCAGAAGAAGAAATCCGCCAGCCAAAACGTTGTTAAAGTTTTTCATTTTTTCACCGCCGTCACACTAAATTCTTCAAAGTTCGCGTCTACTACCATGCCATTCTTGACGCGGAAGTTACCACTGACCGGGGATGATTTTGGATCAGTTTTACCATTCAGCGTGTTACGGTCCCGTAGTTTTGAGCTTTCTTCCCGTGAAATTGTGAATGCTGGAATAGCCCGGGCTTCGTATTTATAAAGTCCGTCCCGCAAGGGGCCGCTAGCTTCGTTATTAACACTGAGAAAGACTGAATCAGCGGATGAAGATTGTTTTTCGAATGCGGTATTGCCGGGACCGGAAACACTCAACACAATTTCACTGTCACGTTCCCCTACTTCGAACAAAACCCCATCAGCATAAGTAACGGTCTGGATTGCGGGCTCATTACCCACACCTTTTGCATAAGCACTTGTAGCAAGCAATAAAATTGCCATGGAAATTAAAATGCGGTGCATATATAAACCCCTCTCAGAAATACATTTACGAAATAAATGAGTCACTTACGGCTCATCCTGAATAAATTGACCATGGAAAGTTATTGATTTGAAATTGGTAGTCCACTTTGTTTGCACCCTCTTCCATGAGACCAACTCTCTATTAATAATAGGTGAAATGATTATTGTTTGCAGAATTTTTTGCGCTTATGTTATCCGGCTCAAACTTGCTCGTCTCAAATTCAGATACGGATGGCCCACAATTTCTTTCTGTCTTTACCCTTTTTCACAAGAAGCACCGGACCCTGGTCCGGTGCTATCCTGGGCTTGTGCTTCAAGATTGAGCAGGTCGCAAATACAGCACCCCAATGCCACCTATCAAAATCATCATCAACATTAACATCCACTCTGATAAGGTCGGTATAGGTACAAGTGTAGGCGCAACCGGGGCTGGGATTAATAAGGTATCGTCATCAGTCGCGCTGTTGTTGCTGCTGTCCGGATCCGTCACTGACCCTGAGATAGTCGCGGTATTGGACAACGTGCCCGTGGCATCGGCTGCGATCGTGCAACTGGCGCTATAGGTCACCGAGCTGCCGGATGGCATGGACAAGGTCTCGGCCAGGTTGCCAGCCCCTGCTGCCGTATTGCCTGTTGCACCACCGGCCGCCACACTCGTGTAGCTACAGGTGAGTTCGGCCGGGAAGGTATCCGTCACAGACACCGATGGATCCACACTCGGGCCGCTATTGCTGGCCACGATGCTATACACCAGTGTCGTTTCACCCGGCACCGCCGAGGTCACACCATCGGTCTTGGTAATCGCCAGGTCGGCCACGCCACCGAGTACCGTATCGTCATCGGTCGCGCTGTTGTTGCTGCTGTCCGGATCCGTCACTGACCCGGAGATCGTCGCGGTATTGGACAGCGTACCCGTGGCATCGGCCGCAATCGTGCAACTGGCGCTATAGGTCACCGAGCTGCCGGATGGCATGGACAAGGTCTCGGCCAGGTTGCCAGCCCCTGCTGCCGTATTGCCTGTTGCACCACCGGCCGCCACACTCGTGTAGCTACAGGTGAGTTCGGCCGGGAAGGTATCCGTCACAGACACCGATGGATCCACACTCGGGCCGCTATTGCTGGCCACGATGCTATACACCAGTGTCGTTTCACCCGGTACCGCCGAGGTCACACCATCGGTCTTGGTAATCGACAGGTCGGCCACGCCACCGAGTACCGTATCGTCATCGGTCGCGCTGTTGTTGCTGCTGTCCGGATCCGTCACTGACCCTGAGATCGTCGCGGTATTGGACAGCGTACCCGTGGCATCGGCTGCAATCGTGCAACTGGCGCTATAGGTCACCGAACTGCCGGATGGCATGGACAAGGTCTCGGCCAGGTTGCCGGCACCCGCCGCCGTATTGCCTGTTGCACCACCGGCCGCCACACTCGTGTAACTACAGGTGAGATCGGCCGGGAAGGTATCCGTCACAGACACCGATGGATCCACACTCGGGCCGCTATTGCTGGCCACGATGCTATACACCAGTGTCGTTTCACCCGGTACCGCCGAGGTCACACCATCGGTCTTGGTAATCGACAGGTCGGCCACGCCACCGAGTACCGTATCGTCATCGGTCGCGCTGTTGTTGCTGCTGTCCGGATCCGTCACTGACCCTGAGATCGTCGCGGTATTGGACAACGTGCCCGTGGCATCGGCTGCAATCGTGCAACTCGCGCTATAGGTCACCGAGCTGCCGGATGGCATGGACAAGGTCTCGGCCAGGTTGCCAGCCCCTGCTGCCGTATTGCCTGTTGCACCACCGGCCGCCACACTCGTGTAGCTACAGGTGAGTTCGGCCGGGAAGGTATCCGTCACAGACACCGATGGATCCACACTCGGGCCGCTATTGCTGGCCACGATGCTATACACCAGTGTTGTTTCACCCGGTACCGCCGAGGTCACACCATCGGTCTTGGTGATCGACAGGTCGGCCTCAGGAACGAGTACGGTATCGTCGTCGGTGGCAGTGTTATCACCTGGTGTCGAATCCTGGATTGACGGGGTAATTGTCACAGTATTCGATAGTGTTCCGGTGGCATCGGAATCAATGTTGCAAAGTGCGGTATAGATCACCGTGCTGTTTGCCGGCATCGACAATGTCTCGGCAAGGTTACCTGAACCTGCCGCCGTATTGCCGGTTGCACCGCCCGATGCCACGCTGGTGTAAGTGCAGGTCAGTGGTGGCGAGGTAAAGTTATCGACAAGTGTAAGTGCCGGGTCGGTGCTGGGACCGGCGTTGGCGACGGCGATGGTGTACGTTACAGAGTTGCCCGGTACCGCTGTTGTAACACCGTCACTCTTCGTCACCGACAGGCCTGCCGCCGCGTTAATGCTAAGGGTATCGCTCGCAGTGCCACTGTTACCTGACGATGAGGTCAGGTCGGAAGTCGTATTGACTAAGGCACCGGTTATGCTTCCGGTAACGTCAACGCTAATGGTGCAAGTCGCACCCGCTGATACGGTACCGCCAGTCAGGCTGATCAAGGAAGAGCCGGCATCAGCGCTCAGGGTGCCTCCGCAACTGTTGGCGGTGACAGACGGTGTGGCGACAACCAATCCGGCTGGCATGTTGTCTACAAACGCGAGTGAGTTCGCTTCAAGCGCAGAGACGCTATTGTCGATAGTGAAGCTCAGCGTGCTGGTCTCGCCTGCAAAAATAACATCAGGCGCAAATACCTTGGCAAAAGTCGGCGGTGGCTCAATGGTCAGATCGGCGGTCGCCGGTTCCGCCACCGGCAACCCGGACTGGAACAGAACACTGGTGGTGTTAGGAAATGTTCCCGCAGCCGCGTTTGAAGGCACCAGGACTTCCACATCGAAGGAGCAAGTGCCTCCCAATGGTGGTAGTTCACCACCTGTAAATGTCAGTTGTCCGATGCCCGTTATTGAAGAGCCTGCGCCGCAAGGCACGGCAGGCAGAGAGGTGGCGACCAGACCTGCCATTACTGCATTGAGGTCATCTGTGAAATCCAGGCCGGAGGCAATATCAACACCCGGGTTGGTAATTGTGAATGTCAGAGTTGCACTACCAGTAGCCGTTGTCGGGCCATCGAAGGACTTGCTGAATAGCAGCAACTGTTTAACGATCAGGTTATCACTCGCAGAATCACCTGTAACATCCAGGCCATCGATGGTGCCGGTCACACCACTGGTGGTGTTGGGGTAAATATTTGCTGCTGTGCCTGCAGGTACGGTTGCGGAGACTTGAATGGTACAGGAACCGGCTGCGGCTAGCGCTGCACCGGAAACTGTAATCAACCCAGTGCCCGCACCAGAGACCGTGCCGCCACAGGTGTCAAGCAACACACTGTCGAATGTCATGCCCGTCAGCGCCGCCCCAAGATCATCAGTAAATGCAATTGCAGAAGCTGCCCGAGCAGCGTCAAGGTTAGTGAGTGTGAATTCGAGTGTTACCGCATCACCCGGGGCGACCGGATCATCGGTAAACGCCTTCAAAAGTGACAGGAGGTTGGCGTTGACGGTGAGCTTATCAACTGCAGGATCGATGACACCAAGACTTGAAGACAAACCGCTCGTCGTATTGTTGAAGGTGCCATTGGGTGCACCGGCAGGCACGTTGATCGCATATTCGATTGTGCATGACTGTCCGTTGAGTACGTCACCGCCTTGATAAATAATAAAGCTTGTCCCACTGGAAGTGCCGCCACAGGTGTTCACCGTAGGCAACTCGACAGCGGTCAGGTCCGGCGTTCCTGGAAGAACATCAGCCAGGTTGTCGGTGAAAAACGTGAGCGTGGCGTCGTCGGTCGGGTGAATGTTCTCAATGGTGAAACGTAACGTCGTTGTCTCACCGGGTATCACCGGGTCACTGAGAAACTCCTTTGTAAATGTCAAACCGGCGACACTGAGGTCATCACTGGCCGCAAGTGAGGTCGCCGCAACACCCGCCACTGTGGCGCTCACAACACTGGTCGTGTTGTTGTACTCTCCCGGTGCCGCACCAGCAGGTACAGAAAGCATAACGCTAAAGGTACAAGTTTCCGCCGGCGCGAGAGTACCACCCGCCAGGGTAAGCAATGTGTCACCGGCCGATGCAGTAAGTGAAGAACCTGCTCCGCAAGGTGGATCAGGCGTCGGAGGCAAATTGGCAATCAAACCGGCAAGCACCGGGGCGAGATCATCTGTGAAGGTGATGTCAGTCGCATTACCACTGGAATCCGCAGGGTACGTGAGCGTGAACTCAAGGGTGACAGTGCCACCCGGGCCAACCGGATCGTCGGTAAATGCTTTACTCAACTTTGGTGCGGATACGACCGTGAGGTCATCGCTGGCTTCTTTACCCATCGTGTTTGAGCCATCGACGGTCGCGCTGGGTGCCTCGGTTGTGTTGAGATAAATGCCGCCTGGCATATCCGCCGGTATGCTCACGGTGACATCAAAGGTGCATGTCGAAGCAGCGCCAGGTGCGGCATCAAGACTACCGCCTGTCAATTGAAGACCTTGTCTATCGGTACCCACACTGATCAGCGCCAGTGATGAACCAGCCCCACAAGGTGGATCCGGTACCGGCGGCAGCGTCACTGTCACCGGGAAAGGCAGGAAACCGGAAGTCGGATCCGGTGGGAAACCACCACTGCCATCCGTAAGTTCATCGATAAATGTTATATCAGTGGCCGTCGAATTCGTGCTGGTATTGGAGACGGTGAAACGCAGGACGACGTCATCGCCCGGGTTAACAACCGGATCCGGATTTAAGGTCCCAAATTCAAGGAATTCTTTTGTTAAAACAGGTGCATTACTGACAAATAGTGTGTCTGATGCCATATTTCCCACCAGCGGTGATCCGTCAACGGTGGCGGTGACGGTACTGGTCGTATTGGCGTAACTTCCCGGGGTCGCGGTACCGGGCACCAAAAGACTGACCTGGATGGCGCAGAAACTTGCAGGAGCAAGTGTGCCGCCGGTAAAGGTTATGGAGTCAGTACCGACGCCAGAAACGGCACCACCACAATCATTCGACAGCAGACTATCGAAGGTCAATCCCGCAATACCCATGGCGTTGAGATCATCGGTGAACGCGACACCAGTTGCCGAGAAACTGCGGTCAAAGTTGTCGATGATAAACTCTAGTGTAACGGTTCCACCCGCAGGCACCGGGTCGTCAGTAAATGACTTTTGAATGGCAATATTGGTGGCAGTTACATCAAGGGTGGCACTCGCCTTACCCGCAGACACAAACGATGCGAGGAGGTCTTGTGTCACGTTATCAAGCATACCGTTGGCGGTGCCGATCACGTCCACGACAACAGTACAGCTCGCACCGGCAGCCAGCGCTGGAAAACCCTGGAAACCATTGGCATCAAGAGTAACGATACTGGTTCCAGCATCAGCGATGAGCGTGGGAGGAATAGTCGGAGTTCCGCAAGTCGTGGATGCTTGCGCGGGAGTTGCTATTTCCATCCCTGTCGGCAACAGGTCGGTAAAGTCCAAATTTAAGACGGGGGTCGCGTTAGCCGCATTGTCGATGGTGAACGTCAAGGTGCTGCGATCGCCAAGTGGAATGGTGTTGGGGGCAAAACTTTTGCTAAACCCTGGAAGTGTTGCGTCAACAGTTAGATCAACGGGCTGGCTACTTGCACCAACTTCAAACGCCTCGTTAAAGTCTAAAGTGACCGCAGGGTTGGTATGTATGCCTGGGGTTCCTGCTGTGACATCGACAGTCACTGTGCAGGACTGGCCTGCACCAAGCTGGCCGTCACTGAAGCTGATGGTGCCGCCACCATCGGGTGCATCGACCACCCCCAGCGGACAACTCGTGGCGGCATTTGCGGGAGTGGCTATGTCGACGTTACCCGGCACAGTCGGTAAAACGTCCGTAAAATCAAGTCCGGTCACGGGTGAAGTGCGACCATTGGTAACAGTGAAAGTAATCGTGCTGACACTGCCCGGGCCGATGGTGTTAGGCGTAAATACCTTGCTAAAAGTTACCTGGTCTTGCCCATAAACGTTCGAGGCCAAAAGTAACGCGAACCCTGCAGTCAGTAACTGTTTCAAAAAATCCACTCCTTTAGATTTGTTTTTCCATCAAAACACGATCAATTTGAGTTCGAGTATAACCGACTAATTTTGCCAGAAGGAAAACTAAACGATTATCACTAACTGCTATTGACTAACATGCCCTGCAATCTGAACCTTCTCGGGCAAAAGACAAACCTGATCACTACAGGCCTGTAACTTAAGCTGCAACGATAGATGAGTAGCACCCTTATCTTCCGTTATTTCTATTACAAATTGCTTACTATAAACATACAACAGGTCAGGTGAAAAAGCAGTGCTCAACTCGCTACCCGGTGGATACCGGACGTCGATAACATCTGAATTTTCCAATACCTGGGTTGGTATTAACCGCTTATCAAACACTTCAGATGCATTGATATGCCAGCCTTCGTCAAGATTGAACACGAGTTGCCATTGGCCTGTTTCATCCATTGACCGGAGCGAAACCATACCGTGGCCATTGGCAATTATTTGCTCCGATGAAACATTTTTTCCGTCAACCGCCTGTACCAGCGTCAGGTAATACTCGGGCTTGTTGCCAATCGCTGCCGAAACCCCTGATTTGATGTCCTCGTATGCGTCTATAAAACTGACTTCAGTTTGGTGTTTATCGAATAAACCCAGGGCGACCGCCAAAGAACCTGGCAGTTCCTTGTCTTCGTAGACATCAATGTCATAGTGACCAGGCTCATATTTACTGCGATAGGAAATTCTTCCATCTTGAACAAACAGATCAAGAATCCTGTTGTCGAGGATCCTGGCCCTGCCCTTCCATTTCAAATCCCCTGTTTTCAGGTAAAGCTGCCAAAGGGCATTGGACAGGTAACTGTAGTCATCCAGAAAACCAGTCTGATCGCCCATGCGATACAGCTGGTTTTGCGACCAGGATTTCTTCCATATCGTATCTGCAAGGCTTTCAGCTTCACCTGTTTCACCCGCCTTCAATAAAGCTGAAATCCAAAGCGCGTTCCATGAGGTTATCCGGTTATCAATGACTTCGGGTGGGCCATTTCTGTATTTCTGCAGACTGACAAGCCAGTTGCTTTGATCAACATCGCTTGAGCCATACAGATAATATAAATCTCCCTCAAATGGGACCCTGGACAAACCGCCAGGTAAGTTCTCAATTAACTCATTGGGCCAGAGGTAATACCCACCTTCCTGACCCTGATGGTCTGCATTGATGGCCGCCGCGTAGATTCCATCCTGCAATCGCATGGTTTGCCGGGCAAAATCTGACAATCGAGTCGGCATAGCGCTTATAAGCCGGGATTTCCAGCCAGGTGGCTGCATCAGCATAGAGACTGACCGACAGCGCCTGGTTGTACAGCATCTTTTCAAAATGCGGTCGCGTCATTTGCGGGTCGGTCGTATATCGAAACACCCCACCGTAGACAACATCACTTAAACCGCTTTTCATTTGAGCATTGAGCTGTGTAATTAGCGTATCTCTTAATGCCGGATCGCGGTTATTCTTATACTGGTCCAATAAAAACTGTAATTTCAGTTCACTGGGAAACTTGGCGTCTTGCCCAAAACCACCGTTAACCGGGTCAATACTTGCAAGCAATCGTTGTGTGGCCACTTCGATCCAGGGGATGTCAGGCCGTATGCTGCTTTTGACCTGGCGTTTACTCCGCTTTTCGATCTCCGCCGCTAACAGTGCCGCATTCTGTGTCATGACGTCCGGTTGGTTTTGCCAGAATGTATTCAGCCGGGTCACGACTGTGATCAGTTCTTCCTTACTCAGGTAGTTTGCGGCAAAAACCGGGGTACGATCCGGTAACAAAATCATTGTAATCGGCCAACCGCTGTCACCATTGATGGTTTCTACTGCCATCGTAAAAAAGGCATCTATATCAGGCTGTTGTTCCCGGTCCACTTTTATCGAGACCAGTGCCTTGTTCAGAACCCGGGCCACCTCTGCATCGGAAAAACTTTCTTTTTCCATGACATGGCACCAATGACAACTGGCATAACCAATCGAAATCAGAATGAGCCTGTTTTCTTTTTTGGCCCTGGCAAATGCATCGTCGTCCCACGGATACCAGTCAATGGGGTTGTTCGCATGTTGCCTCAGGTAGGCTGAATCAGACAGTACCAGCCGATTGACATAGCTTGATTGCTCATTTGATGATTGTTGCCATGCATCCAACCACCGTTGCTCGATGGGCTGCTCACTACCAGGTAACACATTCGCATCAGCTTGCGTCGAGGTTGCCAATGCTATGAGAAGCACACACAGTGCGGACCAGAAAAGATTACTGATTCGCTGCATTGCTCATTTCAATAACATGGGTTTTATTGGCTTCGAGGTTCTTGATACTTTGACGTTTGCCGCCGGGCCAGGTGATTTCTACATCCGTCCGGTCAAGCCTGCCAAGGCCGGCATGGACTGTTTTGGGTTGCACCGTCAAATAGGCGCCACTGCCATGAATTTCCCGCCATATTTTATGCCCGTCCGGCAAGGTGAAGATTACCCTGGCGCCGATTGCATCACGATTAACTCCCTGCGCCGGATCTCCCTGCAAACGCAGCTTTATCCATTTTGTTGATAGTTGTTCGGCATTGTTCTGAAAAAAGTGCGATGCCTGGTGATAGTTATTCAACACAATGTCGAGGTCGCCATCGTTGTCATAATCAAGATAGGCGGCGCTGCGTGAATTGCCCAGCAAATTCAGCCCGCTTTGCTCTGATACATTATTCAACTTGCCACCACTGTTGACAAAAAACACGTTGGTCTCTTTTGTGTCTACCGGCAGATACCTGTTTTCATCTGAAACCACACCTGCGTCTGCATAGGAGTTCTTGCTGCTGTAGAGATTAAATTCATTCATTCCATTTAATACATACAGGTCATCATCGCCATCCTTGTCCGCATCGAAAAAGCCAGCACCCCATGACCACCCCGTTGAGTTGTATCCGCGTCCAACGAGCTCGCGGTTTAAGCTGTAAGAAATTTTTCCGGTTTCAGATCGTGAAGAAATAAACAGGTCGTTGGCCTCAATCACGCGCAGGTTTGCCAGTTTCTCTAGATTGAATTTCATCTGAGTTTCATCATTCGGCAATACGTACTTTTCATCCTTGTTCATGGTCACGATATTGGAAATATAAACATCCGGTAGCTGGTCGGCGTTCAGGTCGGCCAAACTGATATTCATCGTATAGGACGGTTTATCCACACCTAACTCGGCGGAGACATCCTTAAATTTTCCATTACCAAGATTCTGATAATAGACATTGGTGCCAAAATCATTGCCCACGATTAAATCCTGTAAACCGTCGACATTAAAATCCGTATGAGTCACTGCCTGACCCCAACCGGAATCCTCGACCCCTGCCTTAACTTCCTTGAATTGGAAATCACCCAGGTTCCTGAATAACTGATTTGGCAGGCCGTTTTCGTTAACCCTGCTCAGCGTTGGCAAAACCCCATGTATATAGTCACCAAAATAAGTGACATAAATATCCAGCAAACCATCGTTGTCGTAATCAAACACGGTGGCCGGGCCACCGACCAGGCCCTTGCCGCCTAGGTGCAGCCTTGCTGGTCATATCCTTAAATGTCCCGTCACCGTTATTCATATACACACGGTGATTGTCATCGACATAAGTGATCACAATGTCCTGCCAACCATCATTGTTCAGATCGGCAATCAGGGGCTGCCTGGGTTCGCCCGGATGATTATCCTCAGGTCTCAGGTAGACGAGACCGGCCTCTGAAGTCTGGTCAGAAAACCCGCCCTTTGTGTCATTGATAAAGAGCCTGTTACCCAGACCACTCAGTAACAGGATATCCGGAAAACCATCATTATTTATGTCACCGGCAGCCACTCCGGACCCGCCAAACGCGGGGGGAATGGTTATGATTCCTGTATTCTCGTCACGACGAAGGTAGCTACGCAAAAGACGGTTGAGCCAATCTGAAGAGCGGTGCATGGCGTTGAGTCCCACCGGCTTCGTGCGATCGGTAAACCAGGTTGAAGAATCCTCCCTCTCCGGGCTGTTTTCAGCATCGACCGAGCGAATCTCAGCCTGTGCTGTGTTGGCGTTTGATTCGTTCGCTAAGTTCGCGTTGACTTTCCCCTGCACGTTTTGCATGGCCGCTGCGAGCAACTCGAGAGACAGCCTTTCCTCTCCATTTTTTACACCTTGCAGGCCCGCTTCTCTCAGAATCAACACACCAAACTGGGCAACATTTTCAGCCAGCAACTCGGCGGCAAATGGGTCAACATCCAAAAACTGGGTGATCTCCGGGCTCTCCAGCGCGTAACCCAGGTAAACCCAGTGGACGCCACTGTCTCTAAAAGCATCCAGATCATAGGCTTCGAGGGTGATTTTTCCATCGGGCAGGTTTGGGAAATACTGAATATCTTCGTATTCGTTAACCGTATAAGGCGTAAAGTGCTGAACGAACCGGGCAACGTGTTCTTCCTGAACCACCTGCGAGTTGTTTGTCGCGGCCACATCGACAACACCCTTATATAACTCGATGCCATAGCCCACCAGTGCATCGATAAACCCGGCCCTGAAAGCCTCGGCCTCTGCCTTGTCAAGAGGCCAGCTGAGCCGTGCAAAATACACTTGCATATTGCGTATAAATAGCTGGTTGGACATCTCGTTATATTGCGCGTAGGAGGCGACTTTTTGCTGGATGATTTTTTCCATCAACGGTGGTCTGTCGGCACGAAAAGATACGGCGGCCGTGACTGTTGTTGTGTCTTCCTCTTTTATTTTAAACAACGCCAACCAGGCACGATTGATATTCTCAAGACTTATCTCGTACTCGCTGTGCGCCCTGGCATAGGCATCCGCTTCCTGTAACAGGGCAAGTGTGGCCAGGTCCATCTTTTGCTTCAGTGTTTCGAGCGCTTCGCCTGCAAGGAGACCCAGCGGTTCCTGCTCAGGGTCCATCATGGAGTCCTGTTGCACGGCGAGTATGGCTCTCAGCGAATATGCCACGGTGCCATATTGCCGGATATCAGTCGGGTTAATACTAATCTTTGCTTTGTTCGGAAAGGTCAGAACATGGGTCCCGTCCTTGCTCATTCGAAAAGAGATAATTTCTGCAAAGGATTTGTCTATGTCTTTCGTGGAAATTGTTTCCGAACCGTCACCCGCCCGTCTCCAGACAAAGCCCGCCAGGCGTTTTTGCAACTTGTTCTTCTGGTGCCTGGCCGCATCGGACAGCGGCGTGCCATACATGAAATCTTCCAGGCGTGAGGCGGTTGCGTAACACTTGGGGTCTCTGACACCTTCCAATTGCTGGATATCGGCGAGTATTTCATCGAGGCCCTGTGAGTCGAGAGTCTGCGCATAGGCAATTGAAGAGAAACACAGGCACAAACAGGCTAATAGAAATTTATTCACAATTATAAAATCATCCCTGACGTTGGTTAATGCTGGTTTTCGTCTTGGTTCAGTGCCAAAGCAAAAACATTCATCTTTGCTGTTACTTAAACCACCGACAACACATTTATTGATGGATATTGTCGAATCTTATCAGATTGCGTTTTCTAACAGTTGCTTGTCTTAATATTCTGCAATGAATCCTGACCGTAACCACAGGGACTTTCCAGAAAATGAGTAAGCCCCTTTCGGATTATCTATAATCTAGCCCGTGGATAATAAGCAAACAAGGTCAGCACCATCGCACCCGGGCATATACGGCGTTCTGTTGATAATACTTCTAGCTCTGACTCTACTCTCAATCATCATAGCCCCTGCCCCTTACCTGCATGACTTTGCCGAATGGGTGTACCAGGGTCAGATCATAAAGCAGTTTATCCTCGACCCGGCATCTGTCGCCCAATTCACATTAGCAAGCTACCCTGTCCCAAACTCACTGGTCACGATGTTGCTCACCGGCTTGAGCTTTATATTTCCACCTCTTTGGGCAGGAAAAGCATTCCTTGTTCTCATGCTGCTGGCCTGGTTTGCGGTCATCAGGCTTTTTTGCAGGCGATACATCGACGCCCAGTGGCGTGGTGCAACGGCACTGGTCCTGTTTGTTTCGACAGCCCTGGCCACGTTTTTCTGGTATGGCTTTGCCAGCTACTATACGGCCTTGCTCTTTCTCACCTGGTTTTTCGCGGTTTATAGAACGGACACACCGGCATGGGTGATCGCATTGTTTGGCCTGGCGATTTTTTTCTCGCACGCCATCATGTTCCTGACATTTGGTCTTTTCCTCGGTGTTAGCCTGTTGGTCAGGTGGAATAAGTCGATCGTGCTGGGTTTGATACCAGCCACGGTTTGTTCATTATGGTTTCTGGTTGGTCGTCATCTTGCACAAGTCGTCCCACAACGGATTGATGCAGACTGGAATGGTTTGAGCGAGGCACTGATCTACAAACTGGGCTACCCCGCCATGCTGGGCCCGTTCAAGAACTTTCTATGGCCCGATGGCACCAGCCTGCTGGAAAACTATGCCTGGGTTTACTGGCCGGGCTTTGTTGTCAATTTCGCGGTGGTTGCGGTGCTGGGCTTACTGGTACCGGTGGCGCTTTGGAATTACTTCAAAAACGATACATCTGAAAAATCGCCTGACGCAGATTTGCGTAAAACCTGGGCTATCACCATGGTGCTGATTACGCTCTTCTACCTGGTCGCCCCGTATCACTTTTTCGGGCTTGTGAATGCCGGCGGCCGGGTTCTGCCGCCGCTGCTGCTATTGGCGTTCATGCTGGCTGGCCGGGCGGCGATACCATTTGTTCGCATCGTGCTATGGCCGGTCATCGTGTTTTCTTTTATCACCAGCGGCAGCTATTTTTACCTGAT
The DNA here is from genome assembly GCA_963759155.1 of uncultured Gammaproteobacteria bacterium. Lineage (GTDB taxonomy): Bacteria > Pseudomonadota > Gammaproteobacteria > Xanthomonadales > SZUA-36 > SZUA-36. The sequence continues at coordinate 51,506 of CAVWXX010000003.1, read as the reverse complement.
GCAGCAATCACGCGAACCGGGGTTCTCGCCATTGGCTACAAATGCCGCAAAAGTTCAACCTTCGGATTCAGTACTGGATTTCAATGAGCAACTCTATGCTTCAACACGGTACAAGTATTTCAATTACCGGGTATTTGCTATGGCACGACGGTTTGACCAGGTCGAATCCGGGCAATACAAGGGGCTGACATTTCGTCACGCGATGTTGATCAAGTACGACCCGGAGAGCAAATAGCCTGTAATTTGCCCAGGCTGGTAGATCAGCGTCTCAGGTTATATTTCAGGATGCACCAAATCGCCCACACACCATCTTTCCAGCCGATTTTTTTACCTTCTGCGTAGGTGCGGCCGAAATAGGCAATGCCAACTTCGTAAATCCGGTATTGGCCACGGGCAATTTTGGCGGTAATTTCCGGTTCAAAACCGAAGCGGTTTTCCTCGATGGTTAACGACTGTATCACCTCACGTTTGAAGGCCTTGTAGCCCGTCTCCATGTCGGTCAGGTTCAGATTGGTGAACATGTTGGACATCAGTGTCAGAAGACCATTGCCCACCCGGTGCCAGAAATAAAGCACACGCTGTGGCCGGTTTCCTTTGAAGCGTGAGCCATAAACAACATCGGCCTGGTCATTGATGATGGGGTCGATCATCAATGGATAATCGCTGGGGTCATACTCAAAATCTGCATCCTGAACGATAACGATATCTTTTGTCGCTGCTGCAAACCCCTCGCGTAAGTGCCGCCCCTTTGCCCTGGTTTTTTGGCTGATAGATGACCTTGGCTAACTTTCCTTCGATGGTTTCAGCAAGTAGCTGTTTTGTGCCATCGATAGAACAGTCATCGACGATAATAATCTCGCATTCGGAATTGGTCGCATCAAGGACGGATTGCACTACCTTGGTGATGGAGTCCACTTCGTTATAGCAAGGGATAATGACTGACAGGTTCATCGTTTTAAATTCCATGCGCCAGTGACAAAGACCATTCCCGCCCCCGGGGACGGGATGACAATGCGTGAGTTAAGGCTACTTATTCGTTCAGTTTATATGCTATTCACAAACCAGGCCACACACAGGCTCAACAGCGCCCACACACACCCCATCCCAGGCGGTATCACAGCAGTATGGATCACCATATGCAGACGTCAGTCACACATGAGTGACATCCATCAGGCATCGGGTCGAGGCTGTCGATACACAAGCTTTGACCACAGACATTAGCCTTCAATGTAGCCCCGGACTCAACCTTAAAACCGGGAAGGAAATCGATTTCCCAACCGCTGGATACAGATACATCGACGTCACTCCCCACGATATAGTCCGGTCCGAGAGCCAGAATGTCGCAGGCCTCATGAGTCGCGTCGGAAACTTCAGTTCCACCCGGAACCATGTTGACATTGCAGGTAATAACACAGCTAACTGATACATTTGTTATGTCAGCACCTGCAAGGGTGCCACCCTCATTACTGACCGCACATTTCTGGCCCGGGTTGGTGGGTTGTGTCTTGACAGTCACCGCATAGCCATTGCCGTCAGTCAACTTCGTGTCGAAAACAAAACCTCCATCGGCAGCTATCGTCTCATCATCACCACCATTATTCAGCAGCACAAGCCCGGAGCCCAAAAGCCCGCTGACATCACCACCGATGCTGTAAGTGTTTGTTGTACAGGTCACTTGAATATTAGTGACATTCGCACTGCCTATGTTGCCACTGCCATTGGTAACCTCGCAGGTCTGACTAAGATTAGTGGGTTGGGTCTTAACGGTTACGGAATAGCTTTCACCATCCGGCACGAGCGTGGAGAAAGTGAATTGACCATTTGCGGTGACAGGCAAATCTTCACCATTAGTATTATTCAACACTAAACCATCGCCCGCCAAGCCGCTGACTGTACCGCCAACGCTAAAGCCACCGGTCACGCAGGACACAACAATATTGGTCACGGGAGCACTCGAAACTCCACCGACACCATTCGTCACACTGCAAGTCTGGCTCGGGTTGCCGGGCTGTGTTTTGACCGTGACCTCGAAAGCACCGAAATCAGGCACTTCCGTTGAAAAAGTAAACACGCCATTACCACTGATGGGCAGGTCATCGCTGAAGTTGTTTTGCAGCACGAGACCACTTCCAACGAGACCACTGACGGTGCCGCCTACGGGGAATGTATCGGTTTCACAAGTCACCTCGACGTCGGTGACCGGACCGCCAGTGACTGTGCCCGAGCCATTACTGACCGTGCATGTTTGATTGGGGCTGGAAGGTTGGGTGAACACCGTGACTGCATAGTCTGCGCCGTCAGTAACGGTTTCGGGAAAGGTGAAGTCGCCATTCTGGTCAACTTGAACGAACTGACCATCATCAGTCTCCAACACCAGTCCGCTGCCCTCGAGGTCAATGGTAAAACCGCCTACACTGTAAGAGGGACTGGTGGTATTGAACAGCCAATCCACAGCTTCGTATTAAAGTAAGCATTGGCCGATACGATCACGCCATGGTCGGGATAGCTGCCAAAAGTCCCATAGCTCACCCCGCATACCGCGAATCCTGTTTGGGCGTCATTGAATGACAGGTTTATGTCACATTCAGCCGAATCTGAAATCCCCAGGCTTGATACGGTTAGCGTGTAATCGTCCGAGGTACCCTGTATTTCATCCAGCCCGGACATTGCCAGGCGCAACATGGCAGCATCGTCATGCCCCAGGAAGCGTTGTGACTGACCATTGGGCGAACCCTGCTGCATGACGGCTTCCGTATTTGCGGAGCCCAGGTCATCACACACATCCTCATCCGCATTAGCTGCAAAAAGGTCACCGGCAGGCAGAGCACCATCGACCGTGTAAGTCGTTGAGTCAAATATCGTGGTACCGGGATCGGCACAGGGGTTATTGGTGCCTTTGCGGAACCAATGGACGCTGACATCATCCGTACGCAAATCGTCTTTTGATCCACGTCTGTTATCTGCACCATCATCGATATTGAGTACGCCATTGGCACCCACCGCTGCCTTGGTATAGTTCTGGTTTGCGCCTGTCAAACCGGATTCAGTCGCTGCATTTACATGGGCCAGGCCCATGCAGTGCCCAACCTCATGCAGGGCCACCGATTCAAAATCCCATTGTGAAAAAGGAACGGCATCGCCGCTTTCGGCGTTGACCAGGTTACCAGCGCGACCCAGTTGAGCGTTCATCTTGGCAGCAATATTGGCGATAGGCACCACCATCGCCGCAGCATTGGGCGTACCGGGAACAATACAAAGCTTGATGTCCAGCGCTGTTCCGTCACCATTGAAGTATCCGGATGGGTGGAGGATGAAATCCTGGTCGTTCAGGCTTGAACCACCTCCAAGTGAACCAATGAAGCCACCCGCGATTAAAGACGGCGCGATACTCAATAACAAAAGTCCAGCAAAACCATGCACTCAACAATTTGACCGTACGAATTCGCTTTAGTGAACCACCGTAAGCGCGCATCATTGTTTTGCCACCAGTTTGTCACTGGCAATTAACTGGATAAACGTCCGTTCAGCACTTGCCAACCCTTTCAACGCCGGGTTGTCAGAATGTAATTCTTCCAACCGCTGCAGACCGGAAACCACCACTTCCTTGCCAACATTACGCTGTAACGCACCGCCGGATGGCTGATATTCGGCAAGATTAACAGTGATTCGCGTCACATCAGCATCAGCGGTTTCATGACGGATGTTGCCAATAACCAGGCCACTTGACGTGGTGATTGAAGGGGAACTGACAACGGATTCAGCCAGCGAACCAGCTTCAAACTCCATGGCCTTATTGCTCACCAGGTCATTCATCAACGCATCAAGTTCATCACTGGAAAGCCGGGTTTCATACACTCCCTTGCGGGGAGAATGCTCAGGGAAATTGACAAGAACGCGCCCGTCCCCGTAGACCGTTACCCGGGTACTGGAATTCAATTGCTTCCAACTCACCCGGGGTTCGTGACCATTGAACCACAACAGAATCACTGCTCCCGGCAATGCTGTAAGCTGGTTGCGCCCAACTGGAAACTGAAACGCCGGTCAAGGCCAGAGTAATTAGCACAGTGTAAAAGATGGATCGCACGCAAAGTGTCTTCATGACGAGGGCTGACTCCTGAGAAATTGGCTTTGGGTTTTTCATCACATATTTCCACGAAAAGCATAGGTGGAAAGAATATTTATCTAATCTATTTATATACCTACAAAAAAATTCGGACCCTCCAGATCAGTTACGAATCTAACTTTTCAGAAGCGTCCGGTTCATGGTCTAGGACCCTTAATAACTAAACTATAGCAGAAGAATTCGTGAGAGCTAATTTTCGAGGCATAGATCAGGGTCAACAGTCAGCATCGACCCTGTTTAACCTAAAAGCCCCGATCGGGTGTTACGGGGTTAGCTTGACTCTGGTGGTGGCGGCGGTTGGTAGACCTGTCATATCCCGCGACTGTCGCTGAAGTGCTTTATGCAGAGGCTGTGGCCGGTGCCCGGGCAGCCATCACTCCGCCAGTAGCCGCTCGATCTGGGACCGGATACCCACCATATCTGTCGAGCACATGGCGTGACCTTCCGAGCCATTCGGGTCGTGATACTCCATTCCCGGGTGGACGAACTGGATAACTCCGGATTTATCTAAAAGGAAAGTCACTGATGTGGCAGGTCGATCAGGCCCGGTCAACCACCAGTCTGCGAGCGTTCCGTTTCGCCAATCCCAGTCGATCGCGACCGGAAAGTTGAGTTCGCGAGCCGCTACCGCCCGCTCCACACGCGGGATATCGAGCGGGCCATCACGGCCTGCCTTGGGGTGATATACGCCGATCATGGTCAGGCCTTGCGGTGAATACTCCTCGTTGATCGACAGCAATGCCGGTGTGCTACTGGCACAAAACGGACAGGTCTCAGTCCACCAGCGAACCAGCACCACCTGCCCCTGCAAGTCTTCAAGTGTCATTGGTTCGGAATTCAACCAATGGTCGAACTTGAACGGCGGAGCTGCCACACCAATGCGGTCACTGCCCGCCGAACGGTCCATCGACCCCAGGCTGGCAAGAAGTTGCGAAACTTTTTCTTCAGCCTCGGCCTCGGATTTGCCATCGGCAATCATAATTTCCTGATAGTGCTGCCAGGACTTGACCGTCTCGTACTCATCGGCCATGCTTCGCCTGCAACGCAAGCAAGGAAAATCAATAACAGGGGTAATCGTGACATCGGTTGGTCTCCTGGGGTGGGGAACTGTTTGAATCTTCAAAAAGTGGTGAACTATCAACTCAACTCTAGAACCAATGGGGGGCAGAGAAAGCTTAGACGCTTTCCATGTTAACCCCGGGCTGAAAAGCCTGTAAAATCCTGTTTCATCTTCTGTGTTTTCACTCCCAATCACGAGGCTGTCTCATGCACAAGTTTCTGACTATCACCTTCCTTGGATTATGTCTTTCATCCGGCGCCATCATGGCAGCGGATAATGAGCTAAGACCCACCACTCATGAAGACGTCTGGCTGATGCAACGTATCGGCGAGCCGGTGACCAGCCCCGATGGCAAACGGGTGGTGGTGAGTGTCACCAAACCGTCCTACGAAAAAGACGGCAATGAAAGCGACCTGTGGTTACTGACTGTCGATGGAAAAAAGGAAGCTGTGCAACTGACGGCGACCAAGGAGTCCGAAGGTGGTGTCGCCTGGAGCCCGGACGGCAAGAAGATCGCCTTCAGTACCAAGCGTGGTAAGGATGAAGCCAGCCAGATATACGTACTCAATATGGATGGGCCCGGTGAAGCTATTCCCATCACCAGTCTTTCCACCGGCGCCAAGCGGCCAAAGTGGAGTCCGGACGGACGTCACATAGCCTTTGAAAGTCGCGTATACCCGGGTGCAACCGACGACGAAGCCAACAAGGCGGAAAAAAAAGCGCGCAAGGATCTTAAGATCAATGTGTCCGTGTATGAAATGTTCCCCATTCGCCAGTGGGACCATTGGCGCGATGATATGCAAACCCATTTATTTGTTCAGGAGGCAAAGGCCGGCGCGGAAGCAAAGGACCTTCTCGCAGGCAGCAAACTGATCGAGGCCCAGGGGTTTGCAGGCACGCCATCACGCTCCAATGATTCGCTGAAACCGGTCTGGACGCCAGATGGAAAAGCATTGGTGTTCAACGCGACCACGAATCTCGATGAAGCCGCTCACGCCAGGGTCAAATACCACCTCTACTCGGTACCGGTCTCGGGCGGCGAACCCGAGCAACTGACCAGCAGCAACGACTGGAGTTGTACCAGCCCGGTTTTTTCCAAAGATGGTAAAGCGCTTTACTGCAGATACGAACCGGAAAACCAATATGTGTATAACCTGAACGGGATCGGACGGTTTGACTGGTCCAAAAAAGGAATACGCAGCGACCTTAAAGTCATCACATCCTCTTTTGATCGTTCGGTCACCGGTATGGACATCTCTAAGAATGGAAAAACCATTTACCTGACGGCTGCGGATGCCGGTCGCTCGCGTGTCTATTCGCTACCGGCGAAAGGCGGCGAAGTCAAAGCACTTAACAAGGAGCAGCCGGGGTGTTTACGCCGGTGTAACGGTTGCCGGAGACCAGTTGGTCGCACGTTGGGAAAGCTCGGCAGTACCTGCTGAAATTGTCCTTCTGAACCCGTCAAATGGCAAACATTCAAACCTGAGCCAGTTTAACGCTGAAAGCGTGGTTGGACTCGACCGGCCTGAATTCCTCGAATTCTGGTTTGAAAGCGACAAAGGCCGCATGATCCATAACTGGCTCGCCCTGCCCGCCGGCTTTGATGAGAACAAAAAATATCCGCTGGTGCTGCAAATCCATGGCGGGCCTTTCAGTTCATCCATGGATGCAAGTCACGTCCGCTGGAGTTCAGCACTGATGGCCGCACCCGGTTATGTTGTGCTGATGACCGACTACACCGGTTCGGTAGGCTACGGCGAGGCTTTCTCCAGGAACATTCAGAGTGACCCTCTCAAAACACCGGGTGATGAAATCCTGCAGGCAACCAAAGAAGCCATCGCGCGTTACCCGTTCATCGACGGTGAACGACAGGTGGCGACGGGTGCCAGTTATGGCGGCCACCTGGTTAACTGGTTCCAGGCAACCACCGATCACTTCGATGCCCTGATCGGGCATGCCGGCCTGGTTGATCTGGAGGGCCAGTACTCATCCAGTGATACGGTGTATGGCCGTGAAATCATGAACGGCAGCCCGGCATGGGGTGACAGCCCCGTCTGGCGTGAACAAAGCCCATCGACGTATGCCGATCAATTTTCAACACCCATGATGCTCACCATTGGCGAAAAGGATTTCAGGGTACCGGTCAACCAGACCATTGCTGCGTGGACCTATCTCCAGCGTAACGAAGTTCCCGGCAAGCTGATCGTTTTCCACGATGCCAACCACTGGGTCATGAAAGGTCCCGAAGCCAAGTATTACTGGGAAGAAGTACACGCGTGGCTGGCAAAATACCTCGGTGATGAGTAAGGGCCAGCGAGTCTCTTGGATCCGGTTAATTCACAACCTGGATGTGAGATAACGAAAATCTGAACCGACCTGTTGCGTAAAGGCTTCCCTGCTAATCGACAGGTCGGTTTTTCCTTTTTCAGCTCCGCCGAGGGGGTATTCATAGTGAATGGAGAAATCCTCGCGAACGTCCAGTTCTTTCAGTTTTTTCAAAAACGCATCCAGTGGTACCAGGCCCTGCCCTAATGGCACGCTGGCAACCCTGGATTTATCTGACGCGTCCCAGGTGAAATCCTTGATGTCGACGGTATTGATCCAGGGCGCCAGTATCTCCAGCACCATCGGCCAGGTTTCCGGCCCCTCCACCACCGCATGACGGATGTCAAACTGAACACCCACCCAACGGGGATCAAGGCCCTCGATAATTTCGAGCAAATCCCAGCCTGAACCACCAACATATCGACCCGAATGGTTCTGATACGATGCCGCGATATTATTCGCCTCATTAATAACCTGCAGCTGTGCCAGTTGTTTTCGCGCGTGAGCGATCGACTCACTGACTTTCATATCTTTCTGATACCGGTACCAACCGGGCCGGTATTTTCCAATACCCAGTTTGCCGGCCGTCTCAAGAATATCGCGGGTATACGGATCATCCGCCTGGGTAATCCCGGTGGTGATCATCGGCACCTCGAGGCCAACATCGCGGATTTGTTCAACCGCTAACGGCAGGTCACGTTTTACATTTTCAGGAAGAACATGGCCGCCCTTACGCACGGTCAGGTCAATTCCCGTGAACCCGATCTCTGCAGCCAGCAGCGCCATATCCCGGTAGCCTAACCACTGCAGGTGTTTTGAAAAAATACAGATGTAGGGTGCTTTGACAGCCTTGCTGGTCATGCCAAAAACCTGGCTGAAGGGCGCCAGGGAAGCCAGCATGGCAACTGATGAGCTACGTCGTATAAAGCTTCTTCTATCCATTGCAAAAATCACATACGCTGGCTAACTGACGGGTGCCGTTTGCCAATCCCTCGGATCAACCCGGTAATAACACTTAAGCACCTCGAACAACTCGGCATGATGTTTGGCCATCTGTGCGGGTTTTTCAAAAAACGTCTCTGTAGATACCGCAAAAAACTCGGCCGGATTCGTCGCTCCATAATGGTCAATCAATGAACGCTTGCCCTTCCAGGCATCTTCCTGCAACTCTTCGAACTCCTCTGACAAGGTCGAGGCCCAGGTGCGGAGGCAGTTCTTGCCGGCAAGAATGGGGGCACCGTTGGTGGAGCCTGACTCACTATCCAACTGATGTGCAAACTCGTGCAGCACAACATTCTGCCCATCCACAAAATTACTCGAACCATGCAGCACGTTATCCCAGGCAAGAATCACCTTGCCATTGCTCCATGACTCACCCAGCAGACCCTTACGACCCTCACTGACAACACCCTCGGCGCTACCCTGCGCCCGGTCAACCACAAACGCACTCGGATACACGATGATATAACGCAAAGCCGGATAAACACCGGTCTTACGATTGACCAGCAACATACAGGCTTCTGCAGCAATGGTGACGCGAATCTCATCTGTGATCTCAAGGCCACCCGCGCCTGAGAAATGCTTTTGATGTAAAAACTGCTTGATCAGTTTTCGCAATTGCAAACGCAATGGCATGGGCAGATTCTTATAAACTGCGATATTACGCTCGACGATGGCAACCCACTCTTCCGGAAACGGTGCGGCAATCGCCTTTTTCAGCCGATAGCGAGGTAAAACCAATGCCACGGTCATCCCAATTAGAACCAATACTACGAAAATCCAATATCCCACTTAATAGCACCCTTTTAGCAGTGAACAATAAAATCAAAAACTTGACTGATTGGCAATGATTGTACCTGACGCGCTTAATGAACTTTAGAGCGAGTGTGAAGGTAACGATTGATAATGGGAAGCCGAGGCTGTGCAGTAGCTTACTTCTGAGTACGTCACAGGTGGAAAAAACAATTGATCATTGGGAAGCCAAGGCTATGCAGTAGCTTATGCCGGGACACGCCCAAGCACGTCCCTGTGGGCTCGATGCTCGACTTCCTGCCTCATAGGTCCCGAATAAGCTACTGCACCTCCTCGGCTTTGCACGAATGCGGGGGTCAATGGTTTCTGATAGGTGGGCAGACGCTTAATTCTGAACTTGATAAGCCAGCGCTTTTTGCGAATGTTTGGACTAACTAACCTCTGAAAGATGCACGTCGTTTGATGTTAAGCTGGGGTGTGTATTAACTTATCAGGACCGTGAGCGACATGGATGTCGCGCCCGAGCTTACACGGACGTACTTGCAGCGAGTCCTGGGAAGTTAATACACATCCCCAGCTCCCCCATCCTTGCAGATACTCAATAAGCAAGGCTTCCAGATTCACTCAGTAAGCTGGCCCTGGGCACGGGCCCTGTCCTGTTAAGACAATACACATCCCGCCCTCCAGCCTTGCATATATCAGGCTCTTTTGTAATCTGACAACCCAACCACATTGGCCAAAATAAACATCAAATAGATTTGTCCCTGACCCACACTCCTCAAATTTGCCATAATCACCCCCCTGTCATAAATCATAATTCCCCAGGAGCCCCCAATGTCACGCCTTTCAATATTATTACTATTGCTATTCTGCCTGCCGGCTCAATCAGCCACAGCCGCCTGGGATGAAAGCAATCTCGAGGGGCTGAAGTGGCGTGAGGTCGGGCCCTACCGTGGCGGGCGCTCTGCTGCCGTTGCCGGTATTCCGCAAGACCGCGAGACCTTTTATTTTGGTGCAACAGGCGGTGGTGTCTGGAAAACCACCAATGGCGGTGGCAAATGGGACAATATCTCGGATGGCTTTTTTGGCGGTTCGATTGGCGCCGTCGCGGTTTCTTCGTGGGATCCGAATGTAATTTATGTGGGTACCGGTGAGAAAACGGTCCGTGGCAATGTCTCCGTGGGTAATGGTGTCTGGAAATCTACGGATGCCGGCCGGACCTGGTCCCATATTGGTCTGAAGGATTCCCAGCGCATTCCACGCATCAGTATTCATCCGAAAAACCCCGATGTTGTTTATGCGGCCGCCATGGGCAGCCTGTTTGGCGCCAATGAAGAGCGTGGCGTGTTCCGTTCGACCGATGGTGGTAAAAACTGGAAAAAAGTTCTTTATGTCAATGATGAGGTTGGTGTGGTTGACCTGGTGATGGACCCGACCAATCCACGCATTTTGTATGCAAGTAGCTGGCGGGTGATTCGTACACCCTACAGCCTGGAATCAGGTGGTGAAGGTTCAAAAATCTGGAAAACCACCGATGGCGGTGATAACTGGGAATCTATTTCTGAAAACGAGGGCATGCCGAAGCCACCGTTGGGAATTTCCGGCATCAGCGTTTCCAAAAGCAACCCGGATAACCTGTACGCCATCATTGAAGCGGAAGATGGTGGTGTGTTTCGTTCGACCGATGCGGGCAAAACCTGGAAACGTGTTAACAAGGAGCGCAAGTTACGCCAAAGAGCCTGGTATTACACCCGTATCCAGGCTGATCCGGTTAATGAAAATACCGTCTATGTCATGAACGTCCGTTTTCATAAATCCATGGACGGTGGTAAGACCTTTGAAAAAATCTCAACACCACATGGCGATAACCACGATCTGTGGATCGACCCCAATGACCCCAAACGTATGATCGAAGCCAACGATGGCGGGGCCAACGTCAGCTATGACGGTGGTGCAAACTGGTCTGTGCAGTCCAACCAACCCACCGCGCAGATGTACCGGGTTTCCACGGATAACGCTTTCCCTTATCGCTTGCTCGGTGGCCAGCAGGATAACTCGGCGATCAGAATACGTTCGCGCTCGGCATTTGGCGATGCCATTGGCACACGCGATTGGGAGCCGACCGCAGGTGGTGAGAGTGGTCATATCGTCGCTCGGCCGGATAATCCGGATGTCGTTTATGGTGGTTCTTATGGTGGGTTTCTGATCCGCTATGACCATAGCAATGGGGATGTGCGCGCCATCAATGTCTGGCCTGACAACCCGATGGGCTGGGGTGCCGCCGAGTTGAAATATCGCTTCAATTGGAACTTCCCGATACTGGTTTCACCGCATGATCCGGACACCTTGTATGCTGCGGCCAATGTGTTGTTCAAGACCACGGATGAAGGCCAGACCTGGCAGGCCATCAGCGGTGACCTGACACGTAACCTGAAAGAAAAGCAGGGAACATCCGGTGGCCCTATTACCAAGGACAATACCAGTGTCGAATATTACGGCACCATCTTTGCGGTCGCAGAGTCGCCGCTTGAAGCGGGCGTTATCTGGACAGGTTCGGATGACGGCTTGGTGCACGTCAGCCGCGATGCTGGTCAGAGTTGGCAGGATGTCACGCCCAAGGGTCGTAACAGCGGTTTACCGACTGAAATTCAGATTAATTCCATTGAAGCGCATCCATTTGAAGCCGGTGGTCTCTACCTCGCTGCCACGGCCTACAAAAGTGATGATTTCAGACCTTACCTGTTTAAGACCACCGACTATGGCAAAAGCTGGGTAAAAATCACGGACGGTATTCCCGCTGACCACTTCACGCGTGTTATCCGCGCAGATACTGAACGGTCTGGCCTGTTGTTCGCCGGCACCGAATCCGGTATTTACCTGTCAAAGGATGATGGCAAGAGTTGGCAAAGCACACAGCTCAATCTGCCCGTGGTGCCCATCACTGACCTGGCCGTCAAGGAAGGCAACCTGGTTGCTGCCACCCAGGGCCGTGGTTACTGGATTCTGGATGACCTTTCCATCTTACGGCAGGCGAATGAGTCTGTATTTAAACAGTCACAGCACCTTTTCACGCCTGCCCCCGTCTGGCGTTTAAGAAATGGTTCTGATGAGAACCCCGAAAACATGGGGAGCAATCCGCCTGCAGGCGTACCCCTGCATTATTGGCTGGCTGAAGAGTTGCCGGCAGACAGTGATGTTTCGCTTGAGATCCTGGATAAAGATGGCGGTGTGATCCGCACCTTCACTCCCAAGCCTGTTGATGAGAAAGACAAGGAGACCCCGGTACTGGGTGACGACGACCGCAAACTCGAAACCAACGCAGGTCTGAATGTATTTGTCTGGGATTTGCGTTACCCCAGCGTCGAAAGGTTTAAGGACCTCGTGTTATGGAATGACGCGTTGAAAGGTGCACGGGCTGTGCCTGGTGAATACGAGGCCACTTTGAGAGTCGGCGAAACAAAGCAGACGGTTAGTTTTGAAGTGCTTGCCGACCCGCGTCTGAATGTCACCGCGGCAGATTACCAGGCTCAATACGACTTCATCACAGGTATCAACCAGAAACTGACTGAAGCACATCGGGCGGTCACGAATATTCGGGAGGCCAAAGCACAGTTGACGGCGATCGAGGGGCGCATTAAGGAAGATGAACAGTTCTTTGGCCTGCTTGAATCAGCAACTGAATTGAAAGGCATGCTAAACAGCATCGAGGAAACCCTGTACCAGACAAAGATGGAAAGCCCACAGGACCCACTTAATTTCCCGATCCGCTTGAACGACAAGATGGCCGGTGTGATGTCACTGGCCGGTATTGGCGACCATGCGCCCAACCGAATCAGCCATCGCTGTGAGGGACGAGCTGGTTGCTGCGATTGATGCCGCGCTAAAACGCCTGGAAGACGTGATCAACAACGACCTGGTCGCCTTCAATTTACAGGCAGCTGAATCAGGCCTGGAGGCTGTCAGGGTGGCGAACTAATTAAATGGGGTCAATTAAATGGGGTCAGAGTAAAAATACCCGAGTAGATTCCTCTACTCGGGTATTTTTACTCTGACCCCATTTAACAGGTATTTTTACTCTGACCCCATTTAACGGGTATTTTTACTCTGACCCCATTTAAGGGCACCGGCTATTTCCCGGCAAGCCGGACGGGTGATTGCCGTGCAAGTTCAACGCAGGTGTGAATCATGTTCTGCAGAAGTTCGGGGATACCTGCTGAGTTTTCCATGGAAACAGCTTCGGCAATACTAAGCGCGAGAAAAGGCTTGGACCGCTTACGCACGGCGGCCTGGATAACCTTGCCCGGGGATAGATGCGCCAGTTGCTTGTCAGTCAGACGCGCATAGCGTTTGTAAACGTCATCGTATCCATGGTTCCAGAAGCAATGTTCAATGTCTTTTTCCGGTAAGACCGTCAAACGCTCACTGAAATTATCGTTTTCCAGGTATTCGCCGGCTGATTTTGAATAGTTCTGCCCCGCCGGGTCTCCATCAGCCAGCAGGTGCCACTCGATCCCCAGTTCCCTGGCCACCTTGACGGGCGGATCCAGACCACATTGGGCAAACTCCACGCAGGCAATGCCTTCGAGGGCAAACTCATAACCCATCAAACGGGCAATCTGGGGAATCAACCAGTACTCGGATTCACCTTCAACCAGCAACCACAGACGGGCAAAACTGGTGCTGCCAAAACGGGATCTGAGGTGGTAATGAAAGCGCCGCTTCTCACTGCGTGACAGGGTATTGCTACGAACGCGCCGCTCATAAAGAACACCATTGTGGCGAACCAGCCTGCGGATATGAATCAAGGGCAGTAATGACAGAAGGTCACCGGAGTATGTCGTAAATAGTTTTTGCCGTTGGATCAAGCGCACGAACAAGGCCATGGACGTCAGCGTAATCGGGTGCAAATGTGCTTCCGGTTCCTCGATAATCCACAATGGGTCTGCACCGGGTCGTATACCTGTCGGACGGGCCCGAAGCAGTGCGCCGATCATCAGCAGTATGCCCAGTCGTTCGGGTGCGCTATTCGGCGGGTTCAGACCGGAAGCGCGCATTTTTGCCGGGCCGGTAGGACTCCAGCCGAGAATTTCACCCACTGATCGTGTCAGGCCCGATTCCCACTCACCTAGATTAAAGTTCCCGACTTCCATCAGGCTCAGCGCTGCCGATATTCCGTCTTCAAGGTCTGACTTCGGATCCAGGCTCCTGCCTGAAAGCCTTGAATCCACTGCCCGGTTGATTCGCTCCACCAGGCTTGAAATCTCAGGTGTAAAAAGACTTTCACCACCTGTGGATTTGAGCTGCTTGGCAACCGGACGACCATGACCGGTGAGCATACCCGCCGATACGCGGATGACCGGGTTTAGCTGTCGAAGTAACTTGATAAGCTCAGGATCCGATGAACTATTCTTATTACCAGGAGAACGTAAACGAAGCTCTGCCCTTGTTTGTTCACCATTATCCGGCCGAATCACGATCTCGAACCACAATTGACGGGACTGATCGCCAGGTTTGGGAAGAATAGCTGCAAACGGCGCATACTCCGCACTGCTCCCACTCCCCGGCTTTGGCTTCACGGAATCGTAGCTGTAAACGAATCGGTCCCGCCGGACTTACTGACCCGGGCACCCGGTGAAACAACCAGGCCGGATAATTGTCCGGCTCTTCTTCCTGCCCTAAGGCCAGTTCCAACGCATCCAGCACACTCGAAATACCACAATCGTTCTCGCCGATTAATGCCGTGCCATCGTCAAGATGGATCATGGTCTTACGAATGCCACGGAAGTTTTCAATTCGCAGTGCTTTTAGATACACGTACTTTTAGCCTCCGCTGGTTATGACTTCACATCTTACTGATTTCAAATCCCAATTGTTTCAAAGAATGATTGTTTTGATGATTTATTTTGCCACAAGTTTTTGTGGCACAAATCTGATGTATGGCACTATATTGTTTTCAAACCCAGATAATTACCATCATCGGTTAAGGAGGAAAACCAATTGAAGATTCGCACCACACTATTCTCAGGCATCGCCATACTTGGTGTCTCACTGTTATCAACGCCATTACAAGCGGACCAGAACATCCGCTGTGAAAGCAAGCAGCACCAATATAATATGTGCCGGGCTGATACCCACGGCTATGTCCGGCTGGTAAAAGAACGTTCAAGGGCAGCATGCATCAAAGGGCGCACCTGGGATTACGACCGCAGGGGTATATGGGTCGATGACAATTGCAAGGCTGATTTCGTTATTGAAAGCCGTCACCACACCAAAGATCACGAGGACCATAGCGGTGCGGGCGCTGTTGCTGCCGTCGCTGCCATTGCCCTGATTGCGGCTGCCACTGCTTCAGCATCCGAGAATAAGCACGAGGATCGCTACCATGATGATAACTACCACCACGGTGGTCACTCTTCATATCTCCCAAACTGGATGATCGGTAAGTTCAAGGGTTACAACCTGAAGTTCGGTACTGAAGTGAAATTGGAAATTACCGAAGAGGGACGTGCCAATGCCGTCGTCGATGGCCACAGGCTTCACGGCTATGTCAATGATGATCGTCTTTATGTTGGTGACGCTGAGTTCTACATTGAGCGTGCCGGTGACGGGTTTAACACCGTGCAAATGGGTGATCGTTCAAACAAGGTTCATTACTCAAGGCGTTAACAATACCAGCGCAGTGTGACAAAAAAGGGCCGCAAAAGCGGCCCTTTTCTATTCCTGGTTTTCAGTTTACTCGTCTTTGGATCCAGCCCAGCGATCCACCAGCACTGCCGCAGACACCTGGCCCAACAGGTTGACAGCTGAACGCATCATGTCAGGAATTCGGTCAATTCCCAGTATCAGGGCAAGGCCGGCAACCGGAACACCAACGGCATCAAGAGCGGGCGCCATGGTCACCACACTTGAAGAAGGCACGGGAGCAACCGTCAAGGAAACAAGGAATGTTGCAAGCATCGCGGCGCCAATGGCGGCCACAGGTATAGGCACGTCATAAAGAAAGGCCAGGAAAACAATGGCTGCCCCCTGGAAAAGCGCACTACCCGGCCGATGCATGGAGGCTCCCAGCGGGATTAACAGGTCTGCCACCGTCTCAGACACCTTCAGGTTCTTCGTGGTTTCTTCAAGGGTCACCGGTATCGCAGCAGCCGTGCTCGTCGTTGACACAGCAACAGAAACACCACCGAAGGTTTCCCGCAAGTATCGAACTGGGCTGATACCACCCACGAAATACATCAGTGGCAATGTAACGACAAGCAGAAAAATCACCAGGCCAATAAAAACACAGATAATAAAAATTGCCAGCGACTGCAATAGGCCCCAACCAAGTTCTGCTGTTACCGGTGCCGTCAAACCAAACACCCCGATTGGCGCCGTGTACAAAATCCACCAGACCAGTTTGATCAATGCCTTGCTGGCATCATCGGCGAAGGTGATCATACGCTCGCGGCGCTCGGCAGGCAGTGTGCCGGTGGCTGCAGCCATAAGCGCTGTAAATACAATCAATGGCAGTATCGCCCCGTTACTGGCAGCCGCAAACGGGTTGGCCGGCACCAGCGACACGATGAAGTCGACAACGCTTTGTAACTGGGGAATCACCATGTCTGCGGTTTGCGGCATCTTGATCTCACCGGCAAACTGCAGACCCGCCTTCATCGTTAACATGCCAATGGCAATGGCCGGGATCAGTGTGATCCAGTAAAAAGCGATAGTCAGGCCACCGATACGACCGAGTTTTCGTGGGTCACCCAGGCGGGCGATACTGGTGAAGATGACGGTTACAATCAGTGGGATAACGATCATCTTGATCGCATTCATAAAAATGACACCGAACGGCGCGGAACCTTTCGCGATCGTCAAAAGCAACTCATTGCCGGTGGCAGCAGCCCCTAGACCGACGATTAAACCCAGGACCAGGCCGGCAGCGATTGCAAAGTGCAGCATTTCATAAACTCCCTAAGTACATGGCCATTCCTTAAAGTTCTCTCTTAAGTAACCGTCCGGGGTAGTTACCGGTCCTGTAATCGTTGTCGAGTTACCCGCGATGAAAGTCATGGATGTTTTCTTTTTTTTTGTAGGTTAATCTAATAGGGTAAAACTGTCTTTAGTTTTTCAGGTTTCAGCACGAAAAAAGGGTGAGCAGAGTTAATATAAAACAGGCAAGGAAGACAACTCAGGATACGGTCATCAGGGCAGCAAAGGATACGCTTGGTCAGATCGTTAACCCACTGACTCTGCCGGTCTGGCTACCCGAACTAAAAGACAAAAATATTCTGCGGGCTGATTTCATCGCAGGCCTGACCGTCGCCTTGATATTGATACCGCAATCCATGGCCTACGCACAACTGGCCGGACTCCCAGCCTATTACGGCCTATACGCCTCCCTTTTGCCCACAATGATCGCCGCGTTTTTTGGCTCCTCCCGGCAATTGGCAACCGGTCCGGTGGCCATGGTTTCATTGATGACCGCTGCGGCCCTGGAGCCCCTCGCCACGGCAGGAAGTGATGCTTTTGTCAGCTACGCGGTATTGCTGGCCCTGATGGTCGGCCTCTTTCAGCTGGCCCTCGGTATGTTCCGGCTTGGTGTGCTGCTAAATTTTCTGTCTCACCCTGTGATACTCGGTTTCGTCAATGCTGCCGCCATCATCATCGGCACCTCGCAACTTGGCAAAATTTTCGGTGTCACTGCGGACAAGGGCGAATACCACTATGAATTTGTGATCAACACCATCAAGGCAGCCACGGAAAGTACCCATTGGCCAACACTGAGCATGGCTATACTCGCCTTTGCGATCATGCTTGGAATAAGGCGTTTCAAACCAAAACTGCCTTCCGTACTGATCGCCGTGATCGCCACGACCATCCTCGCCTGGCTATTTGGCTTCGAAAAACACACCACGATTAAAGTCGATCAAATTACCAATCAGAAGATAAGAACCGCGTTAATGTATGACGTACTAGAGGCTAAGCGCATTACCAACCTCAAAGAAAAATACATCATTGCGCAAAAAGACCACACCGCCAAGGCACAGGAAATTGGTGATGACAGTGCGACACTACTGACGGAGCGCCAAAGCCTGGAACAGATAAAATTCCAACTCGATCAATTAAAGGAACAGGCGGGCTCCTACCACAAGCAACTTTTCAATACGCCCTTGTATGTCGTTGGGGAGGGCGAGGCAATAAAGCTCTATACCGAGGCTGAGATCGGTGAGCTAACACTATCCGCTGAAGACGAGAGCTATTTTGATTCACCCTGGTATATCACCAGCTACAGCAACGGTGTAGTCGGTTTACAGACCGGTGGCAAAGTGATTGGCGATGTTCCCAGGGGCTTGCCCGGTTTTAGTGTGCCCAAGTTTGACTGGTCGGCCATCATGCACCTGATCGGGGCTACCATTACCATTTCACTGATCGGTTTTATGGAGGCCATTTCCATCGCCAAGGCCATGGCCGCCAAGACCAGGCAGAGTTTGAGTGCAGACCGAGAACTGATTGGACAGGGGATGAGTAATATCGTCGGCTCCCTGTTTCATGCCTACCCGGTATCTGGATCGTTTTCCCGATCGGCGGTAAATATAAATGCCGGGGCCGTGACCGGGTTCTCCTCGGTCATCAGTGCCCTGATCGTCGGTTTTACCTTGCTGTTTTTAACGCCTTTACTCTACTACCTGCCACAGGCGACACTGGCTGCGGTGATCATCATGGCGGTGGCAGGCCTGGTCAGCATCAAGCCGGCGATACACGCCTGGCAAGCCAACCGGCATGATGGCATCGTCGTCATGGTGACTTTTCTGTTTACACTGGCGTTCGCCCCCGAACTGGAAATGGGCATCATTCTCGGAATGCTGCTCTCACTGGTCCTGCTGCTGTTTCGGATTATGAAACCACGTGTCGCCTTTCCACCGCACCGGGCCCACCTGTTTCCACCAGAAGCTGTGGAGGCCGGCATTCTCGATAGTGGGCGTATTGTTCGGATGCGTTTCGATGGCTCGCTGGTATTCGCCAATGTTGCCTTTTTTGAAGAGCAGTTACAGACATTACTGGCCTCTACGCCCCAACTGGAAGTACTTATTATCGATGCCGTCTCCATCGCCGAAGTTGACGCGTCGGGTGACCAGATGCTGCGTGACTACTACAGACGCCTGACCGAGTCAGGCATTCACGTGCTGTTCTCACGTGTCAAAAAGCCCATCATGGCCATGTTCAAACGATCACATATGCACGAGGACATCGGCGAGGAGTTTTTCCACCGCAATCCGGTCGACGCCTTTGAACAAGCCTGGACGATGATCGTTGAAGGCGAGAAAGCCGACGCCCTGGAGGCTGCGGAAGTAGAGGAAGCGGTAACGGTCGACAACAACAATGAACCAGAAGCAACCACTAATCCCCTGGCTAGAAACCCTTGAGAGCGAAAAACCATGACGACGACACTTGCGCTGGACATCTACGGTACTTTAATTGATCCGCTCGCTGTCAAGACGGCACTCACTGACCATGTTGGGGACGAGGCCGGCGCGTTCGCCGAAACCTGGCGCCGCAAGCAATTGGAGTACAGTTTTCGGCGTGGGTTAATGGGCGCTTATCGGAACTTTACGCAAGTCACCCGGGCGGCGCTCGACTTTGCCTGTGAAACGCATGGCGCCGCCATATCGGAAAATGACAAGGCCAGGTTGATGAATCGCTACCGGGCCCTGGCTGCTTTCCCGGATGTGGCACCGGCCATGGAAGCCCTGCAACAGACGGGTATCGCACTTCACGCCTTCTCTAACGGCGTTGCCGAAGATGTGACTGCACTGTTAAAGCATGCCGGACTCGACCACAACATTTCGTCAATCATCAGTGCCGATGAAGTACAAACCTTCAAACCCGACCCGCGTTTTTATGCGCGTTTTCTGGAACGAGCCGGTTCTACTGCCGCAACGACATGGCTCGTCTCCAGCAACCCATTTGATGTGATCGGTGCGGCAGCCTGCGGGTGGCGCACGGTCTGGATAAAGCGTCAACCAAGTGCCGTATTTGACCCCTGGGAGCATGCCCCCACAGCCATCATTTCACAGCTGACAGAGTTGCCTGCCGTACTGACTGAAGCCGTCAATCGCTGAGTAAAAACGAATTCTCGGGTACAATCGGTAAATTCGGGCTGGTAAATCGACACTGAGCCCTGCCGATAAGAACGCCAAGACGAAAACAAAAAGGACATGGCAATGATTGACAAAATAGCCGTAGGCAAGCCCCTTGTGGTGCTGCATGGTGACGAAATGGCGCAAATCGCCTTTGATCGCATTCTCGAGCAGTTTGTAAACAAATACCTCGATATACCCTTGGTCGAGATCGACCTGTCTGCTGAGAGTCGCCTGCTAAGCAATGGCCAGGTCATTGTCGATGCGATCGAGGCTCTACAACAACATGGTGTCGGAATTAAGAATGCGGGGATGACGGTCAACCGTGACCAGTTGGATGAACTGCTGGCAAAGCACAGTCATATCAGGGAAGACGAGTTGAACCGCCTGGCAACCCGGTCACCCAACGGCGCCATTCGCAAGGGCATTGGCGGCAACATCATTCGCGAGGATATTCACTTCCGCAATATCGAGGTCAAACGCCCCGCCTGGGAAGGTCGTGATATTGATGTTGTTACCATGGAAAACGGCGGCATTCAGAACAGCCACAACGAGTTATCCAAGGCGACCGGTGTAGCCAAGCTGATGTTTGTCGGCGACAGTGGCGACCCCATCGAGTTACACCGCCGCTTTATCAACAAGGGCGACCCCTGGCTTCTCGGCACCAACGATATGAATGAGGTGCGTAACTGGGCACATGACTTTTTCACACGCGCCATCGACGAAAAACGCGACGCCTATCTCGGTCTCAAAGACACGGTTATCCCGGGCTACGATGGCGTCATGCGTGAGGCTATCGAGGAAATTTATGAACGTGACTACCAGGCCCGGTTTACCGAACTTGGTCTCAGTTACCACTACGAACTGATTGATGCACAGGCCGCGCGAATAGTCTCCAACCCACCGCAGCGCGCGCTATGGGGCGTGCCGGACAACACCAGCGGCCATAAACTGCAAGTACTGGTTGAGCAACTCAAGCTGACCGGCATCCCGAGTCGACGCGCTGCCGTATCGATTTCACGTATGAGTGCCGGTGGTGGCGACCAGTATGGCAGCTTTAATATGCCCGCGACTGAAGACGGCATTTTGAAGGTGATACTCGACGGCGAAGAAAAACACGCACGCACCATCAAAAAGGGCGACCCGGTATTATTCATGTCAAACGACCGCGAAGCCATCAAGGATTGGGTTTGCCAGGTGTTTCGCGATGCATCGGTCAACGATAAGGAGGTTTATTTCGGCCTCAAACGCGAGTTCATGGCCTACGACGATGTCTTCAGCACCGTCATCGAAGAGGTGCGAACGGACCTGGCCAGGCGCGATACGCCACCGCCCTCATTTATGATCATGCGGCCCTCCAACCAGCTGAAAAAGATGATTACCGACCCGCCGCGCGAAGCGCTCTACCCGGCGCAAAACCTTGACGGTGATATCTTTTCTGATATTTCAGCAGCACTGGGTGGCAGCCTGGCCACCGCCAGTTCGATCATCGAGAGTAAAGACGGCACCATGCTCTTTGAAGCCCCACATGGAACCGCACACGACTTGTATCTGAAATACCTTGAAAGCGACGGCAAAGTGGCACTGTTTAACTCTTCTGCCCTGCTATACGCGTTGGCCAATGCGCTTGAGACCATAGGCGAACGCGCCGGCAATATAAAGCTGGGTGACTACGCCGCCGCACTAAAGTTGGCCCTGATTGATACCGTCGATGAGGGCATCATCACCGGTGACCTGAAAGGCAAAACCAACGATCCGGAAAACGAAAAGCTGGTGGATATGTTTGGCTTTCTGGATGCAGTTGAAGCCAACCTTAAGCTGGCTTAGCTGCCTGGTAATCCAGCTTTAAGCCAGGGCTGCGTTGACGATTTCACGCGCTTCAGCCTGGATCTGCCGGAGATGTTCTTCGCCTTTGAAGCTTTCTGCGTAGATTTTGTAGACATCCTCGGTTCCGGACGGACGTGCGGCAAACCAGCCATTTTCAGTACAGACCTTGAGGCCACCAATGGCGGCACCATTAGCCGGGGCATGTGTCAGCTTAGCTGTGATGGCTTCGCCTGCCATTGTTTCAACCGTCACTTGGTCGGCCGAGAGGGCGGCCAATTTGGCTTTTTGTTCGCGGTTGGCTGGTGCATCGACCCGCTCGTAGACCGGATTACCGAATTTGGCCACCAGATCCTGGTAATGCTCGCCCGGGTCCTTGCCGGTGACAGCGAGTATTTCACAGGCCAGCAGGCAAAGAATGATGCCATCTTTATCCGTGGTCCAGACCGTGCCGTCCTTGCGCAGGAATGAGGCACCGGCAGACTCCTCACCACCAAAACCATAAGAACCATCCACGAGTCCGTTTACAAACCACTTGAAGCCAACCGGAACCTCCTGCAGGTCGCGGCCAAGGTCGGCGGCAACACGGTCGATCATGGATGAACTGACCAGTGTTTTACCAATGGCGGCATCTTCCTTCCAACCCGGGCGATTGCTATAAAGATAATTGATGGCCACGGCAAGATAATGGTTCGGGTTCATCAGACCAGCGGATTTTGTCACGATACCGTGACGGTCATAATCGGGATCGTTGCCAAAAGCAATGTCAAAGTCATCCTTGAGCGCAACCAGGCTGGCCATCGCATAAGGTGAAGAACAGTCCATACGAACCTTGCCGTCGTGGTCTGCAGTCATGAAGCCAAAGGTGTAGTCGACACTATCGTTACGAACGGTCAGGTTCAAGCCGTATTTTTCAGCGATTGGCTGCCAGTAGCGCAAACCGGAACCACCCATGGCATCGGCGCAAATATTAAGCTTGGCACCCCTGATGGCTTCCATGTCAATGACGTTGGCCAGGTCTTCAACATACGGGGTGATAAAGTCGTAACGCAGGGTCGTTTCGGCTGCCAATGCATCCGCAAAGTAAAGCCCTTCGACTTCTTCGTTGCCTTTTGCGAGCAGTTGATTGGCGCGGTCAGCAATCCAGCCTGTCGCATCGCTGTCGGCCGGCCCACCGTTAGGCGGGTTGTATTTGAAACCACCATTATCGGGCGGGTTGTGTGAGGGTGTGATGACAACGCCATCGGCCAACCCCGTGGTTTTTCCCTTGTTGTAGGACAGGATCGCGTGTGAGATGACCGGTGTGGGTGTGTAGCCATCATCCTGGTCAATCATCACGGTCACGCCATTGGCCGCAAAAACCTGGAGGGCCGTCTTTTCAGCCGGGATGGACAGCGCATGTGTGTCCTTGCCCATAAAAAGCGGCCCCGTGATGCCCTGCCCTGCACGGTAATCACAAATCGCCTGCGCAATCGCAATGATGTGGTCTTCGTTAAAGCTGTTTTTCAAAGAGGTGCCGCGGTGACCGGAGGTTCCGAAAGCAACCTTTTCATCAGGGTCAGATACATCGGGTGTCGATTGATAATAGAGACTGATCAGCTCGGCAACGTCAGTCAGGTTTTCTTTTGCGACGGGTTTTCCCGCACCTGGATGAATGGCCATGATTTTCCTTCCTGTAAATTTGCCGGTCGAGATGTGTTTGTATCGTTAAATTTTAACACGAGGCCAGGCAAGCCATTACGTATCGGCTTGCCTGGCCCTTTTTCTGACTCCGTTAATCTCAGGAAGCCAGTGCAACTCCTGCGGCTTTTTCGATATCAATCTTCTTCTTGTCGACCCTGGCGTAATCAAAAAGACCCGCTTCATCGAAAATCACCCGGTCTTCGTAGTCATCAAACCAGATGGCATCCGGGTTACGTCCCACGATGCAGACCTTTCCACGGTCAGGCGCGTCCAGTGCATTACGCAAAATCTTGAAGATCAGCACACCGTTCTCGGTGCCGGGAACACCCGGAATCGGCTCACTGGTGACGGCCGAAACCTCGGTCTTGCCCTTGTAGTGGGTAATGGACAGACGTGCGTGTGTTTCCACGCCGGATAAGCCCTTTTGCGATTCATTCAGGGTTTGCCATGCGGTCTCGATCGGCACGTTGAAGTGCCTGTAGGCAACGATATCCCGGCCGCAGAAGAAGTAGTGGTTGCCAACACCAACCCGGTAAAGCGCACGTTGCATGACACGGAGTGCATCGGAATCATCGTTGATGCCCTTGATGATAGGAGCCTGGTTTTCAATATTGAGCCAGCCACGCGAAACAACAGCCTCCATCGCCTGGCGGGTATCCTCGTGCCACTTGAGTGATCCATTGTCATTCATCAGGTAAGCACCGTCACTGCCCTTCAGAAGGAACTCATCCGGATGGTTGAAGTGGATCATCAGCCTGAAGCCGACTTCCGGATAAGTTTCGTGAAAGCGGTCCAGCATAGACAAAAACGCATCATCGAAGCGCTTTGGATAAAATGACATTTCCTTGGTGCCAAGGCGGATGGACTCCACACCTGCTTCGGCCAGGGCAGCCATCCATGCACCAATTTTCCGGTTAGGAAGCACCATCGGGTCACCACCGGACAGCAGAACCTCCCTGAGTTTTTCACGTCCCGTTTCCGGGTGACGTCCGCCATTGGCGGCAACGATCTCGTTGTGCAGGCGGATGTAATCCGTAACATCCTTGATCTTGGCCAGGCCTTTCTTGGCAACTGTTCCATCCTGACGTTCGATGTCTTTCTGGCTGATCAACTCTTCGCGATAACAGAATCGACAATGCGCAGTACAAGTGGAAACTGCGTACAGCAGACCCATTTCGTACTTGTGCAGCATGCCCTCAACCGGCGCAAAATCCATCTGGTAACCGGGATCTTCGGAGCCGGCCAGGTTGAGTGTCTCGTCCGGGTTAGCCTTAACCAGTCTCTGTAGTGGCTTGCTGTTTCTGGCCATCTCGAAAAAATGGCGGGACATTTTAACCGGCATGCGTTTTTCAACATCCCGTTCGGTGCCACGCAGTTCCAGCAACATAGCGAGTTCATCTCCTGAATAAAAACTCCTGATGTCCTCCGGTGCTTTTTCCTCAAAAAATGGTTTCAGACCGTTGATGATCTCACGGTCATATTTGGGGTTCTCAATCGTGTCGAGGAAAGCCTGTTCTCTTTCCGTCGTAACGTACGTATTTGCAGTGGCCACTTCATACCTCATTTGTCATGTTTCAACCAATACATAATGTAACACATTGAACTGTTGTTGTGTAATAATGTAACGTAATGAACACTGTAAAAAAACCCACATCTACACCGGAGCTCGTGGCTGCCGTCAGTGGTGATCTCACGCCCAAAGAAAGGCTTATCGCAGAAGCAGTGCTGGCCGAGCCAACGCTGCTTGCATTCGGAACCGTGTCAGACCTGGCCGACCGCGTCGGCACCAGCAGACCGACCGTCGTTCGTTTCGCCAACAAGCTGGGTTTTGACGGCTATACCAGGCTACAACGACATGCGCGCAGCGAACTGTCCCATCAACTGGCACGTCCCAGTGAGCGTATCAGGCATAATGATGAAAAAGCTCGACCCGCCCGAGCGACACTCAACAGCGCCATCGCCAGTGTTTTTTCCGCCATTGAAGGTAATCGATTGGCGTCCTTGAGCGGGCTCATCGTGCGCGCCGAAAACGTCTGGATTCTTTCCGGTGAAACCTCAAGGGCAGGCGCCCATGCTTTCAACAGCGGTCTCTCCATGGTTCGCCCGAGGGTACAATTGCTCGAAGAACATTCCATGGGCGCCAACCTGGGTAACGTGGGACCGGACGACGTAGCCGTTGTCTTCGATTTCTATCGCTACCGTCGCCAGGTGATCAACGCAGCGGGTATTCTCGCCAGCGCCGGCGTCGAAATTATCGCCATTACTGATAACCCGCTTTCACCACTGGTCGAGCTGACCCCTAACTGGTGCGAGATCGAAGTGCCGGCCATCGGGCCATTTGACAGTTCGGTCCCCGTTGTGGCGATTGCCGAACTGCTCGTTTCCCAGGTTGCCAAGGACCTCCAGGAGGAGGCGACGGCCCGCATTGACCGTATCGAAACACTGTGGGAGACAAGCGAGGTTTTCCTTTAGTTTTACCCATTGGCTTTACATTGCCCGGGAGGGATAAAAGTGATTAATAAAGAGTACGCAACCGCAGCAGATGCCATCGCTGATATACCTGACGGGGCGACAGTGATGATAGGCGGATTTGGTGCATCAGGCAGCCCGGTAGAATTGATCCATGCACTGATTGACCAGGGTGCCAAAAACCTGACGGTTATCAACAACAACACCGGTAACGGCGAAGTCGGACTGGCCGCCCTGATTGGTAATAACCAGGTGCGCAAGATGATCTGTTCGTTTCCCAGGTCGAGCCAGTCCAGGGTATTTCCGGAGCTGTATAAAGCAGGAAAAATCGAGCTTGAACTGGTTCCACAGGGCACGCTGGCGGAACGGATACGTGCTGCAGGTGCCGGAATTCCAGCCTTCTATACACCCACGACCGTGGGCACGATCCTGGCTGAAGGCAAGGAAACACGGCAGTTTGACGGGCGCACTTTTGTCATGGAGCCCTGGCTAAAGGCCGACTTTGCACTCATCAAGTGCGAATCCGCCGACCGCCTGGGCAACCTGGTTTACAACAAGACCGCCCGGAATTTCAGTCCGTTGATGTGCATGGCTGCCACCACCACCATCGTGCAAACGAAAAACCTGGTTGCCCGGGGAGATATCGACCCCGAGCACGTCATTACTCCGGGAATTTTTGTTAATCGCATTATCGAGGTTTCCAAACCCGTTCACGAAGACACGCTGATTGCCGAGGGGAGGAGCTACCCATGAGTACCGGTTGGAACAGAGAAGAAATGGCTGCACGCGCGGCCCAGGACATACCCGACGGTTCCTACGTCAACCTGGGTATTGGCATACCGGAGCTGGTCGCGAAGTTTGTACCGGAAGGCCGTGAGTTCATCTATCACACAGAGAACGGCATGCTCGGTATGGGCCCGCCACCAACTGAAGACGAGAAAGACCTCGACCTGATGAACGCCGGTAAAAAGTACGTCACGGCACTTCCGGGAGCCGCTTACTTCCACCATGCCGACAGCTTCAGCATGATACGCGGTGGTCATATTGACGTCTGCGTACTCGGAACCATGCAGGTGGCTGCAAATGGCGACCTTGCCAACTGGTCCACGGGTGAACCCGGAGCGATCCCGGCGGTGGGCGGTGCGATGGATCTTGTGCAGGGCGTGAAACACATTTACGTGATTACGCAGCACACCACCAAGAGCGGCGAGCCGAAACTGGTTGAGCGTTGCACCTATCCATTGACGGGACCCGGTATCGTATCGCGCATCTACACCGACCTCGCGGTGGTTGATGTTACGCCTGATGGCTTCCGTGTTGTAGAACTTGCACCAGGTATCACTTTCGAGGAAGTGGAAAGCAAAACCGGCACATCGATTCTGCCACTGGTATGAACAAAGAACCCTGAATATAAACCTTGAATGGACAAATAAAATGACTGACGTATTCATCTGCGATGGTATCCGCACACCGGTTGGACGCTACGCTGGAAGTATCTCATCGGTTAGAGCCGATGACCTGGGTGCAATTCCGATCACTGCCCTGATGGAGCGCAATCCGGGTGTCGACTGGGCAAGCCTCGATGACGTTTTGCTGGGTTGCGCCAATCAGTCCGGTGAGGACAACCGCAACGTCGCCCGTATGAGCGGCCTGCTGTCCGGCCTCCCCCAGGAAGTACCGGCGTGTACCATTAATCGTCTGTGTGGTTCCGGTCTGAACGCCGTGGGTAACGCTGCCAACGCGATCAGGACAGGAGAAGCCGACCTGATCATCGCCGGTGGGGTGGAGAGCATGTCACGCGCCCCCTTCGTGATTGGCAAGGCTGAAAGCGCCTTTGGCCGCACACCGCAAATGTACGATTCCACCATGGGCTGGCGTTTTGTCAATAAGAAACTGGACCAGCAGTATGGAACCGACCCGATGCCAAAAACGGCTGAAAACCTGGCCGAAGAATATGCCATCAGCCGTGAAGACCAGGACCGCTTTGCACTGTGGAGCCAGACCAAGGCCGCTGCGGCCCAAAAGGATGGTCGCCTGGCTGACGAGATCTGTGTTGTAAGCATCCCCCAGCGCAAAACAGACCCCTTGCTGATCGACACGGACGAACATCCTCGCGAAACTTCATTGGCCAAACTTGCACAGTTAAGACCGCTGTTTCCGGAGGGCACGATTACCGCAGGTAATGCCTCGGGCATCAATGATGGTGCGGCTGCTTTGTTACTGGCTTCAGAAGCGGGTCTCCGGCAACACAAACTGCAACCCAGGGCTCGTGTACTGGGTATGGCAGTTGCCGGTGTACCGCCCAGAACCATGGGAATTGGCCCGGTGCCGGCGACCAACAAGCTACTCAAACGCCTGGGACTGACACTGGATGACTTCGATATTCTGGAAATCAATGAAGCCTTCGCCGCCCAGGCGCTTGCCTGCACCCGGCAACTGGGCCTTGCTGATGACGACCCCCGTATCAATACCCGTGGCGGCGCCATCGCCCTGGGCCACCCGCTTGGTATGAGCGGCGCCCGCCTGGCGATTACCGCAATGAGTCAACTTCAACTCGGCGGTGGAAAGCTCGCGCTTTGCACCATGTGTATCGGCGTTGGCCAGGGTATCGCCCTGGTCATGGAAGGACTGGAGTAAACGCAAATTGGAATCGCTCAAGCTTTCAATTGAAGACGCGCGTGCGCGTTATGTTTCCGCAAACCCACTGAGCATGGCGGCAGATAAAAGGGCGGAAGGGTCTTTGCCCGGCGGTAATACACGCAGTGTCCTGCACTATGAACCTTTCCCGCTAACCATGGTTTCCGGGAGAAGGTGCGGAGCTCGTTGACCTGGATGGTCATCGATATATTGATTTTGTCGGCGAATATTCAGCCGGCCTGTTCGGTCATTCCGAAGAAATCATCAAGTCCGCGGTACATGACGCACTGGATACGGGTATTGTCATGGGTGGGCCAACAAGCTTTGAGAGAGAATTGGCTGCGCTGCTCTGTTCGCGGTATCCCGCTGTCGACAGGGTCAGGTTCTGTAACTCCGGAACCGAAGCCAATCTCATGGCACTGACCACGGCACTCGCTGTAACCGGTCGCAAAAAGATACTCGCCTTCAATGATGCCTACCACGGAGGTGTTATCAAGTTCCCGGGGGGCAGTTGCAAGCTCAACGTGCCATTTGATTTTATTCTCGCGGATTATAACGACACGGAAGGCACGGCCGAAATGATTCGCCAGGCAGGCGATGAGCTTGCCGCCGTGATTGTCGAGCCAATCCTGGGAGCCGGTGGCAACATACCCGGCAACGCTGAATTCATGACCATGCTGCGACAACTGACAAAAGAGATTGGCGCGGTACTGATTTATGACGAAGTGAAAACAGCACGGCTTGGCCCCGCAGGTATGCAGGGACGGCTCAATATCTCGCCTGACCTGACCACGCTCGGAAAATTCATTGCGGGCGGTCTTCCAACCGGTGCCTTTGGCGGGCGTGCGGACATCATGGCGCATTTCAATCCGAAACTACCGGGCAACTGGAACCACGCCGGCACCTTCAACAACAATGTCTGTTCGATGGCCGCAGGCAGTGCTGCCATGGGTAAAATTTACACCCCTGAGCGAGCGCGGGTGTTTTACGAATGGTCCGAAGCTTTTCGGGTTTCGTTAAACGAGATGTTTAGCGCCATGGAAGTGCCAATGTACGCCAACGGGCTGGGCTCCATTATTGCAATTCACTTTTCCACCAAGCCCACCCGCAAACCGTCGGATATCAGTGCGGGTTGCCGGACCTTGCGTCCGCTTTTGCACATGGAGTTATTACTCGATGGCATGTTGGTATGCAGCCGTGGTGACCTGTTCCTTTCCTTGCCCATGAACGAGACTCATCTCGCCAGGGCAAAACGCTCACTTGAGAAATTTGCCGATCGTTACAAGCCACTCATCCAGCAAGTTTTGAGCTGAGTTTGGCAAACCGGTGTCATCCCCTGGCGCCAGGGTAATTTATTTACCCTGGCGCATGGTGTTTAGGTCATTGAACCCGACCGGACATTATTTCTCGAGCATCACCGGGTCACCAAAACCGAGTTCTCCCAGGCGGCCAGCCTGTGAGGCGGCATCACCCACTACAATGTATTGCATGGCATCGGCGCGCAGGTTTTCACTCGCTATCCGCTGAAACGTTTCCAGGGTCATTGCTTCAACACGCGCGGCATTGCGTGCCTGAAAGTCATCCGGATAGCCGAAATAACTGATCTTTTGCACCACATCCAGCTTCGAACTTAATGTTTCATTTTTCAGGGCCTGTCCTCTAAGCACAGCCCCCTTCAGCACCTGTAGACCATCTTCAGTGAAACCCGGCCCAAAATTGGAAACGATGTCACGGATCAGCTCTACGGATTCAAGTGTCACATTGGAGCGCACGCTCGAACCTATCGTGAAGGTGCCGCGGTCTTTTGCACCGCTGAATTGCGAACGGATGCCATAGGTGTAGCCCTTGTTGACTCTCAGCTCAGTCATCAGCTGCGATGTGTAAATACCACCCAGCAGAAAATTGACAGCGGTCGCCAACGGGTAATCCTCATCCAGTGCAGTCAGCGATGGCCGCTGGATTCGCAACACAGATTGCTTGGCGCCCGGGAGATCGTAAAAATAAATGACCGACTTATCGACGGCATTCGCCTGGGGTAGTGAGATCGCATCGGTCCCCGGTGTATTCCAATTTGTTGCCATGCCTTGTGTAGCACCCCGGACCACCTCCGCACTGACATCTCCAACAACGTTCAACCTTGCCCTGACCGGTGAGTAATTTGCCTGGTAAAAACCCTTGAGATCCTCCAGGGAAACCGTTTCCAGCTTCTCTTTGGTGCCGTAAGGCAAATAGCTGTAGATGTGATCTGACGGGTAGCGCAATTTTGCAGCTTCGCGCTGCGATATAGCACCGGGATCTCCGGCATCCTGGTCAATCTGGTTGATCTGCTTGCGCTTGAGTAATTCGAATTCTTCAACATCCCAACGCGGCTCGAGCAGAATCTCCTCAACCAGGGCCATGGTCTTCTCGAAGTTACGCGACAGGCTACTACCTGTCACCATGGTGCCGGTAGATGTCGCGGACACCCGGATATCGGAGCCCAGTGATTTGATGGCGTCTTCCAACTCGGCGGTGGTCTTGCTGGCCGTACCCTTGTTCAGCAGGTCAGCCGTCAGGTTGGGGATGGCCGGCTTATCAGTAGTCGCCCGGTCACGGCCGGCATCCAGCACCAGGGAAAAATATACCAGCGGTGTTTCACTCGATTCGATCCCGTAAACCTCAACGCCATTGGCCAGGGTATCTCTCCAGACATCCGGATTTGGCAACGTGTATGGCGCCCCGAAATCAGGCTCAATGGTCCGGTCAAAACTGGATGGCGTACGTTCAAAATTGCGTGCATCCGCCGTTTGCTCAACCTGTGTTTCTGCCCCCTGTACGATCACTTCTTCCACGACCTCGGCCTGGGTGCTGCCTTCCAGCGCCAGCTCAAGCTGCCCCTTGGGTACAAAACTGGTCAGTACGTGCGGCTTGCCCTTGATATAGGTGTTGTAAACCCTGGTCACATCATCGGTGGTCACCTGCTGGATGAGCTGTATATCACTGTTGATCCTGCCCGGATCACCGGAAAGTGTGTTGTACTGGCCCAGGGCAACGGCTTTGCCAAGTACACTTTGCAGTTCACCGTAAAACTTCACCTCGTAGCCGGCCTTGATCCGCTCCAGGTCTGCTTGTGAAATACCATTGTCTTCAAAGCGGTCAAAGGCGGTTTCCACCGCCGGCAACAGCGTATCAAGGTCCTCGCCTGCATTGGCATTGATCATCAGGTAAAACTCACCGGAAAGTACTTTGCCATAGTTGAAAGTGTTTACACCGGATGTCAGTTTTTGCTCATCGATCAGCACCTCGTTAAGCGGTGCCCGTTTGCCGTCCGACAGGTACTCGGATAGCACCTCGAGTGCATAACTGTCCGGGTGAAACTGATCGACCGTGGGCCAGACCATGGTGAGCCTTGGAACCGTCGCGAAATTATCTTCGTGATAGAAGGACAGGTTCTCATTCAAAGTACCTGCACGCGGTTCGCGTTTATCGACATCGGGACCACGTGGGATCTCGCCAAAATATTTTTCGATCAGGGCCTTGGCCTCGTCCACGTCAAAGTCACCTGTCAGTGTCAGCGTCACGTTATTGGGAACATACCAGCGACGATAAAATGTTTTAACATCTTCAAGTGTGGCGGCTTCAAGGTCATCGAGAGAACCGATGACCTGCCAGTTGTAAGGGTGGTCTTCCGGGTAAACGGCCTTGCCGACAACATAAAAATTATGCCCATAGGGCTGGTTATCGACCCGTTGACGCTTCTCGTTTTTGACGACCTGTTTTTCGGAATCAACGACCGACTGGGTAACCGTGTTGATGAAGTAGCCCAGCTTGTCAGCCTCGGCCCAGATGACTTTCTCCAGGGCATCGGACGGTACCGCCTGGAAGTATTGCGTCATGTCGGTCGTGGTGAAACCGTTGGTACCTTCCCCGCCTATGCGGGTGTTCATTTCATCCAGACCGCCATAACCCAGGTTTTCAGAATCCATGAACAACAGGTGCTCAAACAGGTGAGCAAAACCGGTACGCCCCTTGACTTCACGGGACGAACCCACGTTGGCCGCCAGGTTGATGGCAACAATGGGATCAGAACGATCGACGTGAAGAATCACATCCAGGCCGTTGTCCAGTGTGTACTTCTCAAACTCAATCGACGGGGCACTGTTCGCTGATTCTGCCAACCCGGTTTCTGGAGACTCAACCGGCAGAACCTCCCCGGCAGTCTGAGATGTGGATTGCGGCGCATCACAGGCCGTCATGACCAGTGCAACAACCAGCGGTGCCAATAATTTCAAAGCATTCATCTGTTTCTCCAGGTAACCTACTTACAAAGCTCTACAAGGTTTAAATCAAAACGCACAAAAATCGGGTGACCTCAGCGCCCTGTTTATAAATCGCTGTAACGGCCTCTGTCCCGTCTATATTTTAACTGATGCATTTGCCGTGGTCTTGTTACAATCGGTCACTTGACAACTACAAGCGATGTGAAACCAACCATGAATCAACTAGAAAAACTGCAGCAATATACCACCCTGGTCGCGGATACCGGTGATATCGAATCCATGAGACGCTATCAGCCCGAAGATGCGACCACCAACCCATCGTTGTTATTAAAAGCTGTCGGCCTGCCTCATTACGAATCACAGCTAAAAAAGGCACGTAAATATGCCGAAACCCAGGGGGGCGATTCTCAGACCCAACTGGATAATGCAACCGATCAACTCGCCGTCCTGATCGGGCAGGAAATTCTGAATATCGTACCCGGGCGTGTTTCCACCGAGGTTGATGCCAGGCTTTCATTTGATACAAAGGCAAGCATCCTGAGGGCAAAAAAGCTGATCGACCTGTATGAGCAAAGCGGTATCGGACGTGAAAGAATCCTGATCAAGCTGGCCTCGACATGGGAAGGTGTCCAGGCGGCAGCCGAGCTCGAAAAGGACAATATCAACTGTAACCTGACCTTATTGTTCAGCTTCGCACAGGCCCAGGCTTGCGCCGATGCCGGTGTATTTTTGATCTCTCCCTTTGTCGGCCGGATTTTTGACTGGTATAAAAAGTTTGACGGGGTTGATGCTTATGCGCCAGCCGAGGACCCGGGTGTACGCTCGGTGCAACGCATTTATGCCTACTACAAAACACATGGCTTCAATACCATTGTCATGGGCGCCAGCTTTCGCAATAGTGACCAGATACGCCAACTCGCGGGATGTGACCGGTTAACCATCAGCCCGGGCTTGATGCAGGAACTGGCAGACAGTAACGAACCATTGGAAAGAATACTTGATCCCGGGTCGACATCATCAGCGGATCCAAGAAACCAGCTCAGCGAAGCTGCCTTCCGCTGGGGGCACAACGAGGACGCGATGGCCACCGAGAAACTGGCCGAAGGAATACGCTCGTTTGCAGCCGACCAGCTTAAGCTGGAGGATGTGTTGAAGGCTTGAAACACTATCCCGTGCTTTTAACATCCGTTTCAGAGCGCAGGCGAAATACAGGCAAACAGCTTTATGCAGCGATGTCACAATTTTTCTTTAAACACCGATTGATGGCACAAGTGTTTAAACCTGTTAAATTACACCATTGATATCGCTGTTTTTGTGCTGTGGGGAAAATTCGATAATGATAAATAGAGTCAAACAAGTGCTTCAACAGGAGGCCGAAGCCATTCGAAACATTCCTGTCACAGAAGCCTTTGAATCCGCAACGCAATTGATTTATCAGCAAGTTCACCAGAAAGGTGGAAAGCTGGTTTCCGTCGGCATGGGCAAGGCCGGGGAAATTGCAAATAACATCTCCACGACCTTCAGCTCTACCGGGACACCGGCGGTGTTTCTTCACCCCTCCGATGCACAACACGGTGATCTGGGGGTCATTCAGCCAAATGATGTCCTGTTACTGGTTTCAAATTCGGGCAAAACGCGAGAGATACTTGAATTGATCGAGCTGGCCAAGCGGCTATATAGCGCCTTACCCATGATCGCCATTACAAGCAATGAAGCGTCCGAACTTGCGCAATTAGCCGATGTTTGCCTGTTAACCGGCGACCCTGATGAAGTCTGCCCTCTTGGCTTGTCCCCCACCACATCAACCACGGTCATGACCGTGATTGGAGACGCCATGATAGTGTTGCAAATGGAAAAGATCGGCTTCACCAACGAGGATTACGCAAAGCGTCATCACGGTGGATACCTGGGTAGTAAATCACGGCAACAGGCAAAAGCTTAATCACTTAAAAGCCTGGCAAGCCACCATGCCTGGTTAAATCATCGACTATGATATGGGATTCTTCGATGCTGAAATGGGACGGGTAGAACCCGCGCTCAATCATCAAGCACCAACACGTACGTCGTAAGAAGAAAATTTGCGAATATTGATAACACCGGTATCAAACATAAGGTACTGGCCTTTGATTCCTACCAGCGTTCCTTCCACAAGCGGGTTCTTATCAAAGTTATGTGATTTGATTGTTTTCGGAAACTCCAAAACAGGGTATCGGATACTGGCAACATCATTATCTTGATCATCCATCGCTTTAGCTGAAAAGACCTCTGCTTCAAGACCCGAATCCGGCTGCAGGCTGGTTTTCAGTTCATCCGCTTTAGCCAGTAAATCCATATCCGGCTGGTTTTCCTTCAGCATGGTTCTCCAATTTGTTTTATCCGCAATCAATGCTTTAAATGCGGTTTCAACCAGACCTGACTGGAGACGGTTCTCCACTTCGAACATGATGGTGGCCTGGGTTGCGCCCTGGTCGATCCAGCGGGTTGGAATCTGCGTGTGACGCGTAATTCCGACTTTTAACCCGGATGTATTGGAAAGGTATACGAAATGGGGCACAAAACAATTCTTTTCGCCCCATTCGGGCTCACGGCATGTGCCTTTGTGAAAATGGCAGGTCTCTGGTTTCAAAATGCACATATCGCACTGTGCCAACCGCCTCATACAGGGAAAACAGAACCCTTGTGAAAAACTCTTTTTGGTCTTATTGCCACAGTTCTTGCATATGATATCCCCCAGGAATTCCAGCTTCAGATGATTTCCGATATAAGGGTTGAGTGGTAATTCATCTTTACCCAGCCGTAGAAAGTAATTGACTTCATCGCTGTGGTTTTCGGTGCCAAGCTCGGCACGCATTTTTGATAGAGTTCCAGATAACATGTCAATTGCTCGTTTGGTGTGTTTAAAAGTGAAGTTTAATAGACTTGTTCTGCTGGTTGCCAGAAAACGAAGTTATGAAAGTGTGGTCGGCCTGGTCAGTTTTATGGATTATGATCCAGGATTTTTTGATCAGGACGAGCACAGGGTGGAGCCAATGGGGATTAACCCGTTCGCACCGGACAAAGTGTTAACTATGTGTCCAGTATAAAGTGTAAACCATGTGACCGGTATGGACCTGCCTCAGGTCCGACTCTTTGTGCCTAGGCAGATCCGATTCTTTGTGCCTGGCTTTGCCGATCCCTTGTAGCTTTGGCCATCGGTGCTCCCTCATGGCTGTCCATGTTCTCCTCAGGCCTGTACTGGATGAACAGCTAATTAAACAAGACAGTATTGACATGTCATGACATGTCCTGCTAGTCTTTCGTTATGGCCAAAATAAAGATCAGTTCCAAAGTTGAACAGCGCGAATGGGAAGCTCTTCAGGCGATCGCGTACGAATCAAATCAGAGCATTGCCGGCCTTTTGTCCGAGGCAGTAGCGGATTATGTGCGCAAACGTCGCCTGCGCCCTGAAGTGCTCTCACACCTTGAGGATTCAATCAACGATAACGAAACCTTGGGGTACCGCCTTGCCGAGTGATGTAGTCAAGTACCTATCGCTTGATGAAGCCATTGCCATCCATGAACGTTTAATTGAAAAATTTGGCGGAACCGTGGGCCTGAGAGATATGGGCTTGCTGGAAAGCGCGCTTTTTCGTCCACAAACAGGTTACTACGCAGACCTGGCACACATGTCCGCCGCGCTGTTTGAATCCCTGATCAGCAATCATGCTTTTGTGGACGGAAACAAACGGGCAGCGTTCTTTTTCTGCGATATATTCCTGCGTCTCAATGGTTGGAAACTCGCAGTTGAGTCCGAAGCGGCATTTACCTTTATTGTTGGCTCACTAGAGAATGGTTGCTGTGACTTCGACCATTTGCTGCCTTGGATTCAGAAGCATGCAACTAAAATATAGCGCCAGGTTCCCATAGAATTTCGAAACACTGAAAAAGCCAATACACCCACATTTAAATCTGACAACACGGCAGGATAGACACGCCCTCCGCGCGGGTGGATCAAAGCTATTCGAGAGGCACAGGGTATGACCAGTGCACAGCTCGCTCGACGGTTGGGCGTAAGTCAGCCGCGTGTGCTCGCCATCGAAAAAGCTGAAGCCACGGGGAGCATTAAGCTGGAATCGCTTGAACGTGAAGCACTGATTCACGCAAAACTCACGCGAATTATTGTAGAGAGTCACTTACTGGTTAAGATTACAAAGGGCTAAACGCTCTCACCACTTGTAGCCGAGTTTTAGTTTGAATGTCTGGTCGGTAGTTTCAGCTTCCACTGCCGGTTCACTATCATAATCAATCTCGTATTCCACGCTACCAAACAAACCCGCGATCAGCGGAACCCGGACCCCGGTCCAGGATCGCCACAGTAACTTGCCGGTATAGTCGATACCCTGAAAGCCCGTCTGACGATGATACAACTGTAACCTTTTCTTCCAGAACAACTGGTCATAGTCCAGGAACCAGGCCGCGCCCCAGTATGATCTGTCAGGCTGGGCAATAAAATTGTCCTTCAGGTAGTAAGGCCCAAGCTCGAAGGTCAGATTCAAAGGCTTGCTATCAAAGAAACGATAGCCAATACCGGGGCCAACGAGAGTTCTTAAATCCAGGTCCGCAAACTGGTCCTGTTTGAAGGCCAAAGCGCCTGCGTAATACCACTTTCCACTGAATACATGATCCAGGGAAGCCATTACACTCCAGTTGTCAGTCGATTTGAATCCACGCGTGGTGTCATATTCAAGATCGCCAAAAACCCTCAGGCTATTCTTCCTCCAACGATTCCTCATATCAAAATCAAGATCCAGTTCATTTGATTCCGAGTTTCCAGACTCGTTTTCAATCGCAAGGTTAACCTTGCCGGTAAATTTATGTCCCTGGCCCAGTTCCCATGGTTCTGGTTCGATAACCTGGACACTTGTGGCCGGCACACTGATAGTGTCTGAGGAACCAACAGGCTGCAGAACCAGTTCTTCCCCGACAAGTTTGAAGGATTCAACCTCGAATGTTGTCCGGTCTTTCAGCAGAACGACGCTAGGCTCATTAAGCGTAATCTCGGCAATATTCGACCATTTGATATCCAGGGTGCCCGCATAATCGGTTTCAAGTCGAACAGAATATGCATCGTGACGGACGATTTCCCCACTCAGGCGGTCACCGTTGGTGATCAGTATTTCGTCGGCACCAGCCATCGAAACACAAGCTGAAACAAGGAAAAGAAAGATGAATATCAGACCGGTTAACTTCTTCACACTAAGTTTCCTTTATTACACTCGAACAAATTCCAAAACCACTAATTGACATCAATCATCAACAGGTTGCATACGTATTTCCAACGGCTTTGTAGTGTCCAGGTGAACATCCCGCTGTGGGTAGGCAATTGATATGCCAGCCTCATGGAACTTCCGGTTGATCGCCTCATTCAATTCACTCTTGGTGCTCATGCGGTGGTCTGAATTTGGCACGTAGGCGCGGAAGGTGAGGTTAAGCGAGTTATCTCCAAAGCCATCAAAAATGATCGTGGCTGGTGGGTCATTGAGAATATTTTCATGCTCACAAGCCGCTTCCTTCAACAACTTCATCGCCAGTGGCACATCGCTGCCATAGGCAATTCCAACCGGAATCACGACGCGGAGCACTTCATCTGAGAGACTCCAGTTAAGCAATCGCCCGGTGATAAACTCTTTGTTCGGAACCAGCAACTCCCTGTGATCCCAGTCGCGTATTGTTGTTGCCCGGATTTGCATACGGGTAACGACACCGCTGGTATCACCCACGGTAACAATATCTCCTACCCTGATCGGACGCTCGAACAAAAGCATGACACCGCTGATGAAGTTGGCCACGATCTCCTGCAGACCGAAGCCAATACCAACACCCAGTGCAGCAACCAGCCATTGGGCCTTGGACCAACTGATACCCAGCAAACCGATAACGGTGAGCGCACCTATCGCAACGATGGAATAACGCAACAATGTCGTCGCCGTATAACGGCCACCAGTGGTCATCTTTGAGCGCTGCAATAAGAAGAGTTCAAGAAGAGCAGGCATGCCCTTGGTGGCGACACCGGTTGCAATAGCGATCAGCAAGGCCAGCAGAATGTCAGCCAGCGTAACCGGAATCTGTGCCATTTCACCATTGATGAGACTGGTCTTTGACCACAAGGTAATATCATCCAGGATACCAAGTGCGGGTATGATCGGCGCCCAGATAATCCATAACCACATCACAGCAACAAACCCCATAACCGTTTTCAGCAACATTCGGCTATCACTGTTGAGCTCAGCAAAACTGACCTGTTGTTCTTCTACTTCAAAAACCGGTTCATCCGCCGGCTTGTTTTCCAGACCTGTTTCCTTGGCGACACGTCTTGCTTCGCGTGCTGCATCCCGCCGGTCTATGGCTGCCTGTAACTCGAGTCGCTGATATCCAAGTATCAGCCAGCGCGCCAGTAGACTCTGCAGAACCATCAGCCAGAGAATAAGCCAGAACGAATACATGAAACTGACTGCTAATACGTGTCCCGAGTAGTTGTAACCGGCCAACCAAAGAACAATGAGTAAAGGCAACACCAGGACGATGGCACCGAACCAGACCGGGCGAGTGTGGGCTAGTACCCCGTTGGGATATTTCTGCAAATAATCCTTAAGAATACCGCCACCGGGTGTAAACAGCCTGTATATCAGCACCGCAAGTGCGCCGGCTGAAATCAACGACCCGATGATGCTCAAACCACCAATTTTCTCACTGGTTTCCAGGAAGTAGCTACTATCACCGATCAGTCTTGCGATGGGAAAAACGATCACGTACCAGTGCAGTTCAGAGCGCAATTTATGAACAGCGAATTGCGACCAGCCACAATGAACATCAAGTAAGCCCTTATCACGACATGCTTCAATAAAGAAAAGAATGACAAAAAGATCGACACCCACAGCCATCAAGGTTTCGGCCCAGACAACTGAGAATGGCGCGGAACCCACGCTGGACTTGATGGCAAAACCGGTCAACACCAGAACAAGTGGCAACGACACTGCAGGCAACAAGGTGAAGAGAAGTGCTTTAACAGATTGGCTGAAACTGTCTTTGGATATCTGCCCGACATAGCGGGCGGACTTTTCGATTTGGGACAGGAAATAAGATCGCAAAAATAACAACATCAGCGCTGCAACTAAGAACAGGCCGACGAATTTCTTTTCCCAAAGCGCTGTCACAAGGTCTGATCCCAACCGCTTCCAGTCAGACACTGAAAAGACCCGCTTCACATCATCCGGGATTGTCAGGAAGGCTTCCATGTTAACGCGCGAGCCACTTCTCACCCACAGCAATGTACTATCGAGAAAATCGCGATATGCACTGACAGCGTCCATGTACTGTCGTTGAATCAGGTCAAATTCACTCAAAACACTTAGATAACGCCCACCCTGCTCAATTGACTTTTCGAGCAACTCAAGACGACTTTTTAACAGTGGTTTCAATTCCGGGTACAAAGCTTCGGCTTCATCGACTGGCAAATCACTGGTCAACTGATCGATGTATTTATCTGTGTCACGCAGTGACCTGCGTTGATCACTAAACTCTATCTGCTCCAGGTCAACGTCGGCGCCCATGCGCTTACGTTGCTGGGCCTGCCGGTTCAGACTCTGCGTATCGGGAAGCGAACGCCGTTGATTCACGAGCAATTGACCAAGTGCCTGGCTAACACCTGCGATATTCATCTTGTTCCTGGTTGAATCCAGGTCCTCGGACAGTTGTGTCAGCAGTTGCCGTGTTGCATCCCGTTGATCGGATGCGTTCTGGATTTCCAGAATGCGTTGGGTCAATCGTTCACCAAGATTGACATTGATAGCAGCCATCTCACGTACCAGGGGGTGCTGGCCTTCAAGTTCCTGTTGCGTTGATTCCGCTTCGAGACGTGCCTGCTCCGCTTCAGCACCACGCCGTTGACTGATTATATCTTCCAGGGTGCGGGCACGGGTACGTATACGCTCGACATTGAGACTGGCGTATTCCTGCTTTGCC
This sequence comes from uncultured Gammaproteobacteria bacterium, assembly GCA_963759155.1. Classification (GTDB taxonomy): domain Bacteria; phylum Pseudomonadota; class Gammaproteobacteria; order Xanthomonadales; family SZUA-36; genus SZUA-36. Next base: position 10,250 of record CAVWXX010000003.1, on the reverse strand, counting down.
TCCAATAGTTTCAGGCGCACATCATGCGTCAGCAATTCCTGCTCCAGCTTACGCATTTCTCCCGTCAGCCTTTGCGCCCGGGTTTCGCGGTGCCAGCGGCGCGCCTCATTAATTGAGGCGACCTCACCGATTGGCGCCGGTGCCCTGGCTTCAGCCAGCGCAGAATCACGCTCTGTTCTGGCTACACTCAGACGCTCCCTTGCGAGAGCCGGCCTTGCCACGATAAGCGTGTATTGATCCCGGAGTTCAGAAACACGGGCTTCCACTGCGGTCAGCGCCGCTTTCTCGTCAGACAAGGCCTTTTCAAGCTCGGAACGACTTGCAGTTGTGGGCAAATCCAGTGCTTCAGAAGTGCCCGAGTCACGAAGCTCAGCAACATCCTGGCGTATTCTTTCCAACTCAGACGGCGCCCTGGCTCCCGAATCGGCGTACTCATCCGCGCTTACCAGCTCGGCCTGAGCCCTGCCGAGGTTGGTCAAGGCACGGCGGTAGAGATCAACCAGTGTTTTGACCGTTTGCTCATCCAGCGTTGTTGAGGCTTCAACCTCTGCGATTTTTAGATTAAGCAGTTCAGGATTAACCTGCTTCTCAGAGGCCATCGTTTCGTCATCTGCAGAAGCAGACGACGAAAAAAGACCAACCAACAGTATGAGAAGCACTACAAGTGACGGTTTTTCCGGGACTCTGATATCTCATTGAAAGCTCTCCATGCCGGTGAAATAATCACCCAGGACTCAGCTTCCTATTTAACGATACCAGTCAATTAGTGGCATCCCTCCCGGGGAGGGGTTTTTGGGTGGTGGTGACTCCGGTAACGTTCAAAGCGCTTGCTTTCGAAGAAGCGATAGCCGATACCCGGGCCAACCAGAGTTCTTAAATTCAAATCTGCAAACTGGTCCTTTTTGAACATGACTGCTCCGGCGTAATACCACTTTCCCTGAAACGTGTGGTCGAGGGAACCCATTACGCTCCAGTTATCCGTCGATTGAATCCACGGGTGGTGTCATATTCAATTTGACCGAAAACCCGCAGGCTATTTTTCCTCCAACGGTTGCTCATATCAAAATCAAGATCCAGTTCATTTGACTCCGAGTTTCCCGACTCATTTTCAATCGCAATATTGACCCGCCCGGTAAATTTATGTCCCTGGCCCAGTTCCCATGCTTCTGGTTCGATCACCTGGACACTCGTGGCCGGCACACTGATAGTGTTGAGGAACCGACAGGCGCAGAACCAGGCCTTCCCCGACAAGTTTGAAGGATTCAACCTCGAATGTTGTCCGGTCTTTCAGCAGAACGACGCTAGGCTCATTAAGCGTAATCTCGGCAATATTCGACCATTTGATATCCAGGGTTCCCGCATAATTGGTTTTAAGTCGAACCGAATATGCATCGTGACGGACGATTTCCCCACTCAGGCGGTCACCGTTAGTGATCAGTATTTCGTCGGCACCAGCCATCGAAACACAAGCTGAAACAAGGAAAAGAAAGATGAATATCAGACCGGTTAGCTTCTTCACACTAACTTTCCTTTATTACACTCGAACAAATTCCAAAACCACTAATTGACATCAATCATCAACAGGTTGCATACGTATTTCCAACGGCTTTGTAGTGTCCAGGTGAACATCCCGCTGTGGGTAGGCAATTGATATGCCAGCCTCATGGAACTTCCGGTTGATCGCCTCATTCAATTCACTCTTGGTGCTCATGCGGTGGTCTGAATTTGGCACGTAGGCGCGGAAGGTGAGGTTAAGCGAGTTATCTCCAAAGCCATCAAAAATGATCGTGGCTGGTGGGTCATTGAGAATATTTTCATGCTCACAAGCCGCTTCCTTCAACAACTTCATCGCCAGTGGCACATCGCTGCCATAGGCAATTCCAACCGGAATCACGACGCGGAGCACTTCATCTGAGAGACTCCAGTTAAGCAATCGCCCGGTGATAAACTCTTTGTTCGGAACCAGCAACTCCCTGTGATCCCAGTCGCGTATTGTTGTTGCCCGGATTTGCATACGGGTAACGACACCGCTGGTATCACCCACGGTAACAATATCTCCTACCCTGATCGGACGCTCGAACAAAAGCATGACACCGCTGATGAAGTTGGCCACGATCTCCTGCAGACCGAAGCCAATACCAACACCCAGTGCAGCAACCAGCCATTGGGCCTTGGACCAACTGATACCCAGCAAACCGATAACGGTGAGCGCACCTATCGCAACGATGGAATAACGCAACAATGTCGTCGCCGTATAACGGCCACCAGTGGTCATCTTTGAGCGCTGCAATAAGAAGAGTTCAAGAAGAGCAGGCATGCCCTTGGTGGCGACACCGGTTGCAATAGCGATCAGCAAGGCCAGCAGAATGTCAGCCAGCGTAACCGGAATCTGTGCCATTTCACCATTGATGAGACTGGTCTTTGACCACAAGGTAATATCATCCAGGATACCAAGTGCGGGTATGATCGGCGCCCAGATAATCCATAACCACATCACAGCAACAAACCCCATAACCGTTTTCAGCAACATTCGGCTATCACTGTTGAGCTCAGCAAAACTGACCTGTTGTTCTTCTACTTCAAAAACCGGTTCATCCGCCGGCTTGTTTTCCAGACCTGTTTCCTTGGCGACACGTCTTGCTTCGCGTGCTGCATCCCGCCGGTCTATGGCTGCCTGTAACTCGAGTCGCTGATATCCAAGTATCAGCCAGCGCGCCAGTAGACTCTGCAGAACCATCAGCCAGAGAATAAGCCAGAACGAATACATGAAACTGACTGCCAAAACGTGTCCCGAGTAGTTGTAACCGGCCAACCAAATAACAATGAGTAAAGGCAACACCAGGACGATGGCACCGAACCAGACCGGGCGAGTGTGGGCTAGTACCCCGTTGGGATATTTCTGCAAATAATCCTTAAGAATACCGCCACCGGGTGTAAACAGCCTGTATATCAGCACCGCAAGTGCGCCGGCTGAAATCAACGACCCGATGATGCTCAAACCACCAATTTTCTCACTGGTTTCCAGGAAGTAGCTACTATCACCGATCAGTCTTGCGATGGGAAAAACGATCACGTACCAGTGCAGTTCAGAGCGCAATTTATGAACAGCGAATTGCGACCAGCCACAATGAACATCAAGTAAGCCCTTATCACGACATGCTTCAATAAAGAAAAGAATGACAAAAAGATCGACACCCACAGCCATCAAGGTTTCGGCCCAGACAACTGAGAATGGCGCGGAACCCACACTGGACTTGATGGCAAAACCGGTCAACACCAGAACAAGTGGCAACGACACTGCAGGCAACAAGGTGAAGAGAAGTGCTTTAACAGATTGGCTGAAACTGTCTTTGGATATCTGCCCGACATAGCGGGCGGACTTTTCGATTTGGGACAGGAAATACGAGCGAAAAAATAACAGCATCAGCGCTGCAACTAAGAACAGGCCGACGAATTTCTTTTCCCAAAGCGCTGTCACAAGGTCTGATCCCAACCGCTTCCAGTCAGACACTGAAAAGACCCGCTTCACATCATCCGGGATTGTCAGGAAGGCTTCCATGTTAACGCGCGAGCCACTTCTCACCCACAGCAATGTACTATCGAGAAAATCGCGATATGCACTGACAGCGTCCATGTACTGTCGTTGAATCAGGTCAAATTCACTCAAAACACTTAGATAACGCCCACCCTGCTCAATTGACTTTTCGAGCAACTCAAGACGACTTTTTAACAGTGGTTTCAATTCCGGGTACAAAGCTTCGGCTTCATCGACTGGCAAATCACTGGTCAACTGATCGATGTATTTATCTGTGTCACGCAGTGACCTGCGTTGATCACTAAACTCTATCTGCTCCAGGTCAACGTCGGCGCCCATGCGCTTACGTTGCTGGGCCTGCCGGTTCAGACTCTGCGTATCGGGAAGCGAACGCCGTTGATTCACGAGCAATTGACCAAGTGCCTGGCTAACACCTGCGATATTCATCTTGTTCTTGGTTGAATCCAGGTCCTCGGACAGTTGTGTCAGCAGTTGCCGTGTTGCATCCCGTTGATCGGATGCGTTCTGGATTTCCAGAATGCGTTGGGTCAATCGTTCACCAAGATTGACATTGATAGCAGCCATCTCACGTACCAGGGGGTGCTGGCCTTCAAGTTCCTGTTGCGTTGATTCCGCTTCGAGACGTGCTTGCTCCGCTTCAGCACCACGCCGTTGACTGATTGTATCTTCCAGGGTGCGGGCACGGGTACGTATACGCTCGATATTGAGACTGGCGTATTCCTGCTTTGCCTCCAATAGTTTCAGGCGCACATCATGTGTCAGCAATTCCTGCTCCAGCTTACGCATTTCTCCCGCCAGCCTTTGCGCCCGGGTTTCGCGGTGCCAGCGGCGCGCCTCATTAATTGAGGCGGCCTCACCGATTGGCGCCGGTGCCCTGGCTTCAGCCAACGCAGAATCACGCTCTGTTCTGGCTACACTCAGACGCTCCCTTGCGAGAGCCGGCCTTGCCACGGTAAGCGTGTATTGATCCCGGAGTTCAGAAACACGGGCTTCCACTGCGGTCAGCGCCGCTTTCTCGTCAGACAAGGCCTTTTCAAGCTCGGAACGACTTGCAGTTGTGGGCAAATCCAGTGCTTCAGAAGTGCCCGAGTCACGAAGCTCAGCAACATCCTGGCGTATTCTTTCCAACTCAGACGGCGCCCTGGCTCCCGAATCGGCGTACTCATCCGCGCTTACCAGCTCGGCCTGAGCCCTGCCGAGGTTGGTCAAGGCGCGGCGGTAGAGATCAACCAGTGTTTTGACCGTTTGCTCATCCAGCGTTGTTGAGGCTTCAACCTCTGCGATTTTTAGATTAAGCAGTTCAGGATTAACCTGCTTCTCAGAGGCCATCGTTTCGTCATCTGCAGAAGCAGACGACGAAAAAAGACCAACCAACAGTATGAGAAGCACTGCAAGTACGGTTTTTCCGGGACTCTGATATCTCATTGAAAGCTCTCTATGCCGGTGAAATAATCACCCAGGACTCAGCTTACCATTTAACGATACCAGTCAATGAGTAGCATCCCTCCCGGGGAGGGGTTTTTGGGTGGTGGATGCGTACTGGTCATTTTGACTTTCTTGATTTAAGACCCTTGGCAGCGCCGCTCAACAGCGGACCGATCATGCCTGGTAACAGTGCATCAACCGGATTACGGACAAAACGCTGAACCTCATTTTTAAGGGCTTTTACTTCCGCATCCGCCAGTGACAATTCATGCTCCATATCACCAAGCGCCATGTCACGAACTTCCTGGATCATTTCGGCCTCGGGAGCAGTTTTCAACGAACCGGACCAGGCAAGTAACAGCACCGCAAGGATGAGATCGATACCGGCAACTGCCAGGGCTGCGCCGGCCTGACCCCACACAGGAACCAGTGCAAAGAATACCGCCAGGGTCAGCATAACCAGCCCAAACAAACCCACCAGGCTCGCGACAGCCGTCACTTGAACTTTCTTGATATTCAAACGCAGTTCATTGGTTTTCAGCAACCGCTCTGCACGCCAGAATACTTTCAGGCTATGTATAAATCGTTCCATGGTTCCTCCTATCTGCGTGAGAGCAGTTGTCCGACAAAAATACCGATACCAAAAGCAGCCAGCAGGGCGAGCGCCGGGTGCTCGGTAGCCGCCTCCTCCAACTCCGTCATGATGTTTTCGACCTGTGGGGCAAGGCCCTCAAGAAACTCGCCCTGCTCCGCAAGCGGTTCCCCCCCATCTTCTTTACCGGCCGGCGGCATTTCTATGGCTTCCGCTTCTGCTTGAGCCTCCACGGACGTTTCCTGCTTTTGCTGCAGTTTGCGTGACTCTTTCTGCAGGTCTTTTAGTTCCTCAAGTTCAGATTTGGGTTTTTTCATGTGTCTACTCCTCAATCATCCTTCCAGGTATTCAGCGAATACCCGGCTATATATCGCCAGCACGGTCATGAACAGAGCAGCGAGAACCGGGCCAAGCACCAGGCCGGATGCACCGAACAGACTCAGCCCCCCCAGGGTTGAAAGCAATATCAACAAGTCAGGCATTTCCGTATCCCGCCCTACCAGGATCGGCCGCAGTACATTGTCGATCGTCCCTACGACACCTGCGCACCAGGCCGCCAGCAGCACACCTGCAACCACATTTCCTGTCAGCAACAGGTAAATCACACCCGGCACCCAGACCAGCGCTGAGCCAATACCAGGGAGAACGGATAGTATGGCCATCAACGCACCCCAGAACACGGCTGAACCGATCCCGGCGACCGCAAAACCGATACCGCCAAGGGTGCCCTGGATAATACCGATGATCAACGTGCCCTTGATGGTTGCGCGGCTGACCGACAGGCCCACCTGCAACATTTTTTGCCTGTCCTCCTGGGACAGGGGCGCGTACCCCATAATGGTCCGTACCAGTTGTGGTCCGCTGATAAGAAAAAAGAACATGGCGTAGAGCATCACGAAGAGGTTAAGAAAAAACACCATCGTGCCCTCGGTTATCCGTGCCAGGCTGGAAGCCAGGTAAGATGCGGCACTTTCTGCAAACTCGCCGAACTTCACGGATATCTCCTCTTTGTACGGCTCAAGTTTGTCAGCATACGGAAGCCATTCAGGCAAGGCGGCTTCATCACCCGCAGATTCGGACATCTGCTGTTGCACCCAGGGCTCGACCTTGGCAGTAATTCCCACCGACTGGTCGGCGACTATCCCCAGCAGAAACAGCAGCGGGATCACGATCACCAATATTGCGACCAGTAGGGTCAGCAGTGAAGCCGGCGTACTACGCCCTTTAAAAGTCTTGTTCAACCAAAGGTAAACGGGATAAAGGATCCCGCTGAACACGGCTGCCATCAACAGGGCTTCCACAAAGCCCCAGATCATCGCAAAAAACATGATCGTGTACGCGAGCGTCATCACCAACACAAAGCTTTTTCGGAAGCGTTCTGCTGGTTGCTGTCCCGTTTCCATTATCACTGTACTGTCTTTTTTACTCTTCAGCCTCAGCTGGTTTTATCGTCGGAAAAATGCTTTTGCGCATTCGAAAAAGATTCTTTCATGGCATCGACGGATGAATCCAGTCCGACCTTGATATCCGCCCATGAATTTTCTGATGCCTCCTCCAGATCAGCCCATTTGTCCTTCGCTTTGTACATTTCATTTTCGAGTTGGTCCAGGTGAGGCTGGATTTTTTCTTTGGCTTCCTTGCCGCCGAGGTTCAGCTGAATCCTGGCTTCGTCGATTTTCGTTTGCCACTTGGCGAGTTCCCCCTTCAACTGGGTTTTCATTTCATTCAGTTTTGTTGACTCGTTCATTTCATACTCCTTCAATGCTCTTTGATCTTGACGAACTTCTGCAATTACAGAACGGGTACCGCCTTGGTATATTAAACGTCGGTATTCCACCCGTGGCATCCCTCCTAGAGGGGGGGATTTGGGGGGTCAGGTCATTATCCCGGAGGCAGTGATGCTGATAACGATCAACTTGACTCGCCCAGGAGTTGGTCTGCGAATTCCGTATTCAAGTCATAGCCGAGCTTATGCAACTCGGTTTGCGCACGCTTGCTGACAGACCCGAGAATCCAGAGCTCGGGTTTCAAGTCGGGGTTTCCTGCACCCAGGGCCCTGAATTCACGCGCTGCTTGTGCCATGGTTTCGGTCCAGTACACGTAATCGGAGGGGAAAAGCAGTACCGTCGTCCCGTCCGCTCTGATACCGCCCGGTATTGCCAGCTCCGTGCTTACCGAGGCGAGGGGCTGCTTCTTGCTGTGGTACCAGGCCAGTAAGGCTACCGACCGTACGAAATAACCGACCTCGACTGGGGTCCTAAGATCGCGCGCTTGCCGCAGGATTCCATCACTGCCGGTGACCTCGGTGAGTTCACCAATGGCCGCGGTCAGCACGGTCTGCTGCGTGGGGCTCATCCAGGGATTTTTAAGATAGGCGTCAACCAGTTCTTCCGTCGCGCCTGTTGCAAGGAGACGCGCACGGTTGTAGTCACGCAGTTCGTAGGGGTCTTTGCCCCAAACGGCATCGTTGACCTTGGCTAAGACGCCCACGTATGGGATGCTCAGTCCCGCGACCTTCCCCGCGACCTTCACTGCGACGCGTCCCATGCGATCCACCCAGGCGACTTTCTTAATGGCTTCACTCAGCGTTTCGTTCGAGGTATATGGATCCGTACCCAGCTCCTGCGCCAAGTCCCGTTCGGCAGCCGAGATGTTGAAATACCGTTCGGTAAGCGATATGGCGTTTTTCTTATAGTCCGCGTACTCCCGGTCAGACAGGCCAAGTTCTTTCTGGGTTGCCATGTATTCCTTGGTATCGCTGACCGCTTCACCCAACTGGCGGGAATAACGCTTGAACATACGGCTGACGCCCTGTGGCAATCCGGCCAGTGTGGATACCGGCCGCTGGACAAATGTGCTGATAACCTCGATTTGGCCCAACCCCGCGTCTGCTGCTGCATTGACAAAAACTTCGGTACTGCTGAGCTCGTCAAGCTGGGCAAGCGCGTCTATCTCCTTCAGGCGCACGAGCAACATGGCTGTGCTCGCCGCCTCGAACACGCCGTAATCGGAACGGATGGTGTAATAGTTGAGGTAACCGTCGCTCTCAACTCGCTCATCGACACTGAAGTGTGCGCCCGATACCTGTTCTGTAGACAAAATTTCGGAAGCTTTCAGGTCTTCAGCACGTTCGTAATCGGCCAGCAGTTGGCCCGGCGTAGCGACAACAACAGCAAAAAGTAAACTTTGATTCAGGAATTTACTTAATAATTTCATATTCATTTTTCCTTAGGTTCTAAAATTTTATTGATATCCTGGTTGATTAAATCCGAACGCACTTTCGTGAAAACAGCACCGAACAGAAAGATGGCTGAGGCGTAGTAGACCCAAAGCATCAATACCAAAACACTTCCTGCAGCATCGTAATAGTTGGCGGCATCGCTCTGGCCAATGATGTATCCGATCAGGTACTGATTCGATTAACCTGGTCATTGCCATCCGCTTGGGAGACCTGCCAAACAGGTCTCCCAACCGAAACAAAGCTTAGTCCTGATCCTTCGGAGCCATATCGAGAGACGCCTTGAGCTTCTCATTGACTTCCGCGATGCTGTCTTGCAGTTCACCCATTAAACCGTAAGACGCTTTCTGAATTTCACTCCAGGTTTTCTCTGATGCCGCCTCGACTTCCTGCATGCTCTTGCGTGCCTTACCAAGACCTTCATTCAATTTACTGATGGCCGGGTCGACTTCAGATGAAGACACTTTCTGGCGCAATTCGCTGTCCAGCATCATCAAGGCAGCCGTGTGGTTCGCCAGCGCCTGTACGACGCCCGCCAGCATGGCTGCTCCTTCACGGACATGCTCTTCCAGGACTTCGATACGCTCGTCCTGCAACTGCGTCAATGCCACCTGCCCTGCCCGGCCCAGTGCCATCAACACCCAACCGGAAACCAGCATCCTCAGGCCGACGAAAAAGCCGATCACCCAGAGACCGGAGAACGGCCATTCCGCCATGATGAGCAGCCCCAGCAACACGGACAATCCGCCGCTGAATACTAACCAACCCCAGCCTTCTTCCGGTTTTTTCTTGAAGCCCAGGACGATGTCGGTGATACCGCTGGCAACGAAAAAAGCGGCAACCAGCATGGTCAGAAACGCCAGGCTGGTCTGGGGGGTCATCAGAATGATCACACCGGCCACCACGCCCAAACCACCAAACAGGAAAACCAGCACGCCCTTGCCGAAGGACTCAGCTTTGAAGGCGAAGAAGGTCTGCATCAGGCCACCGGCAATCATCAGGATACCGACCAGCACGGTAACCGCTATACCGCTGATTAACGGCGCCATCATGGCCAGGACACCCAGCACGGCAAGTAGCGCACCAATCGCGATACCACTCTTTGAGGCCTCACGTGCCTCAAGCATTTCAGTACTTCCGATATTTAATGAGGTGTTCATGTTTTCTCCTTTGTTAAATTTACGACTAAAGTCTGTGAATCTATTAAAAGCCCGACAAGCCGTTCAGGCATCCCCCCGTTTGGGGGGATTTCGAGGGGAAATGGGGTGGTAATGCCTGATTCGCTGTTTGGTTCTACTTCGGGAACATGAACTGTAACTGCAAGCGAAGGCTCCAATCGCCAGTGATATCGGGTTTCTCCAGGTTGTGATAGTAGGCCACCTGGGCATTCATGGCTTGTGAACCGATTTTGAAAATCTTACCGACGCCACCACCGATTG
>CAVWXX010000002.1:0-7990 GCA_963759155.1 uncultured Gammaproteobacteria bacterium | reverse complement strand
CACGGGCGCTAGCAACACTGTTTTAAGGCGCGGAAGTTTCATTTGTTTAATCACAAAACCAGAATAGCGCGTTGCACAATATGCAACAACGGGTAGCTACAGATATACTCACTTTTCGAGTACAGTACAGCAGATTTTTGATATAGGTTCACTGATGCCAAGAGTTTTATTCTTCCCCTATTTCGGCCCGAGCAGGCGTTCTGAAAAGCGCGTTGTGGAAATTCGACTGGAGTTTTCTGCGGGTGAAGAATCAGAATTCCCACAACAGGTATCAGATATAAGGTCACCGCTGATTCGTGCCGGCATCCTTACGCAAGACGAAATTCCCGAACAGGCAGTTGCAGAAGAAAAACCGCCTGGTATTCATCCCTTTTGGCGCAGACGGCGTTATTGTTACAGCGCAAGACCGGTCATCGGGTAGAGTGTTTCAGCATTGAAGCAGACCTTGCCAGGAAAAAATGTATTGCTCTGGTTGAACATGAGGACTCCCAGGTAGGCATGGCTGCGGTCAAGCTGGCGGTTGAATTGTTTTCAGGAACGCTGAAAGACCTGGCTGAATCTTATCGCCTGTTTTCAGGGTTTGCGGCGGCCCGCGTATTGCCCCTCGAAACCGAAGCCATCATCAACGAATTGCAGCGTAGCGATATACCCTATTTTCAGTATGAACGTGATCCCATGGCAGGACACGTGAAAACCGGGCTTCGTATACGCCCCAATGGCTTATTGAGCATTGGTCATGGCGCTGGAACAAGGGTTCTGGATGGTACCTTTCCGATGGACCGGGCAGGGGATTACCTGAACGCGCTGAGAAGAAACCCGGACCAACGCATGGCATTGCTGAAACAGCTGCAAATTCCTGTCGGTGAATGGTGAAGGCGGGTCAAGCGATGCAGGATTGTTTCACCTGTTGGTGATCTATTCAAAGGTCACCGTCCTTAAAGAGGATGCTGATGGCAACAGGCACCTGATCAACGTAGATGAATCCATCACCAACCTGCCCGGGCGATTAGTGAAAAATTAGGTTATACGCCCATTGTGCTTACACTTCAAACAGCTGATTAGACCTGGTGCATTCAGGTGGCGTGGTAGTGGATTTTGGGCTCGCCCCGGATCTGCATCATACTGGTAATTGTAAGGATGGTCGGGTTTCGCTTGCCTCGGCTGCCGCTGAACTGGTTGACTGGCTGTATCCGACCGGACCACTGCCCCTATACCCATTATCGCCGTTACGGGCACCAATGGTAACAACGACCACGCACATGATTCATCATATTTTTCAGGTGGCGGGGTCAAAATCAGGTCTTGTTTGCACCGATGGCATATTCCTGGGTGACCGGCGTATCTTAGAAGGTGATGCCAGCGCTTTTATCGGGCACGCCAGGGTCTTAAGCATAAACATGTCAATATCGCAGTGCTCGAGACATCATCGAGGTATGGCTGTGCGTGGATTTGCCTTTCAAAACTGTGATGTGGCCGTCTGCCTGAATGTCACGCCGGATCATCTCTTCAAGGGCGAGATTGAGACGATGGACGAAATGGTTGAAATCAAACGCAGCCTGCTTGAGCGGACCGGATGTGGCAGTGCTGAACGCAGATGATCAACAGTGTCTTTCCATGTTGCCGTTTCTAAAGCGCCACGACTCTGCCTGTCTCATCCAAAGGACAGGAAATATTGGCGGAACTTGTCGACAGGCCTGCAATGTTTTGCCTGGTGGAACCATAGATCAAAGAATGGGTGTTTTTATACGATGGCGATGAAAAGCACAGCGTGTTACCCGTTACCGAAATGCCCTGCACTTTTGAGGGCGTGGCTCGTTTCAACCTGGAAAATGCCCTTGCAGCCATTGTCAGTTGCTACCTGATGGGCGTGCCCCTTAATCGATTCGTAGCGCGATGGGTTTGTTCATGTGGGCTACACACAGACACCGGGGCGTTTGAATTTTTATCGTGATCTGCCATTTAGTGCAGTCATGATTTTGCACATAATCCCGATGGTCTCACGCGCCTGCTCGAGTTTACCAGCGGTCTTCCGGTTGACGGCAAGCGCTTGCTTATGCTCGCTGGACCGGGGGATCAGACCAACGAACCCTGGGCGATATGGCTCGGGCAGTTGCCGGAGTGTGACTATTACGTTTGCCGTAACTATCCCAATCGCAGGGGAAGAAAGCAGGGTGAGGTCGCCAATATTCTCAGGGCAACCTTGGCTGCCGGTGTGCCTGATGACGCGATAATGGTTGAACCAGATAGCGGCAGGGCGATTGAGAGAATCTGAGATTGGCAGGTCCTTCAGACCTGGTCATTTTACCTTTGAGCCGCACAGAATTTGATGCCACACATCAAAAATTTCTTGCCATGCAAACACTAACAAAAAAAAATGGCCGGCACGAGTACCCGCCACTGATCCAGATTAACGAACCGCTTGGGGAAAGCGCACTACTGGCACTTAACTGGTGAAAAAATAATTGTGCTCAGCAGCCCGGAGCGCCCGGGTTGTGCCTGTACGATGGTCGTGGCAGGTATTACGTCTGTTGGGTGTATTTCACTCAATTCTTTCTGACGACGATTTTTTTCTGCCCGCGTGAAACGGCTGATCCACGGTGTAAGGCGCGTGCTTGTTTCAGGTGCCGCCGATTATGCAATGCTGGCGAGGGTTACTGCTGTAGCCGGCGAGCATTTAAAAGATATGCGGGTTACCGTAATTGACCTGTGCGAAACACCCCTGAGCTCAATGCGTGGTATGGCGATAAATTTGGCGTCCAGGTAAGATCATCAAGGACAATGTGCTGAACCATAGCCCCGCTGAGCCCTACGACCTGATTTGCTCCCACTCTTTCCTTTGTTTCTTTAGTCCACAGGACCGTCAACGATTGGTTCACAGGTGGTTCGCTTGGCTGCGCCCGGGAGGGACCGTGCTGACAGCGCAAAGGGTGCGAACCAAAGACCGCCAGCCAATCATTAAATACACGGAAGATGAAGTGAAAGCACTGGCTGGTCGTACTTACATGAAGGCAGTGCAGCAGCAAAAATCAAAAGGCATTGAACCTGGGTTGGCACGTCAACTGGCCGAGGAGTATGGCCGCTATCACTGGACATTCCTGATTGACACAACGCAGGAAATCCGGTCCTTGTTTGAGAGTCAGGGCTTCGGCTGGATACTTTCTCACGTCCACCAGGAGAGCTGGCAGTTGCTGATGTGCCAGGCACGCCAAATCAGGGGGGTTCCGTGCGTTGGCGGATACTTGCAAGCAGGTTGTGAGCTTAACGTTCAACTGTTACTGCGTGAGGGGCAATGCTTGCAAATAAAGCAAACCTGGAAAGAACGTAAACCGACTGGTGAATTACTGAACTTTATTGCCGGGTCTCCTATACTAACCAAGAACCAGATAGCGAATATCCAGAAAAAACAAGACCTGTCCAGTGTTTGTTGGTTCGCCAACCTTTCTGGCAATATAGATTCAGTCCTGCATTTCCCCACCTTGTGATGCAGCCATCAACTATAAAAAGGAAACTCAATGAGCAAGATTCTCCAGACCGTCATAATCCTACTGCTTTTATCGCTTTTTACGCGACACCACTAACAGTTGTGGCCGAAGAACAGAAATCGATCCTGATAACTGGTGCCAGTACCGGTATTGGCCGAAATCTTACTGAGACCCTGGCTGAAAAGGGTTATCACGTCTACGCCGGCGCGCGTAAGGAAAAAGATCTCGAGGCACTGAATGCGATCGGGAATGTCACGGCAGTCAAGCTTGACGTGACCAAACAGGACCAGGTCGATGCCGTTGTCGAGATGATTCAGAAGAAAGGTACCGGCCTGTATGGCCTGGTTAACAATGCCGGTGTTGGCGGTGGAGGTGAGGTCGTTGACACACCGATTGAAGATCAGACGTTTGTCTACAAGGTTAATGTTGAAGGTGTTTACCGTACAACCAAGGCTTTCGCGCCACTGGTGATGGAAAAGAAGGGCCGCATTGTGACAACGGGTTCTATTGCTGGCACAGGCTCGTCGTTCCCCGGTTTTAGTGCCTACAGCGGCAGCAAGCACTGGATCGAAGCGTACACCGATGGGCTGGCGACGGAGATGGAGCCTCATGGTGTTGCCGTCAGTGTGGTCGAACCTGGCAACTACAAGTCAAATATCCGTCGCAGCAGCGTGGCACGTAAATTGGAAAAGACCAAAGCTGCGGGTAGCGAAGTGACCAATACAATGAAAGAGGACTATGAAAAAACGGCCGCACGTGAGCTTTCTTACAAGGAGCCTGACGAGGTTTCACAAGCATTCATGCATGCGCTATTCGACGACAATCCTCTGCGCCGATACGTGGTTGTACCAAATCAGGAAGAGCAGGCCTGGACCATAGGCACGAAGATCAATGAGCTTGTCCAGCTAAATACGTGGGGGCCTTACAGTTATAGTCGCGACCAGTTGATCGAGATGCTCGATAAGGCTATTTCCGAAAACACAGCCCCGGAGAAGTAGGAGGAAAAGGGCCTGGGTACTCATTGATCCGGTACCCGGGCTTCTGCCTTAGAGTGAACAAAAACCATCAGCCGAATAGCATTTAGCCAAAATATTTATCATCGCCAAGGCAACAAGAACACCAACAAAGATCACAAGAAGGTCACCGAATAAACGCCACGATCGCGTATCAAATTAACCTGTTCGAAATGTGTTAGTTGTATTTGCTTTGTTAATCAATGGCCGTTTCGGCTTTCTGTTTTTATTTATCGTTTGGGGACTGCTCAAATCTTTGCATCCACTGATTGCGCTCCTCGCTGAAATAATAAGCTTTTGACCGGAACGGTGGAACATGGTGCTCCATTAGCTCAATCAGGGAAACTACGGGTAAATCAATTTGTTCCTTGGGGATATAGCCCGCCAGTTGGTTTATTACGTCCCCGTATTGTATGTCTTGTGCCAGGTTATGCCATTCTTCGGGATCATCTTCCAGGTTGTAGAGTTCCTCAGAGTCATCAATGTATCTGATGTAGTGCCAGTTCTCATAACGGATGGAGTAACTGCCGTAATCATACGTGCTGATGACCGGTCTGGAGACCTTCTTTCGCGGGTCAGTCAGCATGCTTCTCAGGCTGATGCCATCAAAATCATTTCGTTCAGGCAGATTGCAGAGATCCACCAGCGTCGGGTAGATATCGAGTAAAGACGTCAGGTTATCTGTTGCGATGCCATTTTCGGATCCCCCGGGCATCTTCTCCAGACCTTCAGGTACCTTCATCATAAAAACTGTCCGGATCGTGTTTTCCCAAAGAGCAAATTTCCTCCAATGCGACTTTTCCCCCAATTGCCAGCCGTGGTCCGACCAGATCACAACGATGGTATTGTCAGCGTGAGGACTGTTTGCCAGGGCCTCCAGCAGGCGGCCTACCATCGCATCTGCAAATGAAATTGAAGCAAGATACCCCTGTATGGCTTTTTCCCATTGACCGGCCTCGACCACATGTTTGTGGTAATTGCCGCCACGGGTGATGATTTCTTTCGCCACTTCACCCAGGTCTGACGCGTCATTTTCTAACACCGCGGGCTTCCTGATGGTCTCAAGAGGGAATTTGTCGAAATATTTTTGCGGCACAAACCAGGGTAGGTGTGGACGATAAATGCCCGCCGCCAGGAAGAATGGTTTGTCGTGTGTTTTTTGCAGTTGCCTGGAGATGTAGTCCACGGTTTCAAAATCACCCGTTTCTTCATCGGCTATGGGTAGCGGCCCCCAGTCGAACATGTTGTACATGTACTTGAATGGCGGCATATTCGCAGGTCGCTTCTCTGGGAAATTGTCCTCGGGCATGGGATTGTCTATGGCCGGGTAATACTCATCCCAGCCAAGCTCATCGACCTGGTCGTAATGAAATATCTTGCCTGCGCCCGCTGTGTAATAACCATTATTGCGAAAGTGCTGTCCAATCGTTTGAACCTGCTGCAAAGCCGGTACCTTCCTCCACTCCTGGTAGTTTGAATACATTCCCGAGGTATAGGTGTGTAAACCGGTCAGCATGGCCGAGCGTGAAGGATTACAACCGGGGCTGGGTGCATAGTTCCTGGTGAAATTGACGCCTTGTGTTTGCAAATTTATCCAGAAAGGGGGTGATTGCCTGGTCGTTACCTGCAAGTGACCCCACCCAGTCATTCATGTCATCCAGCGAGATGAACAGCACATTGGGGTGTTTGATCAATTGGGAATTGTCGTGTGAAGAGCAGCTCAGGAACAGAAAAAGCATACTGCAGAGAACCACATACTTTAATGGTGACCAAAACATGGGTGTCTTCACTATTCTACTAATTGATGAACTCCTCAATGCCTGCAAATTTATGCATTATGGTATTTATACAACCTACTTTTGTTCGGATACCTGATTTTATTAACGAATTCCAATCGCAAACACTGTTGATTCCAGATTAGTTGAATCCCAACCCCAACCCTGTTGATTATCTATAAATGCAAGGTGCCCAAACCCCCATCCTAGTTTGTTTGAAACGCAGCCTTGACTAACTATGATATATCCATTCGGTGTTGTTTTAGTTTCATTAGTATGAACACCTAAATGAAGTGCTGAATATATATTGTAGAGAGTGCCGTTCCAATATCTGTCGTTAGTGCCTGTCGCACACTGATACAGATCCGAGGAAGAAAGTCCTGTGACATTCACTACTTGCGCATCAATTACCCGATAAAGCATAAGCTCATTCATGGGAAAGATTATCCCTGAAAAATCTTGACTCCATTCGCCAGTACCGGGTGTTCCTGAATTTGTTTTCCAAATTGCTGGATCACTCGATTTAAAAATGATCGTCCAACCACCACCATCCGTACTCATGTCACAGAATACATCAAACGGATCATTCCCCTCATTACCATCAGGATCAATAGTATAAACACCATCTGCTGCAGCAGGATTAGAGGCCAGGACGGCACTGCATGTTGCAGGATGATCCGAAACCAAAATAGGCGAAACTGAGATTTCAACCCATTCAACTCCATTGCACCCTTGAAAAGTGGCAGCATTGAACCTGATTGTTCCAGCATTTTCACTGGTACATGCAGATAGATCATTACCTATCCTTACGCCACCGTTTACATCCAGAACAGATACAGGGCTCTGTGTCCCGATACCAACTTTTCCGGGTGTTGTTACCTGACCCGCCGCATCGGTCCACATATCGCTTCCATGGGTGTCCGTATCAACCGTATGAGGTCCTGTAGAGTAGCCGTTATTGTCAGTATAGGAATCGACCTGCGCCTCTGTCAGTTGAGTGTCGGTGTCGATTGTATGTGGCCCGGTCGTACCATCATCATTAGAGCAGACCACGATTCCGTTTTCATCCGTGGTGAGCGCACCACCATTGGTATTGGCCGTACAATCCAGAGCTATTATCGCCAGGTCGTTAGCTATGATCGCACCACTAACACTCAGGTCGCCGTTACTCTCAGCTTTGCCTAAAGAAAAACATGTTGATAAACAAACAGAAATAATGACCAAAACCCGGATTGGTATACGATTCATGAAGTTGACCCCCGTATCAAAAGTAATTTGCTATTTTTAGTTCTGAAAAATAACTCAAGGACCTCAATAGTCTTCGTAATCGAGTGATTTAAACTATGATTTAGATCAAGCAAATGCAATTGATATATCAAGTCATCTCCCCCAAACAAAAAGAGTCATGCACAAGCCAGGACAGCTGTAAGTTACAAAAGCCAGGAAAACGCAAAAGTCAGGACGGCAAAAGTCAGGACATCCACTGCTTCCGGACTTTCAAAAATTTGGGTGTCTCCACTATTTTGCCCTCAAGCCCGAAGGCCGCATGGTGATGGTGGGTGGAGGCAAAGGCAACTGGATCCGGTTATCGGACATCACTTTGATCCGGCTGAGACTGCAGAGGCAATTCGGCACTCGGAAAAGGGTCATGCCCGCGGTAAAATCATAATAGATATCGACTAAGGCAAACTAGCCCATGAAAAAAGCGGTTATTACTGGC
>CAVWXX010000001.1:0-391467 GCA_963759155.1 uncultured Gammaproteobacteria bacterium | reverse complement strand
GTTTGAGTTCGTTAAACAAGCTCATTGGCATTCAATCCTTCCATCGTCCAAACGTTGGCAGATATCAGGCCAAGCGGTCTGGTCCCAGTATGGCGGTAGATTTACCAAATCAAGCAACTCGGCAAACTGCGGGCGCTGTCTGATCGGCGCCAGAACAGGAAACCAGAGTTCCTCCACGTTCCCCCAATTATTGTTGCTGAATAACGCCAGCATGGAGTTAAGGAGGTAGTCTTCGTCGCCACTGAATGCCAGAACTTGCTGTGAAGCTGCGTAGGCGATATTTCGTTGAGACTTAAATTCAAGCGAAAGTGCACTTCTCAGTGTTTCGAGAGCGTGAGTATTCTGCGGGTCATTTAAAAGTGTAACCAGCGCGTTGGCATAGTCCTCTGGCAACTCATCCGGATGCGCGCTGGTGAACGCCAGGATGGCAGCGTCTTTATCACCACTCGCCAACAGTATGCCTGTGTTCCATGTCGAACCATAATAGGCCTTCCAACCTTCAAAATGTTCAATGACATCCAGTGCTTCCTGGTAGCGGCCATGGATTGTCAGTGCTGAGGCATAAACATCTGCCAATGGTGATAGTAGTGGGTCGATGGTATGTCCGCGCTCTGCGACCGCCAGGCACTCTTCCCAGCGACCTACCATGCATAGGAATTCAGCATAATCCTCCAATAACTCTGAAGATTGAGGATCGATAGCCACAGCAGCATTGAAATATCTGTCCGCTTCCACCCACTGCCAGGTATCCCTGAAAGCGGCGGCCATGGCTGTTAACGCGTCAACGTTTTCAGGATCAAGAGTTAGCGTATAGCGTGCGGTGGTCAGGGCCAGGTCCTGGTACTTCTTGTCTCCTGAGTAATAACCGCCGTACTGGTAGGCTAATGCAAGGGCAGCCCAGGCAGGCGCAAAGTCAGGATCAATCTCGGTGGCTTGTTTTAATACTTCTATCGCCTCCAGACTACGGTCGCGGATAAGTGCGCGGCCTTGCAGGTAGATATCATAGGCTTCCATATTGCGGGTCTTGTTGGGCACGGTAATGACACCCAGGCCCAGTTCGCCGGTCAGGACCGTGGCAATTGCTGACGCGATCTCCTCCTGCACGATGAAGATGTTGTCTATTGTCCGGTCATAGGTCTCAGACCACAGGTGGAAACCGTCATCGACCTTGATCAACTGCGCGGTGATACGCACCTGTTTGCCCTGTGAACGGATACTGCCCTCCAGTACGTGGGCAACACCCAGTTGCTCACCGATTTTGCGCACGTCACCCTGGTGGCCTTTGAAACCGAACACGGAGGTGCGTGCCGGCACTGATAAGCCGGGAATCTTTACCAGTGCATTGATGATCTCTTCGGTGATGCCATCGGAAAAGTATTCCTGCTCGGGGTCGGAGGACATATTTACGAAGGGCAGGACGGCTACGGACTCGCTGGCTTCGAGCGGGGTCTCGATGGGGGTCGGAGCCCTTTTCTCACCAGTAACTGTGGCTTGCTCGGTAGTTTGTTGAGAAAAGGGCTCTGACCCCGGTTGTGCACGACCTGGAGTGAGAATGAATTTGTCGATGGCAAAATAAGCCAGCGCCAGCACAAGTATTCCAATGATGGCATTGTTCAGTTTCTGCCCGGTTACCCGGGACATGGACTCCGACCTGTCCACGTCTTTTTCTTTCTTGATACCATCGGGTGTCAGTTCAAACGCCCATGCAAAGAACAGTGCAACGGGAAAACCAATCAGCAGCACCACCAGGATAAACTTCATGGTCCATTCGGGCGCGTTGAATGTATCGAGAAGTAATTCGGCGATTTGAGCCAGCAACCATGAGCCAACCAGGTAAGCGATACCCACGCGGAACACGTTTCTGCGTTTGAGTTCAGAGAAGAAGCTCATAACGTGCCCCAAGCGTTGAGAGATACTGTAGTGCTCATCTCTGCACCTCTAGCAGTTCGTAAGCCAGTTCGCGCTGTTGCTCCAGATCGGTCTCGAAGCGGGCGACGAGGTCCTTGAAGCCGGGTTCGTTTTTCAACTGACCGAAGATCGCATCTTCAATGAGTGCCTCACGCCACATAAATCGAAACTTCTTGTCCCAGGCATTGTTCAGATATTGCAGCGCGGTTTCATAATCGCCACGAATGGTAGCGACTGCTGCGTTATCAATGTCGCTGGCCCATATGCCCCAGGCCGGATGTTGTTGACCGCTGATGGCTTCGACTGCATTGAGAAGTTGTTCTGGTCTTTCGGATGTCGGGTCTGCCAGTTTTAGTAGTCCGGCAACTTGAGTTGCGTCGCCTGACTGCAATGCAAAACCTTCCGGTAGACGCAGTTCAGGTTCAAATGCCCAGGGCATACTTTTGCGGTAGGGTTCAAGTGCTGCCTGGAAATCACCGGTGCGTGCTGATTCATACGCCCAGATTTGCCGCAGGGTCTGCTGAGAGCCATGCCGGTTCTCGAGGTTCTGTGTCATTGTTTTGGCGGCGAGATCATACGCCTGCTTATGTTGCTCATTGTATTTCAGAAGTCTTAAACGACCGATGATCGGGAAGGGCTGTCCGGCGCCGATTGCTTCAGATCTTTGCAGCCATAGCTCGGCCTGTTCGGCGTCTCCCATGGTTAGCCAGAAATAGCTCATGGCAGCGATCATTTCAAAGTCACCCGGGTCACGTTTTATGGCCTCGGTAAATCCATATGCCGCGTTTGCCATATCGCCGGACATGCTGTGTACCATGGCCCACCCGTACCACCCACTTGGACTTTCGGGTGCGACTTCCTTGATACGCTCACAAGCCGTTAGCGCCACCTCCACACGTTGCAAAAACGCATTGGTCTGGCATTGCTCCCAAAGTACGCGTACCGAGTAAGGGTCGATTTGCACCGCGGCATTTATCAAGTCCATCCCCTGTTCAACCCGACCGTTGTTAAACAGGAATCTGCCGTATTGTTTTAAGCCCAGGGCGTTGCGTGGCTCATCATCCAGTGCCGCGATGAACTCCTTCTCAGCAGCCGCATTATCACCCTCAAATACCTTCAAAGTTGCCATATGGATACGGGCGGCACTGTTTTGGGGTTGTTCTTCGAGTACCTGTTCGAGCAATGGCATGCCACGGTCCAAAGCCTGTTGCTGGCTGATGGCGCCTGTGACCGCCATCTGTATCCAGGAATTGACCAGGCCAATCTTGGCCGGTTTATAGCTGGGGTCCAGAGTCAACGCTTCCTGAAACAGTGTGACTGCTCTATCCAAAGACACAAAACCACTTTCATTGAGGCCTTGCAGGCCCTTGAGGTAAAGGTCGTATACATTGATCTCGGTGCTTGCTACCTGTTCCAGGCGTGCTTCATCCTCACCCAGCAGGGTGATACGCATGGCCTGGGCAACTTTGTGAGCAATCTCGTCCTGGATAGCGAAAATATCATCCAGTTCGCGGTCATAGGTCTCCGACCACATGTGATAACCGTCCTCGACGTTTACCAACTGCGCGGTTATTCGTACCCTGTTGCGTTTGTCATCCTTGCGGACACTGCCTTCGAGTATCGTATTTACATTGAGCTTTTCACCGATATTACGCAGATCATCATCCTTACCCTTGAAGGCGAACGAGGAAGTGCGTCCGGCCACCCGAAGATCCTTTATCTTGGCGAGGATGTTGAGCAATTCCTCGCTTAGGCCGTCGGAGAAATATTCGTTATCACTGTTGGCGCTCATATCCACAAAAGGCAGTACTGCGATTGAATGTTCCTCCGCTGCCTCATCGGTAACGATTTCTTCGCTTGCGATTGATGGCTCTGTTGCCACTTGAGGTTGCAGCACAAACTTGTCGATGGCGAAATAACCCAGCGCCAGCACCAAAATACCGATAATGACATTGTTTAGCTTCTGGCCGGTTACCTGGGTAATGGACTGTGAGCGATCGACATCTTTTTCCTTCTTCAGGCCTTCGGGTGTCATTTCAAAAGCCCACGCGAAGAACAGGGCAAGTGGAAAACCAAGGATCAGGAAGAATGCCAGCAGGCTGTTAACCCACTCTGGCAGGTTCAGTGCGGGCGCCATCACTTCACCCGCCTGCATGATCAGCCAGCCGACGATGACGTAGGCGGCAGCCACCTTGAAGACGTTGCGGCGTTTGAGTTCGTTAAAGAAACTCATGGTTGCCCTGCCTGTGTCAACGGCCTCATTTCAAGACTCCGGGTATCTGGTACGCCAGTTCACGCTGGGTCTCCGTATCGGCTTCGAGCCTGGCGAGCAGTTGCTTGAACTCGGGTTCGTCATGCATGCTGTTGAAGGCGATGGTCGACAACAGGAGATTTCGCCAGCGCGAGCGTAAACCCAGGTTAAAGGCCTGTTCGAGCTGTTCCATGGCGACTTGCCTATCGTTGCGCGCTGCCGCAATGCCAGCCCTTTCCAAGGCCCGTTGCCAGGGAATGAAACGTTCGTCGATTAATTGCATTTTCTGTTCTGCAGCGTCGATCAGTTCCGCCGCCCGTGCGGATGCCGGGTCTTGCATCTGTAGCAGTATCGCTATTTCGAGAAGTTCGTTGGATCTGCGCCGATCATCCATATTCACGTCGATAGGCGTCGCAAAAGCACCTGGAAGTTCTGTGATGTAGAAATCGATGGCTTGCTGAATTTCCCTTTGCCTGACCAGGTTGGCAATGTAGGTGCGTCGCAATACATTGTTGCTGCCCATCCGGTTATCCAGATTACGGTCCAGTGCGCGTCTGGCCATGTCGGCGGCGAGGCCGTGCTGCTCGCGGTACTGGTAGAGTAGGACACGGGTGACGATAGGCGTCGGCTGGTCAGCGCCGATTTCGTCCGCCAGTTTCGCCCAGTGTTCAGCCTGTTCCGGGTCGCCGAGATCGAGCCAGACGGCGGCGATGCCGGCCGGCAATTCGGGATCGTTCGGATCAACTGTCGCTGCCTTTACCTGGTATTCCAGGGAAGTCGGTAGCTGGCCGTTCAACAAGTACGCCATGCCGGGTCCCCAGTACTGGTTGGGGTTCTCAGGTTGTACCTCAGCCGTTCGCTGTGCGTAAGGCAGGGTCTGTTCCGGTTGGCCGGTGAAAGCGTTAAAGGCCATCAAATCCCAAAGTACATCCAGCGAGTAGGGGTCGATGCGTTCGGCTTCCTCGACGTATTCGAAGCCTTTTTCCACGTCGCCGTTAAAGAAAATATATCTGCCCGTTACCCTCAGGGCTTCAACGTTGCGCGGGTCGTTGTCGAGGGCCAGTTGCAACTCCTGTTGCATGCCGCTGTCGTCGCGAAGGGCCCCCATTACACGGGCCATCAGCACATGCGCCTCCGCGTTGTTTGCAGGGTCTTTTTCAAGGATTGAAGTCAACAGGGGTCTGGATGTTGCAATGGCTTCATCATTGGTAATGGCGCCGGTGAATGCCAGGTCAAGCCATGCCTGGGCCAGTTTCAATTGGGCTGGCAGGTAGTTCGGATCCTGTTCGATGGCCCGCGTGAAAAGGGTCCGCGCTTCGTTGAGCGCAGCAAACGAAAACTTGTTGAGTTGTTCAAGGCCACGCAGGTAAAGATCATAGGCGCTCAGGTCGGTGACGGCCTGCGCGGCGATGCGGGCTTCGTCTTCACCGAGTAGGGTGACCTTGAGCGCGTCTGCAACCTTGCGGGCGATTTCCTCCTGGATCGCGAAGATGTCGTCGAGGTCGCGGTCGTAGGTTTCCGACCACAGGTGATAGCCGTCCTCGACGTTGACCAACTGTGCCGTAATGCGCACGCGATTGCGTGCCTCGTCTTTGCGCACGCTGCCTTCGAGGATGGATTGCACGTTCAGCTTTTCACCGATGGTGCGCAGGTCGTCGTCCTTGCCCTTGAAGGCGAACGACGAGGTGCGCCCGGCGACACGCATTTCCTTGATCTTGGCAAGGATGTTGAGCACTTCCTCACTCAGGCCATCTGAGAAATACTCATTGCTGCTGTCTTCGCTCATGTTGACGAAGGGCAGCACGGCGATCGAGTGGGTTTCTTCCAGGGCTTCCGTCTCAATTGCGTTTTCAGCAGCGGTTGTCTTAGCGACATCACGTGGTTGAACAACAAACTTGTCCCAGGAAAAGTAACCCAACGCCAGCACCAGTAAGGCAATGATCGTGTAATTGAGCTTTTGGCCGGTGTGTTGAACGATCGATTGGCTGCGGTCGACCTCGGCCTCTCGCTTGACGCCTTCGGGTGTCAGCTCAAACGCCCAGGCGAAAAACAGCGTTATCACAAATCCAACACCTAACACCACAAACATGGTCTGCATGACCCAGGGCGGGGCACCGAAAGATTCAAGCAAAATATCGGTTACCTGGATCAGCAGCCATGATGTGACCGCGTAGGCAATGCCCACGCGAAAAACGTTGCGGCGTTTGAGTTCAGCAAAGAGGCTCACAGGATGGGTCCTCCGTATTCGGGTGGCATCTCGAGCCAGAATTCGAGCAGGCCGAGTTTTTCAAGGAAGGGTTGCCAGCGGGGATCGGTTCTCAAACCAAGCAAAGTGGGATTGCCGAGTGTAGACGTGATACCGGCATCCCTGTTGGCCATTGCCAACTCGAGCCACTCGAACGCCTTGTCGGGTTCATTACGGAAACCATAGACCTCGGCGATTTGATAAGCCGCGCTGCTTGACCCAATCTCAATTAAATTATCCAGCGCCAACTGGGATGCGTCGGAATCTCCCAGGGCATGGTGCGCCATGGCCAGGCCGGTGGCCCGATAGACGGGGGCGTCTTCCTGCTCCATTTCGGCCAGGGCCGCGGCAAAGTCACCCTTGCGAATTAAAACCCGGCCCAGGCGATAGTGCCCGCCTGAATAATTTGGGCTCAGATTCAGCGTATTGCGGAAATCTGCTTCTGCCTCATCCAGGTGACCTGCCCAGTCATGAGCAATTCCGCGCCAGGAGCGCATCTCAGCTGTTAACGGGTCGAGTTCAATCGATGAATTGTAATAACGAATGGATTCGTCCAGACGACCCAGTACACGGGAGCCGGTGCCATTTGCACCGATAAGGAAGGCGTTACCGGGGTCAAGCCGCAAAGCGTGCTGGTAGTCCTTGGCCCCTGCCTCGAAGTTGAACTTGTTAAAAGTATTGGATGAACCTTTTACAAAATGCCCCATGGCAAGGTCGGGGTCGGCTTCGAGCGCCTTTGCCACTGCGTCATCAGCCAATGCAAAAGCTTCGTCAATTGGCATGTCGCCGATGCCTGCATTCCACATGTAGGCATAGGCCAGTTCCGCCCATGCCGGCGCATAATTTGGGTCTATCTGCAAGCGCTCTCTTATACAGGCTGATCGCGAGTGGCAAAGTCGGTGCTGAAATCTGGTGCGCGATAAACTGGGCCTCCAGAAATAGCTGGTAGGCCTCCGGATCAGTTTCGGTAACCGTTGGAGCCTCACCAAGCAAGGTGACTCGTAGTGCTTCAACCACGGCAGTGGCGATTTCGTCCTGAATCTGGAAGATGTTATCCAGTTGCCGGTCATAGGTTTCTGACCAGAGGTGATAGCCATTATCCGCCTGGATTAACTGTGCGGTGATGCGTAGCTGGTTGCCGGATTTGCGCACGCTGCCTTCAAGAACATGATCCACTTTGAGGCGTGTGGCGATTTCCGGTATCTCGATGTTCTGGCCTTTGAAAGAGAAGGAAGACGTTCGTGCAGCAACACGCAATTCAGGGATTTTGGCCAATAGATTTAGCAGTTCTTCGGAGAGACCATCGGAGAAATACTCCTGTTCCTGATCGGAACTCATGTTGACAAATGGCAGTACGGCGATGGATTTGTTTTTGGCTTCGACGGGGGTCAAAGCACTTTTCCCGTTGTTGGTGGATTGCTCAGCAGCCTGTTCAGAAACTTGGTCAGACCCCGGTTTTGTGTTGCCAGGGGCGAGTACAAATTTGTCGACGGCGAAATAGGCCAATGCGACGACCAGAACACCGATAATGACGTTGTTAAGCTTTTGACCGGTAACGTTGGTAATGGACTGGTTGCGATCCACGTCTTTTTCTTTCTTGATGCCTTCAGGTGTCATCTCGAAGGCCCAGGCAAAAAACAAGGTGACCGGAAGCCCAATTGCCACCAGCAATACGATGACACGCCCAACCACTTCGGGCAGTGCAAGCAGTTGTGAAAGTACATCGGTGAGTTGCAGCAATAGCCAGCCGCCGATCACGTAGGCGATGCCTACCCGGAAGACGTTTCGGCGTTTTAGTTCGTTGAAGAAGCTCATAGGTCACCACACTCGACACTATCACCATCAACCCGGCAGTAATCCGGATCGCCGTGTTTGCGCCAGTAATCCACCAGGCCGTTGGCTTCGAAGAAAGCCGGCATTGCCGGATCAGACAACTGTGCGCGGCTATAGTCGTCCCAATAAATATTGAGAGAATTCGCAGTTCGTAGAATACGACCTTTTTCGCGCTGTTTGCGGAAGTTGGCGAGTGTCTCTTTGACAGCACCAATTTTCCATAGGTAAGGTGTTAAGTCTTTCCACTCGGCCAGTTTTTCGTTTGCCAATATGACCTTTACTGCTTCGTCTTTGTGTTTGGGATCCCTCAATACTGAAAATGTGGCCACAACCAGCGCATCTGAGCCAATGCGTTTAACTTCCTGTGCACGCATTAAGTTCTCAGCGGCATCCAGGTTACCGGAAGATAACTCGTAGTTAGCCCAGGTGAACCCGCTAAAATCAGGATCGAGACGTTCCAATTTTTGGATGTGGCGACGTACATTTTCAGCGTCCCCTTGAATGGCGTAAGCCAGGCTGAGCCAGTTGTGCACATTGGTAAATACCGGGTCGAGGCGTTCAGCTTGTTGAAACATTGCAATGGCCTGGTTTATATAGCCCAGGCTCATTAAGGCAATGCCTTTCCAAAGTAGTGAGTTCGTTTCACTTGGGTTCAGACGGATAGCCAGTTCATATTCCCGCATCGCTTCATCCCAGGAGAGCGCACTTGCGTGTATCAGGCCGAGGACCGCGTGGGCAAAACCATTGTCCGGATCGATCTCAATGGCACGTAAAGCAGCCAGTTTTCCATCGCGGTAGAGTTCTTCAAAGCCCTCTTCCACGTTGTATCCGACAACTATATTGGCTGCCGCGAGGTTTGCCCACGCATCGGCAAAACCCGGATCCAGCTCAACGGCCTGTTTGAGCAGTTCCACTGCCCTTACCACCTGCGCCAGACCGCGGTTCTGGTAAAGGTGCCGGCCGCGTAGGAATAATTGCCAGGCCTCAAGGTTTTCCGTTGGCTTTCCGGTCTTTGCCGATGTTCCAAGCGTGACCTGCAGTTCGGCGGCGATGGCCTTCGAGATTTCTTCCTGGATTTCAAATACGTTTTCAAGCTTGCGGTTATAAGCATCCGACCACAGGTGGGAATCGGTTGACACTTCGATCAACTGGGCGGTGATGCGTACGTCATCGCCGGCTTTGCGTACGCTGCCTTCGAGTACGTGGGTTACATCCAGCTGTGCGGCGATGGTGGGTATATCGAGATCCTTACCCTTGAAAGCGAAGGCCGAGGTGCGGGAGATGACGCGCAGGTCCTTGATCTGGGCCAGGACGTTTAACAGTTCTTCGGATAGTCCGTCGGAGAAGAACTCCTGTTCAGGGTCGTTGCTCATATTGATAAAGGGCAGGACGACGATGGATTTTTGGGTTGCGTGTGGTTCTTCTTCGTTGCTGGCTTGGGCGATTGCTTCGACAGGGGTCAGAGTACTTTTCTCTCCAAGACCGGTGGTTTGGCCGGCAGTTTGCTGAGAAAAGTACTCTGACCCCGGTTGTGCGCGGCCTGGGGCGAGGATGAATTTGTCAATCGCGAAGTAAGCGAGAGCCAATACCAGTACGCCGATAATCAGGTTATTCAATTTTTGGCTCGTTACGCCGGTTATAGACTTTGATCGATCGACATCCCTTTCCTTTTTGATGCCTTCAGGCGTCATCTCGAATGCCCAGGCAAAGATCATGGCGATCGGAAAACCGATGATCAGCACAAATGCGACACCGGAGTTGAACCATTCCGGCAGACGCAGGGCAGGTACCAGCGAGTCGGAAACCTGCACCAACAGCCAGGAGACGATGCCGTAGGCGGCGGCCACCTTGAAGACATTGCGGCGTTTTAGTTCGTTAAACAAACTCATCTGTGCCGCTCCAGCAGGGCGATGAATTCGGGTTCATTACGCATGCGGTTGAAGGTGGGGTCGAGTTCCAGCCAGTGGACCGAAATCTCACTTTTGCCCGAGAGTAATGATTCCAGTATCTCAATAGATTCGGCGTTCATGCCGGCATAGGCGTAAGCTTGCGCGAACTGGAATTCGAATTTGAAGGCTTCAACGGCATCGGCGGGTTTTGTGGATCGCACATGGTTAACCATTTCAGCAATCATCTGCCTGTTGCCGAGAATGCCATGGGCGGTTAATGCTTCGGCTGATAGCCGGTAATCATCAATACCCTGTTGTTTATACTGATCGAGTCTATCGAGTGCTTTTCGTGCGGTTTCCCTGGCTTCGTCGTATCTGGTCATCGCCCAGAGTGTTTCAGCGACAAACACTTCCCTTAACTCAATGTAGAACAGGCCGACTTCCCATTCAGTTGGCCAATCCTGTGCACTGGCCAAAGCCGCTTCGAGCTGACCACTAAGTTTCTGAACCGTCCAATAGGCAAGCAGGTGGTTTGGGTCATTGGTGTATTGCGCACCGACTACCAGGGTCGAAGCGCGGTCCGTATCGCCTTGCGTTGTCAAAAGCAAATAGGCAAGGTAGGTCTTTGCCCAAAAGCTGTCTGGTGCAACTTCATAGGCTTGCTCAGTTATCGCCAGGGCTTCATCATAGCGGCCCAGGTAACCCAGGGTCTGGCCGGTTTCTGTCAGGTTGATAACAACCCGCGGATTGAGTTTTACGGCTTTATACATGGAGTTGATAGCCTGGTCCCAAAGCCCGGCACGCCGCGATGCCCAGCCTTTCCACATATGTGCCTCGGCGTTACCAGGCATCAGTGCGATGGCTTTATCAAGGTTAAACATAGCGGTTTCATAGTCCAGCAAGCCCCAGTAATGATAAAAACCCTCCGCCATGTAAAGTTCGGGGAAATCAGGGTCAATGGCTTTTGCCCTGTCTATCGCATCGCGGCAATTTTGAAGGTCTTCGGGGTCGCCTCCATAAGTCCAGAAGTTATTGATATAGGCTTGTGCCAGGCCAATCCAGGCGAGTGCGAAATCAGGATCCAGCTTCAACGCTTCCTTGTAGAGGTCCACTGCGGTATCGAAACCGATTTCGGACTCGCCAAGTGCAAAACGTTTGCCCTGCAGATACAGTTCATAAGCAGCTACGTTTTCAGTTGGCACATCCGAGACATTGGCAATTTCGCTGTCAGTCAATGTAGCTTTTAATGCACCTGCAATGGATTGGGCAATCTCAGACTGGATATCGAAAAGGTTTTCGGTGGTCAGTTCGCGGTCATAAACCTCGGCCCAGAGATGTTCATCGGACACGGCGTCGATCAACTGCACATTGATACGTACCCGGTTGCCGGAACGCTGCACGGCGCCTTCCATGATGTTGGCGACACCGAGTTCCTGGCCTATCTGTTTCAGGTTCTTGGCGGTATCCCGGTATTCCAGTACCGAGGTACGGGAGATCACGCTAAAGGCGTCTATCTTGGCTAACTGGGTTAGCAGATCATCGTGTATGCCATCGGTGAAATAGGCGTCGTTGGCATCCGGGCTGCGGTTTGTGAAGGGCAGTACGGCGATGGATTTTTCTTCTTCGGTATTAGCTTGGGCGATGGCTTCGACTGGGGTCAGAGCACTTTTCTCGCTTGGTGCCTGTGGCTTGCTCAACGGATTGTTGAGATAAGTGGTCTGACCCCGGTTGTGCGGGGGCTGAGAATTTGTCGTAGAGCAGGTAGGCGATTGCAAGCGCCATCATCAACAGGATGGTATTGTTCAGTTTCTTGCCGGTTTGCGGTGTGATGGACTGGCTGCGGTCCACGTCCTTTTCACGCTTCACACCTTCCGGCGTCATCTCGAAGGCCCAGGCGAAAAACAGAGCGACCGGCAAGCCGATAGCCACCAGCAATACGATTACACGACCAACCACTTCGGGCAGGGCAAGCAATTGTGAAAGCACATCGGTGAGTTGCAGCAATAGCCAGCCACCAACCACGTAGGCGATACCTACCCGGAAGACGTTGCGGCGTTTGAGTTCGGCAAAAAAACTCATAGGCCGGCCTCTGCATTCATTTGATTGACGGCTTCCCTTTGGATGGCGAGGCGCCGTTCACGTTCTGCCATGGCTGCCTGGTAGCGGGGCTCATGACGAATTTGCTCATACATCGGAAGTTGGTCGTATATGTTCCACGAGTCTAAATGGTTATGCGCCAACTGGGTTTCGATGAGAGTCAGTGCCTTCTCTGTATCACCTGCTGCCAGGTAACAAAATTGTGCATTCCATATGTCGGCGTGCTCTACCAGGCCGGGTAAGGTGGCCATGAATGCGAGGGTCTGGTCTAGCAATGCGGCACCCAGTGTCTCTTCACCGGTTTGGGTAAGTGTCCAGGCGATGAGGCATGCACTGGTGGGGTCGTTATCCACCAGGCGCTCCCATTCTTCGGGGTTCATCCATTCCGGGTCAGCTTCCAGGTAAATTTCTCTTGCTTCCGCGAGGTCGCCGTTTGCCAGCATCAGCATGGCGACAGCTGGGATAATTGTTGTGGAAATCGGTAAACGGGGTTTCATCCAGTTCCAGGATTCCCGGACACCACTGGCGTTGCCATTTGCATGGTTGATTAGCATGTCTGACCATCCCAGTCGCCAGTCCTGATCATTGATATATGCCAACCCCTCGCGATAACTCCTCGCTGCTTCCTGATCACCGATTTCGAGCGAATACATCATCAGGAAGTTCTGGTCATTGAGGGAGCCAGGGTCCATCGTAAGTGCGATCTTCGAGTTTTGAATGGCAAGATCGAAGCGTCCGACGTAAAACCCATAAAATGACGCCAGGCCCTGGTAACCACGTGGAAAATTCGGGTTTAACTCGATAACCCGCTTGTACTGGTGTTCTGCGCGTGAATAGGAGCCCTGTCTGGCATATACGTCAGCCACGATTGGTGCCAATGATGCCGGAGCGTGGATCCAGTTCAGCAGCCTTGCGCATCAGGTCAACGGAATCTTCTGTACGTGAGAAACGATCCAGCTTTGCCTGAATAGAAATGGTAGGACGTCGCATAATTCGGGCTTAGTTCGATGGCCTTTTTGAAGGCTGAATCCATTTCATCGTATTCACCCAGATCATAGAGAAGACTGCCGAGTGACACGTAGGCCTCGCCGAGTCCGGGGTCAATTTCAAGTGCACGGGCAGACGCTTCCTGTCGTATCGCTAACGCTTTTTCGTTATCGGTGGTTCCATAAAAGCCAAGCAGGTAAGTGCTGTCTGCCAGCGCAACCCAGGCCAGGGCAAACTGCGGGTCGAGATCAACTGCTTTTTGAAACTCTTTAATGGATTCCTCGATGTCCACGGCAGCACGGGTTGCTAGCAATTGTCTGCCGCGCATATAGGCATTGTAGGCATCCAGGTTTTGCGTTGGCATGGTATTGATGCGTTCGGTTTCTTCCGGCGTAAGCGCTGTGTGCAAAGCATCGGCTATTTTTTGTGATATCTCACTTTGGATGGCGAACAGGTTCTTAGCTGTCAGTTCGCGGTCAAAGATCTCCGCCCACAGGTGCTCATCGGTCTGCGCATCAATCAGCTGCACATTGATACGTACCTGGTCGCCGGAGCGTTGGATGCCGCCTTCGAGGATATTGGCCACACCCAGTTCTTTGGCGATCTGCTTCAGGATTTCTTTGTCGGTATCCCTGTATTCCATGACCGAGGTACGGGAAATCACTTTCAATGCGTCGATCCTGGCGAACTGGGTTAGCAGGTCATCGTGTATGCCATCGGTGAAATAGGCGTCGTTGGCATCCGGGCTGCGGTTTGTGAAGGGCAGTACGGCGATGGATTGTTTCTTCTTCGGTATTAGCTTGGGCGATGGCTTCGACTGGGGTCAGAGCACTTTTCTCGTTGGTGTTGGTGGTTTGCCCGGAAGTCTGTTGAGAAAAGTGGTCTGACCCCGGTTGTGCGGGCGCTGAGAATTTGTCGTACAGGAGGTAGGCGATTGCCAGGGCCATCAGGATAAAGATGGTGTTGTTCAGTTTCTTGCCGGTTTGCGGTGCGATTGATCGGCTACGATCGACGTCTTTTTCCAGCTTCACACCTTCGGGTGTCAATTCGAAAGCCCAGGCCAGGAAAAGCGCGACCGGCAGGCCAATCGCCAGTATCGCCAGTAAAGTCTGCATAACCCAGGCTGGCGACCCGATGGTCTCGAATACAATATCGGCCACCTGTATCAACAGCCATGAACCCACGAGATAGGCAATGCCAACACGTACGACGTTACGGCGTTTGAGTTCTCTAATGAAACTCAAGAGACACCACGTCCATGTGACTTGTGAACGGTGTCCGACAGTAGAAACGTCGTCCGGGCCCGCGCGCGTGCGACTGATATGTTATTGAAGCCGACACGAATAACGTCTCGGTGTGTTGATCTTCCATTTAAGGACACGTCGTTTCTACCCCCGCAGCGAACGACAGGCCGATTGGCTGAACACTGAAACCAAAAAAAGGCTGGCAGATGTTCAGGCACTGGGCTTGTTTTTTTAGTTAATTTCCTTAGGTTTTATCTCGCTCAATTCTTGGTTTTCTACATGTATATGTATCTAGTTATAGTTGATGATTGCCAATAATGATACAAATCATTCGCATACGGTGATTATTGCGGTAATTTCGTAGTGGTGACCAAAGGCCCAAAATACAGCGAATTCACCCACAGGCGTTCTGTCCCTCTCCAGAAACCCCGGAAGATCGGGTTGTTGGCAAAACGGACCACCAACCCCTTGCCGTGACGTTCAGCGATAATTGCGGGTTGGCCACTCATTTCGGTAAGACGCTGTTCCCCGATATAACCACTCATCAATGGTTTCTCCGTGTAACGCACCGGTGAAGTGAATGGGTTATCACTCGCTTTTAGCAGCGTACTACCTCTGCGGAATAAGGGCATCTCTGCGTTATAACCAAAAGCGATGGGGTGTGTGCCATCAACCTTGGCTCGGACAATTGCTCCGCCGATCGTGCGCTGCGCTCTCTGGTCAGTGAAATCTGCGTAGGCCATCGCTTTGGGCTGATCTTTCGCAGGTTCTTCAGCATTCTTGCTTTCATTGCATTCCCCGTTTTCGAAGCACAATGATTCAGCCCATGTCGCGGCGGCCTGGATGGTCACAAGTACGCCGCCATCGTTTACCCAGGAAGTGATACTGCGCTTCAGTGTCTTGCCGATGTCGCCATACCGGCCATCAACCATTAACAGGTGGGTGTAGTCATGCAGGTCAATGTTCTTCAAGCGCGACATATCAACCATGACCGGGGCAACACCCAGGCGTCTGTCCAGCTGAAACCAGGCCTCGCCGGCATCGTAGGATCGTGTGCCTGGGCCGACGATTAATAGGGGTTTTATCGGCGCGACTTTCTTGAAATGGCTGGTGCCCAGGCCGGGTCCGCTTGTGGTCAACTGGGTATTGAACGAGTGAACCTTGATATCTGCCTTATTGAGAATATCTAAAATCTTGCCTTGTTTATCCTTGTTCTGCAGGCCCGTGAGTATGACCAGGCTGCCTTCGCTAAAGCGGATGTTGCCGGAACCGTTGTTGATGCCAAATGGCTTGGTGGAAGCGCGAACAATAGCGCCAGTCTCCAGTAAATCCTGTAGCACGACGGGTGCATTCAGTTGTTGCCACGAAATAACCCATGCGGTCGCATCGGGGTCAATTGCGCTGGAGCTTACTGCCGGAGTGTCATTGGATGTTGCGGGTACGCGTGCCAGTTTTGCGCTTGGCAGGTTGTAAGCCATGGTCAGGCTCCAGGCAGATACATCGTAGAACGTGTTGTCTTCAAATTCCGTACGGGTCTCCAGCATGGCTTGTGCCAGGCCAAACTGGCGTTGGTTCACCGGGATGACCCAGGCGTGACCGGGTTTGAATACCTGTCCGTCAGCTTTTATCTCGGTATTGAGTGTCTGATACTCAACCTGGTGACGCTTGAACAGATCCATCAATTCCAGGGCTTTTGCAGGGTCATTACCATCACCGATCACCCAGGCCTGGAAGCCGGCTTTGGCAGCCCTTTGCTGCATTGCCTGGAAAAAGCCTGACTGGTATTTCTTGAATTTATCGCTTTGCTCATACGCACCCTTGAGTGTCGAAAGCGACATGCGTACGTGATTGTGAATGGCCTCGGTAAACTCCAACGGACCCGAGTCGCGGTTCATAACTGCACCGTTTACACGGGGTTGTTCATACAGGATTCCGATGCTGCCGTTGATGTCGGGATAGGTCGAGCCCTTGCCATAAAAGAAGTCATCGTAGGTGTCTTCGGTGAAGTACATTTCGCCCGCGCTATCGAAGCTCTCCGCGTGGTAAGGCACTAGCGCACGCGTCATTTCGAGGTTTTCAGCGGTGGTTAACGGATGTTGCCGGGTGGGTGCGCCGGGTTGGAAGAAGAAGCCATCGTCACCGGTTTCATGGTGGTCGGTGATGACATGCGGCAACCAGCGATGGTATTCGGTGATACGCGCACGGGACTCGGGGTGCACCAGCGTCAGCCAGTCACGGTTCAGATCAAACAGGTAGTGATTGGTTCGCCCCGGAGGCCAGTCCTGGTGGTGGATACGGCCATTACGGTCACCGACCGAGGTGATGCTGTGATTGGAGTTGGACCAGGTCGCAAAACGATCCAGGCCATCCGGGTTCAGGCTCGGGTCGATAATGATAATCGTATTTTTTAGCAGGCTTTTTACATATTCAGATTGAGATGCCGCCAGGTACCAGGCGACGATTGGCGAAGCGTTGGCTCCACTGGCCTCATCGCCATGCACGCTGTAGCCCAACCAAACAACCAGCGGTGCATTTGTATCCCCGTTAGTGGCTCCTTTCAAATGCGCCTGGCGAAGTGTTTCGAGCTTTGCCTGGTTTTCCGGTGAAGTGATGATCACCTGCAGAAGCGGCTTGTGTTGATAGGTGCGGCCGGTTTCCTTGATGCTGACACGGTCCGACTGTTCCGCCAGCGTGTACATGTATTGCACCAGTTGAGGATGTTGGATTCTCCAGTCACCGGGTTCCCAGCCAAGTTGGGACTCGGGTGAGGGTATGGATGAATCCAGTTCGGCGTCAGCAGGCAGGTATTCAGCAGAGGTTTTTGCAAGGGCGGCGGCGTTGAGAAACAAGCCCAGGAAAGTAGCCAGAAAAACGGTTAATAAGCGCACAATCAACTCCATCAGGGTGTCACGGAAAAGAGCATTCTATGGGATGTTGAATTGCTTTGCCTTAACCCGTGTGTAAAGGGGGCGCGGATAGCGCATACCGGTTGCAGGGGATTGGGGTTCATTTGCTTTGACAGGTGCTGAAATGTGAACCTGCTGTTACCATAGCAGTCATGAAAAAACTCAAATTTGCCTCGATATTAATTGCAGCCCTGCTGGCCGACGTTGTGCTTGCAGATGTTCATTTGGATCAACTTAAATTGCCAGCCGGTTTTAGCATTGAAATTTATGCGGATGGTGTGGAAAACGCACGTCAAATGGTGCTCGGTGATGAGGGTACGCTTTTTGTGGGTAGTCGCAAAGCCGGAAAACTCTGGGCAGTGACCGATACGGATGGCGACCAGAAAGCAGATTCTGTCCGCCTGATAGACGAGGGACTCAATCTTCCTTCAGGGGTCGAGTTCCGGGACGGCGCGCTTTACGTGGGTGCAGTCGACAAGATTCTTCGCTACGACAATATTGAAGCAATGCTGGATCAACCGCCAGAGCCCGTGGTGGTGACCGATGTGTTGCCGGACAAAACCCATCACGGCTGGAAGTACCTGCGTTTTGGGCCTGATGGTAAGTTGTATATCCCTGTCGGTGTACCTTGCAATATCTGTGATGAAGCGGGCTTTGGTGAGATTCGAACCATGAACCCCGACGGCAGCGGCATGGATGTCTACGCAAAAGGTGTGCGTAACAGCGTGGGACTGGCTTTTCATCCGGAAAACGGTCAGTTGTGGTTCACCGATAATGGCCGGGATATGCTCGGCGATGACCTGCCTGCAGATGAGCTGAATTACGCGCCACAGGCAGGTATGCATTTTGGTATCCCTTATTGCCACCAGGGCGACCTGCTGGATGAAGAGTTTGGCAAGGGGAAGGACTGTGCGGATTACACGCCGCCGGTTGCAAAGCTTGCCCCGCATAGTGCGGCGCTGGGCCTGGCCTTCTACACGGGAGACATGTTCCCTGATGAATATAAAAACCGCCTGTTCATCACCCAGCATGGCTCATGGAACCGGACCGAGAAGATTGGTTATCGGGTGATGGTCCTGGATGTGCAGCCTGATGGCAAAGTTTTGAATAAGAAAGTATTTGTAGCCGGTTGGTTGCAGGGGCAGGAAGTCTGGGGTCGGCCCAATGATGTACTGGTTATGCCAGATGGTGCGCTGCTGGTGTCAGATGATTTGGCGGGTGTGATATACCGGATAAGCTATAAACAATGACACTGATTCAAATCATCGTTTTGTCCCTGATCCAGGGGCTGACGGAGTTTTTGCCGGTGTCCAGTTCCGCGCACCTGATCCTCGGCAGCAAGATTTTCAGCTGGCCCGATCAGGGGCTTGTGTTTGATGTCGCTACCCACCTGGGTACCTTGGTGGCAGTACTGGTGTATTTCCGAAAAGACCTGTGGAATATGCTGACGCCCTGGTTTGTGGCGGGTAGCGAACACGAGGCCTCCCGCAAGCTGGGCCTGATCCTGGTTGTTGCGAGCATCCCGGCGATTGTTGCTGGCGGCCTGCTGCATGGCTGGGTTGAGGGGGCGCTGAGGGATGTTCGTGTTATCGCCGTCAGCACGATTGGCTTCGGTCTTTTGCTGTGGTGGGCGGATGCGCGCTTCGCGCGTGATAAACAAATGCCCGATATGAATATGAAAACCGGTCTTTTGATAGGCCTGGCGCAAATGCTGGCCCTGGTGCCGGGTACATCCCGCTCCGGTATCACCATGACCATGGGGCGGATGCTGGGTTTTAACACCGATACAGCGGCGCGTTTCTCTTTTCTACTGTCCATCCCGATCATCGCCGCCGCCGGGGCATATGGCGTATTGCGGATGCTGATGAACAAGGCTGACATCGACTGGTTACAGTTCGGCCTGGCGGTCTCCCTCTCAGCTCTCGCCGGCTGGCTTTGTATCGCCGCATTTCTTGCGCTTCTTCAACGGGTTGGCCTTCTGCCATTCGTCATTTACCGCCTCGCACTGGGCGTTGCCCTCCTTTGGATCACTTTTTAGTATAAATCGCACCAAAAAGGTGCATGAATAACTGGTTGGTGCGATAATGGTGCATGGTTGATTTTATCAAATTGTAAGGTCTTCGCTGAAAGTTGTTAAAAGTCGTTAATATGAAGCCAAATGTAACGATAACTGCTATAAAATCCAATTACTGCGTTTAATTATTTATTATCGTTCTTTTTTTATTTTGGCACGACTTCTGCATGTATATAGTGACCCGTTTTGGACATCTTACAAAAGTAACAGCATAGGAAAAACGACATGAGTATAGAAAGCATACAGAATATGATTATCGATGAAGAAGTTGTATTCATCGATTTGCGGTTTTGTGATACGGCTGGCAAAGAACAGCATGTGACCATGCCGGTTGCCATGGCCGACGAAGATTTTTTTGAAGAAGGCAAGATGTTCGATGGCTCTTCGATCAAGGGCTGGAAAGGTATCAATGAGTCAGACATGGTGCTGATGCCGGATGTTGATTCCGCCGTCATGGACCCGTTTATGGAACACAGCACAATGATTATTCGTTGTGACGTGCTGGAACCCGACACCATGGAAGGTTATAACCGTTGCCCGCGGTCACTGGCTAAACGTGCCGAAGCCTATCTGCAGTCCACGGGTATTGCCGATGCGGCTTACTTTGGTCCCGAGCCTGAATTCTTTGTTTTTGACAGCGTTAGCTTTGGCACGGATATGCACTCGACTTTTTACAACATTGATTCGGAAGAGGGTGCCTGGAATACCGGCTCAGAGTACGAAGGTGGTAATCACGGTCACCGGCCACGTGTGAAGGGTGGTTATTTCCCTGTTCCCCCTGTAGATAGTCTGCATGACCTGCGCTCAAGTATTTGCGAAATACTGGCGAAAATGGGTGTGCCGGTCGAAGTGCATCACCATGAAGTGGGTACGGCCGGCCAGTGTGAAATCGGCACCAAGTTTGCCACCCTGACCCGTAAAGCCGACGAAATGTTGATGTTCAAGTATGCAACGCATAACGCTGCGCACGAGTCTGGCCGCACAGCCACGTTTATGCCCAAACCACTGGTTGGTGATAACGGCTCTGGTATGCACGTGCATATGTCGTTGTTCAAGGGTGGCGAGAACATGTTTGCCGGTGAAGAGTACGGTGGTTTGTCACAAACAGCATTGCATTATATTGGCGGTATTTTCAAACACGCACGTGCTTTGAATGCATTCGCTAACGCTTCCACAAATAGCTACAAGCGCCTGGTCCCGGGTTTTGAAGCACCGGTTATGCTGGCCTATTCGGCCCGCAACCGGTCAGCATCATGCCGTATCCCTCACGTAGGTAGCCCTAAGGCACGTCGTATCGAGGTACGTTTCGGTGATCCGGCGGGTAATGCTTACCTGATGTTTGCCGCTTACATGATGGCGGGCCTTGATGGCATCGTTAACAAGATTGACCCAGGTCCGGCACTGGACAAGGACCTTTACGACCTGCCATCCGAGGAAGTCAAAAACATTCCGACCGTTTGTGCCAGCCTCGCACAGGCGCTCGAAGCACTGGATGTTGACAGGGATTTCCTGAAAGCCGGCGGTGTTTTTGATGATGACCTGATTGATGCTTATATCGAACTCAAGATGGAAGAGGTCACGCGTTTCCGCATGTCCACTCATCCGGTCGAGTTTGATATGTATTATTCTATATAGAGGAACTGTCAATCGGCAGTCCCATGGAAACTGGTACGCCCCGGAGCTAGCGGGGCGTATTTGACCGGTATCATTCTGGAGTC
This sequence comes from uncultured Gammaproteobacteria bacterium, assembly GCA_963759155.1. GTDB lineage: Bacteria > Pseudomonadota > Gammaproteobacteria > Xanthomonadales > SZUA-36 > SZUA-36. The sequence continues at coordinate 370,315 of CAVWXX010000001.1, read as the reverse complement.
TGACGATGAAAACAGTAGTTCATAAAACAGTTCTTTCAATTATTTTCGGTGCTTTCCTGACAGTTATCGCATCGCCGTTGACTGCCCAGGTTTACAAGGTTGTCGACGAGGATGGCAATGTGACGTTCACCGACCAGGCGCCTGCGGATGGCTCCGGCCCTGTCGAGTTGGCTCCGATCAGTGTTATCGAAGCACCAAAATACGAAACAAAGCCGGCGGCTGCTGAAGGTGAAGAGGGTGCTGAAGAGATGACCCTTCGGCAGCTGCGCAGGACTTATAGTGATTTTGCCATTGTGTCACCGCAGCAGGAAGAATCGGTCTGGAGGCCGGATGGTCCTATTCCGGTTGCCTGGAGCGTGGGAACTGCACTGCAACCGGGTATGCAGGTGACCCTTTACCTTGACGGGAAAAGATATACATCCACGACACAACCAATGATTCCGATCGCCGGTCTGGATAGAGGTGAGCACACCTTGAAGGCGGAGCTCAGAGACAACAGGAATCGTGTTGTTTCTTCTTCAGACTCAATTACTTTTTTCGTCAGACAGCCAGGACTTTACAATCGGGCACGTGTCGGCCCTGGTGGCGGAGGTTAATATTATGCCGGTCATTCCATGCTTGATTCACTTTCAACAGCAGTAATAGAGCTGGATGACCAGGGGCGCGTTCAGCTCATGAACGCAGCCGCGGAGCATTGTCTTGCGACTGGCAGAGAGCGTGTCCATGGCTGGTTGTTCCGTGATATTGGCGGTATTCCAGGTGAGTTGTCAGAAGCCATCTCTGCGTCAGCAAGGGAACAGCGTGGCCGTCATCTGAGCGAGTGTGAGCTGGCAGGCGGTCTTTTTGGCTGCACCATTCAACCCGTTGCCGATCAACGTATGTTGCTGGAATTTTATGATCTTAAATGGCAAAAGCAGCAAAACAAAATGCAGCAACGCGAGCTGCAAACCGGAATGATGGACCTGATAAGCCGAAACCTGGGGCATGAAATTCGCAACCCGCTGGGTGGAATCCGGGGTGCTGCCCAAATGATGGCTGCAGAGCTGGCTGACCGTGAATTAGGTTCCCTGGCAGAACTGATTATGCGCGAAGTCGACCGTATCGATGAATTACTGGCACGATTTGGGCAAACCGAACTCGATTGCCAGCCGGTTGATATCCATTATGTTCTCCAGGAAACCACTGAACTGTTACGCCTGGAATCAGCAGACGCTGTAAAAATCATTCAGAATTATGACCCTAGCATTCCAAATATTTTGGCAGATTCATCGGCGTTGCGGCAGGTGTTTTTAAACCTGTTACGAAATGCTTTTCAGGCGGGTGCCACTGAAATCGAAATTCGAACCCGTGTGGACTACGACCCTACCGTGCTGCAACCTGGCATGGGTCGGGTTGTTCGCCTGGATATTAAAGACAACGGTTGTGGTGTTCCGGACGCCTTGCGAAGCATGTTGTTTCTGCCTTTGGTTACCGGTCGGCGGGATGGTACAGGCCTGGGTCTCGCACTGGCACAACAGATTGCCGCAGCACACAAAGGGCTATTAAGTTACGCGCCGCTTGAGCCCGGCAGCCGATTCACACTCAGATTGCCGTTGCAGAAAAATAATGACTGAAAAAGTGCTGGTTTGGGTTGTCGATGATGACGAAGCGATTCGTTTCGTTCTGGAGCGGGCGTTGAGCCGTGCGGGCTACGCAACCAAAACGTTTGGCAGCGTCACTGATATTGTCGTTGCCCTTGATGACGCCCAACCCGAGGTTATTATTACCGACATTCGTTTGCCCGATGCCGATGGCCTCAGCGTTCTCGCGGCGCTGGAAGAACGGAAAATCGAAATCCCCGTCATAGCCATGACGGCTTTCTCCGATCTTGATCAGGCGGTGACCGCATTTCAGTCGGGGGTATTTGATTATCTATCAAAGCCTTTTGATCTGGACAAGGTGCTGGCGGTCGTGGCACGTGCGTCTGCAGTGCCAACCGATGTACCGGCGGATAAGGAACCGAGTGCCGCCAACCAGTTAATCGGTGACTCAATGGCGATGCAGGAAGTATTCCGCACCATTGGCCGGCTGTCACGCTCAACAATCAGCGTGTTGCTAACCGGCGAGACCGGCACCGGCAAAGAGGTCGTGGCCCGTGCGCTACATCAACATAGTCCCCGTGCGAAGGGTCCGTTTGTGGCCATTAATACGGCAGCCATACCAACAGAATTGCTGGAGTCTGAATTATTTGGGCATGAGAAGGGCTCATTCACCGGCGCCCACGCACGACGTTCTGGCCGTTTCGAGGAGGCAGCCGGTGGTACTTTGTTCCTCGATGAGATCGGTGATATGCCGATGCCGCTTCAAACCCGTCTTCTGCGGGTGCTGGCCGAGGGCGACTATTACCGTGTTGGTGGACGTGATTTGCTGACGGCGGACGTGCGTGTGTTAACAGCAACTCACCAGGATCTGCAGAAGAAGATTGCCGATGGCACTTTTCGAGAAGATCTCTATCATCGTTTGAATGTGATTTCTATTGAGTTGCCGCCATTACGTGAGCGGAGTGAAGACATTGGCTTGCTGGCGAGGCATTTCTTACGACAGGCGTCAGAAGAAATGGGGCTGGAAGAAAAGCACTTAATGCCTGAAACCATTCGGTCATTGCAGCAAAAAGCATGGCCGGGTAATGTTCGCCAGCTACAAAACCTTTGTCAGCAGCTATGTGTAATGGCGCCTGGTGAGCAGATTCTGCCGGTCGATTTACCAGTCAGCCTGAGAGAAAAAAGTGACACCGGTGAATCCGGTGAATCCTGGTCGGAGGCCTTACGAAGCTGGACGCGAAAAGCCCTGTTTGACGGTCAGGCAGATCTGATGCCCACGGTTCGCAGTGAGTTTGAGAAAGTGATCCTCGATTGCGCGCTGGAACATACCGGTGGCAAACGTGTTGAAGCCGCGCGCCTGCTAGGTGTGGGCCGTAATACCCTGACCCGCAAGCTCAACGAACTGGAAGGCCGCTAAAGGCTGTCGCCCTGAGGTTTTGACATCTGCATGGTGTGCTCAAGTGGCCGGTGGAACACGTAAGCTGAATGTAACCGGCCCGTCGTTGACCAGGCTGACCTGCATATGGGCGCCAAAACTACCGGTAGGTACTTCGCCGATTTCACGCCGTGCGTTAGTCAGCAGGTAATCAAACAACCTTCTTCCTTCTGCCGGCTCAGCCGCCGGTGTGAAGCTGGGGCGGTTACCGCTATTGGTGTTGGCAGCCAGGGTGAACTGGGAAACCAGCATGAGTTGACCGCCCGATTGCCGCAGGCTCAGGTTCATACGACCGGATTCGTCCTCAAATATCCTGTAGTTCAGAATGCGTTGTAACAGCCTGTCTGCCTGTGCCTCGCTATCACCTTTCTCAACCGCAACGAGAGCCAGGATGCCGGCACCGATCGCACCGGTCACCCGCGTTTCCGAATTATTTTCATTAACAACCACACTGGCTTCCGATACTCTTTGCAGTAATGCAATCATTTTTCAAACCTATCCTGATGTTGCGCCGCGCTAATGTTAGCATTGCTGCGTCGCCGTATATGAGCAACTGTCGATGAAATTACTCGCCATCCGTGCTGTCATGCGCATGTTCAGCTGGATCTCACCACGCGTAGCCGAATACATTGCCCCTGTACTGGCAGCACTGGTCTGGTACTCGGTGCCCCGTCTGCGGCGTGTGACCCGCATCAACCTGAAGGCCGTTTACCCGGATATGGACGCGCAGCAGCGTAAGAAGATTGGCCGGGACAGCATGACGCATTATGCCAGAGGTATTTTTGAGGCCGGGATGCTCTGGCATTGGCCCCTGGAAAAGATGTATCGCCTGTTTGATGAAGTGCAGGGTATGGATGTGGTTGAAGAATTGATCGAGCAGGGTAGAGGCCTGATCGTGGCCGCACCACACTATGGTTCGTGGGAGATGCTGAACCTGTTCCTGCACAGCAAAGGCGAGGCGGCGATACTTTATAAACCCACCAAGTTTCCTGAGGTCGATGCCTTGCTGCGGGAGAAGCGTGCCCGTGCCGGTGCTGAGATGGTCGCTGCCAATGGCAAGGGCATCAGGCGAATGTATCAACTACTCAAAGACGGTTACTTTGTCGCGTTACTGCCAGACCAGGAACCAACCGGTGGCGGCGGGCAGTTTGCGCCTTTTTTTGGTATTGAAGCTTTGACTGGTGTTTTGTTGCCACGAATGGCTCAACGCACGGGTGCCCCGGTGGTGTTTGCCGTCTGTGAGCGGCGTAAGGGTGGCAGGTACTGTGTGCATTTGTTCAAAACGAATCCCTCCATTTATAGTGAAGACATGCGTGAGGCACTTACCGAGGTCAACCGGGGTATAGAGCAATGCATTTCGGTGGATACTTCACAATACCTTTGGGCATACAAGCGATTCAGAAACCGCCCCGAGGGCGAAAAGTCGTTTTATAAAAGATAAGTCATCTCTGCGCCAGTCGTCTGCCATACCTGCGGTTGTAACCATGAAATAACAAGCATGCTTGATTTGGATCATGTGTCTTTATCTCACTGAAGATTAAAGTGAAGTTGGGAGCATGAACAAATGAATAAGGTTCAACAGCAATCGTCGACACCCTCTTCAATGAATGAGGTGGTCAAGCAGGTGGAATCACTCCGCCGGTCGATTGAAGAACATGCAGAGCTTCACCTCGACACATTGCGCGATCTCCCACCGGAAAGAATCGCAAGTGCTCAAAACCTCCTTCATTACCTCGCACTCAGGCAGGAGGATATCAGGCCATTACAGGACAAGTTGACCCAGTTAGGCCTGTCCTCGCTGGGAAGGGTTGAGCCTCATGTTCTGGCGACCATTGATGCGGTTTTGCGCAACCTGTACCTGCTCAATGAACAAGCGGTGGATACGCTCGACTTGAAGGAAAGATCTATAGACTTCACCAAAGGTGGGTTTTGTCTTAAGGAGAATACGGCCCGGTTGTTTGGCGAGCAGCCCGGGAATCGGCGGGACCATATCATGGTCACCATGCCGATTGAGGCAGCCGATGATTACCTGATGGTTCACCAGTTATTGATCAGCGGAATGAATTGTATGCGTATCAATTGTGCGCATGATTATCCGGAAATCTGGTCCCGAATGATTGAGACGCTGCGTAATGCAGAGCAATCTACCGGTTTGTCCTGCCGTATTTTGATGGACCTTGGTGGCCCTAAACTGCGTCTCGGTCCGATGGAAACCAAACCGGCCGTCGTTAAGATTCGACCTGTCCGGGCCAGAGATGGAAAGATTTTGCGCCCGGCACGAATCTGGCTGACACCGGCTAAAACATCGTTCTCCGAAATGCCGGCGGCCGACTTTACTTTTACCATGGATCCGAACTGGCTGGATGGTCTGAAAGCGGGCAATCAGATAAGTTTCAAGGATGTGCGAGGTTCAAAGAGAACCTGGAGAATAAGGGAGAAGCGTGCTGACGGATGCTGGGCCGAATCAAAAAAAACCTGTTATGTTGCCAACGGTACCGTCCTGCAAACACGTGATCCATTGGGTAATCCCGGGGCAGAGATAGAAATCTCCGGTTTGCCGCCCGAGGACAGCGTCTGCCTGATCCGAAAGGGTGATGTGTTGTTCATGTCAGCAAAAGTCGAACCGGGAAAGCCCGCTTTTCATGACAGTGATGGTGAGTTGCTTAACCCGGGTAAGGTCTCCCTGGCTATCCCCGAGGTGTATCGTGATGTTCGGCTGGGTGAACCGATTTTCTTTGACGATGGGCGTATCGGCGGCATTGTCGAAAAACGGGAAGCGGAGCAGTTACAGATTCGTATCACCCATACCCGTAAACCGGTTGAAAAGCTCGAGGGCAACCGGGGTGTCAACCTGCCTGATACGGACCTGAAACTGGCTGCGCTCAGCACCAAGGATTTGCAGGACCTGGCATTTGCGGCGCGTCACGCCGACATGATTGGTTTGTCGTTTACCAATAGTCCTGATGATGTCAGTGCATTGCACCAGCACTTGCGCAAACTGGGTCGGGAAGACATTGGCGCGGTGCTGAAGATCGAGACCAAGAGGGGGTTTGCCAACCTGCCTGCCATCCTGCTCGAGGCCCTGAAATTCCCTGCCTGTGGGGTCATGATCGCTCGTGGTGACCTGGCTGTTGAGTGTGGTTTTGAGCGCATGTCCGAGGTCCAGGAAGAAATGTTATGGGTATGCGAGGCGGCGCATGTGCCAGTGATCTGGGCAACCCAGGTGCTGGAAGGCCTGACCAAGCATGGTCATGCATCGCGAGCCGAGGTGACCGATGCCGCCATGGCGCAGGAGGCTGAAGTGGTGATGCTTAACAAGGGTGATCACATCATCGAAGCGGTAGAAATGCTGGATGACATCCTGCAGCGCATGCAAGGCCATCGGTATAAGAAACGTTCGATGTTACGAAAGCTAAGCCTGGCTTCAAAATTTCACTCAAGAATGCCAAATGGTCTTTAGCTCACACGACTTATGCTTTTGAAGATATTTTGTAAATGTTTGAAAAAAACACTTCCCTTTATCGTTCAGGACTATACAGTAAGTGATGCTTTTTCTGTTATCTCGCACTTAACCGCATCCACGGCTATCAGTTGTTTGAGCCGGATTGTCGTTTTCTAGTGTGAAACCCTTTTAATACACAGGAATTTTGGCTCATGAAGCCCGACAAAAAACTAACACTGGGTTGGCGGGAGTGGGTCGGTTTACCCGAACTGGGTCTTCACGCCATCAAGGCCAAGGTGGATACCGGCGCCAGAACGTCTGCTTTGCACGCGTTCGAGCTTGATACTTTTTCAGAGCGGGGAATTGACCGGGTCAGGTTTAAAATTCACCCGACACAAAGAGATTCCGAAAAGATTGTCACCTGTGTCGCCGATATTGTCGATGAAAGGAGCGTGACGGATTCTGGTGGTCACAGGGAGCAACGCTTGATTATCATGACGCTTTTAAACATCGGGCCCTGGTCATGGCCCATTGAAATGACACTGACCGCGCGAGATAACATGATGTTCCGGATGCTGTTGGGACGTACTGCGATGAAAGGTGTTGCAATGGTAGATCCATCCAGATCGTATACGACCGGTAAAAAACCCGGCCTGAAAGTTCATCAGGAATAAACAACAATGGCAGTAAACAAACCATTTCCGATTGGCGACATAATAGTCAATCCCGGGCAGCGGGTGAATATTAGCCTGCCGGTGGCCGATCTTTACACCTCAACGTCGCTGAGTATGCCGGTGCAGGTTATCTGTGGGCGCAAAGCGGGCCCGGTTATGTTTGTGTCGGCAGCTATCCACGGTGACGAGCTTAATGGCGTTGAGATAGTTCGCAGGTTGTTACGTCTCAAGGTGCTGAAGTCTATTCGGGGCACGCTGATCGCGGTTCCCATCGTGAATGTCCATGGCTTTTTGAACCAATCACGTTATTTGCCTGACCGGAGAGACCTTAACCGTTCATTTCCTGGCAGTGCCAAGGGGTCGGTGGCAGGGCGTCTGGCCAATACGTTCTTCACTCAAATCGTTTCCAAGGCAGACTATGGTATTGATCTTCACACCGGTGCGATCAATCGCTCTAATCTGCCGCAAATCCGTGGCAACCTTGATGATCAGAAAACACTCGAACTGGCAAGCTGTTTTGGGGTTCCCGTTGTTATCAATGCGAATATCCGCGATAACTCTCTGCGCGCTTGTGTTGCCGACTCGGGTGTGCCGGTACTTATTTACGAAGCCGGTGAAGCGCTGCGTTTCGATGAGATGTGCATCAAGGCGGGCGTGCGGGGGGTTCTCAACGTCATGCGCGCCGTAGGCATGTTACCCGCAAAGCGTCCTGCCAGGACGCAGGTAAAACCGCTGCTGGCGCGTTCGACACGATGGGTCAGGGCGCTCGGCCAGCGGGATTTTTAATACCAATGTCCAATTGGGGAGCAGTGTTGCAGAAGGTCAGCGTCTGGCGTCGATAAACGACCCGCTGGGCGACTCTTCCGAGGTCATGGTGGCACCCTTTGATGGTATAGTGATCGGCCGCAGCAATTTGCCCCTGGCTCACGAAGGTGACGCACTTTTCAATATCGCTGAATTTAAAAGTATTTCCAGAGCCGAAGACCGGGTCGAGGAATTTACTTCAATATACGACCATTAGCCTCATCAGGCCTTTGGCACCACTAAAATGGATGAAAAATGAAAATAGGAATCTTGTCTACAAACCCGCGGCTTTACTCGACAAAGCGACTGGTTGAGGCCGCTAAAGAGCATGGTCACGAAGTATCGGTGATTGATCACAGACGCTGTTATATGAATATAACAAGTCACCGGCCGGCTGTTCACTACAAGGGGGAGGCGTTAGTAGGGATTGATGCCATCATCCCGAGGATCGGTGCTTCTGTTTCCTTTTATGGCACCGCCGTGGTTCGTCAATTCGAGATGATGGGTATCTACTCTGTGAATGAGTCTGTCGCGATTACGCGATCCCGCGACAAGTTACGGGCGTCGCAGTTGCTGGCACGCAGGGGAATCGGGCTGCCTGTCACCGGTTTTGCAAACTCGCCGGATGACACCGATGATCTGCTCGATTTTGTGGGCGGCGCGCCGGTTGTTATCAAATTGCTGGAAGGTACCCAGGGGGTTGGCGTTGTTCTCGCCGAAACGAAGAAGGCTGCTGAGAGCGTGATTGAAGCATTCAGGGGTTTAAAAGCAAACTTCATGGTGCAGGAGTACATCAAGGAGGCCGGCGGTGCCGATATTCGCTGTCTCGTTATTGGTGACAAGGTGGTGGCCGCCATGAAAAGACAGGGTAAAGAAGGCGAGTTTCGCTCGAATCTCCATCGCGGCGGCTCTGCCAGCCTGATCAAGATTACGCCAGAGGAGCGCTCGACCGCTATTCGTTCTGCCAAGGTGATGGGTCTGAATGTGGCCGGTGTTGATTTACTCCGCTCCAATCATGGGCCGGTGGTGCTTGAAGTCAACTCCAGTCCGGGGCTTGAAGGTATTGAAAACGCGACTGGCAAAAATGTCGCCGGGATGATAATCGAGTTTATCGCAAAGAATGCGAAAGAGGGCAGGACGCGAACACGCGGGAGAGGCTAGCGCCTGTGAATTGACTTATTAAAGGACCCCAACTGGTCAGTCGTCCTGGTTTTTTAATAACAGTCTTAGCAGGTCGCTGAGGGCGTCTCTCTGCTGGGTGCTTAAGCTATCCAGTGCATCCTCGGCTGTTTCAAATCTTGCCTCGGTGGCTTCTTCGACCAGGCTGATGCCCTCATTGGTCAGCTGAACCAGTACGCGACGCCCGTCATTGTCGTCACGGATCCTGCGAACCAGGCCATCCTCTTCCAGGCGGTCAATGCGGTTTGTCATCGCGCCCGATGTGAGCATGGCAGAATCAGCGAGTTCAGTGGCGGTCATGATAAATGGTTTACCCTGGCGCCGGAGACTGGAAAGCACATCGTATTGCCACCATTGCAGATCAAAGGTCTGCAGGGTTACAGCGGTTTGGTCTCCGAGAATCTTTGCAAGCGCCTGGATGCGCAGCACGACCCCCATCGGCTCGGTATTCAGGTCAGGCCTCTGTGTGCCCCAGTCATTCTGAAGTTCGTCAATTGCGTCTTTTATCATTGCACCAATTATACCCCGTTTATGGCATGTATCATATATCTTTGCATTAAGACATATATTTATAAGTCAGGTTCTCGTGATGCCTAGGCCGGCAAGCAATAGTTGCCTTTCAATAGTCATTAGAGCGTGCTTTCGCGTTCTGCAGTTTAAACCTGATTTGTAAAAATAATCTTGACATAAAGATAAAAAAGATTTTCAATTCGGTTTGAGAGCCTTTTGCCTCATATTGGAGAAGTGGAAATGGGTACCAAATACAAGCCCAGGACAAAGGATTTTGAATCTGACGATTATGATGATTACGATTTCGAAGACTATGATTTCGACTTCGATGAAAGCGATGACAGGTCTAAAAACCTTTCAAGAGATATTTATAGTGCCGATTGGGAAGGTGCTTCCGATCGGGTTAGTGCCCGTCGAAAAATCGAACGGAGGAGAGAGCTCAAAGAGCTTTATATGCAATTTGATGACGGTGACGACTTTTACCTTGGAGATGACTGGTAAATAAGTCCCGCAAGCATTGCTTGTTCGACCTTTCAGCTGGATTTGTCGGGAAGTGCAACGCTTCCCGGCAGTCCAGGTTGACCTGATTCAGCCAGCTTGATCAGCTCCGCCAAAAAGCGGGTGAAAACAGCACAAGCAGTGTGAAAATTTCAAGCCTGCCCATCAGCATTGCAAAGCTTAAAATAACTTTAGCGGTCGAGTTCAGGCTGGCATAGTTGGCGCTGACTTCACCCAGACCCGGGCCAAGGTTGGTAATGCAAGCTGCCGCTGCAGCGTAGGCGGTTACCGGATCAACACCCACACCGTTGAGGGCGATGGTAATCATGACGAAACTGGCCACATAAAGAAAAAAGAAACCCCAGACTGCATCCATGACCGTTGGCGATGTTTTCCTGCCGCCGATTTTGACCGGAATGACAGCATGGGGATGGATAAGTCGACGGATCTCGCGACTGGCCTGTCGGTATAAGAGCATGATGCGGATCACCTTCATGCCACCACAGGTGCTGCCGGCACACCCGCCGATGAATGCAATACAGATCAGCATGATGGGTATAAAACCGGGCCAGACCGAAAATTCAGCTGAGCTGAAACCGGTGGTGGTCATGACGGAAACCACCTGGAAGGTCGCGAAACGTGCAGATTCAGCAACCGAACCATAAGTGCCGTTCATGTAGAGTGCAATGGTGGTCAGAGCGGCGAAGCCGAGTAACAGCGATGCATAGACTTTCAGCTCCGGATCTTGAAAATATGGCTGTGAACTGGCTCGTTTCCAGGCACTGAAGTGAATCGCAAAATTGATTCCGGCAACCACCATGAAGAATGTCGCGATGATTTCAAGCGTTGGGCTATTGAAGTGGGTAAAACCGGCATCATGCGTCGACATTCCACCGATGGCAACCGTGCTGAATGCATGACCGACGGCATCGAAAAGCGTCATACCGCCGAGCCAGTACGCCAGCGCGCATAGTATCGTTATACCCAGGTAAATTAACCAAAGCGCCTTCGCGGTTTCGGTAATACGTGGTGTCAGTTTGCTGTCTTTCATCGGTCCCGGTGTTTCCGCCCGGTACAATTGCATGCCGCCAATACGCAGCATGGGCATGATGGCGACGGCCAGAACGACGATACCGAGTCCACCCAGCCACTGAAGTTGCTGGCGGTAATACAGGATGCCACGTGGCAACTCATCGATATTCTTCAGGATAGTGGCGCCGGTTGTTGTCAGTGCTGACATGGACTCGAATACGGCGTCTACATAAGAGATTTCGGGCTTGTCCAGTAACAAAAAGGGCAGGGCTCCGACAAACACGAGTGAAAGCCAGCAGGCGACGACGACGAGGAAGCCGTCACGCAGGCGCAATTCCTCGCGCATATGACGTACAGGCAGGAAAATTGCCATACCGGCAAAAAACAGGATGACGGCGCTGACCAGAAATAGCTCGGCAGTTCCATCCCTGTACCACAAGGAAACGAGAGCCGGTGGAATCATCATCAAACTGGCACTGGCGATAAGGAAACCAATTATCCGTTGAACCGTTGATGTTCTACGGTGCTTCATATAAAGGCTGCTTTAACCTGGAATAGTCGCTCAACGGCATGGATTTGTTTCTTGTCCGGAACAAAAAGCAGGACGTGGTCATGTTCCTCTATAACGGTGTCATGGTGAGCAATGATGACGTCTTCACCCCGGACGATACCAACAATGGTCGTCCCCTGGGGCAGGGATAGTTCTTCAAGAGAACGCCCCACGACCTTTGAGCTGCGCCTGTCACCAATCGCAATAGCCTCGATGGCCTCAGCATCACCTCCCCTGAGTGAATGCACTCGATCGATACTGCCCCGACGGATGTGTGCCAGCAGGGAGCCGATGGTAATTTGCTGCGGTGAGACAGCGATATCAATGGTGCCGGACTCCATCAGGTCGACATAGGAGGGCCGGTTAATGATCGCAATAACTTTCTTTGCACCCATGCGCTTGGCCTGCAAAGCTGACAGGATATTGGCCGCATCGTCATTGGTCAGCACGCAGTAGACATCGGTGCTTTCTATCGATTCTTCCCTCAACAGACCGGAGTCTGTGCAATCCCCGACCAGAACGATGGTCTTGGACAATTCCTCAGCAATCGACTCAGCCCGGATGGGGTCACGTTCGATGACTTTCACGTGATGATCGCGTTCAAGTTGTCTCGCCAGGTTTTTACCAATATTTCCACCGCCGGCGAGAATCACGCGCCGGATGGGGTTATCTATTGGCCTGAGTTCTTTCATGACAGCGGGAATGTCGCGTGTTGCAGCAAGGAAGAAAACGGTATCGTTTTCCTCGATGACGGTACTGCCTTCCGGCAGGATCAATCTTCCTTTGCGATAAATGGCGGCGAGGCGTGCATCTGACTGGCCCGGCATATGGTGAGCCAGCGTATAAAGCTTTTGTCCGACCAGCAAGCCACCGGCCTCCGCCTCTGTTGCTACAAGCTGGGCCCTTCCATCCGCGAAATCCATGACCTGTGAGGTTCCAGGGTACTCAATCAGGTTGGAGATATACTGGGTTAGCAATAATTCAGGACTTATAAGAACATCGACAGGCGAATGTTCGCGGTGGAATAGCTCTACCCTGTCGGTATAAGCAGCCGCGCGAACACGTGCAATTCGGGTGGGTACATTGTAAAGCGTATAGGCAATCTGGCAGGCCACCATGTTCACTTCATCGGAGCTGGTCAAGGCAATAACGAGGTCTGCATCTTCAATACCCGCACGCTCCATCACCTTGGGGTGCGAAGCGTAACCAAGCACGCTGCGGATATCCAACTGATCCTGCAGTTCCTTGAGTCGTTGCTCATCCTTATCAACAATGGTGATGTCATTGTCTTCGTGGACCAATGCACTGGCAACGGTGGAACCAACCTGTCCTGCACCAAGAATGACTATTCTCATGAGTTACTCACTACTTTCGGGTCAATACCAAGTGACCTGAGCTTGCGATACAGGTGGGTCCTTTCCATACCCACTGATTCGGATAACTTGCCCACACTGCCCCCGGCCTTTTTTAACTGATAGATCAGGTAATCCCTTTCAAACTGTTCACGCGCTTCCCGCAGCGGCATATCGAGCAAGCCGTCGTGATACAGCCCTTCATTACCGGATTCGGACGAATCCAAACTGGCGGCACTTTGATTCAGGGCATCTTCAACTTCCTGAACCGAAACCTCGCCTTGACTGCCAAGCACCAGCAGCCGTTGTATCAGGTTGCGTAGTTCGCGTACATTTCCGGGCCAGCTATGGTTGCGCATCTGGTTTTGGACGGACACTGAAAATGACCGGTAAGGCAGGTTCTCATGATTTGGAAACCAGTCGGAAAAGTACCTGATCAGCTCTGGAATATCTTCAGGTCTTTCACGCAGGGCCGGAACCCTTAAAGGCAGTACATTCAGGTGAAAATACAAGGGGCCGGGCAAGCGCTTTTCTTTAACCAGTTGTTCCAGGTTGTCTGCGGCACTGCAAATAATACGGCATCCAAGGGGCTTGAAAACCGTGCCACCCTCGGGTGTGTATCCATTTGCTTCAACGGCGATATTTAATAGCTCAAGCGTATTGGCAGGCAGTCTTTGCAATTTTGGTATGAACAGTACGCCACCACTTGCTATATCCAGCAAACCCTCCACCACCTGGTTATTCAAAACAGAGCCAAACAGGTAGCTACAGGCATTTTCACCACCTGCCTGCGCATGATCCAGCGTAAACATTTTACCGCCTGTTGAGGACAGGTGATGAATATAACGCGCCAGGGTTTCCCGACCGCTTCCACTCTCTCCTGTAATCATCACCGGCGATGCGTTGTTGGCAGCCTGTTTTGCACTGTTGCGCAACAATTGCATGACCGGGCTGTTGCCCAGCGGTTCTACCGGCAACGCCTCCTGACCAAGTGCATCTGTTATTTTGGGTTGTGGCCTTGACTCAAGTGCTTTTCGCACGGTTGCCAGCAACTTGGCCAGCGATAGCGGTTTTTGGACAAAATCAAAAGCACCCAGGCGGGTGGCCTCCACAGCGGTTTCAAGCGTGCCGTGACCCGACATGATCACGACCTGTGATTCCAGGCCTCCAGCAGCAGACCATTCTTTTAACAACGAAATGCCGTCAATATCCGGCATCCAGATATCCAGCAAAACCAGGTCTGGCTTCTGCTGCGCATAGACCAGACGTGCGTTTTCGCCATCTTTCGCAACCTGCACGATATAACCCTCATCCTCGAGGATTTCCTGTACGAGCTGCCGGATATCGGGTTCGTCATCAACGACCAGGATTTGGGCTTGCGACATAAGTTTTTAATTTGATGTGGTAAGGAAACAACAGAATACTCTTATGCGTGCTTGAGTCAACAGCAAATATGACTAAAGAATTGCCAGGCAATGGCACTTGAAACGGTTTTGGGGAACGTTCCCGCCGGTGCGGGAACGACATAAACGATGGTGGCCCAATGGTGTGAGCCCCGGATAGGGTCTTATGGAGAAACTGTCTCTTTGCTTACAAGGTAGTCTACGATGTCCAGCATTTCATTGAAGCCCCTGACGTTCTTGTTGCTGGTGACCCTGTACTTACGATTGACAACAAGGCTTGGTGTGCCGGTTATGCCAAAAAGCTGTACATCACGCTGACTTTTACGCAGTGTGCTGTCGGCAGCAAATGACTGGAAGTTTGACAGGAAGGCCGATTTTTCAATGCCGAATTGAGTGTAAAACTCTGCCAGTTCATCCACGGTGCGAAACTGTCTCTTTTCTTTCCAGATCGCATCCATCATCGCCATGTGACTTTCGTCAGCAATACCCAGCATCTCGGTCGTAATATAGGCGCGGGCCATCATTTCCCATGCTTTTCGACCAAAGGCAACGGCTATACGGTTAAATACGACGTTGTCAGGCTTGGTCTGATTCCAGCTTTCCAGATAGGGCTCAAAGGTATTGCAATGAGAACAGCCATAGCTGAAGAGTTCAGTCACTTCGACGGTGCCGGAACCGGTGTCGGCTGGAACCTGGTCTATCTTGAAGTAATGAACGCCTTCCTGGTAAGGCTCTGCCTGGGCCATCGCCAACTGGCTGCCGAGCAGCAGGCCTAGTGCCAATATTACTTTTTGAATCATTATTTACTTCTCCACATATGGTTTCTTGTCGGCATACAGACCACTACAGAAGCTTATTGTTCCGCACTGCCGTTTCGGGCTTATTCGTTAACGGCGTGCAGACCCTGGATATAACTGGCCACAGCCTTGATTTCCTCATCGGTCATCCGCTTGGCCACATCGGTCATGATCTTGCTGCTGGCGTCATCCGCGCCCCAGGTCGTACCGGACCGGAAGCCGGTCAGCATTTTTTCAGAATAGACCGTGTGTTGGCCTGCAAGACTCGGGTAACCGGAAAGCGGGTTACCTTCGCCTGCCGGACCATGGCAGGACATGCAAGCGGGTATGTCGGTATCGGCATTGCCGCCCCGGTAAAGCAGTTCGCCGGCGGCACGTAATGACTCATCGGTGAGTCCGGCGCTGGTGGTCTGGCTGGAAAAATAGGCTGCAATGTCAGCCATGTCCTGATCGGAAATGCCGATGACGATGCCGGCCATCTCCGGAACGGGTCGGCTACCGGCCTTGATCAAGTCAAATTGGCGTTGCAGGTAATCTGCGTGTTGACCGGCCAGTTTGGGCCAGTTTGGCACAACACTGTTGCCGTCTGCGCCGTGACAGGCTGCACATATGGCAGATTTGCCTTGTCCGGCAGCGGCATCACCCAATGCCAGAACAGGTAAAGAGACCAGCAGCGACAGGCCGATCGCGAATTGCAATAATTGCTTCATTTCGTACTCTCCAGGAATGTTTGCGTACAATGACCGAAATGGGCGCTTATTATCCCGTTTTCGTAACGATCGTTCCAGCGCTAAGATATAAAAATGTGAGAAACAAACAATGAAAATGAAGAACCCTTTCCGGGTTGCCAGCTATGTACTCAATGCCCACGAGTTGAAGCAACTGCCGGGAGATCAAGGAATTGAGGTCGCTATTGCGGGTCGGTCAAATGCAGGTAAATCCAGTGCAATCAACACATTAACAGATCAAAAGTCTCTTGCCCGTACCAGTAAAACGCCGGGTCGTACCCAGCAAATTGTTATCTTCGAGCTGGACGAAAACCGGCGTATAGCCGATTTACCCGGATATGGTTACGCCAAGGTTCCCCTGAAGCTAAAAGAGCATTGGCGGAATGTCATGGCACGCTATTTCAAAACACGCAAGTGTTTGCGCGGTGTTGTGCTGGTGATGGATATCCGTCACCCGATGCGTGAGTTTGATCAGCAAATGCTGGAGTGGTGCGAGGCAGCGGAAATACCCTGCCATATATTGCTGACCAAGTCAGATAAACTCAAACGCGGACCGGCACAGTCTACCTTGCTCAAGATACAACGCGATTTGCCTGACATCGCCAGCGCCCAGGTGTTTTCTTCCCTCAATAAAGCCGGACTTGCGGAACTGGTAGAAAAACTGAGCGTCTGGTATGAGTACGATGAGAAAGAGAGTTAAAATTCACACACTATTTTTAAAGGACCAATAACATGAGTTTTCCTTCTACCCGTATGCGCCGTATGCGCGCAGATGATTTTTCCCGTCGCCTGATGCGTGAAACCGTCGTAACACCGGATGATTTAATCTGGCCGGTATTTGTTATCGAAGGTGAAGACTGCACCGAAAAGGTGGCGTCCATGCCGGGTGTCGAACGTATGAGCATCGACCGTTTGCTTGTCCAGGCTGGAGAATGTGTTCGCCTGGGTGTTCCGGCCATCGCACTTTTTCCGGTAACAGCACCGGAAGCCAAAACGGACGATGCCTGTGAAGCCTGGAACCCCGATGGGCTTGCACAACGGGCGGTACGTGCACTGAAAAAAGCTTACCCGGAGCTGGGTGTCATGACGGATGTGGCCCTTGATCCTTTTACCAGTCACGGGCAGGACGGCCTGATGAACGAACAGGGTTACATCGTGAATGATGAAACCGTGGTTGCCCTGGTCAAGCAGGCAGTCTCACACGCACAGGCGGGTGCCGATATCGTAGCGCCATCAGACATGATGGATGGCCGCATTGGTGAGATTCGCGATGCTCTGGAAGCTGCGGGTTATATCAATACACGAATCCTGGCTTACTCGGCCAAATATGCCTCTTCGTTCTATGGCCCGTTCAGGGATGCAGTTGGTTCTGCGGGTGCACTGGGTGGAGGTAACAAATATACCTACCAGATGGATCCGGCTAATTCCGATGAGGCTATTTCGGAAGTGGAACTGGACCTTGATGAGGGTGCGGATATGGTCATGGTCAAACCGGGTTTACCCTACCTTGACATCGTTCGGCGAGTGAAGGACACCTTTGGTGCGCCAACCTATGTTTACCAGGTGTCCGGTGAGTATGCGATGCTCAAAGCGGCAACCATCAATGGTTGGCTGGATGAAAAATCTGTCGTGATGGAGGCCCTTACCAGTATCAAGCGGGCCGGCGCAGATGGCATATTGACGTACTTTGCATTACAGGCAGCAGCGTGGATCAGGGAAAAGAACTGATCAAGCTGGCGCTGTTCGGGCAACCGGTAAAATCATCTTTATCCCCGGCGATACACCGTCGGTTTGCGGCACAGTTCGGGTTGAAAATTGAGTATCGGCTGATAGAACCCGATGTCAATGAGTTCCCCGGGGCGCTGGATGCTTTTCGACTCACAGGTGGCATGGGATGCAATGTCACTTTGCCATTCAAACGGGATGCATGGCAGTTGGCTTCGGGTTCATCACCGGAAGTCACCCTGGCGCAGGCTGCCAATACCCTTGTTCGTCAATCATCAGGGTGGTTTGCGTATACCACTGATGGCGCCGGGCTCATCACTGATTTGACCGGGAATCATGGAATAAACCTTGCCGGCAAACGTGTGCTTGTTCTTGGGGCCGGGGGTGCGGCGGCGGGTATCTTGGGTGCTTTGCTGGCACAAGGCCCCTCGGAGGTTTTGCTGGTCAATCGCAACCTGGATCGTGCTCAGGCCCTGTCGGAACGCTTCGACTCCGGGGGAAAAGTCTCTGTTACGGGCTGGGCTGACCTGTCTTCAAAAGGCACTTTTGACCTGGTGATCAATGCCACCTCACTGGGGCATCACGGTGAGGCGCCACCGTTGCCAGGCTCGGTTTTCGCGCCAGATGCACTTTGCTATGACATGAACTATTTCAAAGCCAGCCTGCCGTTAAAGCGACTGTGTGAAGAAATGCGATGGCCCTATCTTGATGGCCTGGGTATGTTGGTGGAGCAGGCCGCAAAAAGTTTTTCCATCTGGACGGGTGAACAGCCGGAAACCCGTTCTGTTATTGATGTCCTTCGACGCGACGCAGTTTGAGAAGAGGGCAGTTATGACAGCAGAAAAATCATCAAAAAATCTCGACAGAATCGTCGCCGAGGCACGCAAGGCCACTGATGAACGTGAGAAGGGATACCGGGCGAAGGCGCTTAAAATGTACCCCTGGGTTTGTGGTCGCTGTGTACGTGAGTTCACCAGGGAGAACCTGCAGGAGCTTACGGTTCATCATCGTGACCACAACCACGACAACAACCCGCAGGATGGTAGTAACTGGGAGCTACTTTGTGTTTATTGCCACGATAACGAACACTCCCGGTTGATCGACGCGGCCTATGGTCATCTCGAATCTGAGACACAAGAAAGCTCAGCCACGCATAGCCCGTTTGCAGGTCTCGCTGGATTGCTTAAAGAAAAGAAATAGAGAGTAATAAGTAGAGAATGATCAGGGTTTCGCTCTTGGCATCGGTTCTGCCAAATCACCTGCTTCGTCCAGAGACGGATAAGGAAGTCGATGTTTTCTACAATAGCTAGTGAGCACCGGGTGTAGCCACTCAAATCGTTGCCGTGCGAGCGTTTCATCATCCAGGCGGCATTGGTCATACATGCCTGCAGCCTGTCTTTGGCGTTGTGCTTCGTAGAGCACGATCGCGCAAGCCACCGAAACGTTCAGGGACTGGGTTACACCCATCATCGGTATGGTGATCTGCTGGTCGACAAAAGACAGGGTCTCATCGCTGACACCAAATAACTCGGAGCCCATGACAAGGGCTGTGGGTTGGGTGTAATCAAAGTCTCGAAAATCTATCGCGTCATCACTCAAATGTGCTGCTACCAGTTGAAAACCTTTTGATTTCAGATAGGTGCAGCTACTCTGTGTACTGTCGTGGGTATTGATATATACCCATTTCTCGGCTCCCTGGGAGGTTTTCCAGTGGGTGCGGAGACTATTCTCACCCGGTGATACATGCATTTCATTGATACCCACGGCGTCACAGTTTCGAACCATGGCCGAGAAGTTTTTGGGTTTGTGCAGGTTCTCTGCAAACACGGTCAGATCAGGTTGGCGTTGCGCCAGTACCGCATCGACCCGGGTGACGCGTTCGGGCGTCATGGCTCAGGTGCCAGGTTCAGTACGCAGGGTTTTCCATGCGTCTGTGATGTTGATAATGGCCTGACAAAGCAATAACGCGGGCATCACCAGGATGAGTGACTTGAGCAGAAACACCAGTGGCAACCCACCGGCCTCCCTTGAAGATTCCAGTAGCTTCCAGGAATTTGCCACGTATGGCCAGGAGATAACCAGGATAAAAACACAAAAGGGAACAAGGAATATCAGTGTGCCCAGCAAGTCGACACGGGCGCGGCTTTTGACTGTCATACCCGCATAAAAAATATCGACACGAACATGCCCGTCCTGTTGCAAAGCCCATGCGGCAGCCACGCTGAAAACGGCGACATGAAGGTAGGTCAACGATTCCTGTAGCCAGATCCAGCCCATGTTATAACCATAACGAAGTACCACGATGGTGAATGTCAGCAAAACCATGACGAGCGTCAGCCAGGCGGTGGCTTTGCCGGACAGTGCGATAAAACTACGCAACGCCGCTAAGTGCACAGGTGGCTCCTGTGCGGGTGATGTCACCACTCTTTGAGCTTCCAGTACACCGGTTGCACCGGGTTCAGTTTGCGGTCGGACTCCCGTAACTCAAGCTCACCATCACCATCTTCATCAAGGTAATAATAGGCAGGTCCTTTTACAGGGGTGATTTTGACCATGTAGACACGGCCATTTTGCATGTATTCTTCAATACGCTGGCCTTCCCTTTCGGTAATCACAACACTGGGTTCGAGCTCTTCACCGGGTACTTTGGGGGGGATGGGTACTATCGGTGGTGGTGCTGCGGGGTCAACGTTTTCTGTCGCTTCCTCCTGCGCCACCGCCAACCCGCAGATCAATGAGCCAAGGGCCAGCACACTTATCCATTTTTGCTTCATTCGCATTGCTCCATCAACAGCAAATTAATAATCTATCGGTAGCTGATTCTATATACTCTCAGCATAACAGACCCGAATAACTGAATCTGGAAGAAATGTTGCATGAGCACAAATAATACTCTCTACCTGGTCGATGGTTCGTCCTATATCTATCGTGCGTACCATGCACTACCCAACCTGACCAATTCGGCAGGTGAGCCAACGGGTGCCCTGCTTGGTGTGGCCAATATGTTGCGGCGTCTGCTCAAAGACGCGGAATCAGACAATATCGCGGTGGTTTTCGATGCAAAAGGCCCGACGTTTCGCCACGAGATGTATGCCGAATACAAGGCCAATCGTCCGCCGATGCCGCTGGAACTCAGGCAGCAGGTAGAGTCGATTCATGAGATTGTCCGCTTGATGGGTCTGCCACTGATCGAGGTGCCGGGTGTTGAAGCCGACGATGTCATCGGTACCCTGGCAAACCGTGCTACAGATCAGAAAATCAACTGTGTGATCTCAACCGGCGACAAGGACATGGCCCAATTGGTCAATGACCACGTGTCACTGGTCAACACGATGACCGATACATCCATGGATGCCGATGGCGTGGTGGAAAAATTTGGCGTGACACCGGAGCAGATCGTCGATTACCTGGCATTGACAGGTGACAAGGCGGACAACATTCCCGGGGTAGAGAAGTGCGGTCCAAAAACGGCTGCCAAGTGGCTGAACAACTGGCAGGATCTGGATGGCGTAATCGCGAATGCCCCGGATATGAAAGGTAAGATCGGTGAGTACCTGCGCGAGGCGCTTGAAACCCTGCCGCTTTCAAAGGATTTGGCCACTATCCGCGGAGATCTGGACCTTGATCTTGATGTCGACCAACTAAAACGCGGACCTGTAGATGAAGTTGCCCTGCGTGAATTTCTGCAGCGTAACGAGTTCAACAGCTGGTTACGGGAACTTGGCACTGAAGAAACACCCCAGGCCAAAGGTAAAGAACCGGTTTACACCACGATTCTCGACATGCCGCGTTTTAATCAGTGGCTGGACAAGCTTCAGAACGCTGATCTGATCGCTTTTGATACTGAAACGACCAGTCTTGATCCGATGCAGGCAGAGCTGGTGGGGCTGAGTTTTGCCATCGATGCCTTTGAAGCAGTTTACATACCGGTGGGTCACAATTACCCGGGTGTCCCCGGCCAACTTGACCGTGACATGGTTTTGCAGGCTCTCAGACCGCTCCTGGAGGACGAATCACCCAAAAAGGTGGGTCAGCACATCAAGTACGACATGAATGTCCTGTCACGCTACGATTTAGCGGTGCAGGGTGTTGCCTTTGACACCATGCTCGAATCCTACGTGCTCAATAGCACCGGCAGTCGTCACGATATGGACTCATTGGCGCTTAAGTACCTGGGTCACAAGACCACCCACTACGAAGATATCGCCGGTAAGGGCGCCAAGCAGATACCTTTCAGCCAGGTCTCGATTGAAGATGCCGGTCATTACGCGGCTGAGGACGCCGACATCACATTGCGATTGCATCAGCACCTGTGGCCGAAGCTTCAGGCTGAGCCTGCCCTTGAAAAGGTGTTAGAAGAAATTGAAATCCCGCTGATACCGGTGCTGGCCAGAATGGAGCAGACCGGTGTGTTGATTGATGGCGCAACATTGCGTCAGCAGAGTAGTGAGTTGGCCAAACGCATGTTGGAGTTGGAAGAACAGGCACACCAGGCTGCCGGTCAGCCGTTCAACCTGGGTTCTCCCAAACAATTACAGCAGATACTCTTTGAAAAACTTGAGCTGCCGGTCATCCGCAAGACACCCAAAGGTCAGCCATCCACAGCCGAAGACGTGTTGAAAGAACTGGCTGTGGATTATGAACTACCTAAACTGATTCTTGAAAACCGGTCGATTTCCAAGCTCAAATCAACCTACACCGATAAACTTCCCGAGCAGATAAACCCGCATACCGGGCGTGTACATACCTCCTATCACCAGGCGGTTGCGGCAACAGGAAGGCTTTCTTCATCCAACCCCAACCTGCAAAACATCCCCATACGCACACCACAGGGGCGCAAAATACGTACGGCCTTTGTCGCACCGAAAGGCAGCATCATACTGGCAGCCGATTACTCCCAGATCGAACTGCGTATCATGGCTCACCTGTCCGGGGACAAGGGATTGCTCAAGGCCTTCCATGATGGTGTTGATGTTCACCGGGCGACGGCGGGTGAGGTATTTGGCGCAGACTATGAAAAGGTGACGGATGATCAGCGCCGTGCGGCCAAGGCGATCAATTTTGGACTGATGTACGGCATGTCAGCCTTCGGACTCGGTCGACAGCTGGATATCAGCCGTCCCGAGGCACAGGAATACATGGATACGTATTTCGCACGCTATCCGGATGTGCGGGTCTTTATGGAGGAAACCCGTGAGCAGGCACGTGAAAAAGGCTATGTTGAAACCCTGTTCGGCCGTCGCCTGTATTTGCCGGAGATCAATGCCAGCAATATGATGCGTCGCCAGGGAGCAGAGCGCGCCGCCATCAATGCCCCGATGCAGGGAACAGCGGCGGATATTATCAAGATTGCCATGATCAAGGTGGACCATTGGCTGCAGACCGAGAAGCCGGGCGCAAGACTGGTGATGCAGGTGCACGATGAGCTGGTACTGGAAGTGGAAGAAGGCCAGCTTGCTTTAGTGTCTGATGCGATCGTTGAACATATGTCGGCTGCGGCAAAACTGGACGTACCGCTTGTCGTGGACGTTGGTTCCGGAAAGGACTGGGATACAGCGCACTAGTGCAAGATATCAACCGGAATTTTCATTGAAAATTTAACTACGCATTTGAACCAAATAATTACAAACCTGTCTTAATTTATGACTGTTCACTAACAGTCCGGTTCGCATCCCTTAGCGAACCACGGTATCGGTCATTTCCCCCAAACCGACACCATTTTTGAACCCCGCCGGTTTTCCGGTGGGGTTTTTTTATGTTCAGGAGACGGTGAGACCGGAACCGGTCGAGAGGTTGGCCTGGGCCATGAACGGTTAAGCACAGGATGCGCGGTGCGATTGTGTGCTTTGCACAGCTATGTTATTGGTTAACAGTACCGTTTTTTGATTGATCGGGAAGCCGAGGCTTTGCGGTACCTTGTGTCAGGACTAAACGGTTAAAAACCATTGCTCATTGGGGAAGCCAAGGCCATGCAGTAGCTTATGCCGGGACACGCCGCGAGTATGTCCCTATAGGCTCTGTCGCGACATCCCTGTCGCTCAAGGTCCCGGCATAAGCTACTGCACCCCCTCGGCTCTGCACCAATGCGGGTGTCAATGGTTTCTGGCAGGTATGGTCGCTAGTACCTGAACTTAGTAGCGTGGCAGGCTTTATGCAAAAAGCTTGGGTTTAGTGTTCTTGAGAGATGCACGTCGTTTGATGTTGAGCTGGGGTGTGTATTGTCTTAGCAGGACCGTACGAGGCAGGAAGCCGAGTATCGAGCGACACAGGACGTGCTTGAGCGAGTCCTGGTAAGACAATACACATCGCAGCGTCCCCCTCCGTGCAGAATCCAGTAAGCATGGCTCCAGAATTATTCGTTATACTGGCTCGCGCACGGCACCTTTCCCGATAAGACAATGGACTTCCCGGCATCTCCAGCTCTGCAGAAAGAAAGCTTCAGCATCAAAAGCGAACTAACGGAATCTCCATCACAAATCGGGAATTCATAACTTGAGTTTCAGGCCGTTTCTTGCAACCAATCCCGCGGTCTAAGGTAGTTATTCAGTTCCGCTTCGGCAGAACCTTCTTCAGGCTGGTAGTTGTATCGCCAGTTAACCACCGGCGGGAGTGACATCAGTATCGACTCGGTGCGGCCACCTGACTGCAGGCCAAAGAGGGTTCCCCGGTCGTAGACCAGGTTAAATTCGACGTAACGGCCGCGTCGGTAAAGTTGGAACGCCCGTTCACGTTCACCGTATGCCGTGCCCTTGCGATTCTCCACGATGGGTAAGTAGGCTGGCAGATAGCTGTTGCCGATGGTTTGCATGAAATCAAAACAGCGCTCGAAACCCCATTCGTTCAGGTCGTCGAAAAACAAACCGCCAACACCACGGGTTTCATTGCGGTGCTTCAGGTAGAAATAATCATCGCACCATTTTTTGTAACGGGGATAGACATCGTCACCAAACGGATCACAGGTATCCTTGACGGTTTTGTGCCAGTGGACCACATCTTCCAGGTTCGGGTAGTAGGGCGTCAGGTCGTAGCCGCCGCCAAACCACCATATTGAACCATCTTCGTCACCCGCTTCAGCACCGGGCTTGTTGGCGATGAAGAATCGAATATTGGCGTGGCTGGTCGGCACATAGGGGTTTCGTGGGTGAATGACGAGTGAAATACCCATCGCCTGAAAATCACGGCCTTCGAGTTCGGGTCTTGCTGCGGTTGCCGATGGTGGGAGACGGTTGCCAAAGACGTGTGAGAAATTGACGCCTGCCTGCTCAAAGACAGCGCCCTGTTCGAGAACCCGTGTTCGGCCTCCACCCCCTGCTTCGCGTTGCCACAGATCTTCTTCGAAACGAGTCTCGCCGTCTGCATTCTCCAGACCAAGACAGATATCGTCCTGTAGTCCGAGCAAATATTCTTTAACCCGTTCAATTGACATAATTTAATCCATTCAGGTGATGTAGGCAGGTTTAGCCCTGTCTGATGATTTTGCTGCTCACAAGGTCACGTATTTCACTGGGCTTGTCACCGCTACCCAGGTCGCCGGCGAGAATGCCGGCGATGCCGGAGCCAAAATATGACTGCACCTCTTCCGCGCTGCGGGCTGGTTCGGCGGATGTGTGATTTGCGCTTGTTGAAACCAGTGCTGAACCAAAGGCCGTGCATAGTTTTCGGCTGGGTTCGTGGGCAGTTATGCGTACAGCGACCGTTTTATGCTTGCCCGCAACGTAATCGGGAACACCTGCGGCGCGCGGGAATAGCCAGGTTACAGGGCCCGGCCAGGTTTGCATGGCTTTTTCCACCAGTGCTTTTTTAACGTCGGCGATCCAGGGTTTCAGTTGCGAAAACTCACTTGCGATCAGGACCAGGCCAGCGGATTCGTGGCGACCCTTGAGTAATAAAAGCTTGCGAACAGCTGATTCATTGGCCGGGTCACAACCCAGCCCGAAAACAGCTTCTGTGGGGTAGGCAATGACAAGACCAGCCTGAAGCCGTTCTACCGCTGTGGCAGTGTCGAGCAGTGATTGGACAATCATGGTTAGCTGGTACTTTGACGGCCGTTAATCATTTCTTTGCAGTTTTCTTTTTTGCGGTTTTCTTCTTGGTTGTTTTCTTTTTGCTGGTTTTCTTTTTACCGCTTGTCTTTTTGCGCGTCGCTTTCTTTTTGGCTACTTTTTTCTTAGCCGTTTTCTTTTTGCCGCGCTTACGATCGGGTGCTGCCGCGATTAACTCTTCACACTCTGCCTGTGTCAGTGATTCCGGTTCGCGATCTTTTGGCATACGCGCATTTTTATTGCCATCGGTAATGTACGGCCCATAACGACCGCGCAAAACCTGGATATCAGTGCCCTCAAATGTTTTGATGATGCGGTTGGCTTCGAATTCTTTTTTCTCTGCGATCAACACCAGTGCCTGTTCCAGCGTGACTTCATGCGGGTCGATATCTTTCAATGAGACAAATTTTTTGTCAAAGCGGATGAACGGGCCAAAACGTCCGATTGAGGCAAACACTTTTTCGCCTTCGGGTGTTACACCCAGTTCGCGTGGCAACTTAAATAATTCAAGCGCCTCTTCGAAGGTTATGGTCTCGAGGTTCTGCCCGGGCCTGAGACCTGCAAAAGCAGGTTTCTCTTCATCATCCATTGTGCCGATCTGGGCGTGGGGTCCATAACGGCCAAGACGGACAGATAATGGTTTGCCGGATTTTGGATCTGTGCCCAAAATACGTGTGCCCTTCGCTTCGCGGGCATCGACATCCTCACCTTTCCTGGTCACCCTCTCGCTAAAAGGCTTCCAGAATGATCTAAGCAATGGCACCCAGTCCAGCTCACCACGGGAAACTTCATCCAGCTCGTCTTCCAGGCGAGCGGTGAACTCGTAGTCCACGTATTCATTGAAGTGGTTTTCAAGAAAGCGTTCCACGACCCGGCCCGTATTGGTGGGCCTGAAGCGGCGGTTTTCCAGCTCGACGTAATACCTTCTTACCAGCGTCGACATGATGCTGGCATAGGTTGATGGCCTGCCGATACCATATTCCTCCATGGCCTTGACAAGGCTGGCCTCGGAGTATCGGGGTGGTGGCTCTGTGAAATGCTGTTCAGACCGGATTTCTTCAAGCTTCAGAACGTCGCCTTCTTTCATATCCGGAAGCTGGCTTTCGTTTTTCTTGTCGCTTTCAGGTTTTGATACTTCATAGGCGGCAAGAAAGCCGGGGAATGTAATAACTGAGCCATTGGCACGGAAGCTGGCCTTCGCACCACAGTCAAACTCAACCGCAACCGTATCCATTTTTGCCGGCGTCATCTGGCAGGCGAGGGTGCGTTTCCAGATCAGTTCATAGAGACGGAACTGGTCGCTGGTCAGGCTTTTTTTGATTTTTTCAGGCACCAGCCTGGCGGAGGTCGGGCGAATCGCCTCATGTGCTTCCTGGGCATTTTTTGATTTGGTCTTATAGAAATTTGCCTTCTCTGGCAAATAGTCCGGGCCAAATTGATCGACGATCTGTGCGCGGATATCGGCCAGCGCATCATTGGAGAGCATGACCGAATCGGTACGCATATAGGTGATCAGACCTTCAGTTTCCCCATTGATCTCGATTCCTTCATACAGGGATTGCGCCGTGCGCATGGTTTTCTGCGCTGAGAACCTGAGTTTTCGCGAGGCGTCCTGCTGTAATGTCGATGTTATAAATGGTGGTGCAGGCCGGCGTTTTCGTTCTTTACGGGTAATCCGGTCCGCCTTTAGCTGGCCGTTGGCATCAGCGAGTAGCTGATCGCGGACAGCGGTTGCCCGTTCTTCGTCCTGGATATCGAACTGGCGGTATTTTTCACCGTCCAGACGCACCAGGTTGGCTGAAAATGCGTGGTCGGCTTTTTTCAGGTCAGCTTCAATCGTCCAGTATTCCTGGGCCTTGAATGCTTCGATTTCGCGTTCCCGTTCAACGATCATACGCAAAGCCGGGCTTTGAACCCTGCCTGCGGACAACCCGGGCTTTATTTTTTTCCAGAGCAATGGTGACAGATTAAATCCGACCAAGTGGTCAAGCGCACGTCTTGCTTGCTGTGCATTTACGAGGTCCATTGAAAGCTCGCGTGGATTGGCCACCGCTTCCTGGATGGCATGCTTTGTAATCTCCGAGAATTCAACCCGGTAAAAGGGAATTTTCTCAGTCAGTTTCTTGTCTTTAAGAATCTCGTAAATGTGCCAGGATATGGCCTCACCCTCGCGGTCGAGATCGGTTGCGAGGTAGACCGCCTCAGCCTTTCTCGTCGCTTTTACAATTGCATCGACATGCTTCTTGCTGCCTTCGCTCAGTTCATAACGCATATTGAAATCATTGTCGGTATCGACGGCACCGTCCTTGGACGGCAGATCACGCACATGACCATAGGAGGCAAGCACCTCGAAATCACTTCCAAGGTACCTGTTAATGGTTTTCGCCTTAGCCGGCGATTCAACAATGAGTAGGTTTTTAGCCATATTTCAGTTCAAACAAATGCCATCTACCTGCAAGGCAGAGCTGCTTCGGATGGCATATTTCTCCAGTTGGTAGAGTTATTAGTAACAGTCGGACCGCATGTATTGGTCGGCCCCCCTATATTATTAGTGCCGATATTCCTGTTCAGTGTCAAACATCAAATCTTCCATCCAGGCAAAATTTGCTTCCTGACCCGGTTGGTTGAACAGCACCATCAGTACAACCCACTTCACATCTTCCAGGGCAATTTCATCGGTTTCCAAAGCCAACACGCGGTCAAGAACCAGTTCGCGACGCTGAGCATCCACGATACCAATGTTTTCGAGGTACATCAGGAAGTCCCGGCACTCGGTGTCCAGTCGCGCGATCTCTGATTCGACATAAACACGAATGGGCCGGTTGTTATCCTGAAACAGGTCTGGTTGGTGGCGCTGTTCCGCCAGGCCGTCCAGCCAATTAAAGGCCTTTTGTATTTCACCATTGGTGAAACCCGCCTGGTGAAGGTTTTCCTCTAAAGAGTCTCTGTCGGGTGTTTCTTCGGGTTCGTCGTACAAATAATTCTCAAAGAGAAACATCAGCACGTCGAGTACATTTTCTTTCATTATCAGGCCTTTTATTACTATTGACCGGTAGTTTGCCGTGGCGCTTACCCGTCGAAATCCTCTCCGGTTTATGGTCACAGCATGGCTGAGACTGATCCCAGCGTCAATGCACATTTACGCCGAACACTGTCGGAATAGTGAATCAAATTGAGAAATTAACCCAAGATACACCTGTCGCAGTTTGGGCCTCAAACAGCATTTTCAAGCTCAAACACGTACATATCGGCCGTTACCATGATTTTTTATCAGGCCTTTGAGCTCCATCATCAAAAGCATGGAGGATATTTCACGGGCACTGAAGCCTGTTTGTTCAATGATGACGTCCACGGGCTTGGGATCAAAGGACAGGACACCCCACACACTGCGATAGTCGCTATCGTCCAACAGGGTTTGTTGAATCTTGACCGGTTTTTCCGGGCTGTCATCAGCAAGGTCTAGCCGTTGACGAATCTCCATTTGAAGTTCTGCGGCGACCGGACCCAGTTCCTGCATGATGTCAGATGTTGTTTCCACCAGTCGCGCGCCCTCCCGGATAAGGCGGTGGCAACCTTTCGCCATGGGATTGTTCAGCGAGCCGGGCAAGGCGAATACATCGCGTCCCTGTTCTGCAGCTTTACGTGCAGTTATCAGGGTGCCGCTGTTGAGGCCGGCCTCAATGACTAAAACAGCCAGGCTTAAACCTGAGATGATCCTGTTGCGGGACGGGAAATGCTGGCGTTTTGGTGGTGAGCCCAGTGGTAATTCCGACACCATGGCGCCTTGTGTCCGGATACGCTCGGCAACACCAAGACTGCTGCGCGGATAGACCTTGTCCAGACCTGTGCCGTTAACGGCGATGGTTAATGCACCCACATCCATGGCTGCCATGTGGCTTGCCGTATCAATACCGCTGGCCAGACCGCTGGTGATGGTCATGCCCTGGCGCGCAAGCGTGGCGGCAAAGTCACGGGCATGATCAAGCCCGCCTGCAGTAGGGTTACGGCTGCCGATCACCGCAATTTGAGGCTGCCACAGGCAACCTGGGTCACCATCTATAAACAAGGCAGCGGGCGGCTGGCTGATACGCCGCAACAGGATGGGGTAGTCATCATCGTCCCAACACAAAAGGTGGTGGTTTGCGTCAGCAAGCCAGTGCAGGTCTGATTCGATCTTCGCTTCGTCCGGGTGGGTAATAGCGGATGCTGCTTCGTCTGACAGGCCAAAGCGTGTCAGGTCCCGCCTACTGGCTGCAGCCACGGCCGAGGCTCCGCCCAGTGCGTCCATAAGCTTGATAAGAGATGCGCCCCCGAGCGAGGGCGCATTCAGAATTACTAACCAGTCACGTTGTTTCGTAACAGCCCCCTT
The DNA here is from genome assembly GCA_963759155.1 of uncultured Gammaproteobacteria bacterium. Classification (GTDB taxonomy): domain Bacteria; phylum Pseudomonadota; class Gammaproteobacteria; order Xanthomonadales; family SZUA-36; genus SZUA-36. The sequence continues at coordinate 340,195 of CAVWXX010000001.1, read as the reverse complement.
TGTGATGCCAGGGGCTTTTCGGTCAAGGCCGATAAGTTCCTGGTAAGTTTAAATTGTCTCGTCCGGGTGCTTCAGAATGTCACGTTCACGGACCGGACGTTTGCCGTTCATGATGATGGCGTAACTCACCTCATCAAAGACCCTGAATACCAGGATATGGGCACTGTACTGATCCGGTAGTGTTACCTTGTCGCCATTCAGTGTTTTCTGGTCAGCGAAACTACCGGTTGGGTATTTCACTTCATCCTGAATTCTCTTGCCCGGGCGGAACGCCGAAAATACATGGCCGGGTTCCACTCCCTGATTTTCACCACCACTGATCGCTACGATCTGGTAGTGACCGGCACCGTACCTGGCCTGGGTCAGGGCGATGACTTCCATTCCTTCCGGAACTGAATCCATCGCATGGGGTAACAACTGCTCTGGATAATCATGGTCATCAATCGGCAGTATGAAATCACCTTCTTTGACCTCGGTGCGACCGCCCTGGATTTCCAGGATAGCGGGATCACCTTGTTTCAGCAGTCGTCCTACTGCGATATCCCAGAACTCATAACCCAGTACCGGCGGATCTTTTTTCCGCCATGACAAGGTCGCATTCCAGATATCATCCGGGTACTCATCCTCGGTACGCCAGTGTTCGGCATAGCGGTGATGCTTTCCTCTCTGCATTACGCCATTGTCATCATAATAGATGTTACGCATCCGGACGATGGCAAATTCCTCGCCGACACGTCCGTCAAGACCCCGAACATATGTAAAATCCCGTTCTGCGGCCATGTGTCGTTGGCTCTCATTGGCCACGACATAGGGCAGATCAGAAAAAGTTCCGGGCATGAGTACACGGGCATTGGTAACAAAGTGCTCGATAGCCGACCAGTCGATTGGTGGTATCGCTTCGCGTGGTGACTTGCGAATGCCGGGTGACAAACGCTTGGTCTGCTTGCCGCCATTCACGACTAACCTGGGCTGGCCGTCAATATAAACTAGCGAAATGCGGTCGCCTGGATAGATCAGGTGCGGATTTTCAATCTGAGGGTTGGCATGCCAAATTGCTGGCCACTGCCACGGTTGTTCCAGGAATTTTCCTGAAATATCCCAAAGAGTGTCGCCCTTCACGACCACGTATTCATCTGGGTGGTCGGCACGCACTGACACATCCTGTGCCATCGCGGTACTTGCCAACATCGCCACCAGGATCAGGTGAAAAATTTTCTTAATCACATTCCTTTCCCCATATAATAGGCATCCAGCCATTTTGACCGATGCGGTCATTATTCTTCACTGGCGAACATAGTTCGTCATTAGCTATCATAATTCGTGCGGTGCAAAAGTTCACGTAAATTATTTATCAGGTACAGAACCATATGGCAAAACTGAACATTTTAGAATTTCCCGATCCGCGTTTGACCACGGTTGCGAGCGAGGTAAAAAACTTTGATGAAGCGCTGAAAAAACTGGTCGAAGACATGACGGAAACGATGTATTCGGCGAATGGAATCGGGCTTGCGGCAACCCAGGTGAACGTCCACAAACGCTTGCTGGTACTGGATGTCAGCGAAAATCAGGATCAACCTCGTGTGTATATCAACCCGCAAATCGTTGAAAGCGCGGGTGAACAGGATCACGAAGAAGGATGCCTGTCCGTTCCGGGTATTTATGCCAGTGTAAGGCGTGCCGAAAACATAACGGTTCGCGCACAGGATTCAGACGGAAATTCATTCGAAGAACAGCTTGAAGGACTGCATGCCGTGTGTGTTCAGCACGAAATGGACCACCTGGTGGGCCGTCTTTTTGTGGATTATTTGTCACCATTGAAAAGAAATATGGTGAGAAAAAAGCTGGAAAAACAGCGAAAAGTAGCTGCAAAAGAAGCCGAGGAACACCTGGTGATCTGATCGTGAACAATCAGAAACCACCCCTGCGTGTCCTGTTTGCCGGCACACCGGAATTCGCTTTGCCGCCATTGCAGGCCCTCATAAACGAGGGTTGCGAGATCGTTGCGGTGCTCACCCAGCCTGACCGGCCAGCCGGCCGTGGTAAGCGGTTACGTGCCAGCCCGGTTAAGCAACTGGCACTTGAGAACAAGCTGGACGTATTGCAGCCGCAGAGTCTGAAGGACCCTGGCTGGCAGGAAAAACTGGCGGAATTGCAACCGGATTTAATGGTCGTGGTCGCTTACGGCCTGATGATTCCGGCGAGCCTGTTGGCCTTGCCGCCGCACGGATGTTGGAATATTCATGCCTCTTTGTTACCGCGCTGGCGTGGTGCTGCGCCCATCCAAAGAGCCATTGAGGCCGGTGATGGGCAAACCGGTGTATGTATCATGCAGATGGAGGTCACACTCGATACCGGCCCTGTATACCAGTGTCTTACGACGCCTGTCGGGTCACAGGATACAGCGGCGAGCCTGCACGACCGCCTGGCCGACCTGGGTGCACGGGCATTGACGGATTGCATTAGAATGCTCATCAAAGGTGAGCTTCCGCAAGCGGCCGTCCAGGATGAATCCAAGGCCGTCTATGCCCATAAGCTGAGTAAAGCCGAAGCTGAGTTGGACTGGAATCAACCTGCCGATGTATTGCAACGCAGGGTGCAGGCTTTTAACCCCTGGCCGGTGGCATGGTGTGAGATAGACGGTCAGCGTTTGCGTATCTGGAAAGCCGAAGTAGTGGATGATATAGCGGATAATGCTCCCGGTTTTGTGTTTACCGACCGGCAGTCGATGGTGATAAGTACTGCAAAAAAATCACTGAAAATTCTGGAATTACAACGCCCGGGCGGTCAGCGAGTGACGGTCGAGCAATTTCTCAATGCAAACAGGCCTCAGCCCCGGTGAAACTTGTCCAAATTTAAAAAGAACCTGCAAAATCCGCGTATAGCCGCGATCCATGCACTGTCGGAGGTGCTGGATAAGAACAGGAACCTGGGTGATTGCGAAGCGTTTTCGCGTGTTAAAGATAGCCGTGATAATGCGTTTGCACGAAATTTGACCTATGGGGTATTACGCTGGCTGAGCGCGCTTGAGTGGTTGGCCGCTGAATTGCTGGATAAACCACTTAAGAAACGTGAGTGCGAGGTGCAACGCTTGGTATTGCTGGGTTTGCAGCAGCTTTGGCATGATCATACCGCCAGTCATGCTGCGGTCAATGAGACCGCGGAATGTGCGCGTATGCTGGGCAAGCCCTGGGCGGTTGGACTGGTCAATGCTGTCCTTAGACGCTTTCAGCGTGAGCAGGAAACCCTGTTGCAGCGGATGGAAACGGCTGGAAAACAATTCGCACATCCGTCCTGGATGTTAAAGCAGATACAGCAGGACTGGCCCGATCAATGGCAGGACATCATCAGCGCAAATAATCAACAGGCACCTTTATGGTTGAGGATCAATCGTCAAAAAGCAGATGAGGCCGCGCTTCTAAAGGATCTGAAAGACGCGGGATTTAACGTCAGCGAGCATGCATTTGCGCGAGACGCCATCAGTATCAGTCCGCCAGCGGCTGTCGTGAAAATTCCGGGTTTTGAGAAAGGCTGGTTGTCCGTTCAGGATCCTGCCGCACAATTGGCAAGAGATTTGCTAAGTCCACAACCCGGTGACCGGTTTCTTGATGCCTGTGCAGCACCGGGTGGTAAAACAGCCCACCTGCTGGAAAGCTGCCCGGCAATACAATTGACCGTGCTGGACAGACAGGCGCAGCGTGTTGAACAAATCAATCAAAATCTGGACCGCCTGAGTTTGAAGGCCGAAACATTAGTGGCTGATGCGATGGATGTTGAAAGCTGGTGGAAAGGAGAGAAATTCAACAAAATTCTCCTCGATGCACCTTGCAGCGCAAGCGGTGTTATCCGCAGGCACCCGGAAATCAAATGGCTTCGTAACCGTGAACAGGTGGATTCGGTGGTGAAGACACAAGCTGATCTGCTGGCCGCATTATGGCCCTTGCTTGAACCCGGCGGTATCCTCGTTTATGCCACCTGTTCTGTGTTCAAGTGTGAAAACAGTCAGCAAATCGAAGGTTTTGTGGGGCGTCATGCGGATGCGATGGTGGAAGTTCCTGCCGTGGCCTGGGGTCAGGCTGATCCCTTCGGGTGCCAGGTTCTGCCGGGGGAAGCCCAGATGGATGGGTTTTATTATGCGGTTTTACGCAAGTCTGCTTAGCCTCGCGATGATCACCCTCGCCGGTTGTGGCCAAACCGGTGCGCTTGACTATGGCTTCATTATCAACGACGTGACGGTAAGACCTGTCTACCAGGCGCTGGATGTTCGCCTGCAACAGGACCTGGAGCTAAGCACCCAGGCACGTGAGGCTTTGGAGCATGGTGTAACGCTGACGATCAGGTTGGAATTACAATTGCGTAGTGACAATAATTTGATCGTTACGCATAACGAGGCAAGGGATTTTCAGCTTCGTTACCTGCCGCTGAGTGAGCGATTCCAGTTGTCGGAATCAGAAACCGGGGAGTCGAGAGCATTTTCGCGTTTACGCCACATGCTTGCAGCCATGAATAATTTTACCGTGCAAATGCCAACCGGCCCGCTACCTTCAGGTAGCTATGAATTACGCACCCGCATCAGCCTGGACGAAAGACGTTTGCCAACCCCCATGCAGTTACCTGCCTGGTTTTCATCACAGTGGCGACATGACTCGGAGTGGTCAACATGGCCTTTCAGCGTAAACGTGTAAGACGACTGGTGCTGAGGGTTTTACCGGTGACGGTGGCGCTGGTGGTGTTGCTTGTTTCACTGGTGCTGGTCAGTAATGTTCAGCAGGATGCCAGTGGTTTGAGCCAGCCCTATGTATGGGTATTGGTACTGACCGTTTTCGCGTTGCTGGTCGTAACAGCCGCTATTATTCACCGTGTCATATCGTTGACCAAAAAAGTCAGGGAGCATGCGCCCGGGGCCATGCTGTCCGCACGTTGGGTAAGGTATTTCCTGGTCTTGTCACTGCCGCCAGCACTAATTGTCTACTTTTTCTCCGCCTATTTCCTGACCCGTACCGTCGACAGCTGGTTTGACGTCGGCGTTGAAGCCGCGCTGGCTGATTCACTGGAATTGGGTCAGCAGTTTTTAGAAAACCGGACGCTGGAGGTACGTAACCAGGTACGTCGCCTGATTCGGGAGATCGATAACCCGGGTGAAGATGTCGATGCAGTACGCCGCACATTATTGGCCAATGTCAGTGCCCGGGGTCCGCTTGAGCTGTCAGTCATGGAAAGCGATGGCAGGATGGTTGCCAGTGCAAACATCAACATACTTGCTGACCTGACTGAGCGACCGGGCGATTATGCTTTATTACAAGCCCTGGACAGGGGAGAGTATGCGGCGGCAGAGCCGGTTGACGATGGTATTTTGCGTATTCGCGTCATACAGCGCTTGCCATATGGGGCTCCAGGCCGGCAAGGGTACCTGCTACAGGCAATTTACCCACTGCCGGAATCGATCACCCAGTTGGCCAATCAAATTGAAAAGGAGTACCACCGTTATCAGAACCTGAGTTTTCTCCGTGAACCACTCAAGCAAAGCTTTATCCTGATTCTGTCGCTGGTTTTGTTGTTAACGGTATTGCTGGCCATACTCGCAGCTTTGAACGTTGCCCGTAAACTGGTCACACCCATTTCGAAACTGGCCCAGGCAACCCGTGAAATTGCCTCCGGTGATCTGACCCATGAAGTCCATGTCGAGACCCGTGATGAACTGGGCTTTTTGGTGCAGTCGTTCAATGAAATGACCGAAGCGCTCACCAGTGCAAGCCAGGAGGCCGAACAGAGCAGGTCACAACTACAGTCACAAAGCGAATATCTTGAGCGGGTGCTGGGCAGTTTGACCTCGGGTGTTTTGACCATCGACGACGATCAGAATGTGGTGACAGCCAACGCTGCAGCCACACATATACTGGGTGTGCCCAACGGGTTTTTTACGGGTCAGAAATTGTTAGAGCGCTCTGAGAAAGCACCACTTTTAGCCCCGTTGTTTGCGTTAATCTGGCGTCAATTGAAGCGGGGTACCGGTGACTGGAAACGGGAAATCCGTTTGCAGGTGCACGGCCAAACACTGGTGTTGCTGGTGCGAGGCTCCCGCCTGGGCAAAGAGATCAGTCACGCCGGTGGTGCGGTCGTTGTGTTTGATGATGTCACCATACTCAACCAGGCCCAGCGCGAAGCGGCCTGGGCTGAGGTTGCACGCCGGTTGGCGCACGAGGTTAAAAACCCGTTGACACCGATTCGGCTGTCGGCAGAGCGTTTGCGTATGAAACTCATGACCAAGCTGGATGAAAAAGACGGCAAAATGCTCGACAGCGCGACCGGTACCATCGTGTCACAGGTTGAGGCATTGCGTGAATTGGTTGATGCGTTTGGTGACTACGCCCAGGGTCCGCAGCTTGTGCGAGCCCCCATCGTGCTGGATCAATTGATCAAGGAGGTCGTTGCGCTTTATCAGCATGAAGACCAGCGCGTGCAGTTCAACCTGAAACTGATCGCCGGTCCCGCGGGTTTGTCGGCAGACGGTGGACAGATTCGGCAGTTGTTGCACAACCTGATTGTTAATTCCAGCGAGGCCGTGGCAAAGGAACAGCATGCCGAGGTGAACATACGCACCCGCCTGATTACGCAGGCTGGTAAAAAATGGCTGGAACTGGAAGTCAGCGACCGGGGCCCTGGTTATCCTGCCATGGTGTTGGAAAAACCATTTGAGCCATACGTGACTTTCAAGGCCAGCGGCAGCGGTCTTGGTTTGGCTATTTGCCGTAAAATTGTCAGCGAGCATGATGGTCGTATCACGATCCATAACCCCACCATGGGTGGTGCCTGTACCACGATTATTTTGCCGGTTGACCGGGCTTGAGAAAGACCCCGGGGTTTCAGCGCAAAAACATCTTCACCGCGACCACCAAAAGGAATACCGCAAAAAAACGTTTCGCCAGTAAAGGGGAACTGCGGTGAACCGCTGCCACGCCCAGGGGTGCACCCAAAACACTGAAAACGGCGACACCCGCCAGGGCCGGTAGATGGACATAACCCAGGGATGGTGCAGATGATGCACCAAGCCCCAAAACCACAAACCCCAGTGTGCCGGCGACCGCAATCGGGTAACCGCAAGCCGCGGCGGTAGCAACGGCATTCTGGACACGCTGGCCATGCCACAGCAGCCAGGGCACGGTCATGCTTCCCCCGCCGATACCCAGCAGACTGGAGATTGAGCCGATACCCACGCCCGTGCCGGTGATGGCAAAGTAGCCCGGAAGTGAGCTGTTTCCACCCGGTCTCGTTCCACGTAACATCTGCAGACCGACAATGAGTGCGAAAATGCCAAAAATATTGGCCAGCGCATCATTTCCGATACGATCGGCAATGATGCTTCCAAGCAACGCACCGGCAAGCAAGCCCGGGATCATCTGCCGCACAAGTGACCACAGAATCGCACCGCGTTTGTGATGAGCGAGCAAGGAACTCATTGATGTGAAGAGCATGGTGGCCAGGGAGGTTGCAACGGCCATTTGTACGGCCATATGGGACGTGGCCGGATCACGGCTGAATATCCAGCTCAAGGCTGGAACCAGCACCAGGCCGCCACCAATACCAAGATAGCCCGCCAGGAAACCGGCAAAAAGCCCTGTCAGTGCGTACTCAAGCCAAATCATGCGAGTTTTGGTATTCGTCTAAAAAAAACTTCAATTTGACTTGCCGTGCAGGCTGCCTTTGCATAGATTGGTTCCTACTTTCCCATTGTTTGTGAATCGAATAAAAAAAATTGACTATAAATTACAATATAAAAACAAGCATAACCCATGCCCGCGTGTTGCGGCAGCTTGTGTGTCTGTTGTCTTTTCTGGTCGTCCTGTCTGCCTTTCCAGCCTCTGCATTGAGCAATACAGCTGACGCTGAGCGTGAGCAATTTATCATTGCCTGGGAATCTGCAAAAAGAGGTGACCATGCCACTTTTAGCCAGATTAAAGACCAATTGCAGGGCTACGTTCTGTTCCCCTACCTTCAATATGAAGACTACCGTAAACGCCGCAGCGATATACCTGTGGAGGAAATGCAGGACTTTTTAAATAGCCATGAGGAGTGGGCATTTACAGGGGGCTTACGTGCCGCGTGGTTGAGGTCGCTGGCAAAAAAGAAACGCTGGGCAGACCTGGTGGAAAATTCCGATGGGGTAAGCGATACCGTGCTCAGATGCCAGCGGGTCCGGGGCCGGATTATTTTGAAGCAAACCGAAGGCGTGTTGAGCGAGGCACAAAAGCTGTGGGCTGTCGGTAAATCCCAACCGGATGAATGCGACCCGGTATTTGCCTGGCTGAAGAAAAATGACGGCATCACACAAAGCCTCGCCTGGGAGCGGATTGGCCTTGCTATCAAGGCGAACAACAGCAGCCTGGCCCTGTACCTGGCGCGTTTCGTGGCAAAGGATCAACGCCGCTGGCTGGAAGACTGGCGTGGATTGAATCGCGCGGGCTATTCCCGGCTGGAGCGGGCACGAAATTGGCCGGATAACAAAATTACCCGCATGCTTACCGCGACCTCTCTGCTATGGCTGGCACGAAAGGATGCCGGTCTGGCTGCGAAGAAATTTGACATTCTGGATAAGCATTTTGATTGGGATGAGGTGCAAAGGACAACGCTACTGCGTGACATCGCCCTGTACTCTGCGGTGGGAATGGAAGACGAAACGGTTGCCCAAATGACCCGTGTACCCGTTTTGTTTCGTGACTCACAGCTGCTTGAATGGTGGGCGCGGTTCCTGCTGAATCAACAGGACTGGCCGGCAGTTGTCAGCGTGATTGAGCAAATGCCGGATGATACGCGCAACGATGATCGTTGGCAGTATTGGCTGGCACAGGCCAGCTTGCGTTCGGGACAGGTCAAACCGCCGTCAATACTGTTACAGGAGCTATCAGCCCGCGCCAATTATTATGGCTTCCTGGCAGCCGACGAGCTCGGTCTGAGTTACAGCATTTGCCCTGGTCAACCCGGTGTAGATGCCGACGCTGTGACGAACATGGCCGGGGCGGATGATTTTAAGCGGGCACTTGAACTCAGGCGCGCCGGGCTGGATAGCTGGGCGCAGGCCGAATGGTCACTGGCGACCAGGCGCCTTCCGGTTTCTGAGTTAAAGACGGCTGCAGCGCTGGCAGTCAGGGAGAACTGGTATGACCGGGCAATTTTTGCGCTGGGAAATAGCGGTGATTTAGACCTCTACGAGTGGCGTTTTCCCTTATTGTGGGAAGCAGACATAACCAAAGCGGCTACAGCCAACCAGCTCGACCCTGCCTGGGTATATGGCACTATCCGTTCCGAGAGCGCGATGGTTGAGACAGCGCGCTCTTCCGCCAATGCCCTGGGGCTGATGCAGGTTACGCCGGCCACCGGTAAGCAGGTGGCAAAAAAGCATGGGCTACCCTGGAAAGGCAATGCCCAGTTAAAAACAGCTGCAGGAAACCTGCCCATCGGTACGGCATACATGCAGGACCTGCTGGAGGACTTCAATCAAAACCCGGTGCTGGTGTCGGGCGCTTATAACGCCGGGCCCAATGCTGTCCAGCGCTGGCTGGATACGCGCTCGCAGGGTGAGGCTGCGATCTGGGTAGAAACCCTGCCATACTTTGAAACACGTGACTACATTCCGAGGGTGCTTGCCTTCACGACCATTTATGACTGGCGGCTGGGTGGGCCGGTAAAACGAATATCAGGCAGGATGCCTCACATTGAATCCGGTAAAATAGGCGTCGATGGCGACACCGAGGTGGTGTGCAGGGTCCCAAAATTGATAACACGGCAATAAGGAAATGACATGCGAATTGTATTGATAGGTGCGAGTGGTTTTTTCGGTGGGTTTCTTCTCCGCGCGCTCACAGCCGATCAGCACCAATGTGTCGTGCTCACCCGGTCAGCTGATCGCCGCAGTTGTGTGGGTATGTTGCCCGGGGTTCAGCTGGTCGAGGCTGATGTTTACGATCCCGATGGGCTGGCTGAACAGTTTGCCGGTGCGGATGCAGTGGTCAGTATGGCCGGCATCCTGAATGGAAGCAGTGATGACTTTCAAAAGGTTCATGTCAGCGTGGTTGAAAGTATTATTGCAGCCTGCCAAAAGTCGGGTGTTAACAGAGTGCTTCACCTCAGTGCGCTGAATGCAGGCAAGGGCAGTAGTCATTATCTGAAAAGCAAGGGCCAGGCCGAGACGCTTTTGCGGTCGGCTGAAGATTTGAATACCACTATTTTTCAACCCTCGGTTATTTTTGGCCGCGGTGACAACTTTTTCAATCAATTTGCAGGCATGTTGAAAATGACACCTGCGTTGCCCTTGGCCTGCCCCAAGGCGCGTCTGCAACCCGTCTACGCAAAAGACGTGGCAGCCGTGATGGTAGCTTCACTGGAAGACCCGATGACCTGGGGAAAAAGCTATGAGTTGGTCGGGCCGCAAAGTTTCACATTGAAAGAACTGGTCGCCTGGACAGCAAAAACACAGGGGCAGCGCAGGCTGATTATCGGCTTGCCCGGTCCACTATCAGCCATGATGGCCATGGTGATGAACCTTGTTCCCGGCGCGCCTTTTTCCTGGGACAACTACCAGTCATTACAGACTGACAATACCAGTAGTAAAAATGATTTTGACTATTTCCATATACACCCGAAGTCCATTGAACTGGTAGTGCCGGACTACCTGGCCGGTTCGTCCCGGCAACGCCGCCTGCAAGCGCTTCGACGTCAGCCGCGCCGTTGAAAACCGGCAAATGCTACCTGGTTGGTGGTGCGGTCCGGGATGCGCTGCTGGGGCTTCAGACATCGGAACGGGATTGGGTGGTGGTTGGCAGAACACCACGCGAGATGCTGGATGAGGGCTTCAGGCAGGTTGGCGCTTCCTTTCCGGTTTTTCTGCACCCGGATGATAGCGAGGAATATGCGCTGGCCCGCACCGAGAAAAAGCAGGGTCATGGTTATCATGGCTTCAGAGTGGATTTTCATCCTGGTGTCACGCTGGAGGAAGACCTTCAGCGTCGCGACCTGACCATCAATGCGATCGCCCGCGATGAAGATGGCCACCTGATTGATCCCTATGGTGGCCAGCGAGATATTGAGCAAAGGGTTTTGCGGCATGTTTCCGATGCTTTCGTGGAAGATCCATTGCGGGTGCTGCGTGTTGCGCGTTTTGCAGCGCGCTTCGCCTCGTTAGGGTTTCGCGTGCACGAATCAACATTGACGCTGATGCGCGATATCACCGCGTCGGGTGAACTTCAGCACCTTGCCGCGGAGCGTATCTGGCGGGAAATTGAACTTGCGATGAAAACCAATACACCATCGGCATTTGTCGAGGTGCTGCGTGATTGCGGTGCACTGGAAGAGCTGTTGCCCGAGGTCAACCGGCTGTTTGGTATTCCTCAGCCAGCAAAATATCATCCTGAAATCGATACGGGCACACATTTGCTGATGGCCCTGGATGTTGCCGCCGACCTGGGTAAGGGAGAGGCTGACATCGTATTCGCGGTTTTGTTACATGACCTGGGTAAAGGGATTACGCCCACAGAGGAGTTGCCATCGCACCGGGGCCACGAAGTGGCTGGTGTACCCCTTGTCGATGCGGTATGCCATCGATTTAAAGTACCAAATGCTGTTCATGACCTGGCGCGCAAAGTCTGTTTGTTGCACCTCAGGTGTCACCGTATGCTCGAAGTACGGCCTTTGACTGCCCTGCGTCTGCTGGAGAAACTGGATGCCTTCCGTCAACCGGCGCTATTACCGGACTTTGTGGCAGCCTGCGAGGCGGATTACCGTGGCCGCAAGGGTTTACAGGATCGTCCCTATCCGCAAGGTGAACATCTGAAGCGGGTTTTTCAAACAGCTTCGGACATCCGTGCAAGAGACCTGGACCTCAAAGGTGTCAGTGGTCCCGAGGTCGGCGAGCGTCTGCGTCAGGCCCGCGTTGAAGCGATTGCAAACCTGAATTCGCCGGGTGGGTAAGTGATCTGCTGCTTGCCTAAAGGCGGTGGCAGAGATCAGTGAGTGAAAAACCAATCAGATCTTCGCTCACTTCCTCATCCAGACCACGACTCAAGGCCATGACCTGGAATCGCTCACCCATTTCACCCGGTAGCGTCAGACGCAGGACCTGGCTATTCATTGCAATACGTTCCTTATCAGGCAGGGACTCTAATCCGGCAAGCACGTCATCGAGACCGCTGGCCATAAGAAACATCGCCTGGGTGGTATAACCATTCACCTCCAACCCGCAATGATCGGCAGATTCGGCCAGCGCGGTAAAATCAACTGACGCACTGATATCGGTCAGGCCCGGCCATTTGAAAGGGTCGTTATGTGCACGGTGCTGGTAATGGCAGATCAGCGTGCCGTCGCTGCGCTGCGGCAGGTAATAGTCACGACGCGTATAACCATAATCAATAAACAGGGCCAGGCCCTTTTGCAGGCCGGTGGTAACCGCGTGTAACCAATCCGGCAGACTGGCATTGATTTCTGAGCAATAGCCTGGCGCAGGATCATGGTCCAGCCCGTCCAGGAGCGCCTGAATTTGTATTCTCAGTTTTTCCGGGCAGGATCCTTTGCGCCATTCAAAGCCAGCAGGTCCCGCTGCAACCTGCATTAGCTGTGGACCATCCGTCCCCACACAAAAGCGTTCTACCGTGAGGGCGTCAAGCACTTCATTGGCTAAAAAAACACCCTGCCAGTCTTGTTCGGGAGGTTCATCCAGCCAGGTAATCCTGTCCATCCACGCGGGTACCAGGCGCTGCAGGGTTTCTTTTTGGACCTGGCGCAGGTGCGCGCTGCGCTCGAGTATCCGGTAAGCTGCCGGTGGGTGCGTGTCATCCAGGGCAAGTAGCAGGTCTGCAGCCAGTATGCCGCTACCGGCACCGGCTTCAACGATGTCATATTGATCGAGTCCGGCGGCGACCTGTTCGACCTGCTTTGCGAGGCAGCGTGCAAATACATTGCCGAGCTGTGGCGCCGTGACAAAGTCACCACCTTCGCCAAACTTCTGCAAACCGGCACTGTAGTAACCCAAACCAGGTTCGTAAAGCGCCATTTCCATGTACTGGGAAAATGAAATTGGTCCTTCCTGATCTATTTTTTTATGAATTCGATCACTGAGTTCCGCACTCAAACGCTTGAGCTCTTCGGGCGGTTCGGGCAGGATGTCTTTTGATATTTCAGAGCACATAGGCGGGTAGTTTCAGTGAGTGAATCAACAATGTCCAGAGTTGCACTGATTACCGGGGCTGCCCGGCGGATTGGTGCCTGTATCGCGGAAACTTTGCATACGCGTGGTTTCACCGTGTTTTTGCATTACCACAGCAGTAGCGGGGCCGTTGATGAACTGGCTAACAGGCTGAACGCCCTGCGCCCCGACAGCGCCTTCCCCGTGCAGGCGGACCTGGGCAACATGGAAGAGATTGACCGGCTTGCAGGTCGTGTTAAGGCACATAGCGGCCAATTGGATTTACTGGTTAACAACGCTTCCCAGTTTTTCCCGACAACGGTCGGGGAAACGAGCCTTAAGCAGTGGGATGACCTGATGAACAGCAACCTGCGTGGCCCGTATTTCATGGTACAGGCCCTCTTGCCGGAACTGGTCACTGCGGCTGGCAGCGTGGTTAATCTGCTGGATGTGCATGCAGTGAAGCCGATGCCCGGGCACGCGGTCTATTGCATGGCCAAGGCCGGCCTGCAGATGATGACCCTCGCCCTGTCCAAGGAACTCGGCCCGCAAATACGTGTAAACGGTGTCGCGCCCGGTGCAATTCTGTGGCCCGAGCAGGAAAGTAATTCGGCGACCCAGCAGGTCATTTTAAGTAAAACCGTTATGGGTCGTGCCGGCAGTCCCGAAGACATTGCCTCGGCAGTGGTCTACCTTGGGTTGGATGCACCCTATGTCACCGGCCAGGTGTTGGCAGTGGACGGCGGGCGGAGTTTGAATATTTAAACTCGCTGTTTTGTGTTTTGTGTTTTGTGTTTGCTGTTTTGATGGGGGTCCCCGTTTTCGTGGGGATGACGTTGCTTGTAGCTGGCGCTTTTTAGAAGTCTTCTAACAAACGCAAACAACTGTCGTCCATTCCGGACGTTTTCCAGATGTCTGACATAGACCTTAGTTCGGTGGGGTGAATTAGCCCGGGCTCGAGATCGGCCAGGGGTTTGAGTACGTGCGAGAATTTCAGGATCTCGGCGCGTGGTATTTCCAGGACCGGGGACAGCAGCACCAGGTCGTCATACAGCAGAATGTCGATATCCAGCGAACGATCGGAAAATTTGGCAACATCACGTTTGCGGCCAAAACGGTCTTCCAGCTGACGCAGGTAATCGCGCAGGTCCAGCGGGTGCATGTCGGTTTCTACCCTTGCGACCAGGTTGATGAAGTCATCGCCTTCAAAACCAACGGCTGTGCTGGTATAGACCGGCGAAAGGGTGACGTTTTCAAAGTCCTTTTCGAGTTCGCGGATGCCTGCACGGATGTGCGTGTCGGCGTTTACGTTGGAACCCAGACCCAGCCAGGCGATGCTCATCAGGTGTGTTCCTTGTCAGTTTTAACAGGCACTATGCTGTTCCGCGTTCAATAATGACGCCCACTGCACTCGAGCCACGCACCGCACCCGGCTTGCTCAGTTTGAGACGCAGCCAGTTCACCGGAAATTCATCGAGTACGATGCGGGCGCAATGATCTGCGAGCGCTTCGACTAACTGGAACTCGCTGGCCTCGACAAACTGAATGAGACGTTTTGACACGGACTTGTAGTCCAGCGTGTCTACGATATCGTCACTTTCAGCCGCACGGCTGATATCGAAAGCCATTTGCAGGTCGATGCTGATGGTCTGGGTGATCTCGCGCTCCCAGTCGTAGATACCGATCACGGTCTGGATACGTAAATCCTCGATAAATACACGGTCCATGGTCATGCCGGTGTGTTCTCCAAATTGATTCAGGAACCCGTGGTTCCCAATGGGGGCAACTGGTCCAGTGACCAGCGCGCATAAGCTTTCAAAACCGGTCCGGTCTGCTCACCCGCCATCAGGCGCTGGCAGCCGGCGAAGGCGATCATGGCGCCGTTATCGGTGCAAAACTCGAGACGCGGGTAGGAAACCTTCCAGCCATACTTTTTGCCCGCCTGCTGTAGTGTTTGCCGAAGTGAAAGATTGGCGCCCACCCCGCCGGCAATCACCAGTTGTTGGGCGCGGGTTTGCTGCATGGCGCGGCGGCACTTGATCATCAGGGTATCGACCACGGCCTGCTGAAAACCCGCAGCAATGTCAGCCCGGGTTTCATCGTCTTTTTCCCCTTTTAGCCACAAATTACGGGTATGGGTCTTCAGGCCGCTAAAACTGAAATCCAGCCCGGGACGGTCGGTCATCGGGCGCGGAAACCTGAAGCGGTCTGCATTGCCATGCTCGGCCAGCTTCGCGAGCGCCGGACCACCGGGATAACCCAGGCCCAGTAACTTGGCGGTTTTATCAAAGGCCTCGCCAGCTGAATCGTCCAGTGTCTCACCCAGGATCTTGTATTCACCGATGGCCCGTACTTCCACCAGCATGGAGTGACCACCTGATACCAGCAGCGCTACAAATGGCACGTCGGGATGTTCATCTTCCAGCATCGGCGCCAAAAGGTGACCTTCCATGTGATTTACCGCCAGCGCGGGTACGCCAAGGGCCATGCCGATGCTGCGCCCGGTTGCGGTACCGACCAGTAATGCGCCAATCAGCCCGGGTCCCGCGGTATAGGCAACCGCGTCGATATCATCGCGTGTCAATCCTGCTTTTCTCAGGCATTGGTTAATCAGCGGCAGCAATTTGCGAACATGATCACGTGAAGCAATTTCCGGTACGACCCCACCGTATTCCGCGTGGATATCCACCTGGCTGAACAATGCATGCGCCCGCAGACCGGCGTCTGAGTCATACAGCGCTACGCCGGTTTCGTCACAGGATGTTTCGATGCCAAGTACGATCATGAGGTTTCACTTTAGAATCGGGTTGAGGGATTGTAAATCATGTGGGTCCAAACTGCTTTATGCACAAGGCTGGCTAAATGTTTTAATTCTGTTTTTGATCAATAAAACCATTAATAGCACCAGGTGCTGAGTTACCATAGTGCACTGTTTATTAATCGGAGTCGGGCGTTGACAAAACCCCTTGGGGTTGCAGCATCGGGGCATAAAGAAACCTCGAAAGCAGCCAGGATTTTGCTGGAAGAAGGCGGTAATGCATTTGATGCTGCGTTGGGCGCGATGTGTGCAGCGTGCGTATGTGAACCGATGCTGGCCAGCCTCGGCGGCGGTGGGTTTCTGCTGTCGCAAACAGCAGCGGGTGAGGCACGGGTCTTTGATTTCTTCACCCAGACACCTTCAGCAACCACGGGTTCAAATACCCCGGGCGAACTCGACTTTTATCCAATTGATGCAGATTTTGGTACGACAACCCAGGAGTTCCATATAGGAATGGGTTCGATCGCGGTACCGGGCGTGGTTGCAGGGCTGTTTGCCGTGCATAAGGCACACTGCCGTTTGCCGCTGGCTAAAATTATAGAGCCCGCTGTTTACCTGGCCCGTGAAGGTGTGCGAATCAACAAGCTGCAGAAGTATATCAACGAGGTTCTCAAAGCCATCATTGAAGCCACGCCCGAGGCGAAGGCCTTTGCCACCCCGATGTTTGCTCCCGGTCGTTTGGCTGAAATTGGTGAGTTTATCTATAACCCCGACCTGGCGGATACGTTTGAGGCACTGGCCAGTCACGGCGAGCGTTGGTTTTATGAGGGTGAACCTGCCGCGCAACTGGTGCGGGACTGTGAACAACGGGGCGGTTTAATCACCGCGGCCGATCTCAAATCGTATGAGGTCATCATGCGCAAACCCATAACGGTTGAATCTCATGGCGCCATTATCAGTGTTAACAGTCCGCCTTCCCCCGGTGGTTGCCTGACGGTATTTGCCTTGTCCCTGCTCAATAACGCCCCGTCGGGGCGAAAAGGACCGGGGTGGCGCCCTGCATGCGCTTGCATTGGGCCGCGTGATGCAGGCTGCGAGCCTGGTGCGTAAAAGTCATGGTTTGGAATCCGGCCTGGATGATGAGACTGCCGCGAGGATTCTGTCGCAGGAAAGTCTTTCGGATTGGCGAAAAACCTTGCAGACCGGCGCGCTTGCCTCGCGTGGCACCACCCATATCAGCGTGGCGGATGCTGAAGGTAATCTCGCCAGCCTGACCCTGTCGAATGGCGAGGGCTCATCCTATGTATTACCCGGCAGCGGAATTATGCTGAATAACATGATGGGTGAAGAAGACCTGAACCCAAGTGGGTTCCACCGTATGCCCCCCGGCGTGCGGCTGGCGTCCATGATGACACCGGCCATCGCCCGTTTGCCTGATGGCGCGCAGGTCGCGCTGGGCTCCGGTGGTTCCAACCGTATCCGCAGTGCGATATTGCAGGTGCTGACCAATATGCTGCAGTTTGATATGAGTCTGGAGGATGCGGTAAAAGCACCGCGCTTACACCTTGAGCGCGGCCACCTGAATGTGGAGCCAGGTTTTTCCGGTGCAGCACTGGATGCCCTGGAGGCCGAATGGCCCGGTGTGGAACAATGGCCAGGCATCAATCTTTTCTTTGGCGGTGTGCATGCGGTCGAGCGTCTTGCCAATGGGGAATTCCGTGCCGCGGGTGACCCTCGCAGGGGTGGCGCGGTAGCGATTGCAAGTTTAGTTTGATTTTTCTTTGCAAGACTTGCTAAATAAAGGTTAAAATATCTGGCTACGCCCAGTTTGGGCATAACTAAGATACCGGAGTAACAATGCCAAGCGTAAAAGTTCGCGAAAACGAGCCTTTTGAATATGCACTACGTCGATTTAAGCGTTCGTGTGAGAAAGCAGGTGTACTGGCCGAAACACGTCGCCGTGAGTTCTATGAAAAACCAACACAGGAACGCAAGCGTAAGTCTGCAGCAGCAGTAAAACGTGATCTGCGTCGTCTGGCTCGGGACAACGTCCGTCGCACCAGAATGTATTGATTTTTTAGTGTTTTTGTCCGGCCCCGGAGCGCACGTTTCGGGTGGTTGATCTAAAATACCAGTAGCCGGAAAACCACTTTTCCCTGCTGTAGTTTCATCATGACGATGCCGTTGAATACATTAAAAGATCAAATTCAGGAAGATGTGAAATCTGCGATGCGTGCGCGCGATCAAAAGCGCCTGACTGCATTGCGATTGATCACGGCTGCCATCAAGCAGGTCGAAGTCGACAAGCGTATTGAGATGGATGACCAGGCCATATTGGCTGTGCTGGATAAAATGGTCAAACAGCGCAGAGATTCCCTCGAGCAGTACACTGCTGCGGGCCGGGATGATCTCGCCGCACAGGAACAGTTTGAACTCGAGCTGATTTCTGTCTATCTCCCTGAAGCACTCAGTGATGATGAGCTGGCCACCCTGATCAAGCAGGCTGTCGCCGATACCGGTGCCAGCAGTATTCGCGACATGGGTACGGTCATGAACAAACTCCGGGAGCAAGTGCAAGGCCGCGCCGATATGAAGGCTGTCAGCAGCGCAGTTAAAGCACAACTCGGCGCCTGAGCATGCCAGCGGCCGCCGGCCTGATAACTCGTTTCCAAATACCCCAAAGGGCAATATACCCACTGAGCAGAACGTCATGAGGAACATCTCATGAGTGGTCCTATTCCTGATTCGTTCATCGAAGAATTACTGGCACGCAGCGATATCGTCGAATTGATAGAGCGTCGCGTTCCGCTGAAAAGAAGTGGCAGTGAATTCCAGGCATGTTGTCCTTTCCATGACGAAAAAACCCCGTCTTTTACCGTCAGCCCCAAAAAGCAGTTTTATCACTGTTTCGGTTGTGGCGCCCATGGCTCGGTGATCGGTTTTTTGATGCAGTATGAAGGGCTGGAGTTTCGCGATGCTGTAGATGAACTGGCCCGTGCTGCCGGTCTCGAAGTGCCGACGACCGGCAGACAGCAACCAAGACCTGATATCGGTTTGTATGACATTCTGGACAGCTGCTCAAAGTTTTATGTCGAGCAGTTGCGAAAACACCCCGAAGCGGTTGCCTACCTGAAAAGCCGTGGCCTGTCCGGTGAAATCTGTCGCGATTTTGATATTGGTTTCGCTCCCGCCGGTTGGCACGAACTGACCAACCGCCTGGGCACCGATGGTCACCGGCTGAATATGTTGAAGCAGGCCGGGATGCTCAGTGAAGGCAGTAGCGGCCAGTATGACAAGTTTCGCAACCGCATCATGTTCCCCATCCACGACCGGCGGGGACGTGTGATTGCATTTGGTGGGCGTGCCTTATCCGATGATGGCCCCAAGTACCTGAATTCACCCGAAACCGATTTATATCACAAGAGCAAAGAGCTTTATGGTCTTTACCTGGCACGTCAGCGCTCCGGTCGCCTTGACCAGATCATCGTGGTGGAAGGCTACATGGATGTTGTCGCGCTGGCGCAGTTTGGCTTCAAAAACGTGGTGGCGACATCCGGTACGGCAACAACCTCCTTGCAGGTAGAGTTGTTGTTCCGTTCCGCTGATACCATCGTTTTTTGCTTTGACGGCGACCAGGCCGGCCGTAAAGCCGCCTGGCGTGCATTGGAAGCTACTTTGCCCAAGTTGCGGGATGGTTTGCAGGCCAAGTTTCTGTTCCTGCCGGATGGTGAAGACCCGGACAGCATGGTGCGTAAGCATGGTGAGGCTGTATTTGCACAGCAAATCGAAGATGCCAGCACCTTGTCAGAATTTTTCTTTGATCATTTCACCTCTGGAATCGACCTGGGCAGCCTCGACGGGCGTGCGAAATTTGTCGAGCAGGCGCAGCCCTACATCGAAGCACTTCCCGGCGGGGGCTTTCGGGACATGATGATAGACCAGTTGGAATCGAGGTCATTTCACAAGTTAAACCGTTATAAACAAGGTCCTGCAACCGCATCTCAAACGACCAGCGACCGGGGAAAGCCAATACAAACACGTACTCCAATGCGTGTCGCCATGGCCCACCTGGTGCAAAATCCTGCCCTGGCTGAAGCGCTTGAAAGCATGGATGAACTGAGTGACCCGAGCGATGCGGAAATACAGGGTGTAGAAATCTTCAGAGAACTTGTTGATTTCTGTACTCAGCGCCCTAATATCACAACCGCGCAGCTTATTGAGTTATGGCACGGGCACAGGGCCTTACCACATTTGGAGAAATTGGCTGTCTGGCATTTGCCGGGAGAGGAAGAAACGCAGCTTCAGGAGTTTATTGATGCGACAAATCGCATCCGATTGAGCTGGGTAGAGATTTTACTATCCCGGATTACCAACGTTATGTTGCAACCGGAAAATTACAGGTCATTGCAGCAACGTCGACAGGCGCTGAAAAAGCAGCTTGAGGGCCAAAAAGATTGAGTGAATTGAACTCTCTGGCAACCTGGGTCGTCAGAATGCAATTCATGGACTATAGTTAACTATCGTATCGCGAAGCAATTATTTATGAATCAAAATCAGCAGTCGCAATTAAAAGATCTGATCACCAAGGGTAAAGAGCAGGGTTTCCTGACATACTCACAGGTTAACGATCACTTGCCCGACGATATCGTCGATCCGGAACAGATCGAAGACATCATCAATATGATCAATGACATGGGGATCTCGGTGTACGAAAAAGCACCGGATGCCGATACCCTGATCCTGAATGACGATGCGGCGACTGGCTCTGAGGATGATGCAGCTGTCGAAGAAGCTGCGGCGGCATTGGCAGCTGTTGAGACCGAAATTGGGCGGACGACTGACCCGGTGCGTATGTATATGCGTGAAATGGGTACGGTTGAACTGTTAACCCGTGAGGGTGAAATTGTTATCGCCAAGCGTATCGAGGACGGTTTGAAGCAGGTGCACATCGCCTTGTCCCGTTTTCCAAACACCCATACGACCTTGCTGAACGCTTATATTCTCCACGCGGAAGGCAGGCAGCGCCTGGCGGAAGTCATGCTCGACTTTGTTGACCCAAATGCCGAAGAGAAACCCATACCGGTAGCCAAGAAGCCTGCTGATGTGATTAAGAGGGACAAAGCCCTTTCCGGTAAGGCTGACGAAGACGAAGACGACGAGGACGAAGAGGAAGAAGAAGTGGATGAGGGCCCAACGGGTCCTGATCCCGAGGAAGTCGCGACGTTTTTCGAGAAACTCGGCAAATTGCATGCTGAATTTGTCAAGCAATGCGAAGAGCATGGTCCGGGCCACGAAAAGACTATGAGTTACCTGGATGAAATGGCCGACATGTTCCTGCATCTGAAGTTGCCGGCAAAAATGGTCGATCACCTCGTCGACCGCCTGCGCTACGCCGTATCGCGCTCCCGTGAACATGAAAGAGCCATTTTGCAGATGGTTGTTCGTCAGGCCAAAATGCCAAAGCTGGCATTCATCAAGAGCTTCCACAACAACGAATCAAACCCGGAGTGGATAGATTCGGCGACAACCGGCAAGCAAAAATGGGTGGCGCCGCTAAAAGAATATAAAGATGATATTCTGGAAGTGCAGACCAGGCTTGCACGCCGGGAAGTGGCTAATCGTATTTCGATCGCACAGCTCAAAGATATCAACCGCGCCATGTCGATTGGTGAAGCCAAGGCACGACGTGCCAAGAAAGAAATGGTCGAAGCCAACCTCAGGCTGGTTATCTCGATTGCCAAGAAGTACACCAACCGTGGTTTGCAGTTCCTTGATCTGATCCAGGAAGGCAATATCGGTCTGATGAAGGCGGTCGATAAATTTGAATACCGTCGCGGTTACAAGTTTTCTACCTACGCCACCTGGTGGATTCGGCAGGCTATTACCCGGTCGATCGCTGACCAGGCCCGCACGATCCGTATCCCGGTTCACATGATTGAAACCATCAATAAGCTCAATCGCATTTCCCGCCAGATGCTGCAGGAAATCGGACGTGAGCCGACACCTGAAGAGCTCTCCATTCGTATGGAAATGCCCGAAGACAAGGTGCGGAAGGTGCTGAAAATCGCCAAAGAGCCAATCTCCATGGAAACACCCATTGGTGATGATGAAGATTCACACCTCGGTGATTTCATCGAAGATGCCAATATCGCATCTCCGGTTGAATCGGCAACGGGTACCGGCCTGACCGGCACCGTGCAGGGTGTACTCGCCGGCTTGACGCCACGTGAAGCGAAGGTGCTGCGTATGCGATTTGGTATTGATATGAATACTGATCACACGCTGGAAGAGGTTGGCAAGCAGTTTGATGTGACTCGTGAGAGGATTCGTCAGATTGAAGCCAAGGCACTCAGGAAGCTCAGGCATCCGACACGGTCGGAGCAGCTTCGGAGTTTTCTCGATCTGGAATAAGAATGACGCCCCTTCAGGGGCGTTTTTCATGTCTTTGTGTTAATCAACGGTCCCATATGTCGATAGGCCTGGTGGTCAGTTGTTCTTAGCGCCCTGATCAATCCACTCGCCGATCATTTGAATTTCTGCACTCGACAGCTTTGCTGTATTTTGGGGCATTGAGCTTGTAGGGTCGGCCCTGTGCTCAACCACAATTTGCAGGGTGCTGAAATAACTGTAGCCGGGCTCGATGACCGGGCCATCCCGGGTACCCTTCATCACCTGCTCATAGCTCTCGACACTCAGTCCACTGGCCTTAAAGCCTTTCTCGCCTTCAGCATGACAGGACAGACATTTGGCCTCTAATATTGGCATTATATTTTGTGAGAAACTGATTTCTCTTTCACAGCCTGCCAGCAAAAAAACCAGCATTATTCCCAAACAAATTGAAAGTGTGGAGCGCATTTTATTATTGCCTCTCTAAGCAAACAGCAGCACTAAGTATAATTTAAAATGCTGACGCCCGATTGGTTGGTATGAAACTGCCTGTGATCAAAAGTAAATACCCACTTTTCTTAACTGACCGGGTCAATACGGCTTGCGGTTGTCCCGGCGACTCTATGTGGTTGCTTCATTCCAGAGCATGCACAGGTATCGATACAACTTTCTGGCCTTGATAAGCAAGCCAGGTTCGATATCAATGCGTTCCAGGACGGCTGAATCTTCCAGTTGCCACTCTGTTGCCAGTGCTGCGTAATCCATGATGTGCAGTCCATTTGCGGCATACTCCCAGTCGGTCAGGTAAAGGCGTTGCGGTGCGCCAATAAAGTTGGCGATGACAGGGTCGTGGTGGCAGATGCCGGTTGAGGTGTTGCTGCTCAGCGAGAGACTCAAGGAGTAACAGCATCGGTTCGTGCTGTCGAATTAAAGTCGGGTTGGGAGACTTTTCACGAGACTCAATCATACGCCGGTAGCCCTCGATGTGGTCGGCGTAATTGATGCTTGGTGCCGTCATATCAAGTTGGTGACAACGCTCAAGTAAGCTGAACGCCTGGTCCACACAGGACGGGTTGAGTTGCGGTTCTGGCGGCAACTCATTTTTAATGTAGCTACTAATCAGGTACTGGTTTTGAGCACCGACAAACACCAGCGGTGGTGCTATTCCCTGTTTGCTCGCCTCCTGCCAGATGCTTATTTCGTTGTGCCGGCTTGCTCCAGGTAATAAAGAATCGGTGCCAGTGATTCGTAGCGCCAGTTTGCCGATATCTGAATTCAACAGAAAACTGCGGTTGCTCCGTCCACCACTCAACTCATTGAGTAGAACGGGCCTGGAGCGCAGCCCGACGCCCCATTTGGGCCAATTTTCAATGATGCTCTCAGGCTGCAACAACTTGTCCATTGGCACGAAAGTGATCACGCCATTTGAAGTAGCCGACAACCGCAATTACAACATAGGCGACGAAAAGCAGGGCGGTCAGGTTCAGGCCTCGATCGATATATAGCGGAATTGATACCGTATCGATGACGATCCAGTAAAGCCAGTTTTCGAGGTATTTACGCGCCACAAGCCAGGTGGTGATAACACTCGCCCAGGTAGTAAAGGAATCAACATAGGGCCACGCAGCCGAGCTGTGTTCACCAAGGAGGTAGCCGGAAACCAGGCTGAGAACGGCAATGGCAGCAATCACCAGTATATGTTGCCGGCCGGACAGGGAGCGGATGCCAAGTGCCTGTGGTTCACCACCATCGTTGCTTCCGCCGCGCGTCCATTGCTGCCAGCCATAGACGGCCATTGCCATGTAATAGACATTCAGCGCCGATTCCATCAGCAAGCTGACATCCCAGAACAGCACGGTGTAGATGGCTGTGCTCAGCAGAGCGAAGAGCCAGCAGAGAATATTTTCCTTAACCGCCAGCAACAGGTAAGCGATGGCGAAAACAACGGCCACTGCCTCCCATGGAGACATGGATGGTGCTGTGAGCAATGACTGCAGCCAATCGCTCATGGATAGCGTTTTTGCCTAGTAGAATTCATATCTTAAGTCCAGACCATAAACCCGTGGCTCACCCAACTGATAGTAGGCTTCCGTTTCATACAGCTTACGCGGGTCATTACCAAAACCACCAAAACCGCGGGTCTGTACATCCTGGTCGGTCAGGTTACGCCCCCAGATGGCGATGGTCCAGTTTTCAGCTTCATAGGCCAGTCGCAGATTCAAGAGGGTGTAGCCATCCAGTTTTTCGTTGTGGTTGGCTGAGGCATAGGCCGAGCTTTTGCCTTCGATATCGACCTGTGCAAACCAGTTTTGTGCAAAAAAGAACTGTGCGCCGAGTGCATACTGGGTATCCGGTGCATGAGCCTGGGCGCGACCGCTCAAATCGTATGGAATACCATTCTCGAGATCAGCGTCCGCATGTGAGTAGCTCAGGTAGTCTTTGTATTTGGTATCCAGTAAGCCCAGGCTGGCGAAGAGGCTGATGTTTTCAGTCGCCTGCCATTTAGCTTCAATTTCGAGCCCCTTGTTGGTGCCGCCGGAGGCGTTCTGCAGACTGTCGATGAAGTTGCAGGGGCAGGCCGGGGAGCTGGGGTCCATCGGTATTACGATAGACTGCTTGACCTGCATATCGGACCTGTCCTGGTAAAATAGCGCGGTACTGACCATTAAAGTGTCATCCAGAAAGCTGCCCTTCACACCGAGCTCATAGTTCCACATGGTTTCTGAGCCAAACACCAGGTTTTCGGGTGGCACGAAGATGCCATCCTGCTCGAGATCAGGGATTTTACTGGCGAGTGCGGAGTTGTAGCCACCGGCCTTATAACCCCGTGATATCAGGCCATAGAACAGTGTGCCTGACTCGTCCGGTACTCCAGGGCGACTTTTCCGCCCCAGAAGCTCTCGTCATCTGATGAGCGGCTATCACCCTCGACATTGTCATCATAATCCCAGTCACGTGATTCGTAACGCAGACCCTGTTACAAAGGTCCATGCGTCGGAAAATGGAAGATCAACCTGTCCATAGGCAGCCAGGTTTTTAGTATCGTACTGGCTATTAAAATCGCCGCTGGCTGTAGGTGTATTCACGCAGTAAGGACTGCTCCTGGTCGCGGTAGTAAATGCCGGCAACCCACGATGCCATATCGGCTCCCTGGTTGGAAACCAGGCGGATGTCAGCGGTGGTGTTGTTGTTATGACGGATGTAATTATCCGTTGATGAATACCACCAGTCGAAGCCCCAGAGATCGGAATCACAGTCGGTATTGTCGCAAATTCCCGTGTGGCTCCAGTCTTCATCGTAGCCGTACTCCGTATCGGCATCCACATAGCTCAGCAGCGCCTCAAGTGAGAGGGTGTCGGTCGCTTGCCAGGTGGCGCCAAGTGCGCCCGCCCAGCTTTCCAACCGGTCGTGGCCGGGTTCATCCGAATAGGTTTCACGGGTGTTATCCAGTGAAAAGGCGTCATAGCCGTTGTCCACATCACTGTAGAGCAGGGTGAAATCAAGAGAGAAGTCATCACTGGCTTCCCAGCTGAATTTTCCACGTGCAGTGAACTCATCAATATCGTTGGTATGGCGACCCAGAAATATATTGTCGATATAACCGTCGTTTTTATTGCCCTGAACAGCCAGGCGGAAGCCCGTATTTTCTGACACAGGGCCGCCCAAAGCGGCCGTGGCCGTGAGACGGGAATAGTTGCCAATGGTCAGGCTGGCATAACCATTCATTTCATCGTCCGGGCCGTTTGAAACCATGTTAATCAGACCGGCCAGGGCGTTGGCGCCAAATAATGTGCCTTGAGGCCCACGAAGAATCTCAACCTGCTGCATATCCAGCGTACTGGCCGCGCCGCCGATGCCGGTGAAATCCATGCCATCAATGATCAGGCCCACCGAGGGATTAATCGGTTCGACGAACTGGCTGCGCTCACCAATACCACGGATTAGCACAAAACGGCCACGCGAAGCGCCGGAAGACAGGTTCACATTCGGGGCAAGGTTGAGTAATTGTTCCAGGTGTACGGCGCCGCGACGCTCGATAGCCTGTTGATTGAAAACAGTCACGCTGGCGGGTAATTCCAAAACAGACACCGGACGGTATTCAGCCGTCACGATAACCTCTTCGAGATCACCTTCGGTCTCTGCGGTTTCCTGCGCCTGGATGACAACTGGCACCAGTCCCAGCGTGAGCAGTAACAATAAGTTACTTATTCGGTTATACATTAAAGCCTCCAATAAAGTGGAGACCCGGAAGGTGGAGAGATTGAACTATATTGCGCCCTATCCCTACGCCGGTATGATCCGGATCAGGTTCAAAGGGTCCGTCCGTTTGGAATGAATTCCCGGACATCTCAGGCCATCTGGCCGCCCCTCAGGCATTCCCATCGGGAATGTGCCGCTATTTTAACGCAATGATGAACGGATTGCCTGAAAGTTCGATTGCGGTGGGTAATATTTCATCCTTTATCTCGATGGCTTTACACAATCATGCGATGTCAGTTCGGGCCTGATGCCCACGCGTGGTTTTTGCTTTTGCCAGCAGCTGAACTCCTTATGAAAACCTGCCGGAAACGCTACAATGTATGCTTCTCAATTTCCCTCAAAAAGCAGAATGATTATGGCAGGTTCCGAGTTTCCAACAAGCGCAAGAGTCGTCATCATTGGTGGTGGAATCATTGGTTGCTCGGTGGCCTATCACCTCGCCGATATGGGCTGTAAGGATGTGGTTTTACTGGAGCAGAGCCAGCTGACTGCGGGCACGACCTGGCACGCCGCGGGCCTGATGACCACCTATGGTTCAACCTCTGAAACCTCGATCCAGATGCGTCGGTATTCAAGGGAGCTTTATGCCAGCCTGGAGCAGGAGACAGGACAGGAAACCGGCTTTAAGGCGGTCGGGTTTATCGAAGTTGCCTCAGACGCCGACCGTCTTGAAGAACAACGCCGTATCTCGGCTTTTAACCGTTTGCATGGCATCGATGTGGTTGAGATATCCCCAGCTGAAATCCTGGATCTTTTCCCGTTGGCGAAAGTCGATGATGTTCTGGCCGGTTTTTATACCGCAACCGATGGCCGCATAAACCCCGTGGATGTCACCATGGCGCTGGCCAAAGGGGCGAGGTCCCGGGGTGTGAGGATTATTCAGAATACACCTGTAAAGGGCGTACTTAGTCATCGTGGAACCGCAACGGGTGTGTGCACTGAAAAGGGCGATATCAAGGCAGAAATCGTTGTTAACTGTGCCGGCATGTGGGCCAGGCAGTTGGGTGAGCTTTCCGGTGTGCATATCCCCAACCAGGCCGCCGAGCACTATTACCTGATTACCGATGACATGGACGGCGCGGTAAAAGACCTGCCGATACTGGAAGATCCATCCTGTCATGCCTATTACCGCGAGGAAACCGGTGGTTTGATGATCGGCCTGTTTGAGCCGGAATGCGCACCGTGGAGAGTGGATGGCATACCCGATGATTTCTCTTTTGGTGAGATACCACCGGACTGGGACAGGATGGGTGATTTCCTCGAGCGTGCGATGAGCAGGGTACCGCTTTCAATGGAAACCGGCATCAGGAAGTTCTTCTGCGGGCCGGAAAGCTTCACACCTGATCTGAGCCCGATTGTTGGCGAGGCGCCCGAACTCAGGAATTACTGGGTTGCGGCAGGTTTAAACTCCGTTGGTATTATCACCGGCGGAGGTCTTGGCAGGGTGCTGGCGCACTGGATACTCAATGGCACGGCCGATGTCGACATCACGGGCATGAATATCGATCGTTTCCACCCTTATCAGTGCAACCCGGATTATCGTCGTCAGCGCTCGTTGGAATCGCTTGGGCTGGTGTATAAATGTCATTACCCGACACGCTCTCCACAAACTGCACGAAATGCGAAGAAATCTCCATTTCATGACCGTTTAGCTGCAAAAGGCGCCTATTTCAGGGATGTTAGCGGTTGGGAGTCTCCGGACTGGTATGCGCCCGATGGTCATAAACCCGAAGTTGAAAAGCTCTCCTGGGGCCGGCAAAACTGGTTCCCGTGGTGGGCTGCCGAGCACCAGGCCTGCCGTGAAGGCGTGATCGCCATGGATATGTCATTCATGGCCAAGTTCCTGGTGCAGGGCAGGGATGCCGGCAAGTTTTTGAACTATGTTTCCGCCAATGAAGTGGATGGTCAGGCTGGTATGATCACCTATACGCAGTGGTTGAACCACACCGGCAAACTCGAAGCTGATTTGACGGTCATCAAGTTTAACGATGAAAAATACATGGTCGTCTCATCGGATACCGCGCACCGGCACACGGAAGCCTGGTTGAATAAAAATATTGGTGATGATCAGCATGTATTTGTGACGGATGTTACTTCTGCTTATGGGCAGCTGAACATTCAGGGCCCGAGATCGAGAGAACTGTTGCAGTCATTGACTACCGCAGATCTTTCCAACGAAGCATTTCCATTTCGCAGCGTGAAGGAAATTGATATCGGGCTGGCAAGGGTGACCTGTGTGCGTATTACCTATGTTGGTGAGTTGGGCTATGAATTGAATATTCCGGCTGAGCAGGCGACCCATGTATATGACCTGATCGTGGAAAAGGGCAAAGAGTTTGGTCTGCGCCACGCCGGGCTAAAGGCGCTTGCCAGCCTGCGTATGGAAAAAGCCTATCGTGATTACGGCCATGATATTGATAACACCGATGATCCTTACGAGGTTGGTCTGGGTTTCGCGGTAAACCTGAACAAAGAGGGCGATTTCATCGGCAAGGCAGAATGTGTGAAAAAGAAGACTGAGGCACCTTACTCAAGACGCCTGGTACAGGTGCTGGTAAAAGATCCGGAGCCACAGATGTTTCATGCAGAAATTGTTCGCCGCAATGGTGTTGCTGTTGGGGATATCCGCGCAGCTTCCTATGGCCACACGCTGGGTGGTGCCGTAGGTCTGGCGATGGTTGAAGGTGAAGTGGTTAACCAGGCTTATCTTGATGAAGGCGAATGGGAGGTTGAGATTGCCGGGAAGACTTATCCTGCTATTGTTTCATTCAGACCGTTTTATGATCCGGGGATGGAGCGGGTAAGGGCGTAATGGGCAGAGTTGATTGTTTTGAACCGGGCATCAATGGCCAGGTGCACGGAATAAACTGTTACCTGTGTGACCGGTAAGGACCGTTGAAAAAATGGTGGGCCCAGTAGGACTTGAACCTACGACCGATCGATTATGAGTCGAGTGCTCTAACCAGCTGAGCTATGGGCCCGTTTTTGTGCGGGTTGCAATTGTACCTTCGACAAGTAGCAACTGAGAAGTAGTTTGCGCAAAAAAACCGCTTAAACCATCAATGGTTAAACGTCTGAAGCGTCTTCCCGTGCCTCTTTTTCCGCTTTTTTACGTTCCTGGATGAATTCCAGGTTACGCCGGTACATCATAACGACTTTGTCCACGCCGGAAGGTTGTAGTCCACCGGTATTGCCGGCCGTGATGTAGGTTGCGTAGATTCCGGATGCTGCCATCAAGGCGGCCGAGACCATCTGGGTATCATGACCTTCGTTCTTCAAAGTGTTGGCCAGGTCGATAAACCGGGTTGTACATTCGTTATGACTGTCTTTAGCGCTCACGTATATATTTCCTTCAATTCCAGTAAACGGCGGCAATTATAAAGGGTTTTGCCTGCTCGCGTGCCAGCGATTGCCTGTCTGCTACGGACAGGCAAGCTGATCAATATTTGTTAAACGTACGAGGTTAAGCGTACCGGCACCAAATCCTTCCTCGGTGCTGTTATAAGTTGCGATGCCACTGTCACAGCTGAGATCCAGTTCCAGTGTTCCCCATGGGGTGAAAACAACGGATTGTGGGTCAAATTCCGGTCCGAAAATACCACCGCTGGACGTCTGTATATCATTGAAAACCAGCTTGCCATCAACGATATCGCCCAAGCCGAAGAACCAGCGCCGCTTACCTTCAGGGTCATAGCTGAACCAGTAAACGACAACCCGGCCGTCGCTCAGCACTTCCACGTTGTAGCCTTCGCCGCTGTGGGTCGGGTCGTACCATGAGCCGCTGAGCAGGGCCGCCTCGCTGACTGGCGGTTGTGTTTCGCTTCCACATTCAAGACCCATCAGGCGGGAGATTCTCAAAAGCTGCATACGGCCATGCCGGGTACCGATTTGATAGCTCATATCGCCCGCATCGCAACCCGACCAGATAAAACTGGCCGAGCCGACCACTTCCTCGGTCACTTTTGTGGGATCGAATCCGGGTCCGAATTCACCACCGCTAACGCGCAGCAGGCTCGGAAATACGATGCGGTTGCCACGTACTTCCCCGGCAGCGATATACCAGTCCTGTTCACCCTGGTCGTTATAGGTAAACCAATACATAACTGCATTATTGTCAGCCAGCATCTCAAGCAGGAAACCCTCGCCGTCGTGTGTTGGATCATACCAGGCTGAGGTGATACCGGGCTCCAGCAGGAAAGGCGGTGGTACCGCGTCGCTGGTTACCTGGAAAGTTATCGTGGCGTCAATGCCGCCGATATCGCCTTCGGTACCAGAGGTGTTTTCATATCTTTTCCATATGCCTTCTTCCCAGTTTGTGACGGTCGCGGGGTTGGAGTCGATGCGCATATTGGTCATATCGGTTGCGGTAAGCGCCATGGTCGCTTCTTCCAGACCAGTCACCAGGCCGAGGTTTTGTTCGTCAGCGGGAAAGATAACCGTCAACTTCAATGCATCATCCTGATAGTTCATGTACCCATCGGGTGCGCCGCCAGGCTGATTAAGCCAATCGGCCGCTTCCAGGATTGTGGTCACGGAAGAACCATTGATCAGAATGTCAGCCTCCAGATCCAG
The DNA here is from genome assembly GCA_963759155.1 of uncultured Gammaproteobacteria bacterium. GTDB lineage: Bacteria > Pseudomonadota > Gammaproteobacteria > Xanthomonadales > SZUA-36 > SZUA-36. The sequence continues at coordinate 309,050 of CAVWXX010000001.1, read as the reverse complement.
GGTGCTTGCCGGCTGACCCGGGAAAGGTACCACCTGACCGTTTTCACGCCAACGCATGGGCTTGTCAAATGACAGCCAGGCATCATACCGATGGTCGAGTTGTAAGGGTTGTAACTGCTTGCTATAGAGCGAGCGGGTCTGGTTGTCCACTACGTCCCACTCTGCCTCAAATAAAACAGCACCGGTATCTGTATCGATCATTCGCAAGGCGCGTATCGTCGGTGGTCCCGCCTGGCGGTAATATATGGCCGCAAATGATTGGGCGAGTTCTTCCCTTACCCTGCGTATTTCCGATTCCGGAAGTATAAATCCGTCATGGCTGTTCTCATTTGTACCACCATAATCCGCCCCGGCGCCTGGCAGTGGGGAATGATAGGGCGCACCATTGCTGGGTTCGACTTCAAGCCCCCAGGCAGGGATATGGTAGGTGCTGGTGAAGTATTCATCAGTCATTCCAATACCCTGGTTCAGTACTGCGCCACTAAAGCTGGTAACGGCATAACGCTTGCCTGCGGGGAATTCAGCGTGGTGATTGCTAAAGGTATTCTGTATTCGTTCATTCTCCCTGGCGAGGCGGAAGTAATTTGTTCTTAGCCAGTAAGTCACCATCGAGTAAGAATGCACGTCGGTATACAAACGCAGACGGTCAATCGGGCCAAGTTGACCCGCGGCATCCAGGGCCTGTATTTCAGGCTCCGAGGCTGCTGAGGCACCGTGATGGACAATTGATTGCGGGTCAAATGAAGACCGGTCGGTGTTGGTTGCCCAGTAGGGCGCATTGTTTCGGTTCAGGTCAACACCGTTCAGATGATCGAAGGTCGTGTACAGGTCCTCATCGGTATTGAGCATGTTCTTACGGCGCATACGACCGTCACGGGGTGAAGTATCCGGATAATCCGGGTCGGATTGCAGGTAGTTGAGGCTCGGATAACGCTGGGTCTGTATAAAACCATCGATATTCAACGATGGGATCACGATCATGTTGACGTTGTCACGCAGGTAATCGTAAAAATGATGGTCGGATTCGTGCGTGGCGAGCAACTCCAGGATGCCGGTGACGGCCTCTGGTGTCTGCCATTCACGTGCGTGAATACCACCATTGGTCAGTGTTGCTGCTTCCGGCAACCCATCAATGGTTAAAAGATCATTATCACCAAGACGATAGGCCCAGATAGTGCGGCCCTGGTGGGTGGTGCCGATGGCTTCCGGGTGAACCCAGGGTGTCGAGGCGGCCAGGTCCTGGTGACGCATGTGCAAGCCTGCATAGGTTCTGAACCCATCGAAGGGCTCAGGTGTATCAACGGGTATCGGTACCGGGTATCCCAGTTCGATCTTGTTGGTATCGCCCAATAACCTGGTCTCTACCCATTCGGTCATGACCTGGGCGTTGAGCTGGCTGCTGGCAAAGAGGAAGGTCGTCAGTAAAAGCAGGGAGAGACGATTCATTGTTGAACCTCCCCGGCGAGGCGGTCGCGGTTGATGTCCAGGGCCATCTGCGCACGTCGCGCCTCCAGCGTTTCGCCATTGGCGGTATCCTGCAATATCTTGATCGTCTGTATGTCAGGGCTCTGTGCCAGCGCCAGTGCCGCGGCGCCACCAAGTGCCGGGTCCGCCAGTTTTTCCACCAACAGATCACGTATGACCGCCTCATGTTTCAAGCGTGGCCACCAGGCAGCTATTGCCAATGAGGCATTTTGGGCGGGCGCCTGTTGTACTGCAAATATTAACAAGGCAGCAGTTTCTGAACGCTGAAGTTGTTGATCGAGCTGTTTGAGCGTTGAAGAAAGTCCTGCGCCATGGCCATTGATCAACAGTTGCTCAATCGCAAACATGTCCAGGGTTCTGACTGCGGTCACCCCCATCATGGGTGTCAACTCAGGTGCCTGATCAAGTTTTTCGAGGATTGCAGCCTGCACATCTTCGACATCGGCCATATTGGCTTGGCCGAGGCTGTCCAGGTAGCCGGCACGCCGGTTGGAATTGGTGGTTTTAATATATTCGGAAACCAGTTCATCCGGGTTTGCTTCGAGCAACACGACGGCATCTGCGGCAGACTCCATACGTTGCCAGCCATTTTCAATACCTGCGGCGGCACCGCGAATATTGAACAGCGGAACCAGGGTGTTGCCATGGTCCTCATGTGGTACCAGTGTTTGCGGCTGGTAGTTATGCAAATGGACCATCACCTCGGTAGCGACGGCTGCGCGTGGGAGTTCCCGCAGTGAGCGTGTGAACTTATACAGGGCGGCCTCACGTGCAGGCATGGGCCAGTCGCTGCGGGTTTCAATCTGTTTCAGCCGCTTAACGGTGGCCTCACCATCAGATAGCGATGAGACATTGCTGATTTCATATATTTCAATGTCGATATTCACAGATCGCGCGGCTGCCATGGCACTGCTGCGATCCCAGGGTGTGGAGGATGTTTGCCTGGCCGCAATTGCAGAGCCTGCAAAGCAAATAAGGGCGATAAAAACGAGATAATTTTTCATGTGATGTCCTGCGCTTGGAATCATCATACGAAAAATTTAAACCTTGTGCATATGGGAGAAGTCACCTTATCCGCCGGAATGACTCTGAAAAATCACGGATTAACAAGCACTAAGGATTCGGTGTTGCAGGTTTTGTGTCCAGCAGGGCCTCAAGGCCGGTTGCATTGAAAATATTGGTGTAACCCATGCTTTCCAACACGGCGATTGACTTACCAACCCGGTTACCGGTTCTGCAATAAAAGACCACCTGGCGTTGTTTGTCATCGCCAATGGCTGCCACCAGGGCGTCAGTTTGATCCCATTCGATATTGACCGCGCCGTCCAGGTGCCCTGCTGAAAATTCTTTCTGCGAGCGCACATCCACCAGTAAAGCACCGCTATGAATCATCGGCCAGGCCTGTTTTGCTTTCTCGGGGTCGCCGCCACCGGCCAGGACCGGGTTGATAAGCCAAATGGTGAGCACAACCAATAAGGCATACACAATCTGCGTGTGTCTGCGGTATTTACGCATGTTTTTCCTCTTCTTTATCTGATTCTTTTGGATGCCATTTGCACGTCATGATCAGCTTGAGTGGATTATAAACGGGATGGAGGGAAATTTTGACAAATTTTGATCCGCACCTGCCAGCCTGTTGTGATATGTTCCCACGAGGTGGTTGCGATACGGAAGTTTATTATGACGACAACAGATCAAACGACAACAGATCAGATCAGTGTGACTGAATACGAAGGTGGCGTGAACGTCATCGATGCCGATTTTCACCGCGAACACATGGCCGGGTGCTACCTGGTAGAGGCGGGGACTGAAGTGGCTTTTATCGAGGTGGGTACCAATTCGAGTACACCACGCCTGATGAAAGTACTCCAGAACCGGGGATGGAAACCGGAGGACGTATCTTATGTGATCGTCACGCATGTCCACCTGGATCACGCGGGGGGCGCCGGCAGCCTGATGCAATTACTACCCAATGCCACTTTCCTGGTACACCCCTACGGTGCGCGTCATATGATCAACCCGGCAAAACTCGAAGCCGGCGCGAGAGCGGTATATGGCGATCAATTGTTCGACGAGGTCTATGGCACCCTGGTCCCTGTTGAAGAAGACCGCACACGGATCATGGAAGATGGTGACGAGGTGACATTGGGTAACCGCCAGTTACGGTTTATGGATAGCCCGGGCCATGCCCGTCATCACTTTTGTGTGTATGACAGTCTCACCAATGGCTGGTTTACCGGTGATACTTTCGGTCTTTCGTATCGTGAGTTTGATACCGCCAATGGCGCTTTTCTGCTTCCTACCACCACGCCCATCCAGTTTGATCCCGAGGCGCTGAAGGCGTCGGTCAGAAAACTGGTCGCCGATAAGCCGGATTACATGTACCTCACACATTATGGCCGAGTTGACGATGTTCAGCGGCTTGCAAGGGTAATGATCGACGGGGTGGATACCTTCGTGAGCATTGCTGAAAAGTTCAAAGACGATGATAAGCGCCGGCAAAAAATAGAGACCGCTATGAGTGACTGGTTGCTGAGCGGCCTGGAAAAGCACGGTGTAAGGCTGGATCAAAAGCGCTGCCTGGAGTTACTGGGCTCTGATATCAAACTCAACACACAGGGTATTGAGTTCTGGCTGGATCACCGTAAATGATAAAGGTCTTTTTTTAGTACCGACCACGATTCAAGCTTTGCAGCATAGTTCATGGCGGCGTTGGCCGGACTGGTTGACGGCAAGACCCTGTACTCGTGTTGAGCGTCCAGCCCGGGCAGTACCTGCTTCTTAAACAGGCTGGCAGCTTTCTGACCATTAAAGTACACGTGGCTGATGTCCGGGTGCTTATCGAAAAACGCAATGAAATCATTTGTCGCCAGGCCGTCCTGTGAGATAGCGGAGTCCAGGCTGCCGGGCCGGTGACAGGCTTCGATGACATCCCACAAGGCGATGTAATTGTTTTGCAGTATCTGCAGACGTGCTTGATAGTCCAGCTGCGGGTTTGCACCAAACAAGTCACCCATAATTTTCCAGAATGCATTTCGCGGGAATGCGTAATACCGGGTTGCCGCAAGCGAAGCGACACCGGGCATTGAGCCCAGCACCAGTATTTTTGCATCCGGCCGCGCAACCGGCGCAAAACCTTGTGAGATATCCATGCTCTCAAGGCTAAATAGATAGTGACTTGCTGGCAAGGTGACTTTGGGACTATTTCAAAAAAGAGCTTTAACGATTAAGCTGGCATCTGAGTATGTGTGGAGCCCCGGTATGAGTGATTCAGAAACATCAAAACGCGGTGAATTGATACGAAACTCCGTCGTATTTCAACTCAAATTAATGGCTGATGGTTTTCGTGATCTTATCCTGTTGCCGGTTTCGCTGATCGCCACCCTCATCGGTCTGCTCAGGGGCGGTGATGAGCCTGAACGGGAATTCCTCCGGGTGATCGAGGTGGGTCGTGATTCAGAAGAGTGGATCAACCTGTTTGGTAACCATGAACCACCGGAAAACGCCACCGCTGTCGCTTCAATTGATGCGTTGTTTTCCAAAGTAGAAAAAACATTGAAAGAGCAATACCTTGCTGCGGGAACCAGCGCAAAGGCGCAGGCGGAAATCGACGAGGCATTGCAGGCAGCACGTGACGAGACGAAACAACAATCAGGTGAGTAAGTTTCCAGGCAGGACTGTCATCGAGGCGTTGTGAAACTGTTTGTGGGGTCAATAAGTACCGGTAATGTACTCGTTTAATTTCTCGACTTCAGATTGCTTTTCATCGAGCATTTTTTTGACCAGGTCACCGATGGACACAATACCGAGAAGCTTGCCTTCCTCAACAACGGGCAGGTGACGGCAATGACAGGTTGTCATGGTTTCCATGCATTGCTGTATGGAATCGTTGGGGTCAGCAGATATCACCGGCGTTGTCATCACATCACCGACCTTTGTTTCCTCTGATGAGCGTGACTTCAGGGCAATTTTCTGCAGGTAGTCGCGTTCGGTAAAAATGCCGGAAATGGTGTCGTCTTTTTGTACTAAAACAGCGCCGATGTTTACCTGGGCCATCAGGCTGATGGCGGCAAGAACGGTGTCGTCAATATCAACTGACAGCACCATCGCGCCTTTGTGTTCCAGTATTTGAGAGACTTTTGACATGGTGGTTAACCCGAATTGAACTGTTGTCTTAAGTCTAGTCCGTAATCCTGAGTTTTCAACGTGTATTTGTGATTTTATTTATCCTGGTGGTCATCCTGAACCGATACCACGGTGTATTCGGCGTCGATTACATCCCCTGATGGCCTTTGAGTTTTTTCGCCAGTGTCAAAATTCACACCGCTTTTCTGTATCTGGCGTTTGATCCAGGCCACACGCAACCACAAAACGAGACCGGCGATCAGACCAACCCCGGCGACTATCAGCAGGGCAACCATCCCAAGCATCAGGGATCCGACCAGGACAAATACGGCGATGATCGCGGTGATGATGCGGGTCAGAGGGCTTTGCGGCGGGGGGCTAATATAATAAGGCATGCTTGTCCATATTGGGCCTGACATGCAAGATGACAAGGAGTTGGCCCGGTTGGCAATCAGGAATCAGAATATCAGGTTGACCACGGTCAACATAACCACCAGGAAGATCACGGTCATACCGCCACCAACTCTGACAAAGTCGGCAACCTTGTAGCCACCGGGTCCTATGATCAGGGCATTCACCTGGTGAGTAGGCAGGATAAAGGAGTTGGATGTAGACAACGCAACGATTAGTGCATACATGGTCGGGTTGGCGCCGGTGGCAAGCGCGATACTAATCGCAATCGGCACCAGGATGGTTGTGGCGCCGACGTTTGACATGACCAGCGTGAACACCGTGGCCAGTATGGCGATTACTATCTGTACGGCGATGTCTGGCATATTACCAAGCAGAACCATCGCCTGTTGCGCAATCCAGGCCGCGGTGCCGGTCAACTCCATCGCGAGACCGATAGGTATCAGGCTGGCGACCAGAAAGACGGTTTTCCAGCTGACAGAATTGTAGGCCTCGTCGATGCTAAGAACCTGTGTGAGTATCATGCCGAGTGCACCCACCAGCAACGCAATCGACAGCCTGAAGTCGGTGAAAATGATCATACCGATGGACAGGGCAAAGAAGAAAAGTGCCTGTCCAACCTTCTGCGGACGTTGCTCTTCTTTTGGTATGTCGGTAGCAACGATAAACTTTCTTTCTGCCTGTAAGGTGGTCAGGTCGCGCCAGGTACTATGACTGACCAGGCAGTCACCGGCTTCGAGAACCTGTTCGCGGATATTTTCACTAATAATATGGCCGCGCCGGTTGATGGCCAGCACGCTGATACCATAGCGTTTACGCAATCGAGCCTCGCCGATAGTCTGGCCAATAAACTTGGAGCCGGGTGGCATAACGATCTCGGAAATACCGGCACGACTGGGGTTAAAAAGACTGCCGAAGGTTTTCACACGGGGTTGTAGCCGGCAATGATAGTCGAGGGCAAAACGTCCCACCACATCACGTGTGCCCATCACACCGAGAATGGTGCCAACCCAGATCATCTCATCGGCAGGTGGCGCCATGCGTGGTGCTTCGGTATTACGGATAGCGAGCAGACGGGGTATACCTTCGAGCTTTTCAGCATCGCCAACCTGCATACCCACCAGTGGACTGTCCACGGTAACCAGCAGTTCATACACATCGCCCTGTATGTCATAGGTATCGGCAAAGTAGGTCTTTGTGCGGGCAGGTACGGCGGACGTTTCAACTTTATTTTCCGGCAGTAACAACCTGCCAAAAACCAGGAAATAGATGATGCCCACGACCAGCAGGGCCAGTCCGACGGGCGCCACGTCAAATAACTCAAACTGACCAAGCGTCTCGGCCCCGGGTGGCAGGGAGGCATTGGATGCTGCTATCAGGTCGTTCAGCAGGATCAGGGGTGACGAGCCCACCATCGTCATGGTGCCGCCGAGGATGGCGCAAAAGCCCATCGGCATCAGCAGGCGGGAAAGCGGGATCTCGGTACGTGCCGAGATGCGCGATACCACCGGCAGAAACAGGGCGGTTGCACCCACGTTTTGCATCAGGCTGGAAATAACGCCGACCGTACCCGAAATTAACGGGATGATCCTGTTGGTGGTTTTACCGCCGATACGCAATATGAACGCGGCAACAACCGTCATTACACCGGTTCTATCCAGTCCGGCGCCGAGGATCATCACGGCGATTATGGAAATGACGGCGTTGGAAGCGAAGCCATTGAAAAGCTGGTCCGAGGGCACCAGGCCCAGCAGGCCCAGCAGCACCATAACCGACAGTGCCACCACATCAACCCTGACTACCTCGAACACAAATAAGGCAATCGTGATGACCAGTACGGCCAGCACCAGCATCATATCGCCTGTCAGTGTTAGACCGGTTTCCATCTAGTGCAGTGTATCCATCTCAGGTGCGCTGGTACAGCAAATCTCTTACCTCATGGCCCAGTCGTTCGCCGCGTTCTTCGTACTTGGTATAAGGGCGCCAATCAGGTGTTTCACAATAATCATCCGTTGGAGAAAGGTTGATGAAATCGGGACTGGCTTGCATAACCTCCAGCATATGATCTGCATAGGGCTGCCAGTCGGTTGCCAGGTGCAAAATACCGCCACTGGCGATACGTTGCGCCAGTAGCTCAACAAAATCAGGCTGGATAAGCCGTCTCTTATGATGGCGTTTTTTCGGCCAGGGGTCGGCGAAATAGATACGCACCCCGGCAAGGCTCTGTTCCGGAATACGATTTTGTATGAATGGTACGGCGTCTTCACAGACTACGCGGACATTCTCGATTTCGTGCTCCTCCAGCGCCATTAACAGCTGACCAACACCGGGTTCATGCACTTCAATTCCGATGAAATTTATCTCCGGTTCCTGCAGCGCCATCCGCCAGGTGGATTCGCCATTGCCAAAGCCGATCTCCACGATGACTTCAGCCTGGCGGTCAAAATAATCATCGAAATCCAGCACGGTTTCCCTGTTTTCAATACCGTAGTGTGGCCACAGTTCATCAAGGGCATGCTGTTGGGCAGTGGTCAAACGGCCCTTGCGCAATACAAAACTACGTATGTTTCTTTTGTGTGTCGCTTCGGTCATAAGCTTAAAGTGGCTCGTGGTTCAGGGTTTTATTTTACAGTGTAAAAAAGCCCGGCATCACCGGGCTCTTTTCATAAACCTGTCATCATCCTAATGTGACGGTGCTGCCGCTGCATGTGTACCGCCAATGACGGATTGATCGTAAAAAGCAAAGAAAAAGTAAAAGATCAGGCTACACATGATCAACGTGGCGATCATTGCCGGTGTTCCATAACGGAACCAAACCCAGGGTGTGATCGCCAGCGACGGGTCATTCTCACGTTTCGCCAGCCTTTCTGAAATCGTGACGATATAAACATTGGCCGTGGAGCCGATATGTGTGCCATTACCACCCATGCCAACGCCGGCAGACAAGGCCCACCACAAGGGTGTGACATGTATACCCTGTGCTTCCATGCCGAGCAGAATAGGAATCATGGCGGCAGTAAATGGAATGTTATCAATGGCGGCGGAAAGAATGGCTGCGACCCATAACAGTACAATGGTTGCTGTTAAAAGGTCTTCCTGGATAAAAGGAATGATAAACTGACCGAGGTAGCGTAAGAAACCACTATGCTCCACACCACCGACCACGATAAACAAAGAGATAAAAAAGATCAGCAGCGGAATCTCAACATCTTCCATTGCATGGTCCATTTCAACGTGCCTGGCAATAAATACCAGCAGGGTCAGACCAAATGCTGAAACCATCCATGGCTCCCAGCCGATGGAATGGTGGATTGTGAACAGGACAACCATTACTAAGAGTACAAATAGCGACTGGTTCCAGAGTTTCTTGTCATTGTATTCGGTCTTGCTGTGATATTGACCTTCAGGCTTAATTGCCAGTTGCTTGCGGAACAGGAAGCTCAGCACGAACAACAAGGTAATCCATGCCGCAAATGTAATACCACCCATGTGAAAGACAAAGGTATTGAAGTCGATGCCCTTGGCAGAACCGATCATCAGGTTGGGCGGGTCACCTACGAGTGTCGCGACACCACCGGTGTTTGACAGCAGTGCTGCCGCCAGCAGGAATGGGATGGGTGTGACTTTCATGGATCGTGCAATCAGAATGATCAGCGGGCCGAAAATAACCACCGTGGTAACGTTATCAAGCAGAAGGGAAAGGGCGGTCACTGCAGTTCCCAGCATTATCATCAGCAGCGTTTGCCTGCCTTTACTGACCCTGGCCATGTAATTGGCCATCGCCTCAAAGCCACCGGTGGGAATCATGATGGAAACGACTGCCATCATACAACCAAGCAGAAATACGACGTTCCAGTCAATCGCAAGAACTGCGAGTTTTGAATCGTAAAAGCCGTAATACTGGCCTGCGATGATCATCATGATAGCGCCCATCATTGCAAATTTTGCGCGATGGAACCCGTGAAAAGTCTCTGTGAAAATACCGATAAATGTGATGGCAAGTATGATGCCTGAAGCCAACATTGCATCGTTCATGACAAGCAATTCTGTCATTTTTATTATCTCCCAGTGGAGTAGGTCTGATAGGGCCGTGAACGTTTTCGCCTATTATGCACCGAACCGGCCATTGTTCTCAATTTAAAGCCAGTCGGAATCATCCGGATTGGTCAAAGCATTTTTTTTCACATCCGAAGATGCAATTTAGAAACACATGTTTTAGAATATATCTCTTAATTCGAATAGAAAGATATATCTGATTGGAGCCTAGTGAAAATGAGTAATTACCTGTTTACTTCGGAATCTGTTTCCGAGGGTCATCCCGACAAAGTTGCGGACCAGATTTCAGATGCGGTTCTGGATGCCATCATCAAGGAAGATCCTGCAGCCCATGTGGCTTGCGAGACTTTTATCAAAACCGGTGTGGCCATTGTGGGTGGTGAAATCACCACCGATGCATGGGTCGACCTGGAAGACATCATTCGCAAAGTGATCGTGAAAATCGGTTACGAGTCGTCCGAGTTTGGCTTTGACGGCAATACCTGCGGTGTCATCAATATCATTGGCAAGCAGTCCAGTGACATCGACCAGGGCGTTAACCGTCAGTCGCCGGAAGAGCAGGGTGCGGGTGACCAGGGCCTGATGTTTGGTTATGCATCCAATGAAACCGATGTATTAATGCCGGCACCGATTTATTACGCGCATGAACTGGTGAAGAAGCAGGCCGATGTTCGCCGTAACACCACCGATGGTAAATTCCATTTTCGTCCGGATGCCAAAAGCCAGGTGACTTTCCGTTATGAAGATAACAAGCCGGTAGGTATTGATGCCGTGGTGCTTTCGACGCAACACAACAAGGAATCCACCCAGGAACAGATCCGCGAACTGGTCATGGAGGAAGTCATCAAGCCAATCCTGCCGGCGCACTGGCTGGATGCGAATACCAAGTACCACATCAACCCGACAGGCCGTTTTGAAATTGGTGGTCCTGTAGGTGATGCTGGATTAACCGGTCGTAAAATTATCGTTGATACCTACGGCGGTGTTGCGCGCCATGGTGGCGGTGCCTTTTCTGGAAAAGATCCGTCCAAGGTTGATCGCTCTGCAGCATATGCAGCGCGTTACGTGGCGAAGAATATCGTTGCTGCAGGCCTGGCAGACCGTATTGAAATCCAGGTGTCCTACGCCATTGGCGTCGCCACACCGACATCAATCGGTATTGATACATTTGGGTCAGAAAAAATTCCGACAGAGCGTATTGAGCAGTTGGTGCGTGAATTCTTTGACCTGACACCCTACGGCATTATCACGGCCCTTGATCTGATCAAGCCGATTTACACGCCGTTGGCGGCCTATGGCCATATGGGTAGAGAAGATTTGAACGTTAGTTGGGAAAAAACTGACAAGGCCGAGGCGCTGCGTAAAGCAGCTGGCCTCTAAGCAAAAGGAATACACAAATGAATGCAGTAATTGAAGAAATAAACAAGCACGACTATTACGTCGCCGATATTGATCAGGCTGATTTTGGTCGCAAGGAAATTGCAATTGCCGAAACAGAAATGCCTGGTTTGATGGCGGTACGTGAAGAGTTTGGCACCGATCAGCCTCTCAAGGGCGCACGTATTGCAGGTAGCCTGCACATGACCATCCAGACTGCCGTGTTGATCGAGGCGTTGGAGGCACTGGGCGCCGAGGTTCGCTGGGCATCCTGCAACATCTACTCAACGCAAGACCATGCGGCAGCTGCGATTGCAGCCGGTGGCACACCGGTCTTCGCGTTCAAGGGTGAAACCCTCGATGAGTACTGGGAGTTTACCCACCGCATATTCGACTGGGGTAATGGTGAAGGTGATGAAAACTTTGCCAATATGATCCTCGATGACGGTGGTGATGCGACCATGTTGTTATACGTGGGAGCCCAGGCAGAAAAGGACCCATCCATTCTTGATAATCCTGATAGCGAAGAACAGGTATCATTTTTCAACGCGATCAAAAAAAGGCTGGCTACAAAACATGGCTGGTACACAAAGGCTTTATCAAAAATCCAGGGTGTAACTGAAGAAACCACTACAGGTGTGAAGCGTCTTTACGAAATGGCCAAAGAGGGCACCTTGCCTTTCCCCGCCATCAATGTGAATGACTCGGTTACCAAGTCGAAGTTCGATAATCTGTATGGTTGTCGTGAGTCACTGGTTGACGGTATCAAGCGTGCGACCGATGTGATGATCGCAGGCAAGATTGCCATCGTTGCAGGTTATGGTGATGTGGGCAAGGGCTGTGCGCAGTCTCTTCGTGGGCTTGGTGCAACCGTATGGATCACTGAAATTGACCCTATTTGTGCCTTACAAGCGGCGATGGAAGGTTATCGTGTTGTCACGATGGAAGACGTTGCGGACAAAGCCGATATTTTCGTAACGGCAACCGGCAACTTCCATGTACTGACCCACGACCACCTCGTCGCCATGAAAGACCAGGCCATCGTTTGCAATATCGGTCACTTTGATAATGAAATTGATGTGGCCAGCCTGGAGAAGTACGAGTGGCAGGAAATCAAGCCGCAGGTGGATCACGTCATTTTTCCGGACGGCAAACGCATCATCCTGCTGGCCAAAGGCCGCCTGGTGAACCTGGGCTGTGCAACCGGTCATCCGAGTTTTGTCATGTCCAACTCGTTCACTAACCAGGTACTCGCGCAAATTGAATTGTGGAAGTATCCGGAGCGCTACGAAAACGATGTTTACGTACTGCCCAAGCATCTTGATGAGAAAGTTGCCCGACTGCACTTACAGCGCGTCGGTGCCAACCTGACCCGTCTGACCGATGTACAGGCCGGTTATATCAGCGTGGATGCAGACGGCCCTTACAAGCCGGATCATTACCGTTACTAAGCGGACCATCGTGTGTCGTCCCGGTGGACTACCGGGACGACGCAAACCCACCAGGTTGTAATTTTCATCATGGTAAGATCAAGCGTACCAATCTCCTTTGAGTTTTTTCCACCGCGCTCGGATCAGCAGAAGCTGGTTCTGGACTCGACCTGGCAAAAACTCTCCAGGCTGCACCCACGATACCTTTCCGTGACCTTCGGGGCGGGTGGTTCGACCCTGGATGCAACCCTGAATACGGTGTCTGATCTGCTGGAAAAATCCGGCGTCCCGGTGGCGCCGCATATCTCCTGCATGGCCAGGGACCGGCAAATGCTGGTGCGCCTACTGGAGTCTTACAAGCAGGCCGGTGTTGAACGCCTGGTGGTTTTGCGCGGCGATCGACCCGAAGGGGTCAGTGGGCCCGGGCCTTTTCAATATGCCAGTGACCTGGTGAGGTTCGTACAGGAATCATTTCCTGATGAGTTTCATATTGAGGTGGCCTGTTATCCCGAGTTTCACCCGGAATCTCCTTCCCCGGAAACCGAGTTCAAGTATTTCAAGGAGAAAGTGGACGCAGGTGCTGATGGTGCAACCACGCAGTATTTCTACAATACGGATTGCTATTTTCAGTTCCTGGATGATTGCCATCGCAATGGAATCGATGTTCCGATCACCCCCGGCATCATGCCCATTACAAACTACGACAGCCTGGTCAGGTTTTCTGCTATGTGCGGAGCCGAGATTCCTCGCTGGATGCGCAGACGTCTCGAATCATATGGTGACGATATTGCATCCATCCGGGAGTTTGGTCTGGATGTGGTAACAAAACTTTGTGAACGCCTGCTGCTGGGTGGCGCACCGGGTCTGCATATCTATACCTTGAACAGGGCAAACGCCACCATGCGTTTATGGCAGCGTTTGAATCATCTGTAAAGTTCAGCAGGCACCAGGCTTAATTAGTAAAAAACTCAACGCAGGTCTCGTTTTTCAGTGATCCACATTGCCGATTAATGCGCCCTCAGCTTCACCGTTCTCACGATAAACAGAAACGTTCATCTCACCATTGGTATCAATGCTGGCGCGATACATGCCCTCCGAATTGAACGGCGTGGCAATATTACCCTGGCGGTCAATCGCGATGATGCCACCTTCACCTTTAGCCTTGACCAGGATGTCATTGACGACGGTATCGGCGGCTTCGATCAATGGCGTGCCAAGTTCCACACGATGGCAGATGTTGTAGGCTACCACGTGACGGATAAAATACTCGCCGTGCCCGGTTGCACTGACTGCACAACTCCTGTTGTCGGCGTAGGTGCCTGCACCAATAATGGGGGAATCACCAACACGGCCCCACTTTTTGTTGCAGGTACCGCCGGTTGATGTGCCGGCTGCCAGGTTGCCATGGCCGTCGAGCGCTACCGCACCCACGGTGGAGAACCACTGGTCTTTCTGGTCTGCAGCGGCCTGTTTCCTGGCCTGCTCTTTGGCTTGGATACGTTGTAATTGTTGCCAGCGAAAGTCGGTATGGAAACTGGCAGGATCGACCAGTTCAAAGCCCTGTTGACGGGCAAATTCTTCCGCTCCGTCACCCATCAGCATGACATGTTCGGAGCCGCTCATCACGCTCGACGCCAGGTTGATCGGGTTCCTGATACGGGAGACAGATGCGACCGCGCCGGCATTTAATCCGGCACCCTCCATGATAGAGGCATCCATTTCGTGCTTTCCATCGGCGTTGAACACGGCGCCGTTGCCAGCATTGAACAAGGGCGAGTCTTCCATCACGTTGATGGCAGCCACGACGGCTTCGGTGCTGCTTCCGCCGGCGACAAGCACCCGGTGGCCGGCCTGAACAGACTCACGCAGTGCATGCCGGATCTCGGACTCTTTATCGCTCGTCATTTCCGCGCGGGGAATCGTACCTGCACCACCATGAATAACGATGGCCGTTTTTGAATTTGTGCCGGCCTGGCTCATTTGCGAGTTCCTGCCCAGAACAAGCCGGCATAGATTTTAGGGTCAATCATAATTCCTTCCTTGCGTTGTGATTCCAGCCACGCAGGCGCACTTTCAAGCGGCACATGATGAACAGTGATATCTTCATCATGGTTGCCGCCACCTGAACCTATCCGTTTAAGGGCCCCGGCAAAAAATATAGTGACAATTTCGTCACTCATGCCCGGCGTGCTGGGGCAGGTCAAAAGCTCCTCCAGAAAGCCGGCTTGATAGCCGGTCTCTTCAATGAGCTCTCTTTGCGCGGCGATTTCGAGGTTTTCATCCGGGTCGCCAGTGTCGCCGGCCAAACCGGCCGGTAACTCTATAACCCGGCTTCTGACAGGAATACGGTATTGCTCTACAAGAACCAGTTCGCCTGAATCGGTTACAGGCACCAAAACGGCAACGCCGGATGCGTTGGTACGGAAGGTATACTCCCAATTATCGCGTTCCTGTAAGCCAAGAAAACGGCCGCGATAATGAATGGTTACATTTTTTGACACAGACTCACCCGATGCTCTGATAAACTGCGCCGATTGTATCTCATGCGTACGGTTTACCCTATCAATCGTGCCGGTTTTAGATGGAACCAAAATCTGTTTCCCGGTTCATAGTGAGCTGAAAGAAGCAGATCAAAAAAATGAAGGACAGCCATGCTTTATAAATCACTCATTACTTTCGCGCTGACACTTATCCTTTCTGTGGGTGCCCCACCGGTTTTTGCACAACAGGCAAAACCCGGCGGATCACTTGAAAGTGTGCCGGCCCTGTTGGTTAAGGCCAATGCGGCTTATGCAGCGAAAGACTATCTCAACTTCCGGAAAATCCTCGAGACACTGCATATAAAGCGCCCGAATAACAGTGATTACATGTACCAGCTGGTGATTGCGCACGCATTGCTCGATGAGAAGACCGAGGCCTACAACCTGATGTTGAGTATGCAGCAACAGGGACTCGCTTATGATTTCACTCAAACGACTGACACAATGAACCTGCGAGGTACCGAGGTATTCAATTACGTCAATGACCTGATGAAAATGGCGGGTGATCCGCTTGGTGAGTCTGAAAAGGTATTTGTTTTGCCGGAGGATGTGCTTCTTCCCGAGACTATCGCCTGGGATGAGAGTCGTCAGAAATTCCTGGTTGGCACGGTTGCTGAAGGCCAACTCATAGCGGTTGGTAAGGACGGCCAGCATGAAGAACTGCTTAGAGCGAATAAAGAAAATGGATTGTGGGCAATACTCGATATCCTCGTGGATCAGTCAAGAAACCGCCTTTGGGTTACCAGTGCTGCGTTGAAAGGCTTTTCGGGATTTAATCCTGCTGATAAAGGTCGATCCGGCCTGTTTGAATTCAATCTTGAAACACTGGAGTTAGTTCGCCGTTATCCGGTTCCGGTTGATGGCCAGCCACATACCCTCGGCAACATGGTGCTTAATCCAAATGGTGATATCTATATAGCGGATCGCACCTTGCCACTTATTTATTTAAAACCGGCAACTGAAGAGAAAATCAAGCCGGTCATGGCTTTGAGGGAAATGATAAGCCAGCGCGGTTTGGCCATGCAGCCTGATGGGCGTGTTATGTATGTTGCTGATCGTGAGATGGGTATCATGGTTGTTGATGTCAAAGCTGGAAAAGCAGGCTTGTTACAGGGTCCTGAAACACTCAACCTGGGTGGTATAGACGGCTTATACCTGAAGGATAATCGCCTCTATGTTATTCAAAATGGTATTAGCCCCCAGCGTGTGATGCGCCTTGAACTGAATACCAGCGGAACAAAGGTTGAAAATGTCAGGCCATTAGCCGTTGCGCAACCAGACTTCGACCTGCCGAGTTTTGGCACAATTAAGGGCGATAGTTTGTATTATTTCGCCAACAGCCAGTCGCTGGGTAAAAAGGGATCGCAAAAGCCGGTCACTGTCTTACGTACACGGTTGGATTCCAGTGCAGACCTTGTTCAGCCCGAAATGCAAAAGTTTTTGGAAGATCAGGCTAAAAAAAACAAGCAAGACAAGAAGGACGGTAACTAGCCGGTAAGCAGGCAACGCCGCCGAAGCATACCGCCGAATTCCATCTCATCAAAGAGGCGGTTGAGGCGGGCTTCATCGACTTCACTTCGGTATACGTCCGGGTTTTCCAGCGCTGAGGGAACCCGCGTCTCAATGATCGTCAGACGTTGTGCAAGTTCTGCCGCTGCCCGGTGTTGACCGAGCTTCTTATACAGCGATTTCGCACCACGGATGCTCAGGTGCTGCACCTCTTCAATCCGTTCCCATATGGCTTCCAGGCTATCAAAATGACTTAGCAGGGCAGCGGCGGATTTTGGCCCAATACCCGGTACACCCGGTATGTTGTCGACCGCATCGCCCGTTAACGCAAGATAATCGGCGATCTGCTCAGGAAAGACACCAAACTTATCCTTGATCTTCGCGTGGCCGAGTTTCTGGTTTCGCGTGAAGTCCCACCAGGTGTCATTTTTCTCGATCAGTTGGGCGAGATCCTTATCGCTGGTAATGATGCAAACCGGATGTCCGCGACCCCGCCAGTGTGCCGCCAGTGTGCCGATAAGATCATCGGCCTCGTAGCGCTGATCGGCAAAACAGCTGAGCCCCATGGATTCTGCGATATCGCGGGCCCAGCCGAACTGGCGTTTCAGTTCCTCAGGCGCCGGTTCGCGATTGGCCTTGTAGGCTGGATAAATTTCGTTGCGATAGCTTTTGCTCAGAGACTCATCAAAGGCTACGCCGATATGCTCGGCATTGGTCTGTTCAAGCAAGCTGCACAGAAAGCCGGTAAAACCGTAGACGGCGTTGGTTGGTTCTCCTGATGCGTTGGAGAACTCATCAGAAATTGAAAACCAGGCACGAAAAATATAAATGCTGGCATCAACGAGATAAACGGGTTGTAAGCTCATAAGCCGTCTATCTTAACGCAAACGGTAACAGCAGGCCTTACACCATTAAAGACTCACCTTGCTCAACCCGTTTGCGTAATACGCTGTTACGCGGGAAGTGAGCCAACAGAAAATCCATCTGATCGTTAAGAATTTGACGACCTTGCAGATAGATGTACTCTGCATGGGTAGGGCAGAACGGGATAGCAAGTAATTCCATACCCGCCTGCTCGGGCGTTCTGCCAGCCTTGTGGTTGTTGCAGCGTTTACAGGCGGTGACGACATTGACCCAACGGTCCTGCCCACCCTGGCTCAGTGGGTGGACGTGGTCTCTTGAGAGCAGGAAGTTTGGAAATTGCACACCACAATACAAACACAGGTTCTGATCACGCCGGAACAGGGACTGGTTGCTCAAAGGCGGCACATAACTTGATGAAAACAGGTGTTTGTGGGGATGTTGACCGACGGTGGCGATGATGGCATCTACACTGACCACGCTCTGAAGGCCGCTGATGGCATTGATGCCGCCATGAACCTGGTAAAGCGTTTTTCCGAGAGAGTAAGAGACCTGGTCAAGCGTGATGAGCTTGACTGCTTCCTGGTATCCGACCCATTCGAGGGGCATGCCGGATACATCTGTGCGTAGAACCCGTTGCTGTAAATCCATGACCTCAATTATCAATTTGGTCGCAAATAGCTACTGGCACAAGATATAGTGTTGTCTCACACACCATAGCCGTATATCTTGTTTTATATTGTTTTAGAAGCAACCGCAAGCGAAAATTTAACGCCTGTAAGTTTTCGCTGACAGGTCCAGGCACTTTTTGGTGCGAACCTCTGGCTCATTGGTGTTGTCTCAAGCGCATCGTTTTAATCGGGAGTTGAGTGTGAAAATGGTAATACGCGGTATTTTTTTGTTAGTGGCCACCATGTTGGCAACAGGTCCTGCACTGGCTGCCTTACCCATGGCCATAGATGGTGAGCCATTGCCATCCCTGGCACCTGTACTCAAGCAGGTGACGCCTTCTGTGGTGAATGTGAATACCCAAACCCGTGTGCGTATCAGAAGCCCGCTGATGGATGATCCGTTTTTCAGACGCTTTTTCAATGTGCCCAACCAACCCCGTGAGCGGATTTCGCAAAGCCTGGGCTCCGGTGTCATCGTCGACGCCAAAAAAGGCTATGTATTAACCAATAATCACGTCATTGCCGGTGCAGATGAGATATTTGTCGGTCTCATGGATGGCCGAAGTCTCGAGGCAACACTGATAGGAACTGACCCCGATACCGATCTGGCGGTCATTCAGATCCCTGCCGATAACCTGACCGCACTTCAACTGGCTGATTCCGACGAGTTGCAGGTGGGTGATTTCGTTGTTGCCGTTGGCAATCCATTCGGCCTTGGCCAGACCGTGACCTCCGGAATCGTGAGCGCGCTGGGACGTGCAGGCTTACGTGGTCTTGAGTACCAGAATTTTATCCAGACTGATGCCTCCATCAACCCGGGAAACTCCGGCGGTGCCCTGATTAATTTACGCGGTGAACTGGTGGGTATCAACAGTGCCATTTTTACACCCAGCGGTGGCAATGTGGGTATCGGTTTTGCGATCCCGTCCAGCATGGCCCGTCACGTAATGGGTCAGCTGACCGAGTTTGGTGAGGTGCGTCGTGGAACGTTCGGTATCTATGTGCAGAATTTGACACCCGAACTCGCTGGTGCTTTTTCCATTGAGGTGGGTCGCGGTGCACTGGTATCGGAAATTGCAGAAGGTTCTGCTGCCGATGAAGCGGGTTTGCAACCGGGAGACGTCATTCTTCGCATGGCGAAAAGTGATATCAATAGCGCGCAGGATTTTCATAATGCAGAGGGCCGCATGGCGATCGGTGAGTCACTGAAAGTTGAATATGTGAGAAAGGGTAAGAAACGCAATATTCAGCTGACCATTCAGCCGGTACCGGTCATTAAAGGCGTTGACCTGGATTTTCGTCTCGAGGGCGCCAGTTTCACAAACCTGACGGAAAGACATCAGAAACAGGTCCTGTCCGGTGTACTGATCGAGGAACTGGATTCGCGCAGCCGTCTTGCACGCCAGGGACTTTCTGTCGGCGATGTTATCACCGGCGTTCACCGTGAAAAAGTTCGAAATCTGTCTGAATTCCAAAAGGCGCTTGAACAGATGCGAAGCCCTTTGCTGCTCCAGGTCGTCAGGGGCGACAGGGCCTATATGGTTCGCATTGATTAGAAGGAAACTGTTCCAGTGGAATCTCTTGCCAACAAGCGCATTTTGCCCTTTCCGGTACTATGGGTTTGGAATAAACTGTGGTGATTCCAAACAGGGTCTTCCAGATGAGCTTTTCAGATAAAAAAGATGGTATTCCACTTTATGCAGTCAGTGCGGCCAATTACGAGCAGTGGTTGGCGACTTTACCCGGTGTGCAACAGAAGTGGCTGAAAGCGGCGGGATTCAGTGCAAAAGGTGGCGAGTTATGCGGTTTACCGGATAGTAATGGTGAATTGCACGGTTATGCGTTTGGCATGGCAGAACAGGGCTGGTTATACCAGCTTGCATCACTTCCGGCGAAACTCACAGCCGGTGATTACCGCCTGGTGGCGGATTGGAGTCCCCAACAACGGCTTCAGGCCAGTCTTGGCTGGGGCCTGGCGTGCTACCAGTTTGATTTGTATGTGAAGCCGCAAAACAAAATGCCGTCGCTGGTTCTTGATGATGATATCGCAGTGGATACTGAGCAACTGCTATCGGCGCAATCGCTGGTTCGTGACCTGATCAATACGCCAACTGAAGACCTGGGGCCTGGTCAACTGGAAGACGCCATGCGGGCCGAAGCCGGTCAATTTGACGCCGCTATGTCAGTCGTGGAAGGTGTTGATTTATTAACGGAAAACTTCCCTGCCATCCATGCTGTCGGGCGTGCTGCAGACCGTGCGCCTCGATTACTGAAACTGGAATGGGGCAATGAGTCCGATCCACAACTCGCACTCTGCGGCAAGGGTGTCTGCTTTGATACCGGGGGCTTGAACCTCAAGCCCGGTGTGGGCATGGCGCTAATGAAGAAGGACATGGGCGGTGCAGCACATGTGCTGGCCCTGGCACGTTTAATCATGCAGGCAAAACTGCCAGTCCGTTTACTTGTCCTGATTCCCGCAGTGGAGAATGCAGTTTCCGGCAACGCTTATCGCCCCGGGGACGTGATTTCCACACGCAAAGGTTTGAGCATCGAAATAGGTAACACCGACGCAGAAGGACGGGTAGTGCTGGCAGATGCCCTGACTTATGCCTGTGAGTACGAACCTGACCTGGTGATTGATTTTGCCACGCTGACCGGTGCCGCCCGTGTCGCGATGGGCACGGACCTGCCTCCCATATTCAGTAATGATATTTCCATAGCGAATGAGATTACTGCATCGGGTGAAGATGAAGAGGATCCACTTTGGACATTTCCGCTTTACCAGCCTTACAAAGAGCTGCTGAAAAGCCAGATTGCTGATCTGAATAATATGGCCAAAACGCCATTTGGTGGTTGTATCACTGCAGCTCTTTTCCTGGAGCATTTCGTCACTGCAGAAACTGACTGGGTGCATATCGATACCTACGGATGGAACCAAACCGCCCGGCCCGGCCGCCCGATTGGTGGTGAAGCACTGGGCTTGCGGGCTGTTTTTCATTACCTGAAAAAGCGGTATTGCTGATAAGCCAGTTCAGTTCGTCAGCTGTTGTGTTTGGAGTCTCTTAGTTGCAAGGTTGGGGGCGCTGGGGTGTGTATTGTCTTGCCTGGGCAGGTGCCGTGCCCAGACCGGCCTACGGAATGGTTTTGAAGCCTTGCTTTCGATAATCTGCACGGTTGGGGGAGCTGGGATGTGTATTAACTTCCCAGGACTCGCTGTGAATACATCCATGTACGCTCGGGCGCGACATCCATGTCGCTCACGGTCCTGATAAGTTAATACACACCCCAGCTTAATATCAAACGACCTGCATCTTTCAAAGGTTGTTTGTCCAAACATTCGCAAAATTGTGGTTTATCAAGTTCAGAATACGCATTTACTCCCAGAAACCATTGACCCCTGCATTCGCACAAAGCCGAGGGGGTGCAGTAGCTTATGCCGGACCTTGAGCAGATAGGGATGACGCGACCAGGATGCCTCGAGCACGTCGGAAGTAGCTACTGCTAGCCTCGGCGTGTCCCGGCATAAGCTACTGCATGGCCTTGGCTTCCCGACGATCAATGGTTTTTTCAACCTGTGAGTCCAGAAGTAACCTACCGCATAGCCTCGGCTTCCCGACTGATCAATGGCTTCCAACCTATAAGTCCAAATGAAGCACCGCATAGCCTCAGCTTCCCCAATGATCAATGGTTTTCAACCTGTAAACTCCGAAGATTGTGACCTCTTTGTTTACGCTCTACTGGTAAAATTGGTAGCAAGCTCGGGGTATTGGAGTCAACACATGGATCAGCGACCAATATTGAGATGGCGGGAGCCATAGCAGGCAGATAACAGGAGACCGTCATGAAACATATCGTCGTCCATGAAGTAGGCCCCCGCGACGGCTTACAAATGGAGCGGCTGATCGTTCCAACCGACACCAAGGAAAGCTGGATTCGCAGAACAATGGCGTCCGGTGTGGATGTGGTGCAGGTCGGCTCCTTTGTTCATCCTCTAAAGGTCCCGCAAATGGCGGATACCGATGAATTGGTGCGGCGTTTGCGGAAGGATAAGCATTCCCCGGTGATCCTTGCCGGATTGGTCTTGAATGAAAGGGGTATGGAGAGAGGGCTCGCGTGTGGCGTGGAGATGTTTACACTGGGTGCTTCTGCCAGTGAAACCCATAGCCTGAAGAATACCGGTATGGCCAGCATGGATGCCACGCATCGCATTATCACTGCAGGGAAGAAGGCCCTCGCTGCAGGGAAGAAGGTACAGGTCTCGGTGCAATCGGCTTTTGGTTGCGGGTTTGAAGGCCCGGTTTCCGAAGAGCGGGTTCTTGAAATGGTAGCGGCTTACCTGGATGCCGGTCTGTTCAATATCAGCCTTGCCGATACGGCGGGCCATGCCCATCCTGCGCAGGTTGAACGTCTTTTTTCTGCGGTGTTTAAGCTTGACCCCCATGTTGAGTGCACCGGCCATTTCCACAATACCTATGGTCTCGGCATGGCAAATATCATGGCGGCCCTGCGTGTGGGTGTGACCTCCTTCGAAACCTCATTCGCGGGTCTCGGTGGTTGTCCGTTTACAAGAGGTGCGGCAGGCAACGTGGCGACCGAGGACTTTGTCAATGCCCTGCAGTTGCAAGGCTTACGTAAGGATATAGACCTGGGCCGGTTGATTGGTGTGGCGGGCGATGTTGCAGAATACTTCGAGCGGGAAATGCCAGGTTGCGTTTATAAGAACGGTTCAATCCGTCATGAGGAGGCAACATGACCAAGCAGATCATGCAGGATGTAAGAGTGCTTGATCTTACCAATATCCTGGCGGGGCCTTTCGCAACACTTCACCTTGCGCTTATGGGTGCCGATGTTATCAAGATCGAAAGACCCGGCAGCGGCGATCTTGCGCGTACGCGGGGTGCGAAGGCCGACTTGAATGAGGAGTTAATGGGAACCAGCTTTTTAGCCCAGAATGCGAATAAGAAATCGGTGACGCTCAATATCAAGTCAGTCGAAGGAAAAGCGATTTTCAAGAAGCTGGTTAAGACCGCTGACGTGCTGGTCGAGAATTTCCGTCCCGGTGTGATGGACCGGCTGGAGCTGGGTTATGACGTTTTGAAGGTGATTAATCCGGGACTCGTCTATTGTGCGATCTCGGGGTTCGGCCAATCAGGGCCGGATGCAAAGAAACCGGCCTATGATCAAATTATCCAGGGTCAGAGCGGTGAGATGTCGGTTAACGGTGATGAGCGATTGAATCCCTTGCGTGCCGGTTTTCCGGTCTGCGACACGGTGGGTGGTTTAAATGCCGCTTTTGCCATCATGGCGGCTTTATACCATCGTGAACGGACCGGTGAGGGTCAATTTATCGATATCGCCATGCTCGATTCCATCATGCCAATGATGGGCTGGGTCGCTGCCAATCTTATGATTGGCGATTGTGAGCCGGAGCCCGTGGGTAACGATAACTATACTTCGGCCCCTTCCGGGACTTTCCATACCGGGGACGGTTTAATCAACATTGCCGCTCATAAGCAGGAGCAGTGGGAATCGCTTTGTGACGTCTTGGGTTTGCCGGAACTCAAGAATGACGCTCGATTTTTAAAGCGTGATATACGCAGGCATAACCGCAAACTATTGACTCCGCTTCTGGAAGAGAAACTGGCGCTACGCAGCACCGCCGAATGGGTGGATCTACTGAATGAACACGGTGTCCCCAGTGGTGCGGTCTTGAGTCTCAGAGAGGCATTGCAGCAACCCCAGGTCAAACACCGCCAGACGCTGAAGAGTGTGCATGTGGATGGTATAGGCAGCATTCCCCTGTTTAACCTGACGGCTAAATTTGATCAAACACCGGGGCAACTCACATCCGCACCGCCAAGGCTGTCAGCGCACACTGCTGAAGTATTGACGGGTTTGGGTATTTCTGCGGATGAATTGGCCGACCTGAAGATGAAAAATATCATCTGATGATCAAAAACAGATTGAAATAGATACGACCTCTTTACGAGGTCAACGCTTTATAGAAGCACAAAACTTGCGATAGCGACCCCAGTGGTCACAATGCCGAGTAGTGTCATGTAGCTGAGCCCTATCAGGACATACTTGCCGACGGTCATCGGCCAGTTTTGCCTGTAGACAACACGCAGGGAAATCAGCATATAAACCGGAATCCACATGCCGATGACAATGGCCAGCCAGCCCATGGTGTCCGAGGCCACTGGGTAGTCTTGGGCCGCGAGTTGAGTCTGGGCCAGGTTGGCCAGCAGAATCACTATCAGGCTGACAAATATGAAGGCGTGGTTGTGTAAAGAGAAAATCAGGTGCTCGATGTAATACCGCTTGGCGAACAGGTACCAGAATTTGAAAATAAGTGCGACCAGCGGCAATAGCACAAACATGGTAGCTGGCAGAATGTCGAAAACCTTATCGATGATCAGGTTGGGGTTTTCATTGATCTGTTCTGCCTTATGCGGCGATTCTTCAATCTCATCATTGATGCGGTCGTTGAGCCAGCCCGGAAGCCACTTGATGTCTACCGGGTTGGTTTCACGGTTCCAGGGTTCATCGTTGAACTGAATGTCTTCGACTTTAAAAGCGTCGCTTCCCACGGTCACGTCCTTGTCCTTGAGTTCGGACAGGGTCTTTTCAACGTCTATTTTCTGTTGCGCTTCAGGTGGCAGGTTTTTCAATGCATCTTCGATTTCCTGGCGTTCATCAGCGTGGTCGCCAACCACCTGGATATTGCCGTTCTCATCCACGCTGCTGCCAATGGATATCCAATCACTCGAGAGCAGTGCTGCCAGCAGGAAAAACACGATGCTTGAGAATATGTATAAACGCATGGGTGGCGCATAGCGAAAACGCCGGCCTTCCATGTAATCGCGGGTCAGGCGTCCGGGTTTGAAGAGCAGGGGTTTCATGGTGCGGATGAAGCGTGAATCAAGATCCAGCAGATCTTCCATCAGGTCCCGCAGCAGAACCGGGAAGAAACGCATGAAATTACGATCAGGCTGGCCGCAGAAGTAACAGAAAGGCCCCTTGAGTTCAGTTCCACAGTTCAGACACTGTTCAGAACCCGCCAGCTTTCTTGCTTTCAACGAAAGTGACGGGTCACCAACTACTACCAGCGATTGATCACCAGTGTTGATTTCTGTGCTTGCTGCCTGTTTAGAGCTCATATCATCTTTCTCTCGCTACGGCTGATTCGATCATGTTGTTTCAACCCCCATGTACTACAATGCCTGCTCGTGCCAGATTGTAGCCAATGACCAACTTAAGCATACATAAAAAAAACCACCCCGCTGAGATTCTACGTACATTGCAGTTGGCTATCCCCGTTGTTATAGGCATGGTCGCCAGCTTTAGCATGAACTTCGTTGATACGCTGATGGCGGGCAGGTTACCGGACAAGGAAATAGCCCTGGCAGGTATTGCCACGGGCGGAGCGGTCTGGTCGGCCGCGTTGATGTTTATCCTGGGTGTATTAATGGCATTGCAACCAGTGGTGGCTCAGCTTGATGGTGCCGGGAGACGCTCTGAAGGTGGCGCTGCTGCGCGCCAGGGTTTCTGGATTGCACTGGTGGTGGCGATTCCGTTTGTGCTCATCTTGCGCTCGGGCGGACCGCTGTTGCAGTGGATGAGTGTAGGTGCTGATATTGTGCCGACCGCGATTAAGTACATGGATGCGATCAGTTGGGGGGTGCCGGCAATATGCATGGTGCTAATGCTTCGTTTTTTCAGTGAAGGCACTGGCTATACAAGACCGACGATGTACATGGGCCTGCTGGGGGTGTTGCTGAATGTTCCGCTCAATTATGTATTGATGTTTGGCAAGCTTGGTCTTCCGGAGTTGGGTGCAGAGGGTTGTGGTTATGCCACCTCGATTGTGATCTGGGCGCAGCTGCTGCTGATGTTTTTTTATACACGCTGGCATAATCATTTCAAAGAGTTTGATTTGTTCGCGCGCTGGGACTGGCCGCAATGGGTGGCGATCAAGCGACTGCTCAGAATCGGATTGCCCATCGGTACCACTATTTTCGTGGAAGGCAGCCTGTTTATTGGTGCGGCATTGCTCATTGCAAGGCTCGGTGCTTTGTCCGCCTCCGCGCATCTGATCGCCATCAACTTTTCTGCGCTGATGTTCATGATTCCATTGGGGCTTGCCAGTGCGGTTACCACGCGGGTTGGAAATGCACTCGGTCGTGAAGAGCCGGAGGCGGCGCGTTATGCGGGTTTGATTGGTTTGTTTATTGTGCTTTTTACACAGACAGTAAGTGCATCAATCATGCTTTTAATTCCGGAGTTTATTGTAAGGATTTACACGAATGACCTCGCGATCACCCAAATCGCAGTCGGCTTGCTTTTCTATTCTGCAATTTTCCAATACGCCGATGGTATCCAGATCTGTGCAGCCGGTGCACTACGTGGTTTAAAAGACACGGTGGTGCCGATGTATATCAATATCATTGCTTACTTACTGGTCGGTCTGAGTGTCGGCTATTATCTGACTTTTAATAAAACCATGGGTCCTGCCGGTATGTGGATCGGCATGATTGCTGGTCTGTCTTTGGGTGCGGTACTGTTACTTGGGCGCTTTTTGTACAAAAGTAAGCGGTTGATTCACTCGAAACAAATCAACTGAAGGGTCAAGCTTTATATTTACAAATGCAAGGTCATCCCCGCTTGTGCGGGGATGACGGTGCCATCTATGCTTCAGTTTTAGGCTCTGCCTGATCAGTGATCACAGGAGCCTTCGGTGCGAGCCGGTTCTTCAGTTTCTGCAGTTCATCTTCAATGGCCGGGTCGGTGGGTGTTTCTTCTGCTGCCCATGCGTTGGTGGCTTCTCCGCCAACCTCGTAGGAACGGACACGTGCCTCGAGCCTTTCTACCTGTGATTGAAGACGGTCAAAACGGCCCATTGCGCGGCGAATCTTACGCTCGCTGGGTGAGAGTTCCTGTTCCCTCATGCCAACGCGCCCTTTACCGGCAGGCGCTTTACGTGTCGTGATGTCTTTCAGCTTGGTTTTGGCTTCAGCCAGTTTGCTCTTGAGGGTGGCCATATCGAACTCAAGCTGGGTCACACGCTCATCCAGGCTCCTGGATTCATCACCGGCGGATTGCAGTGCCTGTTCAAGCTCGGCTTTGGCTTTTAATGCTGTGCGGGCAAGGTCATCACGCTCCTGTTCAACTGCTTTTTGAGCCCGGGCTGTCCATTCTTCTATCTCACGGTGATAGCGTTCCTGCAATCGTTGCAAATGTGTCTGTTCGGCGAGAAGTTCGGCACTGGCAAGACGTGCATCCTCGGAGGCATCTTCCATGTCACGGATAAGTGCCTTTAAAAGTTTTTCCGGATCTTCTGCTTTTTCAAGCAGGGAATTAACGTTTGCAGCAATAACATAGCGTAGGCGAGAAAAAGATCCCATGGTTCAGTCTCCTGTTGTTAAGTTTATCCTGATAGATGCAGTTTTCGTGCCATTAAAAATAGCGTATTAAAAACAGTGACATAGGCTTTACAGCGTCGGGTCCTGTTAAAGGAATGTGGTGTTATTGGCAAACAGTTGGTCTTTTCGCCAAAGTTGTCATGGCCTAAGGCTCACCGGTCGTACACGATGGGCAATCTGTGACCTTAGACCGATTGTGATTAGTAGTCACTGTTCATACAATAAGCCCACGGTTTTCATACAGGCACCAGCATGGCTAACGAACGATCTTTCCCGGTTAAATTTGCACTGGGGCTATGGCATTTTGTCAATGGCAGTAGAAAAGTCTTTTTAAATTTACTTTTTCTTCTCCTCATTTACTTTGTGTACCTGGCCTTTCAGCCCGCGGAAACCTTCCGTCTCAAGCCCGACTCGACGCTGGTTATCCGCCCATACGGAAATGTTGTTGAGCAATACACGACGACCGCGCTCGACCGTGCATTGGAAGAAGCTACCGGTCAGGAGCGCTCTGAGACTCGTTTGCGTGACATGCTGGAAGCCATTCACCGTGCGGCCGGCGATAGTGATATCTCACAACTCGTGATTGATCCGAACTACCTGCGCGGAATAGGCCTGGCTGCACTGAATGACCTGGCCGACGCGCTGGAGGCGTTTCGGTCAACAGGAAAATCGGTTGTCGCGCTGGCTGGCTACCTGGGTCAAAATCAGTATTACCTGGCTTCCCTGGCCGATGAAATCTGGCTTAACCCCAACGGTGCGATCTGGATTGACGGGTACTCAAGTTACCGGCAGTTCTATCGTGAGGGGCTGGAGAAACTGGCGGTCGAAATCAACCTGTTCAGGGTGGGCAAGTACAAGTCAGCCATGGAGCCTTATATACGCGATGACATGTCAGAGGAAGCAAAAGAGGCTGGCAGATTCTGGTTGAATGACCTTTGGCAACAGTACCTTGAGGCGATAGCCAAAAACCGCGGACTGATATTGAAATCGCTCCAGGAGTCGATTGATGACCTGCCTAACCAGATAGAAGGTGTCGATGGCGACTTTGCACAATACGCATTGAACCTCGGCCTGGTAGATCGATTGATGACGGCGCCCCAGGCGCGACAGGAACTCGCCAGGCGGGGGACGCCAGACCAGGCTGGTGATGGCTACCGCGCCGTTGGTATGCAGGATTACCTCGACCTGACCGAAGCACGAAAACCATTTAGCAACGACAAACGCATTGCCATTGTGGTTGCGGAGGGTGAGATTGTTAGTGGCAATCACCCGGCTGGCCGTATTGGTTCCATTTCGACGGCAGAGCAACTGCGCCGTGCGTCACGCGATGAAAAGGTGGCCGCGGTCGTATTGCGTATTAATAGCCCGGGTGGTGATGCCTACGCGTCCGAAGTCCTGCGTCTCGAACTGCAACAGGTGCGGGACGCCGGCAAAACGGTAGTCATTTCCATGGGCAATGTTGCTGCGTCAGGTGGTTACTGGATGGCCATGGCAGCGGACGAGGTCTGGGCCAGCCCGGCCACGATTACCGGCTCAATCGGTGTATTCGGCATGTTACCGACCTTTGGCGCGACACTGGACAAAATCGGTGTACACACGGATGGTTTTGGAACCACCGAAATGGCCGGTAAACTTCGGCTCGATATGCCCCTGGACCCTGGCGTTGCGCGTGTGTTCCAGTCAAGTACTGAAAGAACCTACAAGCAGTTTATCAGCCTGGTCAGCAGGTCCCGGGGTAAGACAATCGAGGAGATTGATGAGATTGCCCAGGGACGGGTTTGGAGTGGCGAACAGGCCGTTGAGCGTGGGCTGGTTGATAAAACCGGAACATTTCAGGACGCCATTAAAGCCAGCGCCCGTATCGCTGGTCTCGGCGATAGTTACAGGATTGAATGGATCGAGCCTGAAAAAACGGCAATAGACCAGTTTGTAATGGACTTCATGGCCACCACGGTATCAAAGTTGGATCTATCTGTGAGCAAGCCGGTCAGCTTGCCAGTTTCCTGGCTGCAGGCCATGCTGGATGACTTGCAGTTTATAACGGCTCAGCAAGGTAAATTTACCATCGCCGCACATTGTTTGTGCGGCTTATAGGGCGCTGGCGGGTCAACGGTTCTGGGTCGGGTCAGGCAGACCGGAATGTAACTGCCAGCGTTCGATTTCCTCGTCGTATTTCCACTCTTGTTCATCAATGATAACGCGCTCCCGCGCCTGATTTTTGTTGAACATTTTGATTTCTACAACCTGAATGAGACCGTTGCCGTCATCGAAGGGAATTGCTGAGCGGACGGTGTATTGCGTCACGCGAAACAGTCTTAAGCGATCAAGATCCAGCCTGGTGACCGGGTTTTCCTCCAGGTAGTCCGCCGCGATAAAATCAACCGCAGCATCCCACTGGGCCCAGCGAATGACAGTGTCGTATTGCAACAGGGTATCTGAAAGGTCGCTCTCTTCCTTGGTTTTAGGGCAGGCGGTCAGCAGGACGGTCAAGGCGAGTAATACTAAGGTTCGTAGAATCAATTTCATGGTTTGATTTTCCGGGTTTTATGTTTCCCTTTATGGAAACGAAAATAAAAAAGAGAATTGGTCATTCGTGCGGGTTGCCTTCGCAGGCGCCCGGCGTGGTTCTTGGTACACCGGCGCCGCGTGCCATACAGGCATTGCCATAAGTGATACCGTCACAGCCACAAACAGGATCATGCATCATGGTACAGGCAATGGGCTGTTTGGGGGGAGTGAGTACGCATGCTTCCGACTTGGCGATTTCAATATGCTTAACAGGTTCAGTGGATTTGGCGGGCTCTTCTCCAGCGGGAGTGCAACCCGCCAGTACGACCAGCATCAAGGAAAAAACAGTGGCGGATCTTATTAAGAGTTTATACAAAATACCTGCTCCAGGTCATGCTTATCCAAACGGTTCCGATCATGATCAGGCAGAACATTGTAGCTGCCGACGCCATATCTTTGGCCCTGCCCGATAGTATATGACGTTCCGGGCCAATACGGTCAACGGTGTTTTCAATCGCACTGTTTAGCAGCTCAACAATAGCCAGAAGAAATAGCGGTAGTATCAGTATCAACCATTCAACCACGGTTTGCGCCAGTTGGAAGGAAAGGATGAACAGAACAATCGATAGTATGGAGTTCTGCCTGAAGGCCGACTCGTAACGCCAGCAGTCGCGGATGCCGTTGAGCGAGTTCTTTGTCGCCGCCAGCACCCTGGCGATACCTGTTAACCCGGGCTTCACGCTGAAACCTCCCGGGGCATCGACACCGGTGTCAGTTGTAAAAAATTCGAGCTTTTCATTGTCACTCCCATTAGGGTCAAAGATAGCCAGATTCAATTATCGCATCAGATCCATGAACACTGCTGGTAACTGATGTTGGAAAATGAAGTCGCGACCTTTATTCTTAGTTTCTGTCAACTTGGTATTATGCGTAAGATGACCGGTAACAACAATCCGGCTACCAAGAATCAAGTGTCTTAATAAGGAAATAATGTGCTGAAAGTCGCATCCTGGAATGTCAATTCACTGAATGTCCGTCTACCCCACGTCCTTGCCTGGTGCGACACCGCACGACCCGACATCCTGGCACTTCAGGAAACCAAGCTGACCGACGACCGTTTTCCGGTTGATGAGTTGATGAAAGCCGGTTATCACAGCGTTTGCTCGGGACAAAAAACCTATAACGGTGTCGCCATACTGAGCCGTGAACCGGCCACTGATATCGTCACGGACGTGGACGGCCTGGATGACCCGCAAAGACGCATTCTGGGTGCGACCATTGGCGGTGTACGCATCATTAACTTATACGTGGTCAACGGTTCTGAGGTGGGCTCGCAGAAGTACACCTACAAGCTTCACTGGCTTGAGCAGGTAAACCGCTGGGTTGCAGATGAAATGCAGAAGCACGACAAGCTCATTGTTCTCGGTGACTTCAACATCGCCCCCGAAGATCGTGACGTACATGACCCTGAAGCCTGGAAAGACAAAATTCTGTGCAGCAAACCAGAGCGTAAAGCCCTTCAAACCATGCTTGATTTTGGCCTGACTGATACCTTCAGGCTCTTCGAGCAGGAGGAAAAGACCTGGAGTTGGTGGGACTACCGCATGGCGGCATTCAGACGAAATATGGGCCTGCGGATTGACCTGGTACTGGCCTCAAAGGCCCTGGCGGACAATTGCAAAGCGGCCTACATCGACAAGGAGCCACGGCGTCAGGAAAGACCTTCCGACCATGCGCCGGTAGTGGCTGAGTTCTATTGAGCCAGTGGATCTTCGTTCGAAGGTCGGTGCGCTGCGATGTGTATTGTCTTACCTGGACAGGTGCCGTGCCCAGACCAGCCTATGGAATGGTTCGGGAGGCTTGCCTTTGAATATCTGCAAGGTTGGGGGAGCTGGGATGTGTATTAACTTCCCAGGACTCGCTGTGAATACATCCATGTACGCTCGGGCTTTCAACTTCGGAAGCAGTGCAAAACTGAACCAGTCGCTCCTGCGCATCCCTGCGCCCGCGACATACCGTTCATCCTGAACATAACCCCAGCTTAATATCAAACGACGTGCATCTTTCAAAGGTTGTTTGTCCAAACATTCGCAAAGATCGTGGTTTATCAAGTTCAGAAGACGCACTGTTACCTACCAGAAACCATTGACCCCCGCATTCGCACAAAGCCGAGGGGGTGCAGTAGCTTATGCCGGGACCTTGAGCGACATGGATGTCGCGACAGAGCCTACAGGACGTACTTGTGGCGTGTCCCGGCATAAGCTACTGCATGGCCTTGGCTTCCCGACTGATCAATGGTTTTTTTCACCGCTGAGTCCTGAAGCAAAGCACCGCATAGCCTCGGCTTTCGGACTGATCAAAGGTGACAAGCCCTTAGTTTCTGATAAAAGCCAGTGTATGGTTTTTGCACTTACGCAGATAAGCAATTATTCACGCATATCCAGTAGGGAATGTAGTACCGAGGTTGTTCAGACTAATTGGGACAGCAGGGTGCTGTCCCAATTTAAAGGTTTTGACTGGCTTGGTTTATTTGTAACCGCCGTATTGAGGTACTGAAGGGTCAATTTCTTTTGACCAGGCATCAATACCGCCGACAACGTTACTCACGTTGGTAAAGCCTTGCTTGCGGAAATGCTCGCCTGCTACCTGGCTGCGGTTTCCGATGTGGCAGATGAAGGCCAGTGCGGTGTCTTTTGGCATGGCTTCAATGGCCTGCATGGTGTCATTGTCGATTGGCTTGGCTGCTTCCAGCTTCGCCAGGGCGCGTTCTTCACTGCCACGTACGTCAATCAGGATCACGCTGTCGTTTTCCAGGTGCTCTTTCAATTCGCTAACGCTCATTTGCTTAACGGGTTCAGGCGCCTGTGGAAGGTGAATGGTCAGGCCGGAGCCCTGGAGTGTTTCCACCCAGTCAATGATCGCGCCATTGGCACGTTGTGCCGAGGCCAGATCGAAATACATGGTGATGCCATTGGTTTTGATCTCGATTTCGTGTCCTTCTGCCGGTGCAACGTTGAACTGTGACTGCCAGCCGGCATCGACGGCGAAATGCAGACCAATGCCTTCATGACCAGCCATGGCCTCGAGAATTTTCTCTGCAGCCGCATCGGTGATGGTCACCTCTGGCGGGGTGCGGTCAGGGGCTTCAACACCAAGCATTTCATGTAGCTCGCTACTGTTGAACATGGCGGTAACGATATCGCAACCACCGACTAATTCGCCGTCAATATACAATTGTGGAATTGTCGGCCAGTTACCATAAACCTTGATGCCCTCGCGAATTTCCTCATCCTCGAGGACGTCTACGCTTTCATAGCTGTCCAGGACTGAATCCAGCAGGCCAACGGTCTTGGATGAGAAACCGCACATCGGTGATTTTGGTGTGCCTTTCATAAACAAAACGACGCGGTTCTGTTTAATTATATTTTCAATTTTCTCGCGGGTACTGTCTTCCAGGGTCATTATTCAGAATTCCAATTGTTAAGTAATAAAATTGATGTGAGGGATTACATGGGGTGCT
This sequence comes from uncultured Gammaproteobacteria bacterium, assembly GCA_963759155.1. Classification (GTDB taxonomy): domain Bacteria; phylum Pseudomonadota; class Gammaproteobacteria; order Xanthomonadales; family SZUA-36; genus SZUA-36. The sequence goes on along the minus strand of CAVWXX010000001.1, from coordinate 275,135 downwards.
GTGAGTTGAGTATCAAGTTTTGAGACACGTCAAACTGGGGTCAGGTTCATTTTTTTGTCTTTACGATAGTGATTCTGCCATAAGCTTGCGTGAGTTTTCGTCATAGCAAAGCCGACCCGGATAAGCGACGTCTCCGCTATACCCCTGTTCACGAATGAACTGGTGCAGATCGTTGAGACCACTGGGCTTAAGCGGATAGAAATTCATTTGCCTGGTGCCACTTACCACCGTGACAGCTATGGTGCCGAGGTCGTCAGCACTGTGTGCGGTGACCGGTGCTGCGGATTGTTCCGGGGTGTTGGTGGATTCTTCCAGAAAAAAAGTGTCGCTTAACTCGGCATCCTCAAGCCCTGGTAGGTGCTGGCTGACTTTGACACCATGGGCGGTCAACATGGTCAGGTAACGGCGATACTCGCGTGTCCAGTCGGCGTAAGCGGATTGTAGTTGCTGATCACCGGCCTGGGTTTCAGATCCACCGCCATAAAGTGCCCACCAGTCAAAGGATTCAAAAAATGCATGCACGCTGTCATCATGCCATTTGAACCTGAGCCCCGCAGGCGTCTCCACCTCAAGTGTACCGGCGTTTTTGTGCATCGCGGCATCGAGCAGTTCCCACATCGGCAAGAAACCGTAATGCTCCAATTGCAGACGCAATAAAGCATTGAGGTCGGTGATAGTCATGAATCGTGCGTGATTGACAGAAACCTGGAATTGCGCCTCCAGTGCTTTGGCTGAATGAGCCGACAGCTGGCCTTGTTCAAGAAAACGAAGCTCCATTTCTGCCGCCAGTTCAGTGACATGCTCAGATGGACCGGTCACCAGTAGCGGGAGTATCTGTAGCAAGCCCAGCGGGATATCTTCGAAGGGTTGAAGTTCCTTCACTGGCATTTTCCCTTCGCTGGTACCGATGCTCAGTAAACGAGCCTGGAAGTCAGCGCCGGGATTGCTGGATTGTTGCAGTGCTTCCAGCGCAGAATAGACCGGTAGTTGAGGGCGCAGCACCTGGGTCTGGTCAAACAGGGCACCGGCCATGGTCAGGCTGCAGCGTTTGATGGACGGGAACAGGGCGGTCAGATCCGCCGCAATATGTGCCAGTATCTGTTCTGCTGACGCGCGCTCCAGCAAAGCCGGCCGGCTTGCGTGTTCGCCATGGTAACGGGTTGGGTCGGTTTCTATGCCAACCAGGATATATTGATGTACCAAACCAGTGCCCCAGATCATTCGTGTTTGAAGGACCATTGTAAGTGATAATCCGAATATGAGAAGCGTAAAACAGGAACTGCCGGGGAAACCGGGTCTGAATTGGTGCTGGTACAGCCTGGATGAGCTGAAGCCGGCTCAGCTGTATGACATGCTTGCTTTAAGAGAAGCGATATTTGTGGTTGAGCAAAGCTGTATTTACCAGGAGTTGGACGGTCGGGACAAGGTCGCACAGCACCTGTTGGTGACACAGCAGGAAACGGTCATTGCCTGTTTACGAATTTTACCGCCCACTGTAACGCAGACGCGTGTCAGGATTGGGCGTGTTGCGGTGTCACCCAACTGGAGGGAGCAGGGTCTTGCCAGGTTAATGGTACAAAATGCCATTGATAAAATACGGCTGGATTATCCATCAAGTGGTATTCACCTGGACGCCCAAACCTATCTTCAGGGGTTTTACCAGTCCCTGGGCTTCCAGGTTTGTGGTGAAGAGTTTCTCGAAGACGGGATTCCACACATAGCCATGCAGTTATAAGGAGCCTGCGTCAGACCTGCTTAAAACAGGGAGAAGGGTGACTTGGTTTTATTGGAATTGGCCACTCCGTCACGTCTGCGGCGCATACGGGCATGTAACTGCTGGCGGCGTTCTTCCAGCCAGTCTCCCCGTTGCAAGCCGGCCGCGTCGTCTCCACGGCGGTTAACTTCCCTTGCACGGTATATCAGGAACTCGCTGTAGGCCTGGATTTCGTGTTCAAGTGCTTTGCAGACAATGTCGATAATAATCGCATCGTCCAGATAGCCGAGAGCGGGGGTCTCATCGGGTATAAGGTCATGCGGCTCTGAAAAATAGGAAAGTGCAGTCAGAACACGTTCACGGTCTTCTTCAATCAGGCCCCAACCCTCATCTACAATCATACCGATCAGGGTTTCAATCTGGCTCATGTGGTCGCGGATAAAATCGGCTGTATCTGATTGGCTGACCTTTTCCAGTAAGTTCTCTGCGTTGGCAAGGATTTGCTGTTGCGAAATGTCTTTGGCTTTTTCACGTGTCTGTTGCACGACACCGGCGAAGAACTCCAGATCTGAGTCACTGAGCCTGAAGTTGATATGTAAAGACATGTCCCGCCCCTGATTGATGTTTTCTACAGACTAGCGGTCGAACTGCTCATGGTCAAACACCTGTGTTAGCGAAAATGACCCGGTTTACCAGGCAGGGGGTAGATGTGTCCTTCGTATTCAAAGCGCAACTTCCCTTCATTTTCGCTGGTGATCGAGCCTTTCAAGGCATAAGGCAGGCTATTGATGTCTCCGTTTTCCAATGAGTTCAAAAGTTCACGGCTAACCTCGTTTTCCTCGACTTCAACCGTCCAGGACTCGGTACCATTCGCGACAATATTGGTATCGGCCGGGCCATTGTAAACAAACAACTCGTCTTCGTTATCGTTGACTGTCAGCCGGAAGTCAATGGTCTGGATGTCGAGATTGACACCATTGAGGTTGCGCATGCTCACCTGCAGACTGAGCTTGTTGTCCTGATGACTTAACTCGGTCATACGTACTATGGGAGATGCGCCGCGTACGACCTGTGTCCCACAGGCGGCACTCAATAAAGCCACTAGCAACAGACCTGCGAAAAGATAGGTTTTATACACTGATTGATTACTGGTCATCGGTTTTCACTTCATTGTAAAGGTGACATTTTACGCAATGCGATCCTGAAAAGTGCTGGTTTTTGGTTCGCATATCGTAAATTAATGGTTCGAATTGTTCGCAAACCGGCATTTTTTCAGCACAGAAACCCTTAAAAACGCAACTTGATCTGGTGCAGGTCGAATTGCGACTGCGTTCCAGATGCCATTTGTCGTCCAAAAAATTCACCGGGGTTTCACCGCGTGCAAAAGACAAAAGCGCCTTGCTGTAAGGGTGGGCGGGTTCACTGAAGAACTGATCTGCCGGTGCCTGCTCTAGTAGTTGTCCCTGGTACATGACTGCAACATCATCCGCTATTTGCCGGATCACCGCCAGGTCGTGTGAAATAAACAGGAAAGTAATACCAAGATCATTTTGTAAGGTCTGAATCAATTGCAGGATCTGTGCCTGTATGGAAACATCCAGTGCCGAAACCGCTTCATCTGCAATCAACAGCTCCGGGCCTGTAACCAGTGCCCTGGCAATAGCAATGCGCTGTTGCTGTCCGCTGGAAAATTGATGCGGGTAGCGTTGCAGTGCGCTTTGATCCAACCCGACGATGTGCAGGGTTTCCCGGATTTTTCTGTTGCGGTAAACCGCATCACCAAGAGCGAAGTGCTGTAAGGGTTCCAGCAGAGTCTGTTCCACTGTGCGCCTGGGACTCAACGACCCTGATGGCTCCTGAAAGATCAGCTGGATACGCTGGCGGGTAGCTTTGAGAGCTTCCGGGTCCATTCGGTCAAGACTTGCACCTTTGAAAAGTATGTCACCGGAATGCGGTTTATTCAGTCGCAATACTGCACGCGCAATACTGCTTTTTCCGGCGCCTGATGCGCCGACCAGGCCCAGTGTGCTGCCCGCGGTGATATTTAAACTGACACGGTCAATGGCCAGTTGTGTTTGCTGGTGAAAACTCAGGCTCAGGTCCCGGATTTCAAGTAAAGGCGTTCTGGCTTTCTGCTCGGGCATCATCACAGTGGTCTGAAACAGGCTGCACCACGGCCATTGATATCATCCAGTTCCGGAACCGTGAGCCGGCACTGGGCTTCTGCCCTCGTGCACCTGGGTGCGAAGTGGCAACCCTGGGGTAAATCCGCTGCTGCGGGTATCTGCCCGGGTATCGAACTGACCGGGTCCGGACGCTTCCTGCTGATTTGCGGTATACATGACAGCAAGCCGGCGCTATAGGGGTGTCGGGGATGGTCAAAAAGGCTTTGGCAATCACTTGTTTCCATCAATCTGCCGCAGTACATCACCATGACATTCCGGCACAGTTGTCTGACCACGGTCAAATCATGGCTGATAAAAAGTATGGCAGCATTATGCAGTGTCTGCAGACGCTCCAGTTGCCTGAGGATTAATGCGCGGCTGCTGTTATCGAGTGCCGTGGTGGGTTCATCGGCAATGATAAGGGCGGGTTTACACACCGTGGCCATGGCGATCATGGCCAATTGACGCATACCACCGGATAATTGATGCGGGTAGGTGGCAGCGATGTCTTCAGGCTCGCTAAACCCGACACTTTCAAGTACATCCAGCATGGTTTGCCGGATGTGTTGTTTGCTGCCACCTGCATGACGCCGGTATACCGCACTGATCTGCTGCCCCATCGTAAACACGGGATCAAGCGCAGTGGCGGGCTGTTGAAAGATCATCGCGATATCCCGACCAAGGATGGCGCGTCTCTGTTTGCCGGTCAGCTTGTGTATGTCTCTGCCATTGACCTCGATACCGTTAGCCCGGACATTGATGCCGGACGACGGAAGCAAGCCGAGTATGGCCATTGCCGTCATTGTTTTACCGCAGCCTGACTCGCCAACCAGGCCAGTAGCATCTCCGGCGTTTATGCTGAAACTGATCTGGTCCACCACGGTTACCTTCCCCGAACCGCTGTCAAACCAGACACTGAGCTCACTGACCTTGAGTGCCGGCGTGCTCAAATGAATTCCCCGCGGGTATCCAGTGCGTCCTGCAAGGCATCGGCAAGCAGGTTGAAACCCATCAGCAGCAGGAAAAGCGAACTGCCGGCGGCGACAAAGTTACCAAAGTGGCCTGCCAATACTTCCTGGGAACTTTCTGCCAGCATCAGACCCCAACTAACCCCGTCCTGTATACCAAGACCCAGGAAGCTCAAGATGACCTCGGTATTGATGGCGGCCACAAAAACGATGGTTGCCTGTACCAACAGGATATGAAACGTATTGGGTAGAACGTGGCGAAATACGATTGTAAGACCGGGTAGCCCGATGGCGCGTGCGGCCTCTATGAACTCCCTTTGCTTTATTCGTATCACCTCTCCCCGGATGATACGTGCAGTGGTTGTCCAGAATGTAACGATCATGGCGATATGCATTGCCCATGGGCTTCCCTGCAGCGCAAATGCAACGGCTGCGGCAAACAGGTATAGCGGGATTGAGTCGAGCACGCCTTTGAGCCACAAAATGATCTCATCCAGCCAGCTATTGCTGTACCAACCCGCCAGGCCGCCAAGGATGCTACCCAGCAGGGTGGAACAGAGCGTTACCATCAGACCCACCTCAAAAGCCGTGGCGGTGCCGAACAGCGTACGTTGCAAGATATCCTGGCCAAGCAGGTTCGTACCAAACCAGTGTTGGGTGCTGGCGCTTTCGAAGCGATCACCGCTTACCTCCGACCAGCCCTGACCCAGCAGCCCGCTCCAGACACACAAGGCGACCAATGCGAATACCGCCACCACCAGGAGTCCGCTCATCCCATAGCGGTCGGATTTCAATCGCTGCCAGGTATCTTGTTTCATGGTTTTGTGATTCGCGGGTCAACCATGCCGTAAAGCATGTCATTGATGGTCAGCGCCACAACAAAAAGCACACCGGTAAGCCCAATAACCGCTTTTAGTATCGGTTGGTCACCACTGGTAATGGCGTTGAAAGTCACAAGGCCGACACCGGGGATGCCGAAGTAGCTTTCCAGCAGCAGGCTGCCTGATATCAAAACAAAGGGTATCGAAAACATGATGCGTGTCAGCACCGGAATCAGGCTGTTCTTCAATACATGTTTAAACAGTAGCTCTGCCGGGCTGGCACCGTATGCCTTGAGTGTACGGATATGGTCGCGCTCAATTTCATCCGCCATGACGGCCCGGTAAAAACGGGTGTTGTAACCCAGGGTCACCAGGATCAGGGCCAACGTAGGAACAGTGACATGATAAAAGTAGGAACCGGCGTCATGAACCTGCCAACCACGGACGGGAAACAGATTGAGGCCGTAGGGTGTGCACAAAAGTATCTGCAAACCAATGATAATCACAAGAAAACTGACGCTCATACCGACGACAGAGCTGCCCATGATGAATTTGTCCAGCCATTTTCCGCGATGCCAGGCGGCCAGCAAGCCAAGCGCCAGGCCGAGCAGGTTGCCGAGAATAAACCCGGGTATAACCAGTGCCATCGATATGGGTAATGTGCGTTTGAGTATCAAAGAGACGGGTTCGCCGGTGGATTCAGACAGGCCAAGATCCATCGTAACCAGTTCTTTGACGTAGTCGGCATAGCGAAGCAGGAATGGCCTGTCGTAACCCAACGCGTGCCGGACCTCTCTGATCTGTTCGGCGGAGGGGTTCTTGCCGATAAGCTCATAGGTCTTGTCAGGACCAAAATAGACCATCAACAAAAAGCTGATAAAAGTGACGCCCAATATCAACGGAAGACCATACAGCAACCTGCGTGTAAGGTACGGGACATTCATGGTGCCGGGCTGGTTGGCTCCGCTTGGTCGACGAAACGCATAAAGTAGCCGCCAACAAATGAGCGATCCGGTTTCATGATGAATTTTTTATTCCACAAAAATAGCAGGGTTCTTGAAATACCGGTTATTCCTACGCAATCATCCATCAGCATTTGATTCATTTCACGGTAAATTGCCGTCCGTTCAGGTGACGCATTCATGGTCGCACCAAGTTCATACAAGCGGTCATATTCCGGGTTATTATAGCTGGCAGAATTTGAACCCGGTGCCGCATTTGGACCGTAATACAATTGCATCAGGTTTTCGGCATCGGGGTAATCCATTGTCCAGCTGCTATTAATCAGCGTGACCTTACCTTGAGAATAGGCCCGTTGGTAGTCGCCGTAACTGGCGTAGATAAGTGGACGGATTTTCTCTGCAGGGTATCCGGCTGTCATCATAAAGTTTCGGAATTGTTCGAAAACCTGCCTTTCTGTAACGCCATTGGGAAAGCCGTACTCAAGTGTGGGCAGGGTATCTTTGTTCCAGCCGTTGGTTTGTAATAACTCCTTTGCGCCTTCAAGGTCGTGTTGGATGTAACCCGTGTCCCCCTGAGAGTCGTACTCAGGAACCGAGGGCGTGATGATGCCGGGAAATACACGGCCGATATTGTAAAAGAATATCTCGTTGTTCTTCTTCCAGTCGAAAGCCTTGACCATGGCACAGCGAAGTGCGCGATTGCGGTGGTTTTGTTCAGGGTCGGGGTGGTAGCCGATGCGCTCGTCAGCCATATTGAAGTTTGTGTAAATGAAGCCGGACTCTGGTGATGCCTCGAAGGCATACAGATCAGCATATTTGGGGTTAAGACTTAACGGGGTATCCTTATTCAGAATACTGTCGAACTGACTGACGGGAACTTTAATAAAATGCAGTTCACCCGCCGAAAAAGCGTTCCAGCGCGCCGCGCCTTCAGGCACGAATTCAAACTCCAGCCGGTCAACAAACGGGGGTATTTTGCCTTGTAAGCTCTGAATGCCGGGGCTGGTTTCCAGGCTGGGATCGAACCCTTCAACCGCCAGGTCAAACGGTTCACGACGAAAACCCGGGTTTTTCTCAAGTACCGCACGGACACCGTCGCGCGAGACCAGTTTGAATGGCCCGGAACCCACCGCGTGACTGGACAAGCGCTGCCCATAGGTCTCGACGGCCTCCCTGGGGACGATCGCGGCATAACCCTGTGTCAGCGTATGAATGAACTGTGGGAATGGCTTTGTCAGTGTGACCTGAATCGTATAGTCATCGAGCGCCTTGAGGCCCGCTACTTCAGCTTCATAGTCCGAACCCTCTGATTTCCAGGCATCCAGGCCAACAATCCGGTCCTGCCACAACCAAGCACCCTGGGCACGGGTATCGGGGTCAAAATGACGTTTGATGGAATAAACAAAATCGTGAGCCTTTACCTCCCGGCCAACCGCTGCTTCAAAAGCCGGATCATCAATGAAAAACACACCTTTCTTGATCCTGATGACTATCCTTAAACCATCTTCTGAGACCTCGGGCATCGCGGCGGCGAGGTTAGGTTGGAGTTGATATGGTCGGGCGAGGTATTTGTAGCGGTAAAGGGTATCGTAGAGGTTGAGCACGATAAAGTTGGCATAGATGGAAGCGGCCTGTGCCGGGTCCAGCGAGCCCGGAATTCCGTCCATGGCGTGTCTGTATACTTTTGTAGACACAGCTTCGTCGGAGTCCGGAGCTTGTCCGCAACCGGTAAGCACCAGAATGAAAAGCAGTAATGTTATTTGAATTTTTTTCAGTGTTCTGCCCCGGCGAACAACCATTCTTCTTGATGGCATCAAAACAGGAAGCTTATCCCAGTGAGGCCCAATGCGCCAACAGGGACTTTACTGTGTGAGGCTATTCCGGGTTGCAGTGCAGCGCTGGGAACATGGTAAAAGGTTCATTGTCCGCCCGCTTTGCCTGGGTCCTCTTCTTCGAAATCATCTTCAAGATAAAGATCATAATCCAGCATCGGCGGGTCGCCGTCGTAGATCTGAAACTGACGGTTTTGGATCCAGACATCGCGCAACAGCACGTAAGGGTCATAGGCCGAGTTGAGCTCTGCATCCTGCTCGAGGTACATTGCCCTTGTATCAATACCGCGCATTATCCAAAGCCCCCAGCGATTGCTGCCATGGAAGACACGGCCAATTGGGGAATAGAAGCTGTCTGCCACCCGGCCTGTGCCATCGCGGAAGGTAGACGGACCGAATATGGGAAGCATCAGGTAGCGGCTGTCATCATAGCCCCATTTTGCCATCGTCTGACCAAGGTCTTCGTTGTAGAAAGGTATACCCATCTGGGTGGCTATATCAAAAAAACCTAACAGGCCAAAAGTCGAATTGACGAGAAAACGACCAAGAGTGGAAATGCTATGTTTGAACTTCCCCTGTAATACCTGGTTTACATAGGTGACGGGTGCATCCAGGTTCCTGAAGAAATTTCCGACCCCGCGTTGTACCGGGTCGGGTGTGATCTTGTCGTAACCCACCGCAATGGGTCTGACCAATTTATCCATACCCTCGTTAAAGGCGAAAACCTTGCGGTTATAGCCTTCCCAGGGATCGTTTACAGGGTCCGTGTTGCGGCTTTGTGTACCGGCGCAACCAGCCAACAAGAGGGCGATAACGACAAGACAGCCTATGGTGCGTAATTTGTGCAAATTTGGGTACATTATTCGGACAGTTGTAACTGACCTGTGTTCAGTCGTTCGATAACACTATCAATACCGTTGGCCTGAACTTCGGGCATGATCTGGTTGCGGTAGGTGGTGACGTAGGAAATACCTTCCACCACCACGTCAAAAGCTTTCCAGCCGTCCGGAGTTTTGCGGAAGGCGTAGTCTACCGGTGCTTCACCACCGTCAGGTAAGGTGACACGGGTTTTTACACGGGTGAGTTTTTCATTCAAATCACCTCGTTGCGGCAGCACCTGGAGTTTGATCTTGCTGCTGAACTGTAACAACGCCTTTGCGTAACGGTCGATCAACAGGTTGCTCATGCTGGTGGCAAACTCTTCGATTTTCTCTTTCTCAAGCCCTCTTCCGGCCCGGCCCAGTATCAGGCGTGCCGAGTAATTTATGTCCAACAGGGGTACCAGGTCCCTGCGGACAAGATCCTTCAGGGCCTCGGGGTTTTCGGTGTACTCTTCGAGGTTGCTTGTCACATCTGAAAAAATCTTGCCGGTGATATTCTCAACCAGGAATACCGGGTCGTCGGCATCTGTCTGTGCGTACAAACTACCACTGAAAAGACTGGCGATGGCCAGCAGGCATAATATGCGCAATTTCATTCGTCGCCCTCTTTATCGCTATTAAATAAATACTTGCTGATCAGTGTTTCCAGCACCACGGCCGATTGCGTGATGAAAATTTCATCTCCGTCCACCAGTGCTTCCATCGAGCCACCGGGGTCCAGGCCAATGTAACGGTCGCCGAGTACGCCGCTGGTCAGGATTGAGGCGCCGCTATCGTTGGGAATGTCTGAGTACCTCTGGTCAATTTTCATTTCAACTACGGCATCAAACTCGACCGGGTCAAGGGTGATTTTTTCTACCAGTCCGACACTCACACCACCGATCTTGACCGGTGCCCGGTCTTTCAGGTCTGCCACGTTGGTGAATCGGGCGGAAACCGTATAGGTGTCTTTTCCCAATTGCATACCATAGTCGGTTGCCGATGTGGCCAACCAGAGCAGGGCCCCAATACCCATCAGTAAAAAAATTCCTGATGACAGTTCTACTTTATAATTCGCACGCATGATTTATCGTTAGAGCCTCAAAGTCAGTGTCCGTTCAAATAAGAAATGAAGTCATAATAAAGTCAAAAATGAGTACCAGTACGGAACTCATGACTACCGTTCGCGTGGTTGCGGTTCCAACGCCCTCGCCAGTCGGTTTTGCATAATAGCCGAAATACACCGCAATAAGACTGACAAGACCGCCAAACACAATGCTTTTCCAAACGCCACCGATGAAATCCTTGCTGAAATAAATACCGGATTGTAATTTGCTCCAGAAGATTCCCGCATCCAGTCCCATTACACCGATGGAAAACACCACGGCTCCCAGGATGGCAAAAGCATTAAACATGGCTGTCAACAGCGGTAACGACAGTAAACCGGCCAGAAAGCGGGGCAGGGCGATCCGTTGAACCGGGTCAATGGCCATTAATTGCATTGCTTCAATCTGGCTTGTGGCTTTCATCAAACCGATCTCTGCAGCAACCGATGTTCCGGCACGCCCGGCAAACAACAGTGCGGTTAAAACTGGCCCGAGTTCCCGGAACAGAGACTTACCAACCAGCAGGCTGACCTGGTCAGATGCGCCGAACTGCTGAAGGGCATTGATGGATTGCAGGGAAAGTACCATGCCAACAAAAAAGCCGCAGATCATGATGATAACCAATGACCGGGCACCTATCAGGTAGGTTTGCTGTAATGTGCTGATGAGTAACTCACGCTCAAAACGGATACTGCCAAGCATCCGGATCAGAAAAATTCCACAATGTCCTGTCTCGGCAATCGGGGCGAGTAACTTGTTTTTTTGTGTCCAGTGTATATTCATTGGTCAGGACGGGTTGGCAGTCGTGTTTCTGTTAGCAGGCTTATATCTGAATGATATCGGGCCATCGACATGCCCATTCATAAACTGGTCGACCGCTGGATTATCATTGTGCATGAGTTCCTGCGGACTGCCCTCGGCAATTAGCTTCTCGGCGGCAAGCACAAAGCAGTAGTCCACCAGTTTTTTCATCTGGTCGACATTGTGGGTAACGATGACACTGGTAAGACCTAACTCATCGTTAGTCTTGCGAATAAGACGTCTTACGGTGGACATGGCGATCGGGTCCAGCCCGGTCATCGGTTCATCAAACAAAACGATTTTCGGATTTAGAATGACCGCCCTGGCCAGCGCGACCCGACGGGCCATGCCACCTGACAAACTGTCAGGCATCAATTCTTCGGTACCCAGAAGTCCGACCGATTCAAGTTGGGCCAGAACGCGTTTGGAAATCTCACTTTCTGACAGCCTGGTGTGCTCCCTCAAGGGTGTCGCGATGTTTTCAAAAACGGTCAGGTCGGTAAACAAGGCACCGTTTTGCAGTAGTACACCAATGTCTTTTCTGCATTTATATAGTTGACGGTGTGACATGGAGGAAATTTCTTCACCATTGACTTCAATGCTGCCACTGGAGGGGTGAAGCTGGCCGGAGATCAGACGCAGGATGGTTGTTTTCCCAACACCGCTTGGACCCATGATAGCCACGATGCTTCCGCGCTTTATCTCCATGCTGACATCATCCAGAATGACTTTGTCATCACGTTGAAAAGACACGTTTTTGATGTGGATGATCGGTTCTTTCAAGCTAGGGTTCCCTGTCGCTGGTCAAATTGTATTTATCTTGTGAGCAGTTGACCGCTAAACGACCGATCTTATTTCACATTGCCAATTGTATTATGGATTTGGAGTCTGGCGGGGATATTAATAAGTAAAACAGATACTTTTTTTCAGGCCAAAAAAAACGAGGGAGACTTGCGTCTCCCTCGTCGTAGAAGTGTAGGAACTCCGCTTGTGGTGGACTGCAGATCCTCCTAGGCCTTTCCAACTTCGTCCAGTTCCGATCTGTTCTGCCCTTCGGTTTCTGGTCACGGGTCTTCCTCCCGTCTTTATTTATCGACGTTTTACCGTCTATCTCAAGGAACCGCGAATCCCTATCGAGTCACCCTAATGGTACGACCGCTTCTATGGCAGAACCCGGTCCGGGTGACGCGTCCTGTACCATCTGGACGCTTACCGTTTTCATCTGCCTCCTGCACTTTCAGGCGGGTCGGCCTTCCAGTCAGTCCGCATTCTGTCGGTCGTCGACCTTGCGGTCTTCGCCGTACGTTTCCAATCTACCGATCTTCTTCGTTCGTTTCCGGTCTTGCGACCTTCTTCGTTCGCTTCCGATCACCTGGTTTTCTTCGCTCGTTTCCAGTCTTTCAACCTTCACCGTTCGCTTCCAACCCTGTCGACCTTTTCCGTACGTTTCCGGTCTTGCGACCTTCTCCGTTCTTCCTGCGATTCCAACCTTTCGGTTGGTAGGTTTCTGTCTACGGGGTAGTTAAATTACTCTCATGAGCGCCGATTGTCAAAGCCTTGAATGCGGACTTTAGAACGTGTTTCTCAACGGAAATATCAGTATAATTTTTTAAGTGCATGAATAAATGAATAACAGTGGATTTGCGCCAAAATTCAGTTTGCGACAAAGCGAATAATTTTGATTAAAATTTACCCAGACTATTTTCTTTCTTTTTTAAAGCCCGAAAATGGATCCCGGGTTTCTTTCAAAACTGTGTTGAAATAACCTCAAAGCAATCTCGATAAGACGCTACAAAACCACTGTGAGTGTTTCAAGTTAGATCCGGAGTCTATAAAATCAGGTGCTAGGACGGCTCAACGAAAGAATAGGATCGACCGGCTAACAAGCGTCACTGCCGTGATGATTTCCCCCTGAATGAGGCAGAGGATGACAGCTAAGTATGCGCCCTGAAGCAGAACGAGACGATAGCAACACCGGTGATTCAGTGCAGTCGCCGACTCGTTCAGATGTTTATCCATTTCCACTTGATGCCATTGTGTTGGCGGGCACTCATCAGAACCCAAAACGCTTGATCCGTGGTCGTAACAAGGCTTTCCTGGAGATGGGTGGAAGAGCACTTGTTCTTTACGTTGTCGACGCCTTGCTTGCCGCTGAAAGCGTTGGTCAGATTTTCGTGGTCGGCCCCGCCAGCGAATTGTTGGAAGTGCTGACAGACTATTCCTCAAGAGTTCGGGTCATTGATCAGCGCGGCAAGATGCTGACCAACTGTTGGGCTGGTATTGAGGCATCTGAAGATTGTCACAGGCATGAAACTATCGTGCCGGTTTATGAAAGGCCCCTGTTGATCATTTCCTCTGATTTACCCCTGGTCACGAGTTCTTCAATTGATGATTTTATCCGTCGCTGCGCCGTGCAGGACAATGCGTCAACAGAACCTTTCGCCATTCTAGCCGGCGTTGTTGATGAGCCTGGTGTCAGGCCGTTTCACCCCAACGGTGAGAAGCCGGGTATCAAACGGCCGTTCGTTGAACTTGAGTTCGGGCGCCTGCGACTGGCCAATATTTACGTCGGCCGACCGCGGAAACTGGCTAACCAGGAATTCTTGCAAACCGGTTTTTCACATCGAAAAGCCAAGGACTGGCGGAATGTTGTAGCCTTGACATTCGATTTCTTCAAAAGCCAGGGCGGTTGGCATGCGGCGTGGCTGACCGTTCGTGTTCAAGTGACCCTGATGCTTTCCAAAAAGAAGGGTTACTGGTATCGACGCCTCAAGAAGGGCAATACACGAGAGCGGGTTGAGAAAAGTGTTAGCGAAGTGCTCGGCGGTCCGGTCAGAATCGTCATTACGCCTTATGGTGGGCTTAGCCTGGATGTAGATGATGATGAGGATTTCCGGATTCTCAGCACCTGTCAGAAAGAGTGGTCCGCCATTACCGCGGCAATTGATCCAGAGAAACACTGACGATTTGCGAGAGCTCAAACCCGCGCGCATCACTTCAATAGGATCAGAGAGAGTGAGGGCCAGAAGGCGATCAGCGCGACTGAGATCATCAGGATGACAAAAAACGGCAAAGTGGAAAAATAGATATCCACGATAGGCCGGTCAAACCGATAGCCTGCGATAAACAGGTTGAGTCCGACGGGTGGTGTAATGTAACCGAGTTGCATCGTTGCCAGGAAGACTATTCCGAGATGCACCGGGTCAACACCAAACTGGGTGGCAATTGGCAGGATTAACGGAACGACCAGTACGATCGCCGAGAAGATGTCCAGAATCGCACCGAGTATCAGCAGGAACAGCAATAACATCAGCATAAAGGCGATTTCGCCGTTAACAAACCCGCTTATCCATTGTAATAACTGTTGCGGTACACCGGCGTCTATCATGAAATTGGTGGATGCGCGGGATACCCCCAGGATCATCATGATCCCGCCGACCAGTATCATGGATTCCCGGATGATGGATGGAAGTTTCCGCAAAGACACTTCTTTAAGTATCGCGACATCAACAATTAATACATACAGGGCGGTGACCGCAGCGGCTTCGGAAATTGCAAAATATCCACTGTAAATCCCTCCCAACACGACGATAGGCAGGGGGATTTCCCACATGGACTCACGCAGGGCACTACGAACCTCCCGCCAGGAAAAGTCTCCTAATGGTGTTCGTATTGCGCGATTCTTCCAGATGCTGTAGCCGGATAGTGTGACCAGCATCAGGAACCCCGGTAACAACCCGGCGAGGAACAGGCTCTCAATGGGCACCTCTGCGACAACACCGTATAAAATCAGCGGCAGGGACGGGGCGAATAACAGACCGAGACTTCCTGCTGAAGTGACCAGTCCGAGGTTAAATTTTTCGGGATAACCGGCTTGCTTCATAGCGGGGAACAAAATCGCACCTAAAGCAATGATGGTGACGCCAGAGGCACCAGTGAACGCAGTGAAAAATGCGCATGCAACCAATGAAACGACTGCCAGGCCTGCAGGCATCCAGCCGAGCAAAGCGGTGGTGAGACGCACGAGACGCCTGGGTGCATTACTTTCGCTAAGCAGGTAACCGGCGAACGTAAACAATGGGATGGCCAGCAGGATGGGCATTTCCGCGATGCCATAAAACTCAATGGCGATAGCCTGAAGATCAATGTCGGCCTGGTAGAAATTCCAGAACGCACCTGCTGCAATAATGGCAAATAAAGGCGCGCCCAGCAGCAGCAGTATCAACATCAATGGGCCGATGATTATCATTCGGCTTTTGTACTCTCAGATAAATTGCCGGCCAGGTTTAGCGGGCGGGAGACTGAAAGAATCAGGTGACGAAGCGCCATCAGGCCAAAACCGATGGGCAAAACGATCTGCAAGGTCCATGCAGGTATATTCCGCATTAACAAGTCGCCGAACTCATATGAACCCATCACAAACCGGGCGCTGTGCCATGCAAATAATGCACAGACACATGCAGTAAACAGATCAATGATGACCTTTGTGACAAGCTGGATCCTGGCGGGCAGAAAGCGATCCAGCACTGCTATGCTGATGTGTTTGTCCATGCGGCTGGCGGCCAAACCACCGGCGATGGTCAACCAGAGGACCATCATGCGTAGCATTTCATCGCCCCAGTAGAGACTGGTCTCAAGAAAGTTTCTGAGGAAAATCTGGGTACCGGCCAGAAAGATCATGCCGATAAGAATGATCAGCAGTAAGGCATCCTCCGCATGGGTCCCCGCTTTCTCCAGTCCATTGAAAATTGAGGCGATGCGCTTCACAGTTTGCAGACTTTCGCCTTGTCGCCCTCACGGAAGCCTTTCAGGTAACAGTCCACTTGGTCCAGCAGTCGAATATCAAGCGCACCTTCCTTGGCGAGTTTACGATTTGAAGTCCGGATAGCCTCCCGCCATTCCGGAATTTGACCCTGGTCGGGTGTTACCGGTTTCATGCCGTTATCAACCAACGCTTTGTAAGCATTGATATTATCTTCGTTACCCTGGCGGTCAAACTCTTCGTAAATTCGTTCCAACACTTCACGGACAATGGCCTGATCGGGCGCTTGTATACGGTCGAAGTATTTTTTGTCGATTGCGATCATGGCAAAGATATAAGACAAGCGCAGTTCGGTGATATAACTCACCTGGGTATTCCACTGCAAAATGATCGTGGCGGCAGGCGGACTCATGATGGTATCGATCAGCTCGGTCTGTAAACCGGTCATGACATCGGTCAAAGGCATGATGACCGGGGATATACCCAGTGCCTTGCTCGCCTCATAGGAGATTCTGTCACCATCCGGCACCCAGACTTTTCTGCCTTGCAGATCATTCAGATTGGCGATGGGCTGGTTTGACATGATGCGGGCAAATCCGCCACCGGCAAATCCAAAATTGACATAACCGGCCTGTTCAATGAGGCCACGCAACTTGTCGTCCATACGCTCTCGTATAAACTTAACCTCCTCAAGGTTATTAAAAAGCATGGGTAGCGCATAGAGTTGGCTGTCTTTTTGAACATCGATAAGGCCATTGGAAGTAAACGCACCACCATGCAACTGGCCGATACGCATTTTTCGCAACACCTGTTTGTCATTGCCTTGCACGCCACCGCCGTAGAATTTGAACTTGACCCGCCCATCGGTGCGTTCTTTAATTTCCGCCGCACCAGCCCGCATGGAGTCCATCCAGCTGGATCCCTCCGGTGCGATGGTCGCAAGCTTAATTGTCTGGGCACTGGCGGATGACCACAGGCCAAGTGCGACCAAGTCCGACGGCGATTCGTCCGGCACACTGCCAGCTTGAAACTGTTTTGGAAAACCAGGGATTCATGAATAGTCCTTAAACTTAAAAATAGTCATCTGCCGCGTCGAGCAATTGTTGTGCTTCTCTTTGCGCCAGGGTATTGAATAGAGTGTAGCCGTCCTGATTAGGTTCCGCTGACATGACATCATTTAATAATTGATCGTGTAGCTCCCGGTCGTACAGCGTACGTGCATAGTAGCGGGCATAGTCCACATTGATCGAAAGATCCTTGCCGCCGGACAGGCTTTGAGCGCGCTCAAAATGGGCCTTCCCCGCTTCGAAGTCACCACCCAGTGCCGGTGGCCTGATCGTGTTAAGCACGGCAAGAAAATGCTCAACCTGCACCGCCTGGTATTGCGGGTCAAGCGCTTGCACCCTCAGCAAGGCAGCTTCAACCTGTGGCAGTTTTGCCATTGCTCCCCAGTCATCACTATGAACCTTGATGTAGGCGATAGATGTCAGGCCAAAGCTATACAGGCTGGCCGCGTCCTTTTTATCCAGTTTTGCCAGGGCAGATTCAAAGTCCTGAAAACCAAGTGCCTGGATGCCGCAAGCTGAGGCGTTGCTTGCGCATAAGGACTGCTGGCCGTAGGAAAGCGCACGTTGGGTCAGGCGATCAGCACGTTCCTTGTCCGCCACGAAAATGACGCCATAGGCAGCGTAAAGTTCAGCAGCCGCTGCCAACATGGCCGGGTTATCCGGTGACCCGGCAATAAAGCTGTCGAGTAATAATAAATACGCCGGGGCACCATCCCGAACTGTTTCAGGATCATCCTGGTTCATAATGGCTGCACTTAGATTGGCCGCCATATCATTTGTTGCCGATTGCATGACTGATGAGCATGCGCCAAGCAATAGCAAAAACAGGGAAACTATCGTTATTCGTATTTGGTTTTGTTTCACGTTGATCGATATGGAAATTTTCAAAGGCGGGAATTATAGACTGATAGACGGGATGATGCTTAAAAGATCG
The DNA here is from genome assembly GCA_963759155.1 of uncultured Gammaproteobacteria bacterium. GTDB lineage: Bacteria > Pseudomonadota > Gammaproteobacteria > Xanthomonadales > SZUA-36 > SZUA-36. The sequence continues at coordinate 257,143 of CAVWXX010000001.1, read as the reverse complement.
ATCAATTGTTTGTATTCAGGTGGCTTTTTGTAAAGCCCGGTTCCCTGATTAGCCGGTCTAGGGGGGGGGAGTTAGACCGGATATAGGGAACCGGGAGAAAATCAAAAAAATTTTAAAAACCCGTGGTTAAAAAAAATGTGGGATAACTACAGCCTAATGCAGTTATCCCAATTTTTCTTATTATTTTTCGTGTGCCTTGTTAAAACAGTTGGTTAGTTATTGTTTTCCAACCATAGTTACATCCCTTTATTTCGACCCGTCATGCGAAGCTCTACCGACGAAAAACAAGTCCAGGATCAATTTCGGAGGACAGATCACAGAATGCATTTTTCGTTTAACGGCTATCAAAGCCTGCAATTACCGGTCAATAAAAAGGGAATGTCAGTACAGTCCCAAGTGCACGCCGCTAATATAATTAAGTTGGGTCAATAATGATATTCACCCAGCGGAATATTGGCGGAAGATTTACGGAACGTTTGCAGATAGGTTAGGATTAGTAACTTGGTGTTAGTTTTATCTATAAGAATTAAAAAGGAACTTAATTTCAGTGGGCTTTGAATGCTATAGCATCGGAGACCTGTTACTGGATGCAGGAACACAGGAAGTAACCCGTGACGGCACTGTCTTACGGGTACCCCGGCTTTCTTTCAAGTTGTTGCTTTCATTGGCTCGTCACGCACCCAATGTTGTGAGTACACAACAATTGGAAGAGGAGGTCTGGGAAGGGCTCGTGGTTGACCGTGGAACGGTCAACAAGCGCGTGTTGTTATTGCGTAAATCTCTTAGTAAAGGTCAGGGTGAAGACCCCTATATTGCCGTGATTCGCGGTAGCGGCTACCGTTTGGTGGTACCGGTTGAGCGTGTTGATTGCATTCCTCGCGAGCCGGTTAAAAAGGAAGAAGCCCCACAAAGCTGGTATCAACGCAATGCGGCCTCAATCCGCGGTAGCACGTTCTGGTTGCTTGGATTCATTGCACTATTCGCTATTTACCTGGTGCTTCGCCCCGCCCCTGTTGTTGATATTGATCCGGGTCTTGAGCAACGCGAGTCTGGTGAACCGGCGGCGATGCCTGAGGTATACAGCCAGACCGCTATCGCCGTTTTACCTTTTGTTGATCTTAGCGATGGCCAGACTCACCATTACCTGGGTGATGGTGTTTCCGAAGAGGTAATCAACTTGCTGGCTGGTATGGATGGTCTGGAGGTCGCTGCACGGACATCTTCATTCGCATTTCGTGAAACCACGGCTACACTGCAAGAAATCGCCTCCGTATTGAAAGTGGGCACCATTCTGGAAGGCAGCATCAGGCACACCAGTGACCGGATTCGTGTGACGGCACAGCTGATTGATACCCGTAGCGGGTATCACATATGGTCGCAAAATTATGACCGTGCCTTTGATGAGGTTTTTGCGGTGCAGGACGACATCGCCTCCAATATTGCCCGGGCTCTGGAGTTGACCTTGAATGAAAGTAGCCTGCCGGACTCCCGTAAGTCGATGACTGCCGATATGGATGCTTTCAAGTTGTACCTCAAAGGTCGCGACCTCTTGAATGATCGTATTCAAACACGTACTAAAGGACTCTATGAGGCACTGGATTATTTTAACCAGGCGATTGAGCAGGATCCGAAATTTGCACGCGCGCACGCAGGTGTCGCCAGCACTCTTTGGCTGCTGACGTCTTACGATAGGTCGCTGGACCGGGCGGTCTGGTATGAGAGAGCGGAAGCGAGTGCAAAATTTGCACTCGAGATAGACCCTGATTCAATTGAAGCACTAGGCGCACTTGCTGCGGTCTACTCCAAACGTGGTGCCCTGGACCAGGCTGCATCGTTGTTTGACCGTATCAGGTCTATCGACGGTAGTAAGTCGGATGTGGTTTCCTGGGAAGCCACGCTGCACATCCGCCTGGGTTATTTTGCTGGAATGGAAAGTGAATTAGCCCGGGAATATCGGCGTGATCCACTTAACGAACATATTGCCTGGGCGCTTGCCGACGTTTTGCTATATTCCGGAAAGCCTGAACAAGCGATTATTATTCTGAAGGGGATACAACACTTTTCGTATCGTGACTACTACCTGGCGTTGGCCGCTATCTATTCAGGAGAATATGTGGTTGCCCGTGAATTACTTAAGGGTGTGCGCATGCGTTCCGGTATAATGCCACCAGCCTATGCTGATCTGGTGATTGATGCGCTTGAATTCCCGTCGCAGAGAGAAGAAATTGGGCAGATAATAGTTAATGCGACCCTGGCGGGCGAGTTGGAAAAACTGGTTGGCTTTGAATCCTTGTTGATGATTGGTTCACCGCGTGCGTTCGATCTGGGGATCGACCCTGTTGATGATATTAAAAATCTGCAACTTCACGCTCAAATTTGGAATAATTGGGCCGTTGAAATTCGTCGGGATCCACGGTTTAAAGACTGGGTAAGAGAGCTAGGTTACGTAGACTTCTGGCAAAAATATGGTTGGCCTGACCGTTGTCGGCCAACCAGTTTGAATGACTTTGAATGTATTTGAAACCTAAACACCACCTGCAGGTAGACAAAACAAAATGGATCTAACTACTCATTGGGCCGGGCTACTGGCTATCGCGATATTCGTTAGCGCGTACGCGCTGGTTATTCTCGAAGAAAATATTCACTTGAGAAAGTCCAAGCCGATGATCGTGGCCGCCGGTTTTATCTGGATACTGGTGGCTTATGCTTTTTCGGCCGCGGGCGACACGCATACGGCGGAAGAACTGGTCCGGCATAACATTCTCGAATTTGCAGAATTATTCCTGTTTCTGCTCGCTGCGATGACTTTTATCAATACCATGGAAGAACGTGGCATTTTTGAAGTACTGCGTGCATGGCTGGTCAACCAGGGATTTTCTTTAAAGCAGGTGTTCTGGATTACCGGTTTGATTGCGTTCCTGATGTCACCGATCGCCGACAATCTCGCCACGGCATTGCTAATGGCGACGGTGGCCATCTCTGTCGGTGGTACCAATCATCGTTTCGTTGCTTTGGCCTGTATTAATATTGTCGTGGCGGCCAATGCCGGCGGTGCATTCAGTCCGTTTGGGGACATAACAACGCTGATGGTGTGGCAAAAAGGGAATTTGCAGTTTACCGAGTTTTTTGCCCTGGTCGTGCCTTCGGTCGTCAACTGGGTTGTAACGGCCGCTTTATTGTCGCTTGGTCTTGCAAAAGGAAATCCCGAACCCGTTCACGAAGAGGCGCATCTGCAACATGGTGCCTGGGTGGTTGTCGGTTTGTTCATCCTGACCATTTCAATGGCGGTATCCATGCATAACTTCCTGCACATGCCGCCCGTGATCGGCATGATGACCGGCCTGGGTTTTCTTAAGTTGTTCGGTTATTACCTGCAGCGCAGGGATCAGGCCAGGTACGCAGAGAAAATGGTTGAAGGTTCGGCCCTGGGTATTGCGACCTCGCATGACCATAGTAGTGACTCCAAGAAGAATTTTTACGATATCTACTCGAACCTGCAAAAGGCGGAGTGGGATACATTGATGTTTTTCTATGGTGTGATTCTGTGTGTAGGCGGTCTTGGCGCTTTCGGATACCTTGCGATCGGTTCCGAGCTTCTGTATACGGGACTGGGCGCAACAACTTCCAATATTCTGGTCGGTGTCGCATCTGCCTTGATCGACAACATCCCGGTCATGTTTGCCGTACTCGCGATGAACCCCGAGATGAGCGAGGGCCAGTGGTTGCTTGTCACTTTAACGGCAGGCGTTGGCGGGTCAATGTTATCCATTGGTTCGGCTGCCGGGGTTGCCGTGATGGGTCAGGCGCGCGGAATCTATACATTTTTCGCGCATCTGAAATGGACATGGGCGATTGTGATAGGTTATGTCGCGAGTATCGCGGTGCACTTCTGGATCAACGCCGGGGCGTTTTAAAGTATTTTATTTTGGTAGTGGTAATGCCGCCAAAATATCCTGTCCCGGCTGGCTGCTACCGAATCATGGTGCGGGCTTCGTCCAGCGCCAGGCGTAGCAGATTGGCCCAGTCGCTTAGCATTTGCCTGGCAGCGGCCTCGTTGCGCATCCTGTTTTGAGCTTGAATATGTGTGCGGGTCCGGTCGTACTTATTGTCGATGGCCTTGACCAGCATATCGCCGGTGACAGAATCCATTAATTCCATATACAGGGTCATGCTCCCGGCCGAAGGGATAGCACTCCGTGAACCCGCGGTTCCGGGGGTGTCGGGGGCAAATATGTCCAGGTCGACTATCGCCGGGTGGACTATCAATACGTCTTCAGCAATGCCATTGACCAAGACGTAGCCGCCGTTATTCTGAAGTTCATCTCTGAACACTTCCATGAACAAGGCCGCTAACTCTGTCTTTATGCGTTCCATATCTGCTTTGCGGACGGTCTGGTTGGGTATGCTGTTTTGTGTTTGCAACCAGTTTTTAGTGAATGAAATCTGTGGCTCAGTCAGGTAGATGCGATTGTATTGTGAGAGATCAACATCCGGTTTGGCATAGACCAGGGCCATTTTTGTGTCTTTGACCCGGTGCAGGCCATCGACGGTAACCTCGGGTGGGTTTCCTTCTGCAGCGGGTGCGCTGATGGATAGTGTCAGGCCGAAAATTAAAGCCGTAATTAGATGGGTGATGCGCATGTTATTGGCTCCGACATATAATAGCTGTCTATTATAGAGCATATTTTGATGCTGCCCGGTTTGTGCCTGGCCGCAGTGCAACAAACTTTCAGACAGGTTAGCCAGTCGGTTTAAAGCTTCGGGGACACGGTTTTTGCAATGGATTATCCGCTGGCATAGCCCCGGTTTATTGGTGATTTGACCGTGTGCCCAAATGACTCAAGTCAGGTGTTTGTTATTTCGTTAGATGCAAATACACCTGTATTCCAGCTGTCAATTCATTCCTTGAGTATTCTTGACCTGAGTCATTTGTCATTTACTGAGGCGATGCTACCGTGCGTTTCACAACCAAAGAAACAGGCAGGCAGGTTTTTGATGACAGGGTTCCTTAAAGCTCGGCAAAATGCACTTTCGAAAGTGCGGAGCCCGTACTCATCAATGGGAGGTAACTCCCTGGTCGCCTGAGCGGCAGGGACGCTTCGTATGAGTATTACAAACACATTTCCAACAGAACTCATTACCAAGTATGGCCTGGCCGGGCCACGCTATACCTCTTATCCGACTGCATTACAGTTTCACGAAGGTTTTGATGCTGAAGCCTATCGTCGGCATGTCTTAAACAGCAATGATGACCTGATTCCGCGACCGTTGTCGCTGTACGTGCACATTCCTTTTTGCAAGGAGCTTTGTTATTACTGTGCCTGCAACAAGAAAGTAACGCGTAACAAGCAGCTCGCCGAGGTTTACCTGGAGCATCTTGATAAAGAAATCGAAATGCAGGGTGAGATATTCGATCGGGACAGGCAGGTTATCCAGTTACATTTTGGAGGCGGCACACCGACTTACTACGACGATATACAGTTGAGGCACATCATTGAGAAGCTGTCTGCCAATTTTTTGCTGAGCCGTTCTGATAGTCGTGAGTTTTCAATTGAAATTGATCCCCGGACGGTTGATGAAGACAGAATTGCCCTGTTGGGTGATATTGGTTTTAACCGTGTCAGTATGGGCATTCAGGATTTTGATCCTGACGTACAAAAGGCAGTCAACCGTGTCCAGGATGAAGAGAAAACCCTGCAATTGATTGAAGCTTCGCGCAAGCATGGTTTCAATTCGGTGTCGGTGGATTTGATCTATGGCCTGCCTTTGCAGACGGCAGAGTCGTTTGAAAGGACGATCGACTCGGTCTTAACCGTGCGCCCGAACCGCTTGTCCGTTTACAACTATGCGCACCTGCCTCACCTGTTTCGCGCTCAGCGCATGATAAGCACAGAAGAGGTACCTGCACCTGAGGTCCGTCTGCAGTTACTCGCATCAACAATCAGGAAGTTGGTGGACGCAGGTTATGTTTATATCGGTATGGACCATTTTGCGTTGCCTGACGATGAGCTATCGATCGCCATGGAAAATGGAACCTTACAGCGAAACTTCCAGGGCTACTCCACTTGTCGTGAGACTGACCTGGTGGGTATGGGGGTTAGTGCGATTGGCAAGGTTGGCAACAGCTTTGTTCAGAACATTAAAGATATACGTGCCTGGCAGGCCGCGATTGATGCCGGTGGTCTACCGGTATGGCGTGGCTTGAGTCTGAGTGGTGAAGACCGGCTGCGGCGCGGGGTTATCTCGGCCATCATGTGCCAGGGCTTTGTCCGGTTCGCAGAGTTTGAGAGAAAGTATGGTATTGATTTCAATGATCATTTCGCATTGGAGTTAGAGTCTCTAAAGCCGTTGGAGAACGATGGTCTTATTGAACTATCCGAAGGCACCATAGAGGTCACACCCACCGGTCTATTGCTTTTACGTGCAATCGCAATGAAATTTGATGAATATCTGATCACCGATCTCCAGGGAAAATCTTACTCAAAAGTCATTTAGCCTTTCTGTTAGGCTATAATCCACTGCTAATTTAAAGCAATGGCATTGGATTTTGTGATTTATGAGTTCAGATAGTCAACATAAGCCTTATTTTCCTGAGCGTGTACAGGTTGCGTGTAGCCAGTGTACGCTCGGTGATCTGTGTCTCCCGCGCAGTCTTGATGCTGCTGGAATCGAGCAGTTTGAACACATAGTCAACAAATCCCGTCCCATTCAGCCTGGTGAGCACATTTTTCGCGCGGGCGATAAATTTCAGTCGATTGCGGCGGTTCGTGCTGGTTGCTTCAAGAGTTATGTCATCGATAAGAATGGTGAGGAACAGGTACTCGGGTTTTATCTTCCCGGTGAGATCATCGGGTTTGATGCCATTCATGAAAAGATGCATAAGGCCAATGTCGTTGCTCTGGATACCAGTTCCGTGTGCGGGCTCAGTTTTGACTCTGTTACCGAGATGGCAAGGCAATTGCCAAAATTACAGGAAGAGTTGTTTCGCGTTATGAGCTTGCATATCTCCGAGCTTGAAGCGAGCGCTGCTGATCTTAGTGCTGAAGAAAGAATCGCAAGCCTGCTATGCTCGCTTTCAAAACGTTTTGCCAGCAGGGGCTACTCATCGAAAGAGTTTAACCTGAGCATGTCGCGACGTGATATCGCCAGTAACCTGCGTCTTGCCACCGAGACCATTTCACGTGTTCTCGCGCGCTTTCAAAGTGCCGGCATCATTCGCGTCAACCGCAAGAAAGTAGCGATACTTGATTCGGATAAGCTTAAAGATCTGGCTCGCCGGGATACGTGCTAGTCAGAGGTTTTGCTGGCCGGGGTAGGTCCTTGGGGTCAACAACTACATCATTCATACGGTTGAGAGCCGCAGGTTGGCCAGGTGAATAAACTCCTCGTTCTGTCAGCTGAGGCTGCAAAATACACCAAGCTCATCCGGGCCGCTGATTTGCGTCAGTTGGAGGTCAGGTCCGCCAGTGATGTCGAGTCAGCAAAACCTTTGATTGCCGGCTGCAATATGGTGCTTGGTGACCCGCCCTTGATCGCACAACTACTTCCATTTGCTGACCAACTCGAATGGGTGCAGTCGAGTTGGGCGGGTGTCGACCATTTATGCCGGCAAAATTTGCGCAGGGACTATACCCTGACAAATGCGAAAGGCATATTCGGCCCGTTGGTCAGCGAATATGTGATGACCTACCTTTTTGGTTTCGAGCGGCGCATATTTGATATGAAAAGCAACCAGTTAAATCATAACTGGCGACCTTTACCGTATCGCCCCGCGAATGAAATAGAGCTTGGAATCATCGGCCTGGGTTCAATTGGCCGGCACCTGGCGATGACAGCCCGGCATTTTGGTTTGCGTGTAACAGGTCTTAGCCGCTCCGGCAGCCCTTGCGATGAAGTCGAAAAGGTCTACACAAAAGAAGCCCTGGCTGATTTTCTTGAAACACTGGATTACGTCGTGTTAACCCTTCCGGCCACCCCGGAAACGGAGCATCTGGTCGACGCGGATGTACTCCGCCTGATGAAACCATCATCAATATTGATGAATGTGGGAAGAGGAAACAGCATCAAGGAGGATGACCTGGTTCAGGCCCTGCGCGAAGGCGTCATTGGTGGCGCTGTACTTGACGTGTTTGAAAAAGAACCTTTACCCCAGGACAGTCCGTTATGGCAGTTGACCAATGTTTTCGTAACACCACACTCCTCGGCAAACAGTTTCCCGGAAGATATCACCGCGGTTTTTATTGAAAATTACCAACGATTCCTGCGTCGGGAACCACTGCTTCATGTGGTGGACTTTGAGTTGGGGTATTGAAAGCCTTACACTGGCTTGTATTGCAGGGACTGAATAACAGATCGAGAGAGTGCAGGGAGTTACCCGTACATTGAAAACACTAAAACACATGTTCGACAGAAACGTTGAATGGGCCAAATCGATCACAGAGCAGGATCCGGATTTTTTCAAGGCCCTCGCCGAACAGCAGACGCCTGAGTTTCTGTGGATAGGCTGTTCAGATAGCCGGGTTCCGGCCAACCAGATTCTTAACCTGTCGCCGGGTGAAGTATTTGTTCATCGTAATATTGCCAATGTTGTTGTCCATACAGACCTGAATTGCCTTTCCGTTATTCACTTTGCCGTTGAGGTTCTCAAGGTAAAACATATTATCGTCTGTGGCCATTACGGTTGTGGCGGGGTTATGGCCGCGATGGAGGACAAGGATCATGGCCTGGTAGATAACTGGCTCCGGCATATCCGTGATGTCGATCGCTTTAACACCCGGACACTCGAGAAACTGGGTAAACAGGAACGCATTGACACGCTATGCGAGTTAAATGTCCAGGAACAGGTGACCAATGTTTGCAACACACCTGTGGTGCAAAAAGCCTGGAAGCATGGACAGGATCTGTCCGTTCACGGCTGGATTTATAGTATCAGGAACGGTCTTCTGAAAGACCTGGTCACCTATGATTCATAAGGTGACCGGGAGCGCTGGTATTTCAGACAAAGCTTAAAAATCAAAACGCCCTCGTAGACCGGCATATACGGCCCTGCCCGGGCGGACAAAACCAAGTACTTCCTCGTATTCCTTGTCAAGCAGGTTGGTGACGCGAGCGGTCAAATCCAGTGATTTTGTCAGTTTCCATGAACCAGCCAGGTTGACTAACGTGAAAGCGTCAATGTCTACACGTTCCGCAACATAGCTGCTTGGTGAAAAGAAGTCATCCTGTTGTGAACCTACGTAGTTGATATTCAGATTAAAATTACCCCGGTTATCGGCGAAGTAATAGTTGGCGGTCAAGCTGGCCATATGTTTGGGTCGCCTGACTTCAACTACTTTTTCACCCATAGGGTTTTCTTCTTTTGCATCCGTATAGGTATAGGTGGTAAGGAGTGTGAAGGTCCTCGCCAAACGTATGTCAAATACGGCTTCGACACCTTTTCGGCTGCTGTCACTATCCTTATTGCGCGCAGTGAAAAAACCCGTGTCAGGGTCAAAAACAAAACCATCGATCTCGTCCTCTAAATCCTGATCAAAATAGGCGAGCTCAAGTTGATACCGGTCATTTGCCCAGCGGGTATCAAAGCCGACCTCCCAGCCTTTTGATGATTCCGGCTTCAAATCGGGGTTGCCGATAAAGTAGTCCTCATAAAAACCGTAACGTTCTGTGAACGTTGGCGCTTTTGAGCCCGTGCCGGCCGAGCCACGCAAACGCAGGGTAGGTGAAACCTGGTAGGAACCAGCCAGTTGCCAGGTTGTGGCATCGTCAAAATCACTGTAATCGTCATGCCTGAGGCTGGCTGTCCAGCTAAAGCCGGTAAAGGGTTTGCCGATGTACTCGGCAGCATAGGCATTTACATCATAGGATTGATCCTGGTTGGGGTCACCGTAAATACTGGCCTCGCCGCGCTGGGAAAAATCTACAACCTCGTGTTCCAACGCAAAACCCAGGCGATGGTTCTTTGCCTCGTCAAGAGCCACGCCCGCCCTTAAGCGGTAGTCATAGGTCGTGGCGGCAGTAGAACTTGTCCACCCGCCATCGTGGTAGTTGTCATTGTCGGAATCCATGCGGTTTACAGTAAAAGTGCCTGTCCATGGGTAATCCAAAGGGTCGTAACGTAACTCAGCAGTCAAGAAATTCTGATTGGTCTCTGTTACCCGGTCAGCATCCTGGGGAAGACCGGTTACAAAGTAATCAATGTCGTCATACTCGTTGGTAGCGTCTATCCATTGCCCGGAAAATCGCAAATTGAAAGTGTCACCCGCATCAATATCCACGGCGATGTTTCCCGTGGTGTTATCTGCACCGTCTTTTTCATTGCCGATACGCGAAATGTTGGTGCCATCGGTGTCCAGGTAGGAAAGACCACCGGTAATCTGAACCGCCTTTCCTGAGTAGCCACCATCAATGCTGGCGTTAAAAGAGTCGAATGACCCAGCCTCTAGACTGCCTGAAACATAGTTGTCCGCTACCTCTTTTTTGCGAATGATATTGATGACGCCCGCGATCGCATCGCTTCCCCAGGTAGCACTTTGTGGTCCACGAATAATTTCAATTCGTTCGATATTGGATGTCAACGCAAACTGGTACTGAAACTCACCACTGGCAGCGGGGTCGTTAGCGCGGACCCCGTCCATCAGCACCAATAGCTGGTTGGCTTCCGCACCGCGGACACGCACCTGTGTTTGTGAACCGGCCCCACCAGACTGGGAGACGGAAAAACCAGGCACATCACGGAGAAGTTCGGAAAGGTATTTAACCTGTTTTTGTTCGATTTCCTCTCCAGTAATGACCGTCACGGAGCTCCCGATTTCCCCGATGCTGATAGGTTGGAGTCTTGCAGTGACCAGTACATGTTCGAGATCCAAAGCCTCATCAGCGACCAGGGGATGATTAAAGAGCGTGAACAATAGCGTAGCCGCCATCGTTTGAATGGTTCTTACCTGTTTGTTTTTCATTGTATTTCCCGGCACGATCTCACCCGAACGCACGTAGCTGTGCAGCTTGCGGTCGACTGATGCGAGGAGGCTGTTTCTGGTTCCGGATGCCGGGGGAAGCAGTACTCACACGCTTCCGCCCGCCGCGAATGCACAAGTGAATAAAACTGCTGGCCGGTCTCCGGGCTTGCGAAGAGCGATATGGATATCGCTTAAGACGGGTCGCCTTCCCATGCTGAAACACAGTGGCTGCAATGACCCATAACTTCGCCTACCGTTGCGGGGGCAGCGACGGAATTGCCAAAAAACTGGCGTACCGTCTTCCCGTTTAATCCCCTGACTGAGCAGTCATAGGGACACCTGCAGACTAGCGGTAGAGGTTGGTTGATTTACCTTTGATTGTCAAGAGATCACCTGCATCGGGCGTTAAAACTGATAGCCGCCGAATGTTTCCCGCAAAGCCATTTTCTGGATCTTACCTGTCGCCGTATGTGGAATTTCGTCAACAAACTCGACCGCCTCCGGCATCCACCAGTCGGCAATCTTACCCTGCAGATAGTTGAGTACATCTTCCCTGGTAACTGCTGATCCCGGTTTTCTCACGAGGATCAACAAGGGCCGTTCGGTCCACTTCGGGTGGGCGATACCAATAACGGCAGCTTCGGCGATACCTTCACAGCCGAGTGCCGTGTTTTCGATTTCAATGGATGAAATCCATTCACCACCGGACTTGATAACGTCCTTGTCACGATCAGTGACTTGCATATACCCCAACTCGTCAATATTGGCGATGTCACCGGTGTTAAACCAGCCATCTTCATCAAGTATATTTTCATCGCGCTTGTAAGTAGCCGCTGGAAATAGCCGGACCACGTACCAGCAGATGCCCGGAGGTTTTGCCATCACGCGGCAGGTCATTATGTTCATCGTCGACGATTTTCATCTCCACCAGGTAGGGCGTGCGACCCTGTTTTAACTTCAGTTGGACCCGTTCTTCACCCTGCAGATGTTCGGTGGCATATTTCAGTTTGCCGGTGGTACCTATGGGTGACATTTCAGTCATACCCCAGCCATGGATGACCTCAACACCATAATTATTTTCCAGGGTCTCGATCATCATCCTTGGAACGGCCGCGCCGCCAATGATTACCCGATTAAGATATGGCAGCTCCAGGTTATTGTCTGCCAGGTGCTGCAATAAACCCAGCCAAACCGTCGGTACGGCGGCAGCGGCTGAAACCTTTTCACTATCCAGCAACTCATAAATACTTTTACCATCCATTCCCGCACCCGGCATGACCAGGCTGGCACCTGCTGCAGGGATAGAAAAAGTAATCGCCCAGGCATTGGCGTGGAACATGGGTACGATGGGTAAGACGTTGTCCCTTGAATTCACGCCAAGTACATCGGGCTGATTACACATCATGCTATGCAGGACATTCGAACGATGAGAATAAAGCACACCCTTGGGGTGGCCGGTGGTGCCGGAGGTGTAGCACAGGCCGGCAGCGGTGTTCTCATCAAATGAGACCCATGCAAAATCTGCATCAGATTCAGCCAGCCAGGTCTCATAGGCGTGTGCATTTGGCAAGCTGGTTGCCGGCATATGTGCTTCGTCGGTGAGGATAATGTACTTTTCGATGCTGGGAATCTTGCCGGCGATGGCCTCGATCAGGGGTACAAAAGTAAGGTCTACAAACAAAATCCTGTCTTCAGCGTGATTGATAATGTAAACCAGTTGCTCGACAAACAAACGCGGATTGATCGTGTGGCTGATGGCACCGAGGCCCATGATGCCGTACCAGACTTCAACATGCCGGTCTGTGTTCCAGGCCATGGTGGCGATGCGGTCACCAAGAACAACCCCTTCTTTCTGCAAGGCCTTTGCGACACGCAGTGCACGTATTCTCAAGTCACGATAGTTACAGCGCCGGATGGGGCCTTCGATAGAACGGGTAACCATTTCGCGCTCGCCATGGTTTAAAGCCGCATGGTCGAGAATGGTTTGTACCAGTAACGGATAATCCTGCATCAGCCCGAGCATTTGGGTCTCCTTTGATTTTTAAATACGCATTGTTGTATCCAGATAATATACCAATTACCCGTTGGTCAAATTCTGGTCATAGGCTAGCTGGTGTTTGAATAATGCTGATTTCCGGTTTTATGGAGGTGCTCCGGTTGAAGGGAGCGGGGTGTTCCCACGCTTCTGCTAATAGATTAGTATGATTCCACAATTTCACTCGTAGAGGTACTGTTATGCCCTTCTGGCAACGCTCCCTGATTCTTCTGGTGGCCGTGATGGCGGTCAGTTTTATATTTGGCCTTATCTGGCACGCAGTTTTTGGTTTTTACCTACCAAGTTATATATCTGGTGTGGTCGGTGGACTTTCGGCGGTATTGATCTGGGATCTTTTGAAAAAAACAAAACCAAAATAGATGTGGGCTTTATTCAATGCCGAAGTAGAACCCCCCATGTAAATTTAGTGCCAGTATCGTCAGGATTATGATATGACCGGAAAGCGCCTGTTCATTTATTCAGTTTTTCTCCTGTTACTACCCTTGATTGTTGCCTGGTTCGACCTCTCGCTAGCCGGTGCAATAGCGCTGGTTATCCTGGCGCTTGCAAGCCGCTGGTTTATTACCCTAAGCGGGATTCTCGCACCGGAGAAGACTCCTGAGTTAGAGCTTGAAACCATTTCTGCGAGTCACTTTGTAGAGAAAGTCCGCTGGTGCATGGACCGCCTGGGGGTTGAATACAAGGAACGTCAATGGGTCGGTGTACTGGGTGTATTTACAATCGGAAGATCGGTTCCCCAGCTGAAAATCAGAACCGGCCTGGTACGTTCCAGTATCGGTAATTCTCCAGAGATTCTGCGTTATCTTTGGGGCGCTTATGCGGCTGGATGCGGTGACAGGGCAAAGTTTCTTGAGCCGACACCTGAGCGGCTCGAATGGGAGCAGAAGCTCGATCGCTATGGCCGCGATCTGCAGGTCTGGGTTTATTACCACATTCTCGATGACCGAGAACTGACACTGCACGCCTGGGGTTGCAATAGCCCAACCATACCTGCCTGGCAGCGTTATCTGGTCAGGTTTTTATTCCCTGTTTGGACGTTTCTTGTTGCGGAAGGCCTTTCATATCACCGACGGCCATTACGCGAAATCTGTGCAACACATCGAAAGTGTCCTGGCGGAGACAGAATCGATTGCTTGCCGATGGGAGGGTATCCATCCTCGGCGATGAATCGATCAACTACGTCGACATTACATTCGCGTCATTTTCCGGATTGTGGTTAATGCCACCCGAATACGGTCGGGAAAAAGCCGATGGCGTGAGAATAGACCGGCAGCGCGCACCTGCAAAAATGAAAGCCGAGATTGAACGCTGGATCGAAGCCTATCCACTTGCAAGCGGGTTTGTTACACGGCTATATCAGACGGAACGCAAAACTTAAAACATGTACTGCAAACCAAGGAGGTGCTGGGATGTATATTGTCTTAGCGGAGCAAATTCCGTGCCCAGACCAGCTTACGGAATGGTTCAGAAGGTTTGCGTTTGAATATCTGCACGGTTGGGGGAGCTGGGATGTGTATTAACTTCCCAGGACTCGCTGCAAGTACGTCCCTGTAAGCTCGGGCGCGACATCCATGTCGCTCACGGTCCTGATAAGTTAATACACACCCCAGCTTAATATCAAACGACGTGCATCTTTCAGAGGTTGTTAACCCAAACATTCGCAAAAGCCGTGGCTTATCAAGTTCAGAATCAAGCCACGTGTATCTTCCAGAAACCATTGACCCCTGCATTCGCACAAAGCCAAGGGGGTGCAGTAGCTTATGCCGGGACCTTGAGCGACATGGATGTCGCGCCAGAGCCCACATGGATGTGCTCGCGGCGTGTCCCGGCATAAGCTACTGCATGGCCTTGGCTTCCCGACTGATCAATGGTTTTTTCCACCTGTGAGTCCTGAAGTAGAGCTACTGCATAGCCACGGCTCCCCTGGCTAAACAACAGTTGATATCACATTGTTAGATTATGTGCCGGTCAACCAGTCTCATTTCTATGACTGCGCAGCGGCAACACACAACTTGCGCCCGTTCTTCAATTGCATCCCAGCGTTCGTTCGCAATATCGGAAGGTACAAACAAAGGTGCCACGAAACCGGCAGCGTAGGCACCGGCAGCGATCCACTCACCGGCATTGTGCTGGTCGGCGCCGTTGGTGGGGACGATTTTCAGATAAGGCATCGGGCCCAGCACCGCACGCACCCAGTCAGGCCCGCCATGGGGGCAGGGGAATAATTTGCAAAGCTGGGCGCCGGCACGGTGTGCACGTAACATCTCTGTCGGCGTATGGGTGCCAGGCATGCTGGCTACACCCAGTTCGTTGGCGGCACCGATAACGACTTCATCAACAACGGGTGAGACCAGAAAACGGGCGCCGGCCTCTACTGATTTTTGTGCCTGCTCTGCATCCATTACTGTTCCGGTTCCAACCACCAGGCCCTCCCGACGGGAGAAATCCTGGACAAGCTCATAAACACCGGGCACCGTCAGTGTAAATTCAATGATCGTGAAACCACCGCGTATGGCCGCCTCCATGGCTTTTGCAGCCTTTTCCTGATCATTGGTACGTAAAATGGCACTGGCTTTCTCGCGGCCTAGTCGTTCGACGAATGAATCTGGTGTCACGGTTTTCGCTCCTCAATGTCAGGTTCTGTTGATGAATCAGAGCACACGATTTTACGCCTTTCGACGTTATAACTTAAGCCGTATTCGCTCCACGGCGACATTAAATCCCCTGGATTGAACCGATATGAATTCCTTACTCTGTGGGTCAAGCAATGGGTTGGTATGATTCATATGAATAAACCAGACTTTGTTGCGCTCCTCGGTGGGCAGGTCACCCAAAAGCTCCATGCTTTCCGTGACGAAGGGGTGTGGGACTTTTGACATATCGCGCCCAGGTAATTCGCCATCGGAAAAGAAAGTCGCATCAATCAGCGCATAGTCCACTGTATTGATCAGTGTCGCCAGGTCGACCTGCCATTCTGACCATTTATTGATATCCGGGATAAATATTGCGGACTTATCAGGGCCGTCAATGCGGTAACCCACCGTTTCAGAATATTCATCGCGATGGGGCACCAGGAACGGTGTTACCTTGAGAGTTCCCAGTGACTGGGTCTTGTTGTTTTGCAAAGGCGTTATGGCGATATTTTTGTAAGATACCAATTGGCTCCAGGGTCCGTTGTTCTCCAGGTAGTCAGCCATTCGCGGCATCGCATAGACGGGTACATTTGATGCGCCCATCGCCTCGTGACCCAGGTGCATCAAACCCGTGTAATGACCAATATGAGCGTGCGTGAGAAAGATTCCAGCCAGTTCAAACCGCCCGGAAGGCGCTTCCATTTCCAGTTCATACAATTGCTCTGGAAAGCCCGGTGTGGCATCGAACAGGTACTTCTTGTGACCGGTCGGGTCGATTAAGCCCAGTGATACCGCGTTGCGTTTCAGGCTGGCATCCTGCCAGCCGGGCATACAGTGTGCCTCGTAGCATCCGGTTTGAGGGTAGCCCGCGTCCTGGGTGACACCCAGGATATAGATATAGGGCGCGTTGTCATTGGCAGTCGTGGTGACGCTGGTTAATAAACATAGTGTGATTGCGAATACTTGCGTGAGTCGTTTGCTTGTCATATTGATTGTTTTTTAACTGTTTAAAGGTTGAGTGGATTTAGCCGCAGGAGCACATGGCTTTTACATCCGGCGTTTTAATTTCCCCGGCGTTTTGATTTTCATAGTGTAATGCATGACCTGCCTTCAGCATGCCTGTTGGCAGCTAGTCTTTATCCAATAAAAATTGCAAAGCCTCGGTCAGGTATATCGCATCCGGGTGTTTGTGAGCCATGTCCGGGACAATAATAAGCTTGGTGTGTTGTGCCCCGGCCTTGATATAACGTTTCTGAATCTGCCGGGTTTCCCTTTGATTGAAGTCCCTGGTGCCGGTCAAAAATACAAACCGGTTTTGCAGCAACCTGTCGACATTGGGTGTCTTGTCCTTCTTCCAAAAATCAACGCCACAGATATACAGCGCACCTGTGAAGACGTCGGGGTACTGGGTGGCAATCCGGCTCGCCACTCTGCCACCACCGGAAAAACCGGAAACATTGATGCGCGAGGTATCGAAGGTATAATGCTGGCCAAGCGCCCTGACCGCGAAGAGCGCCAGAACCATTCTGCGACTGGTGAGAACCTTGTTACCTGAGTTGTTGGCCGCGATGTAGATCAGGTTTTGCTGATCCATAACCTCACGCCAACGTGAGTCAATGCGACCGGTATTCATCGGACTGACATACACAAACACACCAGGTGTTTCAGTTGCGTCGTTGTTCGGGATATACACTTCCCAGCTGATCGTCTCATCGGGCTTCAGCATTTTATTGAAACGCGCCGCATTTTCTTCGCCAAGCAGTTGCTTGGCCGTCGTTTCGATATGCACATCGTTGTCTGATGTGCTGTTTGAGGCAAGCGCCATACCAGTCTGTACCATGACAAAGCTCAGAATAAGAATTATCCGCCTCAACCCCGCTTGTAAATGGCGTTTTAATCTCCTTGTGCCTGTACTTGTCATTTTGATCTGTGTGTTGGTTTTGCTGGATACATCATTGTATGACAACTGGCGGGGCGGCCGACTAACGTACTGACAGGAGAAAAGGGACGTTCATCGCTTTTGATATTCAATATTTTTCTTTTAGCGCCAAATGTAATCATTTGACGGTG
The DNA here is from genome assembly GCA_963759155.1 of uncultured Gammaproteobacteria bacterium. GTDB lineage: Bacteria > Pseudomonadota > Gammaproteobacteria > Xanthomonadales > SZUA-36 > SZUA-36. Next base: position 239,429 of record CAVWXX010000001.1, on the reverse strand, counting down.
ACCATAATGCCCCCTGCATAGTAAAATCCATGTTTCAAAGATAGGACTCACACGTGATTCGAACCATTGTACTTTGTATTCTGCTATGTGCTTTTTTCAGCCCGGTTCGAGCTGAAATGCAGTATTACGATATGGTTGACGATTCCAGTCCGCAGGCACTACGTGACTCATTGCATGAGATCATCGATGACCATAAGCGATTCCCCTATACATCAAGTTCGACGGATACCTGGGATGTACTCGAGATTGCAGACGAGAATCAGGATAACCCCGACAATATCATCACGATTTACCGCAATGCCACCTATTTGAAGGTGCATGGTGGTAATGACTTCTATAACCGCGAGCATACCTGGCCCAAGTCGTATGGTTTTCCTGACAATGGAGCCAGTTTGAACTATCCATATACGGATATGCACCATCTGTTTCTTGCCGATGTGGATTACAACTTTAACCGCTCGAATAAGCCCTATGACAACTGCGGTTCACAGTGCGTGGGCTACGCGACCCTGGCGAATAATGGTAGGGGAGGCGTTGATGGGGCTTACCCGTCCGATACCAACTGGACAGAAGGTGCTTACACCGATGGAAGATGGGAAACCTGGATGGGCCGTCGTGGTGATGTGGCGCGTGCCATGATGTATATGGATGTGCGTTACGCAGGCGGTACACATGGTTTAACCGGTGCTACTGAACCTGATCTTATCCTGACCGATGACCGTACGTTGATGAATCTGTCGAATACCGGCGACAATGAAGATGTGGGTTACATGGGTTTATTGTCTGTTTTACTGCAATGGCATAAGGAAGACCCTGTTGACCTTGTCGAGACACGGCATCATGAGACGGTTGCATCGTTCCAGGGAAACCGGAACCCGTTTATAGATCACCCGGAATGGGCAGCCTGTGTTTTTGAAGAGATATGTAACGGTTTCAAAATAAATGCCGGTTTGAATGATGCCTGGTATAACCCTGAAACAGATGGGCAAGGCTTCTTCATCACTGTATTCCCGGATCTGAGCGCAGTATCAATTGCATGGTTTACCTATGACACAGCGTTGCCGGATGAGGGTGCACAAGCCAATCTCGGTGACCCCGGTCACCGTTGGATTACCGCGGTTGGGCCAATAATCGGTAACCAGGCGGTGATGAATATTGATATCACTTCCGGCGGTGTCTTTGATAAGCAAACTGAAGTAGATCACACCAACCCGGCAGGCGCTGACGGAACAATAACGCTGACCTTTGAGAACTGCAACTCAGCCATCGTCGACTATGATATAACCTCGATTAACCGGCAGGGCAGCGTGGCTATTCAACGCGTTGCCGGCGACAATATGGCTTTATGTGAAGCGCTGAGCGCTGAGCAATAGGTCCCTGGCCGGTCTTATTCAACCCAGCCCAGTACATCCCTGATGATCGACCAGCGATGTCCTCGTGGTTTGGCCGCACCCCCAAGCATCCAGTACTCGTATAGCCTGTCCACCGTGCCTTCTTTTTGCTTCAAATCGACCCAGTTGCTGACAAACTCCATGGTTTCAATATCCCCCTTGGGTACCGCATAAACAGCGGGAAGGCGAATGCTGCCATCCCGGACTTTTATCATGGTGTAATGGGGGTAACGATAGGTGTAGGCTGCACCTTCCTCTGCCGATAGCATCAGGGCATCTGCATCGCCGCCGTCACCATCAAAAAAATCTTCGGCGGACTCGACCATGACGATTTCGGCATTTGGCAATGTTGCATGTATACGGGGTTCAAGGTAATGACTGTTTACCAGTGCAATCTTGAGGTCCTTTTTCGCTTCCAGTGCTTCATGGTCAGAGAAAAGGTGTCTTTCATGGTCCGGCACAACTGCGGCGAGAGTCAGGTCAATATAGGCCTTGGAAAATGAGGCCTTCACAAACAGGTCCGGTAAACCAGCAATACAGGACATCGCCATATCGATCTGGCCGGAGTTCAGCATGAGGTCGAGTGTGTCAAATTCAAAGGGTACAAACTCGAGCTTTACACCGATATCCTCGGCCAGGATATGAGCCATTTCGATATCAAAGCCAACGAGTTCATTTTCAGGTGTGATAAATGTGCAAGGCAGGCCAGAGGGGAGGTACCCAACTTGTAAGACACCACTTTGCAGAATATGGTCAAGCCTCGAACCGGACATCCGGTTCGTGTTGGTTTCCGGTATTTCCGTACTCGTCCTGGCTTCGACCCGGGGCTCCATTAACTGGATGCTGGCCAATACTTCATCCCGTGGCGGTGATTCGGGTACAAAAACCATGAAATAGCCGCGCAGACCTATGATCAGAATGACCAGTGATAATGTGCTGATGCTCAGGTAGCGCAACAGGCCGCGGAAATTGAATTTCAGGCCGCCAACCAGTGCCAGTGTGCCAATGATACTGATAACAATAATATGCAATGCTGCCAGCATCGCACCAAAGCGACCGACGACAATACCGGTCACCAGGAATAACTGGAACATATCAGCGGGCACCCGCATGCTGTCGAGCATATAGGGTACGGCGATGTTGATACTGCCAAACAGGCTGAAAAGACCATTGAAGGCCAGGCTCAGGCGGTCAGCCAAGCCCAGTTCGGTATCGGTAAACCAGGCGGCGAACAGAACAAACAGAATTACCAGCAGCTTACCCAACGACGGGAAGTTGAAAGAGACCGGCACGATAATATCTACGGCCGCATCAGTCTCAGGGCCGGTCCGTTTTTGTTCCCTTAAAAGTGTTTTGCAGTTCTCAGCAATCTGCGGCAGGACCACAAACTGGTTGCCCGTTGCAAAGGCTGTGACCAGGGCGTCTTTGAATGTGCGTAATACGACCTTGAAGGGTATGCCACTCAAGGCTGCAACCAGACCGGGGAAAATCCAAAAGGTTATCAGCAGGGCGAGACTGATATAGGTCAGCAGGTACACCTGCACCCGGCTTACCTCCTCAATAGTCATCGTCCCGGCAGCGGCTGCCGAAATGGCAAAAATGCCATAAGGCGTCAGGCTTACTATTGCGGTGTTGATTTTTGCGAGGGCCGCAGTCAAACCGTCAAAAACGGGCAGTACACCGGTTTTATCTTCAACAGAGATAAGGGCGACACCCATCAAAATACTAAAAAACACCACCGCGGGGACCAGGTTATTGGCCAGTGAGTAAAAGATGTTCGAAGGCAGGTAGAGATCAACCAGATCCGTTTGCTGTTTTGCGGGTGTGCTTCCGTGGCTAAAAAATGAAGACGTTTCCAGATCCGGAAAGGCCATCGCCGCGATGAATACGATTATCAGGGCGAGCCCCCAGATGCCCAGCAGTACCAGCGAACCCCTTACTGCCAACCGTTGGGCTTGTGCCATGTGCATGCGACCGATGCCCGCAATCAGAGACACAACGATATAGGGCAATACCGTGATCTGTAGCATCTTGATGAAAATATCACCAAACACTTTGAGACTAGCGACCAGGTCACCAAAGAATAAGCCGGTGGCAATCCCCAACCCAAGACCCAGGAATATACGTGCTGACAAACTCATAGAGGTTTTATGATTCCATGTTTTTATGAGGGCAAGGATACCACTATCTGAAAATGGAATTCAGCGATGAAATATAAAAATCAAATGACTTACACGACGCAAGTTTTGGGTGATTTCCCAATGCAGTAAGCTCACTCCGGGAGGCAGTTACTCAAACATGTTGAATCTTTGCTAACATCAGAAGCCTTCTCACCAGAATCGAGTAGAGTCCATGAAACTTGCCAGTTCAATATTGCTCATCGCTTTCTCATTGCTATCGGGTATGGTTTGCCGGGCTGATAGCCTGGAAACCAGCTTGCTGCAATCCCTTGGTGAAGTGAAGTACCACGAATTGAACTCAGAAAACCTGGGTCGACCATTGCATATCTTTGTCGACCTGCCTGAAGGCTATCAGGCGTCTGAGCAAAACTACCCAACGGTTTACCTGTTGGATGGCGGTAATACCTTTCCTCTCATGGCGGCCTATCATCATTACCTGCGCTTCGGGAATGAGGCGCCTGCGGCAATTATCGTGGGTATCTCATACGGGGCAGACACGTTTAAGGAAGGCAACTGGCGCTCAACTGATTACACGGCGCCTTCGAAGGAACGTGAGTTCTGGGGTGGTGCCGCCGTTTTCCAGAAGGTAATACAGGATGAGATTTTTCCGCTAATCGAGGGCAATTACAGGTCCGATGTTGGACAAAGAGTTATCTTCGGACATTCGCTGGGTGGCCAGTTTGTGCTCTTTAATGCGCTGACCAAACCCGGGTTGTTTTTTGGGCACATTGCCAGTAACCCGGCCTTGCACCGTAACCTGCCATTCTTTCTCAGCTGGCATGGAGAGAAGGATATAACGATGCCGCTAAGCAGGGTTTTTGTTTCAAGTGGCGAGTTCGAAGATCCACGGTTTCGTGAACCCGCCATGGAATGGATTAGCCACTGGCAGAAAGTATCCCCCGGACCGTGGGTGCTTGAGACCCGTACGCTGGCAGGTCAAACACATTTATCAGCACCCCCGGAGGCCTTCCGGCAGGGCCTGCAGTGGCTGTTTTCTGAACCCGGGCAGGCAACAAACGACTAGGGCTGGTTGGTACCGCTATCTACCTTATCGGTTACTTCGGCTTCGTCCGCTACCTGACCCAGTTCTTCAATGGTTACAGAACCTGTTTTTTGGTCTTCATTTTTCTTGTTGATTTCATTCAGCTTTTGCAGCACCGCCGGACTGTATTTACTTGTAACCGCTGACCGTGCGGTCAACCTCGAAGAGTTTCCACCACTGACAGCGCCATCTAAAGCAGCGCTGTTATTAGCCAGTGCGCCTCCGAGATCACGACTGCTTCCATACAGGTCTGTAATGGTCCAGTCATTGATGTCCGTCTTGATTTTGCTGGCTGCCTTTAGCTCATCGGCCTCTTTACCTTCCAGGTAAGTCAGTAGATGTTCAGTCAGGTCGGCTTTGAAGTCCGGGAAAAAAACGGCGTTACGCTCATACAAGCTGGAGACCCGGAAAGTCTTGGCATTCTTGCTATCCGTGCCACGGTTTGAATTGATGAACTCCATGGCATTATCAATCAGGTCGGCATACACATATTTTCCTGTATATGCTGATTTTCGAATATTCGGACCACCAATCATGCCCTGGTACAAGCCGTAAATTACCAGTGGCGTGTTGTCGTAATTCTGCTTCAGAATAGTAAACTGGATATCATTCAGACTAAGTGGAACCCCTGCCACCATCAGGACTTTCTTTGACAGGATGGAATCTTTCCCAACCAGCAGTTCTTCGAGTTTACGTTCTGGATAAACATCGACAATTTCTTTCACGATGGTGATGTTATACAGGTTTAGCCAGTAGGCCAGTTGTTCATCACGGGAGAACTTCTCTAGTGGAATGGCCTTGGGGATATTTTCAAGTCGACTTTGAATTTTTGCGATTGTCTGCTGATTTTCGGCGTTGTTATCAAACACTTCATAATAGAAGCGGTTACCTTCATTGGCGGTGGCCCGGTTAATGCTGACTTTCATGCGGGTACCGGTTTCCGATTCTACTCTGGCGGCCTTTTTCCGGTCTGACCTTCCTGTATTCAAAACCACGGTATTGAGCAGGGAATCCAGATCCCTGTAGTCAATGGTCAAGTTGGAGTTATCATCGAACCCTCTGAAGGGTTCGGGCACAGTTGAAATCGTGGTATCTGCGATAGCATTGATCGAAATTAACGCAAACACCAAAAATGAAACAACAAAATTATACTTTTTCATGACTGCCCCATGAGTTCAGTTCATTTGACATCTATCTGACCTGTAGGCAAATCTAAGTCATTTGCCGGGTTTACACATGTGCAAGAAGGCACAGGAAATCCAGGCTTGCGTTTTTTGGGGTCGCGATTCACCTTCGGTGGTGCGAGACAAGGACTTTCGGCTGCTTCGTGCTTTATACTTCTCCCGTAACCAAGATGCGGCGCTGACCGCTATGCAATAAAGCCAAAAGACGGGGTCAGTTTTGAAAAATTTGTTTAAGAAATTCTCTGCGAAGGGGCGGCAACACCCGCTTTACGAGCAACCGCGGAAAATCAACTCAGTGGAGCAGTGTAACTTTTATCATACTACCGATATTCCCGGGATCGGGCTTGTTGAAGGCCAGTGGGACCTGCGGGAAGGTTTTGAAGAATATCTGGGTGCTTACGATTTCACGGGGAAAAGGGTACTGGAGATCGGCCCGGCTACCGGGTTTCTGACTTTTCAGATAGAAAGAACCGCGACTGAGGTGGTTGCCGTTGAATTGCCCATGGATCGCAGCTTTTGGAATGCGGTTCCTTACGAGTCATTGGGTCTTGCAAGAGGCCGGGACAAGGGCTGGACCGAGGTAGAGAAGCAGTTCCATGAACATATTGGCGGAATCCGCAATGGCTTCTGGTTCTGTCATGAGAAGTTTGGTTCAAAATCGAGTGTTTATCACGGCTCAGCGGAGCACTTGCCGGATACGTTGGGTGAGTTCAACGTGGTTTTGTTAGCATCAATTCTACTTCATTCCCGTTCACCGGTGGCGATACTGGAAAGTTGTGCACGCCTGGTAACGGATACGGTCATCATCACGGAAATTCATGATGCAGCACTGGGTGAAGGGCCCGTGTGTTCACTGGTGCCAACAGCCGGAAATAATGCCTGGGACACCTGGTGGCGCTTTACGCCGCGATTCTTCACGCAGTTTCTCGAAGTGCTTGGTTTTACGGAACACAAGGTTAGCTTTCATCAGCAACTCGCAGATAAAACACCGCTGAACATGTTTACAGTCATCTCTTCCAGGCCTGCAAAGTGACGGTTTTAGGTGCCGAGGGTCTTATGTGAAAATTCATGTCTTTCACAAGCTCAACAATAAAGGAGAGGTTATGTCCGGTTCGTTGAGCCCCGGCTTTATGCTGCTTTATGTTTGCTTTTTACTGATTTTCCCGCCTGTTGCGTTATCGGACTCTGACCCGATTGAAGAGCAGATTGAGCAACGTGATGACGTTGCAGTCACCAGTGATGACGAGGAGAAGAACAAGAAGGCCCTGCTGGACAGACATAAAGCCTATGTGGATACCCAGGTTCAACGCGCATCAATGTGGGCGGATAGTTTTTTTGTTGATCCCAATTACGAAGCAGAGCAAGCCAATAGCCAGTTCCGGTTTCGCCCGGAACTTTATTACAGTAAAGAAGATGATTTCAAATTCGGCGCAAGAGTGCGGGCCCGTATCAACTTACCCAACATGGGCCGCAGGGTCAGCCTTGTTGTGGGGGCAGATGATGATGCAGATTTTGATGAGTCCGTGGATGATTCTCCCGATGACGGCATTATCGGTCTGCAGTTTTTCATGAAGGAATCAACCCGCTGGAATACCAGCCTCAGTGTTGGTGTCAAGTTTAACGACTTTGCGGGTTTCGTTGGACCCAGGGCAAGGTACATGGGTGTTCTCGGTCAAAAAGGCTCTTACCGCTTTACACAAACCGTCCGCTGGCAGACCAACAACTACTGGCAGTTCAACACACGGCTGGATTTGAACCGGGTGATTAGTGACAGCCTGTTTTTTCGCCAGACATTTGATGGCCGCTGGCGCGGAGAGCGGTCGGAAAAAGAAGGCTATCGTACAAGAATCAGTAGCTTTTTAACGCAACGTGTGGGTTCAGTCAGTGGTTTACAGTACGAGTTTTCAACGGTTTTTCATACCGAACCTGATACGCATGTTGATGAATATGTCGTAGCCGTACGCTATCGAAAACGTACCAAACGAGACTGGTTATACTACGAAATCATCCCCCAGATTTCCTTCGAAGATGAGTTTGATTACACCTTTAATCCAGGCATTCGTTTGCGGTTGGAGTTCTTTTACGGTGGAGACAAAACCAAAGAGTTCTGGAAGCGTGAACTGGAGGATGAAGAAGACTTCAGGTGGTAGGTGATAATGTGAGGGTTTCTCACCGGCCTGACTTTTGCTGTAACCCGAAAATTAGCTCGGGTTGCGTCAGGAAAATTGCCTGTCTTTGGTACGGGTAAATTTGAGTATGAATTGTATACCCACAATCCCATCAGGATTTTTTCACGAATTCCGATTTAAGACTCATTGCACCAATACCCGGAACTCTGCAATCAATATTGTGATCGCCTTCAACCAGGCGGATATTCTTAACTTTCGTTCCAACTTTTAAAACTGATGATGAACCCTTTAGTTTCAGGTCTTTTATAACAGCAACAGTATCGCCGTCGCTGAGCATATTGCCGTTGGCATCTTTCACGAGCAAAACATTATCATCAGGAGATACAGCCTGAGCAGACCACTCGTGAGCACATTCCGGGCACACATATAGACTGCCATCTTCGTAGGTATATTCAGAATTGCAGTCAGGACAATTGGGTAGCTTGCTCATGGTTGTTTTTTCCTGCCTGTGAGGCGTGGGTTATCTCTCAGCTATATTGATTCATATGCCCGAGGGGGAGGCTGTTTATTCCCCAAAGTATTCCCTGAGCTTGTCACGCCAGTCCCGCTGCACTCGCTCGGTCAGAAGAGCGCGATTTATTCTTTCGCGCAGTTGGCTGTCCTGTTCCAGAATAAAGGCATAGTTCTGGGCTGCCAGTTTGTATGGCAGTACAGTCAGTGATTTGAACTTCCCTCGCTGTTTGCCTTGATTGATCCGGTAGGTAAGAAAGGCCGCATCTGAGACGATGGCATCCAGTTTTCCAGCATCCAGATCATTCACCAGGGTATCCAGATCCGGGTCGGTTTTGTGTGCGATGCCGTTACTGGTAAGGAATGCCGATGAAGTTGACGCTGCAAGCGCCCCAACCTGGACGTTTCTCAGGTCATCCAGGCTCCGAACCTCCGTTTGCATGGCGGTCAAAGTGAAGGAACTGGCAAGTACGGCGGTAATGGCTGCAATGAGAAATGTGCTACTCAGTGTGAGAATAGCGGACAGAATACGTGCAGTCAGGGTTTTGAAACGGTAGAAACGAATAGGGCCGCTGCTTACGAACATCAAACCCACAATGATGGGCTCTACAATCCTACCCAGGATGGTTTGGTTTGAGAAAAGTTTCTTGTTGTTCTTGTGCTCGAGCAGGTAAAAAACAGCACCGATCAGTATGGCGGTGCCCAGCACGATGAACAGGGCTTTAAGAACATGGGGGCTACTGAAGAACCCGGTGATCGCTGACCAGAGCGTTGTCTGCCGAACAGCGATGGCCGTATAGGTTTCGTTGAAAGAGTGTGAGAAATCAATCAGTTCCTCACGCTCCGCGGTCACGGATGTACAGGAGATACCGACGTCTGGCAGCCCGGATTGGTCCTTACTTGTTATGGTTTTGAGCAAATCCGCCAAGGGGTACTCGACATAGTCCCAGCTGAGTCCCATTTCACTGCCTATCCGCTCCCACAGATAAACAGCAAGCCCTGAGTAGCGACCGTCTTTAACAATGACGAATGGTGGGCATTCGGCAACAGCGACCGTCAGTTTTGGGGTTGATGTTTCATTCTGCTCCGCCGTAAAAGCAGCGGAGCTAAAGCCCAAAGAGATAACAACCAGAATCAGTCTGAGTATCACGGTCGTGGACCTTCTTTTGAGAAAATTTGGCATCGGGAGATCATACAATTTAAGTTGCTTAATCTCCATGCCGGTTTTGTATTTGTGCGCACTCGGATGCCGGGTGAAGCGCTTGTGAAGCGGCTAGGAACCAAGTCTATAACTCAGGTATCCAGTGAGCTGGTTTTCTGATTAACGGGTACCGCCGATTCAGGGCACCCGTTTGAGTATCGCCTTGAAACGCGCTTTGTTGTGACGCTCAAGGTAATAAACCATTTCATTGTTATCATCCGATAAACTCAAAAACCATTCATTACTCGAAGCTTCGGGGATGAGCTTTGCAGTGTAGTCATCAGCTGGAAATGATTGGGTTTGTTGAGTGCCTGAACCAGTGGCAGTCCCGCCATAGAGCGTGACTTTGTCGGGAGTGCCATCCTCATGGCGGTGGTCATGCTTGAATTGCAGACCTTCAGAGGTCTTTTTCAGTATCCAGGTCCGGGAGTGATCCTTTCCAACGATAAAAGGAATACGAATCTCATCTGCATTGCATGTTTCGACTACGGCAACCAGCAACTTGTCACGAAAAGCATCACCGGGGTCCTGGGGAAATACAGACCGACCCTCGAACCTCGAACCTCATAAAGAATTGATTCTGGAAAAAAACATCTCCTGATTTTCCAGCCGGCTTGTTTCGGTCTGGTGTTGTGCCGTAGCTGAACCAACTGAAAGCAGGGCAGCTGTGAGACAAAGCGCGGATATGAGTATGAAGTTCTTCATTATTGATTCAATAGTTGTAATGGGCTGATGGTCATTTGTTTCTCCCGGGTTTTATTATTTTTTAAAGGTGTTTGTTGTTGATTTAATAATAGTAGGAAATACAGGAAACGTCAGAGAAAATCAGGAGGTTCGAGCCTGGAAGCATCTACGATCGCCCTCTGGCAGACGTTGCGCGTCTGTGCCATTGGCTGAAAAAAACAATAAGTAGTCTATACTTCCTGTCAAACACTTACCCTAATCCAACCTAATTCGAAAGGATTCAAATCATGCTCCGACAAATCATTTTTCTGGTGTGTGCCACTTTCTCTGTTGCCCTGCAGGCCGAGGATGCCGGGTTACCCTTCAAGATATCCCCAGTCGCGACGTTTAATGAACCATGGGCGATGACCTTCCTGCCCGATGGCCGAATGCTGGTAACGGAAAAAAGGGGCCGGCTCTATGTGGTGAAACAAGACGGCGGAAAGTCCAGACCGGTCGAGGATGTGCCCAACGTTGACTATCGTGGGCAAGGTGGTCTTGGTGACGTTATCCTGCACCCCGATTTTGCGAATAATGAATTGATATACCTCAGCTATGCCGAATCAGGCGTGGGTAAGGTGCGGGGTGCGGCAGTGGCGCGCGGCCGCCTGGTCGGTGAAGGTGGTAAGTATGATCTTAAAGATGTCGAAGTGATCTGGCGTCAAAACCCCAAGGTGACCGATGATGGCCATTACGGTCACCGTATGGCATTTGATGCTGACGGCTATCTGTTTATTTCATCCGGTGACCGTCAAAAGTTTCAGCCGGCGCAACAGATGAACGGTAACCTCGGTAAGGTTGTGAGGCTCAATGCTGACGGGTCGGTACCGGAAGATAATCCATTTGTTGACCGTGGTGATGTGACAGCGCAGATATGGTCTTTAGGCCATCGCAACCCGCTGGGCCTGGCATTTGATGAGAAAGGGCGCCTGTGGAGTACCGAGATGGGCCCGCTTCACGGTGATGAACTGAACCTGGTTGTGAAAAGCAGTAATTACGGTTATCCCATCGTCTCTGAAGGCGATCATTACAATGGCGACCCGATCCCCGATCACGACACGCGGCCGGAATTTGAGGCGCCCAAAGTTGCCTGGGTTCCAACCATCGCCCCGGCCGGGTTTATCATCTATTCCGGCACACAGTTCCCTCAATGGAAGGGTAATGCGCTGATTGCCGGGCTCGCGTCGCGGGCCATCATCCGCGTGGAAATTGATGGCGATTCAGCCAGTGAAGCCGAGCGGTATGACATGGGCGCACGTATCAGGGAAGTCGAGCAGGGACCGGAGGGTAATTTATGGGTGCTTGAAGATGCCGATGGAGGACGACTGCTGAAACTGACGCCGCCGGATAGCTGATTGGTTCTGAGTCCTTGTGCGTGACCCGCACAAGCCTGCTACTGTTTAAAGGATGTCGATCAATTGTCGCTTTCCAGGGTCAGGCGTTTTTCATAGGCGTCGCTGTAGCGCACGATTTTTCCTGTTGAAAGAGTATCACCGCTGCTGAATTCTGGACCTCGCGCAGTTACTTCGATCATGGCCTGGCCAATCTGTGTTGCTTTTACTGCTGCGTTTACAGGCTTGAAGAACCAATAAAGAAGTGATTGCCCGAGAGTCGCCTCTTCTTCAGTCGGGCCGATGTAATCTGGTCTGTAAGCAATAACACGAAGGTTTCTCCCCTCAGCCAAATTGAAGAGTGATTTCTCGGCGCGCACTTTTTCGCGTGCCCACATCATGCTGGAGTCTTCTGAGATATCACTGGAACTGATGTAATGAAATGTACGATCGGGCTTGTTTCCAACACTCATCCATTCCGTTACAAAACGCACTGGAAAATCAACATGGATCTTGCCGTAGGTTATATCATCCACCCCAAATGAACTGGTGCCAATGGCCCAGTAAACAGCATCGACTGGTGCTAGCTCTTCATGAATCGCAGAGTAATCGAGGTAATCCATGTGCAGAATCATCTGCACCTTTCCTGAGGCAATACCTTTTTCAATTCGAGGTGTGGCCCGGCGTGTGACGACCAGTATTTGTTTAATTTCCGGGTCGGCCAGCGCGGCTTTCAATATGCCGTCACCCGCTGTTCCACTTGCCCCGAAAATCGCTACCGTCCCGTGCTTTGCCAGCTCTGTTTCAATGTCGGGAGCCTCATCATTTTTCAACTGCGTGACAGTGAGCGCGAAAATATAAAACGCCGCAAAAAGAACCAGGGGCACCAGCAGTATTGTTCTAAGTCGAGGTAGTTTCATTTGTTTAATCACAAAACCAGAATAGCGCGTTGCACAATATGCAACAACGGGTAGCTACAGATATACTCACTTTTCGAGTACAGTACAGCAGATTTTTGATATAGGTTCACTGATGCCAAGAGTTTTATTCTTCCCCTATTTCGGCCCGAGCAGGCGTTCTGAAAAGCGCGTTGTGGAAATTCGACTGGAGTTTTCTGCGGGTGAAGAATCAGAATTCCCACAACAGGTATCAGATATAAGGTCACCGCTGATAGGTGCCGGCATCCTTACGCAAGACGAAATTTTCCCCGAACAGGCAGTTGCAGAAGAAAAAACCGCCTGGTATTCATCCCTTTTGGCGCAGACGGCGTTATTGTTACAGCGCAAGACCGGTCATCGGGTAGAGTGTTTCAGCATTGAAGCAGACCTTGCCAGGAAAAAATGTATTGCTCTGGTTGAACATGAGGACTCCCAGGTAGGCATGGCTGCGGTCAAGCTGGCGGTTGAATTGTTTTCAGGAACGCTGAAAGACCTGGCTGAATCTTATCGCCTGTTTTCAGGGTTTGCGGCGGCCCGCGTATTGCCCCTCGAAACCGAAGCCATCATCAACGAATTGCAGCGTAGCGATATACCCTATTTTCAGTATGAACGTGATCCCATGGCAGGACACGTGAAAACCGGGCTTCGTATACGCCCCAATGGCTTATTGAGCATTGGTCATGGCGCTGGAACAAGGGTTCTGGATGGTACCTTTCCGATGGACCGGGCAGGGGATTACCTGAACGCGCTGAGAAGAAACCCGGACCAACGCATGGCATTGCTGAAACAGCTGCAAATTCCTGTCCTGGTGAATGGTGAAGGCGGGTCAAGCGATGCAGGATTGTTTCACCTGTTGGTGATCTATTCAAAGGTCACCGTCCTTAAAGAGGATGCTGATGGCAACAGGCACCTGATCAGAAACGTAGATGAATCCATCACCAACCATGCCCGGGCGATTAGTGAAAAATTAGGTTATGCGCCCATTGTGCTTACACTTCAAACAGCTGATATCACCAGAGACCTGGTGCATTCAGGTGGCGTGGTAGTGGATTTTGGGCTCGCCCCGGATCTGCATGAAATACTGGGTAATTGTAAGGATGGTCAGGATTTGCTTGCCTCGGCTGCCGCTGAACTGGTTGACTGGCTGTATCCGGACCGGACCACTGCCCGCATACCCATTGTGGCCGTTACGGGCACCAATGGTAAAACAACGACCACGCACATGATTCATCATATTTTTCAGGTGGCGGGGTCAAAATCAGGTCTTGTTTGCACCGATGGCATATTCCTGGGTGACCGGCGTATCTCAGAAGGTGATGCCAGCGCTTTTATCGGGCACGCCAGGGTCTTAAGCAGTAAACAGGTCAATATCGCAGTGCTCGAGGCACATCATCGAGGTATGGCTGTGCGTGGATTTGCCTTTCAAAACTGTGATGTGGCCGTCTGCCTGAATGTCACGCCGGATCATCTCTTCAAGGGCGAGATTGAGACGATGGACGAAATGGTTGAAATCAAACGCAGCCTGCTTGAGCGGACCCGCGATGTGGCAGTGCTGAACGCAGATGATCCACAATGTCTTTCCATGTTGCCGTTTCTCAAAGCGCCACGACTCTGCCTGTTCTCATCCAGAAAGGACAGGAAAGTATTGGCGGAACTTGTCGACAGGCCTGCAATGTTTTGCCTGGTGGAAGCGATAGATGACAAAGAATGGGTGTTTTTATACGATGGCGATGAAAAGCACAGCGTGTTACCCGTTACCGAAATGCCCTGCACTTTTGAGGGCGTGGCTCGTTTCAACCTGGAAAATGCCCTTGCAGCCATTGTCAGTTGCTACCTGATGGGTGTGCCCCTTGAATCGATTCGTAGCGCGATGGGTTCGTTCATGATGGGCTACACACAGACACCGGGGCGTTTGAATTTTTATCGTGATCTGCCATTCAGTGCAGTCATGGATTTTGCACATAATCCCGATGGTCTCACGCGCCTGCTCGAGTTTACCAGCGGTCTTCCGGTTGACGGCAAGCGCTTGCTTATGCTCGCTGGACCGGGGGATCGGACCGATGAAACCCTGGGCGATATGGCTCGGGCAGTTGCCGGTAAGTGTGACTATTACGTTTGCCGTAACTATCCCAATCGCAGGGGAAGAAAGCAGGGTGAGGTCGCCAATATTCTCAGGGCAACACTATTGGCTGCCGGTGTGCCTGATGACGCGATAATGGTTGAACCAGATAGCGGCAGGGCGATTGAGAGAATACTGGGTATGGCAGATCCTTCAGACCTGGTCATTTTACCCTTGAGCCGCACAGAATTTGATGCCACACATCAAAAATTTCTTGCCATGCAAACACTAACAAAAAAAGATGGCCGGCACTGAGTACCCGCCACTGATCCAGATTAACGAACCGCTTGGGGAAAGCGCACTACTGGCACTTAACTGGTCAAAAAATAATTGTGCTCAGAGCAGCCCGGAGCGCCCGGGTTGTGCCTGGTACCATGGTTCGTGGCAGGTATTACGTCTGTTGGGTGTATTTCACTCAATTCTTTCTGACGACGATTTTTTTCTGCCCGCGTTGAAACGGCTGATCGATGGCGGTGTAAGGCGCGTGCTTGTTTCAGGTGCCGCCGATTATGCAATGCTGGCGAGGGTTACTGCTGTAGCCGGCGAGCACTTAAAAGATATGCGGGTTACCGTAATTGACCTGTGCGAAACACCCCTGAAGCTCAATGCGTGGTATGGCGATAAATTTGGCGTCCAGGTAGAGATCATCAAGGACAATGTGCTGAACCATAGCCCCGCTGAGCCCTACGACCTGATTTGCACCCACTCTTTCCTTTGTTTCTTTAGTCCACAGGACCGTCAACGATTGGTTCACAGGTGGTTCGCTTGGCTGCGCCCGGGAGGGACCGTGCTGACAGCGCAAAGGGTGCGAACCAAAGACCGCCAGCCAATCATTAAATACACGGAAGATGAAGTGAAAGCACTGGCTGGTCGTACTTACATGAAGGCAGTGCAGCAGCAAAAATCAAAAGGCATTGAACCTGGGTTGGCACGTCAACTGGCCGAGGAGTATGGCCGCTATCACTGGACATTCCTGATTGACACAACGCAGGAAATCCGGTCCTTGTTTGAGAGTCAGGGCTTCAGGCTGGATACTTTCTCACGTCCACCAGGAGAGCTGGCAGTTGCTGATGTGCCAGGCACGCCAAATCAGGCGGGTTCCGTGCGTTGGCGGATACTTGCAAGCAGGTTGTGAGCTTAACGTTCAACTGTTACTGCGTGAGGGGCAATGCTTGCAAATAAAGCAAACCTGGAATGAATGTAAACCAATATATGAATTACTGAAGTTTATTGCCGGGTCTCCTATACTGACGAAGACCCAGACAACGAATATCTAAAAAAAACAAAACCTGTCCAGTGTTTTTCGGTTCGCGAACCTTTTAGAATTATAGATTCTGTGCTGCCTTCATTCACTTTGTGATGCAGCCATCAACTATATTAAGGAAACTCAATGAGCAAGATTCTTCAGACCGTCATTATCTTAACCGCATTTATCGCTTTTCACGTTGCACCACGAACCGTTTTGGCCGGTGAACAGCAATCGATCCTGGTAACTGGTGCCAGTACCGGCATTGGCCGAAATCTTACTGAGACCCTTGCTGAGAAGGGCTATCACGTCTACGCCGGTGCGCGTAAGGAAAAGGATCTGGAAGCATTGAATGCGATCGGGAATGTCACGGCAGTCAAACTTGATGTGACCAAACAGGACCAGGTTGATGCAGTTGTCGAGATGATTCAGAAGAAAGGTACCGGCCTGTATGGGCTTGTTAACAATGCCGGTGTTGGTGGCGGAGGGGAGGTCGTTGACACACCGATTGAAGATCAAACGTTTGTCTACAAAGTTAATGTTGAAGGCGTTTACCGTACGACCAAGGCATTCGCCCCACTGGTGATGGAATAGAAAGGCCGCATTGTGACGACGGGTTCGATCGCGGGCACGGGCTCGTCGATCCCCGGTTTTAGTGCCTACAGCGGCAGCAAGCACTGGATCGAAGCATTTACCGATGGGCTGGCTACGGAGATGGAGCCTCTTGGTGTTAGCGTCAGTGTGGTTGAACCCGGTAACTACAAGTCAAATATCCGTCGCAGTAAAGTGGCACGCGAATTGGAACAGGCCAAAGCTGCGGGTAGCGAAGTGACCGATACGATGAAAGAGGACTACGATAAAACGGCCGCACGTGAACTGTCTTACAAGGAGCCTGATGAGGTTTCACAAGCATTCATGCATGCGCTATTCGACGATAAGCCTCTGCGTCGATACGTGGTTGTGCCAAATCAGGAAGAACAGGCCTGGACCATCGGCACGAAGATCAATGAGCTTGTACAGCTGAACACGTGGGGTCCTTATAGCTATAGTCGTGACCAATTGATTGAGATGCTCGATGCGGCGATGTCGGAAAACTCTGCTTCGGACGAGTAGGAGAATTGGGCCTGGGTACTCATTGATCCGGTACCCGGGCTTCTGCCTTAGAGTGAACAAAAACCATCAGCCGAATAGCATTTAGCCAAAATATTTATCATCGCCAAGGCAACAAGAACACCAACAAAGATCACAAGAAGGTCACCGAATAAACGCCACGATCGCGTATCAAATTAACCTGTTCGAAATGTGTTAGTTGTATTTGCTTTGTTAATCAATGGCCGTTTCGGCTTTCTGTTTTTATTTATCGTTTGGGGACTGCTCAAATCTTTGCATCCACTGATTGCGCTCCTCGCTGAAATAATAAGCTTTTGACCGGAACGGTGGAACATGGTGCTCCATTAGCTCAATCAGGGAAACTACGGGTAAATCAATTTGTTCCTTGGGGATATAGCCCGCCAGTTGGTTTATTACGTCCCCGTATTGTATGTCTTGTGCCAGGTTATGCCATTCTTCGGGATCATCTTCCAGGTTGTAGAGTTCCTCAGAGTCATCAATGTATCTGATGTAGTGCCAGTTCTCATAACGGATGGAGTAACTGCCGTAATCATACGTGCTGATGACCGGTCTGGAGACCTTCTTTCGCGGGTCAGTCAGCATGCTTCTCAGGCTGATGCCATCAAAATCATTTCGTTCAGGCAGATTGCAGAGATCCACCAGCGTCGGGTAGATATCGAGTAAAGACGTCAGGTTATCTGTTGCGATGCCATTTTCGGATCCCCCGGGCATCTTCTCCAGACCTTCAGGTACCTTCATCATAAAAACTGTCCGGATCGTGTTTTCCCAAAGAGCAAATTTCCTCCAATGCGACTTTTCCCCCAATTGCCAGCCGTGGTCCGACCAGATCACAACGATGGTATTGTCAGCGTGAGGACTGTTTGCCAGGGCCTCCAGCAGGCGGCCTACCATCGCATCTGCAAATGAAATTGAAGCAAGATACCCCTGTATGGCTTTTTCCCATTGACCGGCCTCGACCACATGTTTGTGGTAATTGCCGCCACGGGTGATGATTTCTTTCGCCACTTCACCCAGGTCTGACGCGTCATTTTCTAACACCGCGGGCTTCCTGATGGTCTCAAGAGGGAATTTGTCGAAATATTTTTGCGGCACAAACCAGGGTAGGTGTGGACGATAAATGCCCGCCGCCAGGAAGAATGGTTTGTCGTGTGTTTTTTGCAGTTGCCTGGAGATGTAGTCCACGGTTTCAAAATCACCCGTTTCTTCATCGGCTATGGGTAGCGGCCCCCAGTCGAACATGTTGTACATGTACTTGAATGGCGGCATATTCGCAGGTCGCTTCTCTGGGAAATTGTCCTCGGGCATGGGATTGTCTATGGCCGGGTAATACTCATCCCAGCCAAGCTCATCGACCTGGTCGTAATGAAATATCTTGCCTGCGCCCGCTGTGTAATAACCATTATTGCGAAAGTGCTGTCCAATCGTTTGAACCTGCTGCAAAGCCGGTACCTTCCTCCACTCCTGGTAGTTTGAATACATACCCGAGGTATAGGTGTGTAAACCGGTCAGCATGGCCGAGCGTGAAGGATTACAACCGGGGCTGGGTGCATAGTTCCTGGTGAAATTTACACCCTGGTTTGCAAATTTATCCAGAAAGGGGGTGATTGCCTGGTCGTTACCTTCCAGTGACCCCACCCAGTCATTCATGTCATCCACCGAGATGAACAGCACATTGGGGTGTTTGATCAATTGGGAATTGTCGTGTGAAGAGCAGCTCAGGAACAGAAAAAGCATACTGCAGAGAACCACATACTTTAATGGTGACCAAAACATGGGTGTCTTCACTATTCTACTAATTGATGAACTCCTCAATGCCTGCAAATTTATGCATTATGGTATTTATACAACCTACTTTTGTTCGGATACCTGATTTTATTAACGAATTCCAATCGCAAACACTGTTGATTCCAGATTAGTTGAATCCCAACCCCAACCCTGTTGATTATCTATAAATGCAAGGTGCCCAAACCCCCATCCTAGTTTGTTTGAAACGCAGCCTTGACTAACTATGATATATCCATTCGGTGTTGTTTTAGTTTCATTAGTATGAACACCTAAATGAAGTGCTGAATATATATTGTAGAGAGTGCCGTTCCAATATCTGTCGTTAGTGCCTGTCGCACACTGATACAGATCCGAGGAAGAAAGTCCTGTGACATTCACTACTTGCGCATCAATTACCCGATAAAGCATAAGCTCATTCATGGGAAAGATTATCCCTGAAAAATCTTGACTCCATTCGCCAGTACCGGGTGTTCCTGAATTTGTTTTCCAAATTGCTGGATCACTCGATTTAAAAATGATCGTCCAACCACCACCATCCGTACTCATGTCACAGAATACATCAAACGGATCATTCCCCTCATTACCATCAGGATCAATAGTATAAACACCATCTGCTGCAGCAGGATTAGAGGCCAGGACGGCACTGCATGTTGCAGGATGATCCGAAACCAAAATAGGCGAAACTGAGATTTCAACCCATTCAACTCCATTGCACCCTTTAAAAGTGGCAGCATTGAACCTGATTGTTCCAGCATTTTCACTGGTACATGCAGATAGATCATTACCTATCCTTACGCCACCGTTTACATCCAGAACAGATACAGGGCTCTGTGTCCCGATACCAACTTTTCCGGGTGTTGTTACCTGACCCGCCGCATCGGTCCACATATCGCTTCCATGGGTGTCCGTATCAACCGTATGAGGTCCTGTAGAGTAGCCGTTATTGTCAGTATAGGAATCGACCTGCGCCTCTGTCAGTTGAGTGTCGGTGTCGATTGTATGTGGCCCGGTCGTACCATCATCATTAGAGCAGACCACGATTCCGTTTTCATCCGTGGTGAGCGCACCACCATTGGTATTGGCCGTACAATCCAGAGCTATTATCGCCAGGTCGTTAGCTATGATCGCACCACTAACACTCAGGTCGCCGTTACTCTCAGCTTTGCCTAAAGAAAAACATGTTGATAAACAAACAGAAATAATGACCAAAACCCGGATTGGTATACGATTCATGAAGTTGACCCCCGTATCAAAAGTAATTTGCTATTTTTAGTTCTGAAAAATAACTCAAGGACCTCAATAGTCTTCGTAATCGAGTGATTTAAACTATGATTTAGATCAAGCAAATGCAATTGATATATCAAGTCATCTCCCCCAAACAAAAAGAGTCATGCACAAGCCAGGACAGCTGTAAGTTACAAAAGCCAGGAAAACGCAAAAGTCAGGACGGCAAAAGTCAGGACATCCACTGCTTCCGGACTTTCAAAAATTTGGGTGTCTCCACTATTTTGCCCTCAAGCCCGAAGGCCGCATGGTGATGGTGGGTGGAGGCAAAGGCAACTGGATCCGGTTATCGGACATCACTTTGATCCGGCTGAGACTGCAGAGGCAATTCGGCACTCGGAAAAGGGTCATGCCCGCGGTAAAATCATAATAGATATCGACTAAGGAAAAATACCCCATGAAAAAAGTGGTTATCACAGGCCATAGCAAGGGCCTGGGCAAGGCGCTTGCCATGACACTGATTGAGCATGGTTTTGATATTCTCGGTCTTTCAAGAAGCACTTGCGAAGATGTAAACGGATTGCAACAGGTATCACTGGACCTGTCAGATCCCGCTGCCCTGGTGCAGTGGGCAGAAAGTGGTGTGTTACAGCGTTTTCTCGATGGTGCAGACCAGGCCATTCTCATCAACAATTCAGGCACTATTGGACCGGTCAACCCACCTGGCCGGCAAGATAACAGGGAAATCATCACAAGTGTCGATCTGAATGTCACAGCACCCCTGGTTTTGACCAATGCATTTATCAACGACACAGAGCATGCTGCTGATCGCAGAATCCTGCATATTTCGAGCGGGGCAGGGCGCAAAACGATGGCAGGGTGGAGTGTGTATTGCGCGACAAAGGCGGCGCTGGATCATCATGCCAGGGTTGTCGGTGAAGAGAAGATTGCCAACCTGAGGATTACAAGTCTTGCCCCGGGAATTATCGACACCGGCATGCAGGCGGATATTCGATCAACAACCGTGGATGCGTTTCCACAGTTGGATACGTTCAGGGATCTTAAAACAGGTGGTCATCTGCAATCGGCCACAGACACTGCCAATGCGATTGCGAGGATATTACTGGCTCCCGAGTTCGGCTCAGACCCGGTTACCGACATTCGCGATTTTGGCAATATTAACTAACGAAGAACCAAGCATGAAAACAGCTTGGGCAAATTCATTATCGCACTTTTTTCTGCTGGTCTTTTTTGCAGGATTCGCGTTGATATTCATCGGGACTGTTCAATTTACCGACTAAAGGCCGCTGCGTATGGCAGTCACTGCAAGCTCGCTGGTCATGTCGTGCGGCAGTATGCTCACATACTGGCCATCCCTGCTGATGATGTAGGTTTTTGAAGTGTGTTCAACCAGGTATCCCAGGGCCGAATCACTTTCTGCCTTGATAAAAAAACCACCATATTGGTTGATAACTTTCTGCACTTCATCGGGGGTACCGGTGATGCCAATGAAACCAGGGTGGAAATAAGTGGCGTAAGCGTCCAGCTTTTCGCCCTGATCCCGTTCCGGATCTATGCTGATGAAAACCGGCTGTATGTTTTCTAACTCCTGGGGTGTCAACTGTCGCAGGGCCGAGGAGATAATGCTTAGCGTGGTCGGGCACACATCGGGACAAGACGCAAAACCAAAATACATCACCACGAGCTGGCCACGAAAGTCGCTGAGGCTTACCGGCTTGTCACCCTGGTAAAGCGTAAAGTCGCCGCCAAATTTGCCCTCGGTCATCTTTACCTTTGTGTAGCCGTCGGTGTTGCTCTCAAGATCAGGGCTGGATTGTGGCATGTAGTACCGCGCCAGGCCGATGCCAAGGGCAAATGCCAGCAAAGCAATCAGGATGATAGTTTTATTCATGCTTGTGCTGTTCGCTTAAAGTGTCAACCAGGGCTTCAACTGTTTTTTGTGAACCGTCGGAAAACGTCAGTGTCAGGGTCTCAGCTGTGTCTGCTTTCAGGTCTTTCTCAAGTCCTATCAGCATAATGTGATAGCTACCGGGTTTCAGCTCTGCAGAGCCATTGGCCGGGATGTCGATATGGCTGACCTTACGCATCCGCATCATGCCCTCATTCATGCTGGTTTCATGAATTTCCACCGCGTTTGCGCCGCTGAAACTGACAGCGGTCAGGGCGTAATCTGTCGCCGAGTTATTTACCAGGGTCATGAAGGCGCCAGTGACATTTTGTCCCGGTGCTGTGGCTCGAATCCGGGGCTGACTTACCGTGATAAGCCCGGCAGCCGTCGTGGAAACAATTGCGGTGGCTGGTGGTTCACTGGCATCCACCGTTTCCGTGCTGTTGTCACAGGCGAAAAGACCAATGGCTGTGGTGAGTAGAATGGCTGGCATCATGGCGCGCAGAAATGGGTTCATACTATGTTCTCGATTTCATTATCAGTGATCACACTCTGAACGAGTGTTACTTCATGGGGCAAATTACCCTTCCCGAAATATTATCGTAATGACAGGGGTTTTTCGGCTTTAACTCGGCGTCGGTGGCCGCCTTAAAGTCTTCACGCGCCATCTTATTGTCCAAAAAATTAGCATTGGCGCCTGTATAGCCGGGCTGGTTAATCATCTGGTAAGCCTGCTGATTGACAGGGTAAACCGTGTCGAAGGTTTCTGATGCTGCGGGAATTTCACCGCTGCGGTAAATAAAATCCGGAATCCCATCCCGCTTAAGATCGGTAACGACCCAGTCCAAATCAAGGATCCTGTTGATGCTGCCGTCTTTCAGCATTGCAATGTAAGCTTCATTGAATGCCGCAATGATTTCAGCTTGCCGGGGATGCTTTAGTGAAACCGCAAAGTGTAGTTCACGGTAAGACATGGCCGCCTGACCGATGGCAAGCTTGCTGCTTTGATGCTGATCGAGATAACCACGGGCGGCCAATTCATCGATCAGGGCGACGTCCGCCTCGTCATTTTGAACCGCATTCAACGCATTTTCAAAACCCTTAACCCGGGTCACGCTCTGACCGGCCAAAGCATTGTCTACTTCGTCGCCATAGGCAAATTCTTCAACCATAACGATCCGGAGATTATCCAGATCCTGCAGGTTTGTAATGATCAAGCCAGCGTCGTTCTTTGTAAACAGGAAGCAATCTGTTAGTGAGATATGGCGTCGAAAATCTTAGCGATTCTGCTCTCTCTTGCGTATGCCACAGTGCTGCAATGCCATCCAGGCTGCCATCGCTCGCCAGTTGTAATGTTTCAGCCCAGTCCCCCATCTTGACGGCACATCCCCATCCAGATCTTTCCAAAGCTTCACAGACGATTTGCTCTGCCATTCCTTTTTCTTCGCCCGACAACACATAAGGTGGCCAAGGTTCATTGCCAAGCGTCACAGCCTTGTTCTGGGCCAATGAAGCTGCTGCGAATGTAAGCAGAAAGCCGAAAATAATAAGTCTCATTCTGTTTCTCTCCATTGCACTGGTTTGGCAATAGTCCGAAGTCATTGTTGAGGAGCGGTAAATGCTTAAAAATCCAGCTTCCCCGTTGGGTGCTAATCCTACAGTAATCAACATTTGGGGTCAGTGTAAAAATATTATTTCTGGTAGTTTTTACACTGACCCCAATTAGTACGGTGATTTCCGGGAAAGTCGCTTTTATACCTTTTATACTTCACTGCTCAAAATGATGAGCAATCCACGGCTATGAGCAACTTCAGCTTAGATTTTTCCACCGATGAAGACTTTCGTCCACTGGCAGCGCGAATGCGCCCCGTTACTATGGATCAATACTGTGGTCAGCAGCACATACTTGGTCCGAGTAAACCACTGCGCCGGGCCCTGGAGGCTGGCCAGATTCATTCCATGATTTTGTGGGGACCACCAGGAACCGGTAAGACGACACTTGCCGAAGTTGCTGCCAATTACGCAAATGCAGAGGTGGAACGAATTTCCGCGGTGACCTCTGGTGTGAAAGATATCCGTCTTGCGATTGAGAAAGCCCGCGAACATAAATTATCCGGTCGTAAAACCATCTTGTTTGTCGATGAGGTACATCGTTTTAATAAAAGCCAGCAAGACGCCTTCTTGCCTCATATCGAAGACGGTACCGTCATCTTTATTGGTGCGACCACCGAAAACCCGTCATTTGAATTAAACAATGCATTATTGTCCCGGGCGCGGGTGTATAAACTCACGTCGTTAGACCCGGCTGATATTCTTCATGTGTTAAACCAGGCCATTGAGGATTCCGAACGTGGTTTGGGTAACATAGCAGCGACATTTGAAGAGAACACCCTGGACAGACTCGTTGATCTCGTCAATGGCGATGCCCGGGTGGCATTGAACTACCTTGAGCTTATCTATGATTTAGCAGAAGAGAACGACCAGGGCGTGAAGGTGATTACACTGGCGTTACTGGCTGAAGTCGCCGGTGAAAAAGTTGCCCGTTTCGATAATAAAGGGGACATGTGGTATGACCTTATTTCAGCGGTGCATAAATCCATTCGTGGTTCTAACCCTGATGCGGCACTTTATTGGTCGGCTCGAATGATCGCCGCAGGCTGCGATCCTTTATATATTGTACGTCGTTTATTGGCGATCGCTTCAGAAGATATTGGGAATGCCGACCCCAGAGCGATGCAGATCGCTATCTCAGCGTGGGATTGCTTTACCCGAATAGGGCCGGCTGAAGGTGAGCGCGCCATTGCACAGGCGGTTGTTTACCTGGCCTGCGCACCGAAAAGTAACGCTGTTTATACCGCCTGGAAGCAAGCGCTTGCCGATGCGCACAGCCAGCCTGATTTTGACGTACCGCTACACCTGCGTAATGCTCCAACAAGTTTGATGAAAGATTTAGGCCATGGTGCCGGGTATCGATACGCCCATGATGAACCAGGCGCCTATGCTGCCGGGGAGAATTATCTGCCACCTGAAATGGCAAAAACTCGTTACTATCAACCCAGCGACCGCGGTTTAGAAGGAAAGATTCGTGACAAACTGGAATATTTGGCTGATCTGGATGCAAAAAGCCCACAAAAGCGCTATCAAAAATAGTATTTCGTGAGAGTCATGATGCAGCACCTTTTTCAGCTGAATAGGACGCCACCGAGGGTCATGTTTCATTGATTCCGGCGAAGTAAACAGAGTGTTTGGAGACTTATGATCGTAAGTATTTTTAATGATGTTATTGGCCCGGTTATGCGTGGTCCATCGAGCTCACACTGTGCAGCTGCGCTACGTATAGGACAAATAGCGCGTGATTTGATGGCGCACCCCATTGCTTCCGTTTTATTGGAGTTTGATCGCAATGGATCACTGCCCCAGACGCATGATTCTCAAGGCTCGGACATGGGCTTGTTTGGCGGACTCCTGGGGTGGGAGGCGACGGATGAACGATTGCCAAACTCTATGGAGACCATGCGGAATAATGGTGTAGAGATTAAATTCACGCCCATAGATTGCGGTGACAAGCATCCCAATACCTACCGGTTGACGCTGACAGATACGACCGGACAAAAATGTCATGTACGTGCGATCTCTACTGGTGGCGGGATGATTGAAGTTATCGCCATTGATGAATTTTCAGTTTCGATTGCAGGCGATTATTTTGAAACATTAATTTGGATACATGGAAACGGTCAGCAATTACGTGAAACGTGTGCCCGGCATATCGATGCGGATGACATTCAGGTTCATCGGTTTGATGTTGATACCCAATTGATCGAAATCAAAGCGCAGCATTTTATTAATGATGATGCCTTGGCGATTCTCAAGGAAGAGCTTGGCGCAAACTATACGGTTCGTAACGTGCGTCGGGTTGCGCCGGTATTGCCGGTTTTGTCACGCCAATCGACAAGCGTTCCGTTTACCACTTGTGCAGAAATGTTGGAATATGATGCCGGGCGTGAAACGCCATTGTGGAAATTAGCAGTAGCTTATGAATCAGCACGTAGTGGTCTGGATGAAGAAACATTACTCAATAAAATGGTCGAAATTATTGCTGTAGTTCGTCAATCGATTTCCCAGGGTATTGCTGGTACGTCGTATGAAGATCGCGTGCTGGGTCATCAATCCGGTGTGTTTCAAAAACGTTTACAGGCAGGAAATTTATTAAACGCCGGTGCACTTAATCGTATGGTGTTGTATGTAACGGCATTAATGGAAGTCAAAAGTGCCATGGGTATCATTGTCGCAGCCCCAACGGCTGGTGCTTGTGCCGCCTTGCCCGCAGCTGTTATCGCGATGGGGGAAGAATTAGGGCTGGACGATATTGCGTTGGCCAGGGCGATGATGGCGAGTGGATTAATCGGGGTATTTATCGCGACGCGCTGGACCTTTGCCGCCGAGGTCGGTGGTTGTCAGGCTGAAGGTGGTTCAGCTGCGAGTATGGCTGCCGCTGCTTTGGTAACACTGGCGAATGGCACGTTAGCACAGTCAATAGGGGCGTCTTCTATGGCGCTGCAAAGTATGATTGGGTTAATTTGTGACCCGGTTGCTAATCGCGTCGAAGTACCCTGCTTGGGAAAAAATGTCATGGCTGCGGGTAACGCTTTATCGTGCGCCAATATGTCACTGTCAGATTTTGACCCGGTTATTCCACTCGATGAGGTTATCGAGACCGCCAAGCGGGTATCGGCACAAATGCCGCGAGAATTGCGCTGCACCGCATTGGGTGGGCTCGCAATTACACCAACGGCACAGGCATTGGAAGCGCGCCTTGCCGCAAATAAACCCGGGTGCGGGAATGTCTGTGGATGTTAATTGAGTGAGAATAAGGCCAGGCTGAAATGGCTCAGCCAGTTTTTGGCAGTTTTTGGGGTCAGAGTAAAAATAGAATCGCTTTTAGTTTTTACACTGACCCCAATTAATAAATGCCGACTCGACTGATCGTTGAGTTATGTTCCGGTTGTTTCAGGTTTCTCTTTACGGCTGACCTTTGACCAGGCTGGGCCAATGACATGGATTACCAGTGGTATCAGCGCAAAGCCGAGCGCCAGACCGAATACACCATCCATGAATGCCTTGGCGGTCCACTCTACGGCGCCGCGCCAGTCAACCGATACGCCCTGGCCGATAGCATAGGCCCAATCGTGAATGTGATGACCAAGCCACCCCAGTCCCAGTTGCTCGAGCCCATGAATGACAATTGAGCCGCCGACCCAGAGCATCGCAGCCGTGCCGATTGTAGTCAGTAACTTCATAAAACGTGGCATCGACTGAACCAGACCCCGGCCCAACCAGCGTGTCAGCGCGAACCGGCCGTTGATAGACATATACAAGCCAACATCGTCGGCTTTGACAATCAATGCGACAGTGCCGTAGACAGCCACCGTGATTCCAACACCGACAGTAGCCAATGTTGCCGCCTCCATCCAGATGTTACTGTCCGGAATAGCCGCCAGTGCAATGGTCATGATTTCGGCAGACAGGATGAAGTCTGTTTTGATGGCGCCAGCAGCTCTTGTTTCCTCGAGGTGCACGGTATCGCCGGGTCCAATCTCGATGACAGCGGTGTTTTCATGGTGGGGGAAAAACTTGTGATAAATCTTCTCTGCCCCCTCAAAACACAAGTACGATCCGCCAAGCATCAGCAGTGGAGAAATCAGCCAGGGTGCGAAATTCGCCAACAACAATCCGGCCGGTAACAGATAGACAAGCTTGTTCTTGAGTGACCCCTTTGTGATCCTCCAGATAATCGGCAATTCGCGATCAGCCAGGAAGCCGTGAACGTATTTTGGCGTCACCGCGGCATCATCGATAACCGCACCAGCTGCCTTGGCCCCGGCCTTTGCAGCTTGTGCTGCTACGTCATCGATCGAGGCTGCAGCCACCTTGGCTATTGCAGCAACGTCATCCAGTAAGGCCAGCAAGCCACTCATATGTTGTTTCCCTTCAGGCTCTTGCCCTTTATTTAGGCTTTCGATCCGGGCGAAATGTCAACCATACGCCAACGCGCAGTGTAAGGCATGTATTTGGTGCAAGCCAGAGACTGCATGGTGGTTCGCAGTTGTTACCTTAATTGGGGTCAGAGTAAAAACTGCTGGCAGTTTTTACTCTGACCCCAATTACGCATTAATTATTCTTTGGCCGTGATTTGAGGTTTTTTCGCACGGCGCGGGAGTACCAAACCACAGGCGCGATCACCAGGAGAGCCATTACACCCAGGACCACGGCAAAAGCCTGGTTCACAGTAGAAAGGTTCGAAATGGATGCTGCCAATTCATTGTTGACCTGTTGGGCATAAGCAATTGGTCCTATTGCGGCCTCCTTTGCGATTGAAAACCCCTGGCTAAAAGCGCTCTCCCACCCCATGGCGGACAAAGATGCATAAGCTTTGTAGCCAATGGTTGCAGCACCCATGGCAAGTACCCCAATTCCAACGGTTCCCATTCCCACAAGGCCAAATCCCACTACACCCACGGTGACCAGGCCGAAGGAAACGATACCTACACTGATCGGGGCCACAGCAAACCCGCCCCAGGCAAACAGCAGCCCGTAAGCCTTGTGACCACCCGCAATCCAACCAATTGCGGGTGGCTCTCCCTCTTCCGCCATTGCGAACCTGGCGTGAACCAACGGCACGCCCAGGAGTTTGATACGGCTAATGTATTCGCCTTTTGTGGAGCCGGGCTGATCATCGGGCGATTCGAACAGGTCGGGCCTGCGGAGTCTTTCGGCTGTTCTCAAACCCCGCGCGCTCTTTAACAACCTCACTGTAAGCACGACATAGCCAACGACAAAAGAGATCACCAATACCTGCGCGAGAGTAGCTATGTAGGCAACATTCCCGTAAGGCAACAAAGCCAGGTAACGCAGCCCAAGCAACCCTGCTATAAACACGATGGCAACCGTCATAAAGGCCACCGTGACCTTAATCACAGCTCTTCGCTCACGATTGGTTCGCGATTGATCCAGGTTTGCACGCAGCGCTAAAAAGGAACTGATAAAACCTGATGCCGTTGCAAGAAATGTGGCGATGCTCGCCCACTTGAATGCCGTACCAAGCTTTGCAGCAACCAGCCCGGCCCCGGCCGCTTTGGCAGGCGGAGCAACCGTTCCCAGTGCTGCCAGCACTCCCGCTGTAAATACCTGTCCTGGAGAGCTTCGCGACAGGGCACTTTCCACAAAACTCATCAGCTTTTCCTGTAGCAACTTTCGACCACGGGAAAGACGTTGCTTCACGGCATCTTCACTCAGGTCCAACTCGCTGGCGACGAGTTCTACCGAGCGCTGTTCACGATAGTACAAAATCAGGGTTTCCCGGTAAGTTTCCGGCACGGTTTCGAGGGCCCGCCAGAGTAAGGCCTGCTCTTCTTCTTTCATTGCAACATCTTCGATAGGTTCGTCGTTTGATTCCAAAATACCAACTTCATGAAATTCACCCGCATGGCGTATTGGCTGTCGCGCCTCTTTTCTTCGGTGATGACTGACCTTGAACCTGAGAATGCCGCAAAGCCACGACTTGAGCTTTTCCGGTTCTCGCAAGCTTCCCAGTTTCTTCCAGGCTTCAACGAAGGCCTCCTGGGCCACATCTTCGCTTTCGCCCAAATTGCCGAGGGACGAATACGCCAGTGAGCACAGAAGACGCTGATAGCGGGTGACAATTTTTCCGAAGGCCTGATGTTCACCCTCAAGGCACGCCATCACGAGGGAAGCGTCGTCTAGGTCTTCCAGGGCTAAACCATTTTTGTCAATTTTCATAAGCATCAACTAGTAGTGCCCAACTGGAAACGAAAGGTGACAACATTTTTTCCTGAGAATCAAATGCTGTCTGTAAATCCAAAAAAATCAAAATAGTTGTCACCAAACCGTTGGCGAGTGGCACTTATAGGCAGAACCACGAATTGAAGCGCTTTAATCAGCACATTGATTCGTCCCTTTAAGAAACCATGGACATATTAATATCATGAAATCACTCAATATACTCACTCGCATAGCTCCTCAAACAATCGCGGCCGTCATTTGTGCGGCAACTTTCAATTCCGCAATCGCTGCTGCCCTCGACCCGACAATCGACGACTTCAGCGACCCTAGAAACAACAGCATTGGCATTGAACGCCAATATGTAAACGACACGGTATCCGGTGGACAAACCAGGATGGAACATGGCTTCCAAGACGGTGTTTTCTCTGCAAAGGGAGAAATATCACCGCCACGCGGGCAGCCGGGCTGGGCCAGCACCGTATTGCTTCTTGAGACACAGGGACTACCTCAGGACGCCAGTGCCTATGAAGGTATTCGCCTGCTTGTGCGGGTAAATAAAGGCAACCTTTCAATCACTGCCAACAGCTCAGAAATTACAAACTTTGATTATCACGCAGCCCCCGTGACCCGCCAGTCCGACGGCCAGTTTCATGAAGTAATGATTCCATTTACGGAAATGAAACGAGCCTGGTCTGAACAGACAAAGTTAAACACCAAAACACTGACCAGTCTCAGCATTGTCGCGTTTGATATCCAACAGGGATCCTTCGATTTTGAGATCGACGAGGTCAGTTTTTACTGAGAATGAGCCCGCAATACCCATTTAGCCAAATCCTTGAGGTCTTATGAAAACCGCAAATTTAAACAGCCGATTAAACTACCTCGATGCCGTAAGAGCCTTCGCATTGCTGCTCGGCATCGTATTTCACGCCAGTCTATCCTTTGTGCCCGTGTTTATTGGCTGGGCGGTCATGGACATATCGACCAGTTCCTCAATATTGGGCTTCATTCTTGTCAGCCACTCGTTCCGAATGGAGCTATTCTTCCTGATAGCGGGTTTTTTCAGCCACATGACGTTTCACCGAATGGGTGCCGGTAACTTTATTGGCTCCCGGCTAACACGTATCGCTATCCCATTCGTAGCGGGCTGGTTCATACTCAGGCCACTGGTTGTTTCCTCATGGGTAATGGGCGGCGAAAGCATGAGGGGAGAAGTCAACGTTGTAAATGGCTTGAAAGTCGGTTTCCAATCGCTGGGTCAACTTCCAAAGGACTTCCTGACTGGCACACATCTTTGGTTTCTCTATTACCTTCTGCTTATCACAGCCATTGTTGTTGTGATCCGCACCCTGGTCAGCCTGATGCCTGGCTTTTACGTATTTGCGACAAACCGGGCAGACCGGATTGTTGCCTGGATCGTGAACTCACGCTTCTCATGGCTGGCCCTTGGCCTTCCCACCGCTGTGTGCCTGTGGTACATGAATGCCTGGGGTATGGATACACCCGACAAATCCCTCATTCCCCAGGTGCCTGTTCTCCTCGTATATTGCGGGTTCTTTAGCTTTGGCTGGTTGTTGCACAGGCAAAAAGCGCTTATCGGGTGTTTTTCGCGCATTACCTGGGGTGGAGTAGTCCTTTGTATTGCCAGCGTTGGGCTCACGCTTGTATTGTCAGCTTACCAGGCCGACACCGGACACCCCCAACTGGGACTGATTCGGGCAGGGTTCGCTCTGAGCTACGCGGTAATGATGTGGTCACTGGTCGCCCTGAGTATCGGTCTATTCAAGCGGTTCTTTGACAAGCCCAGCAAGTTTGTCCAATACATCGCCGACGCGTCTTACTGGCTTTACCTGATCCACCTGCCCATCGTGGTATGGCTGCAAATCGCTGTTGCAGAGTTACCATTCCATTGGTCGTTGAAGCTCATGATGATTTCACTTCTCACGATTGGAATATCACTCGTGCTCTATGATCTTTTCGTCCGCTCCACCTTGATCGGTAAGACGCTGAATGGTCGAACAAAGGAACGTGTTTTGTTTCGGCGGGGACGCAAGAATGTTTGGGGTCAGCCTGAAGTGCCATCGTAAAACTTCAAATTGGGTATCAGTTTGGGTAGCAAACACCTGGGGTCAGTGAAAAATAAAATAGCTGTGCAGTTTTTACACTGACCCCAATTACTCCTTGACAAAGGGTGAGCTAGCCGTCGTCGTCCATCAGTTTCGTCAACATTCGCCTCAGGTCATCAAATTCTTTCTGCGCTTTCTTGCGTTGCCTTTCGCTCATGATGCCGATCACTTCGGCATAGGCCTGGGTCACCAGCCCCATGTTGTGCTCAAAGGCGGCGCGGTATTCAGCTGAGCGCAATCCGATGCGGGCGTCGTATGCTTGCAGAATGGCTTCCTGCCAGCCCGCTTCGCGCTGCAAGAGGTTTGCCATTTTTCTCAACCAGGCGCGACCTTCTTCCAGCCAGGCCTTGTCGAAACGAACCAGCTTATTCGACGCTTCGCGCAGGATGCCTTTCTGCTCTGTGTTCAGTCGCCCGAGAAAACGCTCCAACGTCTCAACCAGGTTATCGTAATCAGCGTCGCGGTATGCGGCATCGCTGCGCGCGCTGAACTCCTTCTCCATTTCCTCCTGGCGTTCCCACAGACTGCCAACAAACTCTTCAACCTGTTCATCACTGACCTGCTGACCGAATTCCAGTGCGACAACCAGCAAAGACCTTTGCACGCGCACAGCCGCCCCGAACATTTCATCAGCCCAGCGCCGCACCGTGTCGGCGGTGACCTCACCATCCATGTCGGCTTCGATTCGGTTGAGAATGTCGGTGTAATTGGCCAGTTCCTCCTCGCGATGCCAATCAAGCGGTGAGGTTAGTTTCTTACGCAACAGTTTTCGCTGCTCGCCCGTCAGGTCTACGTAACCGTTTATATACCAGGGAATAAGCCAATCAAGGCGGTTGTAGGCGAAGCTTGTGCAACCAGCCAACATCAGGACCGTGATGAGGCAGGCGAGGAGCAATCGAATTTTCGACATATCGGTATTTATTCATGTGTTGAATCAAGGAAATAGTCACTCTAACGGCTTGAAAATCAGTCTTGTGCCTCACACCAGAGGAAAATTGATAGTAATTGAGTCAGAGCAGAGGGATAGAGTAAACCAAAGCAGCGTTGGGGGATACTGAGAATAATGGGGCAAAATACTGTAAAAGAATGGTGGCCAGAGGTGGTCGCTTTCGACCTTCCATGGCCTACGTGACACCGGTGCATGGCCCAGGCCAGCCTCTCGAGCAGTTCCTGCTCTCACCTCCTTCGTGCACAATGGAATCGAACCACCAACACGCGGATTTTTAAAAGTAACGACTGATATTTAAAAAGTTATAAATTAGCTGCTTGCAGTGTTTGTCTTTTTCCAAAGCATCCGTAAACGCCAGTAAATGCCAGTGGATGACAGGTGGTTGTGCACAATTCGGTCACAGTTGATCGTAGAATAAATATATCCGGCCCAATTTAGTCCGTATCACTTCTACCGAATGGTGGTGCGTGGCCGACATGGGTGTCTTCTTTTTCTTGATGAAAAATCGTTTAAAATAGGCAGGTTTATTTGAAGCCTATTTTAATGCTCGGAGATGTTTGCATGAGTTTGTATTCTGAATACCTGAATGAAATCGAGTTTCGTAAGAAAGACTTAGGGTTACACGCGAAACCGATTGATAGCGCTGATTTGCTGTCAGAAATTATTGCCCAAATCAAAGATACCGGCAATGCGCACCGTGAAGACTCACTGAAGTTCCTTATTTACAATACCCTGCCGGGTACCACCAGTGCTGCTGGTGTTAAGGCTCAATTCCTCAAAGAGATTATTCTTGGCGAAGCTGTTCTTGACGAGATTACCCCGGCCTTTGCGTTTGAGCTGTTGTCTCACATGAAAGGCGGTCCCTCCGTTGAAGTACTTCTGGATCTGGCTCTGAGCGACAACGCTGAGGTTTCAACGCCTGCCGCGGAGGTTTTGAAAACCCAGGTGTTCTTATACGAGTCCGATACCGAGCGTCTTGAAACCGCTTTCAAGGCTGGCAATGCAATTGCCAAAGACATTCTCGAGAGCTACGCGCAGGCTGAATTCTTCACCAAACTGCCCGAAATCGATGAGAAGATTGATGTTGTGACGTATGTTGCCGGTGAAGGTGATATCTCCACTGACCTGCTTTCTCCTGGCAACCAGGCTCACTCCCGCGCCGACCGTGAATTACACGGCCAGTGCATGATCACCCCCGAGGCCCAGCAGGAAATTGTTGCGCTGCAGAAAAAACACCCGAATGCCAAGGTGATGCTGATTGCTGAGAAGGGCACCATGGGTGTGGGTTCTTCGCGTATGTCCGGTGTTAACAATGTCGCGCTGTGGGCCGGCAAGCAGGCCAGTCCGTACGTACCGTTTATTAACATTGCACCGGTCGTTGCCGGCACCAATGGTATCTCTCCGATCTTCCTGACCACGGTTGACGTAACCGGCGGTATCGGTCTTAACCTGAGAAATTGGGTTAAGAAAAAGGATAGCGAGGGCAACACGGTTGTCGACAGCAATGGTGATCCGGTGCTGGAAGAGGCTTACTCTGTGGCCACGGGTACCGTTTTGACCATCGATACCAAGACCAAAAAGCTCTACAACGGTGACAAAGAACTGGTCGACGTTGCACGTGCCTTCACACCGCAGAAAATCGAATTTATGAAAGCCGGTGGTTCTTACGCGGTTGTCTTCGGTAAAAAACTGCAGATGATTGCTGCTGACGTACTGGGCATTGAAGCACCACAGGTTTACGCGCCATCCAAAGAAGTCAGTCACCAGGATCAGGGTCTGACCGCGGTTGAGAAAATCTTCAACAAAAACGCGGTCGGTGTTGCTTCAGATGCACCCCTTCATGCGGGTTCTGACGTACGCGTCAAGGTCAATATTGTCGGCTCCCAGGACACCACCGGCCCGATGACCGCGCAGGAACTGGAAGCCATGGCGGCTTCTGTGATCTCGCCAAGCGTTGACGGCGCCTACCAGTCCGGCTGCCACACCGCATCGGTATGGGATAGTAAGGCCAGAGCCAATATCCCCAAGCTGATGGCCTTTATGAACAATTTCGGCCTGATCACAGCCCGTGATCCTAAGGGTGTCTACCACCCGATGACTGATGTCATCCATAAAGTACTGAACGACATAACTGTCGACGACCGCGCCATCATTATCGGCGGTGACTCGCACACGCGGATGTCTAAAGGTGTGGCTTTTGGTGCCGACTCGGGTACCGTTGCACTGGCGCTGGCCACCGGTGAAGCCGCCATGCCAATTCCGGAGTCTGTTAAGGTGACCTTTAAAGGCGCCATGAAGTCGTATATGGACTTCCGTGATGTTGTACACGCCACTCAAGCGCAGATGTTGAAGAAGTTCAGCGGTGAGAATGTCTTCCAGGGTCGTATCATTGAAGTGCACATCGGTACGCTGTTGGCTGACCAGGCCTTCACTTTTACCGATTGGACTGCTGAAATGAAGGCGAAAGCCTCTATTTGTATCTCTAACAACGACACCCTGGTTCAATCACTGGAACTGGCCAAGCGTCGTATCCAGATCATGATCGACAAGGGCATGGACAACAAAGCGAATATGCTGCAGGGTCTGATCGACCTGGCCGGCAAGCGTATCGAAGAAATCAAGAGTGGCGCCAACCCGGCTCTCGCGCCGGATAATAATGCTAAGTACTTCGCCGAAGTGGTTATCGATCTGGATCAGATTGACGAGCCAATGATTGCTGACCCGGATGTTAACAACGACGACGTATCCAAGCGTTATACCCATGACACCATCCGGCCCGTGTCTTATTACGGCGGCAGCGAAGAAAGTTGATCTGGGCTTTGTTGGGTCCTGCATGGTGCACAAAGGTGATATGCAAATTATCGCCCAAATGCTGAAAAACCTCGAAGCGCAAAACGGCACGATTGAATTCAACGCGCCGTTGGTCGTTGCGCCGCCAACCTACAATATCGTTGATGAACTCAAAGCCGAAGGCGACTGGGATATTCTCAGGAAATACGCTGGTTTCGAATTTGACGACGCTCATCCAAAAGAAGCTGCACGCACCAAGTATGAAAACATCATGTACCTGGAGCGTCCGGGTTGTAACCTGTGTATGGGCAATCAGGAAAAGGCCGAGCCAGGTGACACGGTTATGGCCACCTCAACCCGCCTGTTCCAGGGGCGTGTTGTTGCGGATGCCGATGGAAAGAAGGGTGAATCGCTGCTGGGTTCTACGCCACTGGTTGTACTCTCCACCATTCTTGGCCGCACGCCGAGCCTCGAAGAATACAAGAGCGCCGTTGATGGTATCAATCTGACTGATTTTGCGCCGCCGGCCGAAGAACTGACTACAGAGCCTCTTAAGATCAAGATTGCGGGGTAAAGACTGGACGTAAAGATCGGACAGGTTTGTCACGCATCATGAAAATGGTGAGTGTCCGATCTTTTCTATGTCCGATCTTTTCTATGCAGCCGAATTGGAGCTTGCTGACCCTAATTGCGTAAGGAATGAAAATATTTTGGTCAAATTTTGGGGTCAGAGTAAAAACTATTGATAACAGCAAATTTTGGGGTCAGAGTAAAAACTATTGATAACAGTAACGTGTTACTCGGTCCATTCACTCCTATCATGTCTGAAGCGCCGTTTCCCCCTAGCTCTCAAAATCCCGGACCCCCACAGGCCGCTGCATCAGTACAATCAAAGTCAGCGCAATCTATGAAGGTGTCTCCGTCATTATCGCCACCGTCGGTGCAGGCCAGCTCGGTATTTTCCGGACCAAAACCAGCACCGCCACATGCTGTAGCGCTATCGCAATCGAAGTCAGCGCAATCTATGAAGGTGTCTCCGTCATTATCGCCACCGTCGGTGCAGGCCAGCTCGGTATTTTCCGGACCAAAACCAGCACCGCCACATGCTGTAGCGCTATCGCAATCGAAGTCAGCGCAATCTATGAAGGTGTCTCCGTCATTATCGCCACCGTCGGTGCAGGCCAGCTCGGTATTTTCCGGACCAAAACCAGCACCACCACATGCTGTAGCGCTATCGCAATCGAAGTCAGCGCAATCTATGAAGGTGTCTCCATCATTATCGCGACCGTCGGTGCAGGCCAGCTCTGTGCCCTCAGTGGCATCAATCACACCACTAGTTGAGATATATTCCCACCCTTTTTGTGTGCAGATGTAGATTCTGCTATTCACGTTATCAACGACCATCCTTCCACCATGGGCATTCTCAGTACAGTGCTGAATTGGTGGGGGAGTTCCGCTAAGGGTTTCCAGTGTAATGTAGCCTTCCTCGACTGTGATCTCTGACGGACTTAGACTTGGGCTACACCCCGTGACAGGATCGAAAGCGTCACTTGAAAGGCAAGGTACAAGACCCGCTGTTTCGGGGGTGGATATATTTGTGCAAGTCCTATCTCCTCTTACAGCCCAGAAATGACCACTGATGGTCTCCGTTTTAGCTAAGATGGACTCATCACCTGTGCACGCGGTAATCGCCACTCCCTGGTTGTAAGAGCATGTTGCACTCGAAACAGGGTCAACTGGATCAGTCCCGCAGCTGTAGATTCCAGAGGCTGGCCCTGACCGCCAATCCCCGTCCTGAACACCCAACAGTCCTTCATCAACACTTGAGCCGTCACATTCGGTAGAACCTGCTACTGCTCCATCATTATTGAAGCAAACGATGTAGGACAGAACACCACCAACAATGTCAGCATTCTTTGGGTGAGCGACTATGGCATTGGCATATCCACTGAGAAAAATACTGAAAATCGTCAGGAATTCAGCAAAGGCAAGACGTTTCATAATGATCTCCTCGAGGGTGCACCACCGAAAAAACTGGTGCAATTGTGTTGCTCTGGAATTGAAAGTACGCAATACGCTGTGCAGGCTGCAATGCAACCCGCAAGAAAGCAAACAATGGTCGCTCTGTGAACTCCATTTTATGCGGTCAATATACGCCTTTTGAATATCGAGTGCATCATGTGTCGGGATGTTCGAAAATTCGACTCAAGTCTAAGCAGTGTTGGAATATTTGGGTGTTTGGGGGGACAGTTTACTTAATCCCCACAATTCAAGGCGGCTATCTTTGATATAAAAAGTAGTCCATTTGAATACTATTCAAGTGAATACATACAGTGGAGGTTTTGAAGGCAGACTGTCGAAAAATGGTGGCCAGAGTAACGTAAGAACAGAGAGTAAGAACAGAGACACCCACGTCTTCAACGGGCCAGAGCAAATCTGACATGTTTAGATTCAATTCTCAATCATGATATAAGTGTTGTTATTTGAAAAGCTCTTGGAAAACGTGAACAATCTGAGGGTTTCTATTGAGGCATTGCTGATTTCTTGACGAATCCGCTAAATCCAGGCGTGATAAATCTCAGGTTGTTTTCCTGCTTTGAATCGTGAATTCCTAAGACCTTTCCGGACAGAGTTGCTTGCCAAGAATTTGGCCTTTGATAAAACTTCGCCCCACCGATTGAGCAAACAACCTGAGCCTGCTCACCGGTCCCAAAGCGCTAAACGTCGGCTGGTCGGCTTTGCTCAGATGATCGCACACCGAAGCGCTGCCCATTTTTAATCTGGTGAGTATGGGTGGCGCGTGGTCAGAAATGTATCCTCGTTTATTGTGTTTAATTTCCCTGCCTCCCCAATCTACCAGTTCCAGATAGTCTTCCAGCGTGATTGGAATACCAGAATCGTCATCGCTTTGTTCAGTGAAGGACCTCAGAATGGAACTCTCAGGATCTCAGAATACGTTCCTGCACCGAGGTGAAGTCGGACGATTCTGGAGTTTTGGCCATGGCGGCCCGAATTGGGTTTAAGTCAACGTAAGCCATACAGGCCAGAAGTGCCCGCACATCCAAAAGGGCCTGTGACTTGAACCTTCCCTCCCAAAACCTGCCAGTGCAGTGATCTTCAGCATTGGCCATCCTGGCAATGGGTTCATTGAGACAGCGCATAAACCATGATAGATCAGCCAATCTTTCGCGCCAGGTCGCTAACAGGTCAGCAATGCACTTGTTCTCACTGCTGGTCAGTTTCACACCAGCCAGGTAACGGTGCATCAACATGGGGCCTGTAAATATCTGCAACCAGCGACGTGCAACTTCTTCATCAGGCCAGTCTGTTGTTGCGTCAGCGTCGATCCTGACCACAATGTGGTAGTGATTGCTCATAATGGCATAGGCACATAGATCGACGGAGAATACGGAACACAGCAGCTTGATACGGTCCACGATCCATTGGCGACGATGTTCAAAGTCGAAACCCGTATGGCTGTCTTTACCGCAAAGAAACGCGCGCCTGACACATCTGGAGATGCAATGGTAATAAGGCGTGTCCTGACAGTGAGACCTGGCGTTTTTTGGGTTGAGGCATATAACTCAGTGTAGACAGGTATCCGTGCGGTCAATAGGGCAAAACGGTGATGAGTTGTGTAGGATTTTCGATGAGATGTGAGTGTCTCCGTTCTACTTTCTCTCGGTTCCACTCTTTTGCGTTGCAATCCATCCGGCAGGCAGTGGCCCGATTGGGGCCACTGAAGTTTATACCAATAGACTGGTGTTGCCAGGAGAGAATCCAACTACTTACCTGTAAACTGGTAACAGTGATCCCCAATACCGAATGTTAATTTGTTTGCTTGAAAAACAACTTCTTCTAGGAGTCCTGACAGCGCACCGTTGATATCGCCGTTGGTGTTATAAAAATAGACCTCGGGAGCCACGCTTAAATTTAGAGTTGCAAGAGAGTCGGTTGTTGCTACGCTCATTTGCACAATCTCAGGCCATTCAATTGCTATGTTTACTGGTCCTTGAGACCTTTTAATGCGGCAAGAGTTTATTAATGCTGTGAGAGATTCATCATCATATGTGGTTTGAGAAACCGCACATTCTTCACGCAAGCTCAAAAGTAGGTTTATTGTTTTAGGTTGCAGCCGACTTGGACTCTCGAGACTGTGGTGAATGTTTCCAAACTGTTTCTTGTAGTCATTCCAATTCAAAAGTCCCCCAATCGAGCCTGGTGCACGCATGCAGGAAGGGTGGCCTTCTTCACATCTGGCTTGACAACTCTGGTTGGTTGTAATGTCTGCAATAAGACTCTCCCTAAGGTCAGTATTCTCAACTGTTTTTTCAATAAGACTCCGAGTCGTTTGGTCGCCTTGTCTTATGCTTCCAAAGCAATCTACAGGAGAGTCATTTTTTTCAACCCTCCAGCAGGTGTAGGAGAGAGTTTCTTCTGTGCACCCCGTTACAAGATCTTTAAAAATCGTATCATTTGCTGGCAAGATTTCTATCTGTGTCACAGTTTTAATGTGCTCTGATATGGCACTACCTCCCTCGATGGCTTGTGCCAGTGAACCATCGGTTGTAGGATCAGCCGGTTAAAGGGACCACTGTCTTTATGGTAATTGAAGTCGAACGTTCAAACGCCATGGAGGATTGTAAACAGGACCCACAGATGCAATAAAGATGACTATGAATCCCACAGACACAAATAATTGTTTAATAGACATATTTCTCCCCTTTCTTTTTTTATCTAAGTTTGTAGTTTTGAATTTTGATTTAGCGGAAAGTATTCGCAAAACACTAATGTTCCTGAAGAGTATAGGATAGAAATATTTATTTTCCACTTACTAAGGAATACATGGGCGTCATGTTGGTTTAGCAAAGATGAAGATTGTCGGGTCAATGAAAACTTTCTGATCTACTATCCTGATTCACATAGGAGTATCAGATGACAATCTAAAGGTTCTCACTTCGTCAAGAACAGAGACACCCACGTCTTCTACCTATCAGAAAAGAACTGACATTATCCGGTTTTGGTCGCTTCCTGCCATTGGATTCGTTGAATTTAGCGTCTTTTGAAGGTTTACTTTCCGTTCAGTAGCCGAAAATTTCCCAGTGCGAATGATAATGAAGGCTCACGGCCAATAGCAGTAACAAGCTACTGATAACAAGTTTGTTTAAAAACTAACAATCCAATATGCTTTTGCAAAACAGCGAGTTTGTAAACAGTATGAGTTAACAAGGTGGGCGTATCCAGACAATGAGCCTGATATGCCTTAATTTCCACCTTAATAAAAGTTATGCCTTAGTCAGGTGAGACCAGCAAACACCTGGTTGAACACTATTTATGCCGAAAACAAGGAGATGAAAAATGAGCGATAAACCTGTTTCAACTAAGATTGACGAAATCTTAAACCCAGACTTTGGGAAGCAAGAGGCTTTAACGGAAGACGACAAGGTGTTTATCGATGAATATAATACCGCCACAGAAAATCTCGATGAAGAATTAGGACTGCTCGCGTTCAAGAATGTTATTCGCCAGTCTGGCCGTTGTGGTTTCGCGCAAGGTGGAACAGTCGATTATTTAATAAACACAGATACAAATAACCGATATAGAGTCACCATCAGAACTTATTGGCGTTCAGGCATTAATTCGGGGCAATCAGATAGGGTAGTAATTACTCAGGCTGGTGGGAGATTGACTTTGGGCTGTACTGACTCTGGATACATACCGGTTACTTATTATTCTCGACAGGTAGTTGGTGAATCAAAGTTTTAGTATTGGCATAACAATCGCGTTATGTTGAAGGGAACCAAGCATGCATTCTGGACATAGGAATCCATCTTAGTATTTATTAAACCTTTTCATTAGAAATCCGACAAAGGAGCGTTTTGTTTTATTCAGAAATGGAGGGTTGCAGGTGGTGGCATTTCGGTAATTCTATTGACATCAATACCTCAATTTAGGCTTTCTCTCTTGAGCTAAAGATTGCAGTCGGAGGAGTAATTGGGGTCAGAGTAAAAACTAACTTCGTATTTTTACTGTGTTCGTGAACAGAATTCAGGAAATTCCGCGGTCAGAGTCACGCGCCAGAGTAAATTTGTTGCTGTTGTCGAGTTACTGGGGCATCAAAAATGGTGGCCAGAGGTGGAATCGAACCACCGACACGCGGATTTTCAATCCGCTGCTCTACCGACTGAGCTATCTGGCCACTACTTCTATCTTCTCTCTGGAATCAGAGAGCGCGGTATTAAACAATTTAGACGCGTTCAAGTCAAGAATTATGCGTCTTATTTGTAGTCTTCGGGTACATATCCTTCCGGGATGGCCGAGCCTTCGCCGAAAAAGAACTTATCCATCTCGCCTTCGAGGAACTTCCTGTGCTCGGGTTCTATTGGGCTCAGGCGGTGTTCGTTGATTAAAATGGTCTGATGGGCCAGCCATTTTTGCCAGGCTTGCATGGAAATGTTTTCAAATATCTTTTTACCCAGTTCACCGGGGTAGGTCTGAAATGCCAGTCCGGGTAGCTCTTCATTCAATAGCATACATTTAACTAAACGTTCGGTCATTTCCCTTCATTCTCCAGGTAGGTTTCCAGCAGGTGTCTGACCGGTTGGGGTAAACCAAGTGCGGGCCACTCCTGCGGGCTGAACCAGCGTTGATCAGAACTACATTCTACCCCGCTTGCTAGTATTTCTGTATGGCCAATTAGCGGGTGGATTGTCATTTCAATATGGGTAAGTTGGTGTTTCAAGGCCTCAAGAGGTTCAAGTGGGAGATCTGATACACCCGGGCGCTGTTGTATTGGCTGGCCTTGATCATCTGCCGGAAGTGACCACAAACCACCCCAGATCCCCGCGGGCGGGCGCCGTTCAAGCATTACATTTCCATTTCCATCAGTGAGTATCAACATATGGAACGTCTTCTTTCTGACTTTCATTGACGGTCGTCGGGTCGGAAACTGATCTACGTTACCGGCACCGAATGCCTTGCAGGAATTCTTAACCGGGCATTGATCACAGAGGGGCTTGCTGCGGGTACACAATGTGGCGCCCAGGTCCATAACGGCCTGGGTGTAATCGGCCCCACGTCTGGATGGCAGGAGTTGTCCGGCAATATCCCACAGTTGTTTGTGAATGCTGGATTTTCCCGGCCATCCTTCAACCGCCAGGTAACGAGTGAGAACGCGCTTAACATTGCCATCGAGAATTACGGCAGGTTTATCAAACGCCTGGGAATAGATGGCGTTGGCCGTGCTTTCACCTATGCCGGGCAGGGCGTTCAGGGCTGCGGGTGTCCGTGGCAGGTCCGCGTTATGTTGCTGCAAACAGATTTTCGCAGTCTTCAGCAGGTTACGGGCCCGCGCGTAATAACCCAGTCCCGACCAGTAAGCCAATACATCATCATTTGAAGCCGCAGCCAGGCTTTGAATATCGGGAAACCGGTCTATAAACCGGTTGAAATAGGGAATAACAGTTTTGACTTGCGTTTGCTGCAACATGATCTCGGAGACCCAAACACGATAAGCCGTGCGTGGGTGCTGCCACGGCAGGTCTTTACGCCCGTGTTGGTCCCACCACTTAAGCAGTTGAGTGGAGAACTTCAATTCGTCCGCTTATTCCAGTGGCAGGATGGCATTGATGAACGTTCCGGCATCAAACGGTCGAAGGTCTTTTGCTGCTTCACCGACACCGATAAATCGTATTGGGATTTTCAGTTCGCTGGCAATGGCAAATAGCATACCGCCACGGGCGGTGCCATCCAGCTTGGTAATGGTGATACCGGTGATGTTAACCGCCTCGTTGAAATGCTGGGCCTGGTTAAGCGCGTTGGTGCCGGTACCGGCATCTACCACCAGCATGACTTCGTGTGGTGCAGTCTCATCGACACGGCTGATGACGCGTCGAATTTTCTTTAACTCTTCCATCAGGTTGGACTGTGTATGAAGCCGTCCGGCAGTATCTGCAATCAGTACATCAATTTCACGGGCCTTGGCTGATTCCAAAGCATCAAAAATTACCGCAGCGGAATCTGCCCCGGTACCCTGCGCTATTACCGGCACATCATTTCGTGCACCCCATGACTTGAGTTGTTCAACCGCGGCGGCCCGGAAGGTATCACCGGCGGCGAGCATCACCGACAGACCTTCCTCTTTAAAGCGCTGTGCCAACTTACCAATGGTGGTGGTTTTACCTGCACCGTTTATACCCACCATCAGGATGACAAAAGGTTTACGGCTGGTGTCCACCGCCAGGAATTGCTCACACGGCTCAATCAGTTCATATAACTCGGCCTGTACCGCAGGTAAAAGCGCCTGTGGGTCCTTGATCGTTCCATTGCTAACTGCAGTTCGCAAATTATCCATGATAGCGAGACTGGCGTTGACGCCAACATCTGCTGTCAGCAATGTGGTTTCAAGCTCTTCCAGCAAATCTTCATTGATATCACTATGACCGCCGACGAGTGTTTTCAGCCGCTTTCCGATGGTGTTGCGGGAGTCTCCCAACAGCTTTTCAAGAGGGTCGACACCGGATTGTTCTACCGGGCGAAGCTGCACATCCTGTAGCTCACCGGGTGCTTTACTTTTCTTTTTGAATATTCGAAACATGAGTTTGGGTTTAACCCCCGGCAGTAAAAGCGATATGCTATCAGCTTGTACGTAGAAAAACAGGTAAACAGAGGCTCCATACATATGAGCAAATCTGGAAAAAACAATAGCGTAAGGATAATTGGGGGTGATTGGCGGGGCCGGCGACTGCCCGTTGCTGATGTGCCGGGCCTGCGGCCCAGTGGTGATCGTAGCCGCGAAACCCTGTTCAATTGGTTACAGCCCTGGATTCCTGCGGCCGATTGTGCGGATCTGTTTGCCGGTACGGGCGCGCTTGGCTTCGAGGCAGCATCGCGTGGTGCTGCGGCCGTGCTGATGATAGAGAAACATCCGCGAGCCCTGGAAACTCTGCGTCAGAGTATCGAGCAGTTGCAGGCCGAGCAGGTCAATCTACGCGGTGGCGGTGCGATGTCGATGATTGAAGACCTGAAA
Organism: uncultured Gammaproteobacteria bacterium; assembly: GCA_963759155.1. Classification (GTDB taxonomy): domain Bacteria; phylum Pseudomonadota; class Gammaproteobacteria; order Xanthomonadales; family SZUA-36; genus SZUA-36. The sequence goes on along the minus strand of CAVWXX010000001.1, from coordinate 194,693 downwards.
CCCGATAGCCTGGACATTGTATTCGTTGATCCGCCGTTCGATAGCAACCTGGCCGGACTGGTGCTTGAGAGACTGGATAAAATTGGCTGTGTGCGTCCCGGCGGTTTTGTATACGTAGAATCCCCCGCAACCCACAACGTCATCCCCCCGAAGGGCTGGAGGGTGTGGCGTGATCAGCAGCTTGGCGAGGTTAGAATGCAGCTATTTCGCAGGCAATCCTCAGCTGATGAAAGAAATCTACCGGATGACGGGTCTGATGAATGAAGACAGAAATCCCCCCATCTGTTTTCAGTCCCTGCTTTTAGGCCGGCCATTACGCCGGCCTCTTTTTTGTGGGCGACTTTTCCCGAATCACATACTCCAGGTAACTTAATTATGGGCACTTTGGTTTAATACAGCACCTCAACAAGGGTAGAATAACGTTCCTTTGAGATTTGGCAGGAAAAGTTTTGAAAAATTCTCCTTGTGTGGCTGTATATCCTGGCACCTTTGATCCGGTAACACATGGTCATACCGACCTGGTTACCCGCGCAGCACGGGTTTTTGACCACGTGATTGTGGCGATCGCGGAGAGCCCGCATAAAACCCCGTTTTTCAGCCTGGAGAAACGAATTGAACTGGCCCAAAGCCAGCTCGGCGAACTGGAAAATATCTCGATCGTAGGTTTCAGTAACCTGCTGGTTGATTTTGTGTTGGAAAACAATGCCAGTGTCATTGTCCGTGGGCTTCGTGCGATATCGGATTTTGAATACGAATTTCAGTTAGCCAGCATGAACCGCAACTTATGTGCGTCCGTTGAGACCATGTTTCTAACGCCCGATGAAAAATACGGGTTCATTTCCTCAACGCTTGTCCGTGAAGTGGCGCGGCTTAACGGAAACGTATCTCGATTCGTCGGACCGGAAATTGAGCTTGCGCTCAAACAACAATTCAACTCTGTGGGTCGCTGACATTGGCACTGATTATCACCGAAGAATGCATCAACTGTGATGTGTGCGAACCCGAATGCCCCAATGAGGCCATTTACCAGGGTGTCGAAATTTACGAGATAAATCCTAACCTCTGCACCGAGTGCGTAGGTCATTTTGATACCCCTCAATGTGTCGAGGTCTGCCCGGTTGAGTGTATTCCGAAAGACCCCGGGCATGTGGAAACAAAGGATCAACTGTTAGACAAATATCACAAGCTGATTGCCGGAGCGGAGCTTTGAAAAAATTTATCTTTATCCTATTGGTGTCTTCACTTATCAGTGAAGTCAGTTTTTCCGCCAGTTTTGAACCCGCGTGGGGCAGGGACGGTATGTTGGTTACGTCCGTTGGTCCGGCGGCATGGGCAGGACAACAGGTCCTGGAAAAGGGTGGTAATGCGGTGGATGCCGCTATTGCCACGGCCTTTGCAGCAGCCGTTGCACACCCTTTCAGTTCTGGAATCGGTGGCGGTATGTTTGCGGTGGTTTACAGTGCGGAAGATGGTACCAGCACGACACTGGATGCACGCGAGACGGCACCTGCTGCCGCGACGGCTGAGTTCTATGCAAAAAACCCGGATAGCATCAGGAGCGGTGCCCATTCGGTGGCAGTGCCCGGTATGGTTCAGGGGGCATGGGCCTTACATCAGAAGTATGGTTCCATGCCATGGAAAGAGCTGCTCGAACCAGCGATAAAGATGGCCAGTGAAGGTTACCGGGTTGAAATATGGCATCACAATGTCGTTAAGCGTGTAACCGAGACATTAAAAGAATATCCGGAAACCCAGAGGATACAGACCGTGGATGGCATGGCGCCGCCACTGGGTTGGAACCACGTACAGGCCGACCTGGCCGAATCACTCAGGTATATCCAGAAAAAGGGTGAAAAGGCACTGGCCGTTGGGCCGATTGCGGCAAAGATCGCAAAGGCGACCGGTAACGCTGTCACGGAACTCGACCTGGCGCGTTACGAGGTTAAATGGCGCGAACCCATTAGTGTCCCCTACCGGGGATATGAAATTGTCAGTATGCCGCCGCCGAGTTCAGGTGGCGTGTTGCTGGCACAGATGTTCAATATTCTGAGCCGATACGATCTAGGCGCCATGAATCACGGTTCCAGCGAGTATGTACACCTGGTGGCCAGCACCATGAAGCTGGCTTTTGAAGATCGCGCGGTTAATCTTGGTGATGCGGATTTCTATGATGTGCCAGTCGAAAAGCTGACGTCCATGGCGTATGCGGATCAGCAGGCGGCCCGGATAAACCCGAACGGACAGGTTACGGCTAAAACTGATCACCCACAGGCTCCCGATGATGCCGGAACCACCCACATTTCGGTCATGGATAAGTACGGTAACGCTATCTCGCTGACCCAAACCATTAATACCCTGTTTGGTTCGAAAATAACCGTGCCGGGCACAGGTATCGTGTTGAACAACGAGATGGATGACTTTTCAGTTGGGCCTGAACTGGCGAACGCCTGGGGTGCAACCGGATCTTCCGCCAACGCCGTGGCGCCGGGCAAGCGTCCGCTTTCATCGATGGCGCCAACAATTGTTCTCCAGGATGGAAAACCTATGATGGTCATTGGTTCGCCAATGGGCACGCTGATCATCACCGCCGTATTACAGACACTGATCAATGTGATTGATTTCGACTTTGATGCACAACGCGCAGTCAATGCACCACGCTTCCACCACCAGTGGAAGCCGGATCGCCTGACGCTGGAACCGGAGTTTTCCGCCGAAGTAAAAGAGCGTCTGCAAGCCCTTGGCTACGAGTTACGCGAGTACTCAATCATCGGTGCGGCCGAACTGGCCGTCTTTGATTCTGAAGCCTGTATGTTTTGGGGTGGTGCTGATGGCCGCAGGGACAGCCGTGCCGGTCCGGTGAATACGGCACCCGTGGCCAGGCCATCTGAGACCGTGCAATGCATGGGTACATCCAGAAATACGGCCGAAGCGGTCCCTGAATAATAACCTCAAACATAGATGCGCTTAATGGAGAGAAGCATGCGAAAGAATATCCTGGCTATTTTGGGCTCCCTGGTGTTTTTCCCGGCGGCATATGCGGATATCACTGCTGATGAGATTGATCAGGCCGCAGCGGCGGTGCAACCACAGGTGGTCGAGTGGCGACGTTGGTTTCATCAGAACCCTGAATTGAGCAATCGCGAATTTAATACCTCGGCCAGAATCGCAGAAATTCTCCGGGACATGGGACTGGAGCCCAAAACGGGTATTGCCCACACAGGTATTACTGCAATGATTGAAGGTGGTCTGCCTGGTCCATTGGTGGCCATTCGTACCGATATAGACGGCCTGCCGGTTGAGGAGCAGACCGGTTTGCCATATGCATCTACCGTCCGTGCCGAGTACAACGGCCAGGACGTTGGTGTCATGCATGCCTGTGGTCACGATGCGCACATGGCGATGGTTCTGGGTGCGGCGAAAATCCTCAATGATATGAAAGCCGAACTGGCCGGGTCCGTGATGTTAATTTTTCAGCCGGCGGAAGAGGGCCCGCCCGTGGGTGAGGACGGTGGTGCCTCGATGATGCTGGATGAGGGCATATTCGAAGAGCGCATGCCGGCGGCCGTTTTTGGGATGCATGTTGGCATCAGCACACCCGGTGGTCAGTTTTCAGTCAAACCCGGCCCAATGATGGCTGCATCAGATGGTTTCAAAATTACTGTCAAGGGTAAGCAAACTCACGGCGCACGGCCGTGGGATGGCGTCGACCCGGTCGTGGTGTCGTCGCAAATCGTCATGGGTTTACAAACCATTGCGAGCAGGCAGGTCGATGTAACTTTGGCGCCTTCCATCATCAGTGTCGGGCGTATCACGGGTGGCGTTCGCTACAATGTCATACCGGATGACGTGACAATGGAAGGTACCATTCGTACTTTTGATCCCGATATGCGGGACTACATTCATTCGGCCATCGAGCGCACATCACGGTTGATCGCTGAAAGTGCCGGTGCAGAAGTCGAGGTTGAAATTTACCAGGGTCCGCCTGCGGTCAATAACAATGCGGAGCTGACATCACTTGTTATGCCCGCGCTTGAGCGCGCTTCCGGCAAGCCGGTGCTTTCGATTCAGCCGCAGACGGTAGCCGAGGATTTTTCCGAGTATGGCGCCGTTACACCGGCCGGTCTTTGTGTTTCTTGGCAACTGGCCGGAAGAGATGGACCCTGCCAGCCAGCCGACCAATCATTCGCCTTACTTCCACATGCACGAACCCTACATGGAAAGAGGCGTCAAAGCCTATGGTCACATGGTGGTGGACTTTCTGAACTCGCAAGGGGTTGCTGAAAAGTAATCCCTATGAACGGGCCACTGGATGGCACACTGGTGCTGGACCTTTCACGGGTATTGGCAGGTCCCTGGGCCAGCCAGTCACTGGCCGATATGGGTGCACGTGTCATCAAGGTCGAAAGACCGGGGAGTGGTGATGACACGCGGAGTTGGGGCCCGCCTTACCTCGGTTCAGGTGACAAAAAGGAAAGCGCTTATTTCCTGTCGGCAAACCGCGGCAAAGAATCCGTAGCGATCGATTTCAAAGACCCGCGAGGGCAGGAGATATTGCGTCAGTTGGCGCAAAAAGCGGATATTCTGATTGAGAACTACAAGCTGGATGGACTCAAAGCCTACGGGCTTGATTATGACTCTGTCCGTCAGCTTAACCCGGCTATTGTCTATTGCTCGATCAGTGGCTTTGGACGAACGGGACCCTATGCCAGCAAACCGGGATATGACTTTATCATCCAGGCGATGAGCGGCTTGATGAGTATCACCGGTGCCGAAGAACCGACCAAGGTAGGTGTGGCAGTTTCAGACCTCATTACCGGTCTGTATGCATCGGTGGGAATCCTGGGCGCCTATACACGCGCCCGTGAAACCGGGCAGGGTGAGCTTATCGACATATCGCTGCTGGATTCACAACTCGCCACACTGGCAAACCAGGCCTCAAACTTCCTGGTGTCAGGTAAAAGCCCGTCTCTGTCCGGTAATGCGCACCCGAATATCGTCCCTTACCAGGTCTTTAATACCGCCGATGCCCCGATCGTGGTTGCGGTGGGAAATGATGCCCAGTTTGTATCCCTGTGCAGGGTGATTGCTTGTGAGCATCTCAGTTCTGATTCCCGTTTTATCCACAACTCGGATCGAGTGCTTAACCGGCAGGTCCTTGTGCCTTTGATAGCTGGGGAACTTGAAAAACAGACCGCAGATGTTTGGCTCAGTGAGTTCGAAGCGAATGGCATACCGGCCGGACCGGTCAACTCCATCGGCGAAGCATTCAACGATCCACACGTCATAGAGAGACAGACCGTCACTCATAAACAGCGTGATGACCTGGGTGCAGTACCCAGTGTGCGTTCACCCATCAGGTTTCGAAACTGTCAGGCCGACATAGGCAGGGCTGCACCTGCACTTGGAGATTCAACAGAGTCGGTGCTGCGTGAAATTGGCTTGACTGAAGGCGAGATTAATACGTTGCTCAATGACCGCGTTATTGCCAAAGCGGCTGAGTGACTAATCGTTTTTCAAAAAAAAGCCTGGTCTTCACCAGGCTTTTCTTGCGTACTCACTTCAATGCTCAAGGTTTGATATAAGCCCTCGGCATGGAAGGGTCTTCGGGTAGATATCGGTCCCGCAGTTTTGTCTGGCGTGATTCCATTGGAATCAGCTTTCCATTAATCACAACAACTTCCGCTGCGCTGGTCACATCCAGCGGGTCACCGCTCCACAACACCACGTTGGCGGTCTGGTTTTTCTGAATGCTCCCCTGTTCATCTGAAACACCGAAAACCTTCGCCGGGTTAATGGTGAGCGCGGCGATACCGGCCTCGTGCGGAAGACCGTAGGAGACGGCGTTACCCGCCATTTGCCGTTGCTTACGTGCATTGTGCGAACCGGCGCCATTGATGACCACATCAACACCAGCTGCCTGCAAAATGGCGGCATTGTCGAGTCGTGCACCCAGGGTGTCGAAATTGCCGGGCAGGTTATACAAAGGATCAAGCAGAACGGGAACACCGGCTGCAGCCAGTTGTCCGGCAACCATCCAGGCTTCTGTACCACCGGAAATAACCAGGTCGAGATTGTACTTATCAGCAAACCGGAGTGTCTCCAGAATATCGCTGGCACGATCCACATCTATAACCACTTTTCCGCCATTGGCGTAGCTGGACAAGGTGCCGCGACCTGCACGTGTCAATAATGCTGTTTCTGTTGAAACCGGTGGGATATCAGCTTCCTGCATGGCCTGGTTCAGCAGCATCCATTGGGCGGCGCGTGAACCACCACTCAGGCTGCTGGCGTCCCTTCCCACGTTGATGAATAGAACAGGACTGCCAATAAAGCTCTCATATCCACCATCAAGCATGACGGTCCGCCCCTGGCCGCCAAATAACGAGCCCTTGGGGTTAGCGCCTAACAGGGTGAAGCTGAATCCTTCGATTCTGGTGACGGGAACCAGGCTGGAGTGGGGGTTGTACGCCGGAGAAACATCAAACTCGGGGCGCATTTCTTTCAGGGCAAGACTTCCATCAGAAGATTCCTCTACTGCTGAAACCTCGGTAATACCAATACTGGTTATTCCCGCAAAGAAACCCGGTGTCAGTGTTTTGCCTTCGGCATTGAACACAAAGACATCATCTTGCGGCACGGGTAAATCTTTTCCAATTTTCTGAATTTTTCCACCCGAGATGAAGATGTCGGTATTTTCCAGGGTGCCGTCACCGGTCATCGTGTGAACGTTGGCACCGCGAATCATGATGGTGTCAGCCTGTACAGCCAACGAACAGGCGGCGAGTAAGCCCAGCAAGAGTGTATTAAACCGGTTCATTTTGACACCCCCTGAAGCTGACCAAGTTCAAAGTCGGATACCGGTTGCAACTCCGGGTTCTCGCGGTCATAAGCCAATGCGCCATCGATGTAGACGTGGTCGGCTTTCGCATAAACGCTAAACGGGTTGCCGCTCCAGATAACGACATCCGCCATCTTTCCGGCTTCAAGTGAACCGGTGCGGTCTGCAATTCCCAATGATTTCGCGGCGTTGGAGGTAATCCAGCCGATCGCATGTTCCGGGGCAATATCCATACCTGCACGGTTGCCACTGCTCATCGCCTTGGCTGCTTCCTGGTTCAGACGTTGAATACCTTCCGCGTCATCGGAATGAACAACGGCACAACTGCCCTCTGGACGATCCACGATGGCGATGTTTTCCTGGATACCATCATAGGCTTCCATTTTAAAACCCCACCAGTCTGCCCATAAGGCACCACAAACACCTTTTTCAGCCAGCGTGTCCGCGATCTTGTAGGCTTCAACGCCATGGTGAAAAGTGCCGACCTTGTAATTAAACTCATCTGCCATATCCAGGATGGTCAGCATTTCATCGGCGCGGTAGCAGTGCATGTGCACGATGATTTCACCCTTTAGAACGCCAGCCAGTGTTTCCAGGCGCAGGTCGCGCTTGGGTGCCTTGGCATCGTCCTTGTTGTCACCAAGCTTCTTCTCATAATCAGCCCAGTCATCAATGTACTGCTGTGCGTCGATCCATTGCGCCCGGTAGGAAGCCATGTTGCCCATGCGCGTTGATGGCAGTTGCTTGCGGTCACCATAAACCCGCTTCGGGTTCTCACCACAGGCCATCTTCAAGCCATGTGGCGCATCCGGAAACTTCATGCCCTGGTAACTGTTGCTATAGACATTCTTAAGCGTTACCCCGCGGCCACCGATCAGGTTACCCGAGCCGGGTAATGTCTGCAGCGTGGTGATTCCGCCGGCCAACGCACGTGAAAAACCGGGATCCTGTGGCCATACACTGTGTTCGGCCCACACGTTTGGTGTTGCCGGATTGGTCATTTCATTACCGTCGGAATGCGCCTTGACCCCGGGGCTGGCGTACACACCGAGGTGTGAATGGACATCAATCAGACCGGGCGTTACCCAGCGGCCCTGGGCATCAATGGTGGTCACGCCGGCGGGAACATTTCCTTCACCAACAAATACGATTTTTCCATCTGAGATCAACAGGCTGGCGTCGTCCAGCCGCACACCGGTGCCAGTCAGGATGGTGGCGTTCGTGATTAAAGTCGGCTCAGATGGTAACGGTGCATAGGTGGATGGGTAGTCTTCGGCCCTCAGTTCAGCTGTTGCCGGTAGTAAAACAACCAGCAATGGCAAAAATAAATGTAACGATTTAAAGCGCATGGAATTTCCTTCAGTATTGCGTGAGGGTCAGCATATTAACAAACAGTGGTTAAATTACCTACGTTCAACTTGAATACACTTTATTCCCATTGATAAAACAGTGGTGCAATTTGCAAGTGCTTGCCGGTATCATCCACACGCAATGACTGAAAGCACAAAAAAACCAATACCAGGGCTGCCAGCTAATCTTGAGCGGTGGGTGGAATCCAGCCTGGCCTCGGAGACGAATATCCTCGCCACCTCAAACCAGGGGATCGTACTGTTGTTTGAGGGGGATGGGCTGAAGCTGGTGATCAAATCAGCCATGGGACGCGGCCCGGTCCGAAAGGCACGGCAGGCGACCCTGGAGCGCGAGTATGCCGCCTATCAGCGCTTGGACGGTGTTGAGGGTGTGCCGGCCTGCTACGGCTTGCTGGCAAAGCGCTACCTGGTGATGGAGTTTGTCGAGGGCACTGCTTATCGCCATGCGATATGGCAGGATCGTGATCAGTGGTTTGCAGAGCTTTTATCAATAATCCAGGCATTTCACGCACGCGGCGTCAGTCATGGCGATTTGAAATCTAAAACCAATATGATCGTAGGTAGCGATCAAAAGCCCTATGTCATCGACTTTGGTACCACGTTCCTGTTTCAAGAGGGCTTCCACCCGCTTAACAACCGCCTGTTTGAATACAGTAAACGTCTGGACATCAACGCGTGGGTCAAACACAAGTATCACGGCCGATACAAAAATGCCTCCGAAGAAGACCGGCAACTGCTGAACTATTCAAAGCTTGAATGGGTGGTCAGGAAATTGCGCGGAAGACCCATGCACTAACCAGGATATTTCCCAAAAGCCGGCATTAATTTGCGCTGGATTGATATTCGCTTGCCAGTTTTTTAAGGCCTTCTTCGATACTGATTTCAGCGGTATAGCCCAGGTCACGTTTTGCAGCAGAAATGTCATACCAGTGCGCGGTGGAAAGGTGTTCGGCTGACCAGCGCGTCAATGGCGGGTCTGACTTTAAACCCAACAGCTTCCAGCCCGTTTCGAGTATGCTGCCGGCTGTGATTGCAATTCGCGGTGAAATAGCCTGAATTTCCACTGATACCCCGGCGGCTTTCAAAAGCCCGCTAATGATCCGGCTTTGCGGGACGGGCTCGTCATTGGAAATAAAATAGGCCTTGCCGCCAACGGTTTCAGGGTGGGTTTCGAGTTTATCCAATGCCAGTAAATGAGCCCTGGCGGCATTGTCGATATAAACCGTATCAATTAATTTTTCAGGCCCGGGTAATTTCAATTTTCCGTGTTTGGCCTTTTCCAAAAGCTTGGGTAACAAGTGGCTGTCGCCGGGGCCCCAGATCAGGTGTGGCCGTAACGAAACCGTATGCAACTCAGGACTATTGGCAGCGATGACCTGTTGCTCAGAAATTGCCTTGGTTTTTGGGTAGGGCGAATTGTAGGTTTTAGGATAGGGCAGGGTTTCGTCGCCACCCTCAATATCACCATCGGAATGCGTCACACTGGGTGAACTGGTAAACACCAGTTTTCTGATGTTGTTACTTCGGCATGCCTTTAACACGTTTTCAGTACCGGTGACGTTTGGGCCAAAAAAGTCATCATAGCTGACCGATAAGCCAGCTTTGGCAGCGGTATGAATGATGGCGTCGACACCCCTTGAAGCCTTCACCAGGCACCCGGCATCAGTGATATCACCTTGTATAATTGTTATACCCGTTTTTTTTAGCTCGTCCGCCGCACTTCGCTGGTATGCGATCACTTCATCACCACGCGCGTGTAATTGCCGGCAAATGGCGCTGCCAAGAAAACCGCCACCGCCTGTTACCAGTACTTTCATGCGAGTCTCTTCTCTGCCCAGGCTGCGAGTTTTTCTCTGCCGATCTTGGCGTTATGGCGAATATCGACGGGGAAAGACTTATGGAAAAGAATTTTTTGAACCGGCCTTGAAACAGCATGACTCTGTCCAAGCTGAAGCAGATCATGCTCAATGCGGTGGCGTCGGGCTGCGTCCGGCTTTTCGAGTGGCTCTACACAAAGTACCGGGGTCTGGCGGCCGGCATCACCGATACCGACCAGTGCAGTGCGGGCCACCTCGGGATGAACGTTAAATATGGCTTCCACCTGGTCGGCGTACAGGCAGTCATTTTCAGTTATCACCCTTTGGGATTTACGCCCGCAATACCATAAACGGCCATCTGTATCGAAATAACCCACATCGCCCATACGGTGCCAGGTTCTGCCCTGGGAATCGGTCATCTTGGCGAGCGCGGTTTGTTCCGGTTTTTGCCAGTAGCTGTCTGTCGATGTCGGACCATTGACAATGATTTCACCAACCACACCGGGTGGTAACTTGATGCTGTCTTCAAAAAACTCTACCGCATCATCGGTGACCGCTATGATCCTTACATTATTCGGGGCAACCGGCCGGCCGACACAGGTACCTTCGCCGACCGATGTGAGCTTCTCGACCCGGGCACTGAGTTCAGTGCCGGAAACACTGGCCACAGGCAGGCACTCAGTTGCGCCGTAGGGTGTATGGACCTCGGCACCGGGAGGCAGTGCTTTCTGCATCCGCCGGATAGTAGCCACCGGCATCGCGGCACCGGCCGAGATAACCCTGCGTACCGTTGGCAGATGAATGTCCTGTGTCTCCGTATAGCGACCCAATACATTCAATAATGCCGGTGAGCCGAAAATGTTGGTGACGCCAAAGCGTTCAATGGTTTGTATCAGCAGGCGTGGGTCCGCCTTTGCCGGTCGGGTGGGGTCCATCATCGGTACAACCGTTGTCATACCCATCGCCGGGTCGAATAGGGCAAACGGCGGGAATGTTGGCAGGTCGACTTCGCCCGGGCGGATATCAAATGCCGACTGAAGCATCGTCACCTGGGCGATGAAATGCCGGTGTTGGTAGACCACGCCTTTGGGAATGCCGGTGCTGCCCGATGTAAATAGCAGGGCAGCCATCTCGTCGGCTTGCGTATTCGCCAGCACCCTACCTGGAGATTTCTGCCCCAGCTTGCGTAACTGCTTTGTATTCAGCCCGCCCCAGCCCAGCTTGGGGCCAGAGGTGACGAGTTTGACGCCGGGCGCCCAGCCCAGTAAACCGCGGGCTATCTGAGCTTTTGTAACACCAATGAATGCTTCTGGTTTGGCTTCTGCGAGACATGATTTAAGCGGCTTGATGCCAATACCCGGATCAATCAGCACCGGTACGGCGCCAGCCTTGAACAAGGCGAAAAACATCGCGAAGAAATCCAGACCGGGTGTCAACATCAATGCACTGCGGACACCGCGACCAATACCATAGTCGATCAGGCCATGCGCGTATTCATCCGATAGCTGGTCAAGTGCCGAGTAAGTGACCGATTCATAGGTGATGTGGCTGCCGCGCTTGCCGACGGGATAGTGAATCGCGACATTCTGGCCTTGTTGCTCAGCCTGTTGGGCCAGGGCCGAAGCGATATTGCAGGTCTTAGTCCTGTTCGAATCCGTGCTCATTTTCGTCCATGAAGTCACTGATGGCCCGGGTCAGGGCCGGGCCGCCGTCTTCAAAAATATAATGACCGCAATCCGGGTACTCGAGCACCGTTGCATGTGGAAAAATATTTTTCCACTTTTTCAAAAAATGCCGGTCAAAAACGAAATCTTTGTCACCCCAGGCAATCAGGCAGGGTTTGCCCGCAAACTCCGGCAGACGTGATTCGGTCATCTCTACAATCCTGTAGCCAGGGTCATCGGCATCGAGTGGGATGTCCTGCACAAAGCGCAAGGTCGCAATGCGGTTGTCCCATGAATCATAGGGTCCTGTAAACGCTTTGCGGACGTCTTTGCTGACGGGTTTTTTAAACGCCACACGTGCAGCAATACCTGAAAACGCGTTTAGACCCTGTACCAGCAGCGCACCAAGTTTTGTGTTGCGAACCAGCCAAAGTGCAGCGGGTAGTTTTTTCTCTGGAGGTAACGGGAATGCCGCCGTGTTGCCGATGATCATGTTGCCGATCTTGCCGGGTCGCTCGACAGCCCAGCCAAAACCGATCATGCCGCCCCAGTCATGTACGACGAGATTGATCGTTGTTTCAGGCTGAAGATGACCCATCAAAGCATCGAGGTCGGAAATCCTGCGCGCAAGGGTGTAGGGATATTGTTCAGCGGCGGGCTTATCGGACAAACCACAACCAATATGGTCAGGAACGATGCAACGGTAACGGTCGCGAAGTGCCAGGACCAGGTTGCGATAGTAGAAAGACCAGGTTGGATTGCCGTGTACCATCAAAACAATCGGCGCATCACGTGGACCTTCGTCAAGAAAGTGCATGCGGTGCCCGGAAATGTCCAGCCATTGTGACTGGAACGGGTAAAGGTGCTCAGGAGGTTGGTACACGTGCTCTGACTCGCTCAGCCGGTCGCGCCGGCTTGGTCATGATGCCTGCTTATCACCAGACAATTTCTGCCATCGAGCAGTTCAAACCGGAACCGATACCTAAGAGGGCGATCCGGTCACCACGTTTAATTTTTCCCATCGCAACCGCCTTTGCCAATGCAATTGGTACTGCTGCCGGGCCGATATTACCGAGTTCGGGGTAGATCCGGTGAATTTTATCCGGATCCAGACCTAAAACCTTCATCAGGGAGTCGGTATGCGCCTTGCTCACCTGGTGAATAATAAATTGATCCAATTCTTCGACCACCCAGCCCAACTTTTCACGGGCGGCTGCGAATGTCTTGGTGGCAAGTTTCAGGCCTTCCGTTAACAGGACCCGTGTATCTGTCACCATGCGATCCATCTGGCCATAACAGAGCTTGTTGAACTGCGTTGCAGCGCGGGTGACACCACCCAGGTAGGAATGGCCAGCGGGTGCCAATTCACGCCGACACATAATAACGGCAGCGGCACCGGAGCCCAGTGTCAGGGAAGCAAACTCGGCACGAAACTGTGCCTCTTCAACACCTGGCTGTGACAGGCGTTCGATGGTGGCATCGGTGATGGGCCGGCTGGATTCAGCATCGACGATCAAGGCGTATTCAATTTCGCCGCGCTCAATCATACGCGCCGCAACGTCCATACCGTTCAAAAAGGCCAGGCAGGCATTGCCAATATCAAAATTGAGACAACGTTCGTGCAGACCGAGATTGCCATGTACGAGACAGGCGGTGGACGGTTCCAGATAGTCCCGGCAGACCGATGTGTTGATCAATACACCGATTTTATCCCGGTCAATTCCGGCATCAGCGATGGCCTCTTCTGCTGCCATGGTAGCCGCGTCAGAAGGTTGAGTACCCCGGTTCCAGAAGCGGCGGGCCTTGATTCCGGATATTTCTTCTATGAGTCCCTCGCGTAGCCCGAGACGCTTCGTTGCCGGCAGCAATTGAACGCCGATTTCTGCCGAAGTCATTTCAACAGGCGCATCAACGGCGGCAAGGGATTGAATTACAACATTTTTAAATTGCATGTGTGTCCGGATTAAAAAAGAAGGGGCCGTCGGTTCAGGCATGATTTTTTTGAAGACGATATTGTAGCCTAAGCGCGGTGTTGAGGCTACAAGGTACCTGTTGACGCTACTATGTATTAGACTGATTCCTTTATTGATTCAGGGAGCGGCCAGGGCAACATGAGTTTTGGCGCGATAGTCGGCAAAGAGTGGAAAAAATAAAAGTCAGGGTGATCGGGCCGGATTCATTCAGCCAAAGAAAATTACCATTACGCGGGCTTCAGAAACCGTTTGGTGACGATGTCCACCTGTGGCATCTGGATCTCAGGCTGTTGTCGAGCCCACTCAATTCATTGACACCCGGTGATAGCACTGCACTGACTCTCGTTCAGCAGCGGGCTACACGGCGTTTTTACCTGCGTTTGCTCCTCGGGGCCTATCTTGACCTGCCCGGTAAGGATGTTCGTATCACCCGCAGGGTTAAGGGCAGGCCGGAACTGGACCCCAGCCTGTCCAACGGAGAGCTGAATTTTAGCGTGGCCCGTAGCGGAGACTGCTACCTGATTGGAGTCAGTGGTGGAGTGACGATTGGTGTTGATATGGAAATGGCCAGGCGCAGTCCAGGTAAGCCGATGGCATTGGCGAGACGATATTTCAGTGAGCAGGAAATATCGAACCTTTCCGGGCTTGGCGAAGAGGAGTTACGTCGCGCGTTCATGCATACCTGGGCTTGTAAAGAAGCCATTGTCAAGGCAAGCGGTGTTGGCATTGCTAACCAGTTACGTCGTTTTACAGTAGATGTTGACCCGGACAGGCCACCTTCGGTACTGGATATGCCGGATGATGATCCTGCTGCCTGGAAACTGGCCGTTGCTGAACCGGCCGCCGATACCATTGCGGTGGTCGCAGTTCGGCAACCAGTGTTGCGGCTTGAGGGTTTCAGTCTCTCAAGATAGTTGTTCCATGTTGTGTCATGGATTCGTCTCACGAGCAAAGGCAAATAAACACAACAAGGCATCGCACTTAATATAAAATTGCGAAGTTCTGTCGGGCTATATCGAAAAAATTTCTCCAGCACCCAAATGAAAAATGTTTTTTATTTACTCCTATTGCTGATTTATGGCTGCACCACCCAGGTTCAGCCTGAGATCAAGCAAGCTGTAAATGAAAAGATTGCAGTACAGCGTTCGGTTGAAGTGCAGTGCGAGGCGGCCAAAGACCCTTTTTGTGCTGTCCAGTCGCCATTGATGTACCTGGGAATTATCGACACACGTAAAAATGAGCATCATGCAGCGTTATTGGATATCGGTGAGGATGCTCTCAAAGCCCGTGTGCACCTGATCAGGGCTGCAAAGCAAAGCATCCAGTTTCAGAACTTTCTGTTCCGCAGGGATCAGACAGGTGGTCTTTTAGTGCATGAATTGATGGAGGCGGCGAAACGCGGGGTCAAGGTGCGAATACTTTTCGACCAGATGTTTACCGTCTCGGACGTCGACTATCTTGCCGGCCTGACGCTGGAACACCAAAACTTCGAAGTGCGTCTTTACAACCCTCTGTTTAATATGGCGAAAACCAACAAGTACACCATGTTTGGTGGTGTGACCTGTTGTTTTACAAAAACCAATCAGCGTATGCACAGCAAATTGCTGGTGGTCGACGACGTGGTCGGTATGACAGGCGGACGTAATATTGCTGACCGCTATTTTGATTTCGATGTCGATTACGATTTCAAAGATCGCGAGGTGCTGATCTACGGGCAGGTAGCCGCTGAGATGCGGGTTTCATTCAATGAATTCTGGGAAAGTGATCTGACAGCTGAAGTAGGTCATCTGCAAGATGTGGCACCCCTGATTGCGGGTGATGAGTCCCCATCGCTGGAAGCGTTTGAAGTGGATGAACGGCTTTTACACATTCTCAGAGATGTTGAGGACAAACAGTTGATGTATTCGCTGTTTGTCGATACAGCCCATCATGTTGGCGAAATTGAGTATGTCTATGATTTGCCGCACTCAAGCAGTAAGGATGCCAAATCACGCGTGAACAGCACTGAAAGCTTGCATGCGGCATTGGCGGCGGCCGAGCACTCGGTGGTCATACAATCGCCGTACCTGGTTTTGTCGAATCGTTCGCGCAAACTGTTCAAGACCTTGCGCAAGGATCATCCGGATATCGAGTTCATATTCTCTACCAACAGCCTGGCGGCGACCGATGCATTTTCGGCTTATGCGTTTACCTATAAACACAAAAAACATTACATCAAAACCCTTGGCTTTAATGTTTATGAGTTTCGTCCTTACCCGTTGGATGCCGCAGAGTTTTTCCCGCGCATGCCACAGTTGATCCTTGAAAAGAAGCGGGGTGTCAGCAGCGGTGAAATACCCGCAGTCGGCCCAAACCCTGCATTGGAGAGACCCGGACCAAGATCAGGCTTACATGCCAAGTCGTTTGTTATCGATGGTTTTGTCTCGATGGTAGGCTCACATAACCTTGATCCGCGTGGAGAAGGTTTTAATACCGAAAATGGCGTTATCATCCGCGACAAGGCGTTTGCGGAAGAATTGGAGAAAAGTATTCGTAAGGACATTGAGCCGGGTAATAGCTGGGTGGCCGCAATGAAACCCCAGGGTCCTCCGCTGCTGAGCGGAATCAATGGCGCATTTGAATCGGTTTCACGCAGCCTGCCTATTTTTGATATCTGGCCCTATCGCTCGACCACGCTTTACCAGTTGAAGCCCGATGCTGAGCCCCTGCGACCCGGGGCGGAAGGGTTTTATGAAAACTACCGCCCGGTTGGGAGTTTCCCGGAAGTCATCAGCAGAAAACGACGCGCTCAGGTCATCCTGGTCAGTACATTTCTTGGCTTCATAACCCCGGTACTTTGAGGCGTCGTATTTTGATCAGGTCTGCTGTTTTAATCATGAAGATAAAAGGATTCAACCAATGAGATGTTTGCAGGTTCGAAACAGGCGATATGCATGGCACACACGGGCCAGGCTGGGCATGCTGGTTGTAGGACTGGCCAGCTTCGGTTTATCCACGTCTGCCGTGGCAGGCGAGTTGGAAACCTGCATGACCCAGATGCTGCTTCAGTCGAGTGACTCAACCACCGTTGGTGAAATACGCGCCCGCTGTGCTGAACAGATTCAGCTTGAGGTCGAAGCCGAGGGCACAGTTGAGCAGGATGATCAACCTGCCGTGGTCATCGACCGCTTAAAAGCGGATAGAAAACACGTTCTCCAGCCGTTTACCATCATGGCACATAAACCCAATTATTTTCTGGCCGCCACATACAACTCCAAAGGTTATGACGCGGAGTTGTATCAGGAACAGTACCGTGATCCCTCAATTAAGTTTGACGATACCGAGGCCCAGTTCCAGATCAGCCTGAAAGCGCCTTTATGGGTCGGCCTGTTTGACAAGGTTGATATCTACGCCGCCTATACTAACCGGTCCTTCTGGCAGTTTTATAACTCTGAACTTTCTTCCCCGTTCAGAGAGACCAATCACGAGCCCGAAATATGGGCCCAGTTCACGCCTTCCTGGGAGATATTTGGTTTCAGGAACCTGGCCAATTCGGTTGGCGTGGTGCACCAGTCCAATGGCAAGGGTGGCGTGCTTTCCAGGAGTTGGAACCGCATCTATGCCAATTTTGTTTTTGCAAGAGGAAACTTTGCTTTTGGTATCAAGCCCTGGGTCAGAATTGCTGAGGATGCTTCGGATGATGACAACCCTGATATTACTGATTACATGGGGCATTTCGAATGGCGTGCGGGTTATGAGTGGAAGGGCAACGTTTTCAGTTTCATGTCACGAAACAATATTGAGTCTGGCTTTGACAAGGGGGCTGTTGAGTTTGGCTGGAGTTTTCCACTCTGGAAATATCCGTATCTGAAAGGATATATCCAGTATTTCAATGGTTATGGCGAAAGCCTTATCGATTACAACCAGCGGGTGAACAGGATAGGTATAGGTATATCCCTGACCGATTACCTGTAGGCCCGCTACCTTACACGCGGCCGGATCAGGCTTTCGTTTTCGGGGTTTTTGCCACGGACATCTTTGTAATATTCGCGGATCAGTTCAAAATCCGCCTCGATGTCATCACTCGGAAGAAACATGCCGCCAATCCCTATCCGCTTTTTTCCATAATCGAGGTAAACCATCAAAACAGGCACCTTTGCCGCGCGGGCAATGGAATGAAAGCCCGTCTTCCAGTGATCCGTTTTACCACGCGTACCTTCAGGCGTAAGCGCCAGAATAAGACGATCGGAACGTTTAAACAGGTCAGCCATTTGATCGATGTGGTTTTTTCCTCCATTGCGATGTATCGCAATGCCACCTAACTTGCGAAAAAACCAACCATAGGGCGGGCGGAACATACTATGTTTGCCCATCCAGTGAATGCTTAAATTGATGGCCTTGGCGGCCAGGATCGTGAGTGGGAAATCCCAGTTGCTGGTGTGTGGTGCGGCAATTACGACGAATTTGGGAATATCAGGCAGATCGACGCTCAGCGTCCAACCAAGTTTTCTGAGTATCCATAGACAAGTGCGCGCAAGCACAATATTTATTCCTATCTCAGCGCTTTGAAGATTTGCCAAACCCCCAGGGCCAGCAATACGGTGCCTGGAGTGGAAAAGCCGCCAACAAACCACGGGCCCGTTTCCATCGCGATCAGGATAGCGCCTGTAATGCTCAATGAGCCGCCTGCAATAGCCTGAAGCGCCTTTCTGCTTGCAGTCCGTTGTTCCTGTCTTGACCGCGCCGCATCCTCTGATGCCGTGCGGGTCAGTAACTGACCACTATTGGCCTTGACCAGGAAGTCATGGACCAGGCCGGGTATTTCAGGCGCTTTAGCCAGCCATCCCGGCAGGCGTTCGCGCAGTTCCTGCGACACATTTTCAATGCTGTGTTTTTCCCTGAGTATGGCTTCCAACTCGGGCTTGGCCACCGACCAGATATCGATTTCCGGGTCTAGTTGTCTGCCCAGGCCCTCGATATTCAGCAGGGTTTTTTGCAACATCAATAATTGTGGCTGCAAGGTCAGCTGAAAGCGGTGTGCCACCTGGAACAGGTCGAACAACAGTTTTCCGAACGATACTTCGTTCAATGGTCGCGTGAAGTTTGGTTCACCAACGGTTCTCACTGCTGCCTCTAATTCATCGAGACGCGTGCTTTCCGGCACCCATCCTGCATCGATATGCAGGGCGGCGACCCGGCGGTAGTTCTGGTTAAAGAGCGCCTTGAAATTTTCGGCGATGTAATAAAGGTCCTCTGGAGAAAGGCTGGCTACAATACCGAAATCCAGTGCAATAAAGCTGGGGTCATCCGGGTTGCTGGCATCTACCATGATGTTGCCGGGGTGCATGTCGGCATGAAACAGGTTGTCCCGGAAAACCTGGGTGTAAAAAACCCTGATGCCGCGCCGGGCCAGCTTCTTAAGGTCGACGCCATGCTCACGCAAGCCTTCGATATCGCCAACCGGCAGTCCGGAAACACGTTCCATGACCATGACTTTTCGCTTACACCATTTCCAGTAAACCTCGGGAACATATAGGTCCCTGGAGCCCTCAAAATTGCGTCTCAGCATGGATGCGTTGGCAGCCTCGCGCTGCATATCCAGTTCATCGAATACGACACCTTCGAACTCACGCACAACTTCCAGCGGTTGTATCCTCGCACCACTCTGCAGGAATTTTTCTGCAATAGCTGCGATGGCCTTGAGCAGGTCGATATCCTTGCGTAACTGCTTTTCAATCCCGGGTCTGACTACCTTGACCACGGCCTCGCGGCCATCGTGAAGGGTGGCGGGGTGAACCTGGGCTATGGATGCCGAGGCCAGTGGTTTGCTATCAAAGGAGGCAAATACCGTATCAACCGGTTCCCCCAGCGCTTTCTCGATTATCTCGCGGGCCTGTTCTCCCGGGAAATGGTGGCACCTGGTCCTGTAACAGGGCCAGCTCATCGGCGATATCCAGCGGCAGCAAATCCCGTCTTGTGGATAGTATCTGGCCGAATTTCACATAGACGGGCCCCAGTTCCTGCAAGGCCAGCCTTAACCGCTCACCCCTCGGTAGACCGGAAACATCCTTGCCGCTGGGTATAAAAACACGTATCCAGCGAACCGGACCGGGTAAATTTGTCGTGTTGAAAAGTTCATCGAGACGGTATTGTTTCAGAATGACACCGATGTGCCAGATACGCAGAAACTGACGCAGGCTGTGTATCACGAACGGCGATCCTTGATAATATCGGATATTACCTTGCTGGCACTGCGCGCAGTTTCCTTTGCTGTTTCAGCACCCTGGCGGAGTCCCTGTGCGATCTGGTGTCCGGCCACATCGCCAAACATCCCGGCAAGTGGGCCTTCCCAGTCCGGCTCCAGCTTGCTGAAAATTCGTTCAAGGTCACGGGCAAGACTGGCATCACCATTGATCTGTACCTTCGAATCAGGCAGGCCCCAGTCGGCCTCCTCGGGTTCTGCCATGGAAAACAAGGCCACAGGTGTGCCACTGATCACAGTGTCAGGTTTGGCTTCGGTGTTAAGCCGTACGCGTACAACGCCGTGCTTGAACGTGAAAAAAAGCGTGATGGCAAGCCCCTCGAGATCGACTTGCAGTACACGGCCTTCCAGTTTTTTAACACGTTCCGGCGATTCCATATCCAGTTGCAGGACGTGGTTGACGGCGGTCTCAAGGGCATGCGCCAACATGCCCGGTAGTGGTGTGAGATATTCAGGCATGATGACCACTATGTATGGCGACTACGCCGCCCGTCAGGTTACGGTAAGTCACCTTGGTGAAACCGGCATCTACCATCATATCGGCGAGTTCATCCTGCCCCGGATGCTTGCGGATGCTCTCTGCCAGATAGCGATAGCTGGCCTCATCATCGGCGACCAATTTGCCCAGCTTCGGTAAAATACCAAATGAATAACCGTCGTAAATTTTCTTGAGGCCTTCAAACTCGACTTTTGAAAACTCGAGAATCATGGCCCGACCACCGGGTTTGAGTACGCGATGCATTTCTCTTAATGCGGCATTTTGATCAGTGACGTTGCGTAATCCGAATGCAATGGTAACGGCATCGAACTCACCGTCGGCAAACGGCAGTTTTTCAGCATTCGCCAGTGAATATTCAATATTGCCGACAAGCCCGCGGTCTTCCATACGTTGACGGCCGACTGCCAGCATGGCCTCATTGATATCACTTAGCACCACGCTGCCGGATGAGCCGACCCTTTTGCTCATCAGCGCTGCGATATCGCCAGTGCCTCCGGCCAGGTCGAGAACTCTTTGGCCAGGATGGATATTGCTGATGGCTATAAAGTGGCGTTTCCACAAACGATGAACCCCGAAAGACATCAGGTCGTTCATCAGGTCATATTTGCCCGCTACGGATTCAAAAACACCGCGAACCATCCGGGTTTTGTCCTCAACGGGTACATCCTGATAGCCAAAATGCGTGGTGTCACCAGTGCCGGTTTTTTTGTCTGTCTGTTCCATTCTTGAGACCAGTCTGAAGAAAAGGCCTATTGTACCTTCACCGTGGTTTATCGTGGCAACTTTAAGCTTGGAGAATGGATGTGCTGGAGTTTGTGACCGTTGGAATTTGAGATAAATACCTTCAGGTCACGGTTGATTAATCGGGAATCTGAGGCTATGTAGCTGCTAATTTCAAGTACGTCACAAGTTGAAAAACCATTGATCATTCGGGAAGCTGAGGCTATGCAGTGCCTCTTCAGGACTCGTTCAAGTACGTCCCTGTGGCACTCGTTCTCGGCCTCCTGCCTCGCACGGTCCTGAAGAAGGCTACTGCACATCCTCGCCTTTGCACCAATGCAGGAGTCAATGGTTTCTGACAGGTTACAGTGGGTTGCTTCTGAACGTAATAAGCACAGCGCTTTTTGCGAATGTTTGGACAAATAATCTTTGAAAGATGCAGGGCGTTTGATATTAAGCTGGGGGTGTGTATGGTCTTCCCAGGACCGTGAGCGGCATGGATGTCGCGCCCGAGCTTACAGGGATGTACTTGCAGCGAGTCCTGGGAAGTTAATACAATCCCAGCTCCCACTTGCGATGTCGACAGTAACGAGTCCTGGGAATACCATACGCTCGCCCAGCGCCGCCATCCGTGCAGATACCAGTAAGACAGCCCTCCAGAATCATTTGGTTAGGAACCAATCCTCGCGCGAGTAAGCTCAGCCAACTGTGTGAGACAAAAATGCCGGCTTCAAACAAAGGAAAGAAGCCGGCTAGTGAATTTCTAGAGGATAAACCGGCTCAAATCTTCGTCTGAAGCCAGCGCATCGAGGTGCTCGTCGACGTAGGCGGCATCCAGCACAATGGATTCACCACTGTGGTCTGGAGCGTCGTATGACAAGTTGTCCAATAGACGTTCCAGAATGGTATGCAAACGCCGTGCACCGATATTTTCGGTTGATTCATTGACCTGTTCGGCGATCTCGGCGATGCGTCTTACGGCGTCCGCTCCGAATGTCAGGTCAAAACCCTCCGTTGCCAACAGGGCAGTGTACTGCTGTGTCAAAGATGCTTTCGGCTCGGTCAGGATACGTGTGAAATCATCCGCATCCAGGGCGCGTAACTCTACCCGGATTGGCAGGCGTCCCTGCAATTCAGGAATCAGGTCGGAGGGTTTGGAGAGATGAAAAGCACCGGATGCGATAAATAGCATGTGATCGGTTTTTACCATGCCGTAGCGGGTAGAAACGGTGCAGCCTTCAACCAATGGCAGGAGGTCGCGTTGAACACCTTCACGTGACACATCGGCGCCGGCATATTCGGAGCGTTTGGCCACCTTGTCCAGTTCGTCGATAAAAACGATGCCGTTTTGTTGTGCTGCTTCCAGGCCCTGTTGCTTGATTTCATCGTCGTTGATCAATTTTGCAGACTCTTCTTCAATCAGCAATGGCATGGCATCTTTGATGCGCATTTTGCGCTTTTGGGGTTTGTTTCCACCCATGTTCTGGAACATGCCCTGCAACTGGCTTGCCATTTCTTCCATGCCAGGCGGTGTCATGATCTCGACGCCTATCTGGCTTGAGATATCAAATTCGATTTCCCGCTCATCCAGTTCACCGGCCAATAGTTTGCGTAAAAATTTCTGACGTGTAGACGCCTGGCTGTCATCGCCACTGTCGGCGACCGGCGCAGGTTCATTGGCGAAGCCGATGGGGTTAGGTTTAGGCAGCAGAATATCCAATATGCGGTCACGTGCGGCGTCTTCGGCACGTGCACCGACTTTTGCAACGGCCTGCTCGCGCAGCATGTTGATGGCGAAGTCGACCAGGTCACGGATGATGGATTCAACGTCCTTGCCAACGTAACCCACCTCGGTGAACTTGGTGGCTTCAACCTTGATGAAAGGTGCGTTAGCCAGTTTGGCCAGTCGTCGGGCGATTTCGGTTTTACCGACACCCGTGGGACCAATCATCAATATGTTTTTTGGTGTGATTTCGTTACGCAGTTCCTCATCGACCTGCATCCGGCGCCAGCGGTTACGCAGGGCAATGGCGACGGCGCGCTTGGCGTCCGACTGGCTGATGATGTGTTCGTCCAGTTCCTGGACAATTTCGCGCGGGGTCATTTGAGACATCTATTTAATCTCCAGGGATTCAATAATGATGTTTTCGTTTGTGTAAATGCAGATATCTGATGCGATCTTCAGAGACTTTCTGACGATGTCCTCAGCATCAAGCTCTGTCCCTTCCAGGTAGGCCATAGCAGCGGACTGTGCAAAAGGTCCACCGGAGCCAATGGCGATCAAGCCGTTTTCCGGCTCAATAACGTCACCATTACCGGAGATCAGCAAAGAATTATCCCTGTCGGCAATGGCCAGCAGGGCTTCCAGACGTCTCAGCATGCGGTCAGTGCGCCAGTCTTTTGCCATTTCCACCGCAGCACGTACCAGGTTGCCGGAATATTTCTCCAGTTTGCCTTCAAAGCGCTCAAACAATGTAAAAGCATCGGCTGTTGCACCGGCGAAACCGGCGATGACCTGATCCTTGTACATGCGCCGAACCTTGCGGGCATTGGACTTCATCACGGTATTGCCAAGTGTCACCTGGCCGTCTCCACCCATGACCACTTTATTGCCACGACGGACCGAGCAAATGGTTGTTCCCCGATATTGTTCCACGCGCTACTCCTTTTAAATGCGTGAGACAAACTTGGGGATACCTGCAGGGGATTGCAAGCATCGCGTACACTATGATCATGTAAACAATTGAAGAGGATTGCATGTGGGGTTTCTGATCGAGGTGTTTTGGGCATTGTTTATGGTGGGTGTGCCGATTGGCATTTTCACCCTGGCGCTGGTGTGGTGGTCGCTTCAGAGTGGGCATTTCAAGGAATCCAGGGACACCGATGCGCTCATGCGTGAAATAAAGACATTGACCGGGAAGAAGAAAAAGAAAAAGAAATCAAAAGAAGACGGTGTGCAAGATGACAGAAAGCTTCACCCGCTTCAGAAAAAGTGGGCAAAATTTGGCGGGGGCTTTTACGGCATCGTGGCATTTTTTACCTACCTTGTTATCGAGGTGATCGAAATCATCACGACGATCTCGGATCTTGGCGGTTTTATTGATTTTCTGAAACATCTCAATTTCAACCTCATTATCCAAATGTTCGTGGCAGCGATTATGAACTTCGTCAATGCCATGATCTGGCCGGTTTACTGGATGAGGCGCGTAGAAACGGATCAGGTCTGGGTTTGGTTTGCGATGGCTTATGCGGGTTACTGGTGCGGACTGAAGCTGGCGCAAGTGTTGATACAGAGTCGTTCACAATCTGTAACCTGACGATTTTAAAATTATCGGTTAATATGAAAATGCGTATATCAATAAGAAACCGCCATAGTAAGACGATACACGGTGGTCTGAGTTGCAAAATTAATTGAATTGGAGGAAGACATGAGTTTGAGCAAACGATCTGCTGCCGAATTTATCGGCACATTCTGGCTGGTTTTGGGCGGTTGTGGCAGTGCCGTTCTGGCAGCCGGCTTACCCGATGTCGGCATCGCTTATGCAGGTGTCGCACTGGCATTTGGCCTGACGGTTTTAACCATGGCATTTGCAATTGGCCACATTTCCGGTTGTCACCTGAATCCCGCAGTTACATTGGGTTTGACCGTTGCCGGACGCTTTAAAAGCTCGGACGTACCTGCTTACATGATTGCGCAGGTGCTTGGGGCAATTGTTGCATCAGCCGTGTTGTTTTATATTGCCAGTGGCGCCGAGGGTTATGCTGGCGGTTTGGCGTCGAATGGTTTTGGGGAGCATTCACCCCAGGGTTATTCCATGGGTGCTGGCCTCGTCTCTGAAATTGTCATGACCATGATGTTCCTTATCATCATCCTGGGCGCCACGGATAAGCGTGCGCCTGCGGGTTTTGCCCCGATCGCGATCGGTCTCGGGCTGACCTTGATTCACCTGATCAGCATTCCGGTAACCAATACGTCGGTCAACCCGGCGCGTAGCACCGGCCCGGCATTGCTTGAAGGTGGAATTGCCCTGCAACAATTGTGGTTGTTCTGGGTAGCGCCAATGGTGGGCGCAGTCATTGCAGCAGTTATCTATAAATGGTTCGAGAAAGAAGAGTAGATTTTTAAGTTTTAGATTCGACGAAGTACCAAAAAAGGCACCGTCATGCTCGCGAAAACGCGGATGTCGGTGCCTTTTTCTTTGGTCGGAGAGTCAAGTAGCCCGGGGAAACCTTACTTCTTTTTCGCGCGTGGATGTGCCTTGTCATAGACCTTCGCTAAATGCTGAAAATCAAGGTGCGTGTATATCTGCGTCGTTGAAATATCGGCGTGGCCCAGCAGTTCCTGCACTGCGCGCAGGTCACCGGATGATTCCAGCATATGACTGGCAAAACTGTGCCTGAGGAGATGCGGGTGTATGTTTTGCGGAATTCCCTGGTGTTTTGCCCAATAGTGTATGCGTGACTGGATGGTGCGCACCGCGATCGGGTTTCCGCGTTGACTGACAAAAACAAAAGGTTGTTCAAAAGTAGTGAACTGCCCGCGATTTTTGCGCCATTCCAATAGCGCTTCGACGGCCTTGCCACCAACTGGCACCATCCGTGTCCGGTTGCCTTTACCGGTTACCGTTACCATGCCGGATGCAAGGTCGAGTTGCTCCCAACGCAGGCTCGCCAACTCCGACAAACGCAGGCCGGACGAGTAAAACAACTCCATGATGGCCTTATCACGAATCGCCAATGGCGTATCACAGGGTATTTCAAGTAATTGGCCAATGCTGTCAGCATCAATGGTTGCAGGCAGGTGACGTGGGCTTTTGGGCGCTTTTACCGGTGTCGCGGGGTTGTGCTCTGCGAAGCCTTCACGTAGCAGCCAGCGGAACAGGCTGCGGACCGCGGACAGTAGTCTTTGTAACGATTTTCCACCCAGGCCCTGTCGGTGTCTTTGGGCAATAAAGCTGCGGATATGGTGTTGCGTGACCTGCTCGGGCCGGTCGATTTCTTCTGTTTCCAGAAATTGCAGAAGGAGTTTCAGGTCGCGCTGATAAGCCGTAATTGTACGGGCGGACAAGCCCCGTTCGTTTTTCAGGTAAACAAGGAAGTTGTCGACATGTCGCTTCATACCCGGTCAGCTTACACCAGATCTCCTGAATATGGCGTTGCAATTTTTTTCACCAACACAGCGGAAAAACCGGGCAGAAGCCCGTTTAAGTCTGCAATGATTCCTGTCAGGCTGACTTGCGTTGTTTTGCGGGAACTTCCAGTGCCAGGCGGGCGGTGACAACATCTGCCAGCAGATCAAGGAAAAGCGTTCCCATGCCCGGGTAGAAGCGCGCAGGGTCGCTGCTGCCGATGGCCAGCATGCCATCCTTGCCCATTGGAACCAGCACCATGGATTGCACCCATTGGGCTCGCGAACCAAAAAGGTGATCGCGTTTATTGCGGCTCAGACGTCCGCAGACGCTGTGACCTTTTTCCAGGTTTTCCTGGAATTGCTGCAACTCCGGATCATCATGACGGACATGATGCAGTGGTGTCTGGGGTCCTGCTTCAATTTTGAGGTTGAACAGGGTGATGTTGAGTATGTCTGCCTTGAACTCGGTCAGCAAAGCATTACTTAGCCGGTCGAAGAATGACGGCAAATCACCCATGGACATCAATTCGAGTGTCAACTGGTGCAAGCGGTACATGAGCTTTTCGTTATCAGACGCGACCTGAATCAGCTGATTATGTTGCTGTTCGAGTGCTTCATTTTGTTGGCGGAGGTATTGCACCTGTCTTTCGATCAGTGAAATTGCTGGTCCGCTGGCATGGCTCAATTCGAGATGTTTCAATAAAGCAGGCTGCTTTTCCAGAAAATCGGGGTTCTGGCGCAGATACTTTGAAACTACCTCTTCAATTGACCTGGTGTTATCGCTCATTCAAATATCCCTTTAAAAACGTAAGCTGCAGGCCCCGTCATAATGACGGAACTATCTCCCCCCGTCCACGTTATTGTAAGGTCTCCGCCCTGCTGAGTCACGTTTACAGTTTTATCCACCAAACCGGCCCGACGCAAAATGCTCATCGCTGAGCAGGCGCCCGAGCCACATGCACGTGTTTCTGCGGCCCCCCGTTCAAACACTCGCAGGCGAATATTCTGGCGGTTTAGAACCTCTGCGAAACCTGCGTTACAGCCTTCAGGAAAAGCAGCATTTGAGCTGATCGCTGCACCCAGTCCTGCGATATCGGTCGTGTTGAGGTCATCAACAAGCATCAGGCAATGGGGGTTTCCCATCGAGGCTGCACCAAGCTCGTAGTGCTGCTGGTCAATTTCCAGCCGGTACCAGCCATCCACGGGATCCAACGAGACCGGTACCCGCGCTGGTTCAAATTCCGGTTTTCCCATGTCGACCTGTACCATGGCATTACCCAGGCACCGGATTCTGACCACACCGGCCGGTCCTGAGAGCTCAAAAAGATCGTCAGGCGCCTCCCCGTTCAGATGCAGGTATTGACCCAGGCAGCGAACACCATTTCCGCACTGTTCAGCGCGGCTTCCATCCGCATTCCATATCTCAAATGCCGCCACGTGTTGAGCGCCTGGCGCATTGCGCAGGATCAGGATCTGGTCACAGCCGACACCCGTATGACGATCGGAAAGCTGCCTGGCAATGGTCCCGTTGATATCAAAATTCTGCTGACGCAAATCCAGCAGAACAAAGTCATTGCCCAGGCCATGCATTTTGTGAAATATAACAGGCATACTTAGCGGTAAGCAGATTCTTTTTTCTCTTTGTCTTTTTTATCCGCATCGGTTTCTGCGGTTGACTCCTGCTCAACTGCCGGCTTTTCTTCGGGCAGGTAAAGCGGACCTTTGTTGCCGCAGGCGCCGAGCAGGGCAGTGGAAATCAAAATAATCAAGATGGTTTTTACAGTTTGCATCAGTGCGCAAATCCAGTTTGAATGACTGCTACACTATACGCCATGGATAACATCAAATCAGCACAGAATAAAGACAGCGGGAAACTGCTGGATTACGTAGAAGTCGCCACCACCGATCAACCATCGTATTGTGTTATCTGGTTGCATGGGTTGGGCGCCGATGGTCATGACTTTGAACCGATCATACCCTACCTGGGTTTGCCGCCGGGCGCTGCGGTGCGCTTCATTTTTCCACACGCGCTGATGAGACCGGTTACCGTTAACGGTGGAGCGGTCATGCGTGCGTGGTATGACATTATCGAAATCAGCACCAGTCGGGGGCAGGACGAAGCGGGCATCAAGCATAGCGCCATGAAAGTAAGGGAATTAATTGACGCAGAGATTGCGCGAGGTATTCCAGCATCGAGAATACTGCTGGCAGGGTTTTCCCAGGGAGGAGCGATGGCCTTATATGTCGGGCTTCGGTATCCCGAAAAACTGGCTGGTATCATGGCTTTGTCGGCCTATCTTTTGTTTCCGGAGTCACTGCAGGAAGAGGCGTCGGCGGCAAATGCTGAAACACCGGTATTTATCGGCCATGGAACTGCGGATCCGGTCGTTCCGTTCTTCCTCGGTCAGGCCGCCCGCGAGATGCTTGAACAAGGATCATGGCCGGTTGAATGGCATAGTTATCCTATTCCGCATTCTGTTTCACAACCCGAAATAACGGATATCGGGCGCTGGATGCAAACTTGCTTTAGCTGACCTGCCGGCTAATGGTTCAACGAATAACCCAATGGAAACCATGAGCAGCACACCGAATAAGCCGATGCAGCGCGGGGTATATCCACCGTTGTTCTGCCGTTGGCGGCTGTTGTTGGCCGTCATGGCCGTGACACAGGTCTCGGTATTACTTATGGCCGTCGGAACAATGGGGGCATTCAGCCTCACCTGGTTGGGTATAACCTCACTATATGCCCAGGGCCTGGCGCTTGTGACCGTCCTGGGTGTATGCATTTCCCGGGCCTGGCTTGGCCGGCTTTCCTCGCGTGATGCCTGGCTGGGTAGCTGGGTAGTGGCCGTCATGGTGGCATTGGCATTTAGCTACTCAGCGGGAATTATCGGTACAGTTTTGGGAGTAGGGCCAGGACGGCAGGGTTTTGCGATTTTTGTTTGGCAGAGCGTTCTGGCAGTGGCCATTGTAGCTGTTGCTCTTTTGCGTTACCTGTTCATACGTGCGCAATGGCGAGCGCAGGTGCTGGCCCAGTCAGAGGCACGCGTTCAGGCGCTGCAGGCCAGGATTCGCCCGCATTTTCTGTTCAATAGTCTTAATACCATCGCCAGCCTGATTCACGATGACCCGGATAGCGCCGAGCGCGCCACCGAAGACCTGGCAGATCTGTTTCGTGGCAGCATGCGCCGTGCCGATAGCCTGATCAATCTGTCGGAGGAGCTTGACCTGGCCAGGCGGTATCTACAGATGGAACAGCGCCGCCTGGGTGACCGGTTACGTGTCAACTGGCAGGTGAGTGAGTTACCGGAAAGTGCACTTATATTGCCATTGACCCTTCAGCCTCTGCTTGAGAATGCCGTCGCCCATGGTATCCAGCCTCGACCTGAGGGCGGTGAGTTGAGGGTTTACGGACGTGCAGAAACAGATAACATTGTCATTACTATCGTGAACCCTTTGGGGCCGGATGAGTATGACAACAGGGGGCATGGTATGGCCCTGGTTAATATTCGTGAGCGAATGGAGTTGGCATTCGGGCCAGCCGCCAGCCTCATTACGGAACAAAATAAAGAGCAGTTCTTTGCCGTTTTAAGTTTGCCTTATGTTGAAAATACTGGTAATTGATGACGAAGCACCGGCCCGCAACCGCTTGCGGCGAATGCTGGCCGAGGTGCCGGATACGCAGGTGGTCGGCGAAGCTGCTACCAGTGCGGACGCTTTGAAAATGATTCCTTCAAATCACCCTGATGTCCTGTTGCTGGATATCTCAATGCCGGGACTGAGTGGAATGGAGCTGGCGCAGATGTTGCAAAAGCAGGGCCCGGCACCAGCGATTATTTTTTGCACTGCCTGGTCCGACCAGGCAGTGGAAGCCTTTGAATGTGACGCGGTTGATTACCTGGTCAAACCTGTCCGCGCAGAACGTCTTGTTCTTGCGCTGGACAAGGCCAGGCGCTTCCTCGACAGTTTGCGAGGTGACACGACCGATTCCTTTCTTCGCTCAACGCTGGGTGGCAAGGTGACATTACTGCCAATGTCGGTGGTGATATACCTGAGTGCCGAGGACAAGTACACAACGGTGACCCATCAGGATGGTGAAACTGTCATCAATCAATCATTGCTGGATCTGGAAAACGAGTACCCGGACATCCTTGTTCGTGTGCACCGCGGTACACTGGTTACAAAGAAACGTATCAGGGGGCTGGAAAAAAGCCCTGATGGACGCCACTTCCTTCAACTGGATGGTAGTGAAGATCGTCCTCAGGTGAGCCGTCGAAACCTCCCTGCAATAAGAAAACTAATTCGGGAATTAACATGAAGAAAACCCTCAGAATCGCAACACGTAAAAGCGCGCTGGCCTTGTGGCAGGCAAACCATGTGCGAGATCTTTTACTGCAAGCTCATCCGGGTATTGAAATTGAGCTTGTGAAAATTGTCACCCAGGGTGACCGTATCCTGGACCGGCCGCTGGCTGAGATTGGTGGCAAGGGACTGTTTCTGAAAGAACTTGAGCGCGCTATGCTGGATGGTGAAGCAGATTTGGCCGTGCACTCGATGAAGGATGTGCCGGCCAGCATGGCGGATGGCCTGGTGCTTGACGCAGTATTGCCAAGAGCCAACCCATATGACGCCCTGGTCAGTCGCGGTAACCGTTTGCTGGCTGACCTGCCCGCCGGCAGTCGTGTTGGCACCTCGAGCTTACGGCGCAAGTCACAGTTATTGGCCCTGCGACCGGACCTGGTAGTCAATGATCTGCGTGGCAACGTCGACACACGGCTGCGGAAACTGGATGAAGGTCAGTATGATGCGATTATCCTGGCCTGCGCCGGCCTGGAGCGTCTTGGCCTGGGTGAGCGCATAACTGAAACGCTTCAGATGCCTGATTGGTTACCCGCATCCACGCAGGGCATTATCGGTCTGCAGTGCCGGCAGCAGGATGAGCATACACGTGACCTGATCAAGCCTTTGGCAGATATCGATACGATGGTTGTGGCCAACGCGGAGAGGGCGGTAGCTCGGGTACTGGAAGCCACATGCCAGGTGCCCCTGGCGGTTCATGCGGTTCTGAAAGGTGGTACCGTGCACCTCAAATCTATCGTTAGCACGACCGATGGAAAGGAGTCTATACAGGCTTCAGGTGAGGCGCCAGCCTCGGATGCCGTTGCTTTAGGAGAGCAGGTAGCTGCGGATCTCATCAAAAACGGGGCTGAAAAAATCATAGCCGCTTTGTAAGACAACACTGTCCGTCAGCGAGGATCAATGACACACGTTCTTGTCACACGCCCAAAAGACGCCTCACAGCAACTGGCGGACATGCTTTGTGTGCATGACCTGGAACCCATGGTCATGCCCATGTACACATTTACGGCCAAAAAGCCGGCCTTCGATGTCAATTCAGTCTGGTCAGATAAACAATTACGCAGGCTGGCTGTTTTCACCAGTACGCGTGCTGTTCAATTTGGTATCCCCTATCTTCCTGCACCTGATCATTTAAGTGCGATCGAGATTGCTGTTATTGGGTCGTCTACGGGTGCAAAACTGCATGATTCCGGCTATCCGGTTCACCTTCAAGCCCGCTCCGGGTTTACCACTGAAGACCTGTTGCAGCTTCCTCAGTTGGCCGAAAATCCGGGTATAGCCGTAATATTTTGTGCGCCCGGTGGTCGTGAGGCGCTTGCAGAGGGTCTTGAAGAGATGGGTTGGCGGGTCGTCAACGCGATGGTGTATGAGCGCGTGCCGCTGCAACCGGACCCTGGATTGATCGATAATTTACGTTCTGCGCGGAGTTTGATCACCACCTGGACCAGTATTTCGGCGCTGAAACTGGCAGAACAATACCTGCCCGGCGACGTGTGGGGTAAAATACTGGAATCGCCGGCGCTGGTGATTTCTTCTCGTATCCAGCATCATTTAGAGCAACTGGGTGCAAGCAGTGTTGAACTGGCCGATGGTCCGGGGAACCCGGAGTTGTTGCAGTCGGTGTTGCGATTGAACAGGTGTTTACAGGACTCAGGATGGAAGGAAAGCAATTGAACCAAGAGATTGATGCAATAACCAACGATCCGGAGGTGGACAGGCTTCTCCAGGAGAAGAAACCCGCATCATCGGGCACAGCCATTGCGATACTGGCTTTGCTGGTAGCCATGGCTGCAGTCAGCGCGACAGCGTGGCAATGGTGGCAGACGCGTCTGGATGATCCGGATGCTGTCACCCAAAAAGATACCCTGTCAAGGTTGCAGGAAACTCAACAGCAGCTTACAAGCTCGGTAGCGTCTTTTGAAGACCGGCTGGCCGCAGTTCAATCGCCAGTTAATGCGGACGAATTAGCCCGTCGAGGCGACCGTATCAAGGCTCTTGAAAGCCAGTTGACGGGTTTGCAGGGTCAGGAAAGTGAAAATCAGGCCTCCATCAACGCCGTGCAGGGTAGTGTCCGTTCGCTGGAACAGCGGCTTTCTGCAACCGAGTCGGGTCTTGTCAACATTGCTGCCGCGAGTCGGAATAGCAGTGCTGCCCTGGATATTGCGGAAATAGATTTCCTGTTGCGAGCCGCGAGTGAACGCTTGCAGTTATTTGCTGACCCCGTTGCTGCCGACCTTGCCTTACAGGCTGCCGATGTTCAGATTGAAGCATTAAACGACCCGATGTATCTGAGTGTGCGTCAGCGGATTGCCGCAGCACGTCAGGCGCTGGCCCTGGTACCTGTGATTGATCGTGTGCAGTTGACGGCCAAAATCACGGATTTACAGTCAAAGGCATCGGATTTGCCGTTTCGCGGTGAGGTACAGACGCAGCCCAAACCCGGGTTACCAGAGGATGCAGGCTGGTGGCAAAGTTTCAAGCACACACTTTCTTCATTGGTGACAGTCAAGCGGCGTGTGCCCGAAGATGAGTCCTTGTTGAGCCTTGATGACAAGGATTACCTGCGGCAGGGTTTGTGGTTACAGTTTGAATCTGCACGCCTGGCACTGATGCGGAATGATAGTGGGGTTTATGGCGGTTCGCTGGACAGGGTCAATGCGACCGTGGGACAGTTTTTTCAGAATGGTTCTTCCGAAGTACAAGCACTGCTCCTGGGAGTTGAGGAATTGAAGCAGGTCAATATTGCACCTGAAATGCCTGACATCAGCGGTCCCTGGACAAAGTTACGTCAATTGCGCGACAGTCGCCGACTGTTGCAGTCTGCAACACCGGTTGAAAACGTGGAACCCGAGCAATGAAACGCAGCTTTCTACTGTTGTTGATTTTGGCTCTGTTGTTGCTGGCGAGTGCAATGGCGCCATTTCTCAAATCTGACCCGGGTCATGTATTGATCAACCTGGGTGACTGGACCATCGAAACCAGTGTGTTGGTTCTGGGTGGTGCCCTGTTGGTGTTGTGGTTCGCTGTACAGTTGGCCGTCTGGTTGTGGCGTATGCCGGTTGAGACCGCACGCAAAATGCGTGAACAACGGGCCTTTAAGCAGCTGGAAAAAGGTCTGTTGGCTCTCACGGAGGGCGACTGGAAAGCGGCTGAAAAAGCCCTGGAAAAATCTGCCAGTCAACAGGGAAGAACCACGGCTCACTACCTGGCTGCTGCACAGGCAGCAGATAGCCAGGATGCGCATGAACGCCGGGAGTTTTACCTGGAGCAGGCAGACAGTGGTGGTTCCAAGAAGCGTTTCCTGGTTGAACTGACACGTGCGCGTATGTTGCTGGCCAACGGCAGTCGTGCGGCTGCATTACCCATTTTGCAGGGTCTTTATAAAAGCCGACGTAAGCACCCGCAGGTGCTGGAGCTGTTGTCACGCTGCTATCGTGAGTTAGGTGAATGGGACCAGCTGCAGACCCTTTTACCCGCATTGCGCAAGGCCGGTGTCCTGGATGATGAGCAATCCCATCAGCTGGAAGAAGAGGTTGCGGTAAATAAGTTACGTTCGGTTTCAACGATTGAAGAACTGCAATCCGCCTGGAAACAGTTGCCACGCGCCATGCGACAACACGGCGCAGTAGTCGAAGCATTTGCTATTGGCGCCGGCAAGCTTGACAGACCTGACCTTGCAGAGCCGGTTATCTGCACAAGCCTGAAGCACGAATGGAATCCGGCGCTGGTTTTACGTTACGGCGACCCGGCAGCTGAAGACAGAATCAAACGTCTCAAACAATGTGAAAAGTGGCTTCAAAAACATCCCGGTGACGCAGGACTGCACCTGGCGTTGGGACGCTTGTGTGCCGGCGAGTCGCTGTGGGGTAAGGCACGTGAGCACATGGTCAAAAGTCTTGAGCTGGAACCCAGTAGTCTGGGTTACGACGCATTTGGTCAATTACTGGAACGCCAGGGTGAACTTGAGCCTGCCATGGCTTGCTTTCGAAACGCCTTGCGTATGAATCAGGGTCAGAAACCAAAACCGCTGCCATCTGGCCTGGCGCGCTTGTCTGCACCTTAATATGACTGACAAAGACTATTCACAAACAGCCTTTCTCAAGTTCCTGAGGGAGGGTGCTGTTACCGGGCTGACCAATCCTGCAACCGCGCGTTCACGCAAACTTGCTGCAGAAAATCTATTGATACAGCTGAAGCCGCATGAGCGGGCAGATTTGCGTTTACTGGATGTTGATGAATTGTGTTCGCGATTCCATAAACTGCAGGGCTCAACCATCCGTCCGGAAAGTATTCAGGTCTACAACGACCGGCTTTGCGGTGCCTTGAAAGATTTTATTGCATGGACTTCGGACCCCGCCAGCTTTACGTCAGTGGAAGGTGAGAAGCCGGAAGCTGTCGTGGTTGCGGCCCGTGATACACCTGGACAGGCACAGGCACGTGAAGAGTTGGCGTTAAACCCGCCGCGTAGCCCGCACGACATTTTTCCGATACCTATTCGGGAAGACCTGGTGGTTTACCTGCAAAACGTTCCCCTGGATTTAAACCAGGCAGAAGCACGTAAAATTGCCGCCGTGGTTCATGCCCTGGCGTTACCCGAAGAGGAGCGTTAAGTTGAAGCGACTGCTATTGTTGGCGCCGCTGATCCTGTTTGGTGTCGGTGGCTCCCTACTGCTGTTTTTCTTTCTTCAGTCAGGCAGCGACGGGGCGTTTCAAAACAACCTGTTGCCGGAATTGATCGGCTTTTGCCTGGAAGGGTTTTTCCTGGTCGGGCTGTTTTCCCTGATTCAACTTCGGCTTGAGCGGGAGCGTAAAAATGAATTGCGTTTGAGTCTGCGTGGCGCCCTGCGTGAAATACTGAGTCACATTGATATTGCCCTGCTCGAGGAAAATGCCGAACCGGCCAGTTCCCAGTCATTGGATCAGGATGAAAAGCTGGTGAAAACCCTGTTCGCGAAGCTGCATGGCAGTGATCCCGATCTAGGTAGTTTGCTCAACATCAAGGAGGCTGCGTCCCGGAATATCAGCACGATGCATGATCTCATTCCCGTGGCTGCCCAACTCAGCGCCGATCATATGCGCTGGTGGCTGGCGATCGTTGAGAGCGTACGTCATCTGTCCGAGGCCAAAGACAAGACAGGCGTAAATTTTGCTACGCAAAAGTTCCTGATGAACCTGGGAGAGTTTGACCTGTTATCGCTCTAGTGCGGCTTGGCCAGCACCCTGATGGGTACATCCAGGCCAAATTCAAACGAATCAAAAAATATTCTCCGTTTTTCGGCACCTTTTTCCAAAAAGGCACTACGGCTTGCATCAATCATGGCCGGCGGCCCGCTCATATAGATGTCAAAACCGGATAAATCCGCATACTGATTCAATACGGCCTCGTGAACAAACCCGTTATAACTATCCGAAACGGCTGCATCGTCTGACTCTATCAAGGCTGTGGAATACTGGATATGATCGTGCTGCGCCGCCCACTGCAGCGCCTGCTCATGCATATAGAGGTCGGCACGAACGTTGGCCCCCCAGAACAGGTGTATCGGACGTTTGTCATTATGGGACAACAGGTCTTCCAGCATGGACTTGAGTGGTGCAAAACCGGTACCACCACCCATCAATATCATCGGGCGTTCAAGTCTGTCATTTCGAATGAAAAAAGTACCCAGCGGGGCTTCGAGGCGGAGGATATCCCGCTCTTTAAGCTCATCAAATACCCAACCGGTGAAACCGCCACCATCAACATGACGGATGTGCAGTTCAATTTCGTCTTCTGATTGCGGTGAACTGGCGATCGAGAAGGCCCGCCGCTTGCCTTCAGCAAGAAGTATCTCCAGGTATTGCCCGGCCAGGAACTGTAGTCGCTGGGCATTGGGAAGTTTGATTTTGAGACGCATGACATCGGGTGCCAGCAGTGTTTTTTCCGTCACGCGTGCCGGCATTTTACGAATTTGAATATCCCGCACGGCTTCGATTTCCCGGGCACGAATAACAAGATTCCCGGTAGGTTCCGCCTGGCACAGCAATGCATGGCCTTCGCCTATCTCCTCGCGAGTCAGTGCAAGTGGTGGATGAAAGGGGTAATGTACCTCGCCCGATTCCAGATGGCCTTTACAGCTTCCGCAGGTGCCATTTTTGCAACTATAGGGAAGCATCACGCCCTGCCGCAGCGCGGCATCCAGAACGGATTCACCCTCATTGACGGTGAAGACGGCTCCGCTGCCGATATTTTTAACCTGATATTGCTTCATAGCACCTGTTGACCGTAAATTATGTGATTTGGAAAATGATACGCAGTGTATTGTCGCTGATGTGATAACCTTTGCGCCACTTTTCTCAAAGTTCGGAGCTGGCTCGGCCGGATTATGACTTCAATATTCGCTTCAATCGTGCGGTTTGTGCTCCGCAGCCTGTTACTTACCGGTTTTATGCTGGTTTTTCTTACTCCATCACTGTTGCTGGTGAGTTATCACAGGCGGGATGGCACACAAGAGGGTTCACGTAAAGCAGACCGGGTGGCGATCCGGCTCGCACAAAGACTTGCCTGGCTTTTTGGCCTTCGGGTAAAGGTTGTTGGTGAACCACAGTCCGGGGCCGTCTTGATAGTGGCCAATCATATCTCCTGGTTGGATATTCCTGTTTTGCATAGCGCCTGTGCAGTGGGTTTTGTGAGTAAGGCTGAAGTCGACAGTTGGCCGGTGTTTCGCCATATCGCAAGAGCGGGTAGCACGATTTTCCATCAACGTGGTAACCATGACTCAGCGGCCGGAGTGAGTTCGCTGATGGCGCAACGTTTACAACAGGATCGGGCCGTCGCAATTTTCCCCGAGGGCGGTATTAAGCCGGGTGCGCCAATACGTGTTTTTCATGCCCGGATGTTCCGTCCGGCAGTGGATGCGGGATGCGAGGTCCAACCGGTTACGATTCGTTATATGCGTGACGGACGAATTGATGAAGAGGTTGCGTTTCGCGTGGGTGAAAGTATGTTGATAAATTTTTACCGTCAGCTTGCCAGGCCGAAATCAATCGCCGAAGTCCATTTCCTGCCTACCATCAGTGCGGTTGATCAGCCACGTCGTTTTCTTGCTGACAGCGCCAGGGCCGCCGTTGTCAGTTGTTATGAAAGCTGAGCGGGGAGCAGGTCATGAAACGTTCTAAAATCACGGCAGATTCATTTTTTCCGGCCTTTGGTTTACGTAGCACTCATACGCAGTCACTCATCAACAGTAGCGCGTTTCGGCGGCGGATTGTCAGAAAGCGCTCCAAAGCCATGTTGGACGTCGAGCAGGACTGGATTCTGGACGGTGGTGAGAATGTGAGGCTATTGGGTCATTATTCCCCACAGAAGGGTGAAAGCAAGGGGCTGGTGGTGCTCTTTCATGGTTGGGAGGGCAGTAGCCGGTCCAACTATATCGTGGCTGCCGGCGGCATGCTTTATGAGAATGGTTTTGACGTTTTCCGTCTGAATTTCCGGGATCATGGTGAAAGTCATCATATGAATGAAGGCTTGTTCCACTCCTGCCGCTTGGCTGAAGTGATACAGGCGCTGAAGGATGTTCAACGGCGCACGGGCGCAGAAAACTGGGCGCTTTCGGGGTATTCCCTGGGCGGAAATTTCGCCTTGCGAGTCGCCATGGCTGCACCCGAGGCCGATCTGTCACTGCGCCAGGTGGTTGCAGTATGCCCGGTTATTTCTCCCTCCAATACCCTGACAGCGATGGAAGAGGGCCCGCGGGGTTATGAAAGCTATTTCATTCGTAAATGGGCCAAATCTGTCGAACTAAAGCAGTCATTGTTTCCTGATGTATGTGAGTATGAAGACTGGCATAAGCTGGGCAACCTGCGGGAAAGAACGGGCTATCTTGCAACACACCACTACGAGTTTGATTCAATTGAGCAGTATTTTGACGGGTACTCGGTGGCCGGTGATCGTCTTAAAGCCATAAAAATACCCACGACGATTCTGACCTCAGAAGATGACATGGTGGTGCCGGTTAGCGATTTTACAGACCTGCCGGATAACGAGAATATTGAATTACTGGTCACACGTTATGGTGGTCACTGCGCTTTCCTGAAGAACTGGAAGATGGAAAGCATGGCGGATGATCTGATTGTTGATAGTGTTTTAGGGTACTCACGCCGGATCTAGCCATTTCTCAACCACCTGGCGGGTACACAGATAGTGTAATTTTTGTGATATTTCCGTAATCACCAGACCACCTTTCCTCTTTATTACAAATCGTTCCATCACCATCTCCATCTTGCCAGGCACGCAGGTTTTTATCCTCGTCTGTAAACGGGTCGAGAGACGCCTTCTCTTCAGCCGTTAACAGGTTTGCGCGTCTGTTGGCAATTTCATCGATGGAGTCAACGAGGCTGCCTCCCCGCTTTGTCGCAGAAATATTCATGCCGTCCGTACAAGGATTCAATATTCGTTACATCCCAGAGTTTGAGCACGGTCTCAACAGAAGGGCTTGTCATTCTTGGTGGGAGTCCATGATAGCTGGCTTCATATTGGATTTTGATTAGTGTGCCCGTTGTCGCCGCGGCAACCCAGATCTCCCCTGTGGTGACACGTTCGTGTTCATACTCCTTTTCAAAGTATCTTCTGCCCTCGACTCGATAGTCGTAATCACATGAAATCCACTCATTCAGAGATGATTTTTTAGTCATTGCCGCTCCAGAGTCTCCAAGCCATAATCGGATATCACCGCGTAAAGCCGACGGGTAAACAAAATCTGCCTTCAGAGTGCTGGCGCCATCTACGCAGGGTGTTGTTTCAATCTTCAGTTCGGGCCTGGCTTCAATGACCAGATTGTACCTGCTTGGATTATCCCCGTTTCTTGATTGGAATTGCACCGTACCCAAATATTGCTCAAGGTTGCGGACCCGGTTATCGCCGTCCATGACATTTACGCCATCGCTGAACACCCCGGCGATGGATAGTGGCAAAGATGCCGATGCTTCATTGTCCGTCACATAAACCCGACTCTGCATCACAATCGCATTTTCAGCGTCAAAAAAAGCCGTCGGATACTCTTCAAGAAAAGCAACTGAAGGCGCTAGATTTTGAAACAGAAAAGATTGGGCCAGGTAGTGGCCGGGTATAGCACCGGTGGCCCTTGCAACATCCTCAGTCATATTGAAGGCCAGACCATTATTGAAGCTATTTGAAATCACATTTGAAACCTTTTGGTTCGTCACTCTTCCGTTCGACACCAGTGTCTCAAGTATCTTCCCGTCAAAACCATAGTATGCAAACAGAAGTAAGGGTCCTGCGGAGTTATATATCGGACAACTCTCGATATGTATCTGACCTGTTTCAAAATTGCTTTCAACGCCCAATCTGACCGGATGCAAATCCCGGATTGTGATGGCCTGCAATTCGCCGTCCCAAACATCCACATTTGTATGTGTTTGCTTTACCCAGTCAATATCGATGATGTGTTGATCGACGTAACGCCTTTCAGGGTCAGCAGGCACCCACGCCAACTGTACACGCAGCAGATCCAGTTCCCGGATGTCCGGCCGGTCTGGCCAGACTGCCAGGGTTGGAATAGAGGTATCCAAACCAAGCCAGACGTGGGTGCCATTCGGTGTTTCCGGACAGTCTGCATACGCCGATATGATTGGCGTTAACACTGATAAAATTGAGAGGTAGAGAATCTTGGTCAGTTTCATTGCTCTTTTCACTTATATTGTGAATGTCTAAGAACTATATGTACGATAGGAGTGCTTGCAGTTTACCAGTTGTTGATGAACCCTGGCTGAACCTCACTGGCCGGTTTTTAAAACCGCAATGAAAGACAGCTGAGCCCACCATCGAGTTTTTGGAACTCGGAAACATTGACTTC
Organism: uncultured Gammaproteobacteria bacterium; assembly: GCA_963759155.1. GTDB lineage: Bacteria > Pseudomonadota > Gammaproteobacteria > Xanthomonadales > SZUA-36 > SZUA-36. The sequence goes on along the minus strand of CAVWXX010000001.1, from coordinate 154,230 downwards.
ACGAATTCTATATCCGGCAGACTCGATCAGAGACCTGGTTTTTGGGAACCCTTTTGGTGTGAGTACTGTACCGTTTATCCATACACTGTTCGCCGCATAGGCTTCTTCGGGGGAGACTTTTAAGAGGTTGTATTGCTGAAACTCCGCCTTGCTCAAAAACTCTCCACAGACCAGAAGGTTGTTGTTTTCCAGGTAGCCAAGGCCGGTTTTCAGATGTAAGACTTCGGTTAGCTCAACGACTGAACCCTGCATGCCGTAACTTTCCAGAATGGCAATCATCTGCTCAGCACCGTTCTGGTTGGTGCGCTCTGACAGGCCGATGTAGTAATGGTCGCCCACCATCATGATGTCACCGGCTTCGACTGTTCCAGGAGCATCGATTAGTTCCACCTTTGAATAGAACTCACTGATTGTTTCCAGCATCGACCGTGTTTCCAACCGGCGGCTTGGGGCCCCGGGGTTAGTCAGGATGGCGCAATGGGGTGTCATTAACGCAACGTCTTCTACGAATGTTGAATCCGGAAAGTTCTCATCTGCGGGCAGTGTCGTGACCTGTAGTCCGCATTCTTTAAGCGCGTCAACATAGTCGGCATGTTGAAGGATTGCTTTCTGGTAATCGGGCCGGCCGAGATTGGCGCTGCTTAATCCGTCCACCATTGAACGGCAGGGTGTTCTGACGATTGCTTTCGTGAACATGGGTGCAGGGTTTCCTGGTGTTGGGGAGTGGAGCGGGTGATGGGAATCGAACCCACGTAGTCAGCTTGGGAAGCTGAAGTTCTACCATTGAACTACACCCGCGTTACCAGTGCCCAAAAAATCTTTAAAGGTCATTCTACTATGGCTCTCAACGTAAATCAGCAGGTGAGTGCCTTCACGTGGGCACGACTGGCGGTGGCCAGTGCCTGCAGGTCATAACCGCCTTCGAGAATGGATGCTACCCGTCCCTGGCAACTGTCTGTTGCGATGTCGCAAATTTGCCGGGTGATCCAGTGGTAGTCCGCATCCTGGAGTTCTATTTGTCCAAGGGGGTCGCGCTGGTGGGCATCAAAGCCTGCAGAGATGAGAATCAGATCGGGTGCAAAACTATGCACAGCGGGCAGACCATGCTGGCTCCATGTCTTTCTGAATTTTCTGCTGCCATCGCCCGGCGCCAATGGCAGGTTCAAAATATTGCCGCAACCGGTTTCATCGGCAGCACCGGTGCCGGGGTACAGTGGTAACTGGTGACTGGAGACAAACAAAACATTGGGGCTGTCTTCAAAAATAGCCTGTGTACCGTTACCGTGGTGTACATCAAAGTCGATAATGGCGACCCGTTTGATCGCAGGGTTTTCAAGTGCGTGACGAGCGCCGATAGCGACGTGGTTGAGTAGGCAAAAACCCATCGCGGTTTCCGTTTCGCTATGATGCCCGGGTGGCCTGACGGCGCAAAATGCCCTGAGTGTCTTATCTTCGAGAATTTGGTCAATCGCATAGCAGAGACCACCACTTGCCCGCAGTGTCGCATCGACCGAACCGTTACTGAGAAAGGTGTCGGCATCTATTGCAACAGTTCCTTCCGATGGTTCACTCGCCATGATGTCAGTCCAGAACGCTTGTGGGTGAACACGTAAAATCTGTTCCTCAGTTGCACTTGGTGCGGGCAGGTGTTGCAAGCCCTTGAGGTCTTCCAATCCGCTTATGACCGCATTGACCCGCCGTGTGGATTCAGGGTGCCTGGGACCGGGGTCGTGACGTAAACAGTCGTCGTGCTTGATAATAATCGTGCTCATAAGGGCATTCTATATTCGGGGGGCCGTAGTAAATACAATTAAAACAAAGCCAGGCTGAGCGTTTCTTTAACTTCTTCCATGACCACGTAGCTACGTGAACCGCTGACACCCGGCAGTGAAAGTATTTTATCCCCCAGTAGTCTTCGGTAGGCCTTCATGTCTTTCACACGGGCCTTTATCAGGTAATCGAAGTTCCCTGATACCAGGTGGCAGTCCATAATCTCCGGCAGGTGCCGTGCCTCCTCGCGAAACTTTCTGAAAGCGTCGGGTGATTTGTGAGACAGGTCGATTTCAACAAATACCAGCAGGCTCGCATCGACCAGTTCGGGGTCCAGCAAGGCCGTGTACCCACGAATATAACCTTGTCTTTCAAGACGTTTGACGCGTTCGATACAGGGGGTAGGCGTCAGGTTAACTTTGCGGGCGAGTTGCACATTTGATATCCGCCCATCGACCTGCAGGCATTCCAGTATGCGCCGGTCGGTGCGATCCAATACCTTGGGGTTTTTTGCTTTCTTTTTCATTGATTGCACTATATATCAAGGTTTGCGCAGATTAAAACACTATCAAGCAATTATCAATGGAGAATAAAACTGCTTTATTGTAGATAAAATAGTCTTTTCACATACTTAAAGGTGTTGTCATGAGAATCGGTGTACCTAAAGAAATCAAAAATAATGAATTTCGCGTGGGCCTGGTGCCTGCCTCCGTTCGTGAACTGGTTAACCATGGTCATGAAGTCTTTGTTGAAACCAACGCCGGTGTCGGTATCGGTATGTCGGATGACGACTATGTAGCGGCTGGTGCGAAGATTCTTGATGATGCTCCGACTGTTTTTGCAAAGTCTGAGATGATCGTCAAGGTCAAGGAACCCCAAGCGGTTGAGCGCGCAATGCTGACACCTGATCACACGCTGTATACCTACCTGCACCTGGCGCCTGATGCGCCGCAGACTGAAGAGCTGGTTAAAAGCGGTGCGACCTGTATTGCTTATGAGACCGTAACGGATCGTAAAGGCACGCTACCGTTATTGGCGCCGATGTCAGAAGTCGCCGGGCGCCTGTCGGTGCAGGCGGGTTGCTGGTGTCTTGAAAAAGCCCATGGTGGTTCGGGCGTCTTGCTCGGTGGTGTACCTGGTGTTGAGCCTGCCAAAGTGGTCATAATCGGCGGCGGAGTGGTTGGCCTCAATGCGGCCCAGATGGCTATCGGCATGGGTGCCAACGTCACCGTGCTGGACCGTAACCTCGATGTATTACGCGCTCTTGATGTTACTTTCGATGCCCGCGTCCAGACGGTCTACTCAAATGCAGATGCAATTGAGCGGCATATCAGGGACGCTGATCTTGTTATTGGTGGTGTTTTGATACCGGGTGCGGCAGCGCCAAAACTTGTCACCCGCGAGCATCTTTCCATCATGCCGAAGGGTTCTGTACTGGTTGATGTGGCCATCGATCAGGGCGGTTGCTTTGAGACCTCACATGCAACCACGCACCAGGATCCAACTTACGTGGTTGACGGTATCGTGCACTACTGTGTTGCCAATATGCCGGGTGCAGTTCCACGCACCTCTACCTTCGCACTGAATAATGCAACGCTGCCATTTGCGCTGGCATTGGCGGACAAAGGCCCGAGGCAAGCGATGCTGGATGATCCTCATCTGCTTCAAGGTTTGAATGTGCATCGTGGTATGGTTACGTACAAAGATGTTGCGCGTGACCTCGGTTATGACTACGTACCTGCGGTTGAGGCGCTCAAAACTGCCTGAGATTTAACTATGTAAGAGCATCCGGAATGAATCCAACCAAGCAGTCTTTGGAATCATTCTGGATGCCGTTTACAGGCAACCGGGCGTTCAACATGCCGGCTCTGCGCCGGGCGCGTTGCATGTTCCGGCTTAAAGACCGGTATTCGCGAAGGAGCGGATTTCAACTTTCCAAAGTTGGGTTAACAATAGTTCAAGTTTTAACCAGCAACTGGCAGTGTCATCCCCGCGAAAGCGGGGACCTCCAAATACTGGCAGCGTGTCATTTATCAGCAAATGTTTAGCTAAAAAACATCGCTGTTACCAATCCAAATAGCCCGCCGAGCACCAATGCCACATTTGCCAATAGTGTTATGGCCATTCCCGGCGTGCGTGATTTCGGGTCTTTCTGGTATTCGGCTGAATACAGGAACCGGCCAATAATGAACGCCAGTCCCGGTAACAGCACCCATAGTTCGCTTAAGTAGTAGGCAAAGATATAGCTGGCCGGAATGAACACGATCAACTGCTCCATGGTGTTTTGCTGGACTCTGAAAAGACGATCAAAGTTTTCATCACCATCACAGGCCGGTGCATTAACACCGTATTTTCCACGCGCCAGACCTACACGGCCGGTAAACCAGACATATTGAAGTAAGGCCAGTAGTACTATCAGTGTTGCATGATCCATTTCCTATCCTCTTTATTTACAGGCGCTCAAAGCCTCAAAGCCTCAAAGCCTCAAACATGCCACAGTGGCATACTTGCGTTTCAACAGACCGTAAGAATGCTATTCTGCTTTCCCGCGTTTATCGCCGTGAACCCAAAGGACCTCTTTTCCGCCGTTTGCCCTGGCCAGTACCCTGGCTAATACAAACAACAGGTCGGATAAGCGGTTCAGGTAACGCATGCTTACTTCATTGATATCCTCAACTTTTGCCAGCGAGACCATCAGGCGCTCCGCGCGCCGGCATACAGTGCGTGCAAGATGGCATCGGGCCGCGGCTTCAGATCCACCGGGCAATATGAAGTCCTTTAATGGCGGCAGGTCTTCGTTGAAGCGATCAAGGTCGGTCTCAAGCTGATCAACACAATCTTCGGGTACCAGGGTGTAACCCGGCATGCATAACTCACCACCCAGGTCGAATAGCTCATGCTGCGTCCTTGTCAGGCAGGTGCGCACGGGTTCATCAAGTTCGCTTGCCAGTACCAGGCCAACCAGGCTGTTTAACTCGTCCACGGTGCCAAACGTCTCCACCCGCAGGTCGTCCTTGTCGACACGTGACCCGTCACCCAGACCAGTCGTGCCCTTGTCCCCGGTGCGTGTATAAATTTTAGAAAGCCGATTACCCATATTCTGTGACCATTTCCATTTTGATAAAAACGGTCAATATATCACGACCGCTTGAATGAAAGATGAGAACAATGGTACTTGCACCAGTTTTGATGCGGCTAATAAAAGAGTGCTGCGCTGACCGGGTCCGGATTGGGTGTGCCTAAACAATGGTTCGGCGCACTCTCCCGGCGCCGTGCAGGCTGATGTCAAAGTCATTGTCATCCAGTGTGTCCTGTTCGATGACAAACCGGCATTGCATTTTTTTGGCTGGTGGTTATATTGGTCTCCCGCTCACGGAGATTCGGCCGATGTCAAAACACACCCCTTTGTATAACGCCCATATTGCCGCTGGCGCCCGCATGGTTGACTTTGGTGGCTGGGAAATGCCCATCAACTATGGTTCGCAGATCGAGGAGCACAACAAGGTACGCCAGGCGGCGGGTATGTTTGATGTTTCTCATATGACGGTTGTGGATATCAACGGTGCGCAGGCCAGGCACTTTCTGAGCTATCTGCTGGCCAATGATGTTGCCAAGCTGCAATCACCAGGCCGGGCCTTTTATACCTGTATGTTGAATGAAGAGGGTGGCATAGTCGATGATCTGATCACCACTTTTCTGGATGAAACATTTTTCAGAATGGTTGTGAATGCTGCCACACATGACAAGGACCTTGCATGGATTAACCTGCAGGCAAAGGCGTTTGATGTTGTGGTTGAAGAACGACCGGAATTGGCCATGATTGCCGTTCAGGGGCCATTGGCGCGCGAGACTGTTTTAGCCTTGCTGCCGGAAAGTGACGCCTCGGCCGCGGCAGAGATGAAACCGTTTAATGCGGGACAGTTCGGTGACCTGTTCATTTCACGTACCGGCTATACCGGCGAGGATGGTTTCGAAATCTCGTTACCGGCGGAAGCAGCGGTAGTGCTATGGGAGCAACTGCTGGCAGCCGGTGTGGCGCCCTGTGGGCTTGGCGCGCGGGACACGCTTCGTCTTGAAGCGGGTATGAATCTTTATGGTCAGGACATGGATGAGAGCGTCACACCACTGGAGTCGGCACTGGGCTGGACCGTGGCCTTAAAAGATGATCGCGTGTTCATTGGCAGGGAAACATTACTCGAGCAAAAAGCGCAAGGGCTTGAGAAAAAGCTGGTTGGCCTGGTTTTAGAGGGTCGTGGCGTATTGAGACCGGGACAACGGGTCATTACTCAAGCCGGTGACGGGGTCACGACCAGTGGAAGTTTTTCCCCCACACTACAAAAGGCCATCGCATTTGCCAGGATACCCCAAAGCGCGTCTGAAACCTGCCAGGTCGATATTCGCGGCAAGCTGCTGGACTGCCGAATTGTGAGGCCCCCGTTCGCACGCAACGGAACGGTTTGCGAGGGTGTCATTTAACGGCTAGAATTCTGATATTGAGTAAAGCGCTGAGCACAAACTTAACCAAAGGGCAGAACAAAATGAGTAATATCCCATCGCATCTGAAGTACACGGAATCCCATGAATGGGTCAGCATCGAGGACAACGGCAATGCCCGCGTTGGTATCAGCGACCATGCCCAGGAAGCACTTGGGGACCTGGTTTTCGTTGAGCTACCCGTTGTGGGTGACGACATCTCCCAGGGTGACCCCTGTGCGGTTGTCGAGTCGGTCAAAGCGGCATCAGATATCTATGCGCCGGTGTCCGGCCAGGTGGTTGCGGTCAATGAGGAGCTCGAGTCTGATCCGGCATTGATCAATGCCGACCCTTATGGTGATGGCTGGTTGTTTGAGCTGGAGCTTATAGACACCGAAGAACTTGACAGCATGAAAGATGCAGAGGCTTACGAGGAATTACTGGAAGATTAAGCTTCCCTCACAGGGCCTTTAACAGGCCCTGGCTCAAGATAATTCGTCATGACTGTGTAGAACCGGTTTCTCCCAAAGCGCACGGTTCCAGCCCTGATCAGCAATCCTCCCCGGTCAGAATCCGGCAGGCATTGGCATAATTTTGTACGGTTGATTCAATGATCGACGCAGGCAGCCTCGGTCCGGGCGCCTTTTTATCCCAGTCCAGGGTTTCGAGATAATCACGTATGAACTGTTTGTCAAAACTCGGTGGGCTGGTTCCTGGTTGCCAGCTGTCCTTTGGCCAGAAACGTGAAGAATCCGGGGTCAGTATCTCGTCCATCAAATACAACTTTCCATCGCTATCGAGCCCGAACTCGAATTTGGTATCGGCAATGATAATGCCACGCTCAAGCGCATAGGCAGCGGCGAACTCGTATATTTTTATACTGGCGTCCTTGATCTGGCTGGCCAGGTCTTCACCTATTGTCTTGGCAACGGTGTCGAAATCAACATTTTCGTCATGATCGCCGGCGGCCGCCTTGGTTGACGGTGTGAATAAAACTTCGGGTAAACGGTCTGCCTGTTGCAGGCCCGGTGGTAACCCAATACCGCATACGGAACCTGTTTGCTGGTAGTCCTTCCAGCCCGAACCAATCAGGTAACCACGAACGATGGCTTCCACCGGCAATGGCTTGAGCCGTCGAACGATGACCGAACGGTCTTGTATTAGAGCCGCAAGCGCGGGATCAGCGATCACATCACTGACCGGGATGCCTGTCAGGTGATTGTCGATGATGTGTTTTGTTTTTTCGAACCAGAAGTTGGATACCCTGGTAAGCAATGCACCTTTTCCGGGGACCGGGTCGGGCAGGACCACATCAAACGCTGAAAGGCGGTCGGAAGCAACAATCAACATGTGATTTTCATCAAGTGCAAAACTGTCGCGTACCTTGCCCTGGTGGATCAGCGGCAGGCAGCTGAGCATGTCGGTTGTATAGGCATTTTTTGTAGAATTAGTCACGTTTGGTTCCTTTTTTTCTGTGACAAGCTAAACTGCAATTATATACTTGCTGAGCTCAGCTTCGAATAAGGAAATACAGCGTTGTCGAATAACACCGGATTCAAAATCCCCGGCGTATGGTGGGGAAAGTTGATTGGAGGCGTCATTGGCGTCATGCGTGGCGGTCTGGTGGGCCTGGTGTTTGGCCTTTTTGTCGGTCATCTGCTGGATCGATTTCTGTCCGGGCTAAAAGGTACTAATCGAACACGCGATACTTTCTTCCATGCCTTGTTTTCGACCCTGGGTCAAATCAGCAAGGCTGATGGGCGTATTACAAAGGTTGAAATCGAAGCGGCAGAGCGCTTGATGAACCGCATGATGCTTACCGATGCGGAGCGACAACTGGCCATTCGCTTTTTTCAACGGGGCTCGAATCCTGATTTTGATCTTCATGGCGCTCTGCAGGCATTTGCCAAGCACTCCCGGCATCGCTACGAGTTGCGTATCATGTTTATGGAGTTGCTGCTGGAGGCGGCTATAAGCGACGGCAAGCTGAGTGTGGGTGAAGACGCCATTCTTGAACGTGTACGCACCGTCTTGAATATTCCTATCAATGTGTTCAACGCCATGTTGCGTGCACGCCAGGCCGAGGGCGAGCCGGAACCGGCATCGGGAGGACCGCGAGGGTCGAGCACCCGGGGGTTGGTTTTATCAAAATCCTATGCCTCATTGGGCTTAACGTCCGATGCCAAGCCACAGGAAGTGAAACGAGCCTACCGTAAACTTGTCTCGCAGTATCATCCAGACAAACTGGCATCGCAGGGTCTTCCTGATGAAATGATGGAAATTGCCAAAAAACGGGTTCGGGAAATCAATGCCGCCTATGACAGGATCAAGGCAGAACAAGGGATCAAGTAGCAGGCAAAGTTTCCGAGGTTCTTAAATCACGATATACTTCACCAACGGGTTTTCATAGGCTCCCTGACCCCAACTGGAGACTGTCATGAAACAACACAGCGTTATTTCCCCCTCAATTCTTTCCGCAGATTTTGCCCGCCTGGGTGAAGATACACAGGCAGTTCTGGATGCCGGTGCAGACTGGGTACATTTTGATGTGATGGACAACCATTTTGTCCCTAACATGACCATTGGCCCGATGGTTTGCAAGGCTTTGCGTAAGCACGGTATTACGGCGCCAATTGATGTTCACCTGATGGTGCAACCGGTCGATGACCTTATCGTTGAGTTTGCAAAGGCCGGCGCCAGCATGATCACCTTTCACCCGGAAGCCAGTATTCACGTGGACCGCAGCATTAACCTGATCAAGGAGAACGGCTGCCAGGCCGGTCTTGTTTTTAACCCGACCACGCCACTCAATATTCTGGATTGGTCGCTGGAGCAACTCGATATGGTTTTGCTAATGTCGGTTAATCCCGGTTTTGGCGGACAGAGTTTTATCCCCTATGTGATGGAAAAGATAGCCCGTGTCCGGTCACTGATCGATGCGACGGGACAGGATATCCGGCTCGAGATTGATGGTGGTGTCACCGTAGATAATATCGGCAGCCTGGCGGAGGCGGGTGTGGATACCTTCGTATCCGGCTCAGCGATTTTTGGCACCGATGACTATGCTGCGACCATTGCCAAGATGAGGAAAAACATCGACGGTTAATCTCCGGAAGCAAGACGTCATCAGGAGATTCCGGCCTGCGCCGCGAGCATGGCGCCAATGTTTAAAACTCTGTCGGCATTGGAAGGTTCCCGCTTTCCCGGGGGGGATATTACGACTATCAGGATTCAGGTAGTGCGGTAACCACCCACCTCAGTGGTCCACCGGCGGTCGGGGCTTCGAATGGATAACACGTCAACAAGGTTAAACGATCCATGCTGTTATCAATGACCAGTTGCTGATGGCGGCTGTCAACAGCTTCCTGCCAGCTTACCCGGTAGTCACGTATTTCCGTTGCGGTGCGCAGGCGCAGCAGATCACCGGTTTTCAGTTCCTTCAGGAAATTAAAATGAGTGTCGCGGTGACCGCTCAGCACGCGATCCGATGATTCCTCAAGCCGCCTTGTATTAACCAGTGTCGGCCCGAAGGCGAGATTTCGGCCTGAACTGCCTTCCAGCACGACCTCACGTAAACCAAGATGGGGTACTTCCAGAACTGCAACAGCGCGGGTATCGGCCCAGGGCCAGGGTTTTGCATTGGGCTCACCCGCCAGCGTGCGTAGCCAGGCCCTTTCCAGCAGGTGTTGGGCGAGCTCGGCTTTGACCGGAACCCAGAGGGCATCGAATGAAAAAGCTGCGGCGGTGAAACTCACCGCCGCCAATAACCAGTGACGTCTTAGCATGTGGAGGAGGCTCACGGCTAAGTGGTGGAGTGTTTCGTCATTGGTAAACGGCTGCCGCTGAACAACAGCATCGCTGAAGACAACAGCAGGACAAAGGCTGAGAGAAAGAGCTGAGCCAGCCAACCGGTTGCTGTTTTCGGATAAGTGGCAAGTTGTGTACTGCTCCCGGATGGCAGCAGGCCAGGGATATCGGTCCGTGCCAGCGCGTCTGCCGTATCGCGTCGAGGTGTCTTGTCAACGGCGACCAGGCTCGTGTGACGGGTCAGCAGACCATAATCCAGTGCCACGCCGGTAATTTCGAGACGTGTCAGCTCAGGATCAGCGCCAAACATCAGGCTGTCCTCCAGCGCCTCGATTTTCTGACGGGCCCAAAGCTTGGCCAGGTTATCATCACCCGGTGCGCTGCTGGCGGCGTCCCAACCGTTGATATCAAGGGTCCAATCCATTCCATTGAGAGTGCCACACAGTCCTATTAAGGTGGGTTCTGAAGGGAGGCGGGCAAGCAGCCATAAGGGTTCACCTGCATAAAGATCCGGGATGATTTCAGGGTAGTACTCGGCGGAGTCACCCCACTCGATGCAGATATCGGTGAGGGCTGGAAGCTGGATACGGCCCCAGAGTCCATTCATTTGCTCTGCGACCTCTTCAGGTTTGGCGATATGAACATAGCTGCCGCGCCCAATCTCGGCGGCCTTGCGCATAAACCAGCTATTCGGGGCATGCCCGATGGCAACGGTGAACATGCGGCTGTTGTTGAGGTCCTGGGCAACCATCTGCAAGAGTTCGGTTTCATTTCCCACCGCGCCATCGGTGATAAACACAACCTGGCGCATCAATTGCGGTATATCCGGCAGGCTTAATGCTGTTGTCAACGCGGCAGCCATTTCTGTACCACCATTGGCGCTGAGACCCGTGATGAAGTTCTGTGCGAGATAAATACTATGCTGAGTGACCGGCACGGACTGATCAAAAAGCTGCTCAGTATTGGAGTTGAATTGCAGCAGGTTGAAATGGTCATCGCTTCCCAATGACCTGAGAGCATGCCCAAGCGCCGCCTTTGCCTGTGCCAGCGAAGCGCCTTCCATGGAGCCGGACGTATCGATAATGAAGATCACCTCCCTGGCTTGTGGGGTGATCGAGTTTGCCAATGGGGGTGCCAGCATCAGCTGGGCATAGACTGATTCACCATCATTGAAGGTGGTTAACGATGTGCTGGGTTGTGTCTGCAGTGCAGGTGTCCAGCTCAGCTCAAAATCGCGGTCACTCAGCTCATCCGGGTTCAGCAACTCGATGGTATAGCCGTTTTCAAACTGCCGGATGTCCACATCGTGGTATCGGCTTTCAATGGCGGCAAATTTTGCTGTACTGATGATCCTGGCCTGCAAGGCAAGCCGGTGACCGGTAGCCGATGCCGCAGGTATGAGACGTGGTACCGGTGCTGTGACAACGCCAGGCACCGGGGGTGATATGTGGCCGGGTTCCCAGCGAGGTGTGAAGGTCATGGGTAAACGCAGGTGGTAACTGAAGTCGCTGTAGCTTATGTTTTGCAGGTAGCCAATGGTGATTTCTATGAGTTCACCCGGGCCGATATTGGCCAGCCGTGTTTCAAACTGATTGCGACGCTGTTGTTCAACGATGGTGGCAGTCTGACCTGCTTTGCGGGCTTTTTGGTAGGTTTGCTTTGCGATTTCTTTTTCCTGTATCTCACCCTCCAGCAACCGCTCACCCACCTTGATCCGCAGACGGTCCACGGCTGCATCGGCCGGCAATGGGAAACGGTAGACACCCTCGGCCCAATGACTGCCATGGTTGGTGAATTGCTGGGTGATTTCGACCCGTGCTACCAGGCCGGTAATATCAAGCTGAATATCGGTATTGACTGCCAGTTCGGTGAACACGCCCGAATCACTCTTCATTTTGAGACCCCATACCTGCTCATCAGCAATAGCGGTTTCTGTTCGCACCACAAACAGCAGAAGTAGAACGGCTATGAGTGTCAATAGTGTGCGGTCCTGCCAGCTCCTGATACGCCGGGTGCTTTCAAAGCAGCTGATGCCGTGACGCTTTTCGATTGCTTGCCTGTTGCGCAGGCGCAGAGCCAGTTTTGGATTTTGAATCCAGGCCCGTTTTTCGAGTTCGTCACGGATTGACCTGGTATGAGGTTGGTTGCTGCGGGTTTTTGTACTTGAAAGTTTGGACATGCCCTGATTCCCCTGTCTGGTTCACGGCCTATTAAACAGTGCCAAAATGCGTTTGCCGTGGCTGAAAAATGATGAAACCAGACCTGATTAGGGCAAAAATATGGCAATGCTTTCGTATTGGATGCATACCCATGTGCTGAGGCCTTAAACTAGGCCGCATCAGGACAGGAACAGCCGGAACCGATATGCCGAGACGTATTGCTATTGTCGAAGACGAAATTGCCATTCGCAAAAACTTTGAGGACGCGCTGCGTCGCCAGGGTTACCTGGTGAGCGGCTATGGAGACCGCAAGAGTGCAATGGCTGCATTTCAAAGCCGTCTGCCTGACATGGTTATCATCGATGTCGGATTGGGTGATGACGTTGAAGGCGGGTTTGAGTTGTGCCGTGAACTAAGGTCAATGTCACGCACATTGCCGATCATGTTCCTGACTGCAAGGGATTCCGACCCGGATGTGATTTCCGGTCTGAGGTTGGGCGCCGATGACTACCTCACCAAGGATATCAGTCTGCCGCACCTGATGGCCCGGATCATTGTTTTGTTTCGCCGTGTTGAAATGTTGTCTGGCGGGCAAGACAACAACCCATGGATGGATCGTGGCGCCTTGAAGTTGTCGACTGATCGAATGGAGGTGAAATGGAACGGCAACGATGTTCCATTGACCGTGACCGAATTGTGGATCGTGCGCTCGCTTGCCCGTCACCCCGGCAATGTCCGCTCACGTCAGCAATTAATGGACGATGCCAATATACTGGTTGATGACCAGACCATTACCAGCCACGTAAAGCGAATCCGGCGGAAATTTAAAGAAAGCGATGAGTCCTTTGACAAACTGGATACCGTATATGGTGCAGGTTATCGCTGGAATGGCTCCGCAGGCTAAGCGCCGGCGACTGCAATGCGCTTAAGAAACCAGCTACTGGCGCTATCGCTACTGACCCTATTGCTACCGCTGTCCGGTTGGAAACTGGTGCAGGAACTTGAAAATTTTCTTCGCCAGGCCGAGGAAAAAACATTGCTGGATTCTGCACAGACGCTAAGCAAAGTTTTACCACAGGAATATCATGCTGAGTTGAAACTCGCCCGTGGTCAGGCTCTGCCATTACGTCAACTGACGGAGGAGCCGATTGCGGATGGTTATTTAACGGACTGGCCCGAGGTCGACCAGAGTCTTTCGTTTGAGTCAGAGGGCGGGCAATTGAAGCTCGACATTCTTGCCGGACGTTATGCAACTCACTTCTACCTTGCGCTCAAGGTATTCGACCCGGGTGAGATCAGCGCCACCACATTCAACACCGGCACCAGCGATATCAGCGAAAGGGCAGGTGTGATGTTGTACCTGCAAAGTAACCGTGGCCAGTTCAGTTACATGATTTCAACCGAGGCTCCCGGACCCCTGGTAATTAGCAGTACGGGTGGCAGCGGTACCCGGCTGAATGCTGCCTGGATGGATGATGCGGAAGGTTACACCGTTGAATTGAGTCTGCCCGGTGATGTTGAACGAATCAGCGTGGCTGCGGTGGCACCGGCATTTACCATGAAAGGCGTATCGTATGAACGTTCTGCCGGCACCCTGAAAGGCAGGCAGCAGGGCGATTGGCTGGAACTGCTTAGCCGGCATGACGGTGTGTCGCGCTGGTTGGCAAAAACTGTACCCGGCAATACCCGTTCCTGGCTGGTGCAGGCCGATGGCTGGGTTGTTGCTGATTCGGGCCCGGCGGTTACCACTAACAGTGAACTGACGTGGGCAGAGCGTGTGCTTTACCAGGCGGTTGCGGATTCGGATATGCCGCTGCGTGAAAAGCCACCTCTTTGGCCGGTTCGTTTTGAACCAGGGCTGCTTAAATTAACGTTACTTGGCGGCGTTGACAGCCTGTGGAACCGGGATGCTGAAAGTGCCGCCGTGTACAACCGGGTGGCCGTGCCGGTGTTTGATAATGAGGCTACGGCTGGTGCAGGTGGCAAGGTCATTGGTGCTGTGGTTCTTGAAACCCGATCCGAAGGCTTGCTGTTGATGACCAACCGGGCATTGGGTCGTTTTTCGTTAATCGCCCTGTTGCTGGTTGTAGTGCTTGCCGCTGGCTTATGGTTATTTGCTTCACGTTTATCACACCGCGTACAAAAGCTCAGTGGTGCAGTCAGTCGCGCCATGGATGACAACGGACGTGTTTCTGACCTGCCAATGACCACTTCGTCGGATGAACTGGGCGAACTTGCGCGCAATACAGAGAAACTGCTCAGATCAGTGGCCGAATATACCAACTATCTGCAAAAGCTTGCCGGGCGGCTGTCCCATGAGCTTAAGACACCGATTGCAATCACCCGCTCGTCACTGGAAAACCTCTCAAGTCAGGATCTCGATCCCGCTACCCGTCAATACCTGGCCAGGGCACAGGAAGGACTGAACCGCCAGGCGGCCATTGTTTCCGCCATGAGCGAGGCTCAACGTCTGGAGGGATCGGTCAGAACCGCCGATTGGACCATTATCGATCTTGGTGACATGTTGAAGCACAGTGTGGAAGCCTATCGCGCGGTCAATACACAACGAACGATTAATCTTAATTTGCCGGTGGAAAACTGTGAAATCCGGTGCGCCCCGGAACTGTTGGCCCAGGCGCTGGATAAACTGGTCGACAACGCCATCAGCCTGACGACAGAGGATTGTGTGATCGATATTTCATTACGCCATGAAGACGGGGCCTGGTTGCTTTGTGTGGCCAATAGTGGCACCCGTCTGCCCGATGTCCTGCATGAAAAATTGTTCGATTCGCTGGTGTCTTTGCGGGACAAACAAGCAAAAGGCCAACACCTTGGTCTCGGCCTTCATATTGTCCGGCTGGTAGCTGAGGCACATGGCGGTCAGGTTAGTGCCTGTAATTTACCGGAAGACAAGGGCGTTGAATTCACCATTCACCTGCCCGGGTAACACGTCACTTACTCTTAACAGGGGGCTATTGGGTCTCTTTGACAATCACCCGCTTGTAGCTGGTTAACGGCATAACATCAGAAAGACTGCAGCCCAGGTGTTTTTTGTCACCTGCCTTGATGTGGAATGATTTCAGTGTTTCCTTCTCTTTCCCTTCATGCATTTCGATGGTTTTCACCGTCACTTCATAAATGGGAATAGAAGTCTGGGTGTATTCATCGCGGTCATCAGCGTTGGCAGCCTGCCAAATCTTCCCGATTGCAGGCGACTTCGTAGTTACTGGCTGATTCCCGTGTCCGATTCTTGTTAGAATCGCCTTTTTCCAGCGCATCTGACAAAAGGGATACCTTTGGGTGAATAACGAACGATTTGAACAACTGCGTTCTGAAGGCTATAACCGCATCCCGGTTTTTCGCTCCGTTTTAGCCGATCTGGATACCCCCTTGTCGGTTTATCTGAAGCTGGCGGAAGGAACAAACTCCTATCTCCTGGAATCGGTTGAGGGTGGTGAGACCTGGGGACGGTATTCGATTATCGGCCTGCCTTGCCGACGTCGATATACGGTCCGTGGAAACAGTTTTATAAGCTCGGACTATGGTCAGCAGATCAGCGAGGAAACGGTTTCAGATCCACTTGATCATATTGCCAGGCTACAAAAGCACTTTAGTGTGCCGGTTATTGACGAACTACCCTTATTCAGTGGCGGGTTGGTTGGCTATTTCGGTTACGAGACCGTGCAGTTGATCGAGCCAAAACTCAAGTGCCTGGATAAAAGAGATGATCTCGGCACCGCTGATATCGAGCTATTACTATCGGAAGAAGTTGCCGTTCTGGATAACCTGGAAGGCCGCTTGTGGTTGATCGTCCATGCCGACCCGGAGGTGCCGGATGCCTTCAGGAACGCACAGAAAAGACTCGATGAAATCGAACACCAGTTGCGCTCTTCAGGCACCGCTTATGGTCTAAGGGTTTCGGGTGATGCGGTAAAAGAGGAAGATTTTTCTTACGGCTTTGATCGCGGGGATTTTATCGCAGCGGTCGAAAAGTGCAGGGAGTATATTCTCGCGGGTGATATTTTCCAGGTGGTGCTGTCACAGCGTATGAGTGTGCCGTTCGAGGCCAGGCCATTGGATGTATACCGGTCATTGCGGGCCCTCAACCCCTCACCTTATATGTATTTTATTGATCTTGGTGAAACCCAGATTGTCGGTTCATCACCGGAGGTGCTGGTACGCGTACAAAATCGCCGGGTTACATTGCGGCCGATTGCCGGTACACGCAAACGTGGTAAATCTGCAGCCGAAGACCAGGCGCTGGCAGAAGAGTTGATGAATGACCCGAAAGAGTGTGCTGAACACCTGATGCTGATAGACCTGGGTCGAAACGATGTGGGCCGCGTGGCGCAGACCGGCAGCGTTGAAATGACCGACCAGATGATCATTGAACGCTACTCTCATGTCATGCACATTGTGTCGGAAGTGCAGGGCGATCTTGCTGAGAACCTGTGCGCCATGGATGCCATACGTGCTGCTTTTCCGGCAGGGACACTATCGGGAGCCCCAAAATTCCGCGCGATGGAGATCATCAATGAGTTCGAACCGGTGAAACGTAATATATACGCGGGCGCCGTGGGTTATATCAGCTGGCATGATGACACGGACCTGGCCATTGCTATCCGAACTGCAGTGATTCATGACGGCAAGTTGCATGTTCAGGCTGGTGCGGGAATCGTTGTCGACTCAGATGCGGGAAGGGAGTGGCAGGAAACACGTGATAAAGGCCGTGCGCTGATTACAGCTGTTGATCGTGCATCAAGAGGTTTGTGACGCTAACTTAACCCGCGCTTAAAGCGAATTTCAGCTCGCTTTAAGCATGTGTATGGTATTTATTAACCATGTTCTCGCCACCCGAGCATATTGAATGAGGGGAATATAGTCTCCTCAACGTCGGCAGCTGGAAATTACCGGAATGTTGACGATGGCAAGGCGCCGTGCCACGGTACGGCGTCTTTTATTTGAACCCACGGTTTTCAATCTCACTTCCGGTCTGAGTGTCGTCCGCTGCTGCGTTTTCCTCCGCTACTACGTGAACTTGATCCGCTTGAGCGGTAGCTGCTCTTTTGTGAGTTACTTCGCGGTGCTTTTTGCGCGGTCGATGAGTTGTCGGGTCTGCTGCTTTTTGAGCTTTTAGCTTGAGGTACAGACCTTGAGCTGCGCTGTTTTTGTACCGGTGCAGTGGCTTGCCGGTACGATTTTTGACCGGATTTACTCTCGCTACTCACCTGCCTTGGCTGTCTTGCGACAGGTTTGGCTGTTCCCGGTGACCGCTGTTTGCTGTAACCCGATGGGTTACGGGACTGTGATGATTGCCTGGCCGCACTGGCCTTTGAGGGTGACTGTTGTCTTGTGCTTTTACCCGCTGTTGCTGATTGCGACCAACGCACGGGGTCTTTGCTTGCTGATTTTGCCCGCTGGTTGCTGGTACTGGCCCTTTGTTGTGGTTGGCGGGCGGATGTCTTGTTCACCGAAGCGGATTGACGATAAGCCCTTTCACCTGACGTGCGGGTTTTGGCTGGTTGTGCTGAGGCCAGTTTGGTCGTTTTCTCGCGGCTCCCTGCGCCACCCAGGCTGGAATAGCGGTTCGACTTTTTATCGGCCCTGCTATAAACGTTGCCACTGTTGTCGGCCAGCAAATTGTTACGGTTAGCCTGCTGATTGATATCACGAACCCTGGCCTTGGTACTTAGTTCGGATGGGGTCACGGGCGCGATCCGGCTTTTGCCTGTCTTGCTTTTACCTGCGTAATTTCGAACCTGTTTGCCGTCACTGCCCGTGTTCTGTACCACACGGGTATTGTCAGCATAACGATTCGACGGACGTGTTTGCTTGTCTCGTGTATTGGCGATCTTCGCGCGTTGCGATCCGTCACGGTAGAGATTGTTGTTCTGACCGTTGTCACGTGGACGGGAGTTACCACCACGATCACGGCTGTTGTCGTAACGGTTATCATCATAGCGTCCATCGTAGCGATTGCCTCCGCCATTGCGCCCACCGTCATGCCCGCCGCGGCGATTGCCGTTATGGGCATAGCGGTCGCCACCAGCGCGATAGTGCGCGGGCCGGTGCCGGTATCTGCCCGGTCCCCAGCGGCCATGATGAGGGTGGTACCAATAATGGTTGTGGTGCCAGTAACCACCGGTGTAATAACCCACACTGAAAGGCCCCCAACCCCAGCTCAAGCCAAAGTTCCAGCCGCTCCATGAGTTGTAGCTGACATTAAAGCCCCAGGTGCTGAAACGCGGGTAATAATAATAGGGTGAAACCCAGGGCCGGTAATACCAGCCGGTGCCGTAGAAAATGGTATTGTGATAGACGTAACTGCCGGTGTAACCCGGCGTATAGCCAACGTAGACCACGCTTGGGGTGCTGTCATAAACATGCACATACTTGGTGTTGTAAACCGGTGAAGTGGGCAGAATCGTATCCACCTGTTCCGGCCGGTGGTCGGATACCTGCCAGGGACCATTCGGGCTCGAAGACACATACCAGACACCTTCTTCAACGAGGTAGTACAGGCCGCCCGAAACGAGTACGGTGGAGCCGGTGTTCTGTATATAAACCAGGTCTGTGCCATCGACAGCTTGATAAACGGGCTCGCCGTCATACTTCACCTCGAGATCCACTTCACCTCGTTTGACAGCGGCGGTCTGCGGTACCTGGGCATCGAGTACTGCATCTTTTGCTTCCTCGGTGCCGGCAACATAAACACGTGAGTCTGCCTGATTCGAATCCCTCGGGATATCGGCAAATGCCTTTGGCAAATTATCTGCGGCCTGGTAGGCCCAGGGGCCGGTGAGTGAATCTGCCTGGTACCAGCGCCCGGCAAGCACGATGTAAAATTTTTGCGTACTGACATGCATGAAAACATCATCATCCGAGTTCTGCAGCACCAGCAGGTCATCAACCAATGGTACGAAGGCAGCGGGGCCCTCGGTAACCACAAGCTCGGCTGGCTCGGTTGACACTACGATTTCCGGTGCATTGGCAGCGGTGATCGGTTCGCCTGGCTCCGACTCGGCCGTAGACTCATCGTCGGGATTGACCATGGCTGCGATGTCTGTCGGTGGTGTGGGTGCGAACTGGTAGGGTCCGGTTGCTTTTCTGGCGCGATACCAGACATCCTTGGCGGCATTGAGGTAATAATATTTACCATCTGAAATCAGCGGGTAGGGGGTATTGATCACCGCCTTGTAGGGACTGTTTTCGATCTCGCGCAGGACCGGCTCACCGTCGATGGATATCAGTAATGCAGGATGATCGCGATAAATAATCTTCGGTGGTGTTGTATTGACCGCCTTTGCTTCTGACTCGGCCAGTTTGAGCGCACTGTCGAGCTCATCAAGTGAGAAATCGAGATTCCAGGCGGATGATTGCTGTACCAGCACGGTCGCCAGTTCTGATTTGATATCTTTTGTTCCGGCCGGGAAGCGTGTTTCGGTCAGGTTAAAGCCGGAGGGCGAGACAATCCGGTTGGCAGAATCGATTTTGGCGGGCGATTCAAACCAGCCCGCTCCAAACACGGGTTCTGAACCCGGCGTTGCGCGGTAGGCGAGCGCGGCGCGATATTGAATAACATTGTCTTCCATCGCATCAATTTGTGGCGTGTAAATAGTCACCATGCCCTGTCCCATCGGCACGGTCCGGGGCCAGTCACTTTCTTGTGCGAACAAGGAAGGTAGACTGGCCAGTGTCAGCAGGATCCAAAATACGCTTAGCAGCAGTCTGTTCATGTTCATATCCTCTTCGGTCAATATCGAAGTTCAGTGCAATCCATTGGTGTAACGGATTGCTTCAGGGTCAATATAAACCTGCTTCGCTGAATACACGGTGAACGGCCTGTCAAAGTTTGGGTGCTAGTCTGTTAAGACCGCAAAGGGGGTGTATTGCCTTCATTCAGGACATGCCGTGAACCCATCCATGGGGGCGCGGGCTCGACTCCTGTCTCGCACGGTCCTGAATGAAGGCAATACACCCCCTCCGCTCTGTGCTTAATCGAGATCTAGTGGTGTTTGCAAACAAGTGGGATAGCAGAGAGTCTGAGTGAATGCTCCTCACCATGCGACAATCAGTCACATCCTCAGAACTCCCTTCCCTGTGTATAGTTCGGCCTTTATTTTCAGGCCGGAGATTTCAGGTGCAAACACGAACAACAATTGCATTTTACTTATTGCTTTTATTGAGTCCGTTAACAAGCTTTGCGGGAAACACGGATATGACGGATGACGCCGATGATTCCGACATCGAGGTCGTGGTTGTCACCGGGGTCAGGTCGAATGATTCACTGGATTTGAGCATAAGTGAGGTTTCGCATACGGGTCTTGATAATAGTGATCTGCTCCGGGTTTTCCCTGGCGGTAATCGCAACAGCAATGGACCGGTGACGCGGATCAGTCAGTATCGTGGATTATTTGGTGCGCAGAATAATGTTTCGATTGATGGCATGGGCTATACCTCCGGCGGTCCCAATTGGATGGATTCGCCGCTCTCTTCTATTCCGCAGGCACTCACTCAATCGGTCACCCTGTATCGCGGCCTTGGTTCGGTCGCAACAATTGAGGAAGGTCTGGGCGGGGCTATTGCCATTTCTGCGCGGAGAAGTGATTTCTCGGAGAGCGACCAATGGGGTACTTTTGGCCGGGTCGAAGCTGGCTACGGAAACAACGCTGATAGCTGGGGTGGTTCGGTCTATGCGGGTGTAAATAACCAGGCCAACTGGTTGGATGTGGCTGCCAGTTTTGATAAAGGCGATGACTACGAATTTGATGGTGGCACGGTCGCAGCAACCGAATATGACCGTAAACAGTATCGAGTGGGGTATGGCCATCGCTTTAACCGTGTCGATTTGAGTCTTGCAGCGGTGATTAACAGAACCGGTGTGAGTGGTACACCGGCTTTGCCGATGGACATCATTTACTTTGATAGTCAGCAATATGCGCTGGGTCTTGATTCAAAGATAGGCGATGGTGAGTTATCCCTCAAGGTCAATACCTTGTCGGTTGACCACGTGATGAACAACTTTACATTGCGTCCGCCACCCACCGCCATGAATGGCATGAAAATGTTCCGTGAAACACTGGCGCTTGGCGACGCCGATGGCTTCAAGCTGACCTATGGCCGCAATACGGGTGACGCGGATTTTGTTTTTGGTGCTGACGGTAAATGGGAACAGCATGACGCTGATATCAGCAACCCGGCCAATGCCATGTTCTACATCACCAACTTCAACAATGTGGACAGACAACGGTTTGGTGTTTTTGCCGAGGCCATGCGGTCGCTTGGAGGCTGGGATCTTGAAGCCGGACTAAGGTACAACCGTGTCAGTATGGATGCGGCTGATGTTGGCGGAAATCTCGCGCTGATGGGTAGTAACAGGACGCAGCAGGATCGGCTCGATGCCCTGGCTGACGCCTTTAACGAATCTGACCGGAATAAAAAAGACAATCAGTGGAGCGCGATGCTCAAGGCGAGTACCCAGGCGAGCGCGAACACCAGGGTAAACCTTGGTCTGGGCAGAAAGGTGCGTTCTCCCAGCTATCAGGAACGCTATCTGTGGTTGCCAATGGAGGCCACGGCCGGCCTGGCGGATGGATATACCTATATCGGTGATATCAACCTCAAACCGGAAACGAGTATTGAGTTGACCGCAGGTGTTGACTGGTCGACCAGTCGCTTCAAACTGACACCGGAAGTGTATTACCGGGATGTCGACAACTATATCCAGGGTGTACCTTCCACCAATATGATCGCCAATATGTTTGCCATGATGGCAAGCGGAAGATTGCCGTTTCAGTTTGCCAACGTGGACGCGAAACTATACGGCGTGGATCTGGGTTATGAGTTTGAAATCAGCGAGGCATGGTTACTCAGGGGAAACCTCGGTTATGTGCGTGGCAAGCGCAAAGACATTAGCGATAACCTCTACCGAATTGCTCCCTTGTCCTCTTTCATCGAGCTGACCTGGTACCGTGATAGCTACTTTATTTCGCTTGAAAGCATTGCGGCTTCAAAGCAAAACAAGGTCTCAGCCTACAATAGCGAGAAACGAACACCGGGTTGGGGGATTGCAAATTTGCGAGGTGGTATCAGCCTGGGCAAAGCCTTTGATTTAAGTCTTGGTGTTGAAAATATCTTCGATAAGGCCTACCAGGACCACCTGGGCGGGTACAACCGCGTGGCCGGCAGTGACGTGCCGTTGAGAGAGAGGTTGTATAGCATGGGCAGAAACTATTACATTAGCTTAAATGCCACTTGGTAAATTGAAACAGGGTATACATCCGTCACGACAGAACCTGCTGCGTTTGTGTGTGATTCGCAGTATTCTGCTTGTTGTGCTGCTGGCGGGTTCTTTCTGGTTTCACTTGTCTGAAGCCATGCAGTTTCCATCGCTGGCCGTTTTCACAATCCTGCTGGTGATGGTACTTATCAATGCATTGATCCTTTTACGTTTGCGCTCTGATACATCAGTGAGTGAAAAAGAGTTCTTTGCAAACCTGTTGCTGGATGTCCTCTTTTTGACGCTGCTGCTTTATTTTACTGGTGGCTCTACCAACCCGCTTGTCAGTTATTACCTGATTCCGCTGGTTATCAGCGCGGCAATCCTGCGGCCTGTTCATACCTGGTTTCTTGCGTTTCTCAGCATTGGTTTCTACACCTTGCTGCTTTTTTATTACCAACCCCTGGCCTTATTTAACATGACCGGTCATCACGCCATGTCGAATGCTCACTTCCTGGGTATGTGGGTGAATTTTGGCTTTAGTGCCTTGTTGATTTCATGGTTTATCGTGCGTATGTCGGGCGCGCTGAAACAGCAGGCCCAGGCCATTGCACAAAACCGCGAAGCGGGACTCAGGGATGAGCAGATTATCAGCGTGGCGAGTATTGCCGCTGCTACTGCTCATGAAATGAGAACGCCATTGGCAACCATGGCGGTAACGGTGGATGAGATTGACCTGGAATGCCCGCAACTCAATGATGAAATGACGCTGCTGGCTCAGCAGATTGCACGTTGTGACGAAGTGCTGCGCAACCTGGTCTCCACTACCGCTGAAGACAGTGGAATGGTGGTTACGGAGGTTGGGGAGTTTTTTGACAACTTGCTGGATAAGTGGAGTCTGTCCCGTCCTGAAATCAAGCTTGCTACGTCTATTCCGGAGCATGAAGCACGGCTTAACATTCGCTACGATCAAAGTCTTCAACATGCCTTGATGAACCTGCTGAATAACGCCGCCGATGCCAGTCCGGAGTTTGTTTCCTTGAAAATCGGGTCCTCAGCGGCTTGGCTGAACATTACGATCGAAGACCGCGGTCCCGGCATCCCGGCGGATATTGCCGGCAGCCTGGGTAAAAAGAGTATCAGTCGCAAACAGGGCGGGCTTGGTCTGGGGGTGTTGTTGGGCCAGGCATCTATTGAACGCTTGGGCGGTGAGGTAGAATTAGCGGATAAGCAGGGGCCCGGCACCCGGTTCGATATTCGACTGCCTTTAATCGATGATGGTGGCAATGAGTGAGCACATTGTGAGTAATGACTCTTTACTGATGGTTGACGATGATCCCGTGTTTTTGCAGGTGCTCGGCAGGGCGATGGGTAAACGCGGTTTCGACGTTGTGACTGCGACTGACATAAGCGGTGCGGTGGCCAGGGCTCAAGAAACCATACCGGCTATGGCCGTCGTTGATCTGAAGCTGGAAGGGGAGTCCGGTCTGGACCTTATCCCGCTTCTGATTGGAATAAATCCCGAGATGAATATTGTCGTACTGACTGGATACTCCAGCATTGCGACTGCGGTAACAGCCATCAAAAGGGGTGCTTCTGAATACCTGAGTAAACCGGTTACTGCCGGTGATGTAGTAAAAGCGCTGTCAGGTGATTTGCCACGTGAGGATGAGTTGGAGGATTTCAGCCCGATGTCGGTTGAGCGGGTCGAGTGGGAGCATATTCAGAAAGTACTGAAAGAAAACGACGGTAATATTTCCGCCACCGCCAGGAGCCTGGGAATGTACCGGCGGACGCTGCAAAGAAAGCTGGCCAAGAAACCGGTTGCTGAATAAAAAAAGGGGAGATCAGCGAGCGCCGATCTCCCCTGTTACAAAAGAGGACTTATTCCGCTGTTGTTTTTTCTACTGAAATAGCGACAGCTTCGGTATAGGTAATAACCACCAGGTCACCAACTTCGGCCTTTTTGAGGTTTTCAGGATCCTGCGCGACGTACTCATTGATTTCGCCTGAAGGACCTTTAAGCTTGAAAGTGTTGTTTTCAAGGTTAATTTCTTCAACAGTTGCGGTAACTACCGTTGCGTCAATGGCTGCCATTCCAGGCATCTCGCCCAGTTCGGAACGGCCAGCAGCAGAACTTCACCGGCACCCGGCTCACTGCCGTCATTGGCAAAGACTTCGATAGACAGGCTTTGCTCGTACTCGGCCATAACGATGTCACCGACGCTAACCTGATCCAGGTTACGGGCTTCTTCACTGGCAACAAAGCTGGAAGTATTGCCTTCCGGTCCACGCAAGGTCACTTCACGTGTCTCGTGGTTGATGGCTTCCACAACCGCCGTGAGCTTCATGGTCTGGCTGGTGAAGAGGGAAGGTTTGTCCGTTGCAGGCGCAGACTCGCCTGACCAAACGGGGGCGGCAAACAGCAGCAGGGCTGCAAGCAGGGCCAGGGTCTTATACATATCGATTCTCCAGGATGTGTTGATTACATAAAAAAAACAGCCAGCCATTGTAGTTCGTTTCCGGTGAAATGCCTAACTGGTTAATTTGAAAGTACCATTCCGGGTATCTAAGCTGTCATGGTGCTGATCATGGATATATCATACGAAACCCAACTGCGCAGGAAGATGGAAAATGTTTCGTAGAGCAATGGTGCTGATATTGTTATCTTATTTCTTTTTGAGCCCGCTAGCTGCCCAGGAGAGTGATGCCCCTTTAAGCACCGATACAACCGGCCTTGAAAAGGTAAAGCGGGCCAAGTTCCGCGAAACCTATGTTGATACCGGAGTTGATTTCAGCCAGTACACAAAGCTTTTTCTCGGCGATGCGTACTTTGATTACCGTGACGTCGGCCCGGCCAAACGGACGCGCTCCAGTGCTTTGTCTGCGTCCAATAGAGGTGTCTTTGGTATCGCACAAGAGGATAGGATCAAGTTTCAGGAGATTGTCAGTGAGGCTTTCCTGAAAGAATTGGGCAAGGGTAAAAACTATACTATTGTTGACAGTATCGACGAGAGCACCATGATCATGCGGGGTGCTGTCGTCGACATCGTCTCCATGGTGCCGCCACAGTTTGTTGGAAGGAGCGAAGTGTACCTTGCAACGGTAGGTGAGGCGACGTTGGTGATGGAGTTTCTGGATGGCAGGACAGGAGAAGTCCTGGCCAAAATCTCAGAGCGTGGCAGGATTGGTTCACCAACCGGGCGTATTGACCGGTTTTCGATGCCTGTTAACAGGGCGACCGTTACCGGAGACATACGTCGATGGGCCAACAGTGCTGCCATCCGCCTGAGAAAGGAGCTCGATTCGGCAATGGGGGACTAAATCTCGCCCTCCGGACACAAAGTGAAACAACTGTGCGATGATTGATGATGATTTTGTTACGTAGACTGTCCACATGGCTGGCTTTGACCCTGCTATGCGCACCATTATTGGCGCAGGATGAAACTCTGACGAGTCAGCCGTTATTTCATATTGAGCGTTCAAAAAACGCCAATATTGTCCAGTATGACGCGCAGGTCGCGGCTGATGGCAAGTTGTTCAAGAAGGAACCGATTGTAGGCTACTGGATTCGCCTTAATGAGGAGGGTCAGAAACAAGAGCTCAGCTGGCTCCAGCGAACCTTCGCCTATGGTTTCAAGACAAAGCTCGACAAAAGCAGGGAGACGGCGGAGATCCACATGAAGGCCGATGTTGGCCAGGCGGTTATGGTAGTTCGCGATGGGGGAAAGTTTCGCGCCACAGTCACGATTGATGGCGCACCTTCATACTTTGAAAAAATGTATATTGATGCCACCCTTAACGGTATGTCTTTAGATGTTCATTACGTAGAGTTGTTTGGTGAAGACATGAAAACCGGGGAGGCGCGTTATGAAAAACTCGTCCCCTGACCGGTCAGGGTGCAACTATTTATTCATTTAACCCCCACCAAGGCCAACGGTTTATTCACAATCCTCGCGAGTGCCCGGGTGTATACTTTAACCAGTTCATGTGAACGGATATTCGTGGGAAAAATGTGTCTGGAAGCGAAATGTTTGAAGGGTGGTTGGAATATTTTCCTGAAATAATTGCGCTGCTGCTGGTACTGGCAGGATGGGTATTGGCCAGGGTCGTCAGCCGCATGATCGGTTCCGGTGTGCCCTGGATCAATCGGGTATCAGTACGCTGGGGGGCGGAACCGAAAGACCTGTTGACACCGGCATTTACACACGGGCTTAAAACCCTGGCATTTTGGGGCATCCTGTTAACGTCCGTCATTTTTGGTTTAAGCCTGGTCGGTGATGGTCAGCTGACACAGTGGCTTGATCGGTTGTTGGGCTTTTCTTACCAATTGCTCATAACCCTGGGAATCCTGGTTCTTGGACACGTCATGGGTCTGCTGGCCCGCAGCCTGACGGGTGGTCTGAGTGGTCTTTCAGGCGGGAAAACCCTGCCTCGGGTTGCTTACGGTATAGTTATCGTGATTGCCGCGGTTACTGCACTCAAAAACCTTGGTCTTGATCTGACTTTTATCACCCAACTTCTGCTGGTGATTATTTTCCTGTTCTTTGCCGGACTCGGATTGGCTTTTGCACTTGGCGCCAAAACGCTGGTGGCAAACCTTGTCGCACAGGTTGAGTTGCAACGTTATAAGCCGGGCGACCGGCTATTGATCGATGGGCTGGAGGGCACGGTGCAGGAAATCCATCGCACCGGCCTGATACTCTCGACCGCGCAGGGGCTAGCGAGTATTCCGGCTGCCAGGTTTGCTGAAGTTATCGTTGTTGAAAAACGCCAGGACCCAACCGAAGATGAGTAAACACCTGCTGAGCGGATTTGCGAAGGATGATCCCGAGCGTTTTGCGCAACTGCTTGGCGATTCCAGTGATCTGAATGAGTCGATTGGGATCCTGGCTGACATACCTGATGGCCTGGAAGGTGACCTTGTTTCCAGGTTAACACCGGAAGCTGCCCGCCGCCTTCTGAGTGAGCTACCCGACCCGGTCGTAACCGGGTGGTTGAGCAGTTGCTCCCCCGACATCGCACGAACGATGCTAAGCCGCATAGGTCACGAGCGCTCCGCCAGTCTTATTTCCAGCATCAGTGACCGCTCAAAGCGTCTCCGGTTACAGCGATTGATGACATATCCGCAGGGTAGTGTCGGAGAACTGGTATTGCTTGATTTAATGACAATACGCGATTCCACTCCCGTTTCTGAAATTGCAAGTGCAATTCAGCGTCAGCCGGGCGGACCCGAGGCGCCAATCGTTATCCTTCACAGTGACGGAACGGTAAACGGTGTGTTGGACGTGGTCAAATTTCTGAAAAATCGTGACCCGGATTCCCGGGCCGGTGACTTTCGTATTCCGGTAAAGCCGGTGTTTGCCGAGGCTTCACAGTCATCGCTGAAGCATCGTGACGAATGGCGGCGACTGACCAGTCTGCCCGTTATTGACTACGAAGGGCAGTTGATAGGTTATGTGTCGCGCTCCCATTGTGAGGAAAGTATCGTAAGCGATAGTGAAAGTACTCTTTTCCTGCAGTCCGGACTCGAGTTGTCACGCCAGTATTTCGATTGCATGGTGTATTTTCTGATGCTGATATTTGACAGGAGAAGTCCGAGGTGAGCATCCGGGCCGAGCTCAAAAATGAGTATGTCATGTTGCATCCCGCACAGTCGGCCAGCGTTATTGAGGCTTTACCATTCGAAGACCAAATCGACGAAATTTCCGGCCTCAAAACTGAATCGCTAGTCAATTTGCTCGATTATCTCTCTCCCAGGCAGGCGGGTGACATTTTCGCGAGTATGAACGCAGAACGTAAAGCCGAAGTGCTCAACCTGACCTCACCCCGCCTCGCGGTGGTGCTGCTGGCACCACTTGATGAAGAGACACGTGCGAGTGTAATGAGTGGTCTGGAGAAGCCCCTGCGACAGGACCTGACACGCCAGCTATCATTTCCCGAAAACAGTGCGGGCCGCTTGATGGATGGTGTGTTCGTTAGCTACCGGGCTTCGATGACAGTCGAGCAGGCGCTGCGTGAGTTACGCGCCTCGAAAACTCAAAGGGCGCGCTCTATTTTTGTTACGGATGAAGAAAACCGTTTGGTAGGTCGAGTCGATATGCAGGACCTTGCCCTTGAGGGCGAGGACGTACCATTGAAACGTATAATGCACCCCGCCGAAGCGGTGCTCAGTGCATCGGATCAACGGGAAGAGATCGTTGAAATGCTGGAGCAGTTCCGGCTTGACGCGCTGCCTGTGACCGACGTCGATGGAAAACTGATGGGCGTGGTCCGTTACGGAAGTCTGTTTCGCGCTATACAGGCGGTGGCCATAGCTGGTATGCAGAAAATGGTCGGTAACGCGGACGAACGCGTTTTGTCGTCGGCTGGCTTCGCGATTAAAAAACGTTTGCCATGGTTACACATTAACCTGCTGACCGCTTTTCTTGCGGCAGCAGTCGTCGGGTTGTTTGAAGACATCATCGCACAATTTACGGCGCTCGCTATTTTGCTGCCGGTGGTCGCAGGCCAGTCAGGTAACGCGGGTGCCCAGGCCCTCGCAGTTACCATGCGTGGACTCGCACTGCGGGAAATCGGGTTGCGCGAGTGGAAAAAAGTTCTGAATAAAGAGGTCCGTGTCGGCCTGGTAGACGGTGCAGTGCTGGCTGTGACCTGCGGTATAGGCGTGTATTTATGGAGCAAGTCCTTCGGTTTATCCCTGGTGATCGGTGTGGCGATGATCCTGTCGATGCTCGCTGCCGGCATTTCTGGTGCGGTTGTGCCGATACTGCTGACCAGAGCCGGTCAAGACCCAGCCACCGCTTCATCTATCATCCTCACCACGGTCACCGATGTTGCAGGCTTCTTCTCATTTCTCGGCACGGCTACATTGTTGGCATTTTTGTTGTAATTCCCAAATGTCGGAATAAATGTGCTGCTGACACTACTGGCGAGTTCGGTGCTGGCTGGGGCAGGCGCTAACAAAAAAGGGCATTCTGAAACTAGCTGACTTCGGGTACACTTTGCCGGTGCAGTGGAACTCAGGCAAAAAAGAGCATTTCTCAGGGACATTCTGTTGTTACTGGTTTGCCAGCCATCAGAGATGCGCAAGCAGATTGATAACTCCAAAAATCGAGTGGATAGAAAAAATATGATCCTGATGATCGATAACTATGACTCTTTTACCTATAACCTGGTGCAATACCTGGGCGAACTTGGCGCGGATGTAAAAACGGTTCGTAATGATGCGATTACGACAGCCGGCATTCGTGAACTCCAACCTGCCGGTATCGTGATTTCACCGGGGCCATGTACGCCGGATGATGCAGGCATATCACTTGATGTCGTTGCTGAGTTGGGTGACACCTTCCCCATACTGGGTGTTTGTCTTGGTTACCAATGTATCGGACAGGTATTTGGTGGCCAGGTGGTGCGTGCTGAAAAAGTGATGCATGGTAAAACGTCGATGATGTTTCACCGCGGTGAAGGTGTGTTCAGCAATTTGCCCCAACCATTCGAAGCTACCCGTTACCACTCATTGGTTTTAAAGAAAGATTCGGTTCCCGATTGCCTGGAAGTTACAGCCTGGACCGAAAAGGAAGATGGGAGTATCGAAGAGATCATGGGCGTCAAACATAAGCAACTGCCGGTAGAGGGGGTACAGTTTCATCCAGAATCGATTCTTACCCGTTGCGGTCATGACCTCCTGCAGAATTTTCTGAACACAACCCTGCAAAACAAAACGGAATAATATTTATGGGTATGGATATCCAGACAGCGCTGGGTCGAATCGCTGAAAAACAGAATCTTTCCACCGAAGAGATGGTTTCGGTCATGCGCCAGATCATGTCGGCTGGTTCGACGGATGTACAAATCGGCGCATTTTTGCTGGGTATGCGAATCAAAGGCGAAACCATCGACGAGATTACCGGGGGCGTGCAGGTGCTGCGTGAGTTTGCCAGTGGGGTAAAGGTTGATGGCCCCCACCTGGTGGATATCGTTGGAACCGGTGGCGATGGCGCCAACCTGTTTAATGTGTCCACGGCGGCTTGTTTTGTCGTTGCCGCGGCAGGCGGGCGGGTGGCAAAGCATGGCAACCGCTCGGTCTCTTCAAGCTCCGGGAGCGCCGATGTGCTTGAGGCGGCGGGAGTCCGCCTGGATATTTCTCCGGAACAGGTCGCGCAATGTGTTAATGAGCTTGGTATCGGCTTCATGTTTGCGCTGATGCATCACAGCGCCATGCGCCACGTCAGCCTGGCACGAAAAGAACTGGGGCTTCGCACCCTGTTTAATGTATTGGGCCCAATGGCGAATCCGGCGGGGCTTAAGCGTCAATTGATCGGGGTTTATGACCGCGCCCTGTGCCGGCCCGTGGCAGAAGTGTTGCAGCGTCTGGGTTCAGAACATGTGCTGGTGGTTCATTCCGATGACGGTCTCGATGAAATCAGCCTGGCCGCCAATACTCATGTCGCAGAGCTTAAAGACGGAAAAGTCAGTGAATACACTCTGCAACCCGAGCAACTGGGTTTTGAACGCGAGTCGATGCAGGACCTGGCAGTGGACGGTTCTGCCTCGTCACTGGCATTAATTAAAGCCGCACTGGCGGGTGAAAAAGACGCCCGCTCTCAACGTGCAGCGCACATGATTGCCCTGAATGCCGGCGCGGCACTATATGTAGCGGGTATCGCTGAGTCGGTTTTCGACGGTGTGAGCATTGCCAGGGAGATGCTGGCCAGTGGGGCAGGGCTTAAGAAAATGACACAACTGGCTGACATGACGCAGGGCTTCTGATGACAGTTCCTTCCATATTGCAACGCATACTTCAACGCAAGTCAGAGGAAATTGCTGCCGGTAAGGCCGTCGCCCCGATCGAGGAATTGACCGCGCAGGTACGGGATTGTGGGCCGACACGCGGTTTCGAAAACGGGTTGCGACAATCCCTGTTAAAGGGGCCCGCGGTTATTGCAGAAGTAAAAAAGGCTTCTCCGAGTGCCGGTGTCATCCGTGAGGATTTTCAACCGGGCGCCATCGCACGGTCCTATGAGTCCGCCGGTGCTGCCTGTTTATCCGTACTGACAGACAGGGATTTTTTCCAGGGTGATGCCAGCTATTTGCGGGAGGCTCGCAGTGCATGCCGCTTGCCGGTGCTACGGAAGGATTTCATGATGGACCCGTGGCAGATTCCGGAATCAAGGGTTATGGGTGCAGACTGCATCCTGTTAATTGCCGCTGCCCTTGAGCAGTCTCTTATGCAGGAATTGCTGGGTCTTGCCAAAGAATCCGGTATGGATGTGTTGATCGAAGTGCACGATGAAACCGAGATGGAAAGGGCGCTGCAACTTGATCATGATTTGATTGGTGTGAATAATCGTAACCTGAATACATTCGAGACATCACTTGCCACCAGTGAGCGATTGAAGAAAATGTTGAGCGAAGATCAGATGCTGGTTACAGAAAGCGGAATCAGGACCACGGCTGATGTAAAACGTATGCAGAACTCAGGCATCAACAGCTTTCTTGTAGGGGAGGCGTTTATGCGTGAGGAAGACCCCGGTCATGCATTGAAGAGGATGTTTTTCTGAGATGAACAGACAAATGATATTTTCATCCAGGTGGTTGATTGCCTGCCTGGCGTTGTTGCTGGCAGGGCCTCAGCTGGCCAACGCGCAGATTGAAGAAGGCACGCTGTGGCGCGATTCAGTGGTAACCGAGCTGGATGTGGATTTTGGCGCAGGTTTTCATGCACGCTGGCGTTATCACCGTTGCGACTGTGGCGACTTGCAGGTGATGGTTGAACAGATTGCCCCTGACGATATGCTGACCGGCGAGCTATTGATGGTCGATGGGCAAGTTCTCTTGGCCAAAGGGTTCAAACAACAGGGTGTGGATATAGAGCCTTTAATCCAGGCCCCCTCCCTGATGTTGCAGTTGGTGTATGAGTTGTTGAACAAGAGTCAGCCCGAAGGCCCTGCTGTGGTCAA
The DNA here is from genome assembly GCA_963759155.1 of uncultured Gammaproteobacteria bacterium. Lineage (GTDB taxonomy): Bacteria > Pseudomonadota > Gammaproteobacteria > Xanthomonadales > SZUA-36 > SZUA-36. Next base: position 121,840 of record CAVWXX010000001.1, on the reverse strand, counting down.
GCGGAAACAAAGCTGGGACGAAACCGAAAAGGAAAAAAATTTCCACCTGGACACAGGTTTGGCCACCGGTGCATTTGCAGCGCCCTGGGAAGTGAAGGGTTCCGGTTGGAAAACCGACGCCGATCATATTCGATTTGAGTTGTTATTCCAGTTCACCGTATCTGTTCCCGGAGAGCCGGTGGAAACAAGCTCCATCACTTTTTCCGGTGACTTGAATTACAACGAGCATGAATTTCCTTATGCCGACACGGACAGTCTCGAAGGTTGGCGGATGCAGTGGATTTCACTGAATGAACGTGAATCAAAAACGGCAGGGGAAGGTCTTACTTTGAAGGCCCTGCGGCAAAAAGCAAAAGAGCAGTAAGCTCAGTAGCGTCTACGCAGCCTACAACTTGTAGGCTATCGCCTTCATGCCGCCAGCAGTCAGCTTCATTAATCTGCGCACCGGTCGCGGCAAATCAAATGCGCCGGAATCTTCAGCCATTTGCGCATGCTTGGCCTCATCAATTTTCATCTGATCCAAAATGGCGCGGCTACGTGCATCCTCAGCTGGCAGTTTTTCAATATGGTTCGCGAGGTGTGCCTCGACCTGGTTCTCGGTTTCTTTCAGAAAACCAAGGCTCCAGCCATCACCTGCAAGCCCTGCAGCGGCACCGATGGCGAATGAGCCTGCATACCATAAAGGCGCCAACCGGCTGGGATGGCTGTCCAACTCATCCAGACGATCCTTGCACCAGCTTAAATGATCGATTTCCTCATCGGCCGCCTGCTGCATCTCGGCCTGGACCTCGGGGTTGCGGGCCGTTGCTGCCTGGCCGGCATACAGTGCCTGTGCACAAATTTCCCCCGCGTGGTTGATACGCATCAGCCCCGCTGCATGTTGCCGATGGCTATCTTCCATGACAATTTCAGGCACATCGGTTGCCGGATTTGGACGTTTCGCGGTCACGGTTTCGCCCGTACTCATACGGAGTGCATTGTCGATACTGATAATGAGGTGATCGAGCCTGGAATAACTGCGTGAAGCCGGCATTTGCGTGACCTGATTGTGAATAGAGGTAAATTATATATGCAAATAACAGGAATTCTCATCCACGAATCTATATAATTCGCCAACTTTTAATTTGTGGGAGGTAAGAGAATGCGTGATTTGTTTAGAAATATGATGGTGGGCGGCTTGTTTTTATTGGCCACCAGCGTGTATGCACAGGACGATGCTGAGGAAGAGGTTAAGCTTGGTTGGTCTGGTGTCGGTGAGTTGGGATATGTCAAAACAACGGGTAACACTGATTCAAGTGCTTTGAATGGCAAGCTTGAATTTATCAGAACGACCGAGAATTGGCGTTACCGGTTTCTGGGAACCGTGCTGACCACCTCCGAAAACGGCACCAAGGATAATGAACGTTATACTGCCGAAGCCCAGGCTGATCGTAAGTTGGATGAAAAAAGTTATGTGTTTGGTGTGTATCGCTATGATGCAGATAAATTTGGCTCATACGACCCATCACAATCGGCCACCGTCGGTTACGGCCGTGAGTTGATGAAAAGTGAAAATCATGTGCTCAAGGGTGAAATCGGTGTTGGTTACCGGAAACTGGACGAACGCCTGACAGGTGAAACTGAAAGCGACGCAATCCTCAGACTCTTGCTGGATGATGCCTGGCAGGTATTTAAAACAACATCCTGGACAAACCGTCTGCTGGTTGAGACAGGTTCAAATAATACCTTTACCCAGTGGAACACCGGTTTGACAGTTGCAATGACCGATGCGTTTGCCATAAAGGTTGGTTTCGAACTTCGTAACAACTCCAAAGTTCCACCGGGTGATACCGAGAAGACGGACACGATCACATCAGTGAATCTGGTTTACAATTTCTAGTACCCAAGCTACACAAACTGTTTTAGAGATTATGACCGAGTACTTTAAACGGCATTTGTTTTTTTGCACCAATGATCGCGGGGCGGACGCTGAACGTCCGTCCTGCAATCAGTGCGGGTCTGCCGCAATACGTGAGTATGCGAAAGCCCGTGTAAAGAAAATGGGGTTGTCAGGTCAGGGTGGCGTGCGTATCAATACATCCGGTTGCCTGGACCGTTGCGAGTTGGGCCCGGTTTGCGTGGTGTATCCGGAGGGCATTTGGTACACCTACATAGATGAAGAAGACGTCAATGAGATCATTGAAAGTCACATCGTCGAAGGTGTTCCCGTGGAGCGTCTGAGGCTTCCTTAGCGTCTCCAGATCAGAAAACCTCAAAAATAAGTGTCCTGAGTGTTGATAATGGGGCGCTAAGCCAGTAAAATTCCCGCCCTTCACCCGATGACTCGGGTTATTTACAGAGAATGGTAACAATGAAGACTTTTACAGCGACACCTTCAACAATTAAACGCGAGTGGTGTGTAGTCGATGCGACTGACAAAACTCTTGGCAGACTGGCCACCGAACTGGCTTTCCGTCTGCGTGGTAAGCATAAGCCTACGTTCACGCCTAATATGGACACAGGCGATCACATGGTTGTGATCAATGCTGAAAAGATCAAGGTAACCGGCAACAAGCTGGAAGACAAAATGTATCACCGTCACACCGGTTATATCGGCAACCTGAAATCAATCAACCTGGGTAAATTGCTGGAGCAGCACCCTGAGCGTGTAATCCAAAAGGCAGTTAAAGGCATGTTGCCTAGAAACCCATTGGGTCGTGCCATGTTTCGCAAGCTGCATGTATATGCAGGCCCGGAGCATCCACATGAAGCCCAGCAACCGACTCAGCTTGAGCTGTAGTCCGCGACATTACGGATAAGAGATAAATGGCAACTGAACAGTACTACGGCACCGGACGACGCAAGTCTTCCAAAGCACGCGTTTTCCTGACAAAGGGCAAGGGCAACATTACCATTAATGACCGTCCCATCGATGAATTCTTTGGACGCGAAACGGCGGTTATGATCGTCCGTCAGCCACTTGAAAAATTGGAAATGACTGAAAATTTTGACATCAAATGTACTGTTGAAGGCGGCGGTATCTCCGGTCAAGCCGGTGCAATCCGTTTGGGTTTGAGCCGCGCATTGATGGAATATGATGGTGAACTGCGCAGCCCATTGCGTAAAGCAGGGTTTGTTACCCGCGATGCACGTGAAGTCGAACGTAAAAAAGTCGGCCTCCACAAAGCACGCAAGGCAACGCAGTACTCCAAACGTTAATAGTCCGATCTCCACTGGGGGATCGTCTAGTGGTAGGACTGCGGACTCTGACTCCGCCAGCGGGGGTTCGAATCCCTCTCCCCCAGCCAATCATAAAAAAAGCCACCTCCGGGTGGCTTTTTTTATGACCGACTGGGGGAGAGGGCAAGAGCACCCCCGTCGAGCGAAGCTCGAGCGGGGGTTTGACAAAATTGTCAGGAACAATTTTGCACGAGACTGCACGCAGTGCAGCGAGCCCGAAGGGCAGGGTACAGGATGTACCTTGTAATCCCTCTCCCCTACCGCGCAAAGCGCGGTCATGACCTGAGCTTCAGTCTATGAACCACCGACGAGTGGATTCTTAATCCCTCCGCCCTAAGCCAATAAAACCTCCAAAATACTAATAAGTTAAATAATCTCTCCCGTCCTCTGGTTTGTAAGCAACCCAACTGCAACAAGCCAAAAACCCCACATCCCGCCTAAGTGTATTCACACGCCATTGCTCCTCCCTCACCCCAAGCTACAGAATGCAGATGAATTAATGTATTATTTTTCGCAGGAAACCGATGGAGGCTGGAAAGAACAGTCCTCCCGGCAGGCAAATCAGTCTTGGCCAGCATTAGTAATCGGTTTCCTGTTCCATTCAAAAACAGAGGGAGAGATATGGAAGCTATTGTCGGTTTGATTATTGGAATATTGATTGCGGCTGTTTTCTCGGGTGTGATCATCTGGTTGGTCAGTAAGTTCAACGTCGGCCTGTCTGTGGACAGTTTTGGCTGGGCCATGCTGGCCGGCCTGTTCATCGGTGCGTTGACCAACGTGTTTAACCAGTTGCTACCAGGTATGAACGAAGTCATCACGATGGTGATACATCTGGTGATTTCAGCCGGGGTTATCCTGCTGGCGGGAAATTTGTTCAGTGGCGTCAACGTCAAAGGATTCAAAGGCGCCCTGATTGCCGCGGTGGCCATCGCTGTCGTGGGCTTCGTACTGGCCATCCTTCTGGCGGGAATAATTGGCGGTGCCGCCACCGTAGCTGGGTAATGAACATTGCGTCCTGGACCAGGAATACTCGTATTCCATGGTCCAGGCGTTTTGCACTTGTCCTGCCGATCCTAAATTTGCCTTTCATCCCATAGAGCGTATGCTTAAAGGTTGGCAAAGTAGGAGGTTAGCCATGAAAACAAGTTTCCGTTCCAAATTACTTATTACCACGCTCCTGGCACTGAGCCAAACAGTTTCAGCAGACTCCACCGTCCCCGAACCATTCCAGGGTTTTGATGCGGATTCAAAGTACGTTATTACCTACAACGACCTGACTGCACTGCTCAGAACAGTGGTAGTTGACGTTGGTCGTTCGTCCCGCACGGTTGCCGAGCCCACCCGGGCTAAAACCGGCACCATGATGAAGTCCAAAGTAAAAAGAACAACGGCGGATGAGGGCAACCGTTTTTATTTCGAGACATTTCAAGATAATGATAAGGGCCGCCAGTTGTTAAGGACTATCAGAGATAGTCTGGAACAGCTTCCAGCTGAAGTGTCTCTTGAGTATTTCTCCCGTGATGAACAATTGGCCTATTGGCTGAATTTGTACAATGTCACCCTGCTGAATGAAGTTGTAGACATATTCCCGAAAAGAAATTTGAAAAAGTATCTTGTGGGAAAAAAATCCATTTTATCCAAGAAACTTCTGACTGTATCTGGCGTGCCGCTGAGCCTGAACGATATTCAGTTCACTATTCTGAAACATAATTACGACAACAACCCGTTAGTCATGTACGGCTTATACCAAGGGATCATTGGTGGACCGAATATCCGAAGAAGTGCCTATACGGGTAAAGATGTATGGAGAGCCCTGGAAAACAATGCAATTGAATTCATTAACTCCAATCGCGGTACTTATAGCATTAGTGCGGATTCAAAGGATTACAAGGTATCCAGTTTGTATGATCGTAACCGGTCTTATTTCCCCAGTTTTAACGCGGACCTATCTGCGCACCTGTCGGAATACCTCGAGGGCTACGAACTAGCCAGATTGAGAGATGCCGACACATTAGACCCGGATATCAATGACTGGACGATTACCAGCCTGAGTGGAAATTACCGTCAGTTTGGAGGAAGTATTGCCGACAATAGTGCGGCTTTACTGGGCGCGGTTTACAGTACAGTTGTTAACACCAATGAAGGTGCAGGTGGCGCAACATTGGCAGCATCAGTCGGTTATGGGGCTACCGGCATTGCGCAACAATCGCTGGTCATGAATCGCATCGATCCGGATTTGCTGGAGCACCTGAATGAGCTTAATGACAAACGCAAAGCGACAAATGCCATTAACTCAAATGTGACGATGGAAGAGTTAGGCGAGTTCCCTGTTGAACCCAAGACAGAAACTAGCGAAGAGAAAAAGGACCAACTGTAACCAGGTTTGGTGTACAGACGTTTCTTCCTGGTTCTTAGCCAAACAAAAAGCCACCTTCGCGGTGGCTTTTTTTATGACGGTCAATAATCTCCTCAACCCATCGCAAATTATCCAACACTAAAACCACTAAAACCACTCTAAACCAACCCCCAATTCCCAAAACTCCCATCGAGGTATATGATTAAAGAGTACAAAGCGAGGTGTGACATGAAAAACCTTCGAGTTTGGACTTTTCCTGCACTTGTAACCTGCCTTATCTGCAGCCTGCCTGGTTGTGATCAGTTAGCATCCTCCGAGACCGGTCAATCAAATCACGCCGGTCAAAATGGAACCAGGCTGTCATGGCGGGAACGCTATCTCCAATTAGGTCACGATACCTATCAGGATGCCTGCGCTGAGTGCCATAATGAAGGCAATGAGGGTGCGCCGGTAACCGGTGATCAGGAATCGTGGTCAAACCGGTCACCCTTATGGTCTGCCATATTGATGGTACACGCACAAGACGGTCATCTTGGCATGCCAGCGAAAGGTGGTTGCGCTGAACTCTCAGAGCATGAAGTAACGGCAGCGGGCGAGTATATGCTTAGCGTGACCTTTCCGGAGTTGCCAAGGGACTGACCCGTATCAGCTATCGCCTTTTTTGGGCGCTGCAGGCTCCTTCAATGAATCACCCAAAGTATGCGATCTTGCCCACTGCTCGATCTGTCCTTTAAGAATGCTCCATTCGGAATGAAGCGGGCAGGGGTTTTGCGAGTCACAACTTTCTAAACCGAACAGGCAATGTTCTGCGGTCGGTTCAAAATCCACCGCTCGAAGAATGTCAATGAAGCGAACATCTGATGGTGCTTTGGCCAGGATAAACCCACCGTGATGCCCCGTTTTTGCATCAAGAATACCGTTGGCGGTCAGTCTTCGCATGATTTTTGAGAGGAAAGGAGCCGGCACATTAATAGCACGGGAAAGATCACGTGTTAGCACCCTTTTATTAGTCTCCTGCCGAGCGAGGTATGTCATCGCTCTCAGCGCATATTCTGCCGGTCGGCTCAGGTACATCTTGAGAGTATTCCTTCTGAATTATTCTCAAGACACTTTTGCATATTTCAGTAGATATATCAATCTATGGATTATGTGATCTATAGACTTGACAATCTATAAAGATGAAACTATGTTATCGCCTTGTAGGGCGTTGCTAAAAGCCCGTTCTGATATGTATTTTTCAGGTACCGATCAGTAGCGGTAAAAATGGCTTTGAGAAGTCATATTTCATACATGCCCTGCACCACGAGACTGAATGAAAGTCTTGCCATGATAAATGCAGGTAAATATTGATGGCCACGAACCCCGCCGAATACGACTTCGACAAAAAGAAACAATACTCAGTCCTCAGCATGAACACGCTGGCATTTACGATTAATTTTGCCGTGTGGACCATGTTTTCTGTGATCGGCATCAAGATCAAGGGTGAGTTGGGTTTAAGTGAAACCGAGTTCGGCTTACTCATTGCTACGCCAATCCTCACCGGTTCACTCGTGCGTTTGCCGCTTGGTATTCTGACCGACCGGTTTGGTGGGCGTCGCGTCTATTTTATTCAAATGCTACTTGTGGCAATCGCTACCTACGGCCTGCATTTTGCCGATCAGTTTTGGCAATACCTTGCGATTGGCCTGTGTATTGGTTTGGCGGGTGGTTCTTTCGCGATTGGCATCGCCTATACCTCGGCCTGGTTCGACAAAAAGAGACAGGGTTTCGCGATGGGGATATTTGGTGCAGGTAACGCCGGTGCTGCGCTTAATATCTTTGTTGCGCCGTTGATCATCGTGGCAATGGGTTGGCGCTCGGTGCCGGTCATTTATTCAGTCGTGATGCTGATCATGGCGTTTGTCTTCCTGGTATTTACCTACCCTGATCCGCAGTTCGAGGAACGCCGCAAGAACGCCAACTTTCCTACGGTCGGTGAACAATTCAAGGCGCTGACTGAAACCCGTGTCTGGCGTTATGGTCTTGCCTACTATTTCGTATTTGGCGGATTTGTAGCCCTTTCATTGTGGCTGCCCAAATACTACATGGCGGAATATGGCCTGAGCCTGAAGCAAGCGGCATTGATTTCCCTGATCTTTGTTCTGCCATCCGGTGTCATTCGTGCCCTCGGTGGCTGGATATCCGATAAATATGGCGGCGATACCGTCACCTGGTGGGTATTTTGGGTTTGTATCATTTGTCTGTTCTTTATGTCCTACCCGCCGACATCGGTAACGATTCACAGGATCAACGAAGACCTCACCTTCAATATCGCAACGGGTGTCACGGTGTTTACGGCACTCGCATTTGTTGTCGGCATCGCACAGGGTATCGGTAAAGCCAGTGTCTATCGCAGCCTTGCCGATCATTATTCCGGGAACATGGGTCCGGTCGGCGGTCTTGTCGGTGTTATCGGGGGCCTGGGTGGTTTTACCCTGCCAATCCTATTCGGTATCGCCGTCGATGCAACCGGTGTTCGCTCAACGACATTCATGTTGATGTTCGGTGTACTTGCCGGTGTGATGATCTGGACCTGGATGGCGGCACGTGGTGAGCGGGAAGAAGTGCTGGCAAGACGTCCGGGGCTGCGCGAGAAGATGGTCGAGGAAGAACTGGCGAGGCCACTCGCCACCGCTGGTCGCTGGATTAGCAACTGGCGTCCGGACGATGAGGCGTTCTGGAAAAACGGCGGAAAGGCTATCGCCATACGCAACCTGATCTTCTCTATGCCGCCTTTGTTCCTGTCCTTCGCGGTCTGGGTTGTCTGGAGTGTCGTGGTCATAGAACTTCCACGTATCGGATTCCAATTCACGACCGGAGAGCTTTTCTGGCTGGCGGCCATTCCAGGTTTATCCGGTGCCGCATTCAGGCTACTCTACTCATTTGTTGTGCCCATATTCGGTGGGCGTAACTTCACGATATTCAGCACGCTAACCCTGCTGGTCCCGACATTATGGATGGCAGTAGCGGTACAGAATGCCAATACCAGTTACGTGGTGTTTGTCATTATCGCTCTTTTATGTGGTCTCGGCGGTGGTAACTTCTCCGCCAGCATGGCCAACATCAGCTTTTTCTTCCCAAGGAATCAACTGGGAACGGCGCTGGGCTGGAACGCCGGTATCGGTAACCTCGGCGTCGGCGTCATGCAGGCTGTTGTGCCAGTTGTTATCTTCAGTGGTGCATTGGCTTTCAAGGGCGGTTTCCCACAGGCCTATGAGGTGGGTGGTGTCACAAGCCAGGTCTGGTTGCAAAACGCCGCCTTGATCTGGGTACCGTTCATCCTGCTTGCGACCATCGGCGTGGCATTTGGCCAAAACAACTTACGCGGTGTTCAGGAATCTTACGCCGAGAAGACTGCAATTTTCAGTAACAAGCACGCCTGGATACTGAGTTGGCTTTACACCGGCACCTTCGGTTCCTTTATCGGTTTTGCGGCTGCTTTTCCGATCCTGTTGGCTGTGCTGTTTCCGGAATCCGGGGCGCTGAAGTGGGCGTGGGCCGGACCGCTGGCAGGTGCTTTGATCAGGCCGCTCGGTGGTTGGCTGTCTGACCGGGTGGGCGGTGCCAAGGTCACGCTATGGAACTTCGCTGTCATGTTTCTCGCCGGGGTCTGGGTTCTGATGAACCTGCCATCGGCGACCGGCAGCCCTGATGTCACCATGTTCTTCATGGCCTTCATGCTGCTGTTTATAACGGCCGGCATCGGTAATGGTTCGGTATTCCATATTGTTCCATCCGTTTTTCGGAAACTGCATGAGCGGTCCGCCCAGGGACACGGGCAGGCAGCCATGGAAGCTGCCAAGGTTAGCGGCGCCATCGAAGCATCGGTCGCATTGGGCTTTACAAGTGCCATCGCCGCCCTGGGATTGTTTTTCATACCGGCATTTGTTGCAACCGCAATACAGACAACGGGTTCAGCCCATCTCGCTATCAGTGTATTCAGCGTGTTTTATCTGAGTTGCGTGCTGGCAACCTGGTGGTGGTACCAACGCAAGGATGCGGAAGTGTGGTGCGCGTGATGGGTGTGTGCACAGGGGATTTGAGGAGCCGCGTGCTCTTTTGGAAAAAATGATCTGCACAGAACGAACATAAATTGGATCAGGAGAACGTTATGGCTAAAGACATTCAAAGTTGGAATCCGGAAGACCCCCAGGAATGGGCAGCAACCGGAAAATCCATAGCAACCCGAAATTTATGGATTTCGATCCCCAGCTTGTTGTGCGGCTTCGCCGTATGGCTGTACTGGGGCATTATTACGGTACAAATGCTCAATTTGGGATTCCCTTATGCGAAATCCGAGCTGTTCTCCCTGGCGGCAATTGCCGGTCTGTCCGGTGCGACTTTGCGTATACCGAGTACCTTTTTCATACGTATTGCCGGTGGCCGTAATACCATATTCTTTACAACCGCCCTGTTGATGATTCCGGCGATCGGCACCGGTATGGCACTGCAGGACCCGGAAACCCCATTATGGCAGTTCCAGTTCCTGGCATTGTTATCGGGTATCGGTGGTGGCAACTTCGCCTCATCCATGTCCAATATCAGTTTCTTCTATCCCAAGAAACAACAGGGTCTGGCACTGGGCCTGAACGCCGGCCTGGGTAATTTTGGTGTTACCACGATGCAGATCCTGGTGCCCCTGAGCATGACATTTGGATTGTTTGGCGGCGAGTCCATGACCTTGCTGAACTCCAGCGGTACGCTGATTGGCAAGATCCCGGCAGGTACCGAGACCTATCTGCAGAATGCCGGTTTTGTCTGGTTGCTGTTCCTGATTCCACTGGCTTTTGCAGGCTGGCTTGGCATGAACAACATACGTGACGAGCACGTCTCTCCGAATATCGGAAGTCCTTTGTCATCATTTGGAATCATCACTTTCATGCTGCTGATCGCATTCTTCACGGCCGGAAGCGGGCTGTGGTTGATGTTGCCGGAATCGGCCAATGGCTCCGGATTCAATATACCCAAGGAAATCGTTTTGCTGCTTGTGGTCATTGCGACTGTCATGTTTCTCAAGTTCATCCCGGGTGAAGTGGGTGAGAACCTGAATCGTCAGTACAAGATATTCAAGAATACACATACCTGGGTCATGACCGTTATCTACACCATGACCTTTGGATCGTTTATCGGTTATGCCGCAACCTTCGCACTCGCGATCAAGGTCGTATTCGGCTACCAGCATGTCGAGGTTGACGGTGTGATGACCCATGACCTTATCAACCCCAATGGTCCATCCGCCTTGATGTATGCCTGGATGGGCGCCTTTATCGGGGCGTTGATCCGGCCGATCGGTGGTCAGATCGCTGACAAGATTGGTGGCGCCAAGGTTACCCAGATTATTTCATTCGTGATGTTATTCAGTGCACTCGGCGTGGCCTATTACCTGAAACAGGCCTATTCATCAGCAACGCCGGAAGAGTATTTCCTACCGTTCCTGCTGTTATTCCTGGTGTTGTTCGCAGCCACCGGTATCGGCAATGGTTCGACATTCCGTACGATTTCGCAGGTGTTCAACAAAGAGCAGGCCGGTCCTGTGCTGGGTTGGACATCCGCCATCGCGGCCTACGGTGCCTTCTATATCCCGAAAGTGTTTGGCGAACAAATCAAGGCCACCACGCCAGAGAATGCCTTGTTCGGTTTTGCCGCGTTTTATGGTGTCTGCATCTTGATTAACTGGTGGTTCTACCTGCGCAAAGGCGCAGAGTTCCACAACCCCTGATTACCGGAGTAAGCTATGAGTCACTTTCTCGACAACCTGACCTATTTCACCAGGAAAAAACCTGAAGAGTTTTCCGATGGTCATGGCATTACAACCAATGAACCCCGCGACTGGGAGCGCGCCTACCGTGGCCGCTGGTCGCATGACAAAATCGTGCGTTCAACCCATGGCGTGAATTGCACCGGTTCCTGTAGCTGGAAAATCTATGTCAAGGGCGGCCTGGTGACCTGGGAAACCCAGCAGACCGACTACCCTCGCACCCGGCCTGAGCTGCCAAATCATGAGCCTCGTGGTTGCTCACGCGGCGCCAGTTATTCCTGGTACCTGTATAGCTCCGCACGTCTGAAATATCCGATGATCCGCAGCCAGCTATTAAAATCCTGGCGAGATCTAAAGCAACAGCATGCCGACCCGGTGGTGGCATGGCAGCACCTGGTCGAAGATAAAGAGACCTCCAATGCTTACAAGGCTGCGCGCGGTCTCGGCGGTATGGTCCGTGGTGACTGGGATGAGGTGAACGAGATCATTGCCGCCTCGAATATCTACACCGCCAAGACCTATGGGCCGGACCGTGTAATCGGGTTTTCACCGATCCCCGCCATGTCGATGGTTTCTTATGCAGGTGGCTCCCGTTACCTGTCGCTTATTGGCGGCACCTGCATGAGTTTTTATGATTGGTACTGCGATTTACCACCGAGTTCCCCACAGACCTGGGGCGAGCAGACTGATGTTCCTGAAAGTGCCGACTGGTACAACTCCAGCTACATCATCGCCTGGGGCTCGAATGTGCCACAGACACGCACACCGGATGCGCATTTTTTTACCGAAGTAAGGTACAAGGGTACCAAGACCGTCGCGGTGACACCGGATTACAGTGAGGTGGCCAAGCTTTCTGACTCATGGATTCCTGCACGACAGGGCACAGATGCCGCTGTTGCAATGGCAATGGGTCACGTCATTCTGAAAGAGTTTTACGTTGATAAGCAAAGTGAATATTTCAGTGAGTACGTCCGCAAGTATTCCGATATGCCATTTCTTGTCATGTTGGAGCATAAGGATGGTCGCTGGGTGCCCGGGCGCACACTGCGTGCTTCTGATTTTGCCGGTCAACTCAATCACGAAAACAATACCGACTGGAAGCCGGTGGTATTTGACGAAGTCACTCAGCAGGTTGTTGTCCCCAATGGCACCATCGGCGCGCGCTGGGGGGACCAGGGCAAATGGAACCTGGAAGAAAAGAACCAACAGGACGACACAGATATCACGCCGGTACTCAGTTTTCTGGACCGTTGCGATGAGGTTTTGCCGGTTGCATTTCCGTATTTTGCCAACAAACAACATGATCAGGCCATTTTTGCGCACTCGGATCACGACAGCATACTGAACCGTAAAGTACCGGTTAAAACCCTGCAACTGGCCGGGGGAACGGTCAAAGCCGTTACCGTCCATGACCTGATGTTGGCAAACTATGGCCTGGATCGCGGTCTGGATGATGATCAGGTCGCGCAGGGTTACGATGATGATATTCCTTACACACCGGCATGGCAGGAGAAGATTACCGGGGTCAAACGGGAACAGATCATCCAGGTCGCACGTGAGTTTGCTGAAACAGCGGACAAGACCCATGGCCGCTCGATGGTCATTCTTGGTGCGGCGATCAACCACTGGTATCACATGGATATGACCTATCGCGGCATTATGAATATGCTGATCATGTGCGGATGTGTTGGTCAGAGTGGTGGTGGCTGGGCACATTATGTGGGCCAGGAAAAACTACGCCCACAGACTGGTTGGTTACCTTTGGCCTTCGGTCTCGATTGGCATAGACCACCGCGTCAGATGAATAGCACCTCGTTTTTTTACGGCCATTCCAATCAATGGCGTTACGAGAAACTGGAGTTGGATGAAATTCTTTCGCCGCTTGCAGACAAATCAGATTGGGATAACCAGAGCCTGATCGACTGTAATGTTCGTGCTGAGCGCATGGGCTGGTTACCGTCGGCGCCACAATTGGAAGAAAATCCGCTTGAGCTTGCCAAAAAGGCAAAAGAGGCGGGTCTGAGCAGTGTTGACTACGTAACGGGTCGCTTAAAAGACGGTAGCCTGCGCATGTCATGCCAGGCACCCGATGACCCACGAAATTTCCCGCGCAATATGTTTATCTGGCGATCCAATCTGCTGGGTTCCAGTGGCAAGGGTCATGAGTACATGTTGAAACACCTGCTTGGCACAACGAATGGTGTCATGGGCAAAGACCTTGGTGAGACCAATGGTCCGAAACCAAGCGAGGTTGAATGGGTTGAGGGTGATACCGAGGGCAAACTGGACCTGGTGGTAACACTGGATTTCAGAATGTCCACGACCTGTGTTTATTCAGATATCGTTCTGCCTTCATCAACATGGTATGAAAAGAACGATCTCAATACTTCGGATATGCATCCGTTTATTCACCCCTTGTCACGAGCGGTCGACCCCGCCTGGGAAAGCCGCAGTGACTGGGATATTTACAAGGGACTGGCAAAGACCTACTCGGAACTGTGTGTTGGTCATCTCGGTACGGAAACCGACATTGTTGCACTGCCCATCCTGCACGATACCCCTGCAGAATTGGGCCAGCCACTCGATGTGAAAGATTGGAAGAAGGGCGAGTGTGAAGCCATTCCGGGTAAAACCATGCCGAACTACATCGAGGTGGTACGTCACTTTCCGGACACTTACAAAAAATTCACCTCGCTCGGTCCGTTGATGTCGAAGTTGGGCAATGGTGGTAAGGGTATTGGCTGGAACACCGAGGATGAAATCACCCTGCTGGGCGGTCTCAACCGGCTTGTCACCGAGGAGGGTGTCTCCAAGGGTCTGCCGAAGATTGAAACCGATATTGATGCATGCGAAGTCGTGCTCTCACTGGCGCCGGAAACCAATGGCCAGGTAGCCGTCAAGGCCTGGCAGGCGCTCGGCAAGATTACCGGTCGTGATCATACACACCTGGCTTTACCCAAGCAGGATGAGAAGATCCGTTTCCGTGATATCCAGGCGCAACCTCGCAAGATCATCTCTTCACCCACCTGGAGTGGTCTGGAAGATGAGCACGTCAGTTACAACGCATGCTACACCAATGTACATGAACTGATTCCATGGCGAACCCTGACGGGTCGCCAGCAGTTTTACCAGGATCATGCCTGGATGCGCGACTTTGGTGAAAGTCTGTGTGTTTACAAGCCACCCATCAATACCAAGACGGTCAACCCGGTATTTGATTCGGTGGGCAAGGGCGCCAAACAGGTTGTTCTTAACTGGATCACACCCCACCAGAAATGGGGTATCCACAGCACTTACTCAGAAAACCTGTTGATGTTGACCCTGAGTCGGGGTGGTCCCTGTGTCTGGATGTCCGAGACAGATGCCGCCAAGATCGATTGCGAAGACAACGACTGGGTTGAGTTTTATAACTCCAACGGCGCCATCGCCGCGCGGGCGGTTGTATCGCAGCGTGTACCGGAAGGCATGGTCATGATGTACCACGCCCAGGAGAAAATAGTCAATACACCCATCAGCCAGGTGACCGGTCATCGGGGCGGAATTCATAACTCGGTTACACGTGCCGTGGTCAAGCCAACGCATATGATTGGCGGCTACGCGCAACTGGCCTACGGGTTTAATTACTACGGAACGGTGGGTTCCAACCGCGATGAATTCGTGGTGGTGCGTAAGCTTGAAAAGGTTGAGTGGCGTATGACAGAAACTGAACCCGGCGAGGAGGCTACAGCATGAAAATCAGGGCACAGATCGGTATGGTCCTCAACCTGGACAAATGCATAGGTTGTCACACCTGCTCAGTTACCTGCAAAAACGTCTGGACGTCACGTCAGGGTGTTGAATACGCATGGTTCAATAATGTTGAAACCAAACCCGGTGTCGGTTATCCGCGTGAGTGGGAAAACCAGGCGCTCTGGAATGGTGGCTGGAAACTATCCGGCAAGAGCAAGATCAAGCCAAAAATGGGTGGAAAGTTTCGTGTGCTGGCAAAGATTTTTGCCAACCCGGATTTACCGGAAATTGACGATTATTACGAACCTTTCACCTACGACTACCAGCATCTGCAAAATGCGCCGGCATCACAAACAACGCCGACTGCACGTATGAGTTCTGTCATTACGGGCGAGCGTATGGAGAAGCCCCATTGGGGCCCCAACTGGGAAGAAATTCTGGGTGGTGAATTCAGTAAGCGCAGCAAGGATGTTAATTTTGAGAACGTCGAGAAGGAGATTTACGGCCAGTTTGAAAACACCTTCATGATGTACCTGCCACGTCTGTGTGAGCATTGTCTTAACCCGACCTGTGTAGCGTCCTGCCCGAGTGGTGCGATCTACAAACGTGAGGAAGATGGCATCGTGCTGATTGATCAGGACAAGTGCCGTGGCTGGCGTATGTGCGTCAGTGGTTGTCCCTATAAGAAGATCTATTTTAACTGGCAGTCAGGTAAATCTGAAAAATGCACGTTCTGCTATCCGCGTATTGAAGCGGGTGACCCGACCGTGTGCTCGGAAACCTGTGTCGGTCGTATCAGGTACCTCGGTGTGCTGCTTTATGATGCCGATCGAATCTCAGAAGCGGCAAGTGTTGCTGACAAGGAAGATTTGTACCAGGCTCAACTGGATGTTTTCCTTGACCCGCACGACCCTGAAGTTATCAAGCAGGCCAAACTGGATGGCGTGCCGGATAGCTGGATTGACGCCGCGCAGAAATCCCCGGTTTACAAGATGGCAATGGACTGGAAGGTTGCGTTTCCGCTTCATCCGGAATACCGGACCTTGCCGATGGTGTGGTATATCCCGCCACTGTCACCGATTCAGAATGCAGTGGCCGAGGGTAAAATCAAGAGTGATGGCGTTATTCCCGATGTCACCAAGTTGCGCATTCCGGTCCAGTACCTGGCCAATATGTTAACCGCCGGCAAGGAACAGCCAGTCGTTGAAGGTCTTGAGCGCATGATCGCAATGCGTACCTATATGCGTGCGCGTACCGTTGAGGGGGTCAATGCGACCGAAGTGCTCGATCGTGTCGGCCTGGATGAAGTGACCCTCGATGATATGTACCAGACCATGGCAATCGCCAATTACGAGGATCGTTATGTTATTCCAACGAACCATCGTGAATATTCCGGCAAAACCCCGTTTGATAACGAGATTGCGTTTAACCACCGGTCATCCTGTGGCTTCAGTTTCGGAAACGGTTGTTCAGATGGTGAAAGCAAGGTCAGCCTGTTCGGTAATGCCACGCACAAAAACACCATGAGCGGCAAGGTGCATGGCAAATGAAGACATTCAAAGTTTTAGGCTTGTTATTGTCTTATCCGAAAACGGAATGGGTCTCCCACCTGGATGAGCTTGGCCCACTTTTGCTTGAGGAAAGTTTTCTACCGAAGAAACAACTCCGGGCCGTGCTGGCGTTTATAGATGAATTGAAGTCAGCGGATCTGTACAGCTTGCAGGAGGAGTATTGTTCAACCTTCGACCGTGGACGTTCACATTGCCTGCACCTGTTTGAGCACATCCATGGTGAATCGCGTGATCGCGGACAGGCAATGGTAAATCTTGCTGAGGCATATGAAGAAAAAGGCTTCTTTATCGACCAGGCAGAACTTCCCGATTACATTCCCCTGTTCCTCGAGTTCCTGTCATTGTGTCCTCAAAATGAAGCCGTGACGCTGTTGGGTGAACCCATCGATATCATGGCAACGATTGGAACCCGGCTGAAAAAACGGGATTCATCCTACGCCGTGTTATTTGATGCCCTTGTGGCTTTATCCAGGGTCAAACCCAGCAAGGAGATAATCGAGGAGGTCATGGCTCAGGAGCTGGAAGATGACAGCCTGGAGGCCATGGACAAAGAGTGGGAAGAAGCGGCGGCGTTTGAGGGTCAGCCAGATCAGCCCGGGTGCGGGAGCTGTCAGCCCCCGGATAACGGTTTACAAATACAAATCACAAGGTAGGAGGCATACAAATGGCAAACTACATCAATCAGTTTTTCTTCGGGATTTACCCGTACATCGCGATCACCGTTTTCCTCCTCGGCAGTCTGTTTCGTTATGACCGTGATCAATACACCTGGAAGGCCAGTTCCAGTCAACTGTTAAGCAAGAAAGATATGCGGCTGGGTAGTAACCTGTTTCATATCGGTATCATTGCCCTGTTTTTTGGGCACCTGATGGGCTTGTTGACACCGCACTGGGCCTATCACTTCATGATGTCGGCCGGTACAAAGCAGATGCTTGCGATGACAGCCGGTGGAATTTTCGGTCTGATCTGCCTGGTCGGCATGGTTTTACTGATTCGCCGGCGTATGCTGGATGCGCGTATCAAGGCAACCTCACAGCCCACCGATCTTCCGATTTTGCTTATCCTGTTTGTGCAACTGGTTTTGGGCTTGTTAACCATTCCATTCTCAGCCCAGCATATGGATGGCTCCTCGATGCTTGCACTGGCAAGCTGGGCGCAGCACGTGGTGACGTTCCAGGGTGATGCCGCTTCATTCGTGGCGGGTGAGGCCTTTATATTCAAAATTCACCTGGTTCTCGGTTTGACGATTTTCCTCGTGTTCCCGTTTACCCGCCTCGTGCATGTCTGGAGCGTGCCGATTCAATACCTGACCCGTACTGGGTACCAGATTGTCAGGAAGCGTGGGTAGGGAGGCTCCCTAAATGGCAATTTTTGTTAATAAGATCGAGATTACCGATGCGGAAATAGGGCAGGAGATGCAATATCATCCTGCCCCGGCCCAGGAGAGAGCCTGGCATATGGCGGCGCAGTCACTGGTCATCAGGCAGTTGCTGTTACAGCAGGCTGCCAATAATGGTCTTTGTGGCGAAGTCGCCTCAGTTGCCCCAGGTGAAGATGAGAAGCTTATCGATCAACTCCTGGAGCAGGATGTTGTCGTTCCAGAAGCGGATGAGGCCACCTGTCAGCGTTTTTACGACAACCATCCGAACAGCTTTATGGATGAAAAAACCGGTGAGCGTGTCGCTTTTGAGCACGCACACGCCAATATTCGTGACTATTTGCACACCAAAGCAATGCGAATAGCAGTTGCGGAATATATAAAAGCGTTATCATACGGTGCAGATATAAAAGGTTTTGAATTGGACAATCTCTGATTCATCAATTAACCATCGAGTTCATTGCTTAGAGCAGAGATTGAAAAAGCAATCAAGGGTGTGATCCTGAACTTTCGGCATTGAGTGAACCATGTCTGACTTATTTTTTCCGATTTCTTCAACACAGTTGATCGAGTGGGTTTTTGGTGAGCTGGAGTCAAGTGACTCCATTTTTGGAATCCCGAGACAACATTTCTTTGTTCCACGTCCGGACGACCCGTTTCGTACCTCTGCCTTTGGCCAGCCACTGGAGACACCATTTGGCCCTGCTGCCGGGCCGCACTCACAAATGGCACAGAATATCATCGCGGCCTGGCTCTGCGGTGCACGTTACATCGAGCTAAAAACCGTGCAAACACTGGATGAACTCAACGTATCCAAGCCATGTATCGACATGCAGGATGAGGGTTACAACGTCGAGTGGTCGCAGGAACTGAAAATCTACCAGTCGTTTGATGAGTACCTGCGTGCCTGGGTGCTTATCCATGCCTTACATCACAAGCTTGGTTTTTCCGGTGAGCTACCCGGTATCGTCTTCAACCTCAGTGTGGGCTATAACCTCGAAGGTATTCAGAAACCAAATGTACAGTGGTTTCTGCAACAGATGCGTGATTGCTCAGAGTACAAACAGGCGATGGTGGAGCAGGTGGCCCGTTTTTACCCCGACATCAGGCAGGTACAGATACCGGACCGGATTTCCAACAACGTCACCCTTTCCACCATGCATGGCTGTCCGCCGGATGAAATTGAAAAAATCTGTGCCTACCTGATGGAAGAGCAAGGCCTGCACACTTACGTCAAATGTAATCCGACCTTGCTCGGGCCAGGGCGGGTACGCACACTTTTGCATGATGACCTGGGTTACACCGATGTGGTGGTACCTGACATTGCCTTTGAGCACGATCTGAAGTACGCGGACGCGATACCCATGCTGCGCTCGTTGAAGAATATTGCACTTAAATGTGGTCTGCATTTTGGTGTAAAGCTCAGCAATACACTTGAAGTGGAAAACTCCCGTACCGTATTTAACGCGGCGGAGAAAATGAGTTACCTGTCCGGACGTCCGCTACACGCGATCACTGTGAATCTTGCTGCACAACTCTCGGAGGAGTTTGACGGCGATTTACCGATGTCGTTTTCGGCGGGTGCCGATTGTTTCAATGCAGCCGACCTGCTGGCTGCCGGTATGCAGACCATCACGGTCTGTTCCGATCTGTTAAAAACCGGTGGATACCTGCGTTTACTCCAGTACATCGACCTGGTAAGAGAAGCTTTCATGTTCACCGGGGCGGCGGATGTCAGGGAGTATGCATTTGCAAAGGCCTTTGCAGGTGTCTCGCCAGGTGGCGCCACGCCACACGATATACACGCCAACACCCGTATTAACTTGAATCTTTATGCTATGCAAACCCGCAAGCAACAGCGCTTGCAGAAATCCGCATTTCTGACATCCCGAAGCAAAACACAACGAAAGCTGGGTTTATTTGACTGTATTGAAGCACCCTGCATTGATCGTTGTGCGATCGATCAAAAGGTGCCGCAGTACATGAACGCGGTACGGGATGGCAACTTCGAAGAGGCCCGTCATCTGACCCTGGCTGATAACCCCATCGCCGCCACGCTTGGCAGGGTTTGCGACCACCTGTGTGAAACCACCTGTATTCGTACCCACCTTGATGAACCGCTGGCCATCCGTGATATCAAGCGTTTCATCATGGATTCTGAGCCGGAACCGGGTTCAAAGGCCGGCATTCAGGCCAGCAGTTTGAAAGTAGCGATTATCGGTGCTGGCCCTGGTGGTATGGCGGCTGCATCGGAGTTGGCACTGGCCGGCTGTGCGGTAGAGATTTTTGAGATGCACGCCTACGCCGGTGGCATGGTCGGCGGAGCCATACCCGAGTTCAGGCTGCCGCGAGCCACGTTCAATCGGGATCTGCAGCGATTGAATCAGCTTGGCGTGAAAATTCATTATGAGGTCAAGGCAGGGCGGGACATTCGGCTCTCACAACTACGCCGTGATGGTTTTGATGCCATCGTCATCATGGTGGGCGCACAACTGGGGAAAAAACTGGGGCTGGAGGGAGAAGATAGCGAAGGGGTTATGGACGCCTTGTATTTTTTGAGGCAGGCGAGGGAAGGTAAGCCGGTTAAGCTGGGTCAACATGTCGGTATTATAGGTGCCGGTGATACCGCCATGGATTGTGCACGAACCGCCTGGAGGTTATCCGATGGCCGGATCAGCGTGATCTACCGTCGCACCATTGACCAGATGCCGGCAGATCGTGAAGAGGTGGCGTTGTTGAGTGAAGAGGGAATCGACGTGGTCGAACTGGCCAAACCTCAAAAGCTATTATGTGATGCTGGTAAGTTACGTGGTTTGATCTGCAGCCGTATGGAGTTCAGGGGCGAGCGGGATGCCTCTGGCCGGAAGATACCCTTTGAGGTACCGGCTTCGGGGTTTGAAATACCGGTTGATACCCTGATCCTGGCTATCAGCCAGCACGCTATTCTGGATTTCTTTGATGAAGAGCCGATCGAGACCAATCAGTGGGGTTACATCAAAGCCGACCCGGTTTCATTCGAAACCTCGGTGCCTGGTGTTTATGCCGGTGGTGATGTGGTCAATGACGGCCCATCCTCTATCGTTGAGGCGGTCGCTGATGGCAAGGCCATTGCTGCTTCTATCCTCGGGCGGTCAGCCGCCTCGAAGAGCACGGTTACGGCATTCGACACGGCTGAGTTATTACGTAAACGCAGTATCCGGCAATGGCGTGTTCCCGTGTCTCACACACCACTTGAGGAAAGGCACAACGCGTCAGAGGTTGTGCGTACCTTCACAAAACGACAGGCGCAAATGGAGGCGGATCGTTGCCTCGATTGCCACAAATTCTGCAGTCTCTGCGTGGGTGTCTGTCCCAACTTTGCCCTGCAAACCTGGAAAACGGAGCCGTTCGAGCTGCAATTGCCTCAAATTAGCATCGGGCCCGATGGAATTGAAACACAGCCAGGCAGGAACTGGTCAGTGGAACAGGCGTTTCAGATCGCCGTATTGGCCGATTTGTGCAATGAGTGCGGTAACTGCACCACGTTTTGTCCCACCGCTGGAGAGCCTTACCGGGACAAACCCCGGCTGTACCTTGAACGGGATGAGTTTTCTGCACAGCAGGACAATGCGTTTATGGTTTTTCGAACCGGTGAAAGCTGGATGATGGAGGCACGCTGGCAGGGTGAAACTCATCACCTGGAATTGAAGGCTGGCCTTGAATACCGGGGTCCTTTGTTCAGTGCCCAACTGGAACGTGAGACTTTTAAACCCTTGCAGATCGACATCACTGAGAAAGCCCAGCCAGGAGATGAACTGTCACTCGAGCCGGCTGCTGCCATGTATGTGCTGCTCAATGGCCTGAAGGAATCATTGCCTCATCTGCCGGTCGCTTTACCCGCCGGCCATACCGCTGAAGGTAAAATTCCACACCCTGGTTATGTGGAGTGAGTGCTACCACCGAGAGCAGCAAAACGTGAGCAGTGACTTAAATGATCATTGACGAGCCCCGCTGCCTGCATAAACGCATAACAGATAGTGCTGCCGACAAAGGTAAAGCCGCGCTTTTTCAGGTCTTTTGACATGGCATCGGATATAGCTGTATTGGCAGGAACCTGGTTCGGGGACTCAAAGTTATTCTGGATGGTTTTACCATCGACAAAACCCCAAAGATAGTTATCCAGGCTCTGGCCTCCATCAAGCAGGGCCAGGTAGGCACGGGCGTTTTTTACAAAGCCATTTACTTTGAGCCTGTTGCGTACGATGCCGGCATCGGCAAGTAGCGAGGCGATCTTCGCGTCATCATAGCGCGCAATTTTTTCCGCATCGAACTGATCAAACACCACGCGGTAATGTTCGCGCTTGCGCAAAATCGTGATCCAGCTCAGACCCGCCTGCGCCCCCTCAAGACAGAGAAACTCAAACAGTTCCCGGTCATCATGGACGGGCACGCCCCACTCCCGGTCATGATAGGCCTGGTAAAGCGGGTCGTCACCGCACCACCAGCATCGTTCAGGTTCAATTTCTGCCATTGCTCTGGTGCCTCTCAAGTGTGCTGTGCACTCAATGATACTTGAAACGCGTTGACAGCAAACGTCTACCGGCAAATAACAAATACCCTGCGAGGTGATGTAGATCATCGTTCAGAAAAAGGAATCCATTCAGAATCTATTGCTCAGAAAACCGTAATGAATGAATGTATTCCTTAACCCGGGAGAGCATGAATATGAGCTCGCTGCTGATCACCAATGGACACCTGGTGACACTGGATGAAGCCAACCGCTTCATCGAAAACGGCAGTGTGTATATTGAAGACAGGCGAATCATCGAAGTTGGTGATTCGTCGACTGTCACACGTAAGGCAGACCATTGCATCGACGCACGCGGCAGTGTTGTCATGCCCGGCCTGATCAACGCGCATCATCACCTTTACTCTACTTTCGCGAGAGGCTTTACACCACCCGGTACGCCGGCACGCAATTTTGAAGAAATACTGTCAAAGCTTTGGTGGAAACTCGACGCAGCGCTTGATACGGGGGATGTTTATTATTCTGCGCTGCTGGCGTTGATCGATGCGACCCGGGCGGGTTGCACCACCATTATCGATCACCACGCCTCACCAGCCTGTGTCGATGGCAGCCTGGACCAGCTTGAAAAGGCCTTCCGGGAAGTCGGTTTGAGTGGTTGTCTCAGTTACGAGGTTTCGGACCGTAACATGGAAGGGGAAGGAATCGCTGAGAACGAGCGCTGGATTCTGAAATGCCGCGAAGCGAATGACGGACAAATGTCCGCCTTGTTTGGCATGCATGCTTTGATGACGCTTGGAACCGGGACGCTCCAGCGTTGTGCTGAAGTCGGGGATGCACTGGGTTGCGGGTTCCATGTTCACGCCGCCGAAGATCGCACCGATGCCCGGTTAACGACGGAGCGCTATGGCCGGCAGGTCATGGAGCGCTTTCAGGATTTTGAAATTCCGGGTGAGAAGTCGATATTCGTACATGGCAGCTACATGACCCAGGATGATATGGAGTTGCTTCATTCAACCGGTTCAATGTTGGTGAACAACCCCGAATCCAATATGAACAACGGGCTCAAGGTCTCGCCGGTACTCGAGTTCCTGAAGCACGGCGTGACAGTTGGTGTGGGCACGGATGGAATGTCCGGACACCTGATCTCCCAGGCCCGCGCCATGTATCTTCATCAGCGCACGGAGCAACGGGACCCGGGAATCGCATTTGCAGAAGCCTGCCGGATATTACTGGAGAATAACCGCAGCATAGCGAACCGGCTTTTCAATGAACCTCGCGGCGCACTGGCAGCGGGCCAGTTAGCGGACATCATGATTCCCGAGTACCTGCCGTTTACGCCCTTGAATGCCGATACCTTTTATGGGCACCTTCTGTTCGGGCTGAGTTTCGCACCGGTACGAACCACCATAGCGCGTGGACGGGTCATCATGGATGAAGGCCGTCTGCCGCACCTGGACGAGGAGGCTATCCGTGCCCGTTGCGCCCGGCGGGCAGCACGTCTGTGGAGTCGAATTCATTAGACCGGGAACAAGTATGTAATAAGAGGAATGCCGTCATCAGAACCTGTTGGAAAAACTACCACACACCGCACTCGGTAGATGAAGCGATCAGCTTGTTGAAGCACTATGATGGATGCGCCCGCGTGCTTGGCGGCGGTACCGATCTTTTGCTGGATATCCAGCAAGGTCGAAGCCCGGTGGTGGATGCGGTGCTGGATACATCCAGGATTAGCGGACTGGATCGTATCAGCAAAGAAGACGGGTACATCGTCATCGGGTGTGCTGTCACGCATACACAGATTGTTCAGGATGAGTCCATCAGGCGTTACGGTAGCTGTCTGGTGGAAGCCTGTGGTGTTATCGGTGGCCCACAGGTACGTAACGTGGCGACGCTGGCTGGCAACGTCGCACACGCCATGCCGGCGGGTGATGGCAGTATTGGTCTGCTTGCGCTGGGCGGAGAAGTCGAAGTGGCCGATGCCAGCGGTTACCGTTGGATGCCCTTACAGGACACCTTCCTGGGGCCGGGAAAAAGTGCAATTGATCCACACCGCGTCCTGTTGACACGTTTACGGTTCAGGCCAGCAACTGCGGGCCGTGGCTCGGCTTTCACGCGCGTCATGCGTCCCCAGGGTGTGGCCTTGCCGATGATCTCGATGGCGGCATGTTTGGGTATCAATGACAGCAATATGATGAGCGGGGTCCGTATCAGTCTTGGCCCTGCCGGTCCGGTACCCTGCCTGGCCGGGACCGCCATGGATCTGCTCAACGGCAAGCCGGCAGTTGAGCAACAGTTCAGGCGGGCAGTAGAAGCCGTTCTGGCTTCGGTATCCTTGCGTACCAGCAAGCACCGCGCGACACGCGAATACCGCACGGAAATGATCCGCACCCATCTGCCAATGGTCCTGGAGCGTGCCGCAAGGCGGGCACGCAATGGCCGGGCGGCGCGGCAGGAGGCAGGCTCATGAGCCGGTTACAGATGCAGGTTAATGGCAGGGCGGTGGATCTGGACGTCCCGGAATCACGCTTCCTGTCCGAAGTTCTTCGCGAGGATCTGGGCCTGACCGGTACCAAGATCGGTTGTAACGAAGCCGAATGTGGAATCTGTACCGTGCTGGTTGATGGCACGCCGGTTGTAAGTTGCAGTTATCCCGCTTTCAAGGCTTCTGGTGCCCGCGTCGAGACCATCGAGGGGCTTTCCAGTAACCAAAGCCTGCACCCTTTACAGCAGGCATTTCTCGACCATGGCGCGGTCCAGTGTGGTATTTGCACGCCCGGCATGATCATGACGTCCAAGGCTTTGCTGGATGAAAAACAAGCAGCCGGTCAGTTACCGGATGAAGACGATATCAAAACGGCACTAAAGGATACCTACTGCCGTTGCACCGGTTATCAGAGTGTTATCAATGCCGTGAAGCAGGCATCCGGCCAGAAAGTTTCGCCCTATATTCCGAAAACGGTAGATGCCGGTTTTGAGGTGGGCAGGGCACAGCCCAACCCGGACGCACTGGCCAAGATCCGTGGCCAGGCAAAATTCACCGACGACTATCACTTTCCCGGCATGCTCTATGCACGTACGCTGCGTGCTGGCACGCCCCATGCACGCATCCGTGCGATTGATACAGAGGCGGCACGCTCATTGGCCGGTGTACGTGCTGTTTTGACACACGAAGACATACCCGGCCGCAACCGTCACGGTATCGTCGATCTTGACTGGCCGGTTTTGTGTGGTGAAAAAGTACGTTATAGCGGTGATGCAGTGGCGATCGTCGCTGCCGATAGCGAAAGCATCGCAAACCGTGCGCTCGAGTTGATCGAGGTAGATTACGAGCCACTGGCTGCAGTGACCGATGCAATGTCCGCGCTCAAACCTGCTGCGCCCGTGTTGCATGAGAACCGGCAGGACGGCAACCTCCTGAAGCACATCAAGGTGAATAAGGGGAATATAGCCACCGGTTTTGCCGAGGCCGATTTCATCGTGGACCGGACTTACCGGACACCGACCACTGAGCATATGTTTCTCGAACCGGAGTGTGCCATCGGTGTACCTGCCGGTTATAACCCGGCAGTTTTTGGCGGGGCTGTCGATGCAACTGCAGCACGTGGGGAAACAGCGCGGCATGACAAGTTATCGATCTACGTTGGTAGCCAGATCCCCTACCTGGATCGCGACCAGGCAGCAGCGGCACTTGCACTGGAGCCTGATCAGCTAAGGGTTATCGCAACCCTGATGGGTGGCGGTTTTGGCGGTAAGGAAGATATCGCCGGACAAATACACGTTGCCCTGTTGGCACAGGTGACCGGACGCCCGGTCAAAATGCTCTATTCACGCCAGGAAAGCCTGCTTTTCCATCCCAAACGGCATGCAACGGTCATCCGTATACGTACCGGTGCGACCTGCGAAGGCCGGCTAACAGCCGTGGAAGCCACGCTTTACGGTGATGGTGGTGCTTATGCCAGTCTCAGCGAAAAGGTGCTCACCCGCGCGACTACACATGCATCCGGCCCCTACCATGTGCCGCATGTGAAGGTGGACTGCTTCGCGGCTTATACAAACAATGCGCCCTGTGGCGCCTTTCGTGGGTTTGGGGTATCACAGAGCTGTTTTGCGGTGGAAAGCAACATGGATATCCTGGCGGAACAACTGGGGCTTGATGCCGTTGAGTTTCGCCGCTTGAACGCATTGGATGTCGGTCTGGTGACGGCCACAGGTCAGGAAATGCGGGAAAGCGTTGGTCTCAAAGAGTGTATTGAGCGTGTAGATGAGGATATGCGGGCAGGTAATTTTCGCTGGTCCTGGCGCGAAGACCACAAGCATTTGGCCTGGGGTTTTGCCGTTGCTTACAAGAACACCGGTCTCGGCGGTGGCGCACCGGACAAGTCCAGCGCCCAGGTCGAGGTGTGGGCCAGGCCCGGTGAAGCGGTGTGCGCAGAGGTACGTACAACAGCCGCTGAATTGGGGCAGGGATTACCCGCCGTGCTGGCAGCCTGCGTGGCAGAAGAGCTGGGTATTCCGGCCAGTCAAGTCAATGTACTGCTGGGAGACACCGATTACTGCCCGGACGGCGGTCCCACCACAGCCAGTCGGCAAACTTTCGTCACGGGCAATGCGGCACGGTATGCATCCAGGGCCCTGATAGAACAGCTCACCACCGCCGCGGCCAGTTTGCTGGAATGTGGGTCGGACGAACCACGTTTTGTCGCAGGTCAGTTCCATGTTGACGGAAAAAATATCGGCCTGGCCGAGGTGATCATACGGGCTACACAATCCGGTATCCCGACCACCACCGAATACGAGTACTGGGCGCCGGAAACCCAGGCGCTTGGTACCGGTGGCGATATGCATTTTGCATTTGGTTTCTGCGCCCAGGCGGTCTTGTGTGAAGTTGATACCCAAACCGGTGAGGTGAGCGTACGCAAGGTGGTTGCCGCCCATGATGTGGGTCGTGCGATTAACCCGCTGACCCTGGAAGGTCAGATCGAAGGCGGAATTGTCATGTGTATTGGTTATGCGCTGACCGAGCACTACATTCAGGAGCAGGGTTTGCCATGGACCAATGTCATGGCGCGTTACAAGATGCCCGGTATCCGGCACACACCGGAAATTATTTCACATATCGTTGAGCATGCGACCTCCAGTGGGCCTTACGGCGCCAAGGGTGTCGGGGAGTTACCAAGTATCCCGACCAGTGCCGCCATCACCAATGCGATCTACCGTGCAACCGGCGTGCGGGTGCGCAGTTTGCCCGTAGATCAGGACGCTCTTCTGCTGGCCATGCGTGCATCTGAGAAAGAAGTTGAATTGGGTTGGGGTGATCTCGGCCCAATACCCGTAGTCACCCTTGGAGGTGAAAAGTGAAACTGATACCGGACAGACGTGAAGACGTTCTGAAAAAGAGCGTTAAGCGTGCCCGTGAACGTAACATTATCCTGCCGACATTCGCCCAGATGAAGAACCCCGACCTTGTGCCGGAAAGGATAAAAACACGGCTTGGACAAGTCGGTCTGTGGGATATGGACCCGGTGAACCTGTTCCGCATCACATGGAAAAACGAACCGGTGGCGCAAGGCGGCGGCTATGGTGAAGGTAACTGGATCGAATTCCCTTCATCACTCACCGGTGTGGACGCAAGAATTGTTGGTATTAGCGGTAAGTGGTTTCCAACCGGCGCTCACAAGGTTGGAGCAGCTTATGGCTGCCTGGTGCCACGCCTGGTGACCGGAGATTTCGACCCTGATACACAAAAGGCTGTCTGGCCATCGACGGGAAATTACTGCCGTGGCGGCGCGTATGATTGCGCCTTGCTGGCCTGTCCCGCCGTTGCCATTTTGCCGGAAGGAATGAGTCATGAGCGTTTTGACTGGTTGCGGGAAATAGGCACTGACGAGATCATCGCAACGCCCGGCACCGAATCGAACGTCAAGGAGATCTATGATAAATGCTGGGAGTTACGCCGTGAACGCGGTGACGGTGTCGTCATTTTTAACCAGTTTGAAGAGTTTGGTAACGCGATATGGCATTACCATACGACCGGCTCCCTGATCGACGAGATTTTCAGCAAGCACTATCGCGTGGGCGAGCATGGAGAGGCAGGACGGCTTTCCGCTTACGTCAGCGCCACGGGTTCTGCCGGGACGCTGGCGGCCGGTGACTTTCTACGCAGGCATCACCCCGGTATCCGCGTGGTGGCAACCGAGGCCCTGCAATGCCCCACATTATTACGTTTCGGTTTTGGTGAGCACCGTATCGAGGGTATTGGCGACAAGCACATTCCGTGGATTCACAACGTACGTAATACCGACATGGTGGTAGCCGTTGATGACGAGCAGACCATGCAACTGATGCGTCTGTTTAACGAACCTGCCGGGCACGCCTGCTTACGTCGCGAAGGTGTTGACGAAGCGAGCATCGATGCATTGGGCCAGATTGGTATTTCCGGTTTGTGTAACCTCGTGGCGAGTATAAAAACAGCCCGTCATTACGATATGGATGGCCGCGATGTGATCTTTACCCCGTTAACCGATTCGATGGAGCTATATTCGTCACGTGTCGAGGAAATGCTGGAAAAACATGGGCCCTATAACGCCTACATGGCGGATCAGCACTTTGGCCGCTACCTGATGGGCATTGGCCCCGATTATTTGCGGGAATTGACCTACACCGATCGAAAGGCGCTGCACAACTTCAAATATTTCACCTGGGTGGAACAACAGGGCCGCTCTTCAGAAGAGCTTCGCGAACTGTGGGATGAAGATTTCTGGTCTGAAGTTTTCTCGCAGCAGGTCGTGGACGAATGGGACGGACTCATCAATGCCTTTAACCAGGCCGCCGGATTAAATTGATCATATTGAGTAACAGGAAGATGACGATTAACAGCCACTACTATACGGATGCAAAGGCACTTGAGGCCGATCTTGCGGCTTTTATGCAAGCCATCATTCGCATCCCGTCATTGAGCTCAAAAGAAGGCTCTGTCATTGAACGGATTCGTGCGGAAATGTTGCGGGTCGGTTTCGACGAGGTCAATGTTGACCCGATGGGTAACCTGATCGGCCGCATCGGCTCGGGACCCTATGTGATTGCGCTCGATGGTCATGCAGATACCGTTGATACCGGCGATTTATCTTTATGGGATCGTGATCCGCATTCCGGCGATATCGAGGACGGGATTCTTTACGGTCGTGGCGCCAGCGATCAGAAAGGGGGTATTGCCTCGGCCGTTTATGCGGGGGCGCTGCTTAAAAAAACAGGCATTCCGGAAAACATAACGCTATACGTGACAGCGACGGTGCAGGAGGAGGACTGTGATGGCCTGTGCTGGCAGTACATCGTCAAAGAAAATGGATTGCGTCCGGACCTGGTTGTCATCACGGAGCCAACCAGTCTTCGGGTTTATCGCGGCCAACGCGGCCGGATGGAAATGGAGGTTCGTACATCGGGTGTTTCCTGTCACGGTTCAGCACCGGAGCGCGGTATCAATGCGGTCTATAAAATGGCGGGCATCATCGCTGACATCGAAAAGCTTAATGAAAACCTTGAGGCACGCGAGCCTCTTGGTAAAGGCACGGTAACGATCAGTGACATACGCTCTACTTCACCCAGCCTGTGCGCTGTCGCTGACAGTTGCACCATACACCTTGACCGTCGTCTTACCGTGGGTGAAACCGAGGCAAGCACGGTCGCTGAAATTCTGGCGTTACCATCGGTGAAGGATGCAGGTGCGACGGTTACGGTTCTGGATTATGCGGTACCTAGCCATACCGGCTTGACCTATCCAACCCGCAAGTACTATCCGACCTGGGATATCGATGAAGATGATCCTGCGGTGTTGACAGCGAAAGACGCCTACCGGGCTGCGTTCGGTGCCGAACCCGAAACGGGTTTTTGGACATTCAGCACCAACGGCGTTGCGATAGCAGGTATGCATGGTATTCCATCGATCGGTTTTGGGCCTGGCCATGAGCATTTTGCCCATGCACCGAATGAACAGGTGGAAATCGAACACCTGGTGCGCTGTACAGCGTTCTACACCGCCATGGTAGAGACCCTCGCCCGGCAACAAGGAGAATAAAATGACCCAGGAAGCACTGCCACTGACAGACAGAATGAAGGGCCGCGACTGGCTGATGACCCAGGACTGGGCCGATGACGAGATCGAACTGGTTCTCGACACCGCCAACCAGCTGAAAACCGATTTTAAAACCGGCGTGCAAACACTGCACCTGCCGCACAAAACCATCTTTCTGATTTTTTTTGACAAGTCCACACGCACCCGCAATTCGTTCGAGGCCGGTATCACCCAGTTGGGCGGTCATGGGCACTTTATCGATTCTGAAACATCGCAGATTGCGCATGGCGAGAGCCCCAAGGACATGGGGATTATCCTGTCCAGTTACGGTCACGGTATCGCAATCCGGCATGACACGGTCCCGGGTGAAGGGCAGACCTATATGCGTGAAGTGGCCGAGTGGGCCAGTGTGCCGGTAATCAATATGCAGTGTGATGTCGACCACCCGTGTCAGACGCTGGCCGACCTGATGACGATCCGCGAGGAATTTGGCAAGGATCTGCGTGACCTCAAGATTGCAGTTTCCTGGGCCTATGCGCCGAGTTATGTCAAACCCATGTCGGTACCCCAGGGGCTGATCATGCTGATGACACGTTACGGGATGAATGTCAGCCTGGCGCATCCACCGGAATACACCCTGATGGCTGAACCGATGCGTCTGGCCCGGGAGAACACGGAGCGCTCCGGTGGTCAATTGACGGTTGTGAACAGTATGGAAGAGGCCTTTGCTGATGCCGATATCGTGTACCCCAAAAGCTGGGGGGCGGAATACCTGTTCAACAATCCTGAAGAAGCGATGAATGTGGCCGCAAAGTATCGTCACTGGATTTGTGATGAGGCAATGATGTCGCGGGCGAAGAAAGAGGCGATCTATATGCATTGTCTGCCGGCGGACCGGGGTAGCGAGGTGACCGATGCGGTCATTGACGGCCCGCAGTCGCGGGTATATCCGGAGGCGGAAAACCGCATGCATACGGCCAAGGCACTGATGGCCCTGACAATGTAGGAGGAGATCGCCCGATGAACAGCAGCCCAGGTTCCGCTGTGGTCGACAAGTCACCTCTGGTGGTCATCGCTATCGGTGGTAACTCGCTGATCAAGGATGAACAGCACCGCTCCGTGCTGGATCAATATAATGCTGTTGGTGAGACGGCCCGGCATATTGTGCCGATTGTTCGTGAGGGTTACCGCGTTGTTGTCACGCACGGCAACGGACCACAGGTGGGTTTTATTCTTCTGCGCTCCGACCTGGCACGTGAAGTATTACACCAGGTGCCGCTGGCCAACTGCGTAGCGGACACACAGGGTGCGATCGGCTACCAGATTACACAGACACTTCAAAATGAACTGCATGTTAATGGTATCGAAAAGGACGTGGTTGCAGTTGTTACCCAGGTGATCGTTGATGCCAATGACCCTGGGTTTGGGCACCCGGACAAACCGATTGGACCCTTCATGACCGCGCAAGCAGCAAAGGAGCGTGCAAACGAGGATGGTTGGATTGTCGGTGAGGATGCGGGCCGCGGATGGCGGCGCCTGGTACCTGCACCGGCACCCATCGAGATTGTTGAGTTGAATTCCATACGCACACTGCTCGAGCATGGAACCCTGGTCGTCGCTGTGGGTGGAGGCGGAATTCCGGTGGTGCGTCTGGCCGACGGCACCCTTGCAGGCCGCGATGCGGTGATCGACAAGGACGCTGCATCAGGCATTCTGGCCAGCGAGCTTGGCGCGTCAGTGCTGATAAAGTCCACCAGTGTAGATAAGGTTGCACTGAATTTCGGAACACCTCGGCAGGTGGATATTGACCAAATGACCATCGCAGAGTGCCGTCGTCATCTGCAGGAGGGGCATTTCGCCCCTGGCAGTATGCAGCCAAAGATCGAAGCTGCACTGGCCTTTTTGGAACGCGGTGGTGAACGGGTCATTATCACTCAACCACACCATCTTGAAGAGGCGCTGCACGGTATATACGGCACCCATATCGTGCCATGAAGGAATTGATGACATGAGCATGACGGGATACCAGTGTTTTGCATGTTCGGAGAAGCAGGCTGCAGGTTTCAGGGGTTTCCTGTGCCCGTCATGTGGGGGCAATCTCGACATCACCTATGATTACGGTGAGGCTGTTACGGGAATTGACGAAGGCTTTCGTAATGGGTCAGGTGATCTTTTCCGGTTTTCGGCACTGTTACCATTGAAGCAACCCCGACCGCACTTTCCGCTGCGGGTGGGTGGTACGCCGCTTTATGCGGTCCGGCCATTACAGAAAATGGGTGGCATGAGTGGTCTGTATCTCAAGGATGAGACCCTGAACCCAAGCGCATCACTAAAAGACCGTGCCAGCGCGGTAGCCATCGCGCGGGCTCAGGATGTGGGTGCTGATGTTGTTGCTGTTGCCAGCACCGGGAATGCGGGCTCTTCTCTCGCCTGCCTGGCTGCCGCCACGGGAATCAGCTCAGTGGTATTTGTACCTGCCAGTGCACCCGTTGCAAAACTTACCCAGATGCTGGCATTTGGGGCCCATGTGCTCGCAGTACGGGGTAGTTATGACGACGCCTACGATCTTTGTCAGGCGGCATCTGATGAATTTGGCTGGTTCAACCGCAGTACGGGTTATAACGCCTTTACCCGTGAGGGTAAGAAGACCTGTGCCTTTGAAATCTGGCAGGACCTGGGCGGTCGCGCGCCTGATCGAATCCTCGTTTCAAGCGGTGATGGCAACACGCTTAGCGCTATCTGGAAGGGTTGGTGTGATCTTAAAGCAGTGGGTTTGATCGATAATTTGCCAAAAATTGATTGCGTTCAGTCCAGGGCCAGTGCGGCCATCAACAACACTGTCAAAAAGCTTCGCAGCAACGGTAAGCCTGTTGTGGACTGGTCAAGCCTGGCAATTAGCGAAGTGAAGGCGTCTACGCTTGCGGACTCCATTTCCGTCGACCGACCACGTGATGGCCTGGCGGCAGTAATGGCGGTCATTCAATCCGGCGGCGAAACGATAACGGTATCGGATCAGGATATCCTGTCAGCTATTCCTGACATGGCACGCGCCACCGGCGTTTTTGCAGAACCTGCAGCGGCAGCGCCCTGGGCGGGTCTGAAGCAACTGATTCAGGAACAACGGCTTGACCGTGATGAACTCGTGGTCTGTATTGTTTCCGGCAGTGGTCTCAAGGATATTGCCCATGCAAAGACCGTGGCCGGTGAGCCACGAATAATAGAACCTTCACTCCAGGAGGTCAGGAAATACCATCAATCAATGGGTGTTTTCCCCCATGAGAATGCATGAGGGATTGGCCGAGATGCAAGCCTGATGTTGCCAAAGCAGACAAAACCATAGAAAATGTCCAATTGAACACTGATTTGTGGATCAGTTTGCCATGTAATCGCCAGCAGGAAATTAATCATTGAGTAAAAACAGCCGCAAAAAATCAATGCGAATTCTGGAGTTTGGTTTATTGACTATGGGCCTGGTGCTGCTCGCCATGTTTTTTCTGGCACGTGGATGGGGCAATTATCAGAGTCGGTCAGATATTGAGGCATTTGAGCAGGCGCTGGTCACGGGCCCTGGACCGGACACAGCCGTGGCGACTGGTGATGAGGAAACATCACTTGAGCCGGATTACACGCTTTGGTCAGATAAGCGTATCAATGATTATCATATCAGTCACACCCAACGTAATGATGAGCCTTTGGGCATATTGAGTATCGATAAGCTTAATTTGAAGGTGCCGGTTTATAACGGTACGGATGAAATTAACCTTAACCGTGGAGCAGGGCGTATCAAGGGCACTGCGAGAGTAGATTCACCAGGGAACCTGGGTATCGCTGCTCACCGGGACGGATTTTTCAGGGCACTGAAAGATATAGAAATAGGGGACAGCATTGATATGTTGACCCAACAGGGCAAAACAGAATTTGTGGTATCTTCGATCACCATCGTAGATCCCGCGGATATTAGTGTACTTGCACCGACTGACGACAAGTCAATTACACTCGTAACGTGTTATCCTTTTTACTTCGTCGGTCATGCGCCAAAAAGATATATAGTAAAAGGTGAATTACTTTCTAATCAGGTCAATAAATCATAGAGGAGGAAACTATTATGAATAAGATGAACCTGAAGTACGGGCTTGCTGCCCTTCTGGGCTTAGGCCTTTCCGCAAACGTAAGTGCTACCGATTTAACCTGTAATGATATTGAATTTACACCGGAAGCATTTGCAGCTTATCAGTATGTTGACAAAGCATGTCTGGAGATGGTTGATCGTGATGGTGGAACCTTTGCCAAGTTCACGGCTACCAAAGTCGTACCGCCTGATCTTTCTCCTGGTGTGAGCAATTTTCTTCGCTTCAAGCATGCAGACGGCACAGAGGGTCCGAGACATAAATCAAATCTGCCGAGGAACTACCTGGTTACGCTGAGTGGTCAGCCGGTAAGACTTGCAGATGTTAACGAAGGTCAGGCCATCAATATTTACGTAGGTGAGGAATATTGGGTTTCTCTTCTGGCTATTGAAGAAGCGATTGTAGAAGAGATCGTGGAAGAAGCGATTATTGAAGAAGTAATTGAAGAAATGGTCGAAGAAGAGATGGCAGTAGAGTTACCGAAAACTGCTGGTCCGTTGCCATGGCTGGCGCTGTTTGGTTCACTGTTCCTGATTCTGGGCGGCGCATTGCGCTTTTCACGTAAGCAGTAAGAGTAAAACCATAGTAAAGGGCTTTACTAAGGGCTTTACAGTTTTTTGAACTGGTAAGGCGTCAATGAGAAGTCCTGATAGATGTTTGGAAAGTCAGACGGGGAGCACGCAGTGTTCCCCGTCTTTTTTTGTCCTGATTACCCGTCCTGTTGGAGTTCTTCAGTATCGGGTTGTCCCCATGCGAGCCAGGCCCCAAATAGCTTGTAACCCAATGCCAACACGATAGCGCCGATGAACAAACCGACGATACCGGAAGTAATCATGCCGCCGATAGCGCCCAGCAGTATCACAAGCATCGGTACATCGACACCACGTCCCAGGAAGAGCGGCTTCAGTACGGCGTCACTGAAGCTTACCAGGACACTCCAGATCAGGAAAATCATCGACACGGTGGTGCTTTCTACAGAGAAAACATAAAAGGCCACCGGGCCGAGAACCAGTAGCGGAGGCAATTGGGCGATCGCCACGACAAGGATAACAATGGCGAACAAGCCAGCAGCCGGTACGCCGACAAACATCATCCCGAGACCGCCAAGCAATGCCTGGGTGAATGCAATTCCG
Organism: uncultured Gammaproteobacteria bacterium; assembly: GCA_963759155.1. Lineage (GTDB taxonomy): Bacteria > Pseudomonadota > Gammaproteobacteria > Xanthomonadales > SZUA-36 > SZUA-36. The sequence continues at coordinate 85,955 of CAVWXX010000001.1, read as the reverse complement.
ATCACGCCGATTGCAACGCTGTGAATGGTGGAAACCGACATATCAATCAACTCATCGCCTTGATCGGAGGTCAGACGCTTCGCCAGTTTCCGCATCCCATTGCCGACACCTTCTGCATTCATCAGGAACACAGCCCCAATAATGAATGAAACGACAAATTGAAGTATGCCGACACCGACTCCCGCTGCTGCACCGAGCATTTTTTTGCCGACAGCTGACAACTGATGAGGGTATTGCTCCAGCAGTGAACGCAGATTGGTCGATGCTTCTGTCCAAACCTCGAAAGTCTTTTTGCCAATGATCGGCCATTCCTCAACGTATTGAGGTGGAGCTGGAATATGGATGGAACCTTCACTCACCTGGGCACCAAACTTCGTCGCACCATCTATCATGGAAGATGACAGTGAAATAACGGGGACGAAGATGATGGCGATGCCGATAACTGAAAAAAGGGTGATAGCCAGTTTTCTTCTGCCGCCAAGTTTATCAACGAGTGTTAAAAAGGGCTTGTTAAGCGCAACAGCAATGATGGCGCCCCACGCCACCAGTGAAATAAATGGCGTGAGTATTTTTAGACACCAGGCAAGAATCAGAAAAATAAGTCCCAGTCGGATTGCAATTTCAATGGCCTGCGCGGTGGCGCTCTGAGATTTTTCAGGTGAGTTCATATCTGCTTGCTCCAAACAATGTGTAAATTTTGAACCAAGCATACACCGACCCGCTGTTACGGGTCGAGTTAGTAGGTCTATCAGCGTTCGCTTTTTGTCAGTCAGGCGGCCTTTTCGTTCAATTCCAGTAACTGGGTTGCTTCGGATTCTGGTTCCAGAACATCAGCCAGTGTAAACCGGCCAAGCGCATCGAGGTAAGCTTGCATGGCGGTCTGAAGATAGCTCTGGAGCCGGGTGTCTGCCGTGGAATCCTGTGGCTCGGAACATACTTCCCCTGACGCTTTGAGGTGCTTTTCCGTGTTTTTAATCACCTCGTTGAGACTGATGTTTTCAGGCATTTGGTTAAGCTGAATACCACCCCCTGGTCCGCGTTGAGCACTGACAAATTGCAGGCGGGTCAGATTACTGACGACCTTCATCAAGTGGTTTTTTGAAATGTTGTAGGATTCAGAAATCTGGCTGATGGTGACCCTGTTCTGGTCATTTTGCCCAAGATAAATAAGAACACGGAGTGAATAGTCTGTAAAACGGGTAAGACGCATGAGTATTAATTGACTCCAAAGTTTGAGTCCCCCCCAAACTTGTAGGACAAATTATAGCGACAGACACGCGCTTGTCACGTTAACAATGCGGAAGTTTTGCGGAATTTATGCAGAAAAAAAGCCGGAATTAGATTCCGGCTTAATAAAAAGGGAAATATTTACTTCTGAGAGGAATAATATGCTGCGAGATTTTCAATGTCTGTATCGGTAAGTGCAGCAACCATCGGAGCCATCATGGGGTCCTGGCGGGTACCATCACGAAAGGCTTTGATCTGTTTGATCAGGTACTGCTCTTTTTGTCCTGCGAGGTTAGGCCATAACGGGCTCATGCTGATGCCGGTTGGCCCATGGCAACTGGCACAAATGGCTGATTTTGCTTTGCCCGCTTCGACATCTCCGGCCAGGGCGGGTGTGGATGCTAAAAACAGTACTGAAACTAGTGCGAAAAGGAATGATTTCATTTGAGTCCTCCGTAAGAATTCTAATCAGGAAAAAGGTGATTTGATATCTGTGAATTCTACCGGAATTTATGGCATTAGTAACTAAGCAAGCTGGTACAGATTATCGCCATTCATAATGAAATGCAGGATGAGCAATAACGGGCTGCAGGCATGCACTACCCAAAGGGTTTTTCCAGGCAAACCGCTAATCAGCAATTTGACTGGCGGCCATAATGCCCCCAACAATCGGGCTAACGGTCTTCCTGATCCTTCAGCACGTCAATTTCAGTTTTTGTGCCAACCTCAGAGTCTGAAGCCATCAGTCCGATATGCTCGGATATCACCAGAAAACCGGCTGAAATTTCAGAAATGGCCTTAGAGTCAGGTGAAGGTGCGCTTGCCAGAAACAGGGCAGTTGATAATAGAATGGTCGACTTCATGTCATTACATCCTTGTTTAACATGTTGAAAAAACAAACGTTTATTTAAAAATAAAGCTTGCCCCGGTTACTTGCCTTCCTGGCATTGTGTCCCGGGTCGTTCAGTATATCCTAATTGAAGTGTTTGTTGCAACCAGATGATTTTAAGGTGTTTTTAGAGTTCCTTAATACCTCCCTCTGTCGCTATCAAAACAAGATCCGCAGGCCGCAATGCAAAAAGCCCGCAGGTCACCACGCCAGCCAGGTTGTTGATCGTCTTTTCCATGGCCACCGGGTCAATGAGGTCCAGGTTATGAACATCAAGTATGCAATTGCCATTGTCGGTTGTAAAACCCTGGCGCCATTCCGGTTGACCACCCAGGGCGACCATTTTGCGGGCGACCAGGCTGCGGGCCAGTGGAATCACCTCCAGTGGTAACGGAAATGCTCCCAGAACCCTAACCTCTTTACTTTTATCGGTTATGCAAACAAATTTTCTGCTCGCTGCCGCAACAATTTTTTCCCTGGTCAATGCACCGCCGCCGCCTTTGATCAGGCGCCGGTGCGGGTCAAATTCGTCAGCCCCATCGATATATACATCCAGCCCGCCGGTCTGATTCAAATCCATCACCCGGATACCGCCCGCTTCCAGGAGTTGCGTGGTGGCCTCGGAGCTGGAAACAGCGGCCTCGATACGAATATCACTATTGATCAAGGCATCGATAAAGCAATTGACGGTGCTGCCGGTACCGACACCAATGATGCTGTCAGGGCGTACATGAGCCAATGCCGCTGCACCGACCATGCGTTTCAGTTCGTCCTGGTTCATGCTGCTCTCAGAGACATAATGTAATCCCACTGTTCCTGGGCAACCGGCATGACGGACAGCCGGTTGCCTTTACGTATCAGGGGCAGGTCACCCAAAACTTCAGCGTGTCCCTTGATTGCTTTTAAGGATATGGGTTTATCCAACTTGCTTGTCAGGCGAATATCCACCAGAAACCAGCGCGGGTTTTCAGGGTCGCTTTTCGGGTCGTAGTACTTGGCCTTGGGGTCGAAAGCATCCGGATCAGGATAAGGTTCAGATGCAATTTCAGCGAGTCCGACAATGGCAGGAATATCAGTGTTGGAGTGATAAAAGAACACACGGTCGCCAACTTGCATATCGTCACGCATAAAATTGCGCGCCTGGTAATTACGTACGTGCTTCCACCAGCGTGTCTGGTCAGGGCATGCTGCCAAATCATCAACACTGAAAACATTCGGTTCACTTTTTACCAGCCAATGTTTCATTTATTCCTCCAAAAAAGTTTTTATGCCTGCTGACTGGTAAATGTAAACCAACCGCGCTCATTTACAAGACCATGTAGCGGAATATCCCATTTATTTTTTTCGAGCCGATCAATTTCCTGCAAGCTGTATGCAATTCCCACCCTCAGCGGGACGGGCAGGTCGCGCGTTGATTCGAGGCAACGATCATAGTAACCGGCACCCATGCCAAGGCGATTACCGCAGTTGTCATAGCCTACCAGTGGGATGATCAGCAGGTCGAAGCTGGACAAGGGCAGGGGGCGAGTATTGTGTGGTTCAAAAATACCGTACCTGTTTTTAACGAGCCTGGTACTTTTTCGCCATACGTGAAATTGCATCTCGTGCTTATTGTTTGCCGAGATGACTGGAAGAGCCAGCACATGGCCATGAGTCAATAACTGCTGATAGACCGGTGTGATATCCGGTTCGCCATTGAAAGGCCAATAGCAGGCAATCGACCCGGCCTCCTGGGATTTGATCAGTTGCAACAGGTGTTGGCCGATGGATTCATCATGCCACCTGCGGGTTTCACATGCGAGCGAAGTCCTGGCTGAGCGCAACTCACGCCGCAATACTGATTTGGCTTTTATTGAAGGCTGGCTGGTGCTTTGACACATTTGATTTGCTTTAAAACAAAACTATGGGCATGACCGCTTTTGGTAATAATCGGAAGGTGATGGAAGTCGAAAAAAAATAAACCCTCCGTGGATGCCGCTGCAGACCTGATTACCTTGAACCAAAAGGTTCAAGTGGGATAGCTTCCTGGGCATCAGGCTTTTCGCAACAGGGCGAACATGCACAACAGCGTTCAGATAGGCCATCCCGAGGTTAAAAATTAGGGACAAGGCGTATATCAGGCCCACTGGCAAACACCACAGAGGGCCATTCAATTCTAGCCTAAATGGTCGTCCAGCGCATCATCAAGTTCGTTAACAAGCAGGCGAATGCGACTATCCACGTTCTCCTGTCGGTGTTTTTCGACCTTTTTCAACTTGAGTAATTCATCGGAAAGATTCAGGGCTGTCATGACAGCAATACGCTCAAGTGCCATCAATCGACCGGCATCTTTTATGACTCGCATACGCTCATCGAGAAAGAGTGCGGCAGCTTTCAGTGCGGCGCGTTCCCCGGGTTCACAGGCGAATTGGTATTCCCGGTCGAGAATTTCAACCGAGATAGGTTCAGGTCTTGTATTGTCCATGCTGATTCAGACTTGCTCCAGTCCTTTGAGGCGATTGATCATGGCCTCAACCTTGGTACGCGCCTCGTCATTCTTGGCCACCAGCGACGCGCGTTCCGTCACCAGTGCCTCCTGACGTACATGTAAAGACTGATTTTCTTCACGGAGCTTCTGAATTTGACCGAGTAGCTTATGCAGCTGCATTTCGAGTCGTTGAAGGTCTTGATCTGTTTGTTCTAAGGAATCCATGACAACACTATAATTTGGCGGGTAATTTGGGTCAATCAGCAATATGATAATGTTCGCTGTAAATGATCATGCTTTGAAGCCAACTGCCCAACTGATAAAATTACTCCCTCCGGGGTACCAGGCTTGTACCTTTACTGCCCGACAATGAGAACAACAACCATGAGCGCCACCCAATTACCAGATTTTGAACACACGCTGGCCCTGTCCCAGGGCAATATTGAGGGACCGGAGTTGGCAGAATGTCATGGCGTTGCCTGCGGCTTATTGTGCCGCCAGCCGGATGCAAGCCTGGATATGTTCATGGGCTTGCTGGATATGCTTGAGTTGGTGAAGGCACCGGGTACCGGTTTTCAAATGGTGTTTGAAGAGTTGTTGAATGCCAGCAAGGCCCAGTTGGCCGATGAGGATATGAGTTTTTCATTGTGGTTGCCAAACGAAGAAGAGATGCTGGAGGAGCGAACCATGGCTCTTTCGCAATGGTGTAGTGGGTTTTTGGCCGGTATTGGCAGTAGCGGGGATGAAACACTTAAAACCCTGTCGGAGGAGGCCAATGAAGCACTGAAAGATTTACAACAGATTTCCGCTGCGGATGTCAGCAATACGGAGGAAAGCGAAGAGGACGAAACGGCTCTCGCAGAAATCGTTGAATACATTCGCATCGTAACGCTGATGATCAGGGAAGACCTTCGTGGCCCTGAGTACGAAGATTTAATTCACTGAGTTGCCTGAAAAGAGCCTGAAAAATTCATGATTAAAAAAAAGGAATACATTAAACGCCGTCAACGTTTGATGGAAATGACAGGCGATGAGTCCGTCATCATCGTGCGCGCTGCTGCACATAAAATACGTAACAACGATGTTCGCTATCCCTATCGTCAGGACAGTGATTTTCTTTACCTGAGTGGTTTTTCCGAGCCTGAGGCCATGATCGTATTGTTGCCACAGGGCAAAGGCGGGCGCTCGATTCTTTTCTGCCGTGAAAGAGACCCTCACAGGGAAATGTGGGATGGACTCATGGCCGGAATGGAAGGCGCCGTTGAAACCTTCGGTTTTGATGAGGCATTCCCTATTGGTGACATCAAAGAGCGTTTGCCCGATATGCTGCATGGGCGCGAAAGAGTTTACTATGATCTGGGTAAAGATCCGGATTTTGATCAACTCCTGATCGGCTGGATGAACGACTTCCGAGCCAAGACACGCAAAAAGTTTCTGGCGCCGGATGAGATCATCGCGCTGGGTCATAACCTCCATGAAATGCGGCTTTTCAAGAGCCGGACAGAAATTACGGTCATGCGAAAGTCAGCTCGTATTGCGGCAAGTGCTCATCGACGTGCCATGCAGGTCTGCAAACCGGGTATGAATGAAGCTGAAATCCATGCGGAACTCCTGCACACCTTCACCAGCAATCAATGTGATTTTTCCTATATTCCTATCGTCGGTGGTGGGGCGAATGCCTGCGTGCTGCATTACATCAGCAATCGTGACACGCTCAACGACGGTGACCTGTTACTGATTGATGCCGGTGCTGAATATGACGGATACGCTTCGGATATTACCCGGACGTTTCCGGTCAATGGCAAATTTACCGGCGCACAAAAGGACCTGTACCAGGTGGTACTGGAAGCGCAGCTAAAAGCCATCGACGCAGTTCGTGAAGGCAACCCCTGGGAAAATGTCCACGAAACGGCGGTGCGCGTTGCAACCGAGGGCATGATTGACCTGGGCATACTCAAGGCCGGCCTCGAGGAGGCGCTTGAAGAAGAGTACTTCAAGGACTATTACGTGCACAACACGGGTCATTGGCTGGGTCTGGATGTCCATGATGTGGGTGAGTATGAGATTGATGGACATTCACGGGTGCTGGAACGTGGCATGGTGTTCACGGTAGAACCGGGAATTTATATTCCTGCCAATGCCAACGCGGTAGCTGAGACCTGGCGCGGGATGGGGATACGTATTGAAGACAATGTTGTGGTTACCCGCGATGAGGCTGATATTCTGACGACAGATATCTGCAAGACCACCACTGAAATCGAGGAACTGATGGCCTCATGAAATGTGATATCGCCATTGTCGGTGGCGGCCTTGCCGGGGCCAGCCTGGCTGTTGCGCTGGCACCGCTGGGTTATGACATTAAAGTGATTGAGGCCGTGGCCTACAAGGCTGCTGAACAACCCAGTTATGACGACCGTACACTGGCCCTGAGTCACAGTTCATGTCGTATTTTATCCGGTATCGGCTTGTGGGAAAGTTTGCAGGCTGATGCAACAGCGATTCGTAAGATTTACATTCGCGAACTGGCGCGTCCAGGTGAGGTGGTGCTGGATTCTGCCGAACTGGGGCTGGCGGCATTCGGTCACGTGGTTGAAGCGCGCAGATTTGGTGTCGCGGTCACCCGTTTACTGGCGCAGAAAGGCAATATTGAACTTGTCAGTCCGGCATCCGTGAAGGATATCGAACTTGGTGGGTCGACAAACAAATTGCGACTTGAAACCAACACAGGCACCGAGCAATTGGAGGCGCGTTTAGTGGTCGCCGCTGACGGCGCGAATTCTTTTATCAGGAACCACCTGCACATTCCCACGCAAAGGCGTGACTATGGTCAGACGGCCATCATTTGCAATATTACCCCTGAAATCGCACACGATGGACGTGCGTTTGAATGTTTGACCGAAACGGGTCCTTTCGCGGTGTTACCGCATACCGGAATACGCTGCGGACTGGTTTGGTCGGTTGCGACCGGGAGCGCAAAAGACATATTGGAACTCGATGATGAGAGCTTTCTGACACAGGCTCAAGGCCGTTTCGGTACTCAACTGGGGGCTTTACTGAAGGTGGGTAAACGTACGGCATACCCACTAAAGCTGGTACGCGCCAGCGAGGACATTCGTGAACGCCTGGTCATTCTGGGTAATGCTGCCCATGCTATTCACCCCATCGGGGCGCAAGGTTTTAACCTGGCTTTGCGGGATGCTGCGGTATTGGCGGAGGTGCTGGCTGATGACGACCAGGGAGACCCGGGTGAAACGGGGCTTTTGCATACTTATAGTGCGTGGCGACAGCAAGACCAGCGCGGCACCATTGCGACTTCAGATGGCATGACCCGGCTTTTCTCCAACGCATCGCCTTTCCTCGCCGGATTGCGCACAACGGGTTTGCTGGCCCATGCGATATGGCCCTCACTGCGTCGCTATTCAGCGATCAAGGCGATGGGCTATCGTGGCAGGGTTCCCCGCCTGGCACTGGGAGAACCACTGAGACCGGTATGAAGAATTCAATTTATGACATAGCAATTATCGGAGCGGGCATGGTCGGCGCTACGCTGGCCAGTCTTCTCTCACGTGCCGGTTTTTCGGTCGCCCTGGTTGAAGCATTTCAGCCTCAGGCCTTTGATCCCGAAGCTGAGGTTGGCCTGCGGGTATCCGCAATATCGCCCGGTTCATCGGCTGTTCTGGAGCAGGCCGGTGCGTGGAAACTGATCAATGCACAAAGGACCAGGCCCTACCGGCGCATGCAGGTTGAAGACGGTGTGGAACTGGATCCATTGTTATTCGACGCGCCTGTCTACAATCTCGAGCGCCTTGGCACCATCATCGAAAATGCATTGCTGCAATGGTCGGTTTGGCAAGTTGTGAGTACGAGTGGGCTGGTGGATGTTTATTGTCCGGATGCGATAGAAAGCATAGGGTTCTCCGCGCAAAAAAATCGGGTTCTTCTCAAAAGTGGCAACGAAATTAGTGCCAGCCTGGTGGTGGGTGCCGACGGTGCCGCATCCAGGGTCAGAAAGGCCCTGGGTGTTAGCCAGGAGCATTTCGCTTATAACCAACATGGCCTGGTCGCGGTGGCAGGTAAACAAAAACCCAACCCGGGAGTGGCCTGGCAGCGGTTTTTGACGGGTGGACCACTGGCCTTTCTGCCGCTTGTTGATGGACGCTCTTCTATTGTCTGGACACTGCCGTCGGCGGAGGCTGAGCGATTGATGGGATTGGACACCGATGCTTTCATCACTGAGCTGGACACTGCCAGCAGTGGTTGGCTGGGCCGGGTTGAGTCCTGTGGGCCGAGGGCGGCCTTTCCGTTAAGTATGCGTCTGAGTGAATGCTATGCATCCAAGCGGACCGTGTTGATGGGTGATGCAGCCCACGTTGTTCACCCGCTCGCTGGCCAGGGGGTTAACCTGGGTTTTGCAGATGCCGCTGCACTGGTTGAACAGCTGATTGCGACCCGCCTTGCGGGCGGTGATATTGGTTCCGCCTCCGTGTTGCACAATTATGACCGCCAGCGTCGTTCAGAATCCGAAACCATGGCGTTTGGTATGCATGCCTTGCGCAGCCTGTTTGGCATCGAAAGCATATCACCGGTGAGACGTGCCGGTTTGGCCGTCGTCAAGCGCAGCTGGCTCATCCGGGACATGTTTCTTCAGCGTGCCGCCGGTGTTGGAAAAAATGCACCTCGACTGGCCAGGGGCATAACACTCAGGGAATTGATGCAAGCCTGATTCGGCCATCACTCTGACGGGATTCAAAATCTACTTATGTTCCAGGCGTGTTTTCGCCCCTGCTTGCTCATGAATTTCCGGTATAGGGCATCAGCATTTATATCGGGTATGTTCTATGATTGAATGATAATCAATTAATTATATAGAAGGCGGACCTCATGATCTATAACAACATCCTTGAAACTATCGGCAACACGCCGGTAGTCGCCATCAACAAACTCGCACCTGAGGGCATCAACATGTATGTCAAGGTGGAGGCTTTCAACCCGATGTCTTCAGTCAAGGACAGGCTGGCCATTGGTATTATCGAAGATGCCGAACGCAATGGCCGCTTGAAGCCGGGTCAGACAGTGATCGAAGCGACATCAGGCAACACTGGCATTGCGTTGGCCATGGTATGCGCGGTCAAGGGTTACCCGTTTGTTGCGGTCATGGCCGAATCGTTTTCTATTGAACGTCGTAAGCTGATGCGTGCCTTGGGTGCACGCGTGGTTTTAACACCGGCGGCAGAGCGTGCAACCGGCATGTTACGGGTGACCAGGCAACTGGCCGCCAAGCACGGTTGGTTCATGACCGAGCAGTTCGAAAACCCGGCCAATCCCGAATACCACCGCAACACGACCGGCCCTGAAATCATTCGTGATTTTGCCGGTCGTCGACTGGACTATTACGTTTCAGGCTGGGGCACAGGTGGCACCATCTCAGGCGCGAGTGAACTTCTTAAAACCGCACGCCCCGACATCCGTGTCATAGCGACAGAGCCGGAAGGTGCGGCGACGCTCAGTGGTAACCCATGGGCTCCGCACAAAATTCAAGGCTGGACCCCGGACTTCATTCCTTCGGTACTGGATCGTGGTGTAATCGACGATATAGTGACGGTGACGGATGATGAATCCATTGATACGGCAAAGGCGCTGGCGGTGCAGGAAGGTATCTTCTGCGGAATCTCAGCTGGTGGGACGTTTGCCGCTGCCTTGAAAGTGGCTGAAAATGCTGAAGCTGGCTCAACAATCCTGGCTATGCTGCCGGATACCGGTGAACGCTATCTCTCGACACCTTTGTTTGAAGGTGTGAAGGAAGGTGGTGACGACGAGTTGCTTGAAGATTTGTAGCACGTTTAGTTAAGTCCGCAGGTGACGTTTGGTATCTGAGATTAATGCCTTCAGGTCGTGGTTGATTTGTCCGGAAGCTGAAGCTATGCGGTACCTTGCTTCAAGTCTCAGCGGTGGAAAAAACCATTGATCAGTCGGGAAGCCAAGGCCATGCAGTAGCTTATGCCGGGACTCGCCACGAGTACGTCCTGTAGGCTCTGTCGCGACATCCCTGTCGCTCAAGGTCCCGGCATAAGCTACTACACCCCCTTGGCTTTGTGCGAATGCAGGGGTCAATGGTTTCTGGTAGGTAACAATGCGTCTTCTGAACTTGATAAACCACAATCTTTTGCGAATGTTTGGACAAACAACCTTTGAAAGATGCAGGGCGTTTGATATTAAGCTGGGGTGTGTATTAACTTATCAGGACCGTGAGCGACATGGATGTCGCGCTCGAGCTTACAGGGATGTACTTGCAGCGAGTCCTGGGAAGTTAATACACATCCCAGCTCCCCCAACCTTGCAGATATTCAAAGGCACGCCTTCCGAACCACTCAATAGGTTGGTCATAGCACGGAACCTGTCCTGATAAAACAATACACATCCCAGCGCCCCCAACCTCAAAGAGTAAAGTAAAAACCTGACCGATGACGAAACTTTTGAGTCAGCAGCGTGGTTCCACTAACAATGACGGATCCAACTTGAGGGTTTCCGCCAACTCGCGCAAAAAGCCACCTAGTGGCGAACTGCTTCTCCACACAAGGGCAATGGTTCGGCTGGGTGCCGGCGATTCGAAGGGCCGTAGCGCGATATTGTCGGTCGATGCCACCGGTGGTTTGACGGCCAGTACCGGCATCAGTGTGACGCCGGCATTGGTTGCAACCATCTGACGCAGGGTTTCCATACTGGTGGCGTGAAAATCGACCCTTTCATGCGCACCGGCCAGCGCGCAGACCGCGAGCGCCTGCTGTCTCAGGCAATGACCTTCTTCCAGCAATAGTAGCTCTTCGCCTTCAAGGTCCTTGAGGGTGATGGTCTGTTTATCGGTCAATGGGTGGGATGCCGGCATCGCCGCGACAAAAGGTTCTTCAAACAGTATTTCCATTTCCATACCGTGCTCTTCGACCGGCAATGCCAGTAAGCCAGCATCGAGACGTCCCTGATCCAGCATGTTCAGGATGTCCTCTGTTTTTTCCTCGGCCAGTTGTAACCTGAGGTCCGGGTATTGCACACGAATATCTGGGATCACATGTGGTAGCAGGTAGGGGGCCAGGGTTGGGAATATTCCCAGCTTTATGGTGCCTGTTTCAGGATCTTTGCTACGTCTCGCGGCATCCTTGATATGTTCAATGTCCCGCAAAACATGCTTTGCCCGATGCGCAATGTCCTCACCAATCGGTGTCAGCATGATTTTGCGGGGGGCGCGCTCAACCAGGGAAACACCCAGTTCTTCTTCAAGTTTACGGATCTGTGTGCTCAGTGTTGGCTGACTCACAAAACAGGCATTCGCCGCATTACTGAAATGCTTCAGCTCTGCGAGTTTTACAAAATATTGTAGTGCTCGAAAATTCATAACACGATTATAGGCTATAGCTATGTAATTATGTCAATTGATACGCAAGGAGAATGAATTTATTTAAATCAGGCAGGTAGGTTGTTTTGGCAGGTTCCCAACGGACCAATTAATGCAACTATTCTTACGCCGATTCGCTTAAAATGTCGCCCTTTACAATAAATGACAAGGCCCATTATGAGCAAACGCACGGTTCTTACCGGTATAACAACCACTGGTACACCACACTTGGGAAATTACGTTGGAGCGATTAAACCGGCGATCCATGCCAGCCATGGCGATGGCGTTCGCTCATGTTATTTTCTGGCAGATTATCATGCATTGATCAAATGTCGTGATCCTGAAGTTGTGCACCGCTCGACACTCGAAATCGCTGCCACGTGGATGGCCCTGGGTCTGGATACCGACAAGGCGCTGTTTTATCGTCAGTCCGATGTCCCTGAGATTTCTGAACTCACGTGGCTTCTGACCTGCGTAACTGCCAAGGGCCTGATGAACCGGGCGCATGCTTACAAGGCTGCCGTGCAGGAAAATATCGAAAAGGGCGAAGATGCAGATTTTGCTGTTGCGATGGGCTTGTTCAGTTATCCGATCCTGATGGCAGCAGATATCCTGATGTTTAATGCCAATGATGTGCCGGTGGGGCGTGATCAGGTTCAGCACCTGGAGATGGCCAGGGATATCGCACAACGTTTTAACCATTTTTTTGGTGAACACTTTGTTCTGCCCGAAGCGGTCGTGGATGATAACGTGGCTGTATTGCCGGGCCAGGATGGCCGCAAGATGTCGAAGAGCTATAACAATACGATCCCGTTATGGCTGCCTGAGAAGAAGCTTCGAAAAGCGATCATGAAGATTGTGACCAACTCGCTGGAGCCGGGCGAACCCAAGCAGACCGAAGATTCCGCGCTTTTTGCCATCTATTCTGCTTTTGCAAGTGCGGAGCAACGTGCAGAGATGAAGCAGGCGTTTGCTGAGGGTATTGCCTGGGGGGCTGCAAAGCAGCAATGCTTCGAGTTAATCAATGACGAGCTTGCCGGCGCAAGAACCGCTTATGAAGAGCTGATCTCTCATCCTGCACGGATTGAAGAAGTCTTATTGGAGGGTGCTCAGCGTGCACGGGAATTTACTGTCCCATTCATGAAGGAATTGCGCTCTGCAGTAGGCATCAGGCCACTGGTCTGAATGGCGTTGACAGTATGAACCCGGTTACTGATAGTCAAACTTCGTTGGATCAGGTTATGGTCGCGGCGTTTTATCAATTTGTTCCACTGGATGATATTGAAAGCCTGCAGCAGGACATTCGAAGGATATGTGAAGATTCCAGCATATTGGGGACAATTCTTCTGGCAAGCGAAGGTATCAATGGCACGATCGCCGGTCCGGCAGATGAACTGGATATGCTGTTTGCTTTTCTGAATCAGAAACTGGAAATGGCGGGGTTGGACAAAAAGGTTTCTTACTGTGACCGTAATCCGTTTTACCGGATGAAAGTACGATTGAAAAAGGAAATCGTAACCCTGGGCGTAGAGGGGATTGACCCGCGGAAACTTGTGGGTGAGTACATCGCGCCCGAACATTGGAATGAGCTGATAAGTCAGCCGGATGTCCGCCTGATTGATACCCGCAATGATTATGAAGTTGGTCTGGGTACTTTTTCAGGCGCCGAAAACCCTGAGACACAGTCGTTCAGGGATTTCCCGGCCTGGGTTGAGGCTAACCTTGATATCGAGAAAGATAAAAAGGTCGCGATGTTTTGTACGGGTGGTATCCGTTGCGAAAAATCCACAGCCCTGTTGAAGGAAACTGGGATACGAGAATGTCTATCATCTTGAAGGCGGCATACTTAACTACCTGCAAACGCGTACCTGTTGATGAGAGCATGTGGCAGGGTGATTGCTTTGTCTTTGATAATCGCGTAACCGTTGACCATGATTTAGCTGAGGGCCGCTACGAACTCTGTTCGGCATGCCGCATGCCTTTGTCGGAAGAAGACCGCCAGTCACCAAAATTTGAGAAAAACGTTTCCTGCCCGAGATGTTTTGACCGACTGACACCCGAACGACGGGCCAGCCTCGAAGAACGCGGCCGCCAAATTGAACTTGCGGCAGCGCGTGGGGAAAAGCACTTGGGCAGTCAATAGCCGTATTAGACACTGGCGGCATTTCTGCATCGTGGATAATATAAAATCAAATATTACTTCAAGGTATAACGAATGCAAGCAACTGAAACAACCCAGGCAGCAAATGAGGCGGTAATCGCTCCGGAAATAAGACCGGATCTTGATATGTCACAATATGTTCCGGATTTTATTCAGCCGTTTTGGGACTTGCTGGCGCCTTACCCCGGGTTACTGACGCTGTTGCTGGTAGCGTTTGCCTACGGTGTTGGCAAATTGATCAAGATGGTGGTCCGTCGCGCCTTGACCAAGGTGACTGCCAGAACCAAATCAGACGCTGATGATCACTTGGTTATGCACCTGACCCAGCCGTTGGTTCTTACGACTGTAACCCTGGCATTGATGATGGTGGTTTCTGTCTTTCATCTACCACAGAGCCTGCAGGACGCGACCCTTTCCATATTGGCGACTGTCCTTTTGTTCTCGTGGGTGAGGGCCGGTCTGCGGGCCGCGCGTATCGTGCTTGAACTGATTGGTAATAACCATCACCGCTTCGAGATAGTGCAGGAACGTACCATCCCCATCTTTGATATGACTATCAAGATGTTACTGGTTGGCTTTGGTGCCTATGTTTTTCTGATGATCTGGGGAATCAATGCCACGGCCTGGCTAGCTTCTGCCGGTGTGATTGGTATCGCCGTTGGTTTTGCAGCCAAAGATACGCTGGCGAACCTGCTGTCCGGTGTAGCGATTGTCGCTGACACGCCGTATAAAATTGGCGACTATATCGTGATTGATAGTGGCGAGCGTGGCAGGGTTACAAGCCTTGGTATGCGGTCGACCCGTTTACTGACACGTGATGACGTTGAGGTTACCGTGCCCAACGCCGTTATTGCCAATGCAAAAATTGTAAACGAAAGCGGTGGCCCATGGGTGAAGCACCGTATTCGGATCCCGGTGGGTGTGGCTTATGGTAGTGATGTTGATGAGGTTTGCAGCGTCCTCGAAGAAATAGCCAACAGTCTTCCGAGTGTCGTCAAACAACCGGCGGCGCGGGTTCGAATGCGTGGGCTCGGTAATAGTTCGCTTGATTTTGAGTTACTGGTCTGGATTGATGTGCCTGAGTTACGTGGCCGTGTCCGTCATGACTTGCTGATGAGAATCTACAAGGTGTTCAATCAGAAGGGCATTGAAATTCCATTCCCGCAAAGCGATATTCACGTTCGTAGCGTACCGGACAAGATTGACTTGCAGGACTGAGACCTCGACAGTCTCAGCCTGCCGGTTTACCTCGTGCCCAGTTTTTCCAGGATAGCCTCGCATGCGCCATCCAGTGGGATTTCAGAGTTCTCTGAGTCCCGGCGGTAGCGATATTCCAGTGCGCCGCTGTCCAGGCCACGCTCACCGATAACCACCCGGTGCGGGATTCCGATCAGTTCCATGTCGGTGAACATCACACCCGGGCGCAGGTCGCGGTCGTCATAGAGAACTTCGACACCGGCGTCCAGTAATTCAACGTACAGTTTTTCAGCGGCCTCACGTACACGGTGAGATTTTTTGGCATTCATGGGCAGCACGACAACCTGGAAGGGTGCGATGGGCTCCGGCCAGCATATCCCGCGTTCATCATTATTTTGTTCAATGGCCGAGGCAACCGTGCGTGTGATGCCGATACCGTAACAACCCATGGGCATGATATGGGATTTGCCGTCTTCGCCCAGCACCACGGCATTCATCGCCTCGGAGTAGGCTGTTCCCAGCTGGAATATATGCCCGACCTCAATTCCCCGTGCCATTTTCAATATCCCTTTACCATCGGGGCTTCGGTCACCTTCGACCGCTGTTCTCAGGTCAGCCGTCATGGGCAAGTCGACATCCCGGTTCCAGTTGATCCCGAAATAGTGTTTGTCGTCGGTATTGGCGCCCGCGGTAAAGTCCGACATCACGGCAACTTCCTGGTCGGCGATCACCGGAATTGACAGCCCCACCGGACCAAGGGAGCCCGGTCCGGCGCCGATAGCATCACGGATCTCTTTATCGCTGGCAAATTGTAAGGGGCTGGCAACCATCTCAAGCTTTTCAGCCTTGAGCGGGTTAAGTGTACGGTCACCGCGAATCAGTAAAGCTACAAACGCAGCATCCTGACCTTCTGCTGCCTGTACGATCAGGGTCTTGATGGTTTTTTCGACCGGTACGTCAAAACCGTTGACCAGCTCTTCAATCGTGTGGACGTTGGGTGTGTCTACGGTACGCATCTCCTCAGAGGGTGCAGCGAGGCTGCCCTCGGGACTGGCAACCGGGGTCAACTCAACGTTGGATGCATAATCTGACTGGTCAGAAAAGGCGATCTGGTCTTCACCGGAATCTGCCAGTACATGGAATTCATGCGACTTGTTGCCACCGATCGCGCCAGAATCTGCCTCTACCGAGCGGAAGCGTAAACCCAGGCGGGTAAATATGCGTGAATATACCTCGTACATTTCCCAGTAGGTTTCGTCCAGGCTGTCATGGTCAATATGAAAGGAATAGGCGTCTTTCATCAAAAACTCACGTGAACGCATCACGCCAAAGCGCGGCCGGATTTCATCGCGGAACTTGGTTTGGATCTGGTAAAAAGTGATGGGTAACTGCTTGTAGCTACGGATTTCACTGCGTACAAAATCGGTCATGACCTCTTCGTGTGTCGGGCCGAAACAATATTCACGCCCGGCGCGATCCTTGATCTTCAGCAGCTGAGCTCCAAACTTGTCCCAACGACCGGTTTCCTGCCATAACTCTTTCGGCTGTACCGCCGGCATGAGTATTTCCTGGTAGCCCGCCTTGTTCAATTCATCACGAACGATGGCCTCAACTTTACGCAGCACCCTTAAACCCAGTGGCGTCCAGGTATATATGCCCGACGTCAGCTTGCGGATCATGCCGCAACGAAGCATGAGTTGATGACTGATGATTTCAGCTTCAGCCGGGGTTTCCCGGGTTGTGAACAGGTGGAATTGACTGGTTTTCATTTTAATCCGCTTAGTGACCGGCAGGAACTACTGCCCCAAAAGGCGGTATTTTAGCCTGTGAAGCAATTCAGTACACGCTAGTATTTGAATGGTTGATCCGTGGTTCTAGTCGTTGCAATTATTGGCGATGTAGGTTTTGGCCTCATTCAATGTTTCGAGACGTACATTGTCATCCAATCGACTGACTGTTCCATCTTCCAGTTGCACCATAACCCTGGTAGAGGGTTCCAACTGGGAAACGAGTGTCCGCCTTTGTGCACACGCCTCGGCAATAACCTTGTCATGCTCTTCTTTTTTTTGCCGGGCTTCGGCGCGTTCATCCCGTAACTGCTGGGCCAGGGAAGGTGGTGGTTTCTCAGGTTGCCCCGCATCATTTGCAGGAGGATTCACCGGTACCTGTGTGTTGACACTTGCGCTTTGTGGAATAGATACGCTTTCAGCGACACCGTTCTCGGGAGGACGGTTTCCGAAATGAACGACACCGTCCTTGTCGACCCAACGATAAATGTCATCTTCTGCGAGGGTATCCGGCACCCAAATCAAGAAGGCGGTGATGAAAACGATCACTAAAATAGTCGCAAAACGCATTTTCATGTCCTTAAGCAAAGAATTCTTTTTCAATATATATCACAGTCCACCTGTCATCCCAATCAATTCAAAGATATTTGCATGTTATTATTGCGCTCCAAATGAAGGCATGGAGTTTTTGATGAGTCCGGATAAATCAATACGCAGGCGGGGTGTGTACCTGTTACCCAACCTGTTGACATCGGCCGCACTCTTTGCCGGGTTTTACTCGGTTATTTCAGGTATTAATGGTAAATTCGAACCCGCCGCAATCGCTATCATTGTCGCGGGTTTACTGGATGGACTGGATGGGCGGGTTGCCCGTCTTACCAATACACAAAGTGATTTTGGCGAGCAATATGACAGCCTGTCTGACCTGATCTCATTCGGGCTGGCGCCGGCCCTGCTGGCGTTCAACTGGTCACTTTCAAGTCTCAGCGAAATCAGCACATTTGCGGGTAAACTTGGCTGGTTGGCCGCTTTCCTTTTCGTGGCATGTGCAGCTTTGCGTCTCGCACGGTTTAATACACAGGTAGGGATTGCAGACAAACGATATTTCCAGGGTTTGGCCAGCCCTGCTGCTGCGGGCACACTCGTATTTACAATCTGGTTCTTCGTTGATAACGGCGTCGCCGGAGAAACAGTTCGCTGGTTGATTTTCCTGGAGATCGTCACGCTTGGTCTGTTGATGTTTACCAATGTGCGATATTACAGTTTCAAAGCCACACCCGATGGAGAAAAAGTACCCGGCGTCTGGTTGTTACTGGCGTTGCTGGTTATCGTGTTGCTGGCACTTGATCCACCCCTGATGGGGATGCTGTTGGGCTGTGCTTATGTGATTTCCGGGCTGTTGATAACTGTGGCGGGTCGTCGTAGCTGGAAGATCAAGCGGGACAAAAGGTCACCTAAAGAAGTAAAGCGTGAACCGGAGATAGGTTCACCAACGGCAACTGATGAGACCGGCTCCAAGGACAGGCATGACGCCGGCACTGGTAGTGGACATGCTTAGTAGCAGGCAACAGGCCTATCTGGATGCGATGGATATCGGTGTCTGGAGCCTGCGCAGGTCTGCCGTTCCGGCAAATGGCGCCTCAAAGAAGCCCGTGCAACCAGAGCCCAAGCAACTGGAGTCCGTGCAACTGAAGCTGGGTCCTGGCGGTGGTGGCGTTTTACTCATTTGTGCCGCTGATAATGAATCAGCCAGTCGCCTGGCAAATGATATCAACAGGGCGCTGGGCCGTGTGCCGGTCTGGGCGTGGCCATGTGCTGATAGTGGTTCGGTTGAATTAGCACGGGCCATTGACGACAAGCTTTTCACAACCGTCGCCATATTTGGCGAGCAACTGGCCAGTCAGTTTTTTGATGCGGAGCCACCAGGCTGCATGAACTCCGCCAACCTGGTGATACTGCCGTCCCTGCAGGATATTCAGGATCAGGCTGAGGCGCGCCGGGCACTTTGGGTAACGTTTTGCCGGTCCGGTATGTTAGAAGCGGGCTAGCTTCTTTTGAGTATAAAACCTGACATGGAACATCCATTGATCCGGCGTCTCGGTCAGGGTGATGTGGATCGCATATATGAAATTGAGAAACTGGCTTATCCCTTTCCCTGGTCACGTGGTCTTTTTGTCGATTGCCTGCATGCAGGATATGCATTTTTTGGTTTGCAGATAGCTAAGGATTTAGCCGGTTATACCATTTTTAACTGGGCTGTCGGTGAAGCGCATTTGCTGAACCTTTGCATACACCCAGACTGGCAACACCGCGGATATGGAAGTTTGCTGCTGGAGTATGCGATCAACCATGCTGTAAGGCAGGGTAACGAAGCCATGTTTCTTGAGGTGCGGGCAAGTAATACCCATGCTGCCCGCTTGTATAAAGCCAGGGGTTTTAAGGTAATAGGAAGCAGGCGCTCCTATTACCAGGCCGGTGACGGGCGTGAGGATGCCATCGTCATGCGGATGGAGTTTCGCACCGTCGGCGCTTCGAGTTAATCACGCAATTTTTCCAGCTTATTGATCTGGTCCTTGAAACCTTCGACTTTTATCGTGTGTGCCGCCAGACGCTCTTTCTCCTGTTCGACAACGGCAGGTGGCGCGTTATCAACAAATCGGCTGTTACCCAGCTTGCCCTCCGAGCGCTTCAGATCCGCCATTTCACGATTGAGTAGCTTGCCGAGTCGCGCCAACTCATCTTCCAGGTTTACCAGGCCTTTAAGCGACACCAGTACCTTGAGGTCGGCAACCAATGCGACCGAGTACTCAGAGGTGTCAGCATCATTATCAAGCCATTGACTCGTGCCGATTTTTCCGACACCTGAAAGCAAACCGGCGAACAACTCCTGCCGCTCCCGGTCAGTGGCTGTTCCTGATTGAAATGCTACATCCAGCACTTTGCCGGGTGAGACATTCAGTTCCGCGCGTATGGTGCGCACACCCTGTAATACTTTTTGAAGCCAGCCGATATCTTCTTCCGCCTGTTCGTCAATATCACCGGCCCCTGGGAATGCCTGCAGCATGATGCTGTCACCCTCGATGTTCAAGGGGTCCTTCAGACGTTGCCAGATCTCCTCGGTAATGAACGGCATGATCGGATGAAGTGTGCGCAGGCTGCACTCAAGCACATGCAATAGTGTATAGCGCGTGGCATTCTGCTCTTCGGCGGTGCCTTTCTGGATGACTGGTTTGGATAGTTCGAGATACCAATCGCAATATTCGTTCCAGATAAACTCGTAAAGACGTTGCGAAGCGAGATCAAGCCGGTAGTCGTTGATGTGTGTTCGCACGTCGCCAATCATCTTGTGCATGCGTGACACGATCCACCGGTCTGCCGCGCTGGATTGCGGTACTGCGCGCACCTCGTGATCGGAGGTGCTCATCAATACATACCGCGCTGCATTCCATAGTTTGTTACAGAAATTCCGGTTGCCATCGACACGCCCGAGGTCGAAACGGATATCGCGACCATTGGTGGCAAGGGCTGCGAATGTGAATCGCACAGCATCACAACCGAAGGCAGCGGTGCCCTCCGGAAAATCCAGGCGGATGTTTTTCTCAATTAAAGGCGCCATATGCGGTTGCATTAAACCACTGGTGCGCTTCTTGATCATATCTTCCAGGCTGATGCCATCGATCAGGTCGATGGGATCAAGCACATTGCCCTTGGATTTGGACATTTTCTGGCCGTGCGCATCACGGATCAAGCCATGTACGTAGACCTCGCGGAATGGCACATCACCCATAAACTTCAGACCCATCATGATCATCCGGGCAACCCAGAAGAAAATGATGTCGAAGCCGGTTACCAGCACATTGGTCGGGTAATATTTTTCCAGGCGTGGTGTTTTTTCAGGCCAGCCGAGTGTGCTGAAAGGCCAAAGGGCTGAAGAAAACCAGGTGTCGAGTACGTCTTCATCCTGCTTCAACGGGATATCATCAGCCAGCCCGCTGCGTTGACGGGCATCTGCCTCATCAAGGCCTACATGGATAGAACCATCGGGAGCATACCAGGCAGGAATACGGTGACCCCACCACAACTGACGGGAAATACACCAGTCTTCAATGCGGTGCATCCAGTCGAAATAGGTCTTGCTCCAGTTTTCAGGAACAAAGCGTATATCGCCGTTCTCAACCGCAGCAATGGCTGGCTTGGCGAGCGGTTCAATTTTTACGTACCACTGATCGGTGAGGTAGGGCTCAACCACAGCACCGGAACGGTCGCCATGGGGAACCATCAACACATGAGGTTCAATTTTTTCTATCAGACCAGCCGCTTCAAGGTCGGCTACGATCTGCTTGCGGGCAGCGAAACGATCAAGACCGCGATAGGCTTCCGGCGCTTCATCATTGATGCTCGCATCGTCGTTGAGAACGTTTATCACCGGTAGCTGATGACGCTTGCCCATTTCATAATCATTAAAATCGTGGGCCGGGGTGATTTTCACACAACCGGAGCCAAACTCAAGGTCGACATAGCTGTCTGTTATCACGGGGATGCGGCGTCCGGTAAGTGGCAGCTCCAGCTCGATACCCTTAAGGTCGGCGTAGCGGGGGTCATCGGGGTTCACTGCTACCGCCGTGTCACCCAGCATGGTTTCCGGTCGCGTGGTAGCAACCACGATATAGCCTTTGCCATCGACCCTCGGGTAACGAATATGCCAAAGCTGTCCATTTTCCTCTTCGGAGATCACTTCAAGATCGGATAATGCGGTATGCAGTACCGGATCCCAGTTGACCAGTCGTTTACCACGGTAGATCAGGTCTTCGTGATAAAGCTCCACAAAAACCCGTGTTACCGCGTTCGACAGGTCTTCATCCATCGTAAACCGGTCGTTCTCCCAGTCTACAGATGCACCCAGGCGACGCATTTGTTTTTCAATCTGGCCGCCAGACTCCTTCTTCCAGTCCCAAACGGCTTCGACAAATTTTTCCCTGCCGATATCGTGACGGGAAATGCCGTCTTCTCCCAGTTGACGTTCAACCACCATCTGCGTGGCGATACCGGCATGGTCCATGCCAGGTTGCCACAAGACGGATTCGCCCTGCATGCGGTGAAAACGTGACAGGACATCCATGATGGTGTCCTGGAAAGCGTGGCCCATATGCAGGTTGCCGGTCACATTGGGTGGCGGCAGCATGATGCAGTAGGGTTGTGTATCCTGGTTAGGTGAGAAGTAGCCTTTTTCTTCCCACTCTTTGTACCAGCGTCCCTCGATGGCATCTGGTTGATAACTCTTATCCATTATATGTTGATCTCGTGGGTCTGGGGGTCGAGGCCCAGGTTGCGGTAGATTCTGAATTTCACTCTTGAAGCTGCCTTTTCGTCATCGGCGTAAGGAACAATCTCCAGCACGCGGCTGAATCTTTCCGGTTGAGGAATAGCCTCGTGGCAAAGATTAATGACCACATCTGCCGGATTCAAGCCTGAAAGCGTACCAATTTGTACCGGCGCCTTGGCGGAATCCCGATCATCGATCATGGCATGTGGTAAAAACCGGCCTTCCGGGTATTGCCACATCAGCTTGTCAAGCTGTTTTGCCGTTGTGTCAGAGTCCGTGATGATAAAAATCTTCTGTTTTCTTTCCAAAGCCATCAACGCCAGGCGGCATGCGAGTTTGGCCGCGCCTGGTGATGACTCTCCGAGCAGGTAAAAATCCACCTGGCAGGGTCTGGCTTGTGAGGTTTGGCCGGACAAGACCTGGAAATCCCGGTGCCGGGCTTATCAGGCCTGGTTGATCAGAAACTGGGTCAGCAGACCAACGGGTCGGCCGGTTGATCCTTTATCCCCGCCCCAAATCCAGGTGGATCCGGCGCAGTCGACATGGGCCCATCGCTGGTCTTCGGTAAAGCGCGAAAGGAAGCAGCCGGCGGTGATGCTGCCAGCTGCCATGCCACCGACATTCTTCATATCCGCATATTCGGACTTGAGCTGTGGCTGATAATCATCCCATATGGGCAGGCGCCAGCCACGGTCAACAGCTGTATTACCGGCGTCAATCAGTTCATCTACAAGATCATCGTGCTTACTCATGATGACCGATGCATGATGCCCGAGTGCGACCACGGCTGCACCCGTCAGTGTGGCCACATCGATCAAAGCTGTCGGCTTAAAGCGTTGGCTGTAGGTCAGTGCGTCACACAGAACCAGGCGGCCCTCCGCGTCGGTATTGAGGACCTCGATGGTCTTGCCTGACATCGAAGTGAGTACATCGCCGGGACGGTAGGCATTACCACCGGGCATGTTTTCGGCAGCGGCTACCACACAGAACAGGTTTATCGGCAGTTGCATGTCAACGCAGGCTTCAAATGCGCCGATTACGCTGGCCGCACCGCCCATATCAAACTTCATTTGCTCCATGTTCGGTCCGGGCTTCAGGGAAAGGCCACCGCTGTCGAAGGTAATGCCTTTGCCAACCAATACGGTAGGCCGGCTGGTTTCATCTTTGCCGTGGTACTTAAGAATTATCAGCTTTGATCCGTACTTGCTGCCACGGCCGACTGCCAGCAAGGCTGACATCTTGAGTTCAGTCATTTGATCTTCATCGAGGACCTCTAAACTGACATTCCTGTAATTTTTCGCGATCTCACCGGCAATCTCTGCCAGGTAGGCAGGGCTGCAGATATTGGGTGGCAGGTTGCCAAGTTCCATTGAGCGCAGGTAGCCCTTGGCAAGACCGCTGGCTTCCTTCAGGGCAGCCTGCGCCTCATTGGCAGCGTTGAATGAAGCACTGGTTAAGGGCTTCCTGTCATCGTCTTTGTTGTCTTTGGTGGTCGTGTATTGGTAGTTAGCCCTGGCCAGGTTGACCGCAGCCTGACGTAAACGCCAGTCATTGCTCGTTTGATCGACCTCGACTTCATGCAGACAGATATGTGCGTTGGCGGTGATATGACTTTTCAGGAATGCACCTGCACTCCAGCAAACTTTGTCATAACGTACCGGACTGAATTTCTCTGCTTCGCCACAACCCAAAACAAGAATTCGTTTCGCGGCGACGCCATTTAAACCATGCAGCAGCGTCGTGTCTTTCCAGTCGGTGCTGACATCCCCACTCTTGATCAAGCGTTGTAATGCGCCATCACTGGCCTGGTCAATCAATTGGGCAGATCCATGCAGAGGTGCTTTCTCAAAAACACCGATAACCAGGCAATCGGTTTTAATGTCTGTTGCCAGAGTTTGGTCTAGTGTAAATTTCATTGTTTTTGGGTCCTTTGACGAACTCTGGTCGTGAAAATAGCCAGTGAGTCCGGTAACGCTGCTAGAATGCGACTGAATCAGGCATTCTACTAGATTTATCAGCGAAGATACTAATAGCGAAGATATTAAGATTGAGCATACTGCAGAAATATATATTCCGTGAGTGGTTCTGGACCGCATTGGCTGTAAGCACTGTGCTTATCATCGTTTTGCTGGGGGCTTACCTGAGTGACGTGCTCAAGGGTATAGCGGGAGGCCGGATTCCTGCCGGGCTTTTAGGTATTCAGTTGCTGCTGCATATGCCGGAAATACTGGGTAATATTTTACCACTGGCAGGTTTTGTCGCCGTTATGTGGGGTTTGGGGCGTTTCTACCGTGATCAGGAAATGGCCGTCATGCGCTCCAGTGGTTTCGACTGGAGAAAACTTTTAAAACCACTTTTGAGTCTGCTTGTTCCCATGGCAGCCGCACTGCTGGTATTGGGTTTGTCGGTCGCGCCCACCACGGCACGCATGGCCGAAGAGCAACTGGAAAAGGCGTTTCGTTCTGCCGCCGTTTGGGGTTTGCAGGCAGGTAAGTTTCACGTTCTCCGCCAGGGTGAGTTGATTATATACGCTGAAGCCATTGATGAGGACGGCAGCACGCTCAAGAATATCTTTATCAAGCAGCGTGGTGAGGAAAGAGAGCAGGTGTGGGTGGCCCAGAAGGGACGCTACTGGATGGATTCAAAAACAGGCGACCGTTACCTGATTCTTGAAGACGGCAATGTAACTGATGTTGCCCCGGGCCAGCTTGATTTGCGCGTCCTGAGTTTTGCCCGCAATGACTTGCGGTTACCGGAACCGGAATTCCGAAAAAGAAAAAAGACCAAGATCGACTCAGTTTCGTCGACGGAACTCTTTCATAGGGGTGATATGGAATCCGTGGCAGAACTTCAATGGCGTTTGTCCCCCGCCATCAGTGTCATTATTTTGGGTTTATTGGCCATTCCGCTCGCGCATTCCGAACCACGTGAGGGCAGGGGGGTCAGGGTTGTGCTTGGTATCCTGGTTTACATTATTTATGGCAATTTACTCTACCTTTGCCGGTCCTGGGTGATAGATGGGACTATTCCAACCTATATCGGTATGTGGTGGGTTCACGTGGTTTTCCTCATCATCAGTTTTGTATGGATACGGCGGCAAGGGCGTTTTCCTGTGAAGGCAAATTCGACTTGATTAAGCATGTAGACAGATATATCGGCAAGACAGCCATTCTGGGCATACTGCTCGTATGGGTCAGCCTGACCTTACTGATGATGATGTTCAGTGTGCTTGGTGAGTTGCGGGACACGACGGCCAACTACGGCGCCTCCGATGCGTTCTGGTTCGTCTTGCAAACAAGCCCGAGACTGGCTTACGAGATTTTCCCGGTATCAGCTTTGATGGGTTCGCTACTGGGTATTGGTGGTCTTGCCGGTGCAAATGAGCTGGTCGCTTTTCGGGTCTCCGGGGTTTCCCGGTTGAGGTTGGCGGCAGCGGCAATGGCCGGAACTTTGTCGATTACGATACCTGTGATGGCCATCGGGGAGTGGATTGCACCGGATGCGGAGCAACAGGCACGTGCATTCAGACTCAATCAACTTGTCGGGCAGGTCATTATTGGTGGTACGTCCGGTATGTGGATCAGGGACGGGAGTGATATCGTTAATATTCGGCGACCATTACTGACTGCCGACCGTGGACAGCAGTCGATTAATTTTCAGGAAATAGAAATCCATCATTTCGACGGGTTTGCCGGTCTGCAAAAGATTACCCGTGCTGACAGTGCGTTTTTTGATGGAACACAGTGGACACTTGAAGGTGTTTCGATCATAGATATCGCCGAGACATCTGTGACTTCCACCAATGTTGAACGAACACCCTGGGTCTCCCGCGTCAAGCCGGAGTTGCTGGAATCGGCTGTGACTCGCCCGTTTTACCTGTCAATGCGGGCTTTGTGGGACCAGTTGGGGTATCTGCAACGCAATGGTCTGGATGACAGGATCTATCAGTCCGCATTTTGGGAAAAACTCATGTACCCGCTGTCGATTATTGCGCTGGTACTGGCGGGTATGCCTTTCGTTTTCGGGTCTTCGCGTCATCACAATCAGGGTTTCAGGCTTTTTGTCGGCATGACGCTTGGTGGTTTGTTCATGCTGATTAATGCGGCCATGCAAAACCTTGCAACGGCTTATTCGCTTTCAGTTGCTTTCAGTACGGCGATTCCGTCCGTCGTATTGATGGTCATTGCGGTTACTGTCTTGCGCAGGTCAGCCTGAAGAAGGCTTGCTGCCCGGCCAATGGTTTACCTGATGGGGTTCCCGGCTTCGCGGCCCTGCGGGCTACCCTCACATTCGGGTCGTCTTAACGGGGCCGGCCTTACAGGACATCGTGTCCTGGGCGGCCTGAAATGGGCATCCCGCCCATTTCTCCCCTGACGACCCGGTTGTTCGGCGCTGCGAGGTCACCCCATCAGGCAAACCATCGGCCACGCATCGAACACCAGCACTTCGTCGGGCTCGCACACTGTTTTCAGGGGGTGTGGTGTAGCGCTGTATGGGACCGTAATTTGTCGGGAACAAATTATCGAGCGGCCATGGATGGCTTGAGCGTGTCCCTTACAGGGCAACACCACACCGCCACGCACACTGCGAACTGCACCTTTTCTTGAAGCTTTTGTGGGGCTCTTAATCGCTGTTTAATACAGGAAACTACACTAGCGGGTTTTGATGAGCAGCGTACGGGCAGCCAGATCATGCCAGCCCCGGTTTTTTGAATCACCCAGCGCCCAGAGAATACCGAGACCAAAAACACCGCACGAGACGATACCAACCAGGAACCGCAACAGGCACCTGGCCCAGGATACCTTCCGGGCATCAGCACTGATGAGCTTGATCCGCCAGGCACGCATGCCCACGGTCATACCACCGTATCGCCAGCAGCCGGCGAGGTAGGCAAAACAAACCAGGAGCAACCAGAGTGTGAACCAGAAATCTTGAAAGGCTACCTTCTGAACATTGCCAAAAGGAAGTGCTATTGCGGCTGCCACGATCAGTAAACCCAGTAAGATGAGCGCGTCATACAGCATTGCCAACAGCCTTCGCGGAAATGGACAGTAGTGAATATTGACCGGCAGCGGGGATTGATTTGATTGCAAAATGTAAGTCTCTTTTCCAGTCAGAATGAGTATTTGCCTGATAGCAACTCACAGGCTATCCCATCTATACCATAATTGTTCAAATGTTTAAGTTATCATTCGTGGCATGGGTAAATTAAAACATGAAGAACAGCTCAGGGGGAGATGGTGAACACCGGTTCGCAAGATCAGACCCGCGGTGTAAAGGAAAGCCCGCTGGTCGAGCGGTTCCTGGATAACCTCTGGGCTGAGCGGGGCCTCAGCGACAACAGTCTGCAAAGCTATCGTCACGATCTGTTGAACTTACAAAACCGGCTTGCTGCACGGGGTCGTTCTTTGCAGGACGCGGCTCGTGAGGATTTGTTGGCAGTTCTTGCAAGCGAGATGCAGCAGGGCAAAAGCCCCCGATCCTTGTCACGTTACCTTTCAGCTTATCGCCAGTTCTACCGATGGCTGGTGCGTGAAGGGAAAATAGACAGTGATCCTGTGGCATTGATCGAAAGTCCGAAAACCGGCCGTGGTTTGCCCAAGGCCATAAGCGAGGTGCAGGTTGAATCGTTGCTCGCAGCACCTGATACAGACACCATGCTGGGTCAGCGCGACAAGGCCATGCTGGAGTTGATGTACGCGACCGGCTTACGGGTAAGCGAATTGGTCGGCCTGGAACTATCCAACATCAATTTGAACCAGGGTGTAGTGCGGGTGATTGGTAAAGGACAAAAAGAAAGACTGGTGCCCATCGGAGACGAAGCACATGAGAGTCTGAAAACCTACCTGGCGAGCGGTCGGCCTGAAATCCTGCAGGGCGTTCAGACCGACAGCGTGTTTGTCACCACCCGAAAATCCGGAATGACACGCCAGGCGTTTTGGTACATGGTGCGACGGTATGCCGGGATGTGCGATATCCCGAACAAGCTGTCACCTCATATGTTGCGTCACTCGTTTGCAACCCACCTGCTGAACCACGGCGCTGACTTGCGGGTCGTGCAACTATTGCTTGGTCACAGTGATCTCTCAACCACGCAAATCTATACTCACATTGCCCGCGAAGGTTTAAAACGCATGCATGAGGCCCATCACCCGCGTGGTTAGTTAAACAAGAGAAAGATTCCTGATTTTATGGGTTGAACTTTTTCCCACATACATGTCAAATGCACTCAGGCACAGGGATAACATTAGATCGGAGAAAAAAATGAATCGTTTACAGCTGTTATTTGCGGCTTTAGGTACCTGTTTGATGCTGATGGTAGTGAATACCAGCGCAAACGACGAACAGGCTTTCGATGCCGTTGAGGCCAAAATACGGTCCCTGGTTCCCAATGCGAAAACCATCGCAGTTTCGGAAACACCCATCGCAGGTGTATTACAGGTCCAGATCAACAGTGACATCGTTTACGTGACCTCTGACGGCCAGTACCTGCTGCAGGGTCAGATCATGGATATCGATACCAAGGCCAATATTACGGATCAGGCCAAGTCTGGTATTCGCCTGAGCCTTTTAACGGACGTCAAACTCGATGAGCAAATCACGTTTTCACCGGAAAAGCCGAAATATGATTTACTCGTTTTCACCGATATTGATTGCGGTTACTGCAGAAAATTGCACAACGAGATGTCCGGCTACAATGAGCAGGGTATCGCGATACATTACATGGCCTTTCCACGTGCCGGTATTGGCTCTGATTCCTATGACAAGTTTGTTTCCGTATGGTGTTCCGATGATCAGCGAGAGGCATTGACACTGGCGAAGAACGGTACCGACCCGGAACCGCAGAAGTGTCCCAACCCGATTGCAGACCAATATGAACTCGGTCGTGAGGTGGGTGTAACGGGAACACCGGCAATTTTAACAAGTGACGGGACATTGATACCCGGCTACATGCCGCCGGAGCAGTTACGTCAGCGGCTTGAGTCAATGGAAACGCTCTCTGAATAAGTTGTTAGTGTTCGTCATTGAGTTCTTGTAAAGGAACCCTGTCATTCGTGACGGGGTTTCTTTTTATGCGGGTCTGGTCAGTAGGTAAAATTTGCAAAATGCTGCTCATCAACACTGGCCAGCCGTTATAATGTCTGCTGTTCATTCGGGAGTGATACTTTGACGGGGTTTACTTGCCTTCTCGGTGGTCCGGCTTTTTCAGAATTCCAAAGACAAAAACTTGTAAATGAGATGCGCCGGCGCGCTGGTCAGGAGTTTTTGTTCACCACGCAGTTCATCTATTTTGTTGAAAGTCCGCAAGACCTCTCCGGGGCAGAATTGGAGCGGCTTGAGGCGCTACTGCAAGCGCAAATGACTGTGCAGCCTGAAACGTCGACCAATGATAAAGTGCTGCTCGTTGTACCGCGCCTGGGCACGCAATCTCCCTGGTCAACCAAGGCCACTGATATTGCCCATCGTTGTAACCTGGACTCGATCAGTCGAATTGAACGGGGTACCCTGTTTCATCTTCCAGCCGATGTGGCGGAAGACAGGCTGGTTTCAATCATCAAACCCCTGATTCACGACCGAATGACACAGACGGTACTGGATGAGCTTGAGGCTGCGAAAGCCCTGTTTGCGCACCATCCACCCAGGCCCCTGGGTTTTGCAGACCTGTCTGTGGATGCCCGGCAGGCGCTTGAGAAAGCGAATAGCGAACTCGGCCTGGCATTGTCAGCAACCGAGATAGATTACCTGATTGCTGCCTATGACAAATTGGGCCGAAACCCAACCGATGCAGAACTGATGATGTTTGCCCAGGCTAATTCGGAGCATTGCCGTCACAAGATATTCAACGCCAGCTGGACGCTGGATGGTGAGGCCCAGGATCTCTCTCTTTTTTCAATGATCAGAAACACCCACGCACAAAGCCCGGAGGGCGTGCTGTCGGCCTACCACGATAATTCAGCGGTCATTCAAGGTCGCCCTAACCGGCGCTTTTTCCCGGCGCCGGGCACGGGTGAATACACCTGGCTGGATGAGGATGTAGGTATTCAGATCAAGGTGGAAACCCATAACCACCCGACGGCGATTTCGCCGTTTCCCGGTGCCGCGACCGGTTCCGGAGGTGAGATTCGTGATGAAGCCGCTACCGGTCGTGGCGCGCGGCCAAAAATCGGATTGACTGGATTTTCGGTTTCTAATTTGTTGATACCCGACAGGCCAAGAGACTGGGAGGAGGCTTCCGGAAAACCTGATCGCATAGCCAGTGCGCTGGATATCATGATTGAAGGGCCGGTAGGTGCGGCTTCGTTTAACAACGAGTTCGGCCGTCCGGCGCTGACGGGCTATTTCCGGACATTTGAGCAAACCATCGGCGGGCGGCTTTGGGGTTATCACAAGCCCATCATGCTTGCGGGTGGCCTCGGTAATATTCGTCCCGGCCATATTGAAAAATTGAAATTGTCTGCGGGTTCCGCCGTGATCGTGTTGGGCGGGCCAGCCATGCTTATCGGTCTGGGCGGTGGTGCAGCTTCCTCGGTTGGCAGTGGGCAAGGTAACGAAGAGTTGGATTTCGCCTCGGTTCAGCGTGGTAATCCTGAAATGGAAAGACGTTGCCAGGAGGTTATTGACCGCTGCTGTGCCATGGGTGATGACAACCCGATTGTGTCTATCCATGACGTCGGTGCCGGAGGCTTGTCCAATGCCTTGCCTGAACTGTTGAATGACAGCGAGCGCGGCGGCAAATTGGAGTTGCGGGAAATTCCCAGTGCGGATGGCGCGATGTCGCCAATGGAAATCTGGTGTAACGAGTCCCAGGAACGTTATGTGCTGGGAGTTGAGAAAGACCGTCTGGAAGAATTTGAATTTTTGTGTCAACGTGAACGTTGTCCCTATGCCGTGTTAGGAACCGTTACCGAAGAGCGCACGCTGCATCTGAACGACGCTTTGTTGCATGAACCCCCTGTCGATCTGCCATTGGAAGTTCTGCTCGGAAAGACACCAAAGTTACACCGTGATGCAGTCTCCGGAACCGTGCGGCCGTTAACAAAACTGACCGGTCAGACTTCGTTGGAAGAAGACCTGTTCCGTGTTTTACGTTTTCCGGCGGTGGGCAGTAAGTCTTTTTTGATCACCATTGGCGATCGTTCGGTCGGAGGGCTCGTGGCACGTGATCAGATGGTCGGGCCGTGGCAGGTTCCGGTCGCAGATGCGTCGGTCAGCCTGCACAGCTTTCACGCTTATGCAGGTGAGGCCATGGCCATCGGTGAACGCACACCACTCGCTGTGGTTAATAGCCAGGCCGCGGCCCGGATGGCGGTGACCGAGGCTATAACGAATATCGCGAGTGCACCGATCGCCAGTCTCTCGGATGTCCGCTTATCTGCCAATTGGATGGCAGCAGCTGGAGAAGAAGGTCAGGATGCAGCGCTTTATGCTGCGGTTAAAGCGGTCGGGATGGAGTTGTGCCCTGCGCTGGGTATTGCCATTCCGGTTGGTAAGGATTCCCTGTCCCTCAAGACTGACTGGACAGATAAGCACCAGCCCAGGCATATGCTCGCACCGGTGTCACTGGTCGTTTCTGCTTTCGCACCGGCCACCGATGCCCGCCTGGCGGTCACCCCGCAGTTGAAAGTCGATGGTGAGGCCAATCGCCTGTTGTTAATTGACCTGGGTCGAGGTCAGGATCGACTGGGTGGTTCCTGCCTGGAGCAGGTGAATGGAAAATTCAGTGATCAGGTTCCGGATCTTGATCATGCCGATGATCTTTCCAACTTTTTTGCGGCCATCCAGGAGCTTATAGCGGCCGGCCACTTGCTTGCTTATCATGATCGCTCAGATGGTGGTTTGATAACCACCCTGTGTGAGATGGCGTTCTCCGCACGTTGCGGGCTTGCATTGTCAATCGCCCCGACACTGGGAGAGGACCCTGACAGGTTACGTGCGCACCTGTTTGCCGAAGAACCGGGTGCAGTCATACAGGTGTCTGAAGCGCAATTGCAAACGGTGCTGACGTGCTTTACGAAGCATGGCTTGCAGGAGCTTGTGACAGATATTGGCGGGGCCGTCAGTGGCCAGACTCTCAGTGTGGAGGTCGACGGGCGTGTATGTTTGCAAACAGGTCTGCCCGGGCTTCACCAGGCATGGAGTGAGACCAGTTTTGAAGTTCAGAAATTGCGTGATCATCCGGATTGTGCAAAAGAAGAGTTCGCCCGGACCTTGCAGTGGGGCAAACCTTTTCTCAAACCAAAGTTAAGTTTTGACCCCTCGGAAAATCCGGTCACACCCGCCATCGCCAAGCGTGAAAAACCTGCTGTTGCGATATTGCGCGAGCAGGGAGTTAATGGGCAGGTTGAGATGGCCGCGGCCTTCGACCTGGCAGGGTTCAGGGCAGTTGACGTACATATGTCGGATTTACTTGAAAAACGAACAGATTTGTCCGGTTTTCAGGGGCTGGTTGCCTGTGGCGGATTTTCCTATGGAGATGTGCTGGGTGCCGGTCGCGGTTGGGCGGCTTCCATATTGTACCAGTCGGAGCTCAGAGATCAGTTTGCGGCATTTTTTGAGCGTGCCGACCGATTCGCGCTCGGGGTTTGCAATGGTTGCCAGACGCTGTCTTCATTAAAGGAGATTATTCCAGGCACTGAAAGCTGGCCGGCGTTCGTGGCCAACCGTTCAGGCCAGTTTGAGGCGCGTCTTAGCCAGGTGAAAGTGACGGATTCGGCATCATTGTTTCTCAAAGGCATGGCCGGAAGCCTGATGCCCGTGGCCAGCGCGCATGGTGAAGGGCGGGCACACTTTTCAGATGGCGTGCTGCCACAGTCCCAGATAGCCTTGCAGTATGTGGATGCTGGCGGAAATGCCAGTCTTGATTACCCGCAAAACCCGAATGGCTCTCCAGCTGGTATAACCGGCTTGTGCAACAGCGATGGTCGTATAACGATTATGATGCCCCACCCGGAAAGGACTTTACGTACAGTCAATTTTTCCTGGGCGCCGGCAGACTGGCCTGAAATTTCTCCATGGCAACGTATGTTTCTGAACGCGCGCTATTGGGTGAACTGATGGCTGCGCAGGAAAATAACGAGGAACTGCGTTTAAGCGAGTTGTTGATCCTGGCTTTTTTGTGGATGATATTTGGTTTTATGCTCTGGTATTACCTCAGTGCATTTCACGGTGTCCCGGTGCGCATAATCTCGAGTGAGATTCTATCTTCGCTACTGGGTAGTGATTTTCTCAACATCATTGAGAACCCGGACAAACATTATCTTTTCCAGGTACAGACAAAAATACCGTTTCAGTTCCCGGATGGAAGCAGTGATTCACTGGGTTTTATTGTCAATCCGTTGATATACGGTTTTGGTTTGCCGCTATTGTTTGGCCTGGTGATGGCTTCCGGTGCTACCTTATTGAAAAAGGTCTTAACGTTATTGGGCGGTTATGTGGTTATCATGCTGGTACAGGTGTGGGGTGTGGTCTGGCAATCGCTGAAGATGCTGGCTTTCAATTTCGGGACGGATGCGCATAATGTAATCATCTCCGCGGGTATTTCAGAAGAATTAATCGCCTTGTGTTATCAGTTGGGGGCTTTAATATTTCCTCCTCTCGTACCAATTATCTTGTGGGTTTTGGCAAACTGGACCTTGATCGAGCAGTTTACAGGATGGCAAAAGCAAACAGATTCCTGATTTTCAGGAACTGTCTCAACAGGACAATGGTCTTTGTATGCGATGGTGATCATGCAGTCGTCCGGTATTTGAAGTGACAGATGCGGCTATAATTTCAACAAAGTATCAAACTCCCAAGGGGTTTTAAGTGCAAGTAACTGAAGAACTACAAAACAACGAAGCAAAACAACCCGGTAAAGTTGAAGACGAAGTCTGTACCTACCTGATTGAAAGCGGCCGGCTGAAAAGACCGGACCTGAAACGTGCCGAGACGTTTCGTGACCAGAACGGTGGCGACCTGATCACGTTGCTGGTTCGTCTTGGGCTTGTTTCAGAACGTGATGTGGCTGAGGCTGAATCCAGTCTTCTGGGTTTACCCTTGATATCGACCGCAGATTTGCCGGAGGAAGCACCAGAAATTGGCAAACTGTCATTGCGTTATTTGAAACAAAACCTGTTGCTGCCGGTGAGTGCTACCGATACCGAGATGGTTGTAGTCATGGCGAATCCAAGGGATCAATACGCTCTCAAGGCCCTGGCCATGGCCAGTGGTAAAGTCATTTGTCCACAGGTTGGGGTAGCCTCTGAAATAGAAAATGGTATCGAAAAGCTATACGGTGGTGGCCGCAGCGCCATGGGCCAGATTATCGATACCCTGGGTGAAGGAGATGAAGACATCGAGGATGTTGAGCATCTGCGTGACCTGGCTTCCGAGGCCCCGGTCATTCGCCTGGTCAACCTGATCATGCAGCGGGCCGTGGAGGCCCGTGCGTCCGATATTCACATTGAACCATTTGAAAACAGGCTGAAAGTCCGTTACCGGATCGATGGTGTGTTGCAGGAGGTGGAAGCGCCACCGGCGAGCTCCACCGCGGCAGTTATTTCCCGTATCAAGATCATGGCCCGTTTGAATATCGCTGAACGGCGTCTTCCGCAGGACGGCCGTATCATGCACAGGGTTCAGGGCAAGGAACTGGATTTGCGTGTTTCAACGGTTCCGACCTCGCATGGTGAGAGCGTGGTCATGCGTATTCTTGACCGTGAAAGTATCGTGCTGGATTTCAATTCACTCGGGTTTGATGAAGATTTAAAGAAATCCTTCGTCAAAGAGTTGCAGGTTCCGCATGGCATTATTCTCGTTACCGGCCCCACAGGTTCTGGTAAAACAACAACCCTTTACACGGCACTCAGCCAGATCAATACCCCCGCACGGAAGATCATCACCGTCGAAGACCCGGTAGAATATCAGCTGGAGGGTATTAACCAGATTCAGGCACAGTCATCCATCGGTCTTGATTTTGCCCATGCCCTGAGGGCAATAGTCCGGCAGGACCCGGATGTCATCATGATCGGCGAAATGCGCGACCTGGAAACCGCCCGTATCGCGATTCAGTCGGCACTGACCGGTCACCTCGTGTTATCAACTATCCATACCAATGATGCGGCAGGCGGTATCACCCGTATGCTGGACATGGGTGTGGAAGACTATCTTTTGACATCCACCATCAATGCTATCCTGGCGCAGCGACTGGTAAGAACGCTTGGCAGTGGCGCGAGGGAGCCCGTGAAGTTGTTACCGGAGGTCGCCGCAGAAATTGGATTCGCAACATTTCTGGAACAGGATAGCTATACCGTCTATCGTCCCATTCCCACCGAAGAGAACCCGACCGGTTATTTTGGCAGGACGAGTATACTGGAATTGTTACAAATGACGGATTCCATCCGTCGCTTGATCATGCAACAGGCAACATCTGGAGAAATTCATGATATGGCCGTCCAGCAGGGAATGCGAACCATGTATCAGGATGGGTTGTTAAAGTGCCTGCAAGGTGTCACCACGCTTGAAGAAGTGCTCAGAGTGACCCAGGAATCCTGATGCCATTATATGAATACAAGGCGGTTTCCCCCTCCGGTGAAACCGTACGAGGGTCAATGGAAGCTGCCTCTGAGAGTGCAGTGATTGCCAAACTCCAGGAGGGTGGCAATATCCCCCTGTCGGCAAATGAGGCAGGCAAGGGCGGTTTCAGTCTTGATTTCCTGAGTCTTAAAAGACGGGGAATGAACACGCGGGAGGTCGGGCAGTTCACCCAGCAACTGGCCACCCTGCTCGGTGCCGGTTTGCCGCTTGACCGTTCTCTCCATGTGTTGCTCGAGTTATCTGAAAATGACCGTATCAAACAGACGGTTACCGCTGTGCGGGACCAGGTCAGAGAAGGTGGAAGCCTGTCAGATGCGCTGGATGCGCAACATGGTTCATTCAGCAGGCTGTTTATTAACATGGTGCATGCCGGTGAAATCGGCGGGTCCCTGGCGACCACGCTGGACCGCCTTGCAGATTACATGGAGCGCTCCAAGGATCTCAAAGACAGTGTGGTTTCAGCCATGGTTTACCCCATTATGCTAATGGTTCTGGCGGGTGGTTCCCTCGTATTGCTGCTGGTCTATGTCATTCCACAATTCACACCGATTTTTGAAGAACTGGGTGGTGACTTACCCCTGGTGACGAAGATGGTGCTTGCGGTCGGCGGGGTTCTGCAAAACTTCTGGTGGGGTCTGATAGCCCTGACAATGCTGGGAGTTTACCTGTTTCGCCGTATGTTGGCCGACCCGGAAAAGCGCTTGCGCTGGGATACGCAGGTATTGGGTATGCGTTGGGTAGGTGACCTGGTGTCAAAAATGGAGATTGCGCGTTTAACGCGTACGCTTGGCACCTTGTTGACAAATGGCGTGCCGCTACTTTCCGGTTTATCAATTGCCAAAAATGTTATGACAAACAGTCTGCTTAGACAAAGTGTCGAGGCAACCACACAGAAAGTCAAAACAGGTGGTGGCCTGGCGCACAACCTGGCGGAAACCGGGCAGTTTCCACGGCTGGCCTTGCAGATGATAAGCGTGGGTGAAGAAACCGGGAAGCTGGATGCCATGTTGATGAAGGTTGCCGACACCTATGATAAAGAGGTACGCAATACCATCGACCGTTTGCTGGCAATTTTTACACCGGCCATTACGCTGGTGATGGCGGTGATGATCGGTACAATTGTCATGTCGGTCTTGATGGCGATTATGGGTATTAATGAACTGGTAGGTTGAAGGCAGGGTCACAGACTGTGCAAGCCTGAAAAATGAATTTAAATAGTGTTTTCAATACTGGCCGGTTTTAAAGGCCAAAAATCCTGGCGGGAGACTCGGGGATGAATTTAAAAATGAGTTACAAGACGCATAAAAACAGACAGCAAAACAGACAGCGTGGCTTTACCTTGGTCGAGTTGCTACTGGTGCTGGTTATTCTGGCACTGATTGCCGGCCTGGTTTTGCCGGGAATTATCGGCAAGGCCGAGAGTGCAAAAGCGAAAGCGGCCTCGTCACAAATCAGTCGTATTTCAATGTCAGTGGAGAGTTTTTACCTGGATACGGGTAGCGCGCCATCATCACTTGATGATCTGGTCAATGAACCCGGTGGCGTTACCGGATGGAATGGACCTTATATCAAAAATACACTACTGAAGGACCCCTGGGGTCAACCCTATAAGTACAGGGTGCCGGGAGACCATGGCGATTTTGATATATGGTCTTATGGTGCAGACCGTCAGCAGGGCGGTGAAGGTAACAACGCGGATATTACAAGCTGGGAGTAAAGGTGAGCTCCCTGTCTCAATTGAGACCATACAGGTCAGTAGCGCCTGGAAGGTCGCGGGGGTTTACCCTGGTTGAACTGATGGTGGTTATGGTCATCATCGCGCTGGTCATGGGGCTGGTTGCAACGTCAATATCAAGAAGTATTTCAGGTGCAGAAGCACGTGCGGCGTCCCGCAACCTGGTGGCGTCACTTCGTTACACCCGTGCACGGGCCATCATCGACAAGCAGGAACAGGTATTTCAGGTTAATACTGAAGAGCGGAGTTACCAGGCGCCAGGTCGCAAAAAGATAGAACTGCCTGAGGGTGTGGAAGTCACAATAACGACAGCACGTTCCGAGATTACATCTGAAGGTGTCTCCGGTATACGCTTTTTCCCCGATGGCGGGTCTACCGGTGGTCACATCGAGTTAACCGTTAATGATCGCGACTACCGTGTCAACGTTGCCTGGCTGACCGGGGACGCGAGCCTGGAGCGGGCAGAGGGATGAAATCACTGGTGGTGAAGCCTCTTAAACGGGGCCGGCAAAACGCGCGCGGTTTTACTTTGCTGGAAGTGATGGTGGCATTTGTAATTTTTGCATTGAGTTTCGCCACCGTTCTTGAAATTATGGCAGGTTCGATGCGCAGTGTAGCGCGGGCTTCTGACGACACGGAAGTTGCCCTGTTTGCGCAATCACTCATGGATCTTGTTGGTACTGAAATTCCAATAGAAGAAGGTGAGTACGGCGGAACAGGTATGGACCGCTATGAGTGGGAGATGGGCATCACATTTTATGACGCCGGTGGTGAATCCTGAAGAGGGAACAATGAGCACGCAGGAGCTTGCTGACCTGTCGGGTATCGAGCTGTACCGGGTGGACCTGTATATCGATTGGAATACCGGTCGAAGGCAGCGGGAATTGCACTTCAGTAAAATTCACAGCGTATTGGCGAACCGGCGATGAAACATATGCTGAAAAGAAAGCCGGCTCATCGCACTGCAGGTTTCACCCTGGTTGAATTACTGTTGGCCATAACCTTGATGAGTATATTGCTGGGCTTGACCTATACAGGTCTGAGTGCCGCCACACGGTCTTCGCAACGTGGTGAGCTCTTACTGGCGGCCGGTGGAGAGCTGCGTTCTTCCCATCAGTTTATACGTCGACAGTTAAACCAGATGTTACCTTTGTCATTTGCCGAAACAGATGACACGCTACCGCAACGAATTGTTTTTGAGGGTGATGCCAGGCACATTAAGTTCGTTGCCCCGATGCCGGGTTACCTGGGGGCCGGTGGACCCCAGGTACAGTTAGTGGAAGTCGTTGATGGTGATGATGGCGAAATGCATATCCAGTTCAGTCATGCTTTGCTGCAGGGCTTCACAGAGGATCGTTTGTATGACAGGGAGCCGGTGGTCTTGTTGACAGGGGTCAGTTCTGCCGGGTTTGAATTCCTTGGCAAAGACGAACAGGGTGAGCTGACAGGTTGGATACCCAGTTGGGACCGAACAGGAAATACTGCCTGTTGCTGTCCGTCTGGATCTTGCGTTTACTGAGGAATTGAATTTGCAATGGCCGGATCTTGCGGCTGGCGTCAGAGTGGACGAAGATGCGATCGAGGCGGGTGGCGGAAGCATGGGTGCGCCAAGTTACGAGCAAGCCATCAAAGATCTGATGAAAGGTAAAAAAAGGGATGAACCATGAGTAGCGGTCGCCCGATAAAATCACAGAATGGCATTGCGCTGGTACTGGTATTATGGGTGTTGCTGTTACTCACGATTGTCACGGGGTCATTTTCCCTCATGGCACGTATGGATCGACTCGAGGCCAATGTCCTGTTGACGGGTACGCAGGCGCGTTTGAGTGCCGAATCAGCAATTAACCTGGCGGTTTTGGCATTGCGTGATCCGAATGACGAAACACGGATGATCGCTGATGGCAGGCTGTATCAGCAGGAGCTTGATGGTGTGCTCCTGGAGGTCAGTGCCACAGATGAACGCGGCAAGCTGGATATCAATGCCACGGATGAACTGACAATGACCAACATGTTTGTCGGGCACGGGATGGAGCCTGACCAGGCGGAGCTACTGGCGGCGGCTGTGATGGACTGGCGCGATGAAGATGAGCTTGAGCGTGTGAATGGTGCTGAAGAAGACGCATACCTTGCAGCAGGCCTGGAAATGGGCCCGGCCAACAGGCCATTCATGATGCCGGAGGAACTATTACAGGTTATCGGCATGGAATATGAACTTTTTCGCAAGCTGGAACCTGGCATTACCGTGTTTTCACGGGCGGGTGAACCCGACCCGGCTTTTGCTCCGGTAGAGGCGTTAATGGCGTTGCCGGATATTACTTACGAGGAAGCATTGAACTTCGTGCAGGAAAGAAACTCTCAACAACCTGGAGATTCACTCGGCACGGAATTGCCAAATGGTGTTGTGGTTATGGAACAAGGCAGAGGGGTAACGTATAGTATTCAGGCTAAGGCGACAATGCCTAATGGCGTTTGGGAACAGTTACAGGCCACAATCCGGCTTGGGGGAAATCGCAGCGGCAGCCCCTACCGTGTTTTGCGTTGGCGCGAAGGATTTCAGTACTAGGACCTTTTGAAACCGATGGCGATCACACTTAATAACACCATACAAAGTATCCGTTTTCGAATTTCGAATGGTCCTGTCGGGCAGTTCTTCACCTGGTGGGGCGAAGAGCTTCGTAATGCCATGCCTTCCCAGTTTCGTGAGCGTATGCAATATGCCCGTCGTAAGCTGTTGATGCAGTTTAGCGATGAGGAGTTAACCTTAAGTATAGAAAACGCCCGGGCGATTCAGTCGCTGGAATCAATATCTGCTGGTCAGGACCCCCAGATACAGAAGCAACAGATCCGCGAGCTGTTACAACAGCATGAACTTGTCGAAGTGAATCGCGATTTGCTTCTTCCTGAGTCAGTTGTCTTGCATACGCGTGTCGTAATGCCGCTTGCAGCCGAGTCCAACCTGAGACAAGCACTGGCGTATGAAATGGATCGGCACACCCCGTTTACTGCGGATGAAGTTTTCTATAGCTGGCATGGCCTGAACCGGGACCGTGAAGCTGGTCAGATTAGTTTTGAGCTGTACGTTACTCCACATGAAGCGGTAGAGAAGCAGCTTGAGCAGCTAAGCAGACTGGGCCTGGCGCCGTCTGGCGTTGATGTTGCAACCGCTGACGGGCCGCTTGGAGTCAACCTTTTACCGGTGGACCGGCGTCACCGTGCGGTCAACCAACAGGCCCGGGTGAACTGGGCGATGGGTGCAGTGGCGGGATTATTGTTGATATTTGTCATGGCGCAGTCACTCTGGCTTCGTGAGCATCAGATAAAGACGATTAATGATGCCATTGAAGATGTACGGGCAGAGGCGATGGCCGTTCAGCAAATACGCACACAGATTGATGACGCAGCTGAAGCAGCCGGGTTTTTACAAAGCCGTAAAATTGAAAATGGCTACAAGGTCGAGATGTTGGCTGAATTAACCCGTATCCTGCCGGATGACACCTATCTTGATCGTTTGTCGATGCATTCGGAAACCACCCAAATGCAAGGCAAGTCGGGGAATGCACAAAGCTTGATTGAGTTGGTCAATGATTCGCCTTTCTTTGAGAATGCATCCTTCCGCGGACCCACGCGTTTGGATAACAGAAGCGGCAAGGAAATTTTTGATCTGGCTGCCGATAACACGGTCAGGGGTGCCAAATGATACAGGTCATCCCGGATCAGCGTAATTCAAAGACAACGGCTCTGATGATCCTGGTCATCGCACTGCTGTTGGTGTATTTGCTTATGTTTCACTGGTTTGTTCTGCGTCATAAGGAATATGCAGGGGAGATAGATGACCTGCGTGCACAATTGAGTCGGTTTCAAACGGTGGCTTCGCAAAGAGAATCATTACAAGCACAATTGGGCCAGATACGCAGTTCACAGAATGATGAAGGGCTGTTTCTCGAGTACCCTTCATTTGATGAAGCGGCTGCTGCCTTGTCCGGTAATATCGGGGATATGGTCCGAACGCAGGCAGACGATTCTTGTCAGATCGTCAGTCGGCAGCCGGTGCGTCCGCGAGTACAGGAGCGCTTTCAAAAAGTGACTGTGAATGTGAGAATGCGTTGTGACGCTGAAGATTTCCTGCAAATTCTGTTTGGTATGGAAACCGGCATGCCTTTGATGCTGGTAGATGATTTAAACGTCATCAGGCCACGAACCAGCAACCGGCGCCGCACTCAGCAAGCCAATGCTCAAGGTGCGTTGGATATTCGTTTTAATGTTTCGGGGTACCTCAAATGAAGTGGCTGCAGGATAACCCGCTTGGAATACTGCTTGCTGCGACGAGTGGCTTATTTATTTTACTCGCGCTGGGTATGACCGTTGTCTGGAACTTGCCTGTTTCTTCAGGTGGCGGCGTAGTGGAGACAGAAGTCGATCCGGCTGAAAACGCGATGTTGACCGCTCGCGATATGGGCACGCTGGGTGACTACGTTGTTATTAATGAGAAACCGGTCTTTAACGAGTCCCGTAATCCGGTCGTTGAGGATATTGAAGATGAAACTACGGAAGAAGACACTTCGATAGCCATCAAAGACGCACCGGAGGTCAGGTTAACTGGTATTGTTATTACTTCCAGTATGAAGATCGCATCGTTGACTCCGGCTGATACAAATCTCGAAACCGTCATGGCTCATGAAGGAGAGGCATTGACGGGTGAGTTCGTGGGTTGGCAGGTCGCCACGGTCAATCCACGTACCGTTGTGCTTGAGTCGCGGGATGGTCAGTCACTTGAACTCGATTTGCAGGTACATGATGTCAAAATAAAGGAACCACCGCGGCCAGTGGCAACGGCCCGTGTCAGCACTGGCAACGGCGCTTCCGGGTACGGATACAATGGATGTTGAAGACGAACCCCTGAGCAGGGCAGAACAAATTCGCCAGCGAATTGCAGAGCGACGCGAGGAATTGCGACTCGAACAGGAAGCACAACAAGCCGCTGGGGCCGAGGCAGCAGCTGCCAAGCAACCGCCCAGGCGCTCCGCGTACCAGGAAGCTGTTCGCGCTTTGATGCAAAAGAAAAGTAAGGATTCAGCCAGTAATGACAAACAAGACAAATAAAGCACAGACAGGCGGGAGTGCCATCAGATGAGATCACTGATTTATGCTGTGGGTATTCTATTGCTGCTTAATAGTTGCGCAACGACGGAAATACCTCCAAGACCCGGGCCCCATCATCAGCGCCTGGACAAAGTGGAGCTAAAAGGTGAAGAAGCACCGGTTTTTATTCGACAGCGGTCAATGCCTCCCAAGCAGGGGGTGTGGAAGA
This sequence comes from uncultured Gammaproteobacteria bacterium, assembly GCA_963759155.1. Classification (GTDB taxonomy): domain Bacteria; phylum Pseudomonadota; class Gammaproteobacteria; order Xanthomonadales; family SZUA-36; genus SZUA-36. Next base: position 42,899 of record CAVWXX010000001.1, on the reverse strand, counting down.
CGTTGAATTAAAGTTCGGCGAGGCAGAGTTTATCAATGAGGATGCAGCAAGACGCAAACTCAGTGCCGTTTCTGAAGACGGCGAGATCGTTTTGAATTTCGAAGGTGAGTCCATCCAGTCAGTTGTTCATACGATTCTCGGTGAGGTTTTACAGGAGACGTTTGTCATTGGTCCTGGAGTAAGCGGGCAGGTGACATTTTCTACTTCAAAACCGGTTTCCCGTGATCAGTTGATGCCGATTCTTGAGTTGCTTTTGCGCTGGAATGGCGCCGCCATGGTATTTACCGAAGGGCGTTATCATATTTTGCCTGTTTCAGATGCGGTCCGTGGGACACTCGTGCCGGTTCTCAGCGACCAGAACCTGGCCATGGGATATGAGGTGCGGGTTATTCCTCTGGCGTATATCGGTGCCATTGAGATGGCCAAAATACTCGAGCCTTATGTCCGTGAAGGCGCCATGGTCAGGGTTGATCCTCTCAGAAGTATGATATTTCTGGCGGGCACCCAGGAAGAGTTAAGAAATTACCAACAAACGGTTGATATCTTTGATGTGGATTGGCTGGCAGGTATGTCAGTCGGTATTTACCCGCTGCAAACCGTTGATGTTGAGTCTATCACTAGCGAATTGACCACTATTTTTGGCATGGAAGCAGAATCACCGCTTGCGGGTATGTTTCGATTCGTGCCGCTGGAGCGCCTGGCATCAATCATGGTGATCACACCGCAGGAAGCTTACCTTGAGAAAGCCCGCACATGGATTGAAACACTGGACCGCGGCGCAGCGGGTTCCGGGGTGCAGTTGTACGTCTATCGTGTCAAGAATCTTGAAGCCCAGATTTTGGCCGACTACCTTTCTCAACTGTTTGGTGGGCAGACCTCTTCGCCAAGGCAGAGCAGTACCCGGGGTACATTGGCACCGGGCCTGCAGGAGGCGCAAAGGAGTTCGATCAGCGACTTCAACTCAAACCGGCAAGCGGCAAACGACCGTGGCTTACAGAATAATCGTGGTGGTGGCAGTGTCGTTTCAACCGAAGAAGGTGAAATACGTATTACCTCCGTTGTCGAGACCAACTCGCTGCTGATCCAGGCAACCCAAAACCAGTATTCATCCATACAGGCAGCGATAGAGCGTATTGATCAGGAGCCATTACAGGTCTTGATCGAGTCACAGATCCTGGATGTTGAGCTGAATGAAGACCTGGCTTTTGGTGTGAACTGGTACCTGACCAACAACCCCAATGCGATCGGCGGTGACGAGAACATTGGCGATGGCTTTGATACTTTAACGATGGGTGGCGCCACCAACTTTTTTGCAAATATCGTTGGCCCGCTCGGCAATGGTTTTATAAAGGCGACCATCAGTGCGCTGGACAGTGTGACGGATGTCCGTTCGCTTGGTGCGCCGTCATTGCTGGTCCGCAACAACGCCACAGCAACCATCACGGTGGGTACGCAGGTGCCGGTGCAGTCTTCCAGCATATCTACAGGTGGTACCGGCAATGTTGTCAGCAGTGCACAATATGTATCTACCGGTGTAACACTGACGGTGACGCCCAGAATCAACCCGGGCGGACTGGTATACATGGACGTTACCCAGGAGGTCAGTCGCCCGGGTGCCCGTGATCCCGATATCTCAGCAAGTGGCAACCCGCCGATCAATAACAAATCGGTGACAAGCCAGGTGGCGGTTCAGTCCGGACAAACCATATTTTTGGGTGGATTGATATCCGAACAGTCGAGCAAGGGCCGTACAGGCGTTCCTTACCTGAACCGTATTCCGGGTATAGGCCGTTTGTTTGGAAGCACAACAAAATCAACCTTACGTAGTGAAACGATTGTGATGATTACACCCACCGTGATTGAAAACACAAATGATCTGAAAACAGTCAGTGATGATATCAGGGTTGAATTCATGAAAGTGCCCCCCATTAAACATGCCACTTTGCATACCGAGGATTAATGAATGAAAAGCAATTTCGACATTGCAAAACGGGCAGGACTGGTGGGGTTGGTTTGCAGCCTGTTGGTGTTATCAGCCTGTGAGAAAAGTGAAAGTATAGAAGAGCGTGCAAGCGCACGTTGGGACGTATTGTTAAGCGGCGACACGACATCTGCGTATGAATATTTGTCACCCGGTTATCGGTCCAGTGTTTCTTTAGAGCAGTATCAACGTTCACTACTGACGCGACAAGTGGGTTGGGACAGTGCGGACTATATTGAAAGTGAATGCACAGAAGATTCATGTAAGGTAAGGATATCTATAGGTTATACAGTGCGTGGCGCGTTGCCGGGCGTAAAAGAGTTCAAAGGTGTTCAGAAAATTGAAGAGTCCTGGGTGAGAGTTGATGGTGTTTGGTATCTCGTACCAGAAAAATGATAGGTATTAGGTTGCCTTACCGTTTGTTTTAACGTAACATTGCCCTGCAATTTTGCGAAAAGTGTGCGCATTGCGTGTCTTTTAGACAGGTTTTACGCACGTGAAATACTTATATATAGCCCTGTGTACACAATAGGAGTGTTGTAATGAACAGAAAGAATCTAACAGCAGCAGTACTTGCAGGACTGGCGGGAGCCGCCGGTATTGTAGGATCTGCTCAAGCAGTCAACATTAACCCTGACGGTCTTGGTCAGGTATTGATCTACCCTTATTACACCGTTAACAGTGGTAACCAAACCCTTCTCTCTGTTGTTAACACAACAGACGAAGCGAAAGCCGTTAAGGTACGTTTCAAAGAAGGCAAGAACTCTCGTGAAGTCCTTGACTTTAACCTGTATATGTCAGCATGGGACGTATGGACCGCAGCCATTGTTGATGACGGAGTATGTCCCCCAGAAGAAGAATGTGCGGCGCCTACCCTGTATACCACTGATACCTCATGTACGGTACCGTACATTTACGGCAATGGTGGCTCACAGGTGTTCCTTCCTTTGGGAATGAATGACACTGGCGTTGACGATGAGTATGGCCCAATTAGCTCGTGCAACCGAAGGTTATTTCGAGATGATCGAAATGGGTACGCTTGTCGGTGAGTCTGCAACTGCTGCAACTCACGTAGCCACAGACGACGGTATGCCAGCCATGCCAGCCGATTGTGAAGTCACTGGTTGATGCGTGGACAGTTTTCGATGACAAAGTGAATGTCCAGGGTACTGGCTTGATGATCCTCTGCATGACATCGAAGCACCATCAGGTGGTCTGTTCGGTGGCGCTGCCATCATTAACGTTGCTGCTGGACACATGTACAGCTATGACGCGAAGGCCATTGACGGTTTTGCAACTGAAATTGCTCCAAACCTGATGCCCTTGCATAACCCACCAGGTGATTCATCTCCAAGCCTGAACTCCGGTGGTGTGACGGACGCTACCGTGTTTGTTGATGGCACTAGCCTTCCATCTGATGGCCTGACTCGTGGTGTTGACGCGGTTTCATTCGTGTTTATGCATGACCAGGTTATGAACGAGTACACCACAGAGACATTGGTTGGTGCGGCAACTGAATGGGTACTGACCTTCCCGACGAAGTCTTTCTATGTTTATGAAGAAGAATCAGGCAGCGCTATTTCCTATTGCTCCGTTCACCGCAATGTGGGACGGTCAGCTCGAAGTACCGGGAGCTAATGGAAGGGGGTGCATGTGAAATTGTTGTCGCTCGATACCATCTGGGATCGTGAAGAGCAAACCATTGTTAATCCTGAAATGCCAGGTGATGAGATTCCACCTATCGTTTCTCCAGCACCGCCAGGTGTGGTTGATCCGTCTAACCCGATCATCCCGTTCACCTTGTGCTATGAAACCAGCATTATCCGCTTCGATGCTGATCCGGAAGATTTGCCACCTATCGAAACGACACCGGTTTTGGGATCATCTAACTTCCATCGAGATCAATAATGGCGCACTCGGATTTGAGTATGGCTGGGCACGTCTGGTAATGGACGACTTCCCACATGATGCAGATAGTGACGGTAAGGTTGACTGTTTTGATCCGCTTGAAGATGGCAACTTTGTAGGTGATGAGTGCTTCACACGCGGTCACCTGGGTGGCCTCGAAGGCTTGCCAGTCACTGGTTTTGCTGTCAATCGTTTCCTGAACGCTTTCGCAGGTCCGGGACTGCTGGCTAATTATGGTGGTATCTTCCAGCATAAATATCAGCGTAAGATTGGTAGTGAGCACACAAGTAGTGCCGGCCCGCAAGTAACGCCGTAACGCTGCCAGCACATAAATGGTAAGTTTTACCATGTAGTAAAGTGGGAGAGGGCCGTGTATCCGGCCCTCTCTTACATTTGGATGCATAAGTTTGTTAATTATTAATTAAAGTTTTATTTATATATTTTTAAAATCGATTGTGCTGAATACTAAAATATAAACGACAGCATGTTTAATTCTGGGCGGAATTAGAAAGAGAGAGGAAAATGAGAAAGTTAAACGGATTTATTTTAAGTTTTGCACTTGTGTTGGTTACCGGTATGGCGAGCGCTCAAGTGGGAGTTGCTATTTCCGGTGATTCGGGAACCTCAACCATCCCCCCTGAACACATACAGTCGATCAGCATCGACCCGGTCACCAGCGTGGTTAGTATCACCACCAATGTGGCATACACCGTTCAATTGGCTGAAGACCCATGTACGGTTGATTGTGGTGAGGTCGCTCCGACAATTACCGCATTTAATGTTGTATCGCCCGTTACGGTTGGTGATTCGACTACCGTAAGCTGGAGCAGTACAGACAATGCTACATCTTGCAGACCGTTAGGTAACTATGCCGGGTGGACTGGTTTAACTATTGCTACAGATAGCAATGGTATGAATGTTCCTATGAATCTGGTAGGGACCTTCAATCTTGGTTTGATCTGTAATAATGGAGAGCTTGAATCAACACCAATTTATCGCACAATCGTTGTAAACGACGTCGTTGCGCCACCCCCACCGCCTCCTCCGGCATCAGCCTGTGAAGATTATGTCGCGCCTCTCAGTGGGACGACAGTACCTTGGAATAGCGTCTTTGCGGAAGACTTCCCAATGCCTGGTTATGCCAATGAGTATGTAACGATTAATCGTTATGGGTATATGTCACTTGAATTTGATACTGCTAACTTCATCGATACGGGTAGCGTGTCGACTATCGAAGTAACAACGACAAGTGGCAGTCGTGTGGGTTCTATCAGCCAATGTCCGGGCGACTTTGATGTGGCCGCGGAATGTAAATATACATGGGGTACGTCAGGCGGCATTATTTGGTCAACTGAAAACTATAATGGTGCTTGTCAGCTGGATCCTGACACCACGTATTATTTCAATGTTACATTTACGGATGGATGTGATCCGACAAGTTCAACTTGTGGTGATTCAAAATGTATCACCAAACTACGCGTTTATAATCCGTAATAAAAAGTTGTTTAAATATGTCAGGCACTCAATTGAGTGCCTGACTTTTTTTCATCTAGTTAAAAGATATTCTCAAGGCATCACATGAAATTGAAAGCTGCTTTCACTATTGCATTGGTTATTTCAATATTTTCGTCGAGTATTCATGCGCAGGAAACCGATACTAACCTGGAAATTTTTGCTGAACGTGGAAAAGGAGTGGTGACCCAGGATGATTTTACTGCCCGTGCCGACAGGATCCCCGAGCATTCGCGTAAAGCCACATTAAGAGATAGAAACAGGGTGAATACCTTACTTCAAAGTATGTTGCTTGCCTCCCAGTTGGCAGCTGATGCGCGCGAAGCGGGCTTTGACAAAGAGAAAATTGTTATCGATCGTATGCGGTTGGCCGCAGACGCCGAGCTTGCCGATGCGTGGTTGTCACATTATGTAGAGGAAAGATCAGAAGCTGATTATGAAGCGCTAGCGCATGAATATTATCTGCTTAATGGAAAGTGTGATCAAGTCATCGCCCAGGGTTGACGTAAGTCATATCCTGATATCAACGAATGAACGTTCAGACCAGGAAGCCAAAGACCTTGCAGATACAATTTACAGCAAGTTAATCAAGGACCCATCGCAGTTTGATCAGTTTGTTGTTGAGTACTCTGAAGATCCGAGTGCGCCGTCCAATAAAGGTAAATTCAAGAACGTCAAGAAAGGCGATATGGTTGAGAACTTCGAAGTAACGGCCTTTGCTCTTCAACAGGATGAGATTTCCGAGCCGGTGAAAACGAATTTCGGATATCACATCATCCGGCTTGATGCGAAATTTCAACCAAAACAGATGACATTTGAAGAAGTGAAGGATCAATTGATAGCGCGTGAACGGGCGAAACACGATCGAACGAGTCAAGGCTGATTACCTGGATAGCCTCCAGTCGCAGGAAATCAGGATGTCTGAAGCGCAGCTATTGGAAATGGTTCGTCGTCAATTCGGTGAAGATTATGTTGATCCCAACACCACACGAGACAATTCAGAGTAAACTAGCTACCCTGTTTAAACGGCATTGCCGAAATGAAACCGGGAAAAAAAAGAAAATTTGACAGGGTGTTTTTCCAGAATCTGGTTGTGCGTCAGATTCGGCAGGATTATCTTGAAAATATCACCGGGTTTGCCTGGTTGATTTTACAACCGCTAATTCTTTTAGCGGTTTATGCCTTTGTTTTCTCCACAATCTTCAAAGCCCGTATACCCGAAGCGGCAGATATTGGTTTTGTGCCGTATCTCGCTGTTGCATTTTGGCCATGGACCGCTTTTTCAGAAGCGATATTGCGAGCCAATAACTCTATTACAGCCAATGGCGCCCTGATTGGAAAAGTGGCTTTTGCCACTGAGCAGATTCCGTTGGCTACCGTTACTGCAACTTTCATTATGCACCTGATTGGTTACCTTGCCGTGCTGGTCGTTTTGCAACTAATGGGTACCGATATTCATTGGTTTTACCTTTTGCCAGCTCTTCTGGTGCTCTTGTTGATGTGGGTGTTTGCCTGTGCAATTTCCCTGTTTACCAGTGCTATCCAGGTATTTGTACGTGATCTTGCCCAGATGCTACCGCCGTTGATGACGTTCTGGTTCTTTACCACACCCATTCTATACAGTTCATCTTATTTGCCCGAATCAATTCAAAAGCTCACGCTATGGAACCCGATGGCCTGGTTTATTGCCAGGTTACGGGAGTTGCTGTTATTTGGAGAGATGAGCCTGGATTACACGGCACTGTTTATAGTTGTGTTCGTGCTTGTTTTTGCGTGGCTGTCTTTAAGGTTCTTTCGACGGTTTTCCGGTCATTTTGAGGATTTCCTCTGATGGATACACTGGTTCGAATTGATGGCGTTTCAAAAATATATCCCCGGGTACATAAATCTCGAGAACGATTACAGGCCTTCGGAGCACTTCTGCTTGGGCGGGAACCGGCGAGTGGTGCCAAGGTGTTAAGTGACATCAACCTGGAAGTGCTGCGTGGTCAGTCGCTGGGAATTATCGGGGAGAACGGTGCGGGCAAGTCAACCTTGCTCAAAGTTCTGACAGGTGTCATTCAACCGACCAAGGGGCGGGTGATGGTACATGCCAATATTGCCGCCATGCTGGAACTCGGTGCTGGTTTTCAGCCGGATTTCAGTGGCATGGATAATGTGCGTATGAAGGCATCCTTGATGGGCTTGACCAACAAGGAACTCGATGAGCGACTTGATGACATCCTGGCGTTTGCCGATATCGGTGAATATATCCACGAACCGGTCAAACACTATTCATCAGGCATGGTTGTGCGGCTGGGCTTTGCCGTTATTACGGCTTGTCGACCTGACCTACTGATTACTGATGAAGTTCTGGCTGTCGGGGACGAGTCCTTTCAAAAAAAATGTATTCGATGGATACAACAGTTTCTGGAACAGGGCGGCACCTTGCTATTGGTGTCTCACAGCATGTATGTCATACAAAAGCTCTGCCAAAAAGCCTTGTGGGTTCACGGCGGAGGTATTGAGCAGTATGGGGATGTATTCCCCGTCACACAGGCCTATCTGGCCTGGCATGAAAGACGCAATGCAAAAGAAAAGGAAAGCCAGGTTAAAGCGAAGGGTGATGGGGCTTACTATCGTATTGAGCGTCTCACCTTAGCCGGAAACGATGGAGAGACTGCTCCACAGTTTTCCATGGGGGAAGATCTGGACGTAGAGCTACAGATTTATTCACCCGATGACCGTCCGCCGGTTGGTGTGGTGGGTGTTGTAAGGGCCGATGGCACGCCTGTATACGGTGTGGTTTCCGATAATGAAGATGCCAGGCCGGTAAGGCTGGCCGAAAACCGCTATCGATTCCGTCTGCGTTTGAGTGATATCGCCCTTTTACCGGGCAGCTACAACTTGAGTGCGCATTCAATGGATCCCGAAGGCTTGAGAGTATTCGACAGTCGGCAGATGGCCTTTGTCATTACAGGTGATACCAAGGAAGTAGGTTACATCAGACTGCCGCATCAGTGGATGGACTAGATCTCAGCATGTCTCTACCTTTAATTATTGTTCCGGTTTTCAACGCGTTTGAAAAACTTGAAGCCTGTCTTACGTCAGTGTCGCGTACCGTGTCTGCTGATACGCAGGTACTGGTAATAGATGATGCCTCTACCGATGAGCGTGTACGGCCTTTTTTGCAATCCTGGGTTAATGAAAAGAACAAGACCCGGCGACTGCTGGCGCATGACCTTAACAGGGGGTTTGTAGCAACTGTTAATCACGGAATGCGCAGAGCCAAAACTGATGTGGTGTTGCTTAATTCGGACACCGAGGTGACTGGGGGCTGGTTACAAAACCTGGCGGCCTGCCTCGATTCAGACGACTCCATTGCCACTGCCACGCCGTGGTCGAACAATGGGGAGATCGTTTCCATTCCAGGCTTCTGTGTCGCCAACCCCGTCCCGCCGGAGCCCGATAATGTCGCGTCCCTGATAAAGTCCTGTGGTCAACCGCTTTACCCGGACATGCCAACTGCCGTTGGCTTTTGCATGGCCATATCACTTCGGGCAATCAACAGGATTGGTCTGTTCGATGAGCATACTTTTGGACTCGGTTATGGCGAGGAAAACGACTTTTGCCAGCGTGCAGAGCAGGCAGGTTTACGTAATGTCCTTTGCGATGATACCTACGTGGTTCATCATGGCGGGGCATCCTTTGGCCCTTTGGGTCTTAAGCCCGGTGAAGAAAGTATGCAAAGACTGTTAGCCAAGCATCCCGACTACCTCCAAAAGGTGAGTGAATTTATAAAAACTGACCCGCTGGCGTCGCGTCGAGAACAAATACTTGATTGCCTGGAACGCTCAGGCGTTGGAATGCTGTAAAATTCAACGATCTCCGTTATTGGTAAAGAAAATTGTCAGATTCACTTGAGTTCACCGGCGAGCGATTCACACCAGAATGTGAACGTGAAATCTGGTATGAGCATTACCATCGTTATGCACTTGCCTCGCGTTGGTGTATTGACAAGCACACGCTTGATGCCGCCTGTGGTGAAGGTTATGGCTCTTCCATGCTTGCCCGCTCGGCCGCATCGGTTGAAGGTGTGGATATTTCGCCTGAGGCCATCGAGCATGCCAGGCAGCGTTATGGGCAGCAGCAAAACGTCAATTTTCAGGTTGCTGATTGCACAAAATTGCCTTTTGGTGATGACGAATTTGACCGTGTCGTCTCATTTGAGACACTGGAACACCTCGCCGGGCATGACCGGTTACTGGCTGAGTTCAGACGTGTGCTTAAACCGGATGGATGTCTGATTCTTTCATCACCTGACAAGGCAACCTATTCTGATGCCCAAAACACTGTTAACGAGTATCACGTTAAGGAACTCTATCGTGATGAACTCGAGGCACTGATAGGACGGCATTTCGCCAGCCATCGTCTACTTGGTCAGAAACTGATGTTTCACTCCGCGATTTGGTCAATGGATGGTTTTGACCGCGTCACTCTTGACCAGATTGCAGATGAGAAAAATCATTCGCCCGATAATATTACCCAGCCCCCTATGTACTTTATTGCCCTGTGTGCAGCCGACAGTGCCAGCCTGCCTGAGGTGGACAGGCGTATGTGGTTATTTGATGACCGTGAGGAGTCTGTCTATCAGCACTATCACAGTGAGATCAGGCGTCACATCGCCGCCGGCGGCATTATCGCAGGGCTCGAAAAAGAAATTGCCGAACTGAAGAATCACAACAAGCAGCCAGTACCCCCGGGTGTCAGCTGGTGGCGTCGTTTATTCGGTAAAACATGAAGCGGACATGACCGTCGCGACCATCATTGTAAATTACAACGCAGGTGAAACCCTGCAGCAGTGTGTCAGGGCCTTGTTGGAGAGCGAGGAACCCACGAAAATCGTAATGGTCGATAATGCTTCAAGCGATGGAAGTGCCCGGCGCCTGCAGAAAACATTGGAGAATCAACAGGGTGTCGAGTTTCTGTTTAACACCACCAACCTTGGTTTTGCGCCTGCCGTTAATGCCGCTGCGCGTCACCTGGATACCGACTGGGTATTGATCCTGAACCCTGATTGTATCGTCGAGCCTGACACCCTGGGCAGGCTAAAGGTTGCCCTTCAGAGCGATACACGCGCCGCACTCGCGGGACCTGCCGTGCGTGATGAAAGCGGCCAGATCCAGCGTGCGACCCTGCGACGGTTTCCGAGTCCCTGGCGATCTCTTATGACGGCCAGTGGTCTTTGGCGCCTGGGTAAGCGGTTTCCTGTATTTCATGGTGTTGAGGTTGATATTGCAGAATCGGCATCGGATACAATCATTTGCGATGCCGTCAGTGGCGCCTGCATGCTGGTCAGACGCATTGCGCTTGAAGAAGCCGGTTTCCTTGATGAGGAGTACGGCCTGCATTGTGAAGACCTTGACCTGATGTATCGTCTCAGGGAACGGGGATGGCACTGTTTGTTTGTTCCGCAGGCAAGCTGTATCCACAAGCAGGGTTTATCCAGCCGCAGCCGTCCTACCTGGGTACATTTTCAAAAACATCGCGGCATGGCCCGGTTTTTTGGAAAATTCCAGGCCAGTTCGACATTCCTTCCCTTACGTATACTGGTCTATACCGGTATCTGGCTCAGGTTTCTCATAACATGGCCGCTGGTACTGATCAGGCGATAAAAGCCCCGGGCGTTTTGCTCACGGGTGCGAGCAGCCAGATCGGCGTGTTTGCTTTACCCTTGTTGGTCAAGGCCGGGTTTCGTGTTATCGCGGTAAGCCGGAAGGGTAAACCGGACGATTTTCCGGGTTTTGATGAGGTCGAGTGGCTCAGTGAGACCGAGGCGTTCGATGCCGTTGGTGACTTTGAGTACCTGCTATCCGCCGGCCCTTTGCAACTCGCGCGGAAGTTTCTTGATTGCGGCGCTCAATTTGAGACGGCTGTCGTATTCAGCAGCAGTAGTGTTGAGACCAAGCTACAGTCCGCTCATACCGCAGAAAGAGACCAGATCCGGGACATGCTATCCCTGGAGTCAGAGCTCATTTCAATGTCCGAAAGCAGGGGCATGAAGCTGGTTATATTCAGACCAACCTTGATTTACGGCTGTGGCATGGATACCAATATCAGTCGCCTGGCCGGCTGGATTCGACGTTTCGGGCTGATGCCCGTCAACGGGAGGGCCGAAGGTTTAAGGCAGCCCGTGCATGCCCAGGACCTGGCAACGGTGGCCTGTACGGCTTTACTCAGCAGAGATGATTTACCCCGGGTAATGAACCTATCCGGTGGTGATACCTTGAGTTACTCGGAGATGGTTAACAAAATTTTCTCTGCTTTTGGAAAACCGGCCAGGTTATTGCGTTTGCCCCAGTGGTTGTTCGTGCTGTTTGCAGGTCTTGCAAACACCATGAAACTCACCCCGGGGATCAATAGTGAAATGATCAGGCGACAGCGGTCAGACCTCGTGTTTGACGACCGGCAGGCGAGGGCGCTGCTCAATTACAAGCCACGTCCCTTCGCCCCCGGTCCGGAAGATTTCAAACTGCCTGACTTCGAGCAAAAATAGCCAGACCAGGCTGGTGCCTGAATGCAGTGCGGCCTAAATTTTCTTGTATTTCACCCGTTTCGGGTTTAATGCATCGTCGCCGATGCGGCGTTTCAGGTCCTGTTCGTATTCCGAATAATTACCTTCAAACCAGGTCACCTTGCTATCACCCTCAAACGCCAGCATGTGTGTTGCGATCCTGTCCAGGAACCAGCGGTCATGCGAGATAACAACAGCGCAACCCGGGAACTCCAGCAATGCCTCTTCGAGTGCACGCAGGGTTTCAACATCCAGGTCATTGGTGGGTTCATCCAACAGCAATACATTTCCGCCGGAACGGATCAGCTTTGCAAGGTGCACACGGTTTCTTTCACCACCGGACAGATCCTTCACCCGTTTCTGCTGGTCGGACCCACGGAAATTAAAGCGACTGGCATACGCCCGCGACGGCATGCTGAACTGACCGACGGTAATTGTCTCAGCACCATCGGAAATCTCTTCCCAAACCGTCTTGTCGCCATTCAGGCTGTCCCTGCTCTGGTCGACATAGGCGAGTTGCACGGTTGAGCCCATGTTTATCTGTCCGCTATCCGGGTTTTCAATACCCGTGAGCATCTTGAATAAAGTTGATTTACCGGCACCGTTACCACCGATAACACCCACGATACCACCGCGGGGCAGGTTAAAACTCAGGTCCGATATAAGCAGTTTGTCACCAAACCCCTTGCAAATATTATTGGCTTCAATGACCTGGTCACCCAGGCGGGGGCCGGGTGGGATATAGATTTCGCGGGTTTCATTCTGCTTCTGGTATTCGCGGCTACTGAGTTCTTCAAAACGCTGCAACCTGGCCTTGCTCTTGGCGCGTCTGCCTTTCGGATTTGCGCGTACCCAGTCCAACTCATCACGTATGGCGCGCTGATGCGCCTTTTCGCTGCGTTCTTCATGCTGCAGGCGTTGGTCCTTTTGATCCAGCCATGAAGAGTAATTACCTTTCCATGGTATTCCGTAACCGCGATCCAGTTCGAGTATCCACTCGGCGGCATTGTCGAGAAAATAGCGGTCATGGGTAACTGCAACCACGGTGCCGGGGAATTCGGTCAGAAACCGCTCCAGCCAGCCGACCGACTCTGCATCGAGGTGATTGGTTGGTTCATCCAGCAATAACATATCCGGGTTTGCCAGCAACAAACGGCACAGGGCAACCCGCCGTCTTTCGCCACCCGACAGGTGCGCAACCTTGTCATCCCAGGGTGGAATGCGCAATGCGTCCGCCGCGATTTCAAGTGTCCGTTCCAGCTCCCATCCATTGCCCGCTTCAATCGCATCCTGCAGGTCTGCCTGCTCCTGTAGCAGTGCATTCATCTGCTCGTCGTCCATTGGTTCGGCAAATTTCATGCTGATTTCGTCAAACTTCAGCAAGAGATCCCGGATTTCGGATACACCTTCTTCCACGATCTCGCGGACAGTCAATGCATCGTCCAGCTCAGGCTCCTGGGGTAAATACCCGATACGAATGTCAGGCTGGGGCCGGGCTTCACCTTCAAACTCCTTATCCACACCCGCCATGATGCGCAGCACGGTTGATTTACCGGCGCCGTTGAGTCCGAGGACACCGATTTTTGCACCGGGAAAGAAGGACAATGATATATCTTTGATGATGGTGCGGTTCGGCGGTACGATTTTGCTCACGCCGATCATTGTGTATATAAACTGGGCCATAAAAACTTCCAAATCAGATTGAATCAGAATTATCTATCAACGCAAGCCGGAGCACTACCTATATTGATTGCAAAATCATCCCCGTTTTCGGACGGGTCACGCTGCAATTAAGCAACTCAGTGGCATCATTGGTTTACAAATAAATGTTAGAATTACAAGTTACCTCAACACTTCATACAACACAGGAAAGGGCATGTTTGACAACAGCTTTGGCATTAAAGAATTTGATAGTGAACTAGCGGCAGCCATTGCCAGTGAAGAGCAGCGACAGGAAGACCATATTGAGTTGATCGCCTCTGAGAACTACGTGAGCCCAAGGGTGCTTGAAGCCCAGGGATCAGTTTTAACCAACAAGTATGCCGAAGGCTATCCGGGCCGCCGTTATTATGGCGGTTGCGAATACGTTGATATGGCCGAAAAGCTGGCGCAGGACAGGGTCAAACAATTGTTTGGCGCTCATTATGCCAACGTACAGCCACACTCCGGCTCACAAGCCAATGCCGCAGCATACCTTGCCTTACTGGAGGCAGGGGACACGCTGATGGGTATGAACCTGCAGCATGGCGGTCACTTGACCCACGGCTCAAAAGTCAATTTTTCCGGGCGTTTATTCAACGCCGTGCCTTATGGAATTGATCAGGAAACCGGCGCAATTGACTATGATGAAATGCAACGTATTGCCGAAGAATGTAAACCAAAGTTGCTGGTTGGCGGGTTCTCAGCTTATTCACGGGTTGTAGACTGGGCGCGGATGCGTGAAATAGCTGACTCGGTCGGTGCCTATTTTCTCGTTGATATGGCGCATGTTGCCGGCCTGATAGCAGCAGGTGTATATCCCAGCCCGATGCCGCACGCGCACGTGGTGACCTCGACAACCCACAAGACCTTACGCGGCCCCCGTGGCGGAATCATCCTCGCACAGGAAGACGAAGCAATTGAGAAAAGACTGAACTCACTGGTTTTCCCTGGAACCCAGGGTGGCCCATTGATGCACGTTATCGCCGCCAAGGCAGTGGCTTTCAAAGAAGCACTGGATCCGGGCTTCATTGCTTATCAGCAACAGGTTGTTGTTAATGCGCAGGCGATGGCCAGGGTGATGATGGAGCGTGGTTACCGTATTGTTTGCGGTGGCACCGATAACCACCTGTTCCTGGTGGATCTGATCGGCCGTGAATACACGGGTAAAGATGCCGAGGAAGCACTTGGCCGGGCATTCATTACCGTCAATAAAAATACGGTTCCGGGCGAGCCACGCTCACCCTTTGTCACCAGCGGGCTACGTCTTGGAACGCCAGCGGTAACAACGCGCGGATTTAATGAGAAAGACTGTGTTGAACTGGCAGGTATCATTTGCGATGTGCTCGACCACGTTGGTGATACGGCAGTTGAAGATACGGCCCGTGAAGCCGCGATGGCCTTGTGTCATCGGCATCCGGTTTACCGTCACTGATACCGGGATATGTGGTGTCCATTTTGCAATCACGATGATACCCGGGTAGTGGATTCCCGGGTCACAGGCGATGGTATGCAAATCAGGCGCAGACGTGAATGTGCAAAATGCGCATCACGTTTTAACACCTATGAGACCCCGGAGCTGGTAGCGCCCCGGGTTATCAAGGCGGGCGGTGTCCGCGAGACCTTTTCAGAGGATAAATTACGCAGGGGTATGCTCAAGGCCCTTGAAAAAAGACCGGTTGAAACCCGTGAAGTCGAGCGCTCCATCCGTAGCCTGTTGCGGGAAATCCGCAGCGTGGAGGAGGCCGAAATACCAAGCACACTGATCGGTGAATGGGTGATGCGCGAGCTCAGCCAACTGGACCAGGTCGCGTATGTCAGGTTTGCATCCGTCTATCGCAGGTTCGAAGATATCCAGGCATTCAGGGATGAGATCGAAATGCTGGAAAAAGAGCACCCGGGCAGCCTCGATCAACGCCAGATATCCCTGCTGGACATTCGTTCCGGTAAGAAACGGCGCTAGAGCGCACCCAATGAGCTTCTCTGTGTTTGATTACGAGTGCATGGCCAGCGCGCTGCAATTGGCAGGCCAGGGTCTTGATTCGACCCATCCTAATCCCCGTGTCGGCTGTGTCATCACCCGTGACGGCGAGGTCGTGGGCAGGGGTTGGCATAAAAAGGCAGGTGAGGCACATGCAGAAATCAATGCCCTGCTTGAGGCGGGTGACAAAGCAGCGGGTGGTACAGCCTACGTAACACTTGAGCCATGTAGCCACACCGGCAGAACACCACCTTGTGTAGATGCCCTGATCAGCGCAAGTATAGCGCGTGTGGTTTTCGCCACCGCAGACCCCAACCCCAGGGTCAATGGCAATGGTCACCAGCGTCTTCAACAGGCCGGTATCGAAGTACAAAGCGGTTTGATGGAAAAAGCGGCCACGGAGATCAATTGCGGTTTCATCAAGCGAATGCGTGTAGGCAGTCCCTGGGTTCGAATCAAATTGGCGCAGAGCATGGACGGGCATATTGCCCTGTCCAATGGCAGCAGCCAGTGGATAAGTGGCCCGGAATCGCGAGCGGATGTGCAAAACTGGCGCGCCAGGTCAGACGCCATCCTGACCGGTGTTGGTACGGTTTTGGCGGATGATCCTTCATTGAATGTACGTAAAACTACAACGGCCAGGCAGCCAACACGTGTCATCATTGACAGCCACTGGCGTACACCTGTTAATGCAGGTCTTTTTAAGTTACCCGGAAAAGTGCTGATTGCAGGTCTGGAATCAACACCGGTACCCGAAGCACTGCAAAGAACCGGTGCAGACTGTATTGGCTTTTCGTCCCTGGCGGGGCGTGTAGATATGAAAGCGGTGCTGCATGAACTGGCAAAGCGGGAGATCAACGAGGTGCAGGTTGAAGCCGGAGCCACTTTATGCGGAACATTGATAGAACAAGGCCTGGTTGATGAACTGCTCATTTACCAGGCACCTGTCATTTTGGGTGGTGCGGCGATGAGCCCTTTTGCACTGCCGTTACTTGATAATATGGAAGATCGCGTCCATCTGGAATGGGTGGACTCGCGACGCGTCGGCAACGATCTGCGTTTGCGTTTGAAACCTGTTTATACCGATTAGGAGTCAGTCATGTTTACAGGCATCGTGGCAGCAACTGGAAAATTATCATCCCGGGAAGAATTCAATGGCGATTTACGCATCCGCTTCGAGGTGCCACCGGAATTAATGACTGACAGTAAAGTAGGTGACAGTATCAGCATTTCAGGCTGTTGTTTAACCATGCTCGAGCCCGACCAAACGGGCTTCAGTGCAGACCTGTCGGTGGAAACACTGGACAAGACCAGCCTGGGTAATCGCCGGGTGGGTGACAGCGTCAATCTCGAGTTGGCCATGCGCGCATCAGACCGCCTCGGCGGACATATGGTTTCCGGACACGTAGACGGTCTCGCCACGCTGATATCAAGAACCGAAGACGGACGTTCCGAGCGATTTGTTTTTGAAGCAGATCGCAGCCTGGCCCGGTATATCGCCCCGAAAGGGTCTGTATGTCTGGATGGGGTCAGCCTGACAGTCAATGAAGTCGATGATACGCAGTTTTCGATATGTATCATTCCGCATACCCTGGTTGTAACAACGCTTGGCAACCTGGCAGCCGGTCAAGTAGTGAATCTGGAGGTTGATCTGATCGCACGTTATCTTGATCGCCTGAATCAGTATGGTCCATCAGAGAGCATCGGCGATTGAACCGGCTCAAAGGAAAGCGATAAACATGAAACTTAATACCATTCCTGAGCTGATCGAGGATATCCAGGCCGGTCGTATGATCGTTCTGGTCGACGACGAAGATCGTGAAAATGAAGGTGACCTGGTCATGGCGGCCTCCATGGTGCGGCCGGAAGACATCAACTTCATGGCCCACAACGGTCGTGGCTTAATCTGTATGCCAATCACCCGCGAGCGTTGTGAGCAGTTAAACCTGTTGCTGATGGTCAATCGGAATGAGGCCCGCTTTGCAACAAACTTTACGGTTTCAATTGAAGCTGCAGAAGGCATCACGACCGGTATATCAGCCTATGACAGGGCGCATACCATTCGCACCGCTGCACGCCCTGACGCCGGTGCCGCCAATATTTCGCAACCGGGTCATGTGTTTCCCATCATGGCCCAGCCCGGCGGTGTATTGACGCGCGCGGGTCATACCGAAGCAGGTGTTGATCTTGCCATGTTGTCGGGGCTTGAGCCCGCCGCTGTTCTTGTTGAGATTCTCAACGAAGACGGCACCATGGCGAGACGCCCGCAACTGGAAGCCTTCGCACAAAAGCACGACCTGAAGATTGGCACGATCGCCGACCTGATCCGTTATCGTCTTGAGACAGAACGGTCGGTTGAATGTCTTTCCAGTAGTGATGTTGAAACAGATTTTGGTCCGTTCAAATTGTTGACCTACCAGGACAGTATTAATGATGAGCTTCATCTCGCCCTGTTGAAAGGTGAGGTAGACCCGGCTGAGCCCATGCTGGTGAGGGTCCATGTGCAAAACCCGCTTAGCGATGTACTCAGCATCCAACGTGAGGATTTCGGTCTGCCGTTGCGGCTGGCCATGGCGGAAATTGCGCGACAGGGTAAAGGCCTGGTGTTGGTTTTAGGTGGCCACGAAGACAACGAGAGTTTGCTCAGGCGGATCAAGAAACAGCCCGAGCAAAGCATGTTACGCGGTGGTGATAACCGGCAATCAAGCGAGTTACGCACCTATGGTATTGGTGCTCAGATTATCGTTGATATCGGAATACGCAAGATGCGGGTTTTGAGCGCACCCAAACGCATGACCGGTCTCGCAGGTTTTGGCCTGGAGGTGGTAGAGTACGTTGAAGGTGAACACGACACCGAACACGACACCCAACACGAAGCCGATGGGCTGGCCAAGGAACAAAGCCATGAATGAGTTTCCACTGGAAATGCCGGGGCGCAAGTGCAAAATTGCACTGGTAGCCAGTGAGTTCAATCATTTCATCGTGCAGCAGTTGGTTGAAGGCGCGCTTGATGCCTTGAACAGAAATGCTGTCCCGGAACAGGATATCAGCCTGGTGTGGGTGCCGGGTGCCTATGAATTACCGCTTGCGGCAGAGTTGCTGGCATCCGCCGGCAAGCATGATGCAGTTGTTGCACTGGGCGCCGTCATCCGTGGTGGTACACCGCACTTTGAATATGTAGCAGGTGAGTGCAGTCGTGGCCTCGCTGAAGTCGGTCTCAAGTATGGTTTGCCGGTCATTTTTGGCGTGTTGACTACCGACACGATTGACCAGGCGCTTGAGCGCGCCGGTTCCGGCGCCGGTAACAAGGGCTTTGATACGGCAGTAGCTGCACTACAAATGATTTCCCTGGTGGATCGCCTCCGTGACGAATAAGACAGAAAACAGGTTTGAATTCCGGCGCCGTGCCCGTCGCCGTGCCCTGCAGGCCTTGTACCAATGGCATCTGACCGGTTTGGAAGTGGATGAAATTCTTGCCCAGTTTCGTGAGGAGCAGGACTTCAGCAATGTTGATACCGAGTTGTTCGCGACACTGGTCAGAAAGGTCAGTAAAGACCAGGACGAGATCGATGAAAAGATCGGGCCGTTTCTTGACCGCCCGGTCAATCAGCTTGATGTTATCGAGCACGTGATCCTGAGTATAGGTGCTTACGAATTACTGAACAGCATCGAGGTTCCTCACCAGGTGGTCATTGACGAAGCCGTTAATTTGGCAAAGATGTTTGGAGCAGAACAGGGCCATAGCTTTATCAACGGGGTTCTCGACAAGGCCGCAAAGCAATGGCGGGATCCTGCCTCATGCTTGCCTTTTAACCGGGCTTGATCGTATGAAGGAGTTTGAGCTGATTCGACAGATTCAGCAGGATACCTCCGTTTCTTACACCACTGGTTTTGAGCATGGAGTCAAGCTCGGGATTGGTGACGATGCTGCCGTGCTTGCGCTACCCCGTGGACAGCAGCTGGTGGCTGCCACCGACACACTGAACGCCGGCACACATTTTCCCGATGAAACGTCACCCTTTGATATCGGTTACAAATGCCTGGCCGTCAACCTGAGTGACCTGGCCGCAATGGCCGCAACGCCGCGTTGGGCCCTGCTTTCCTTGTCACTGCCGCAGGCCGACCCGGAATGGGTTCGTCTGTTTGCTGAGGGTTTCAAATCACTGGCACAGCAACACGATGTGACGCTGGTGGGCGGTGACACAACCAGTGGCCCCTTATCCATCAGCCTGACTGCACTTGGCTCTGTTGAACCGGGCAAGTATTTAACACGCAGTGGTGCAAAACCGGGTGACCTGCTGGTCGTGTCGGGCACAGTGGGTGGTGCCGCCCACGCGCTGGATATGTTGCAAGCCGGAGCAAAGGTAATGGACCGGCATTTGCTTGACCGCCCCGAACCTCGGGTGCAGTTGGGCCAGGCTTTAGCGGGCCACGCAAGTGCCTGTATTGATGTTTCTGACGGTTTGCTCGCAGACCTTGGTCATGTGCTTGAGTTATCGGGCTGTGGTGCACGAATTGAAATTGAGAATCTGCCAGCAAGCCAGGTACTAAGTGAGCTGGAGTCCGGTTTGAGGTGGCGTTATCAATTGTCGGGCGGTGATGACTATGAGCTATTGTTCACATTGCCGCAGCAGCACCGGAAATGGCTTTTAAGCCTAAGCCGGCAACTGGATATCGACTTGACGGTGATTGGTGAAATCGAAGCAGAAACCGGCATACGCTGTTTTAGAAAGGACGGTTCGGCATACTGTCCTCAACAAACCGGTTTTGAACATTTCCAGGCCTCGAAATGAATAGCCCTGAACACAATGAAACCAGTGCAGACCAGCCGGCGCTAAGAAAAATCGTATTTGGTTCGCCGTCCGGCTTCCTGGCCTTTGGCTTTGGTTCGGGTTTATCTCCATTCGCGCCGGGAACCATGGGTACACTGGTAGCGGTTCCATTTATATTTGCACTGAGAAGCCTCAATGAGGCGGTGTTCTGGTTGGCGTTGTTACTCCTGTTCGCGCTGGGGGTTTACCTGTGTGGTCACGTCAGTCGCAAACTCGGTGTGCACGATCACGGTGGAATCGTCTGGGATGAGATGCTTGGCTATTGGTTATCCGCTGCGTTCGTGCCGTTGCAGTGGCCGTGGTTACTGGCCGCGTTTTTATTATTCCGCTTTTTTGACATTCTCAAGCCATGGCCGATTCGTCAACTGGATAAGAAGGTCAGCGGTGGTTTTGGCATTATGATCGATGATGTAGTTGCCGCTTTATTTACGCTGATCATATTGGCTGTCATACAAGGTTTCGTCTAGTTTTTCATTGATTTCTGAATCTACCCCAGCGTTGAATAAAAAGCGCTTTTGATCCAACTGACCCCCTTGTTGCCCTGTGCAGGGTTAATCGAAATCACGTCAAAGCGGCAAACACGTTCGGCCTTGTGCGGGTTTTTCGCCAGGTACCAAGCTGCAGTTCGTGAAATCCGGCCTTGTTTGTGGAAGGTCACCGCGTCCGCGCCGCTGCCATGCTGGCTGTTCTTACGGTATTTCACTTCGACAAACACGATAACTTGCCCGTCTTGCATAATCAGGTCAATTTCACCAAACCGGCTGGTGAAGTTTCGTTGCAATAGCTTAAGACCCTGGTCGCGAAGATAGGACTCCGCCGCTTTCTCCCAGTGGGCTCCTGAGCGCCTGCCACGCAGGCTTGAGGGTTTTAGCGCTTGTCCGGCCACTCGTAAGGAACGGGCTGGCCTGCTGAAAATTGAGCCCAGGCAGGTTGTCTTCCGAGGTGGCCGTCTGCCTGCATCCTCAAGGCACCGACATCACCGGGGAACAACAGGTCAGGATCTTTTTGCATCAAGGGCAACCAGGGCAATACATGCCATGCATCCTTGCCGAGTGCAAAAAGGTTCCCAAAGGAGCCGTCGCGAATACTCTCGAGTGCCGGCAACTCGCCGCCGGCAGCCTGTAACTGCCAGCTGGTAATTGGAAACACGATATTGTTCAGGTCCTGGTTGGGCGCCGGCTCATTTTTGCCGCTGAAGATGCGACCCATGGCAAGGACAGGAATATCACCCGCATCGTGAAAGCGGAGTAAGGGCTTGAGTTCCCTGCCTTCACTCGGGCTGGCTGCCAGGAATATAAAGTCGAAATCATCACGTTGGCTGGGTTCGAAGTTCAGTGAAGTGCCAAGCCAGGCCTGCAGATCTGCCTTTCGCTGCTTGCTTTCGTCTATCTTCAGCAACTGGGTCAGCATGCCGCTGTATTCCTCCGAGGTCGATTTGAAGCGCGTGGCCGCCGAGACCTGGCCTTCGCCTTCTTCGAACCTGGAAACAAACGCGGCTTCTATTCGCCTGCCCCAGGCAGTATCCGGGACAATCACGATCACCCGTTTCTGACCTTGTGAAAGCGCGTGTTCGGCAATGGCCATCGCTTCATCGGTCTGTGACAATGACAGGCTGTTAATGATGGATTCCTGAATGGGGTCAGCAGAACTTTCGACAGGTTCATTGAGAAGAAGTATCGGTACACTTGAATCTTTCAGACCGGCCAGGGCACCAGCCGAGGCATTTCGCAAAGGACCAATAATTTGTGTGGCACCATCCTCCCTGGCTTGCAGGTAGGCCGAAATGGCTGAGTCGCTGCTGTTTCCGCTGGAATAAAAACGCAGGACAGCATTGCCCGGTTGCTCAAGGTAGGCACTCAGGATGCCATCACGTATAGCTTTGGCAGCGGAGGAAAGACCGCCTTGGGTGGGTAACAGGACGGCGACCTGCCCAGGCACGGGATACAAACTGGCATAACGGCCCATCAAGCTGGAAAAATCAACCTGTGTAATGACGTGTCCATAATGGTAGTTTGACCATCTCCGGGCCGCGGTGGCGGGTGAAGTCTGGCCGACGATCACGCTGCGGGACAGTAGGGCCAGTTCAAGCCACTCTGTGAATTCAGGGTCGTATGTCTGCCCCTCAATCATGGTATTGAGTTGCGCGGATGGGATGAACTCGAGAGAGCGCAGGACCTGCAGTGCAATATCCGGCTGGTAGGTGGTCATCTGCCGGGACAGTTCCATTGTTTCCGCCAGGCTGCGATCGGCCGGGTC
This sequence comes from uncultured Gammaproteobacteria bacterium, assembly GCA_963759155.1. Taxonomy (GTDB): domain Bacteria; phylum Pseudomonadota; class Gammaproteobacteria; order Xanthomonadales; family SZUA-36; genus SZUA-36. Next base: position 20,178 of record CAVWXX010000001.1, on the reverse strand, counting down.
TTTTTCCATCAGGTATTGCAGGTCATATATATCACTTTTGCTGACTTCAGGTTCGCGTGGTTGTTCCTTTATAACCACGGGTTTTTCTGCGGGTACCGGTGCGGTTGTACCACAGGCATTGAGAAGTACCAGCGATACGATGGACAAAAGGAATATATGAATACGTAAAGTCATAGGATTTTTACAAAGTTAATGGCTTCAGAATGATAACCTATATAAATGGACTGCAAACAAAGCTGACCGGGATAATTTCGCTAAAACCTGATAATAACCAGATTAACACTATTGGAAACACAGTTATGTCGCAAGCCGGCCTGTATGTTGTAGCAACTCCGATCGGAAACCTGGAGGATATTTCCTACCGCGCTGTCAGGCTTTTGTCTGAAGTGGACCTGATCACGGCTGAAGATACCCGTCACTCACGTGTGTTGTTATCACACTACAACATCACGACTGCAGTGCAGGCACTGCACGAGCATAACGAGACACAGGTAGCTGGCCGTATCCTTGACCGTATTGCCGGTGGTCAGGCCATCGCGCTGATTTCCGATGCCGGCACGCCCTTGATTTCCGACCCTGGTTACAAGCTCGTAAGAGCAGCACGTGAAGCTGGCCTGCCGGTTTTTACCGTGCCTGGACCCAGTGCGATTACAGCTGCATTGTCTATTGCCGGATTACCACCCGATCGCTTTGCATTTGAGGGCTTTCTGCCATCAAAGGCGGCCGCCAGGCGAAAATGCTTACAGGCGCTAAGTCATGAGGCCCGGACCCTCGTGTTTTTTGAGTCCAGTCATCGTATCGAAGTTGCTATTGCGGATATGGCAGAGATATTTGGCGGGCAACGGCTGGTGGCGGTCTGCCGGGAGCTGACAAAAAAGTTTGAAACCGTGTTGAGAACGCCACTGGCTGACATGGGTAATGAACTGGCGCAGGATACAAACCAGACCCGCGGCGAGTTCGTGGTTATTGTAGAAGGCTCTGAAGGCAGTGAGGATGAGGCATTATCCAGTGCGCACAAAATGTCCCTGGCCTTAATGGAGTACTTACCCGCCTCCCAGGCGGCCCGGGTAGCCGCCAAATTGAATGATGTGCCGCGCAGAAAGGTTTACGAGTTACTTAAATAGCCAATGAGCTGATGCTCAATAATTCACCACCGCTCAAATAAACATCTGCGTCCTTGTCCGTATAAACACTATCAATGAGATTAAGGGTAGAGGACAATAGCCGCGAGAGTCGGCCAGGCAATCGCGCTTTCGCTTATGGCGGAAGGGAGGAAAGTCCGGGCTCCACAGGGCAGGGTGCCAGGTAACACCTGGGGGGCGTGAGCCTACGGAAAGTGCAACAGAAAATATACCGCCTCCCCGCCATTTATGGTGTGGGCAGGTAAGGGTGAAATGGTGCGGTAAGAGCGCACCGCGCAACTGGTAACAGCTTGCGGCATGGTAAACCCCACCTGGAGCAAGACCAAATAGGAAGACTATGTCGCGGCCCGCGATGTCTTCGGGTAGGTCGCTTGAGGATGCTGGTGACAGTATTCCAGATGAATGATTGCCCACGACAGAACCCGGCTTACCGGCCGGCTCTCACCTTGAACTCTGTACAACGCACCGGTATCACGATCCTGGCTTGTCCAGATTCGCCTGGACTTGAGCTTCCTTCAACCAATAGCTATGGCTATTGATTTCAGTCCAGCACGGCGCCCAGCCAAATCTGGCCTGCGCCAGCACCGCGAGACCGGCACGTTGTACAAGTTATGAATTTGTGTAAAACCCCAATTTGGAAATTCTGACTTGTCCAGATAAGAAAGGGCTTAGGCTTCTTTCACCCAATTGCTCTGGATATTGGATTCAGTCCAGCCCGGCGCTCAATCGCACCTGTCCTGCGCCAGAATTCCCAAATTGGGGTTTTACACGAATTAGGAACTTGCAAATTGCACCGGTATCACGACGCTGACTTGCCGAACACGTCTGATGTGGGTCAGTGGCTTCTGATAGATGAACTACAGTCCGGTTGAAGCTGGGGAGGTGTTATTGCCTGGCAGGACCGTACGAGGCAGGAAGCCGAGTATCGAACGACACAGGACGTGCTTGAGTGAGTCCTGCCAGGCAATAACGCCTCCCCAGCGCCCCTCCACTGTGAGTTTGTATATGTCCTTTCTCGCAAATTAAATTCCGATTTCAATTATCTACTTAGCGATACAATATATAGGGTCGTTTTTCAGATCGAAACGCAATATGTTGGATTTTGCCTCCAACATTGCCCTGAAATTGCCTGATTTCGGTGGTACGCCTGCCTTTTTATATTGCTCTAATCCCCTTGACTCGCTTGACTTTATTGCTTTCAAATACTATCGTGCATAAATGTGGGGAAATGTGGTGAATAAGTACAATTGAGTGGGGAATAAGTGTTTTTTGGTGAAACGGCAATAAACCTGGACGCGAAAGGGCGTCTCGCAATACCGATAAGGTATAGAGAAACCCTTTCAGGACAATGCGGAAACCGCATGGTGCTGACCTATAGCGCGTTTGATTCAGGTTCGTTGTGGCTTCAGTCAGAGCAGGCTTGGGAACGTATACGCGACGATGTTATGGCGCTCCCCAACTTTAAGCCTGGCCACAGGAGTCTGCAGAGACGCCTGGTGGGTAGCGCCACAGCCGTTGAACCGGACGGCAGCGGCAGAATTTTGATACCGCCGAGTTTGAGACAGGGGGCGGGTTTGGAAAAACGGGTGACTATGCTGGGCATGGGTGCACGTTTTGAGATATGGGATGAAGATACGCTGATTGCCCAGCGCGTTGAAGAAGTATCGAACTTCAACGAGCAGGCGTCAGAGGAGATGGCCAGCCTGGTGTTGTAGGTGAGAGGCCAACTGCCCAAAGAGGGCTAATGAATTTGGACCAGAGGTTTTGACCGGAGCGTATGAACAACTACCAGCATCAACCTGTTTTGCTGGAAGAAGCTGTTTCATCACTCAGGATTCGGGAAGACGGGTTTTATCTCGATGCGACCTTTGGCAGAGGAGGACACAGTCGGGCCATTATGTCCCGACTGACCGAGCAAGGACGCTTATTTACCCTGGATAAAGACCCGCAGGCGGTGGCCGCGGGGTTGAAAGAATGGGGAGATGATCCGCGTTTTTCAATAGTACAGGGTAGCTTTGCGGAGATGGACCGCATGGCCCGGGAGTGGCAAATAGAAAGAAACCTGGATGGCATTTTGCTGGATCTTGGAGTTTCTTCACCACAACTGGACGATCCGGGGCGTGGCTTTTCGTTTATGAAAGGCGGCCCCCTGGATATGCGGATGGACCCAACACAGGGTGTGTCTGCGGCCGATTGGCTGGCAGAGACACCGGAGCGGGAAATGTCCCGTGTATTTTGGGAGTTTGGAGAGGAGCGCTATGCGCGCAGAATTGCCCGGAGTATCGTGAAAGCTAGGCAGCAGCAACGTTTGGAAACAACCACTCAGCTCGCGAAGCTTATCGAATCGACGATAGGAAACAGGGAAAAGAAGCACCCGGCAACACGATGCTTCCAGGCAATTCGAATAGCTGTCAATAACGAATTGGGTGATCTGGCCATTGGGTTAGAAGCTGCAATCAGGCAATTGCGCCCGGGAGGAAGACTGGTAGCGATCAGTTTTCACTCACTGGAGGACCGCCTGGTCAAACGGACATTCAGAGAAGCCGTACGACCAGGCAAGGTCCGCCGCAATGTACCTGAGCACCCGGACTGGTCACCACGACTGAAGTTAATTGGCAAAGCCATTAAAGCCTCCGAACAAGAAATCTCCGCAAATCCCAGGGCACGAAGTGCAATTATGAGGGTTGCGGAGAAGTTAGGTTGAAGTCACAAATTCTGATTTTGGTTTTAGTACTGGTTGCTGACATCAGCAGTGCGCTGGGTGTTGTGTATACCCGTCACCAGAGCCGTCTTCTCGCCGTGGAACTGGGTGTCCTTGAAGCGCGTCAGGATGAAGGGCTGGCTGAATGGAGCCGGTTACAGATTGAACAGGGTTGGTTGGCCGATGCCAGCCAGATTGAAAAAACAGCACGCGGGGTTCTGCAAATGCAGGAACCTGAAACCACACACATACTGGTTGTCCGTCCTTGAGTAAAGAGACCAAAAATATGATCCCCAGCAGCAGGCTTTATGCCATGTTGCTGATATTCATGTTGTGTTCCGTCGCGTTGATTGCACGCGCCGTGAACTTGCAGGTCATGGAGACTGACTTCCTGCAGGGCCAGGGAAAAGCCCGATATTTGCGGGAAGTCAAACTCGCGTCGACACGTGGCGTTATCACCGATCGCAATGGAGAGCCCCTGGCGGTAAGCACCCCGGTTGATTCGGTGTGGGTGCATCCGGGGGAGGTACTTGAATACCCTGAAAACATTAAACCCCTTGCCCGTTTATTAAACTCAAATGCCGATGATATCGAACGCAAGCTGACGCAGCGTTCAACCAAGGAATTTGTCTGGTTAAAGCGACGCCTGAACCCGGATATCACCGAACAGATTCGTGCACTGAATATTCCCGGCGTTTATTTGCAAAAAGAGTACCGCCGTTTTTACCCGGCTGGCGAAGTGACATCCCACGTGATCGGTTTTACCAATATCGACGATGTCGGTCAGGAAGGTCTGGAACTTGCCTATGACGGTTGGCTGGCAGGCAGCCCCGGCAGTAAGCGTGTTATCAAGGACCGCAAAGGCCAGACCGTTGAAGAAGTTGAGCTGATAAAGGAATCTGACCCGGGTAATGATCTTAACCTGACGATAGACAAGCGTCTGCAATACCTGGCTTACCGCGAACTGAAAAGTACGGTACTGCAACACGGTGCACGCTCCGGCAGCGTAGTGGTGCTGGACGTGGATACGGGCGAAGTGCTGGCGATGGTCAACCAACCCTCTTACAACCCCAACGACCCCGGGCATGATACCGATGGAATGCGCAACCGCGCCGTGACCGACGTGATTGAACCGGGGTCCGTCATGAAACCCATCGCGATCATGTCTGTTTTGGAACATGGTGTTGCCGTGCCGGAAACACCGGTGGAAACCTCACCGGGTTATACGGTGATTTCCGGTCATACCATTCGGGATCACCGCAACTATGGCTTGCTGGATGTCACGGGTGTATTGATGCATTCAAGCAACGTCGGGGTAACAAAACTGGCGCTACAGCTGGAGCCGGAACAGATGTGGGATACCTATACACGGCTTGGTTTTGGAGAGGCCACCGGTACCGGCTTCCCCGGCGAATCCGCTGGTGTACTGCGTAACCATCGCCGCTGGAGACGTCTGGAGCAGGCCACCATTTCATACGGGTATGGCATCTCAGCAACACCTTTGCAGGTGGCGCAATCCTACGCAGCCATTGCCAACGGCGGTAAATTACGCCAGCCAAGCTTTATACAGGGCTCCAACAATCCTCCTATTTCTGCCATTGATCCCGCGATCGCCAATGCGGTTGCGAAGATGCTTGAGACCGTACCAACAGCGGCAGGTACCGGCAGCAGGGCGCGTGTTGCCAATTATCGTATTGCCGGAAAAACCGGTACATCGCACAAGGCCAGTGCCTCGGGATACGCCGCCGCCCGATATGTCTCGACTTTTGCGGGATTCGGCCCGGCCAGTAATCCACGTCTTGTCTGCGTGGTCGTGATCAATGATCCGACCGGTGATGAGTATTATGGTGGCCTGGTTGCTGCACCGCTGTTTTCAGAAGTCATGACCGGTGCGATGCGTATTTTGAATATCCCCCCCGACGATTACCCGACCATGCTTGTTGAATCAGCCAGCGTGACCAGCACGGAGGGGCAGTGATCATGGCCATGGGCTTGAATGAATTGCTTGAAGGTTGGGTTGATGATGCACCCGCCACCCGCCTCACCGGTATTGGACTTGATAACCGTGAAACCCAACCCGGCGATGCATTCGTAGCTGTGAAAGGCCAGCTGGCCCATGGGCTTGATTTTGCCAGGGCAGCCGTGGCATCGGGTGCAGTGGCCGTGATACATGATGGTTTGCAGGCAGTTGGGGAACTGGGTGTACCGGCTATCAGGGTTGACAAGCTGGGCGATAAGCTCGGAGAGCTGGCGTCACGGTTTTACGCTGCCCCGTCAGAGCAAATGAATATCGCCGGTGTTACCGGCACCAATGGAAAGACCTCGGTTGCACACTTTCTTGCCCAGTCCTGGCAACGTGTTTACGGCAATGCCGGCATGGTGGGAACCCTGGGTTATGGCTCACTTGGTCATTTGCAAAGCGGTGAACGAACAACCCCTGATGCATTCCGTTTACAGCAGGCACTGTCGCTGTGTGTAAAGGCCGGTATTGAAAACCTGGCCATGGAAGTATCTTCCCACGCCCTGCAGCAACATCGCTGCCAGACCGTACAATTTGATGCCGCAGTATTTACCAACCTCAGCCGCGATCATCTTGATTACCACAGGGATATGGAAGACTACGCGGCGGCCAAGCGGCTGTTGTTTACCGAGTATGCCCCCTCATTTGCCATTATCAATCACGATGATGCCTATGGCAGGAAGTGGTTCGGTGAACTCAACGGCGGTATGCAGATGCTCAGTTTCGGTCTCAAGGAGGGCGCGGAACTAAGGGCGGAGATACGCTCTGTTGATATCAATGGTATGAATATTCGCCTGACCGGGCCATGGGGCTCGGATGAGGTGCACACCGGTTTGCTGGGTGAGTTCAATGCTTCCAACCTGCTGGCGACTGCAGGCACACTGGCCTTGCTTGGTATGCCCTGGCACCGTGTATTGCACCAGGTTGAAGTGATGCAGCCTGTGCCGGGCAGAATGATGCGGATGGGTGGTAAGGCAGGCCAACCGGTCGTGGTGGTTGATTATGCACACACACCCGATGCACTGGAAAGCGCCTTGCACGCTGTAAGGGCTCACCTTGATGGCAAGTTGGTGTGTGTATTTGGCTGTGGCGGCAACCGCGACCAGGGTAAACGGCCGCAAATGGGCCGTGCAGCGGAGTTACTGGCCGATAACGTTGTTGTCACCAGTGACAATCCAAGAAATGAATCTGCCAACCAGATCATTGATGATGTGGTTGCCGGTCTTGAAAGACCAGGCAGTGTGACGATTGAGCCGGACCGGGCTTCCGCCATCCGCCAGGCTATCGCAAATTGCCAGGCTGGTGATGTGGTACTGGTGGCCGGAAAAGGCCACGAGACCTGGCAGGAAATTGCCGGGCAAAAAATTCCCTTCAGCGACGAAAGCGTTATCCGTTATGCACTGGGGGATGCAGCATGATCCATATGCGCATCAGCCTGGCCGCCGACTTGCTGGAATGCACTCCGTTGCAAAGCGAGCTGAATTTCACCGGCATTACGACTGATAGTCGACAGGTGGTTCCCGGCATGCTGTTTGCCGCTTTACCCGGACAGGCTTTTGATGGCCACGACTATCTTCAGCAGGCACAGGAACGTGGTGCAGTTGCTGCACTGGTCAGCCGCAGTGTGACTACGGACCTGCCATTATTGCAGGTGCCGGATGTGCAGGCTGCGCTTGGCGTGCTGGCGGGATACTGGCGTATGCAATGCCCTGCGAAGGTCATTGGTATTACCGGTAGCAATGGTAAAACCACGGTTAAAGAGATGATTGCCAGTATCCTCAGGCAGGTCGGTGAGGTATTGGCCACCAAGGGTAATTTCAATAACGAGTTGGGCCTGCCCCTGACGGTGTTCCAGTTGAACAAATCGCACGATTACGCGGTGCTGGAAATGGGCGCCGGTAAGCCGGGTGACATCGCTTACCTTGCCAATATCGCGAAGCCGGAAGTGGGCCTGGTAAATAATATTGGCCCGGCCCATCTACAGGGTTTTCTCAATGTCGAAGGTGTGGCCCGGGCCAAGGGCGAGATGTATGCGGCCCTGGCAGAGGATGGCACGGCCATCATCAATGCAGCCGAGCCCTGGGTCGACCTCTGGCTGGACATCAACAAAGCCAAAAAAATAATTTACTTTAACGGCGATGGCAAAGACCATATCCAGGCGCATCACGTGGAAGGTGACGTTGTGGTGAGTACGCCGCTTGGAAAGTTCACCCTGCAATTGCCCTTACCCGGCCTGCATAACCTGACCAATGCACTGGCTGCAACTGCCGTCTGCCTGGCGCTGGATGTGCCGCTTGAACTGATCAGGACAGGACTTGAATCCGTCGCCCAGGTACCGGGTCGACTCAACCTGAAGCACGTAAGTGCCGGTTGGACCGTCATCGATGATACCTATAACGCCAACCCCGCCTCGCTGTACGCCGCGCTGCAGGTGCTCTCCACTCAAAATGGTGAGCCCTGGCTGGTGATGGGTGATATGAAGGAACTGGGTTTAGACAGCCGTAAGATGCATGCAGAGCTTGGCGATGCGGCACGCACGCTGGGTGTGAAACGCCTGTTTACCTTGGGTGAAGCAAGCACTGCCGCGATGGATGCCTTTGGCGAAGGGGCTGTTCATTTCGATAGCAGGGAGGAACTGATCCATGCGCTGCGCGATGAACTCGAACCCGGTATTGCCTGCCTGGTGAAAGGATCCCGCTCGATGGGTATGGAACATGTTGTCAATGCGATTTCCAATGGCCAACAACACGAAGAGGTGAACACCTGATGTTACTGGATCTGTTCACATGGCTGGCAGAACTCAACCCCGACTTCAATGTCTTCGCCTACATCACCTTGCGCAGTATTCTCGGGGCTTTGACCGCACTGGCGATCTCACTGATATTAGGCCCGGCGTTTATCCGCCGCCTGGTGAAGAAGCAGGTTCGTCAACCCATCAGGAAGCTGGGGCCCGAATCGCACTTTTCAAAAGCCGGCACACCCACCATGGGTGGCGCGCTGATCCTGTTTTCCATCGTGGTTTCCACCCTGCTGTGGGCGGATCTCGGCAACCGTTACATCTGGACGGTATTGCTGGTGACACTGACATTCGGTGTGATCGGGTGGGTTGATGATTACAAGAAGCTGGTCCTGCAGGATTCTGCCGGTTTGGCGGCACGCTGGAAGTACCTGTTTCAATCCATCATCGGCTTGACCGCTGCTGTCTACCTGTATTCAACCTCGCAATCTCCGGCAGAGACCGAGCTGATCGTGCCGTTCTTTAAGGACATCGTCATTCCGCTGGGTCTGGGCTACGTATTTCTGACTTACTTTTTTATCGTTGGATATTCCAATGCCGTTAACCTGACCGATGGGCTTGATGGGCTGGCGATTATGCCGGCAGTGTTCCTGGCCGTTGCGCTGGGTATTTTCGCCTATGTGACAGGACACTCGGTGTTTTCAGATTACCTGGCTATACCGTATATCGCCGGTGCAGGTGAATTGACCATTTTTTGCGGCGCGCTGGCCGGTGCCGGCCTGGGCTTCCTGTGGTTTAACACCTATCCGGCGCAAGTCTTCATGGGTGATATCGGTGCACTCGCCATGGGCGCGGCACTCGGCCTGATCGCGGTGATTGTTCGCCAGGAACTGGTATTTACCCTGATGGCCGGTGTGTTTGTCATGGAAACCCTGTCGGTCATTCTGCAGGTGGCTTCATTCAAGCTGACCGGAAAAAGAATATTCCGTATGGCGCCGATCCACCACCATTTTGAATTAAAGGGCTGGCCCGAACCCCGGGTCATTGTTCGTTTCTGGATTATTTCGGTAATCCTCGTACTGGCGGGTCTTGCGACCCTGAAAATACGATGAGAACTAAAGTCAGCCAACAACAGGCCATGCGGGCATCACGTATGAACAGGGCTGTGCCCGTGGACGCCTGGTTGTTGATCCCGGTATTGCTGCTGGTTGCATCCGGCCTGGTGATGGTGGGCTCCTCATCCATCGCAGTTGCGGAAAGCCATGGCGTGGCAAGCTATTACTACCTTCTGCGTCACCTGATTTACATCATCATGGGATTGATGCTGGCATCTGTATTCAGGGCCATGCCGATTGATTTTCTTGAGCGTATTTCGCGTCCGTTAATGCTGGTCTCGGCATTATTACTGTTGCTGGTGTTCATACCCGGCATTGGCCACAGTGTGAATGGCAGTGCGCGTTGGATCAGCCTGGGTATTGCCAAATTCCAGGTGGTTGAGGCGGTCAAGGTCATGGTGATCATTTACATGGCCGGTTACCTGGTGCGCAAGGCGGATATGGTCAAGATACGGTTTTTTGACACGTTGAAGCCATTGGCGCTGGCAGCCATGCTGACAGCCATTTTGCTGGCTCAGCCCGATATGGGTAGTGCCGCGGTGATCACCGCGATCGTGGGTGGCATGGTCTGGCTGGCAGGCGCGGCCTGGCGTCATATTTTTGTGCTGGGTATGGCGGCCATACCGGTATTCGGGTTTGCCGCGATGGAACCCTACCGCTTAAGACGTATCGTCAGCTTTATGAACCCGTGGGCTGATCCCTATGACAGCGGCTTTCAGCTTACCCAGGCCCTGATCGCGGTTGGCCGTGGTGAAGTCTTTGGTGTTGGTCTTGGCGCGAGTATCCAGAAGCTGTTCTATTTGCCTGAAGCGCACACCGATTTTATTTTTGCCGTGCTGGCCGAAGAGTTTGGCCTGCTGGGTGTCGTATTCATATTGTCACTGTTCATGACATTGGTTGCCCGCATCATGATTATTGGTTTGATGGCGCACCGCAGGGAGCGTCCATTTGCCGGCAATGTCGCCTATGGAATTGGTCTCTGGATTGGTTTGCAGGCCCTGGTCAGCATGGGTGTGAACCTCGGCGTTTTGCCGACCAAGGGTCTTACGCTGCCATTGATCAGCTCCGGTGGCAGTAGTGTTCTGATGACATTTGTCGCATTGGGTATCGTATTTCGAATCCGTTATGAACTCGACCGTGATGCGCCCCTGAAGGTTGCACGGGTTCCCAATATGGCTGGAGTACGTCGATGAACCGACCGGGTCAGGGTGTTCTGATCATGGCCGGTGGCACCGGCGGTCACATCTTCCCCGGTCTGGCTGTCGCTGAAGTCCTGCGCAAACGGAATATTCCGGTACGCTGGCTGGGCGCCGAGGGCGGTATGGAAACCCGTACCGTACCTGCCGCGGGTATTGATCTGGACGTGGTTGCGATTACAGGTTTACGTGGCAAGGGATTGATGCGTTGGGTGCGCATGCCTTTCATGCTGTTGCGTGCAGTGTGGCATGCAAGAAGACTGTTGGAAGCCAACCGGCCCAGCTGTGCAGTGAGTTTTGGTGGTTATGCCGCAGCGCCAGGTGGAATCGCCGCCTGGACCAAGGGTATCCCCGTGCTGGTGCATGAGCAAAATCGTATTCCCGGAATGACCAATCGCTTGCTGACACGTTTTGCGCGCAAGATTTTGCAGGGTTTTCCGGGCACGTTCCCAGAGGAAATTGCTGCTATCGACAGTGGTAACCCCGTGCGTCACGAGGTAGCGGCCATTGCAGAGCCACAAATCCGCCTTGCCGGACGCACCGGACCGGTCAGGGTCTTGATTACCGGTGGTAGCCAGGGCGCACAGGTGTTGAACACCGTGGTACCCGGTGCACTGAAATTATTGTCGCCATCCGCCAGTATCGAAATCCGCCACCAGGCTGGTGCGAAGCGTGTTGACGAAGCGCTCGAAGCCTATAAAGAAGCGGGTATAAATGCTGACATACAGCCATTCATCAGTGATATGGCTGAGGCCTATGCCTGGGCAGACCTGGTGATTTGCAGGTCCGGCGCCCTCACTGTTGCAGAAATTGCAGCAGCGGGGGTGGCATCGGTTTTGGTTCCATTTGCCTACGCGGTCGATGACCACCAGACACGCAATGCCGAGTACCTGGCCGATGCCGGGGCAGCCGTTATTCTTGCGCAGTCCACACTGGCGCCGCAGATATTGGCCGATGCATTGAAGCCACTACTTTCCGATCGTGATGCGTTGCTGACCATGGCAACCGCTGCCAGGAGCAAGGCGCTTCCCGATGCAGCAGAAAAAGTCGTTGAAGCCTGCCAGGAATGGGTGTCGTCATGAATTCATTCAGCGGACACCTTCGCCCCATGCGCCGCATCAAGCGTGTGCATTTTGTGGGTATTGGTGGCACCGGTATGAATGGTATTGCCGAGGTGCTTGCCAACCAGGGTTTCGAGGTCAGTGGGTCTGACCTGCAGGAATCCAGGGCAACAGCGCATCTCAGGAAGCTGGGTGTGAGCGTATTTATCGGCCATGACGCAGCAAATATTGAAGGCGTGGATGTATTGGTGGTATCTACTGCGGTGCCAGCCAATAACCCTGAGCTGCTTGAAGCCAGGGAGCAAAGAATTCCGGTTATTCCAAGAGCCCAGATGCTGGCGGAACTGATGCGCTTCAAACGCGGCATCGCGGTTGCCGGCACGCATGGCAAGACAACCACCACCAGTTTGACTGCCAGTTTGCTTGCCGAAGCCGGGTTTGACCCGACTTTTGTTATTGGTGGCGTGGTCAACTCATGGGGCAGTAATGCCAGGCTGGGGCAGGGCGAGTACCTGCTGGCGGAGGCGGATGAAAGCGATGGTTCGTTTTTACGTCTGCAGCCCATTGTTGCACTGGTCACCAACATAGACCGTGATCACCTTGAAAGCTACGAGGGCAGCTTTGAGAACCTGAAAAAGGCCTTCGTGGAGTTTCTTCATCACTTACCGTTTTATGGCGCCGCCATTTTGTGTATTGATGATGAAGAAGTTAAGGCGATGATTCCGCAACTGGGACGGGCCGTGGTGACCTTCGGGCTTTCAGAATCTGCTGACATACGCGCCACAGATGTTAAGCAGGACGGGCGCATCATGACCTTCAAGGTGCAGTTGCCTGAGCCCTCCGAGCCGTTTGACGTCAGCATTAACCTGCCCGGTTTGCACAATGTCCGCAATGCACTTGGCGCGATAGCCATCGCATGGGAAATCGGTATTGATGTGCAATCGGTGGTGGATTGTTTGCGCGAGTTTAAAGGTGTTGGCCGTCGATTTGCTGAAATCGGTGAACTGCGGTTTAAAGGCGGCAAGGTACGGGCCATTGAAGATTATGGCCACCACCCTTCTGAACTTGAAGCAACCATTGCTGCAGCAAGACAGGGTTGGCCCAAAAAGCGCATTGTGGCCGTTTTTCAGCCACATCGTTACACACGCACCGCCAGCCTGTTTGATGAATTCAGCCGTGTTTTATCGGATGCGGACATCGTTGTGATGACCGACGTCTACTCCGCTGGCGAAGCCAGTATCGAGGGCGCCGACAGCGCCGCACTATGTCAATCCATCCGTGCGCGCGGCAAAGTCGACCCTGTCCTGATACATGATGTTGAAGAACTGAGTGCATCCTTGCCGGCATTGTTACGTGACAAGGACCTGTTGTTGCTGATGGGTGCAGGAAGCATTGAAAAAGTTGCACAGGAACTACGTGAGTCGGGTTTCAGATTGCAGGAGGCGGCATGAATCCGATACCTGCTTTGAAAACCAATGATCCTGGCGCTTTTGGCAATGTGGGTTTGCTCGTGGGTGGTGACAGTGCAGAACGCGAGGTTTCTCTCAATGGCGGGCGTGCGGTATTTGCAGCCCTTGAGCGAAATCAGATCAAGGCGGAGATGTTTGACGGCAGCGCTGCCCTGTTCGAGGCCATTAACGCGGGCCGGATTGACCGGGTGTTTAACCTGATGCATGGCCCGGGTGGTGAAGATGGTGCGATTCAGGGCGCCTTGCAGTTGATGAATGTACCGATTACCGGTACAGGCTTGCTTGGCTCGGCGATCAGCATGGACAAGGTCAGGTCCAAGTGGATCTGGGAGCAGCAGGGTATCAGTACACCGCCTTTTGTCCTGCTCAGGAAGGAACAGGAACTGACGGAAGAAATTGTTGAAGAGTGGGGTTTCCCGCTTTTTGTTAAACCAGCCGGGCTGGGCTCCAGCATCGGTATATCGAAGGTTGACCGGATGGAGGACCTGGCGGCAGCCATTGCACTGGCGCGTCAATACGATCAGAACGTCATCATTGAACCGGAGATACGAGGCAATGAGTATTTTGCCGGTGTTATCGGTGATCTTGTACTGCCCCTGATTCACATCGAAACGCCCCGTGATTTTTATGATTACACGGCCAAATATGAGTCTGACGATACCCGCTACTACTGCCCCTGTGGTTTACCGGAGGATGTAGAAAAGGAAATGCAGGAACTGTCTCTTGAGGCTTTCCGGGCTTTGGAGTGTTCGGGTTGGGGCCGGGTAGATTTGATTATCGACGAGGCAGGCAAAGCCTGGTTTCTTGAAGCCAACACGACACCCGGAATGACCAACCACAGCCTGGTGCCGCAGGCAGCTGAACAGCTAGGCATTGATTTTGATGAACTGGTATGGCGCATCCTGGAGAGCAGCTTATGAGTGCTGCAGGAAATCAGGCCATGCGATATGACAACCGGGGATTCAGTACCGGCGCAGCCCTGACCCTGTTGTTATTCGTTTTGGCAGCAGCAGGTGTGGCCTGGGTGTACAACGGCATGATCGCACAGGACCGGTGGCCGATTCGCTGGCTCGAGGTGGACGGGCCATTTGAACGGGTTGGTGCAGAACAGGTACGGGCGAGTCTTACACCACTGGTAAATGGCAGCTTTTTTACCGTCAACACACGGATGATGCGCGAAGTTGCCAGCGCCATGCCATGGGTTGCCAGTGTGGATGTTCAAAAAACATGGCCGGATACGGTACAGGTGACGATCCACGAGCACACACCGGTTGTCCATTGGGTAGATGGTTACCTGCTGGATGCCTTTGGACAGCCATTTACCGTACCAGCGGCCAGGGAAATCCAGGGGTTGCCATGGCTGGAGGGTCCGCAGGCTCAACTGGGTCTCGTGTTTGAGAATTGGAAGAAATTTGACGATAAGCTGGTGGTCATCGGCCAACAGGTTGAGCGTCTGACCCTGGACCCGCGTGGTTCCTGGTCGGCCCGTTTAAGCGGTGGTACCGATGTCAAATTTGGCAAAGGCGATATATTCAAAAACCTGGACATGCTGATTTCCACGTGGGCCGGGCTCATGCAGGGGCAATCGGTGCCGCCGGTCAGTGTGGATCTGAGGTACACCAACGGCTTTGCCGTGTTATGGCCACAAAACATAGATGTTATAGCAGGGGAATATGGCGAAAAAAGCTGAAAAATCACTGGTCGTAGGGCTGGATATAGGCACATCCAAGATCGTCGCAATCGTAGGTGAACTACAGACCGACGGCTCGGTGGAAGTAATTGGATTGGGGTCCCACCCTTCACGCGGACTAAGACGTGGAGTGGTTGTGGATATGACCTCGACAGAGCAGGCGATACAGCGTGCGGTCGAGGAAGCAGAATTGATGGCGGGCTGCGAAATACATTCCGTATTCGCAGGTATTTCGGGTAATCACATCCGTAGTCTGAATTCAGATGGCACGGTAGCAATCAAGGACAGGGAAGTCTCGGAGGGGGATGTTGAACGCGTCCTCGAAGCGGCTCGCGCGGTGCCGGTTGCTGCGGACCAGAAGATCCTGCACGTGCTGCCGCAGGAGTATGTGCTCGACAACCAGGATGGTATCCGCCAACCCATCGGTATGGCCGGTGTCAGGCTGGAAGCCCATGTACACGTGGTAACCGCGGCCCTGAGTGCGACACAAAACCTCGGCAAATGCGTAGCCCGTTGTGGTCTCTCGGTGGACGAATTGATCATGCAACCGCTGGCTGCCAGTTATGCGGCCCTGAGTGAAGATGAGAAATCTCTGGGTGTGTGCCTGGTGGATATCGGTGCCGGCACCACCGATATAGCGGTGTTCAACGATGGCGCTATCCGTCACACGGCCTGTATCCCTATTGCCGGTGACCAGGTCACCAACGACATCGCAGTGGCTTTGCGTACACCCACGCAACACGCTGAAGACATCAAGATCAAGTACGCCTGCGCACTGGAACAGCTTGCAGGTAGTGATGAAAGCATCCGTGTACCCAGTGTGGGTGACCGGACCTCCCGTCAGCTTGCCAGGCAAACACTGGCACAGGTGGTGGAAGCGCGTTACCGCGAGTTGTACTCATTGATTTTAAGCGAACTGCGGCGCAGTGGTTTTGAAGACGTGGTGGCATCAGGCATGGTGCTCACAGGCGGTGCAGCGAAAATGGAGGGTGCAGTGGACCTGGCGGAAGAAATCTTCCATATGCCGGTCAGGCTGGCCACCCCGCAATACGTGACCGGTTTATCGGACGTGGTTTCAAACCCGGTACATGCAACCGGTGTTGGGTTGCTGCTTTATGGCAGCCAGGCGGACAGCAGCCGTAACCCGGCCATGTCTGCCAGTGGTGATTCTTTGTTAACCAGAATCCAGAGTTGGTTTCGAGGAGAATTTTAGGCGGGAAGGGCATATTGCCCGACCCATGGATGGTTTTTTTAAAAGGAATTCGTGATTTCGGTGTTGTAGGTAAGAGCAGAGTCGTCTTAAGACGATCAACCGGGGTTTAACGAATATTTTTACGGCGAGCGAGAGGAGATATAAACAATGTTTGAATTGGTGGAAAACTATACACCCAGTGCGGAAATTAAAGTTATTGGTGTGGGCGGTGGCGGCGGTAACGCCGTTTCCCAGATGATAGATGCGGGTATCGATGGCGTTGAGTTTATAGCGGCCAATACCGATGCCCAGGCTTTGCGACAGTTTAAAGGCCGGACCCTGTTACAGATTGGCTCGAGTGTTACCAAGGGCCTGGGTGCAGGCGCCAACCCGGAAGTCGGCCGCCAGGCTGCTTTGGAAGACCGTGACCGGCTTATCGAGATGATTTCCGGTGCCGATATGGTTTTTATTACAGCCGGTATGGGTGGAGGCACCGGAACAGGTGCAGCACCTGTCATAGCCCAGGCAGCCAAAGAGCTGGGTATTTTGACCGTGGCCGTGGTGACAAAGCCATTCGAGTTTGAAGCAAAACGCCGCATGGCGATTGCCGAGCAGGGTATTGAAGAACTCAGTAAACACGTTGATTCGTTGATTATTATCCCTAACTCCAAGTTACCGGAAGTGATGGGTTCTGATGCCTTGTTGCTGAATGCCTTCAAAGCTGCCAATGATGTTTTACAGGGTGCAGTGCAGGGTATTGCCGAGTTGATTACCCGCCAGGGTCTCATCAACGTGGATTTCGCCGATGTACGCACGGTGATGGCAGAAATGGGACAGGCCGTTATGGGCGCCGGCCAGGCCAAGGGCGAAGACCGCGCCATCATGGCGGTGCAGGCAGCCATTGGCAGCCCGTTACTCGAGGAAGTGAATCTACAGGGTGCCTGTGGCGTACTGGTTAATATTACTGCCGGTATGAATTTGACCATGAAGGAATTTCAGGAGATTGGTTCTGCCGTTGCAGATCTGGCCTCCGATGATGCCACCGTGGTTATCGGCACCGTGATTGACCCGGAAATAGGCGATGAACTGCGTGTAACCGTGGTTGCGACCGGTTTGAATAACAGCCAGAAGAAATCCCAACCACTGCCATCGGTTAAGCCATACGAGGCGCCTATGCAGGTAGTAAGAAATGGCACTACCGGGCAGGTGGAACACGGTTACGCCAGTGAAGTAGAGCAACGCAATAGCTATGCAACGGCAGCACGTATGGATGAAGGTGTTGAAACGACCGATATGTTCGAACCGGATTCGAATATCGACTACCTTGATATTCCGTCATTTCTAAGGAATCAGGCTGACTAGAGTCTCATCTCCGTCCCGGCAGCCCCAGGAGGGGTTTGCTCGCCGTAAATTCCCGGACACTGGTCCGGTAATCTCGGGGCTGCCGGGCGCTTTATGATCAATATCGCAAGATTGTATGAAAAACAGGTTTGTTAAAATGTTGTTAAATAACAACATTATGTTGTCAAAACCCCAACAAATTGTTTTTTGATAATGTGGCATATGATAAAATTTCGCGGAATAAACGGCCTTGGGGCTCACAATAATGATTAGCCAAAGAACCCTTAAAAATGTGATTCGCGCCACCGGTGTTGGTTTGCATACCGGTGAGAAGGTGTTCATGACCCTGCGGCCTGCAGCGGTCAATACCGGCATCATTTTCCGTCGTGTCGATCTTGAACCGGCCGTTGAAATTGTCGGCTCTGCGACCAATGTCGGCGATACCAGCATGTCTTCCACGCTGATCGATAACGGCGTGCGTGTGGCCACTGTAGAGCATTTGTTGTCCGCACTGGCGGGTATGGGTGTCGACAACGCTTATATCGACCTGAGCGCCCCTGAGGTGCCCATCATGGACGGCAGCGCGGGTCCTTTTGTGTTCCTGATCCAATCTGCCGGTATTGAAGAGCAAACTGCGCCTAAAAAGTTTATTCGTGTGCTTGAGCCGATCGAGTACAAGTTTGAAGACAAGTGGGCGAAGCTGGAGCCCTATGAAGGTTTTCGTGTTTCGTTCAAGATTGATTTCAACCACCCGGTTTTCAAATCCCACACCAGTTTTGCCTCGGTTGATTTTTCCACCGATTCCTACCTGAAAGAAGTATCGCGTGCGCGTACCTTTGGCTTTATGCGTGACCTTGAGATGTTACGCGACAGGAAACTGGTGCTGGGCGGTAGCATGGATAACGCCATTGTATCTGGATGACTACCGTGTGCTGAATGAAGATGGTCTTCGTTATGAGGACGAGTTTGTTAAGCATAAGGTGCTGGATGCGATTGGTGATCTTTACCTGCTGGGGCATAGTTTGATTGGTGCTTACTCGGGGTATAAGTCCGGGCATGAGTTGAATAACCAGTTGTTGAGGCAGTTGTTGAGGCAGCCGGAGTCCTGGGAAGAGGTAACGTTCAAGAAGCAGGAAGGGGCGCCGATTTGTTATTTGCATCCGGCGCAGGCTTTTTAGGAGGCGCGTGTCCAGGTCTGGCTTTTGACCGGTTTCCGGTCTTACATTCACCCGCAGTAATTTGAATTGCTTCCGTGATTTTCTCGTGGATGCTGATTAATTCAATCATTCTCATTCAAATCTGAACCGGGAACGCAAAATTAAAACCACCAATGCCTAAAACGCATTCCGGTGAATCATCGCCAACGGCGTCTGCAACAGAATCTTGATATCCAGCCACAATGACCAGTTCTGTATGTACCAGAGGTCGTGCTCAATTCTTAGCGCCATTTTTTCTTCGGTGTCTGTGATGCCGCGATAGCCGTTTACCTGTGCCCAGCCGGTGATGCCGGGTTTGACCTTGTGGCGGAGCATGTATTTGGGGATGCGGGATTTGAACTCCTTGTTGTAGCTCAATCGGATGAGGGCGTGGCCCAACCAGGGACATTTCACCAAGCACCACATTGAACAACTGAGGTAATTCATCAAGACTGCTTCGCCGAAGAAAACGCCCAATTGGAGTGATGCGTTCGTCTTCACGTGTGGCTTGATCAACTTCCCCTTCTACCTCTGCGTGATTCTTCATGGTGCGAAACTTAAATATTTCAATCGCATCACCACCGATACCGTGACGTTTTTGGCGGAATAATACGGGGCCCGGTCCGGAAAGTCTGACCAACAAGGCAATGAGTAAAAACAACGGGGATAGCAATAAGCTTAGAAGTGTAGACACAACACGATCAAATGCGGTTTTTATTCGTTGTTCGGTGCCTGTCATCGGTGTGCCGCTGAGGTTGATTACCGGCATTCCACTCCATTCAACGATCCCCTGGTTTAGCAAGCGGTACTGGTGCAAATCAGGGATAACATTTACATCTACCACCGATTCCTTAAGTGCGTTTAAGTGCTGACTTCAAGTAGTTCATGGTCTTCCCATGGAGCCGCAATCCATACTTCGCTGATATGTTCTGACTCTAACATAATCTGCCAATTGTTCAATCGGAAATACATTTTCACCCGCCCAGTCATTTCCAAAACGCGCCACCAATTGCAAGCTGCCATCGGGGTCATTCAGGATTCGTCGTTCAACTCTTTTGCCATTGCCACCGCCGCCCGCCAACACTATGCGCCTGGTCGATTTCGAATGCTTTTTTCGGTGAATCTGCCAGCCGTGTTCAATCAATTGGCTTCCGATCAAACCTACACCCCCCAGCAACACCCAATATGCAAACCAGATTCTGGAGTAATCGGATGTACCTTGAAAATTGCTGCCATGGTTACAAGTGCCATGACCACCAGCGCCCATCCGGCGACCAAGCGACGGGTTTTACGCAGAAATGCCCAGCGAAACTCACGC